>NZ_FOXM01000001.1 GCF_900115715.1 Geopseudomonas sagittaria
TAGAACAGCAGCTGTTCGGACTGAAGGTGCGGATTGCCGAGCAGGCGATCCACACGCTTGATGGCGTGCTTGGGGTAGGCCTGCCCCGGCAACGAGCGTCCCAGCGCCGTCAGGGTCAGGCGCTGACCTTGTAGCAAGGCGCTGACGCAAGCCATGAGTGCGGTCAGGCGGCGAGCGTGAATGGTCGGCAGTGCTTGAGCGAACGCGGTATGTAAAAATTGGACGGCCTGCATGGGGAACGGGTGTGGTGGCTATGTTTGGCGACAACCACCGTGCCCGCCCATGCAGGCATCTTCAAGCCCTATCCTTTTGATTCGTAAAGATTTTTTGTGGGGATTCCTCAGGCACTGACCAGAGTTGCATTGAACTGCTCCGGCCAGCCAAGCAATAGAACCGCAAGAAAGAGCAATGCGGCGTCGCGGAGCAGGGCGACGGCATCCTTTTCGATCGCCACCATCATCGGCAGGGAAGCTCTCGCTCCCCTCTGCTGCCCCTCTTGAGCCATCGTCATCATCCTCCCCACCGGCTCCCGAAACATGGGCCAGGTGGCATCGTCCTGCACTGCGCCTCAGACCAGGCCCGCGCCTCCTGTGCTCACTCGCACCCCTGCCCCGCCGCCCCCTCCTGCATATTGGCGGCCTCCATCTCGCAGGCCCGTTGCTGGGCCATGGCCCGCAGGCACTCGGCAGCGGCGACCTGGCTGATGGAGCCCTCGCCCGCCGCATAGAAACCGCAGTTCGCGTCGCGGTACTGCACCCACAGGCGCTGCGCCGCCTTCAGCGGCTCCTTCTGGCCGGGGTCGCTGCGCGACATCAGCGCCTTGTAGGCGCCGTTCAGCCGGCGGTCCCAGGTTTTCGCGCTGGCATTCAGGCAGTCGACGATCTCGGTGGTGGATTGCTGGTTGCATTCCTCGTAGTCCGCGCCGTACATCTGCGCCCCGACGGGAGCACTGAGCGCCAGGAACAGCACAGGCAGAGCAAGCTGACGCATGACGAAAACCTCCCGTATCGGAAACCCCACGGACCGCCGTCCGGCCTCCCCTCAGGGTAGATGTTCTGCGCGACGCTGCCGCGCCATGGAACGTGCAGGAAAAGCAAAACGCCGGGCAATGCCCGGCGTCTTGTTCAGCGCTCGCTGCAAACGATCAGTGGCTATACGCCCGCTCGTTGTGCTCGGCCAGATCGAGGCCGATGTCCTCGACCTCCTCGTCCACGCGCAGACCGACCAGCTTGTCGACCAGTTTGAGCAGCACCCAGCTCACCACGAAGCAGTAGACGAAGGTGAACAGCACGCTCTTCAGCTGCGCCCAGACCTGCGGCAGGATCTCGCTGCCCTCGACGTAGCCGCCCAGCGCCGGCACGCAGAACACGCCGGTGAGGATGGCGCCAACCACGCCGCCGACGCCATGCAGGCCGAACACGTCGAGGCTGTCGTCATAGCCCAGGCGCTGCTTCAGCGAGGTGACGGCGAGGTAGCACAGCACGCCGCTGAGCAGGCCGATGACCAGCGCACCGCCGGGACCGACGTAGGCACAGGCCGGGGTGATGCCGACCAGGCCGGCGATGGCGCCGGAAGCCAGGCCCATGGCGCTCGGCCGGCCGGCCTTGAGCACTTCGGTGAGCATCCAGCCGACGATGCCGGCGCAGGCGCCCAGCTGGGTGTTGAGCATGACGATGCCGGAGATGCCGCCGACGCCGGCAGCCGAGCCGACGTTGAAGCCGAACCAGCCGACCCACAGCAGCGCCGCGCCGGTCATCGCCAACGGCAGGTTGTGCGGACGGATCTCGACGTGCGGGTAACCCTTGCGCTTGCCCAGCAGCAGGCAGGCGGCCAGCGCGGCGACACCGGCGTTGATGTGCACGGCAGTGCCGCCGGCGAAGTCCAGCGCACCCCAGTTGTGCATCAGTGCACCCGGACCGCCCCAGACCATGTGCGCCATCGGCGCGTAGACGAAGGTGAACCACAGCGCCATGAACAGCACAGCGGCGACGAACTTCATGCGCTCGGCGAAGGCGCCGGCGATCAGCGCCGGGGTGATGATGGCGAAGGTCATCTGGAAGGTGATGAACACCCCTTCCGGCATGCCCAGCACCAGGCTGTCGCCCTTCAGGCCAGCGAGCATGGCGCGCTCCAGGCCGCCGACGAAGCTGTTGAAGCTGTATTCGCCGGCCGCCATGCCGGTGGTGTCGATCACCAGGCTGTAGCCGTAGATCACCCACAGCACGCCGATCACCCCGGCGATGGCGAAGCATTGGGAAAACAGCGAGAGCATGTTCTTGGCGCGCACCAGGCCGCCGTAGAACAGCGCCAGGCCGGGCAGGCACATGCACAGCACCAGCACGGTGGCGGTCATCATCCAGGCGGTGACGCCGGTATCCAGAACGGGGGCGGCTTCCTCGGCCAGCGCCAGCGGCGCGAAGGCCATCAGCAACAGCGGCAGGGCACGACTGAGCGTGCGGCGTAGCGGTGTGGAACCTAGTGGTGTGGTCGACATGGTGATGCACCTCAAACGGTCATTGAAGAATTCCTGGAAGTCGTGGTGACGCAATGCAAGTTCCTGGCCGGGATACCGATCCGTAGGGGCGAATTCATTCGCCCGACAGGGCTGCGCTGGCGAATGAATTCGCCCTACGGGATCCGGACCAGTGGAGCGGGCGCCAGTACGCTGCAGGCGCCCGTCCGACGATCAGTACTGCTGGCCCGGAATCCAGCTGGTGCCGGCCAGCGGCACGCGGGCCATGGCGGCGGACTCCACGGTCAGCGCCACCAGGTCCTCGGGGTCGAGGTTGTGCAGGTGCGACTTGCCGCAGGCGCGGGCCATGGTCTGCGCTTCCAGCACCAGCACGCGCAGGTAGTTGGCCAGGCGGCGACCGCCCTCCACCGGATCGAGGCGCTTGCTCAGCTCCGGGTCCTGGGTGGTGATGCCGGCCGGGTCGCGGCCGTTCTGCCAGTCGTCGTAGAAGCCGGCGGCCGAGCCGATCTTCTTCAGCTCGTCGTCCAGGCGCGGGTGGTTGTCGCCGAGGGCGATCAGCGCGGCGGTGCCGATGGCCACCGCGTCGGCGCCCAGCGCCATGGCCTTGGCCACGTCGGCGCCGGTGCGGATGCCGCCGGAGACGATCAGCTGCACCTTGCGGTGCATGTCCATCTCCTGCAGCGCCTGCACGGCCTGCGGGATGGCGCAGAGGATCGGGATGCCGACGTGCTCGATAAACACTTCCTGCGTCGCGGCCGTTCCGCCCTGCATGCCGTCGAGGACGATCACGTCGGCGCCGGCCTTCACCGCCAGCTTGACGTCGTAGTACGGGCGGCTGGCGCCGATCTTCACGTAGATCGGTTTTTCCCAGTCGGTGATCTCGCGAATCTCGGCGATCTTGATCGCCAGGTCGTCCGGGCCGGTCCAGTCCGGGTGGCGGCAGGCGCTACGCTGGTCGACGCCGATCGGCAGGGTGCGCATGCCGGCGACCCGCTCGGTAACCTTCATGCCCAGCAGCATGCCGCCGCCGCCCGGCTTGGCGCCCTGGCCGAGGACGATCTCGATGGCGTCGGCCTTGCGCAGGTCGTCGGGGTTCATGCCGTAGCGCGATGGCAGGTACTGGTAGACCAGGTGCTGCGACTGGCCGCGCTCTTCCGGGGTCATGCCGCCGTCGCCGGTGGTGGTACTGGTGCCGGCGATGGTCGCGCCGCGGCCGAGGGCTTCCTTGGCGTTGGCGGACAGCGCGCCGAAGCTCATCCCGGCGATGGTCACCGGGATCTTCAGGTGGATCGGCTTCTTGGCGAAGCGGGTGCCGAGCACCACGTCGGTGCCGCACTTCTCGCGATAGCCTTCCAGCGGGTAGCGCGACATGCTGGCGCCGAGCAGCAGCAGGTCGTCGAAGTGCGGCACCTTGCGCTTGGTGCCGCCGCCGCGGATGTCGTAGATGCCGGTTTCGGCGGCGCGCTGGATTTCCTGGATGGTCAGGCGGTCGAAGGTGGCGGACTCGCGCAGTACCGGGGTGTGTTTCTCGCTCATGGTGCTACTCCTCGTGGCCGGCCGGCGCAGGGCGCCAGCGGGCCGGAATCGGGTGGCCGGGCCGCGCGCGGCAAGCCCGGACGATGGTCTCGATCAGTAGGCGGACGCGTTGTCGACCTTGAAGTTGTACAGCTGGCGGGCCGAGCCGTAGCGCTTGAAGCTGGCCGGGTTCTCGTCGAAGCCGGCGCGGTTCAGCAGGTCGGCCAGTTCCTCGATGTGTTCGGCGCGCATCTCCTTCTCGATGCAGTCCGAACCCAGCGACTTCACCGTGCCCTTCACGTAGATTCGCGTCTCGTACAGCGAATCGCCCAGCGCGTCGCCGGCATCGCCGCACACCACCAGGCGACCGGCCTGGCCCATAAAGCAGCTCATGTGGCCGATGCTGCCGCCGACCACGATGTCGACGCCCTTCATCGAGATGCCGCAGCGCGCGCCGGCATCGCCCTCGATCACCAGCAGCCCGCCGTGGGCGGTGGCGCCGGCAGCCTGGGAGGCGCTACCCTTCACCCGTACCGAGCCGGACATCATGTTCTCCGCCACGCCGACGCCGACGTTGCCGTGCACGGTGATGCTGGCCTTCTGGTTCATGCCCGCGCAGTAGTAGCCGGCGTGGCCCTGGATATCGATGGACAGCGCTTCGTTGATGCCCACGGCGAGGTTGTGCTTGCCGTCCGAATGGGTGACGACCCACTCGCGTTCTTCAAGGGTCTTCACCTGGTCGTGCAGGGCCTGGTTCAGATCGCGCACAGTGGCGGTAGAGAGATCGATAGTTTTCATGTGTGCGCTCCTCAGGCGGACTTGCGTTCCCAGATGTACATGGTGGCCGGCTCGGGTTCCCAGACCTTGGCCTTGTCGATGCCCGGCAGGCTGGCCAGCGCCTGGTACTCCGAGGCCATGGCCACGTAGTCGTCGGTCTCGGCGAGGATCGCCGGCTTGCAGGCGATCGGGTCGCGGATCACCGCGAAGCCGTCGCGGGTGCCGATGGCGAAGGTGAAGAAGCCGTCGAGGTCTTCCAGCGAGTGGTCCAGCGCTTCCTTGAGGCTGTCGCCCTCCTGCAGGCGCCAGGTCAGGTAGCCGGCGGCCACTTCGGTGTCGTTGAGGGTCTCGAAGGCGATGCCCTTGCGCTTGAGTTCCTGGCGCAGGCGGCTGTGGTTGGACAGCGAGCCGTTGTGAACCAGGCACAGGTCGGCGCCGGTGGAGAACGGGTGGCTGCCCTCCATGGTCACCGCGCTCTCGGTGGCCATGCGGGTATGGCCGATGATGTGGCTGCCCTTCATGTTCGCCAGCTTGAAGCGCTCGGCGATTTCCGCCGGCAGGCCCATGCCCTTGAGGATCTCGATGCTCTGCCCGGCGCTCATGATGCGCACCTGCGGGGCCAGTTCGGCCAGCGCGGCGCGCACCAGCGCTTCCTCGGCGGCGACCTTGAGCACCGCGGCGCTGGCGTTCTGGAACCAGTCCAGCGAGCAGCCCAGGCGCCCTTCCAGCGCGCCCATCAGGGCGTTCCAGTCGTACTCGCCGACCGTGCTCTGCAGGGTCAGCTTGACCCAGCCGTCCTTCACTTCGTCACCGTAGATGGCGAAGCCGGCGCTGTCCGGACCGCGGTCGGTCATGGCCAGCAGCATCGGCTCGAACAGCTTGCCGAGCTGGGACTCCAGCGCCGGGTTCTTCAGGTAAAGACCTACGATTCCACACATGTTCACTCTCCTTCGGAGGCAGGTGGCCGCCGCCCACGCGGGCGACAGCCCGAAGCGGGTCAGAAAAATTCGGTGTAACGCTGGATTTCCCAGTCGGAGACGTGGCGGCTGTACTCCACCCACTCCATGCGCTTGAGCTTGATGAACTCGTCGACGATCTGCGGACCGAGCACCTCGCGGAACAGCGGGTCGGCCTCCAGCGCGTCGCAGGCTTCCTTGAGGCTCTGCGGCAGGGTGGCGATGCCGCGACCGGCGATCTCCTCCAGGCTCAGCTTGTAGAGGTTCTCGTTGCACACCGCGCCCGGCTCGAGCTGGCGGTCGATGCCGTCGAGGCCGGCGGCGATGATCGCGGCGCTGACCAGGTAGGGGTTGCAACCGGCGTCCGGCAGGCGGAACTCGATGCGCCCGTAGGGGATGCGCACCATCGCCGAGCGGTTGTTGGCGCCGTAGGTGATGAAGGCCGGCGCCCAGGTCGCCCCGGACAGCGAGCGGCCCACCACCAGGCGCTTGTAGGAGTTCACCGTCGGCGCGGCGAAGGCGCACAGCGCCGGGCCGTGGGCCAGCAGGCCGGCCATGAAGTGGTAGGCCATCTTCGACAGGCCCATGCCGCTCGGGTCGCTGGCGTCGTGGAACAGGTTCTTGTTGGTGGCGCTGCTGATCGACAGGTGGAAGTGCATGCCGTTGCCGGCGCGCTTGGGGTCCGGCTTGGGCATGAACGAGCAGATTATCCCCAGCTCGTTGGCGATCTCGCCGGCGGCCATGCGGAAGAAGGTGAAGCGGTCCGCCGAGGTCATGGCGTCGCTGTAGGTGTAGTTGATCTCGAACTGGCCGTTGGCGTCCTCGTGGTCGATCTGATAGATCTCGAAGCCGACCGGCTGCAGCGCCTCGGTGAGCCGTTCGAGGAACTCGCGGGAGCGCGACAGGCCCTTGTAGTCGTAGCAGGGCTTGTCCAGGTTGTCGGAGGCGTCGACCAGCTGCAGCTTGCCGGCGCCGTCGCGCTGGAACAGGCTGAACTCCGGCTCCAGGCCGGTGTTCAGCGTCCAGCCCTTGTCGCTCAGGCGCTGCACCTGCTGCTGCAGCACGTAGCGGCTGTCGTAGGGATGCGGCTGGCCGTCGACGTGGCCGATGCACACCACCCGGCCGTAGCCCGGCTGCCAGGGCACCGGAGTCAGGGTCGACAGATCGCCCTTGGCCATGAAGTCCGGGCCGTGGGGCTCCATGCCCATGCCGCAGATGGCGAAACCGGCGAAACCGGCGCCGGCCTCGGCGACCGCCTCCAGACCGCAGATCGGCACCGACTTGGTCTTGGCGGCGCCATGGATGTCGACAAACTGCGCCAGCACGTACTTGATGCCGTACTGGTCGATGATTTTCTGGGTTTCGCTGGGCAACATGGGCGGTTGGCTCCTCGGTCGCTGATGCTTTATTCCGCTGGGGAAATTTACTTTCACCAAAAGAAATGCAAACACCTTGCCAACCTTGCCCGCCCACTCGCCAACCCGGCGAAAGCCCCGCAATCCTTCTATCTATATGGGAAAGATGGTTTCATTGCGGGAAAGTCACGCGCCAGCCGGGACCGAACGGCCCCCAACAGCGAACATTCCTGGTGCGAAATTTATATTCTTGATCTAAAAGAGTGCAGATCCGCATGAAGAAAACCGACGACGATCAACCCCGCCTCAAGCTGGAGCAGTACCTTGGCATGCAGGTCAAGCGCCAGCGCCTGGCCCAGGAACTGAAGATCGCCGACGTCGCGCGCATCGCCGGCATCAGCCAGGGCATGCTCAGCAAGATCGAGAACGCCCAGGTCTCCACCAGCCTCGACACCCTCAGCCGCCTGTGCGACGTGCTCGGCATGCCCATGTCCAAGCTGTTCAGCCAGTACGACCAGCAAGGCAGCGGCGCGCTGCTGGTCAAGTCCGGTGAAGGCATGGAGGTGGTCCGCCGCGGCACCGACAAGGGCCACACCTACCACCTGCTCAACCACGTGCGCGGGCCGAAGAAGAACTTCGAGGCTTACATGATCGACATGGACGACGCCAGCGAAGTGTTCCCGACCTTCTCCCACCCCGGCACCGAGTTCCTGCATCTATTGGAAGGCGAACTGGTCTACCGCCACGGCAACCAGCTCTACCCCATGGGCCCCGGCGACAGCCTGACCTTCGACGGCGAAGTGCCGCACGGGCCTGAGCAGCTGGTGAAGGTGCCGATCAAGCTGTTGTCGGTGGTGAATTATGGGAAGGAGTAAACAGGAGCAGGACGGACGCGGAACAATCAACTTGTTGCGGTTGACGACGGAAAAGTCGCTCGCAGCTCTGTGGAGTGGTTGAAAACGGGAAATAGCAGAGATGCTCCGAAGAGCCTTTTAGTGGTATTGCGTAAATACCTGCCAACCCACCAGAAGAAAAATTCTTAGCTGAGGGAACAGCCTCCATGCATAGCGATGAACAAATTTTCACAGATGCTCTGCTGCGCATCCTCGGAAGTCTGTACCCCAGCGGGGACCAGTTACTCACTTCATTCCTATATGGGATGCCGGGCACTCCGCATTGGAATCACCGAATCGGTGCTGAGATTTTCGTCCGGGAACATCAATATATCGAAGCCCTGCTCTTTCTCCGGCGACATGGCGCGCCCTTCCTCAGGGACATCTCGATTGGTTCGCTGTGGTCGATGACCACCAACTTTATCACCGAAAACTACGCCTATATAAGTGAGGGCCGCCTGACCCTATCCCCCAACGTATCGCTGGCCCAGCAGATTTCCCCGAAAAGTCTTTCCATCCTGTCTCAAGCCCTGCGTCGTTCTCAACTTTTCAATCCTTCTAATGAAGTCACCCTCTATCCTCTAGTCCCAGTTAGAGTCATGGCTTGCTTTCAGTCCCGCCATTTTGCTCTCACAGGATCAGATGGCTTGGCCGCCGCACTCGAGGGTTTTGAAACTCGTCTACCTTCCCTGCTACCGACTCAGTTTCCGCCCATCGAGGGACTGATAGGATTGCCCAAGCCGACGTCGACCTGGCTTTGCATCAATTCGCCAGACCCGTTAGTTGCTCGTAAGCGTGCATGTGCAACGCTCGGAGCGCTGTCGCTAACCGCCATCAGGAAAGAGAGATACCTACAAATAGGGAGATCAGTGCATGGAGGCCATTGCACGTTGTCAACCACGACTGTCTCGTGTAGTCCAGACACCGAACCAATGACTCCACGGATACCTAGCGACATTATCATCACCAAAGACGATCATCCATGGCTAGAAATCCTCAGCACGCTGTTCGACAGTGAGGCGTTTGTACAAAAGTCCCAAGTGCGGGCATTGGAGTACTTCCACCGTGCTTGGTTTGATGCCCCTAGGGAGCGTTTTCCCACCCTGTGCATGGCCTTGGACTCACTAGTTTCCGCCCAGCATCGGCACACGAGGGCAGCTATTGACTTCGTCAGGTCTACGATCAATGAGCCTATTGATCAAAACAGGCTACTCCTGCTCATGAAGCTTCGTGGCGCCGTCGTCCATGGCGCCGCCCCCGACGTATATGAATCGGAGCACTACGAAGCCTACTATTCCCAGTATGGTGAAGATCCCATATGCGACTTGGAACTAGTGGTAGCTGGTTGCCTGAGGCAACGCATCTTTCTGGGGGAACTGATCCCTCATCCGGACCCACATGCGGACATCATCAAGCAGCAGCAACAGCTAGGCCGACTGCCGCACAACATGCGTGGACGATCGATCATTGTGGATGATTGATCGCATACGTTGCACCTTCGATGTTTTAGAACTGCCTAGCTAGCCCGATCGGTTGGCTTGATACCAAGGCGCACTTGAAGAATCAACTTGATCGCATTGAGGACCACTGCATACGCATCACTCAATGCTTGAGCGTCTACGGTGCCTGTGTGGACCAATGAGCCACGCAAGTCATAGGCATTCACCACCTTGCGAGCAAGCTTATTAAGCTCTGGTTCGGAAAGCGGCGCAACGTCTAGGACAAGTTTGCGCACCCTGCGCCGGATGGAAGTTTCCTTGCGAAAATCGATTTCCCTGAGCAAGGCCTGCAAGGCGTCGTAGGCCTCGTCATCTGATGTCGCATTGAGTTTCGCTTGCACCATGGCAGCAAATTTTTGCAGCAGCACCACAGCCTCAGCATGTTTATCCGCCTCTGGTGCAAGCACTTCGAGTGCCATCATAAGGGTCAAGAAACGAGCTCTGGTAGAACTCTCTGACAAGTGCGCCAGATATAAGTCCAGTGCAATATCCAGACGCGGGTCAGTCTGGTCAGATACGACATTACCAAGCTGTATTCCTTCGCTTAACGATTCCTCCACCATGGCCCATGGTGTGGATACATAACCTGTGGCGCTCATCGAGAAAAAGCGGATATTCTCGCCGCCCCTATACACGGTGAAACCCGCTTCTTCAGTCAAGCCATGCACCGGCCCTGTGTAGGGGAGATTGAATCCCTTATCCAGATGCTTAGCCGCTCCCTCGGGATCGTTAGCTCGGATAATTTCACGCCGCTGAAAATATGGGACAAATGCGATATTTCTTTCTATGGAAAGATTCCAAAGTCCGGCCTTCAAGTGTGGGACATAGGCTACCGCAGCAGCTTCGGAGTCGAAGTCGCGCGCTTGCAGAACAAGGTGGCCAGTTCGCTCTTTTGCCGTTATCTGGAGCGTCCCGACCTGAAAAGTAGGCTCAGATTCCAGCCCAGAAACCGATTTTTCACCAAGCAGCTTTACGGAGAGGCGCAAAGTCCATTTTTCAGCGGGCATTGTCGAGTTACCTTTTGCTCTGTGAATCGCATCCGTCAACTCTAACTAAAATCATAGGGTTGTTGGGCATCAGTCGTTTGAAGGCTTTGGTTGAATAGACGCTGCACATAGCGGTAGAACACTCGCAAAACGATTTTCTACCAAGGGGCCAGCCATAGCGCCCACATTGCCCTGCCCCCGCCCCCCAGCCTTGCCTTTCCCCCATCCGCCCCCATAAAGCCGTAACGACTTCTGGAGGCTGTATGAGCAAGCTGTCCACCACCCCGTTTTCCATCCTCGACCTGGCACCGATGCGCGACGACGACGTCGGCCCTGGGCCGGCGCTGCGGCGTTCGCTGGCGCTGGCGCAGCACGCCGAGCGCCTCGGCTTCACGCGCTTCTGGGTGGCCGAGCACCACAACATGGAAGGCATCGCCAGTTCGGCCACCGCCGTGCTGCTCGGTTATCTGGCCGCCGGCACCTCGACCCTGCACCTGGGCTCCGGCGGGATCATGCTGCCCAACCATGCGCCGCTGGTGGTCGCCGAGCAGTTCGGCACCCTCGCCGCGCTCTATCCGGGACGCATCGAGCTGGGCCTCGGCCGCGCGCCGGGTTCCGACCCGCAGACCGCCCGCGCTCTGCGCCGCGAGCGCAGCGGCAGCGCCGACGACTTCCCCGAGGATGTCGCGGAGCTGCAGGCCCTGCTCGGCCCGCGCCAGCCGGGGCAGACGGTGATCGCCATGCCCGGCATGGACAGCAACGTGCCGATCTGGCTGCTCGGCTCCAGCCTGTTCAGCGCCCAGCTGGCGGCGCAGATGGGCCTGCCCTACGCCTTCGCCGCGCACTTCGCGCCGCGCTACCTGCATCAGGCGCTGCGCATCTACCGCGACAACTTCCAGCCCTCGGAGGCCCTCGACAAGCCCTACGCCATGGTCGGCGTGCCGCTGATCGCTGCACCGAGCGACGAGGAGGCCGAGTTCCTCGCCACCACCGCCTACCAGCGCGTGCTGGCGCTGATGCGCGGCGAGAGCCTGGTGCTGCGCCCGCCGGTGGAGAGCATGGCCGGGCGCTGGCGGCCCCACGAGCAGGCGGCGGTGGGCGACTTCATGGGCCTGGCGGTGATCGGCGGGCCGGAGAAGGTGCGCGCCCGCCTGGAAGTGCTGCTGGAGCAGACCGGCGCCGACGAGCTGATCTTCACCGGCGACATCTACCAGCCCGAACACCGCCTGCGCAGCTTCGAGATCGTCGCCGGCTTGCGCTAGGTGGGCTTCTTGATCCTGCCCACTGAGCTGCCCCTGCAGCTGGACGCGGAGCGTCGATGATTCGGGCTCCCACGCCGGAGGGTGGGAGCCATCAAGGTGCGTGGCGATGCAGCGCGCTGGACGAGGCACCCACCTTCAGAAGTAACCCACCAGCCGGCCGAGTCCGAGCGCCGTGAGCCACGCCGCGAGCGAGAAAGCCGCGGCCAGGCGGATACGTGGGGGCACCTTGTCGGCCTCGCCGTGCACGCCCGCCGGATCGAAGCCGGCCCGGCGCAGGGCGAGCGCGTTGAGTGTCGCGAGCAGAACCAGCGCCATCTTTCCCAGGAACAGGCCGGACGCCGCGTATTCGGTCGCACGCGTTGCGAAGAGCAGCCCGCCGCACCCCACGGCCAGGGCGAGACCCACTGCGGCGGTGCGCGTCAGGGCCACCCACAACGGGGCGAGGGGCAGCGTGCGCCAGGCCCCCAGCAGGCGCAGGTCAAGCGGCACTATGGCCCCGACCAGGAGCGCCACGCCCAGCACATGCCCCGCGTTGACCAGCGGGTAGGACCACACCGAGTCGCGCAGCGCCTGGGCGAATCCGGTCGCCTCTAGCGCAGCGAGCCAGCTCGCCATGTTCCGCTCGTCTCAGGAGGCGCGATCGGGATACAGGTTGTAGCTCTTGCCCTCGATCACGATGCGCTCGGCCTTCATCAGGCGCTGCTCCGGGTTGGAAGAGCGGTGGCCATGGGCGGTGAGCTCCCGGCCGATGCTCAACAGATCGTCGTCGAGGCCAGCCCGCTTGTTGCGCCATGGCTGGCCGACCTCCACGATCCAGCGCTGGCCGTCCGCCTCCACGCTCAGCTCGCCGTGGGGATTTCCGAGGCGTACCGCCACGATCTTGCCGGTGAGCACGAACTCCTCGTCGCTCGTCCAGCCCCAGCCATGGTGGGCAGCCGCGACCTGCGCCCCCAACACGCCAACCGCGAGCGCGAGTGCGATCGCAGCCGCTTTCAACTTCGTCCAGAGGTGCATGCCCGTTCCTCCGCCTGTGCGCGTCATGCCCCGGACCGCAGGGCCGCTTCATCGGACCGAGTATAGGCTGCTCGTAGACCTCGGCCGCCCCGCGGCTGGACGCGGAGCGTCCGGAGTGAGCCTGTCTAGTGGCCTGTGCGGTTAGTTTGTTAGCTCAAGTTCGGATGACCATGGTTCCGAGACAAGGCGCCGCGACGAGTCATAGCAGGGCTATGGCGAGGAGTGGCAACGCAGAATCGGGGCCATGGGCGCCGAAATTGACTAACTGAACTGACCAAACAGGCCGCTAGTCCTTCACGACCAGCAACTCCACCGCCCGGCGCGCCAGCGGGGCGATGACCAGCACCGCCGGAAAGGCGAACAGCCAGGCGGTCAGCCAGGCGTCGATCCACAGGCTGGCGAAGTCGGGTACCGACCCCACGGCGCGCAGGGTGGAGATTCCCGACACCATCAGGGACATCAGTCCGGAGAGGATCAGGGCGAACAATACCTGGCTGTATTTCCTGGGAATCATCGGGCGACCTCCAGTTGCTGGCTGCAGCGCTCGTCGCTACGGATGGCTGTGATTATCTTCATTTCTCGCTCTCCGGTGGAGGTTGGTCGGGGTCGACTTCAGGGCAGGAGCCAGGCGAGCAGAACGGCGCTCAGGTAGAGACCCAGGCCGAAGACCGCGTGATTGGCCACGCTGCGGATGCAGTTCTTCAGCGGGGTGGGCGTTCTGGCGGCGGCGAAGCCGGAGCCCATGGCGGGCTGGATCACGAACAGGGGAATGACCACCGTAGCGATGCCGACCAGCAGTGCGGGCAGCAGGCTCGGGCTGCGAACCCAGTCCCTGCCTTCGATGCCGAGCAGCAGGCCGGCGAAGGCGATGCCGGTGACGTAGTGCATCAACCAGCCCAGGGCGAGCTCGCCCTTGATCGGCTGCGCCCTGGCGATGGCGTCGTGCCTCACTTTTCCACGGACCAGGTGCCCGACCCAGCGGCCGATGAAGGCGAAGTCGAGCGTCTTGACGCCCCTGGATTTGAGGAACGTCAGCCAGATGTCCATGACCGCGGTCGCGCCGATGCCGATTCCGGCGGCCAGGATGATGTCGTGCAACAGGTGTCCCATGATGACCTCGTTCAGGTTGACCGGTGATGGGTTCGGGGTGACTATAGAAGTTCAAGTAAACTTGAGGTCAAGGGGTTATTTGTGGATATCGCCGAGGTCGCAAAACGCTCCGGGGTGCCGGCATCGACACTGAGGTTCTACGAGGAGAAGGGGCTGATCGCCTCGCTCGGCAGCCCTGGCGAGCGGCGCCGCTTCGCGCCGCAGATACTCGACCAGCTGGCGCTGATTTCCCTGGGGCAGTCAGCGGGCTTCACCCTGGAGGAGATACGCTCGATGTTCGGCGCCAACGGGGAACCCGAGATCGACCGGCAGATGCTCGCGGCCAAGGCCGACGAACTCGACGCGACCATCAAGCGCCTGCAGGCCATGAGCCGGGGGCTGCGCCATGCGGCCGCCTGCCCGGCCCCCAGCCATGCCGAATGCCCCACCTTCCAGCGGCTGGTGAAGGCCGCGGCGGCGAGCGCCCATGCGCGCAAGCACACAAACCCCGGGCGCGGGCGCCTGCGCAAGTGAGACGACCGCCGGCCCGGCGCAATCGACGCGCGAGTTAACTACCCTTCCGCCTGCATGTGATCATCGAAGCGGCACGCGCAGCAATTGGAACGGAGTGCACGGATGCTACTGCGGGGCGGCGCTGGACATGGGCCGGTGATTCGCTACCGGCAAACCACTTCACATCCCGTGTCCCCATTTTCAGGGGACAGGGCAGTGTCTCTTGTCGACCTATGCTGTTGCTCAGTGTCAAAACAGCGCAGCGGCGTCCTGACGTGCGCTCAGCCGACAACAACGACAAGAGGATTCTGCTCATGCAATACCATCTGAACGGTTTCAAGCCCGGCAACTACCAGATTCCCGATGCGGCGCGTGAGCCCGCAGCGCCGCCGCCGATGGTCGATCTGCCGAAAGAGGTCGATGTGCTGATCGTCGGTTGTGGCCCGGCGGGCCTGGCGCTGGCGCGGCAGCTGGCGGATTTTGCCGATATCAAGACCTGCATCGTCGAGCAGAAGTCCGGGCCCATGCTGTTTGGCCAGGCGGATGGTATTTCCTGCCGCACCATGGAAATCATGGAAGCCTTCAACAGCAGCGCACTGCTGGAGAAGGAGGCCTACCAGCTGCACCAGAACGCCTTCTGGGAGCCGGATGCGCAGAATCCGCAGCACATCAAGCGCACGCACAAGGTGCCGGATGCGCGCCTGGGGCTGTCCGAGTTCACCCACTGCGTGGTGAACCAGGCGCGCCTGCACGACATTCTGCTCGACGGCATGGCGCATTCGATCACCCACCTGGTGCCGCATTACAACCGCCGCCTGCTGGAGCTGGTGGTGGATCAGAGCCTGACTCAGGATCTGAACGCACACCCGATCACCGCGACCTTCGAGCGCAACGATGCCAGCCAGTCGAGCAAGGTCGAAACCATCAAGGCCCGCTATGTGGTTGGCTGTGATGGTGCCCGCAGTGCGGTACGCAAGAATCTGGGGATCGAGCTGCAAGGCGACTCGGCCAACAAGGCCTGGGGCGTGATGGATGTGCTGCTGGCGACGGACTTTCCGGATATCCGGGTGAAGAGCTTCATCCAGTCGAAGGACGACGGCGCGGTGATGCTGGTGCCGCGTGAGGGCGGCTATCTGGTGCGTCTGTATGTCGAGCTCGACCTGCTGGGCAAGGATCAGCGGGCTTCGCAGCTGAACCTGACCGTCGATGACATCATCGCCAAGGCCAAGCGGATCATGAGTCCGTATCAGGTGGATGTTAAGGAAGTCGCCTGGTGGTCCATCTATGAAGTCGGCCAGCGCGTTGCCGAGCGCTTCGACGATACCCCGGTGGGCAATCCGGATGGCCTGATTCCGCGTGCCTTTGTCGCCGGCGATGCCTGCCATACCCACAGCCCGAAAGGCGGTTGGGGCCTGAACACTTCGCTGCCCGACACCTTCAACCTGGGCTGGAAGCTGGCGGCGGTGCTGCAGGGCAAGTCGCAGCCGAAGCTGTTGCAGACCTACGCCACCGAGCGCCGCAAGGTGGCCTTCATGCTGATCAACGCCGACCGCGAAATGTCGGCGCTGGTCGCCACCCGCGCCAACAAGGACGCCACCGCGGCGAAGACCAGTACCGCCGACATCGAGAAGTTCATCGCCCGGCAGAACGGCTTCATCGCCGGCACCTCGATCGGCTATGACGAATCCTGGCTGTGCACGGGGCATGAGCACCAGGCGCTGGCGAGCGGCTTCCCGATCGGACAGCGTTTCCATTCCGCCCAGGCCGTGCGCGTGGCGGATGGTTGCCCGGTGCATCTGGGGCACCTGAACAAGGCGGATGGCCGCTGGCGCATTTTCATCTTTGCCGATGCGCAAGGCCCGCTGGATGCGACCTCCGCGTCGGCCAAGCTGGTCGAGTTCCTGGCCAACGCGGATAGCTCGCCGGTGAAGCAATACACCCCGGCCGGGGCGGATATCGACTCGGTGATCGATGTCTACGCGGTGTTCCAGCAGCAGGATCTGGCCATCGACGCACTGCCGGCTTTCCTCTGGCCCGCCAAGGGAAAATACGGCCTGCGCGACTACGAAAAGGTCTTCCAGACCAGCGCGGCGCACGACATCTTCGCGCAGCGCGGCATCGACCGTGCGCAGGGCTGCATGGTGGTGGTACGCCCGGACCAGCACGTCGCCACCATCCTGCCGCTCAATGCCCATGCCGAGCTGAGCCAGTTCTTTGCCGGGTTCATGCTGAAGTAAGTCCGCTCGCCCGTTTGGAAGAACGACACAGCCCGCTTCGGCGGGCTGTGTCGTTCTTCACCGGCGACCTCTACCAGCCCGAACACCGCCTGCGCAGCTTCGAGACGTAGCCGGGTTGCGCTGAGCGCCTCCCGGCGGGCGCCGCCGTTCAGCACGCAGGGTAGAAAACTCGCGCAGCGATGTTCTACCCCGGTGTCAGACGCGGCTCCCCAAGGTGGGCAATGCCTGCGGCAGTTGCCCCCTACGGCTGGGTCCGCTCTCTCGTCGGCCACCTGCCCCGCTGACCACCAACTCCCGCAGCTTGTGCTGAACTGTAGATACGGCCCTGTCACAGACAGCCGTGAGGGTTGCGGCTGGTGCGGGGCATTCGAGGGGTTGTGAACGCCGGGGGTGGAAATCATGTACCACGGTGAACGCTTCAACGCCTGGACCCATCTGGTCGGCGCGGTGCTGGCCAGCATCGGCGCGATCTGCCTGCTGGTGCAGGCGCTGTGGGAAGGCGAGCCGCTGAAGATCGGCAGCGTCGCGGTCTACGGCGCCAGTCTGGTGCTGCTTTACGTCATTTCCACCGTCTATCACAGCGTGCGCGGCCGAGCGAAGGCGGTGCTGCGCAAGCTCGATCATCTGTCGATCTATCTGCTGATCGCCGGCAGCTACACACCATTCTGTCTGCTGACCCTGCAGGGGCCGTGGGGCTGGGCGCTGTTCGGCACGGTGTGGGGGATGGCGCTGGTCGGCATGCTGCAGGAGCTCAAGCCGCGCTCCGAGGCGCGGGTGCTGTCGCTGGTGATCTATGCGCTGATGGGCTGGATTGCCGTGGTGGCAGTGGAGCCGCTGGCCGCCTCCCTCGGCCCGGCGGGCTTTGCCTGGCTGCTGGCGGGCGGGATCTGCTACACGGTCGGCATGGTCTTCTTCGTCTTCGACGAGCGCTTCCGCCACTGGCACGGCATCTGGCACCTGTGCGTGATCGGCGGCAGCACCCTTCACTACGTGGCGGTGCTGGTGTATGTGGTGTGAAGCTTCCTATGGACAACGACGGCGTGCCCGATGAACACACCTGCCAGTCTGCCCTGGAGTGACAGCGCAACAGCGAGGGAAACCGACCTCGGCGCATGGCTCGAGGAAACCGCCAGCGACCCGGTGGTCGTGGCGATCATGCACACCGAAGCCTTCCGCCGCCTGCACGACGTGGCCTTTCTCGGCGCGCTGGACTACACCCACCGGCTGTTCCTGCCCAGGGCGCAGCGCAGCCGCGCCGCGCACTCGCTGCACGTCGCCGCCCTGGCCAACTACGTGGCCTGCGGCCGGGACTACCCGCCGGCACTGCGCCAGCACCTGGTGATCGCCGCCCTGCTCCACGACATCGGCCACCCGCCGCTGTCCCACAGCAGCGAGGCGGCCCTGCAGGCGTGCACGGGCTACGGCCACCATGAGGCCAGCGCGCGGATCATCCGCGGCGAGGTGCGCATCGGCCGGGAACTCAACGCCCTGCTGCAGAACGTGGCCGACGTGCCCTTCCTGCTCAACCTGCTCGACCAGCAGATCGGCGGCACCACCGGCGGCGACCTGTTCGTCGGCCGCATGAACATCGACACCTTCGACGGCATCGCCCGCTCCCTCGACTGTCTGGAGCCCGGCCTGCCGCCACTGTGCCGGCTGGCCACCGCCCGCGCCGCCCTGGTGGATACGCGCCGGGACGCAGCGGCGCTGGCGATCCTCGACGAGTTCTGGGAACGCAAGAACCTGGTCTATACGCAGTTCATCCGCCAGCCACTGGGGATTCTCGCCGACCAGGCCAGCCGGCAGTTCTTTGCCCACACCGATGACGGACAGGCCGTCGTGGAAGAGGATTTCTACGCCGGCGAAACGCACTGGCGGCACAAGTACCCCGGCCTGTTCGAGGGCTTGGCGCAGTTGCAGCGCAGCCAGCTGCCCGCCTGGCTGTCCGACGAGGACTTCGAGGTCGAGTTCCGCGGCTACTTCGTCGACGGCGAAAAGAGCTTCCCCGAGCGCTACCGCCTGATCCGGAGCAGCCAGCAGGCCCAGGCCAGCGCTCTGCTGGCGAAGCTGGAGCCGGACGAAGAGCCGCAGCGCGAGCGCAACCCGGCGTACCGCGACTTCCTGCACGACTATCCGCACATCGCCAGGGCCAGGCGCCACAGCGAGGCCGTGGTGCAGCGCATCCGCGCGGACCTGCAGGCGCTGGTGGACACCAGCCCGCGCCGGGATCGGCTGAGCGTGGTGGCCACCGGCTCCTACGGGCGCGAAGAGGCCTGCACCGAGTCCGATCTGGACTACTTCATCCTGCTGGATGGCTGCAGCGCCGAGCACATCCGCAAGGAGAAGACGCAGATCAAGCGGGTCGTCGACCGCTACATCGCCCGGCAAACCAGCGACTCGGGCCTCTTCGGCGGCGAGGCGACCCAGGACTTCGCGCCGCTGGTGGAGCACATCGGCGGCAGCCAGGACAGCAATCCGTCGCTGACCCGGCGCATGCTGTTGCTGCTGGAGGGGCGCAGCCTGTACGGCGACCAGCGCTTCGCCAGCCTGCGCCGGCAGTTGATGGCGGCGTACATCTGCAAGGGCAGCCGGGACAAGTCGATCTCGCGCTTCCTGCTCAACGACGTGATCCGCTACTACCGGACGATCAGCACCGACGTGCAGCACAAGGCCTGCGTCGACCAGAGGGACTGGGGGCTGCGCAGCATCAAGCTGAAGTTCTCGCGCAAGCTGCTGTACTTCGCGGCGATCATCGCCATCGCCGAGACCGCCAGCGAGCCGGCCCGCGACGCGCGGATCGAGCGGATGCTCACCCTGCTGGAGCTGCCCGCGCTGGAGCGGATTCACGCCATCGCCAGCGCCACTCCGGCCGAGCAGACCTCGGCCGCACTGGCGGCGAAGACGCGGGAAATCTTCGCGATCTACGAGTTCTTCCTGCGGCAGATCTCCGACCCGGCCAAGCGCCGCGAGCTGGCCGACCTGCGCGAGGACAACCGTGAGGAGTCCGAGCTGTACATGGAGCTGCGCGCGTGCAGCAAGACCTTCACCCGCTGCCTGGTCGACTGGCTGCGGGTGAAGTATGCGCAGGAGCATCCGATCCACAACGCGCTGCTGTTCTGAGCGCGCCCTTCCCGGCTACCCCGGCGCTCGCTTACTCGGCGACGCGGTAGCGCTCCAGCCAGTGGGCGTAGGGCGCCGGCAACACCCAGGTGGGGCGCTCGACGCCGAGCTGCTGGGCGGCCTTGAGCGGCCAGTGCGGATTGGCCAGGTGGGCGCGGCCGATCATCACCAGGTCCATCTGCCCCTCGGCGACCACACGCTCGGCGTTGGCCGGGCTGTCGATACCCCAGGACGAGGCCACCGCAATCTCCGCCTCGCGGCGCACGCGCTCGGCGATCGGCGCGAGGAACGCCGGCCCCCACGGGATGTTGGCGTCGGGGATGGTGAAGCCGACGCTGACGTTGAGCAGGTCCAGCCCGCCGCGGCGGAAGCCCTTGGCCAGCTCGATGGATTCCTCGAGGGTCTGCTCGTCGCGTCCGTCGTACTCGATCACGCCGAAACGGGCGGTCAGCGGCAGGTGCTCCGGCCAAACCTCGCGTACGGCGGCGAGGGTTTCCAGCAGGAAGCGGCTGCGATTGGCCAGGCTGCCGCCGTACTGGTCGTCGCGCTGGTTGCTGTGCGCCGAGAAGAAGCTCTGCGCCAGGTAGCCGTGGGCGAAGTGCAGTTCCAGCCACTCGAAGCCGGCCGCCAGGGCGCGGCGCGCGGCGGCGACGAAGTCGGCCTGCACGCGGGCGATGTCGTCGAGGCTCATGGCCTGCGGCACGTTGGGCAGGTGGGCGCCGAAGGGGATCGCCGAGGGGGCGATGGTCTGCCAGCCGCGCGGGTCGCCTTCAGCGATATGGTCGTCGCCTTCCCAAGGCCGGTTGGCGCTGGCCTTGCGCCCGGCGTGGGCGATCTGGATGCCCGGCACGGCGCCGGCGGCCTTGATGGCGGCGGCGACCGGGGCGAAGGCTTCGGCCTGGGCGTCGCTCCACAGCCCGGCGCAGCCGGGGCTGATGCGCCCTTCGGGGGCGACGGCGGTGGCTTCGACTATCACCAGACCGGCGCCGCCACGGGCGATGCTGGCGTAGTGGTGCAGGTGCCAGTCGTTGATCAGGCCGTCGGTGGCGCTGTACTGGCACATCGGCGGCACGGCGATGCGGTTGCGCAGGGTGACGTCTTTGAGCTGGAACGGGGTGAACAGTGCGGACATGCGGAGTCGTCTCGAAAAGCGGGATGAATGGGGATGAAGCGCAGCGCCGGCCCCGCCAAGGGGCCGGACGGAAGGCGATTTCTTAGTGGCCGAGCAGTTTCAGCAGCGCCTCGGCGCTGGCGTCGGAGGACGCCGGGTTCTGCCCGGTGACCAGCAGGCCGTCGACGGCGACGTGGCTCTGCCAGTCGGCCGCGCAGCTGTAGTGGCCGCCGTTGGCCGTGAGCATGTCCTCGACCAGGAAGGGCACCACGTCGGTGAGTCCCACCGCCGCTTCCTCGCTGTTGCTGAAGCCGGTGACCTGCTTGCCCTTGACCAGCGGCTGGCCGTCGGCGCCTCTGACGTTGCGCAGCACCGCCGGGGCGTGGCAGACCGCACCGACTGGCTTGCCGAGGGCCTGGAAGCGCTCGATCAGCGCGGCCGAGCGCGGGTCGACGGCCAGATCCCACAGCGGGCCGTGGCCGCCGGGGTAGAACAGCGCGTCGAAGTCCTCGGCGCGCACCTCGTCGAGGGTCAGGGTGCTGGCCAGCGCGGCGCGGGCCTCGGCGTCGGCGTTGAAGCGCTCGGTGGCGGCGGTCTGCGCGAGGGGATCGCTGCTCTTGGGGTCGAGCGGCGGCTGGCCGCCCTTGGGCGAGGCCAGGGTGATCTCGGCGCCGGCGTCCTTGAACACGTAGTAGGGGGCGGCGAACTCTTCCAGCCAGAAGCCGGTCTTGTGGCCGGTGTCGCCCAGCTGGTCGTGGGAGGTGAGCACCATCAGAATCTTCATCGCGTTCTCCTGTGCGGCCATGCGGCCGGTCAGTGGGGCGTGGTGAACAAGCTTAGGCGGCTGGCGGGGTTTCGATAATTCGAAAACATTGATGCCCGCTATCGGCCAAATGAATACCGCCCACCGCGGCCGCAACCGCGCCCGCAGCCTGCGGGAACTGTCGTGCTCCAACGGCAACCCGCAGATCGTGAACGGGCGCTGACGCCAGGCCCGCAACGCTCAGGGATGCAGCCCGCCCGGCGCAGATGGCGTAGCGCCGACGATCCGCGCCACCTCGCCCATCATCGCCTCCGCCAGCGCCTGCCGCCGCGCGGCGGTCATCCGCGGGCGCGACAGCGCGCAGCTGAGCGCGCCGAGCACTTGGCCGGCACCGTCGACGATGGGCACGGCGAGGCCGGTGTAGCCGGGCAGGCGGCGGTCGGGCAGGCCGCAGGCGTAACCGAGGCGGCGCACGCTGGGTAGGCTGGCGGCGATCACCTCGGCGTCCAGGCCATAGTCGAGGCGCAGCGTGGCGGCGTTGTGGCGCAGGGTGTCGCGGCAGTCGCGGCGACCCAGGTGCGCCAGCAGCACCTGCGAGCCCTGGCCGACGCCCATGGGGATGCGCCCGCCGACCACCTCGCTGTAGCTGCGCACCGGCTGCTTGCCGCCTTGCCGCTCCAGGCACAGCACGGCGTGGCCGTCCGGCACCAGCAGGAAGAAGCTGTCGCCGAAGCACTCGGCCAGGCGCAGCAGCGCCGGGCGCGCCTGGTCGCGCAGGCCGCCGGGGTTGCCGGCCTGGGCGCCGAGGGCGAACAGCTCGTAGCCCAGCACATGCCGGCCACGCTGCGTGCCGGGGCGGACGAAGCCCTGCTGGCGCAGGGCCTGCAGCAGCCGGTAGGTGGTGCTCGACGAAGCGCCGCATTCGGCGCAGAGCTCGTCCAGGGTCGCGCCCGCCTCCCCCGCCGCGGCGATGGCGCGCAGCAGGGCGAAGGAACGGTCGAGGGTCTGGGTGCCCGGCACCCGGGCGGACTCGGCGAGGCTGACGGTAGGCATGGCGGCGGATCTCCGCGGGGTGATTCCCACATGCTGGGAAAGTCGCTCGCTGGAAATCGATGCAAGTTGCGCGCCGCGGAGCGTGCGGCAGGATCGGGGCATTCCCGTCCCATCGAGGTGCACCATGTATCCGCAGATCCCCACCGTTCCCAGCGACGCCCAGCTCCCCGCCCGCACCGATGTGGCGATCATCGGCGGCGGCATCGTCGGCGTGTGCACCGCCTACGCCCTCGCCGCCCGCGGCATCGCGGTGACCCTGCTGGAGAAGGGCGAGATCGCCGCCGAGCAGTCGTCGCGCAACTGGGGCTGGGTGCGCAGCATGGGCCGCGACCTGGCGGAGATTCCGCTGGCGCTGGCCAGCCTGCGCCTGTGGGACGCCTGGCAGACCACGCTCGGCGAGGACACCGGCTTCGTGCGCACCGGCATCTGCTACGCCTGCGAGAACCCGCGCCAGCTGGCGGACCAGGAGAGCTGGTTGCGCGGCGCCAGCGCGTTCGGCGCCGAGGCGCGGCTGCTGGCGGGCGACGAACTGCGCCGCCATCTGCCCGAGGGCGCGCGGGCCGGCTGGAGCGGCGCGCTGTTCGCCCCGCACGACGGACGCGCCGAACCGCAGCTGGCCAGCGCGGCGATTGCCCGCGCCGCGCGCCGGCTGGGCGCTCAGCTGTTCACCCGCTGCGCGGTACGCGGCGTGGGCACCGAAGGTGGCCGCGTGGCCTCGGTGATCACCGAGCGCGGCGAGCTGCACTGCTCCAGCGTGGTGCTCGCCGGGGGTGCCTGGTCGTCATTGCTGTGCAGAAGCCTCGGCATTCGCCTGCCGCAGCTCAAGGTGATCGCCTCGGTGCTGCGCACCCCGCCGATGCCCGGCGGGCCGGAGCAGGCGCTGGGCGCCAGCCGCTTCGCCTTCCGCAAGCGCGCGGACGGCGGCTACACCATCGCCCAGCGCACCGCCAACCTCGCACCGATCACCCCGGACAGCTTCCGCTACCTCGGCGACTTCCTGCCGGCGCTGGGCAGGCAGTACCGCGAGGTGCGCGTGCGCCTCGGCCGCGAGTTCGTCGACGAGTGGCGCCTGCCGAGCCGCTGGGATCTGGACGGCATCAGCCCGTTCGAGCGCTGCCGCGTGCTCGACCCCGCGCCCTCGCCGGCGATCCTCGAAGAGGCGCGGGCGGCGCTGGGCGCGGTCTATCCGTTCTTCAAGAACCTGCGCATCGCGCAGAGCTGGGCCGGAGCGATGGACGTGACCCCGGATGCGATCCCGGTAATCGGCCCAGTGGCGCAACTGCCGGGGATGTTCCTCTCCACCGGCTACTCCGGCCACGGCTTCGGCATCGCCCCGGGGGCGGGGCAGCTGATGGCGGATCTGATCATGGGGACGCAGCCGCTGGTCGATCCGCGGCCGTTCCGGTTCGAGCGGTTGTAGGCCGCGGCTCTCAGCTATCCAGTTCGTCGGCCAGCGCCCTCAGCAGCTTCGCCCCGTCGCCGCGCCAGGCGCTGCCGTGCATGCAGGCCAGGGTGGTCGGGCCGGCGCCGGCCAGGCGCTCGAGCATGGGCCGGACGAAGCGGGTGTGGGAGAAGTAATCCATCTGCCGGCGGAAGGCTTCGCTGGGGCCGAGGATGTCCGCCTCGGTGATGGCCGGCAGCTTGGCGCCGCCCTGGGTGAACAGGTCGCCGCACAGCAGGGTCCGCGTGCGGTGCTCCATCAGGAAGCCGCACTCCCAGGCGTGCGGCAGGTGCGGGGTGTCGAACCACTGCACGGTGTGCCGGCCGAGCGCCAGCGTCTCGCCGTCCTTTAGCGCCCGCGCCGGGCGGTCGGCGAGATCGTCGATCGACACCAGCGCCGCGACGCTGCCGCACAGCGGCACGGCCTGCGGGGCGACGGCCAGCCATTCGTTGAGCGAGCCGCACTCGTCGGCCTCGACGTGGGACAGGCCGATATAGCGCAGGCGCTCCACCGGCAGCACGCTGGCCACCGCCTCGCGCACCAGGGGGAACATCCTGCGCAGGCCGGTGTGGAACAGCATGGGCTCGTCGTCCACCACCAGGTACTGGTTGAACGAGAAGCCGCCGCCCTCCAACTGCACCGGGGTGTTGATGCGGTAGATGCCGTCGGCGATCTCGACGACGTTGGTGCCCGAGTAGGCATTGGTGATGGTCATGCTGCACTCCCCTTCTCGGTGTCACCTATCAGTTAAGCAAGCCGTGCAGTCCTGGAGTCCCGGGCGGATGGCCGGCCGTTTTCGGCAACCGGTCACAGCCTGGCACTTTCACCCGGGTGGTTATTGACCCGGCTCAGAATATGGAAATGCCAGCATTGAAGCTCGTCGACCATTTCGGCACCCTGCCGATTCGTCCACCCCAAGGAAGGAGGCCCAGGCATGCTGGATGCCAATCAGGCGCATATCACGCTGGTTATAGCCGGCGTCGACACCGATCTGCAGGTGCTCGCCTTCGACGGCCGCGAGGCCCTCGACACGCCCTACCGCTTCGACCTCGAGCTGGTCAGCGAACGCCCCGACCTCGATCTCGAGGCCCTGCTCAACCGCCCTGCCCGGCTGACCTTCGGCGCCGCCGGCCAGGGCGTGCACGGCATCGTCTACCGCATCGCCCAGGGCGAGCCGGGCAAGCGCCTGACCCGCTACCGCCTGAGCCTGGTGCCGCGCCTCGCCTATCTCGCCCACCGCAGCAACCAGCGCATCTTCCAGCACCTCACGGTGCCGCAGATCATCGCCCGGGTGCTGGAGGAGCATGGCATCCTCGAAGGCGACGGCCACCGCTTCCAGCTCGGCCCAACCGTCTACCCCCAGCGCGACTACTGCGTGCAGTACGACGAGTCCGACCTGCACTTCGTGCAGCGCCTGTGCGAGGAGGAAGGTATCCACTATCACTTCCAGCACAGCGCGGACGGCCATGTGCTGGTGTTCGGCGACGATCAGACCGTTTTCCCCAAGCTGGCGCCACTGGCCTATCAGCAGGACAGCGGCCTGGCCGCCGACCGCCAGGTGGTGCGCACCTTCGGCGTGCGCCTGGAAACCCGCAGCAGCCGGGCCAGCTACCGCGACTACGACTTCGAGAAGCCGCGGCTGACGCTGGAAGCCGGCTGCAGCAGCGCGTTTGTGCCGGAGCTGGAGGTCTACGACTACCCCGGCCGCTTCGCCGAACGCCCGCGCGGCAAGCACCTGGCCAAACGCACCCTGGAGCGCCTGCGCAGCGACTACCAACTGGCCGAGGGCGAGAGCGATGCGCCGCTCACCTGCGGGCACTTCCTCGCCCTGACCAACCACCCGCGCCCGTCGTGGAACGACCTCTGGCTGATCCATGCGCTGCACCACGAGGGCCGGCAGCCGCAGGTGCTGGAGGAGTCGGTCACCAGCGAGATGACGCCGACCGATGGCTTCCAGCAGGGCTACCGCAACCGCTTCAGCGCCACGCCCTGGGACATCCCCCACCGTCCGCCCCTGAAACATCCCAAGCCCAAGGTGCTCGGCAGCCAGACCGCCGTGGTCACCGGCCCGGCCGGCGAGGAGATCCACTGCGACCCATACGGTCGGGTCAAGGTGCAGTTCCACTGGGACCGCGAGGGCCAGGCCGACGACAGCACCAGCTGCTGGCTGCGCGTATCCAGCAGCTGGGCCGGCGACCGCTACGGCGGCATCGCCATCCCGCGGGTCGGCATGGAAGTGCTGGTCAGCTTCCTCGAAGGCGACCCCGACCAACCGCTGGTCACCGGCTGCCTGTACCACAAGGAGCATGTCGTCCCCTACGACCTGCCGGCCAACAAGACCCGCAGCGTATTCAAGACCCTCAGCTCCCCCGGTGGTGGCGGCTACAACGAGCTGCGCATCGAGGACCGCCAGGGCCAGGAGCAGATCTACATCCACGCCCAGCGCGACTGGGACCAAAACATCGAGCACGACCAGAAGATCCGCATCGGCCACCAGCGCCACGACACCGTCGAGGCCAACAGCTACAGCGAGTTCAAGGCCGAGGAACACCTGACCGTGCACGGCGACCGCAAGGTCGAGATCAAACCCGACGACCACCTCACCGTCGGCCAGAGCCAGCACATCAAGATCGGCACCGGCCAGTTCGTCGAAGCCGGCCGCGAAATCCACCTCAAGGCCGGGCAGAAGATGGTCATCGAGGCTGGTATGGAGCTCACCCTCAAGGCGGGCGGCAGCTTCATCAAACTCGACCCGAGCGGGGTCACAGTGGTGGGGCCGCAGGTGCGGGTCAATGCGGGGGGCTCGCCGGGGGCGGGGTCGGGGATTGGCATCAAGGCGCCGGTGTTGCCAGGAGCGGCGGATAAGGATAAGGCAGGAAACCTGCTGGATGACGCGCAGCTCAATCGACTCGCGCCTGGCAAACCCAGGGCCAAGCGCATGCTCAACTTCTCCGGCTGAACAGGACCGCAAGGACGCAGGCAATTGACTGCCCGCATGACCATGGACAAGGACTTTAGGTAAGTAACAATGATCGACAACGTGAAGAACTGGAGCTACCCCTTTGCCGGCGCCAGCGGCAATCCGCTGGCGAACCTGACCAGTCTGGCCAAGGCCACGAGCGGCTTCTACCCGATGGGAGCCAATGGCCTCTGGCATGGCGGCGTGCATTTCGACCAAGGCACTGCTGGCACATTTGATCAATCCAGCGTGCGTTGCATCGCCGACGGTGAGGTGATCGCCTACCGCATCGACGACACGTACCCGATCAGCGAATACATCGACGGTCTCCCCCAGTGCAGACGAGCCCCCTTTTCCTCCGGCTTCGTGCTAGTAAAGCATCAGCTAACGCTACCACCCCTGAACTCCGCACCTTCAGTCCCCGCACCGCCGGCGCTGACTTTCTACAGCCTGTATATGCACCTGCAGGACTGGGCCGGCTACCTCGCCAAGCCGGACTTGCCCCGCCCGAGCTTCTGGGGTGAAGGTATCTACCAGGTCAAAGCCAACACCACCGACCCCGTGCTGGGCCTGAATGTCCGCGGGCATCACAGGGTCCCCTTGGAACACGCCCAATACAGCGCCTATCGGACCATCCTCTGCACCTTGCCCAGAGGTACCCACGTAGAAGTTGATGAGGTAAGTCCGGATGGTAATTGGCTGAAACTCTCCAGCGTGAATCCCCTACCGGCTGAATTGGCAGCAAGCACTGGCTGGGTATTCAAAAATGAAATGAAATTCCTTGGCGGCAATAGTTATCTGATTGCAGAACAAGCCAAGGATGTGCCGGCCACTCCGCAGCAAGGCCTCAACATACGGGCGTCTGCCAACAGCACCAGCGATATCCTTGCCGTTCTCCCGCACGGCACGCAAGTCAAGATCAGCAGCGAAGCAGCGGCCAGCAAATACCACAAGCTGCTCGAGGTTGTCCGCGGCGACCGCGTGCCTGCGCTGATTGCAAAAGAGGACGGTGAACTGCCCGGATTCGTGTGGCGCGACTCGCTGGAAAGTAAAAGCGAACCCAAAGTCAAAGGCAGCGTAGTGGTGCTGGAAAGCCCGGTGCCGATCAAGGCCGGCGACCTCATCGGTCACCTCGGCCTTTACCAGAACCACAACGAAGGTTCGCCCCAAGCCATCCTGCATCTGGAAGTTTTTAGTTGTGAGGATGTGCCGGCATTCATTGCCCAAAGCAGAGCCCATGCCGCTCGCCTACCGGAGACACAGAAAACCTTGCTGAAGGTCCACAAAGGCGCCAGCAAACTGATCCCGCACCATACCGGTATCAACGCAGCCAATCCGCCGAAGCTCAGCGACGACGGTGTGACAGTTGGAGTCGATCTCATACTCCCGCAGAGCCTGCTCGACAGCCTACCGGCAGACGCCAAGCTGGTAGTGCCCGCCAATACTGGCGGCACTACATGCCGCCCCGAGATCCGCTGGTGGCGCCTCGACAACCTGCTGGCGGACGAAGACGACAACCCCATCAGCGGCTGGCTAGCCGAGCAGGACATGATTACCACCCGACATAGCCCTTGGGAGTGGGAGGGATACGATTTCATCGAGGACAGCGAACGCCAGGCCGGAGCCCTGGCCTATCACCTTGAGGCCATGCATCGCCTGAATGATCGCGAGCGCGCCAGTTACCAGGGCGTGATCGACCAGTCCGACAAAGGCCCTGTGCGCAGCCGTCTCTACGACATCATCGACACCAACCGCAACGGCAAGATGACCTCGGAAGAGATCCGAGCAGCGCTGGAAAAGCCGTGGCATGCCCAATCCATCTCGCAGCTCGTCACGCGGCATGAAAGCGAGTGGTTCTGGGATGCGTCGCGCTGGGACGAACTCGATGATCTGATGGGCCACAGTCCCGATGATCCCAATCAGGATTGGGTCGAAGAGAAAAACCGCATCAAGACCCTGAGCTGGTGGAGCGATGTGGCCGGCAGCCTGAAGCTCGATGCAGCAGGCAAGACCTGGCATCTGCAGCCCATTGGACTCTTAGCAACCTTCTCATCACAGCGAACCGAAGAAATCACCGTCTCCTTTCTGGAAAAAATACTCAAAAAGCCAGGCGATTGGTTCACCGGACGCGGCGGCCCTAGAAGCTTCGTTGCGCGTTTCCAAGAGAACTACCCTGCTATTTACAAGATTGACAAGGAGGAATTCGTAAAGATATTGAATGCGGCCTTGGCTAGGCACGGCATCACCTCGAGTTACCAAAAAGCCCACTTTCTGGCTCAGTGCTACCATGAGTCGGCACACTTCGAGACAACAATTGAATTTGCTTCAGGTGACAGATACAACCCTGGCCAGCACCCTGATGCAATAAGAAGGGGAAACACAGAAATGGGAGACGGCCCCAAATACAAAGGAAAAGGGCTAATCCAACTCACATGGAAAAACAACTACGCAGCGTATTCCAGATATCGCGGGATAAACTTTATAGACTCTCCGGACCTAATTGCATCAGACATGAATAATGCAATAGATGCATCCTGCTGGTTCTGGCGAAACATTGGTGGCGTATACAAGAAATATAACGCCAAAGGTGACATTAACGCACTGATTGAACATGAAAAAAACAATGTCGATCTAGTTACTTTGGCCGTCAACGGCGGATACAATGGCTTAGCTGAGCGCAAAGAGATATTTGTCGCCATTAAGAAGGAGTGGAATTTAACATGACAAAAGAAAAACTGAATTCCAAATTTTGCACTGCTTTTATCTATTACTTATTAGCCGGCGCTATCCTTCTTGCTACCACAAACACTTTCGCAACAACGAACAAAGAAAAACCTACAACACTTTCCGCCAATGGCTCTGGGGCAGCTATTTCAATTACAGCCTGCCACGAGGACATATGCAAAGCCATCACACCTCCAGAAACCATGCTAGATGCAATACATGATGGATATAGCCAGATTTCATTAGAAGACCTGACATTGGATGGGATCCCGGAAATCATTCTGACGCATAACGCGGAAGGCAGTGTGAACGCCTGTTCAAAAGTGTATCGATATGACAGTAAATTTGAAACACTACACTCCATGGACAACATTCGAAACCAGCTATGCAATTACTCCATAAATAATGACCATCTAGTTAGCAGTTATAGAAGTGGTGCAAAGTGGCATGAAGATATATACAAGATAAAAAACAACGACCTCATCCTAGCGTTTTCTGACAGCTGCATAGGATGCGACTACATAAACCGCACTATTTATCTCGGGAGCACAGAAACAGACACCTTGCTAGTCACGGACAATCTCGATTATCGGCTTCGCACTCCCATCTCAACAACCGTTATCTCCCAAAAAGCCACTCTCTACAGCGAGCCAAACATCAACCGCGCCACCAAAATGTATTTAATCAACGGCGATGAAGTAGCCCTTACCGATGCCACATCGGATGAAAATTACTTTTGGTACAAAATCCGCTACGCGACAAAAGAAGGCAGGCTAATTAATGCTTGGCTACAATGTGAGGATGTAAAATTTTGCGAAAAATGAGTTACATTTTCCAGAAAACCTAACACAAAGATACCTAGGGGAGGTCTGAAATAAACCCGAATTCCGTCTTCGCCATGCCCGGCAAGCCGAAAACGAAGGTCCCCTAGGTTCTGTACGAAAAGTCTCTGGCCTCTGAACAGCAAAGCAAAGAGCGCCTCGAAAAGCCTCCGAAACCCCAAAAAACGGATGTTTTTTGACCGATTCAGAGGCCCGTCAAATCCGGCTCGGGACTTTTCGTACAGAGCCTAAGTTAATCGCGGGCTATTTCAGCGCTCCCAACTCGACTCCTTGCCCATCACGGGCATCCTGTGGGCTGCTGCCCACATCACGGACGCACCTCGCCTGCCATCAGCAGTCGTTTCCGCATCATCCAGAGGTTTGATCTTGCCCAGCACCCGTGGACACGAGCTCAAACACTCTTCCAGGCCTTGAGCGGCGCCGGCGTGGTGGTCGGGTACTGACCGAGGCATCGCGCCATCGCCAGTCTGGAGTGCTGACCTCTCCTCTCGGGACGCGGAGCGTCCCTGGCTGGGTACCGACGCGGGAGCGTGGGCACCATCAGTTGCACGCAAGCCCCCGCCAATTGCTGCACTTGCGCCCCCTGGCTGCACCCCGCTGTGCAAGCCGCTCGTCGTACGTCTCGCCCCCGACCGCCTCCTCCATCCCGTCGCCCCACCCCGGCAGACAGCGCCGGCAACGGCATGCCCTCAAAAAATTCCCCACACGATAAAAAATTTCACCACAGGTATGGACGCACCGTTTCCCTTCGCTTATAAAAACACCAGCACGAAAATTTTATTCCCAGCAGTCAAAATTATTCAGGAATGAAATCGGGCTTCACCGACAAATTTTCCGCCTTGCAACCGCTGCCTCCACCTCCAGAGGACTCGACATGCAACACGCTCAGAACCAATACGTGATCAAGATCAGCTGCCCGGCCACTTCCGGCATCGTCGCCAGCGTGACTTCCTTCCTCGCCGACAACGGTTGCTACATCAGCGAGATGGCGCAGTTCGACGACGAGATCAGCGGCACCTTCTTCATGCGCGCGGTGTTCCGCTTCAATGCCGGCTTCGTCGGCGATATCGATGCGATCAGGCAAGGCTTCGTCGATGTCGCCGGCAAGTTCGACATGAACTGGGAGCTGCACGACGCCGCCAAGCCGATGCGCGTGCTGCTGATGGTCAGCAAGTTCGATCACTGCCTGTCCGACCTGCTCTATCGCCACCAGAAGGGCGAGCTGCACATGCAGATCACCGCCGTGGTTTCCAACCACCTCGACCTGCGGCCGATGGCCGAGCGCGAGGGCATCCGCTTCATCTACCTGCCGGTGACCAAGGAGACCAAGGCCCAGCAGGAAGCCGAGCTGATGAAGATCGTCGACGAAACCCAGACCGACCTGGTGGTGCTGGCGCGCTACATGCAGATCCTCTCCGACAACCTGTGCAAGCAACTTTCGGGCCGTGCCATCAACATCCACCACTCGTTCCTGCCCGGCTTCAAGGGCGCCAAGCCCTACCACCAGGCCTTCGAGCGCGGCGTGAAGCTGATCGGCGCCACCGCCCACTACGTCACCTCCGATCTCGACGAGGGCCCGATCATCGAGCAGGAAGTGCAGCGCGTGGACCATAACTACGCACCGGACGATCTGGTCGCCGTCGGCCGCGACACCGAAACCGTGGCCCTGTCCAAGGCGGTCAAGTACCACCTGGAGCACCGCGTGTTCCTCAACCACGACAAGACGGTGATCTTCCGATGAACAGTGCAGCTCCCGGCCAACTGATCGACGGCAAGGCCGTCGCCGCCCAGGTCCTCGCCGAAGTGACCGCCGATGTCATCACCCTGAAGATCGAGGGCATCGAACCGGCGCTGGCGGTGGTACTGGTCGGCGACGACCCGGCCAGCCACGTCTACGTGCGCAACAAGGTGCTGCGCGCCGGTGAGGCGGGCATCCGCTCGCTGGAATACCGCCTGCCGGCCGAGGCCAGCGCCGCCGAGGTGCTGGCGCTGGTCGCCGAACTGAATGGCGATGCCAGCGTGCACGGCATCCTGGTGCAGCTGCCGCTGCCCAGGCACATCGACGAGACCGCGGTGCTGCAGGCCATCGACCCGGCCAAGGACGTCGACGGCTTCCACAGCGAGAACGTCGGCGGCCTCAGCCAGGGCCGCGACGTGCTAGTGCCGTGCACGCCGGCAGGCTGCATGCGCCTGCTGCGCGACACCCTCGGCGATCTCGCCGGCAAGCACGCGGTGGTGATCGGGCGCTCGAACATCGTCGGCAAGCCGATGGCCGCCCTGCTGCTCGCCGCCGACTGCACGGTGACGGTGCTGCACTCGCGCAGCAAGAACGCGCAGGCGCTGTGCCGCAAGGCCGACATCGTGGTCGCCGCCGTCGGTCGGCCGCGGATGATCGATGCCGAGTGGATCAAGCCCGGCGCGGTGGTGATCGACGTCGGCATCAACCGCATCGAGGAAGACGGCAAGAGCCGCCTGGTCGGCGACGTCGACTTCGCCAAGGTGCAGCCGCTGACCGCGGCGATCACCCCGGTGCCCGGCGGCGTCGGGCCGATGACCATCGCCCTGCTGATGCAGAACACCGTCACCGCCGCTCGCCAGCAACATGCCCGCCAGGCGGCTTCCGGTACATCGCTGCAGGCGGCAACGCAGTAGTTTTCAACGGCCTGCCATGGCCAGTGAGGAGGCAACATGCCTTTCAGTCTTCTGAAGTACGGCCTGAGTTCGGAATACCCGGTGGACGTCGATCTGCCGGCGCCGAAGGAACTCAAGTCGTCCTACGATGTGGTCATCATCGGCGGCGGCGGCCACGGTCTGGCCACTGCCTACTACCTGGCCAAGTACCACGGCATCACCAACGTGGCGGTGCTGGAGAAAGCCTATCTGGGCGGCGGCAACACCGCGCGCAACACCGCGGTGATCCGCTCCAACTACCTGACCTCGGAAGGCGTGAAGTTCTACGCCGAGTCGGTACACCTGTTCAAGGAGCTGTCCAACGAGTTCGACTTCAACATCATGTACTCCGAGCGCGGCCAGCTGACCCTGGCGCACACCGACGCCACCGTACGCGCCTTCCGCCAGCGTGCCGAGGTGAACAAGCACTTCGGCGGGCGCACCGAGATGATCGACCGCCAGCAGATCCGCGAGCTGGTGCCGACCCTCAACCTCGACCCCGGCCACCTGCCGGTGCTCGCCGGCCTCTGGCACATCGACGGCGCCACCGCGCGCCACGACGCGGTGGCCTGGGGCTACGCCAAGCAGGCGGCCAAGCGCGGTGTGGAGATCCACCAGCTCACCGAGGTGCAGGACTTCGTGATGGAGAACGGTCGCGTCGCCGCGGTGAAGACCAACCGCGGCACCGTCAAGTGCGGCTGCGCGGTGCAGGCGATCGCCGGGCACAGCTCGCTGCTGCTCAACAAGCTGGGCATCCGCGCGCCGATCCACAGCTTCCCGCTGCAGGCGATGGTCACCCAGCCGTTCAAGCCGTTCCTCGACCCGCTGGTCAGCTCCTCGGCGCTGCACTGCTACGTGCAGCAGACCGGGCGCGGCGAGGTGGTGTTCGGCGGCGGCTCCGACCCTTATCCGCTGTACAACACCCGCTCGACCCTGGACCTCAAGGAAAGCCTGCTGGCCCACGCCATCGAGATGTTCCCGTTCCTGGCCAACGCCAAGCTGATGCGCCAGTGGGCGGGCACCACCGACATGACCCCGGACTACAGCCCGATCATGGGCCGCTCGCCGGTGGACAACTACTACCTCGACGCCGGCTGGGGCACCTGGGGCTTCAAGTCGACGCCGATCTGCGGCAAGACCATGGCCGAACTGGTGGCCAGCGGCGGCAGGACGCCGGAGCTGATCAAACCGTTCGCCCTGGACCGTTTCTCGACCTTCCAGCAGGTCAACGAAATGGGCGCCACGGCCGCCAGTCACTGAGGAACGCACCATGAAGATCATGCCCTGCCCCCTGAACGGACCCCGCAACATCAGCGAATTCACCTACGGCGGCGAATTCAAGCCGATGCCCGATCCGGCCACCTGCAGCGACGCCGAATGGGCCGACTACGTGTTCAACAGCGACAACCGCGCCGGCGTGGTCACCGAATGGTGGATGCACAACGCCAGCAGCTACTGGTTCCTCGCCGAGCGTCACACGGTGACCGACGAGATCGTGCGCACCTTCGACCCGAAGGAAGTCTTCACCCAGCGCGTCGACTTCGCCGCGCCCGCCAAGCCTCAGGAGATCGTCGCATGACTTCGTTCAGCCGCCTGCCCGCACCCATGGGCCTGCTGATCGACCGCGATCAGCCGCTCACCTTCAACTTCGACGGCAAGCCGTATCAGGGCCTGCAGGGCGACAGCATCGCCAGCGCCCTGATCGCCAACGGCCGCTGGCTGATGTCGCGCTCGTTCAAGTACCACCGCCCGCGCGGCCCGCTGACCATGGCCGGCCAGGACGCCAACACCCTGGTGCAGCTGCCCAGCGAGCCCAACGTGCTGGCCGACCTGCAGCCGCTGGCCGCCGGCCTGACCGTCACCGGGCAGAACTTCGCCGGCTCGCTGGACAACGACCGCGACGCCCTGCTCGGCAAGTTCTCCAGGTTCATGCCGGTCGGCTTCTACTACCGCTCCTTCTACAAGCCGATGGGCATCTGGAAGGTCTGGGAGCCGATCATTCGCAAGAAGGCCGGTCTCGGCGTGCTGGACCTGAAGTTCCAGCCCGAGTACCACGACAAGGCCTTCCTGTTCGTCGATATCGCCGTGGTCGGCGCGGGACCTGCCGGCCTCACTGCCGCGCTGAACGCCGCCAACGCCGGCGCCAAGGTGCTGCTGATCGAGCAGCAGGCGTATCTCGGCGGCGCCCTGGCCTGGGCGCGCTTCGACATCGCCGGCCAGCGCGCCGACGCGCTGCGCCGCGAGCTGGTCGACGCGGTGGAGAATCATCCGAACATCCAGATTCTCAAGGAGTCCACCTGCAACGCCTGGTTCACCGACAACTTCCTGCCGGTGATCCAGGGCAACCGTCTGTACAAGGTGCGCGCCAAGCAGTGCATCGTCGCCGCCGGCGCCTTCGACCAGCCGGTGGTGTTCCGCAACAACGACCTGCCGGGCGTGATGCTGACCAGCGCCGCGCAGCGCCTGATCAAGCTGTATGCGGTCAAGCCGGGCAAGCGCGCCGTGGTGCTGACCGGCAACGACGACGGCTACCTGGCCTCCCTCGACCTGCATGAGGCGGGCGTCGACGTCGCTGCGGTGGTCGACATGCGCGAGCTGCCGGCCGATGCCGCCCTCGTCACCGCCCTGAAGCAGGCCGGCATCCCGCTGCACAGCGGCAGCACCGTGTACGAGGCGCTGCACGCCAAGGGCATGCGCCACGTCACCGGCGTCGACGTGCGCCGCATCACCGGCAAGGGCGAAGTGGCCGGCAAGGGAATGCAGATCGACTGCGACCTGCTGTGCATGTCCGCCGGCTACATGCCGGTCTACCAGCTGCTCTGCCAGGCCGGCGGCAAGCTCGCCTACGACGACGCCCAGGCCGCCTTCACCCTCAGCGGCCTGCCGAAGAACCTCAGCGTGGCCGGCTCGGTCAACGGTCGTCACGCCATCGACAACGTGCTGCTCGACGGCGGCCTGGCCGGTGGCGCCGCCGCCGACCAGCTCGGCATGAGCGTGCCGGCCGCTGGCAAGGCCTTCGCCGCCGAGCCGCGGGTCAACTTCGACTGGCCGATCTTCCCGCACCCGGACGGCAAGGACTTCGTCGACTTCGACGAGGACCTGCAGGTGCGCGACATCGTCAACGCCACCCGCCACGGCTATCGCGACGTGCAGCTGGTCAAGCGCTTCTCCACCGTCGGCATGGGCCCCTCGCAGGGCCGCCACTCAGCGCTGCCGACCGCGCGCCTGGTCGCCCAGGCCACCAACCGCAGCGTCAGCGAGACCGGGGTGACCACCGCCCGCCCGCCGTTCGTGGCCGAGAAGCTCGCCCACGTCGCCGGCCGCGGCTTCGACCCGTACCGGCAGACCGCCATGCACCAGCGCCACGTCGAACTGGGCGCCAAGATGATGCCTGCCGGCGTCTGGCAGCGCCCGGCCTACTACGGCAAGCCCGAGGAGCGCGAGGCGTGCATGCAGGCCGAGGCCCGCCATGTGCGCGAGAAGGTCGGCATCATCGACGTCTCCACCCTCGGCGGCCTCGACGTGCGCGGCCCGGACGCCGCCGAGCTGCTCAACCGCATCTACACCTTCGCCTTCGCCAAGCAGCCGGTGGGCCGTTCGCGCTACGCGCTGATGACCAACGAGCACGGCGTGGTGATCGACGACGGCGTGTGCGCACGCTTCGCCGACCAGCACTTCTACGTCAGCGCCACCACCAGCGGCGTCGACCGCATCTACCAGCAGATGCTCAAGTGGAACGCGCAGTGGCGCCTGAACGTCGACATCACCAACGTCACCGCGGCGATGGCCGCGGTCAACCTGGCCGGGCCGCGGGCGCGCAACGTGCTGCGCAAGCTGTGCACCGACGTCGACCTCAGCGCCGAGGCCTTCCCCTACCTGGCGGTGCGCCAGGGCACGGTCGCCGGCATCCCGGCACGCCTGCTGCGGGTCGGCTTCGTCGGCGAGCTGGGCTACGAGATCCACGTGCCGGCGCGCTACGGCGAATACCTGTGGGATGCGCTGATGCAGGCCGGCGAGAAGGACGAGATCCGCCCGTTCGGCGTCGAGACCCAGCGCCTGCTGCGCCTGGAAAAGGGCCACATGATCATCAGCCAGGACACCGACGGCATGACCCACCCGGCGGAGATCGACATGGGCTGGGCCATCGCCCGCAGCAAGCCATTCTTCGTCGGCAAGCGCTCGGTGGAAATCCTCGAGGCGCAGCCGCTCAAGCGCAAGCTGGTCGGCTTCGTGCTGCCGGCGACGGCCAGAAAGCCGCTGGAAGGTCACCTGGTCCTCAACGGACCGGACATCAGCGGCAACGTGACCTCCTGCGAGTACTCGCAGACCCTCGGCCAGATCATCGGCCTGGCCTACTGCGCCGCCGGGCAGAGCACGCCGGGCAGCCAGATCCCGATCCGCGTCGAAGGCGGCGAGGTGGTCCAGGCCACGGTGGTCAAGCTGCCGTTCTTCGATCCGCAAACCCAACGTCAGGAGCTGTGATCATGGCCGCACTGCAAGCCCAGCAATTCATCGAACGCAGCCCGCTGTACCGCCAGCAGGCCGGCGCCACCTTCGGCCAACTGGGCGACAGCGTGATCGTCGCCCACTACGGCGAGCACGACGAAAGCGCGCAACTGCAACGCTGCGCGCTGATCGACCTGACCAACCTGGCGCGCGTCGGCTTTCGCGGCGCTGCGGTCGCCGAGTACCTGAGCGGACGCGGCTACCAGTTGCCGGAGGCGCCCAACCGGGCGCTGACCCAGGCAGATGGCAGCCACGTGGCGCGTCTGTCGCAGACCGAGTACCTGCTGCTCGGCAGCCTGCGCGACGCCGGTAGCCGCATCGCCGCCGAGGAGGCCAACTGGCAGTTCGGCGCAGCCGCCAACTACCTGCTGCCGCGCCAGGACAGCCATGCCTGGCTGCTGCTGACCGGAGAATGCATCGCCGAGGTGATGGCCAAGCTGTGCGGCGTCGACCTGCGCCCGGAAGCCTTCCCGGTGGGTGCGGTGGCGCAGACCTCGGCGGCGCGGATCAACGTCATCGTCGTCAACCTGCCGGAAGGCGAACTGCCGTGCTTCCACATCCTCTGCGACCGCGCCTCGGTGAGCTACTTCTGGGACGCGCTGCTGGATGCCATGGCCGAGTTCGGCGGCCAACCGGCGGGGATCGATGCGCTGCTGTGAACATGCAGGAGGCGCCCTGCCCCTGTGGGAGGAGCGCCCTCGCGGCGCTGCGGGCCGCAGGCCCGCCAGAGGATCAACCGCTTCGCCCCGAGGTCGGGGCTCCCACAAGAGCCCCGGAGCGCACCGGCTGTTCCCTGTGGGAGGCGCGCCCTCGCGGCGATGCGGGCCGCAGGCCCGCCAGAGGATCAACAGCTTCGCCCCGAGGTCGGGGCTCCCACAAGAGCGCAACCATTCCATCACCCTGGGAACCCGAACATGACCCTCGCCGAAGACCTCGATACCGGCCGCGACACCGACTACATGGTGCCCGCCCTGCAGCGCGGGCTGAGCATCCTGCAGATGTTCAACGCCCGCCAGCGCACCCTGGCCAGCAACGAGATCGCCGAGCGCCTCGGCGTCAGCGTCTCGGCGATCTACCGCATCCTGCACACCCTCGACGAGATGGGCTACCTGCGCAAGATCGCCAAGAACACCTGGGAGCTCGGCCCGCAGGTGGTGTCCGACGGCTTCAGCTACCTGGCCAGCCGCGACCTGGTCGACCTGGCCCTGCCGCACCTCAACGCCCTGCGCGACCGCACCTCGCTGTCCTGCCACCTGAGCATCCGCGAGCACACTGACAGCCTGTACCTGTACCGCGCCTTCGCCGCCCAGCGCCTGTCGGTGAACATCCCCATCGGCACGCGCCTGCCCTGCCACTGCACCGCCATGGGCCGCATCCTGCTCAGCGGCCTGACCCCGCCGGTGCTCGACGCCCTCTACCTGCACGTGCGCCTCGACGACTACCCGCCGCCGGCGCCGAAGACCCTGCCCGAACTGCAGGAACTGATCGCCGGCGACCGCGAACGCGGCTGGGTGCTGCACCGCTCCGACTACTCCACCGCCATCGCCACCGGCATCCGCAACCACCTCGGCGAGATCGTCGCGGCGATCAACCTGTCCGGCCCGGACGCGGTGATGGACAGCGCGGAGTCGCAGGCGCGCTTTCGCGAGGCGCTGCTGCTGACGGCGGCAAGGATTTCGGCGGAGCTGGGCGGCTGACAGCTCTGCTTAGCATCGCGCGAAAGCTGCCGGCCCTCGACTGGCGCAGCCGATCAGCGCCTACTGGCAGTGCAGTGCGTAGCGCATCGCGGACCGCTCGCCTTGCCAGATCCGCGATCAGCTGCTGCTATGAAAGGCAGACCGAATCATGGCCCTGAGCACAGTCGACGCCGGCGTGGCTGCGTCCCGGCCCGGCATACCTACTAAAGGAACGGACATGCATAGCAATCGTTTGCCGTCATTGCTGCTGGCCAGCGCGCTGCCCCTGGTGGCGCCGCTGGGCATGGCGGCGCCAGAGGTGACCGCCGAGCAGGCCGTGGCCGCCATCGAGGGCGTGTTCGGCGTCACTCCGGGCGAGCGGCGCAATCACACCAAGGGCACCTGCGCGACCGGCGAGTTCGTCGGCCGGCCCGCGGCTGCCGCCTATTCACGCTCGGCGCTGTTTTCCGGGGCGCCCGTGCCGGTAGTCGCACGCTTCTCGCTGGCCGGCGGCAATCCGAAGGCCCCCGACACGGCGAAATCCCCGCGCGGCATGGCCCTGGAGTTCAAGCTCGGCGACGGCCAGCTGCAGCACATGACCATGCTCAACACGCCGGTGTTCGGTGCCGCGCAGCCGCAGACCTTTGTCGACCTGATGCTGGCGATGAAGCCCGACCCCGCCACCGGCAAGCCCGATCCCGAGAAGCTCAAGGCGTTCAAGGCGAGCCACCCTGACCATCTGGCACACGCCAAATTCCTCGAAGAGAACAACCCGCCGACCAGCTACGCCAACAGCAGCTATTTCGGCATCCACACGTTCAAGTTCAGCGACAGCAACAACCGGACCACGCTGGTGCGCTGGCGCTTCGTGCCGCAGGACGGCGAGCGCCGCCTGTCCGCCGAGGAGCTCGCCAGCCTGCCGGCGGACTTCCTCGAACAGCGCCTGATCGAGCGGACCCGGCAGGGGCCGGTGCGCTGGGACATGGTGCTGAGCATCGGCGAGCCCGGCGATCCGGAGGACAACCCGACCCTGGCCTGGCCGGAGAACCGCCAGCAGGTGACCGTCGGCACCCTGACCCTCAGCGCGGCGATGCCGCAGAAGGGCGCGGCCTGCGAGCCGATCAACTTCGATCCGCTGGTGATGAGCGACGGCATCGCCGCGAGCGACGATCCGGTGCTGCACTTCCGCTCCCAGGCGTACGCGGCATCCTTCGCCCGGCGGCTGAGCGAGCGCTAGCCGTTCAGCCCTGGCGCTTTTCCGCGATCCAGATGGTGTGGCGGGTGCCCTTGTTGCCGTGGGCGTACACCTTCACCTCTTCGGCCTTGAAGCCGGCCTTGTTCAGGCGGGCGGAAAAGGAGCGGTCCGCGCTGGCCGACCACACGGCGAGGATGCCGCGCGGGCGCAACGCCTGGGCGCAGGCGTTGAGGCCGTCCAGCGAATACAGCCAGTTGTTGGCTTCCTGGGTCAGCCCCTCGGGGCCGTTGTCGACGTCCAGCATGATCGCATCGAAGCCGTGCGGCTCGGCCTGCAGCACCTTGGCGACGTCCTCGTTGACCACCTGGGCGCGCGGGTCGCGCAGCGGGTTGCCGGACTTCTCGCCCAGCGGGCCGCGGTTCCATTCGATGACGCCGGGCACCAGCTCGGCCACCACCACGGCGCCGTTGTCGCCCAGGTGCCTGAGCGCGGAGGCGAGGGTGAAGCCCATGCCCAGGCCACCGATCAGCACCCGCGGGTTGGGCCGGGCGGCGACCTTCTTGCAGGGGATTTCGGCCAGGGCGTCTTCGGAGCCGTGCATGCGCGTGTTCATCAACTGGCCGCCGTGGCCGCCCTGGATCTTGATCACGAAGTCGTCGCCGTACTCGAACAGGCACAGGGCGCCGCCGTTGTCGGGAATCACGGCGGTGTCGAGCAGGACAAAACGTTTCATGGCGCATCTCGTGAGTGGGTCGAGCTGGTCGACCGGGATCGAGCGCCGGCCTCGACAATCCTCGACCGGCAGCGGAAGCGCTCCATTCTAGTGGCCTGTGCGGCTAGTGGGTTAACTCAAGTGCGGATAGCCAGGGTTTCGCGACAAGGCGCCACCAGGCCCTCGAGCGGCGGGCCCGACAATCCATCTGCGCCGCCAGGCAATCCGCCGGGAATGGCCGGCGGATTGCGCGGTCTCGCGACCTCAGGCGCGGATCACTTGATCCCCTGGCCGAGCATCACGCCGTTGACCATCTTGCCGTAGAGGTTCACGCCGTCGTCGGCGTGGTACTTGTCGCGGGTCTTCTCGACCGAGCCGTCGATCAGCCGCGGGTCCTGCGGACGCTCGTGGCTGTTCATGAACGCCGCCACATGCCAGGCATCCTCGTCGCTGAGGCTGCCGGCCTTGCCCAGCGGCATGTTGTGCTTGATGAAGCCGGCCGCGGTGTTGATCCGGTGCATGCCGGCGCCCCAGTTGTAGGAGTCCTTGCCCCACAGCGGCGGCAGCACGTAGTCGTTGCCCGACTTCTGGCCCTGGCCGTTGTCGCCATGACAGACCGCGCACTGCGCCGCGTAGACCTGCTCGCCCCTGGCCAGGTCGTAGCCGCCCTTGGGTTCGGCCACCACGGGATACAGGCGCCCCGGCAGCGCCTTGCCGGTGGGCGCGCCGCTGGCCATCCAGTAGGAATAGGCCGTCAGCGCATTGATCACGTGGCTGTCCACCGCCGGGGCCTTGCCGTTCATGCTGAACTGGAAGCAGCCCTGGATACGCTCGGCGTAGCTGTTGACCCGGTTGTTCTTCTTCCGATAGGCCGGATACATGGGGTAGGCGCCCCACAACGGCGCGGAGTTGGCCTTGCGGCCCTGATCGAGGTGGCAGTTGGTGCAGTTCATCCCGTTGCCGACGTATTCCGCCGCCTGGTTGCGGGTATCGACGAAGATCGCCCGACCTTCCTGCACCAGCTGGCCAAAGACATCGGCCGGCAGGTCCTGTTCCTGCGGCGGCTGGAACCAGGCCTCTGCGGCGGGCTTTGCCGGGCTGGGCTGCACCTGCGACTGATCCTCCATCGCGATCTTGGCCGCCTGGGCTGGCGCCACGATGGCCAGGGCGAGGAGTGCTGGCATAAAGGTTTTCATTGCGCGGCTCCCTGGGGGTTGAGGCTGGCAAAGTAGGACGACACGGCGGTGACCTCGGCATCGGTCAGCGAGCGGGCGACCTGGCCCATCAGATCGCTGGGATCGTTCTTGCGGGCCCCCTGGCGCCAGGCATTGAGCTGGGCGCTCAGGTACTGGGCGGACTGACCGGCCAGCGGCGGGAAGGTGTCGCCGACCCCTACGCCACCCGGGCCATGGCAGGACACGCACTCGGGGATGTCGCGCTCCCAGGCGCCGCGCAGGGCGAGCACGGCGCCGCTGCCCTCGGCCTTCTCGGCCCGACCGGTGCGCGGATAGGCGGGAGCCGGCATGGCGGCGAGGGTCCGGGTCACGGCGTCGATCTCGTCGTCGCTCAGCGCCACGGCAATCGGCTGCATGATCGGATTGACCCGCGCGCCCGAGCGGAAGTCGCCCATCTGCTTGGCCAGGTAGCCGGCCGACAAACCTGCCAGGCGCGGAAATCCCGCCGCCGCCATGCCCATGCCATCGGCTCCGTGGCAACCGGCACAGGCCATTGCCGCGGGATTGGCACCGCCTTGAGTGAAGAGCTTGTGTCCATCATCGGCAGCCTGTGCCTGGGCCGCCAGCAGCAGCGTACACAGGCCTGCCAGGGGCAAGCGGGAGAAAGTCATAGGGAGCCTCGTCACGATTGTTGCTATCGAAAGGCGACCCGGCCTCTCCGGCATTGACTGCTCGACTGAGCTTGCCGGCCGTGCGGCGGGATGTCGCAGGCCCAAAATAGCACAGCCGCCCGAGACATAGAAAACCAAGGAATATGTATATAACCAAAAATTCTATTCGATCCATCGCGCCCTGCTGAGGCGGGCAGCCACGGGGAACACACCCCGCGACTGCCGCGACGCCTGCGCCCGTCTCAGCGATCGCTGCGCAGCGGGCCGTACTCCACCGGCACCCAGGCATAGCCCTCGCCTTCGGTGCGCACATGGCCGATGCCGGGGAACGGCAGGTGCGCACCGGCTACCCACAGCTTGTCGAGCGCTGCGTCGGCGAGCACCCGCTGGCGGGTGGCGATGGCCTGGGCGCTGTCGACGTCGAATTCGATGGCCACTTCCGGGCGGGCGAACTGCACCGCATGGCTGTGCACGATGTCGCCCCACACCAGCAGGCGGCTGTCGCCCGAAGCGAACAGGTAGCCGCTGTGCCCCGGGGTGTGGCCGCGGCTGGCCACGCTGGTCACCCCGGCGATGCCCGGGCCCTGCTCGCCATAGCGCTTGAGCTTGTCCGCCGCCACATAGGGCGCAACCGCGGCCTGGGCCATCTTGAACATGCCCTGGCTGGGCTCCGCCGCCGTGGCCATCACCTCCGTGCTCAGCCAGTAGTCCGCCTCGGCCTGCGGCACGTGCACGCTGGCGTTGGGGAAGGCCATCTGGCCGTCGGCGGTCAGCAGGCCGCAGGCGTGATCCGGGTGCAGGTGGGTGAGCAGCACGCTGTCGATCTGTTCCGGCTGGTAGCCGGCCGCCTGGATGTTGGCCTGGATCACCCCGAGGGTCGGCCCGAAGCACTGCGCCGCGCCGGCATCCACCAGCACCAGCTGGCTGCCGGTGTTGATCAGGTAGGCGTTGACCGCGGTCTGCACGCCCCTGCTCGACTCGACGAACATCTTCGCCAGCAACCTCTGGATGTCCTCGGCGCTGGCGCCCTTGAGTATCTTGGGATCGAGGTCCACGTAGCCGTCGTACAGCGCGGTCACCTCGAACTCGCCCAGCGCCATGCGGTAGAAGCCCGGCACCTGGGTCTGCTGCTTGGCCACCGGCGCGGCGCTGGCCGTCAGCGGCAGGCCGGCGGTCATGACGGAACCGGCGAGCGCCGCGGCGAGCAGGGCATGGCGGGCGATGTGGCGGGGTAGAAGCATGGTGCAGATCTCCATTTCAGAAGCTGGGGCACAGCCGCCCCGGATTGGCGCACTCACTGCGCCGCACGAACCCCGCCCGTTATGCGAAATCCTCGCCGGCTTGTCCAGTGCATCAGGGCGATTGCGCAGGCCCCGCGTCAGCCCGCCGCCCGGCGCAGCAGTTCGCGGGCCGCCGGGCTGCCCGGCTTGGCGTCGACGCGCTCGGCGGCGAGGCCGCGGGCCAGCGCCTTCTGGCCGTCGCGCAGGGCCGCCTCGAGCAGGGTCAGGTCGATGAGGTCGCGCTGCGCGTGGCTGCCGCCGAAGCGGTGGGCGATGCCGCGCAGCGGGCGCAGCAGCTCCACGGTGCGCGCTGCATCACCCTCGACCAGGGCGAGGATCGCCTTGCACAGCGGCGCGCCGACATCGCGGGTGAACATGGCGTTGTCGCCACCGCCCTGCAGCGCCCGCGCCTGGGCGGCCAGCACGGCCTGGATCGCCTCGCCGCGCTGGGCGCAGGCAAAGGCCATCATCGCGTGGGCATCGTTGAAGGCGTAGTGGCCGGTGGCGGCGAACGGCAGCCAGCGCTCCGCCACCCCTTGCCAGCGCTCGCCGACATCGACGCCGCGCAGGTACAGGCGCCAGAGCAGCGCCGAGGCATCCACCAGGTCGAGCGCCAGCGGCGACTCGGTGCCGACGATGGCGCTGTCGAACAGTTCGAGTACCGCGTCGAGCTCGCCCAGGTCCAGATGGAACAGCGTGAGGTGCCACCAGTTGTGGATGGCGAAGAAGTTGTCCTCGGCCCACTGCGCCTGGCGGTCGCGCATCCAGGCGATGCCCTCGTGCTGGCGACCCTGCATTTCCAGCACATGGGTCACCGCGTGGTGCGCCCAGGCATCGCGCGGCTCCAGCAGCAGGGCGGCATGGCCACTGGCGGCCGCGCGGGCATAGACGCCGGTTTCCTCCAGACCGAAGGCATGCATGCCGAGCAGGGCATGGAAGCCCGGCATCGCCGGCGACCAGGCGGGAAAGGCCCGCGCGATGCGGTCGCGCAGCATGCGCGCATCGCCGACGTAGAAGTCGAGCACGTGGCCGGCCAGCAGGCCGAGGCCGTCGCGCGGATAGGCCAGGGTCAGATCCTCCAGCACCCGTCGCGCCGCATGCCAGTGCCCGTCGACCAGCTGGGCGATGGCGGCCAGGTGCGCCTGCTCGCGGTCGTTGGCATGCCATTGCCGCGCCAGTTCGAGGTCGGCGCGCGCGACCGGCCAGCCGCTCGGCTCGGTGCCGAGCAGATGCAGCCAGGCATGCAGCACCCTGGCCATGATGAAGTCGGGACGCTCGGCACAGGCCACCTCGATGGTCGCCAGCGGATCGCCGCAGTAGCACTGGAACTGGTGCAGTGCCTGTTCGTAGTGCTGCACGCCGCTCGGCTGCGCACCGCTGAGCGGATTGCCGAGAGTGTCTCTGCTGGTGTTCATCGTTGCCTCCTCGTCGCCGCCAGTCGCTCGCCGGTCTTTGGCCGCCGCGCCCCGTCCGCCGCCTTGCGCCGGCTGAAAACGGCGCGCCCTACCCCTCCCCGCGGCGCAGGTTCAGCTCCACCATCAGGTCGTCGGCCAGGGCCTCCAGGTGCTCCCGCAGCAGGGGCAGGGGCACGCCGGGCGGCACGCCGAGCAGTGCCTCGGCGCGGAACAGCGGCTCGCCGCTCATCGGCGCCGACAGCACCTCGGTGGTCAGACTCTCGACGTTGATGCCGTGCTCGCTGAGCAGGCGGGTGATGTCGCGCACGATACCGGGGCGGTCGTTGCCCACCAGTTCGAGGTAGATCGGCTGCCATGCGCCGCCCGGCTCCGGCCCGCTGGGCGCCAGCAGCACGCGGATGCCCTCGGCGGCCAGCGCCTGCAGGGCCTGCTCCAGCGCCTGATGGCGCTCGGCGGGCACCGCGACGCGGAGGATGCCGGCGAACTGCCCGGCCATCCGCGCCATGCGGCTTTCCAGCCAGTTGCCACCCTGCTCGGCGACGCACCTGGCCAGCTTCTCCACCAGTCCCGGTTGATCGGGAGCGATGACCGTCAATACCAGATGATCCATGCCGAGCCTCTCTGCAGACGCGTGGGAGAATCACTCGGCCACCCGGACGGGGAGCGCGAGCCAGTAGGTGCGGAAGAGCCGAGCAGCCCGCTGGGGTGCAGGCTCGGCGCGGAAAACCGGCGGCGCGGGTCATCCGGATCGACCGGGGTGGCCAGGCAAGGGGCCTGGGCAACTCCCGCCAGCAATGGTTGCAGCAGTATAGGCATTGGTGGCCGGCTCGCTAATGCCGGGGGCCGAGCCGAGCGGACACCCTGCCTTGCGGTCATGCCGGGCCTATAGTGGCTGAAGGCCAAACCCGCGCGGAAAGCCCCCATGCAAATCATCCTCGCCCGTCATGGCAAGCCGGACCTGCACCTCGACTCCTGGTTCACGCCGATGGCGATGCAGGACTGGCTGCGCCATTACGACCAGGCCGGCATCGTGGCGGACGCGGTGCCGGCGGCGACGCGGGCGCTGGCATCCGCCGCCGGTCTGCTGGCCAGCAGCACCCTGCCGCGCTGCGTGCAGTCGGCGCAGCGGCTGGCGCAGGGTCGGGCCGTGCTCAGCGAGGAGCTGTTCTGCGAGGCCGAACTGCCCTGGCCGCACTGGCTGTATTCGAAGCTGCCACCGCTGCTCTGGGAGGCGATGTTCCGCCTGGCCTGGTTCCACGGCCTGACCACCCACGCCAGGCCGCGGCCGCACACCGCGCAGCGCGCCCGCCTGGCGGCGCAGCGACTGATCCAGCTGGCCCGCGAGCACGACTCGGTGTTTCTGGTCGGCCACGGCCTGCTGATCCTGCTGATCGCCCGCGAGCTGCTCGCCCTCGGCTGGCACGGACCGCGGCGCCCGGCCAGCGGCTACTGGCAATGCAACACCTACCAGGCGCCGGATTGAGCGCTGCCGCCCTGGCCCGCTTCCTGCAGCAGTTGTTTATCCCTCAGCCACCTGGACTCCCAACCGATGTACATCCGTCCCGCCCTGCCCGCCGACATCCCGGCGCTCTGTGCCTTGCTCGACCAGCTGTTCGCCCAGGAAGCCGAGTTCACCCCGGAGCGCGCCGCCCAGCAGCGCGGCCTGGCGGCGATCATCGACGATCCGGCGGTCGGCGCGATTCTGCTCGCGGTCGAGGGCGAGCGGATCGTCGCCATGGTCAACCTGCTCTACACCATCTCCACCGCGCTCGGCGCACGGGTGGCGCTGCTCGAGGACATGGTGGTGGATGCCGGCGCGCGCGGCGCCGGCCTGGGCTCGGCACTGCTGGAATACGCCATCGGCCATGCGCGCGACAGCGGCTGCCGGCGCATCACCCTGCTCACCGACGGCGACAACGCCGCGGCGCAGCGTTTCTACCAACGCCACGGCTTCGGCCCCTCGCCGATGATTCCGCTGCGCCGGGCACTGTAGTCGTCGACTACGCTGCACAGGCGGGCGTGGGCAGGTAACCACGCCCTTCAACAGGCGGAGGAGACGAGCGATGCCCATCAAGACCTGGCTGCTGCTGGCTGGCGTGGCGCTGGCCGGCCAGGGCTGCGCGCCGTGGTCCGGCACCCCGCAGGAGCGCCAGATCCTCACGGTGCCCCTCGCGGCGACCATCCACAATGCCGGCAAGATCGCCCAGGCCACCCTGGTGGCCGAGGGCGAGCGCACCGGCATCAGCTTCATCATCGGCGGCGTACCGGACGGCACCAGCCGGCCGGTGCATCTCTACACCTTCATCTACCCCGGCCGCTGCGACCGCCTCGGCCCCGCGCCGGCCTGGGAGATGAACCAGATCGTGCTCGCCGACCGCCTCGGCCGCGCCCAGGCCGGCTGGCGACTGTCGAAGAGGGTGGAGGTGCCGCTGGAACAGCTGCGCAACGGCGGCTACAGCCTGCTGGTGCGCAACAGCCCCGCCGATGGCAACTGGGATCTGTTCTGCGGGGAGATCGAATAGCCCGGCAGCAACCGCTCACCGGCTCCCCGCCAGCAGCGGCCCGAGCAGCGCGCACATGTTGCGCCAGTGCGAGCCTTCCCAGTAGATGCGCTGGCAGCCGTCGCAGACCAGAAAGCGCGAATAGAGCCAGGCGGCGCGCGGTGGCACGCGGGCGCGGGCCTGCTCGACGTCGAGTTCGTGCAGCGGCAGATTGCAGTGCACGCACAGGCTGAACGGCCGCGCGCTGCGCGCCAGGTCGAGGCGCTCGAAAAGCTCGCGCAGCTGCAGCGCCGGCTTGAGCGCATGCACGTAGCAGCCGTGGCTGACGATGCGCCGCTTGAGCAGTTCACGGTCGCGGGTCAGCACGATGCGCTGCTGCGCGGCGGCCAGCGCGGCGATCTGGCCGTCCTCGAAGTCGTTGTCGTAGAGGGTGTCGAAGCCGCTCATGCGCAGCAGGCGGGCCAGGCCGCCGAGGTGGGCGTCGGCGACGAAGCGCAGCACGCGCAGGGGCTGGGTGCGCACCTTGAGCAGCGGGGTGATGTCCAGCGCCTCGAAGCGCGGATAGACCGCCACCCGGTCGCCGGCCTCGATCAAGCGGCCGAAGTCCACCGACTGGTCGTTGACCAGCACCAGCTCGACCTCGGTGTGCGGCACGCCGAGCGCCTCGATCATGTGCTTGACCGTCGCCGCCCGCGCGCACTCGCAGGCGAACGCCTGCCCACGCCGTTCGGCCGGCAGGAAGTCGTTGAGCTCCGCGTAGAAGCGAAAAGTGGCGCTGACCATGCAATGACCTTAGTCCATCGCCGCGCGATCCGACCACCGCACCGCGGTCTGCCGGCCCAGCACCTAGACTGGAGGACGGATACCCTTGCGTTGCGCCCCGGAGGTCGCATGCCCGCCAGTGAGCCCAGCGAACTCCTCGAACTCGAGCGCCTGGTCGACAAGCTCGGCAACCTGCTGCAGGTGCGCGTGCTGTGCCGGGTGGACGTCGGCGCGCGCAGCCTGCCGGTGTACGCGATCAGCCTCGGCAATCCCGCGCCCAGCGCGCCTGCGGCTGGCTACTTCGGTGGGGTGCACGGGCTGGAGCGGATCGGCGCGACCGTGGTGCTGTCCTTCCTGCGCAGCGTGGCGGCGCGCCTGCGCTGGGACAGCCTGCTGCAGCAGCAGCTCGAGCGCATGCGTCTGGTGTTCATGCCGGTGGTCAACCCCGGCGGGCTGTGGCGCGGCACCCGCGCCAATCCGCAGGGCGTCGACCTGATGCGCAACGCCCCGGTGGACGCCGAGCAGCGCGTCGCCTTCCTGGTCGGCGGCCAGCGCCTGAGTGCGCGCCTGCCCTGGTACCGCGGACCGCGCAGCGCGCCGATGCAGGCGGAGAGCCAGGCGCTGTGCACCGTGGTCGAGGAGGAACTGCTCAGCCACCGCTTCAGCATCGCGGTCGACTGCCACTCCGGCTTCGGCCTCAGCGACCGCATCTGGTTTCCCTACGCGAGCACCCGCACGCCGATTCCCCATCTGGCCGAAATGCATGCGCTGAGCGAGATCCTCGACCAGACCCATAGCCACCACCCCTACGTGTTCGAGCCGCAGAGCTGCCAGTACCTGACCCACGGCGACCTCTGGGACCATCTCTACCAGCGCGCCTGCAGCGACCCGGCGCGGGTGCTGCTGCCGCTGACCCTGGAGATGGGCTCCTGGCTGTGGGTGAAGAAGAACCCGCGCCAGCTGCTGTCGCTGCAGGGCCTGTTCAACCCGCTGCTCGGCCACCGCGAGGCGCGCGTGCTGCGCCGCCAGGTGGAATGGCTGGACTTCGTCGGCCGCGCCGCCTGCGGCCACCAGGGCTGGTGCCCGAGCGGCGAGGCCCGCGAGCAGCACCGCCAGCAGGCCCTGCGCCGCTGGTATCCGTGGCATTAGGCATGGCCACCTGGATCCTGCTGCGTGGCCTGACCCGCGAGAGCGGCCACTGGGGCGAGTTCCCCGTCCAACTGGCGACGCAGCTGGCGACTGCGCGCATCCTCACCCTCGACCTGCCCGGCAACGGCGTCCGGCACCGCGAGGCCAGCCCGCTGCAGGTGGCCGGCATGGTCAGTGCCTGCCGCACCCAGCTGGCGGCACTGGGGATCGACGGCCCGGTGCACCTGCTGGCCATGTCGCTGGGGGCGATGGTGGCGCTGGCCTGGGCGAGCGCCCATCCGCGCGAGGTGGCCGGCTGCGTGCTGATCAACAGCAGCTTTGCCGGCATCAGCCCGTTCTACCGGCGGCTGCGCCCGTCCAGCTACCCGACCCTGCTCGGCGTGCTGGCCCGCGGAGAGGCCCGCGCCCGCGAGGCGGCGATCCTGCGCCTGACCAGCCGGCGTGCCGACCCTGCGGTGCTCGAGCAGTGGGTGACGCTGCGCCGCCGCCATCCGGTAACCCCCCTCAACGCCCTGCGTCAGCTGGCGGCGGCGGCGCGCTTTCGCCTGCCGCCGCAGCGCCCGGCCGTGCCCCTGCTGGTGCTCAGCGGCCGCCAGGACGCCCTGGTCGATCCGCGCTGCTCCGCCGAGCTGGCCGCACGCTGGCAGCTGCCGCACGTCGAGCACCCCGGCGCCGGCCACGACCTGCCGCTGGACGACGGCCCCTGGCTGGCCGCGCGGATCGGCGAATGGCTGGCCGGGCTCCCAGACAGTCTTCCCGAGCAACCAAACGCGCCCGGATGAGCGCCGGGAGTCGCCGGAGCGGGAGCGCGGTCGGGGTAACGACGCCGAAAAAACGCCCCACAAATGACAAACAATTGCATCAGCTCAATAAACCCCCGCTTTCCACCGGTAAAATCAGCCGCGAACACTGAGAAATGGCCGTGGATCATAAAGTCTGCCGACCGTCGTCAAATTCAAGGCGTCAACTTGACTTGCATGTGATCCGCATCAGACTTGTCCGTGTAGTTCAGCGGAAGACCGACGCTTGAGTGAGTTCTGCTATCGGTCAGTAGTGGGGAGGTTTACATGAGTGACGCAAGTGCAATTCCCCTCCCGGTCAAGCACCCGACCAACGACATCGCCCGCGCCCGCCGCGTCCGCGATGAAAGCGAAATCGAACAGGCTCTTGCCGCGCGCATGGCGCTCCATGAGCACTGGTGCTCGGAACAGAAGGCAATGATTCCCCAGGCACAGGAAGCCCTGGTCAGACTGCTGAAGGCGGCCCTGCACGGCACGGGCGACGGGCAAAGCGAGATCTGCCGGGACTTCCTGCTCGGCCTGCGCAACGGACAGGAGCATCTGTTCAATCTGTCCAGGCTGCGGCGCCTGGAGATCGAGCAATGGCAGGACTGCATGGCGGTGCTGCAGCTGCACCAGTACTCCCTGTCGCCGCTGCACCTGGCCATCCAGGACGGCGAGCGGATCTGGCAGCAGCTCAAGCTCACCAGTCTGCCCCGCGCGCGGCACGCCGACAGCTGACGGTGACCCTGGAGAGCGGCCAGATCCTTTACCCGCTCCGACGTTACACCTCCAGGCGGGGCCGCCGGCTGCACAGCCGTGCGCCTGCGGCTCCTGCTGTGGCAAAGTTGCGCACTGTCGCACCTTCACCCACCTTGCGAGGTCGCCCCGCCGGCATGGACATCAAGCAGTTGCGCTTTCTCGTCGCCCTCGACGAAACCCGCCACTTCGGCCAGGCGGCGGCGCGCTGTCACGTCACCCAGCCGACCCTGTCGATGCGCCTGCGCAGCCTGGAGGAAGAGCTGGGCCTGGAGCTGGTGCGCCGTGGCCAGCGCTTCGAGGGTTTCAGCGCCGAGGGCGAGCGCATCCTCGCCTGGGCGCGCAGCCTGCTCGCCGCGCAGGACGGCCTGTACGCCGAGGCGGCAGCCTGTCGCGGCCAGCTGGTCGGCACCCTGCGCCTGGGCGTGGTGCCGCTGGCCGGTTTCGATCCGCTGCGCCTGGTGCAGCTGTTTGCCCGCGAGCATCCGGAGCTGCGCTTCCAGCTGTTCGCCCTCAGCAGCGAGCAGATCCTCGAGCGCCTCGGGCGCAACCAGCTGGACCTGGGGATTTCCTACCTCGAGCGTCTCGACCGCGAGCACTTCGCCAGCCTGGAGCTGGCCGAGACGCGCATGGGCCTGCTGCACGACCGCCGGCATTTCCATTTCGAGCAGGCGTCGCTGCGCTGGGAGGCGCTGGCCAGCCTGCCGCTCGGCCTGCTGTCCAGCGGCATGCACTTTCGCCAGTCCATCGATCACGCCCTGCGCAGTCGCGGCCTCAGCCCGCAGCCGCGGCTGGAAACCGACGCCGTGCACCAGCTGCTGCAGGCGGTCAGCGCCGGCCTGTGCTGCGCGATCATGCCGCTCAACGGCGGCCTCGACGAGCTGACCGAACACCTGAGCCTGACGCCCATCGAGGACGCCCACACCCTCGCCCCGCTGGGGCTGATCCTGCGCCGCAGCGCGCCGCGCTCGGCGCTGGCCGAGGCCTGCTTCGCCGAGGCGCGCACGCTGCTGGCGCAGCCCACCGCGTAGCTTGGCTGCGCCCTACGGCAGCCCACCGACCCTACAGCCCGCCGACGGAGCCGTCCTGCGGGTAGGCGATGGTGTAGTCGACACCGAACTTGGCGCTCTCACCGGCGGCCAGGGTCTTCTCCCAGGCCACCACGCCGCGGCGCTGCTGCCAGGCCTGGATCGTCGGCGCGGGGTCGAAGGCGGCGCGCACGCTGATCTCCTCCGAACCGCTGACCGGCGACGACTCGAGCAGCAGCACGTCCACCGGGCTCTTGTGGGTGTTGGTGAGGGTGAATACCTCGGCGACGCGCTGCTCGCGGCGCTTGTCGAATACCCCGGTGGTGCCCGCCTGGCCCTCGACCTGATCGACCGCCACGCGCAGCTGCTCGTCGCGACCGAAGGAAAACACGAAGCGCTCGGCACTGGCCGGGTTCCAGTACGCGGAGCCGACGTAGCTGCCATCGCGGAACAGCTGGGTATCGCCGGGCAGCCAGACGCCCTCCGGGCGTTCGGCCTCGGCGGTCACCACCGCGGCCTTTTCGAGACGCGGCGCGATGCGCAGATGGTGTTTGGCCGGCAACGTCTGCCGGGCCAGGCTGACCGACACCTCGCGGCCATCGGCCGGCAGGCTGACCGGCGTCGGCACCACGAACTCGCTGGCGAAGGCGCCATGGTTGACGAAGGTCGGCGGCTGGTAGTCCGCCTCGTCGCTGGAGGCGATCGAGGCCGGTGCGGGGGCGCCGGCCAGGGGACCGAGCGAGCGGGCCTTGGACTCCATCGCCGCCATCTGCGCCGGCAGCGGCGGCTGCCAGGTCAGCACCCAGGGCTGCGGCTCGGGGCCGGCGGGCGACAGCCGCGGCTGGGTGGTCGACAGCGTCAGCTTGACGTTGTGCCAGTCTTCGCCGGTCCTTTGCGCGACGCTGGCCAGGCGTTCCAGATCCAGCTGGGCGGCCTGGGTATCCAGCGCCGCCCGGTAGGCGGGCTTCCAGCCGGCATTGGCCACCTGGTAGCTGAGCTTCAGCTCGCCGGCCCGCGCCGCACTGAGCATCACGGTGACGCTGCGCGAATCGCGGATGCCGCTGCGCAACTGGCCCAGATCGCGCTGCAGCACGTCGATCCGTTTGGCGATCTCGCGCTTCTGCACCGTCAGGCCCTGAATCCTGGCCAGGGCGGCGCTCGCCCCCTGGCCGATGGCGTCGAGCATGCCGGTCAAGGTTTTGGCATCCGTGGGCAGGCTCTGCCCCTCTGCCGGCACGCTGGCCTCGCTGCTGAAGCGCTCGAGATAGCGCTTGACCAGCTCGGCCGCGGCGATCTCGGCATCCAGCGCGGCCTGCTGGTCCTGCAGGGCGAGGATTTTGGCATCCAGCTCCGCCTCGGCGGGGTTGAGCGCGGCGGCGCCGGCGGCGTCCTGGGTGACGATCTGTCCCACGCGCACATGGGGACCGGCTTCGGCGCGCAGGGTCTGCACGTCGAAGCGTGCCGGCAGTCCGGAGAACACCACCTGGGTCATGCCCGGCGCCACCTGGGCGCTACGCACCACCGTGGCGCTGCCGGGATGCAGCACCACGGCGGCGATCGGCGTCGCGACCTCGGCCAGCACGCCGGTACTCAGGGTGGCGGGGAACAACAGGACGATGGTCGCTTTCAGGCGCATAAGGGGCTCCTCCCCTGGGTGGTCGACAAGGACCGGAGGAGCGGCGCGGGCGGCCGTCCCTGTCCCGGCTGCTCGAGGCTATGCCAGGCGGACCGGCCTGTCCATGCGCCAGGTCGCGGCCGCCGCGCGCAACTGACGCTGCCCACAAGGCCGCACAGGAATCGAGCCGATAAACCCGCTCGATCAAGGCATCGGCCACAGCAATTGGACGCCCTGCCTGCGCCCGACCTAGGCTGACGGGGTCTAATCGTCGCCGAGGGCTCCGCCCATGCCGTGCTCCGCCAGCACCCACCCTGCCCCGTCCGCCACGGCCGTGTTGCCGGCGAACGGCTATGCCTACGCCGAGCTGGCGCAACCCGAGCGGGTGGCCGCCGCCGCACTGGCCGAGGAGTGTGCGCTGGCGATCAGCTACAACGGCCTCAGCCAGGCGGTAATGATGGTCACCCCGCAGGACCTGCACGACTTCGTGCTCGGTTTCAGCCTGAGCAGCGGCCTGATCGACAGCCTCGATGAACTCTACGACCTGCACATCGATGGCGAGGGCGCCGCGCGCCACGCCGAGGTGCAGATATCCAGCCGCGCCTTCTGGGCGCTCAAGCGCCAGCGCCGCCAGCTGGCCGGCAGCAGCGGCTGCGGGCTGTGCGGCGTGGAAGCACTGGAACAGGCGCTGCCGTCGCTCGCCCCCCTGCCGGGCGGTGCGCTGCCGCCAGCCGAGCATCTGCTCGATCTGCGCGAGCGCATCGCTGCGGCGCAGACCCTCGCCCGCCACAGCGGCGCGGTGCACGCCGCGCTGTTCGTCGATGCCGGCGGCGCCATCGCCCTGTGCCGCGAGGACATCGGTCGCCACAACGCGCTGGACAAGCTGATCGGCGCGTTGCCCGGCGCGGCCATCGCGCCCGCCGCCTGCTTCGTCGTGGTCACCAGCCGCTGCAGCCTGGAACTGATCCACAAGGCGGTGCGCGCGCGCATCGCCACCCTGGTCTGCCTGTCGGCGCCCACCGCGCTGACCGTGCAGTGGGCGCGCGCGCACCGCCTCAACCTGATCCACCTGCCCCACCACAGCGCGCCGCGGGTCTACAGCCCGGCGCCCACCCACGCCTGACGCAAGGAACCGCCATGGCCGACCGCTTCCATCCCGATGCCCGCTTCCAGCCCTACGCCGGCCCGGCCGGCGGCTGGGGCGCCCTGCGCAGCGTGACCCGCGCCTGGCTGGGCAGCGACAACGCCCTGAAGAACATCCGCACCCTGCTCAAGACCAACCAGAACGGCGGCTTCGACTGCCCCGGCTGCGCCTGGGGCGAGGCGCCGGGCAACCATGTCGTCAATTTCTGCGAGAACGGCGCCAAGGCGGTGAACTGGGAAGCCACCCGGCGCGGCGTCGGCGCCGAGTTCTTCGCCCGCTACCGCGTCGCCCAGTTGCGCGAGCAGAGCGACTACTGGCTCGAATACCAGGGCCGGCTGACCGAACCGCTGCGCTACGACGCCGCCAGCGACCACTACGTGCCGATCAGCTGGGAGGCGGCCTTCAAATTGATCGCCGGCGAACTGCAGGCCATGGAGCACCCCGACCAGGTCGAGCTGTACACCTCCGGGCGCGCCAGCAACGAGGCGGCCTTCCTCTACCAGCTGTTCGGCCGCGCGCTGGGCAGCAACAACTTCCCCGACTGCTCGAACCTGTGTCACGAGGCCAGCGGCGTCGGTCTCGGCCAGAGTCTCGGCGTGGGCAAGGGCACCGTCACCTACGCCGACTTCGCGCACGCCGACGCCATCTTCGTCATGGGCCAGAACCCCGGCACCAACCACCCGCGCATGCTCGAACCGCTGCGCGAGGCGGTCGGCCGCGGCGCCCAGGTGGTGTGTTTCAACCCGCTCAAGGAGCGCGGCCTGGAGCGCTTCCAGCATCCGCAGAAGGCGCTGGAGATGCTCGCCAACGGCGCCGCGCCGACCCACAGCGCCTACTTCCGGCCCCGGCTCGGCGGCGACATGGCGGCGCTGCGCGGCATGGCCAAGTTCCTCCTGCAGTGGGAGCGCGAGGCCGTCGAGCAAGGCCAGCCGCCAGTGTTCGACCACGCCTTCATCGCCGAGCATTGCCAAGGGATCGACGGCTACCTGGCCGCGGTGGACGCCACGCCCTGGGCGCAGATCGAGGCGCAGTCGGGCCTGCCGCTGGTCGAGATCGAGCAGGCCGCGCGCATCTACCGCCAGGCCGGGCGGGTGATCGTCTGCTGGGCGATGGGCATCACCCAGCACCGCCATTCGGTGGCGACCATCCAGGAAATCGCCAACCTGCTGTTGCTGCGCGGCAACGTCGGCAAGCCCGGCGCCGGCGCCTGCCCGGTGCGCGGCCACAGCAACGTGCAGGGCGACCGCAGCATGGGCATCAACGAGCAGCCGCCGGCGGCGCTGCTGGAGGCGCTGGAAAAGCGCTTCGCCTTTGCCGTGCCGCGCCAGCCGGGGCACAACGCGCTGGCGGCGATCAACGCCATGCTCGCCGGCCAGGTGAAGGTGTTCATCGGCCTGGGCGGCAACTTCGCCCAGGCCACCCCGGATACCCCGCGCACCCACCGGGCGCTTCGCAGCTGTGCATTGACCGTGCAGATCAGCACCAAGCTCAACCGCAGCCATCTCACCACCGGCCGGCAGGCGCTGATCCTGCCCTGCCTGGGGCGCACCGACATCGACCGCCAGGTCGGCGGCCCGCAGGCGGTGACGGTGGAGGACTCGTTCAGCATGGTGCATGCGTCCTGGGGCCAGCTCGAACCGCTGTCGCGGCAGATGCGCTCCGAACCAGCGATCGTCGCCGGCATCGCCGCCGCCACCCTGGGCAAACGGCCGGTGGACTGGCTGTGGCTGGTCGAGGACTACGCGCGCATCCGCCAGCTGATCGGCGAGACCATCCCCGGCTTCAGCGACTTCGAGCAGCGTCTGGCCCAGCCCGGCGGCTTCTATCTCGGCAACGCCGCAGCGCGCCGGCAGTGGCAAACCGCCAGCGGCCGCGCCGAATTCAAGGACCACGCGCTGCCGGACGACCTGCTGCCGCAGCAGGTACGCAGCCAGCAGGACAAGCCGGACCTGATCCTGCAGACCCTGCGCTCCCACGACCAGTACAACACCACCCTGTACGGCCTGGACGACCGCTATCGCGGAGTGAAAGGGATGCGCGAGGTGGTGTTCGTCAATCCGGCGGACATCGAGCGCCTGGGCCTGGAATCAGGGCAACAGGTGGATCTGGTCTCCGTGTGGGACGACGGCATCGAGCGGCGGGTGAGTGGCTTCACGGTGCTGGCCTACGACACGCCGCCCGGCCAGGCCGCGGCCTACTACCCGGAAACCAACCCGCTGGTGCCGCTGGACAGCTTCGGCGCAGGCAGCCACACGCCGACCTCGAAGTTCGTCGCCATCCGCGTGCTGCCGGCGCGGGCGTCGGGATTGATCGTGCAGGCGGGCTGAGCATGGCGCGGCCTGGTTGGTGGGTTACGGGCCGGAGGCCTAACCCACCCTACCTACGGGGTATACACACCTCTCAGGTGTACCAACCGCTCCCGTAGGGTGGGTTAGCCGCACAGCGGCGTAACCCACCATGTTGATGGTTCTCATGCTCCTGCGTGGGAACCCGGCTCCAGTGCCCGAGGCGCGCAGAGCGTGCCGGGCTGCGCTCCCACGCCGAGCGTGGGAGCGATCATGCCCCTTAGCCGCGCTTCAGCGCCGCTTGCCGCCGAGCAGCGAGCCCATCAAGCCGCGCACCAGCTCTCGGCCGATCTGGTTGGCGGCCTGGCGCATGGCGCTCTTCATCGCCTGGCCGACCGCGCCGCCGAGCAGTTCGCCGGCCATGTCGCCGAGCGACTTGTCCTGCTCCGCCGGCTTGCCCTTGGCCACCGCTGCCGGCGCCTCGGCCTGCACGGCACGTTCGGCGAGCAGCTCGTAGGCCGACTCGCGATCCACCGCGCGGTCGTAGCGGCCGGCCAGCGGCGACTGGCGGATCAGCGCTGCGCGCTCGGCCTCGCTGAGCACGCCGATGCGCGACTGCGGCGGAGCGATGGCCACGCGCTGCACCATCGCCGGGGTGCCCTTGTCCTCCAGGGTGCCGACCAGCGCCTCGCCGATGCCCAGCTCAGTGAGCACGTCCAGGGTATTGAACTCTGGATTGGGCCGGAAACCGTCGGCCACCGCGCGCAGCGATTTCTGCTCCTTGGCGGTGAAGGCGCGCAGGCCGTGCTGGATGCGCAGGCCGAGCTGGGCGAGCACCGCGTCGGGCAGGTCGCTGGGCGACTGGGTGACGAAGTAGACACCGACGCCCTTGGAGCGGATCAGCCGCACCACCTGCTCCAGGCGTTCCTGCAGGGCCTTGGGCGTGTCGGCGAACAGCAGGTGGGCCTCGTCGAAGAACAGCGCCAGCAGCGGCTGGTCGGCATCGCCACGCTCGGGCAGTTGCTCGAACAGCTCGGCCAGCAGCCAGAGCAGGAAGGTGGCGTAGACCTTGGGCGCCTCGTGCACCAGGCGGCTGGCGTCGAGCAGGTGGATGCGCCCGCGGCCGTCCGCCGCCGGCTGCAGCAGGTCTTCCAGCTGCAGCGCTGGTTCGCCGAACAGCGCCTCGGCGCCCTGCTGCTCGAGGGTGGCCAGCTTGCGCAGCAGGGCCTGGGAGGATTGCGGCGTGAACAGCGCGCGGTCCTCGCCGAGCACCTCGGGATGCGCCTGCAGGTGGTTGAGCAGCGCCTTGAGGTCCTTGAGATCGAGCAGCAGCAGGCCATCGCGGTCGGCCACCTGGAACGCGGCATACAGCACGGCCTGCTGGCTGTCGGTCAGCTGCAGCAGCGCGCCGAGCAGCAGCGGGCCCATCTCGCTCAAGGTGGTGCGCAGCGGGTGGCCGCTCTGCCCGGCGACGTCCCACAGGGTCACCGGGTAGGCCTGCGGCCGGTGCGCGAGCCAGGGCATGCTGGCGATGCGCTCGGCGATCTTGCCCTGCGGCTCGCCGGCGGCGCCGAGGCCGCACAGGTCGCCCTTGATGTCGGCGGCGAACACCGCCACGCCGGCATCGCTGAACAGTTCGGCGAGGCGCTGCAGGGTGACGGTCTTGCCGGTGCCGGTGGCGCCGGCGATCAGGCCGTGGCGGTTGGCCAGGCGCAACAGGTGGGAAACCGGCTGCCCGGACGGGTCGGCGCCGAGCAGCAGTTGACGAGATTCGGGCATGATCCATTCCCCGCGGGTGATGAAGGTGGCAACCCGCTCAGCCGCGCATGGGCGAGCCGCTGCGCCTGCCGGTCGTCGTTCAGTCGTTCGCCTTGCCCTGCTCGTGCTGGGCGAACTCCTTGACCGCGCGCAGCACGTCGTGGCGGCTGATCAGGCCGACCAGGCGGCCATCCTCGAGCACCGGCAGGCGTCGGCGCTGGCCGCGCAGGAAGGTCTCGGCGGCCTCGATGATGTCGGCATCGGCGTCGATGGTGTCCAGCGCCGTGGTCATGTAGCTACCGACCGAACCGTGGGCGTCGTCGAAGTAGGCGCCGGCGAGGATCGCCCGCAGGCAGTCGCTCTCCGACAGCATGCCGATCAGGTAGCCTTCCGAATCCACCACCGGCGCACTGGCGATGATGTGCTCGAGCAGGCGGTTGATGGCGGTGAACAGGTCCATTTCCGGGCGAAAGGTCACCAGGTGGCGCGTCATGTAGGCGCGGACCTTGATTGACTTGAGCATGGGCTTACTCCTTTATCCTTGCGTCTTGCGAACGACCACGGCAACGGGCGTCACGCCCGCGCGGGTCCGAATCAAACCGTTGTTGCAACGCCTGCACCAGCGCTTCGCGGCCGCCGATCAGTCGAATACCACGGTCTTGTTGTCGTGCACCAGCACCCGGTCCTCCAAGTGATAGCGTAGTCCACGGGCCAGCACCCTCCGCTCCACGTCCTTGCCGATGCGCACCATGTCCTCGGCCTGCTGGCGGTGGGTGACCCGCGCCACGTCCTGCTCGATGATCGGCCCGGCATCCAGCTCCTCGGTCACGTAGTGGCAGGTCGCGCCGATCAGCTTGACCCCGCGCTTGGCGGCCTGGTGGTAAGGCTTGGCGCCGGCGAACGAGGGCAGGAAGCTGTGGTGGATGTTGATCACCCGGCCGGCGTAGTCCTGGCACAGGGTCGGCGGCAGGATCTGCATGTAGCGCGCCAGCACCACGCAGTCGGCCTGGTGCTCGGCGATCAGCCGGCTGACTTCGGCAAAGGCCGGGGTCTTGTCCTGCGGGTCGACCGGCACATGGTGATAGGGGATGCCGTGCCACTCGACCATGCTGCGCAGGTCGTCGTGGTTGGAGATCACGCAGGGAATCTCGCAGTACAACTCGCCACTGTGCCAGCGATGCAGCAGGTCGGCCAGGCAGTGCGACTCGCGGCTGGCCATCAGCACCACGCGCTTTTTCACCGCCGAATCGTAGACCTGCCAGCGCATGCCGAACTCGCGGGCAATCGGCGCAAAGGCATGGCGGAATCCCTCGAGATCGAACGGCAGGGAGTCGGCACGGATCTCGTGACGCATGAAGAACCAGCCGTTATCCAGATCCGAATGATGGCTCGCCTCGGTGATCCAGCCGTTGTAGGTGGCCAACAGGTTGCTGACCTTGGCCACGATGCCGACGCGGTCGGGACAGGCGATGACCAACCGGAAAGTACGCATGGGGTAACTCCGCAAACATCGAAGGGGCCATTCTAGCCAGCCGGTGGAAAAACTACAGCAGCGCCGTGGCAGGAAACTGCGGGAAAACTTGCGAAATACTGCAGGCCTGCGCCGCCGCGAGCAACTTCCAGAACTCGGATTATTTTTTGCCAAACACTCCGCAAACCTCATCTGGCTATTTACTCGGCATTATCCAGTGCCTATTATTCGTTCACACCTGTATTCCTGCAGACCTGTTTACCAAGGTAACGACAATGTCCCTGATCAACGAATTCCGCTCGACCGAAGCCGCCATCAAGCAACTGCAGGAGCGCCTGCAGGCCCTCAAGCAGGATGACAAACTGCAGAAGGAGCTGGACTTCGAAGCCAAACTCCGCGAGCTGATGGCCGAATACGGCAAGTCCCTGCCGGATATCCTTGCCCTGCTGGATAGCGAGGGCAAGATCGTCAAGGCTGGCCGTCAGCCGCGCGCCGCCAAAGTTGAAGCGCCGACCAAGCGTACCCGCAAGGTCAAGCAGTACAAGAACCCGCACACCGGCGAAGTTATCGAAACCAAGGGCGGCAATCACAAGACCCTGAAAGAGTGGAAAGCCACCTGGGGCGGCGACACCGTTGAAAGCTGGGTAACCCTGCTCGACTGAGTTCGCACCGTTTAGTGCACTGCAATATAAAAAACGCCAGCCTTGCTGGCGTTTTTTATTGGCGCGTCCTCCGCCCACTGCAGGGTTAACAACTGCCGCGCTTTTGCCAGCCAGCACCCGCCAACCGAGTCGACGGGTAACCCTGCGCGCTCAGCCACCCTGGCAGCGCGCGGCCAGGCCGCCGTTCAGGCCAGCCCGTAGCGCTGGCGCAGCTGCTGCGCATAAATCTGCCACTCACCGAGCAGGGCCTGCTGGCCGGCATCGGCGCCCGCCAGCACCTCGGCCAAGGCACTGTCGAATTCGGCCAGGGTATTGGGCGCACCGGCGCGACTATCACTCAGACGCCGTCGACAGAACTCCTGCCAGCGTTGTTGTTCAGGCCCACTCAAGGTGTGCGGAAAGTTGCGCGCCCGATAACGGAACAGCAACTCCTCGAGGCGTTCGTCAGCAAACAGGCCGTGGCGCTCACCCAACCGGACTGGATCGCTCTCGCGCACCTGCACGCACAAACCGCGATCACGATCACCGATAAAGCCGTCATACAGACGCTGTTCCGGATCCTCGCTGGCGGCAAAGCCATTGTCGGCATAGATCGCCGGCAACTTGCCCTTCCAGACGCTCTGCCGCTGTTCCAGCAACTGTGCCTGCTGCTGGCAGGCCGACATATCCACGCCGAGACGCTGGCAATCTTCCTCGCGCAATACCTTGAGCGGCGCCAGTACTGGGCAACGATTGACCTGGACCAGTTTCAGCGGCACCGGCAGTTCGCCTTCGCCCAGTTCATCGCGACGGGTATACAGGCGCTGGGCGAGAACTTCCGCCGGCAACTCCAGCAACGGGGCAATATCCGCCTGCAGGTCACAGACAATCAGCGCATTGCGATTGCGCGGATGCCAGGCCAGCGGCAATACCACGGCAAGAAAGTGCCGCTCTGCGGAAAAGCGTCCGGATATATGCACCATCGGTTGCAGCAGGCGGACCTGTTCCAGCACCCGCTGCTTGCTGCGCAACTGATAGCACCAGTCGTACAAGCGCGGCTGGCGCTCGCGCAGCAGACGCGCCAGGGCGATGGTGGCGCGCACGTCGGCCAGCGCATCGTGGGCCTGGCCGTGGTCGATGCCGTTGGCGGCGGTCAGGCGCTCCAGCTTGAGGGTCACCCGTCCCTCGGCCTGCGGCCACTCGATCCCCTGCGGACGCAGGGCGTAGGCGGTGCGCAGCAGGTCGATCAGGTCCCAGCGGCTGTTGCCGCCCTGCCACTCGCGGGCATAGGGATCGAAGAAGTTGCGGTACAGGCTGTAGCGGGTGACTTCGTCGTCGAAGCGCAGGCTGTTGTAGCCGGCCGTGCAGGTGCCGGGACGCACCAGTTCGGCGTGCAGGCGGGTCATGAACTCGGCCTCGCCGAGGCCCTCGCGCGCCAGTCGCCCGGGGGCGATGCCGGTGATCAGGCACGACATCGGGTGCGGCAGGATGTCGTCGCTGGGCCGGCAATACAGGTTGAGCGGCTCGCCGATCTCGTTGAGTTCCTCGTCGGTACGGATGCCGGCCACCTGCAGCGGCCGGTCGCGGCGCGGGTCGATGCCGGTGGTTTCGTAGTCGTACCAGAAGATGCTCGCAGTCACAGGAAGGGCTCCAGAATCAAGGCGGCGGCAGTCTACCGCGAATCGCCCGGCCGCCGGCCGGAGCCGCGACAACACCGACAGTTGCCGCCGCAGACCTCGCCCCGCTAGCATCCGCCCTTTCCCCGATGCAGCCCGCGCCCATGCCCCCAGCCACCCCCGCCACCCCGCTGCTGGATACCCGCCTGCGGGTGGAAACCCCGGAGGGGGTCGATCTGCTGCTCAGTCCGGCCAGCGCGCTGGTGCGCGCGCGCGCCTTTGCCGTCGACCTAGCCCTGCGCGCCGCCCTGTCGCTGGCGGTGCTCGGCGGGCTCGGCCGGCTCGGCGAGCTGGGCATCGGCCTGGGCCTGATCCTGCTGTTCCTGCTCAACTGGTGGTACATGGTGCTGTTCGAGGTTCTCAACCAGGGGCGCTCACCCGGCAAGCAGCTGTTCGGCCTGCGCGTGGTCCACGAGGACGGCACGCCGGTCGGCTGGGGCGCCGCGCTGCTGCGCAACCTGCTGCGCTTCGTCGACATGCTGCCGCTGGGCTACTGCTGCGGCCTGCTCGCCAGCCTGGCCAACCCGCGCTTCCAGCGCCTCGGCGACCTCGCCGCCGGCACCCTGGTGATCCACCAGCCCCGCGCGCCGGCCGCACCGCAACTGGAGCCGATGACGCCGCTGCCGGCGCCCTTCGCCCTGAACGCCGCCGAGCAGCGCGCCATGCTGGCCTACAGCGAGCGCCAGCGCCAACTGTCGCCGGCCCGCCGCGAGGAACTCGCCGGGCTGCTGGCGCCGTTGCTCGGGGTCACCACCGAGCAGGCGCCGCTGCGCCTGCTGCAGATCGCCGCCGACCTGCGGGGGACGCCATGAAACAGGCGCAGTTCGAAAGCCAATACCAGGCCGACTGGCAGGCACTCGACGGCCAGCTCAAGCGGCTCGAGCAGGGCCAGTCGCTCGGCGCAGAGGCCGGCGAGTTCGCCGCCGCCTACCGCCGGCTGTGCCAGCAGCTGGCGCTGGCGCAAAGCCGCGCCTACAGCGCCAGCCTGGTCGAGCGCCTGCAACTGCTCAACCTGCGCGCCCACCAGCAGCTGTACCGCCCGCGGCAGAACCTCGGGCCGCGCCTGCTCGGCTTCCTCATCGACGGATTTCCGCGCCAGGTGCGCGCGGCCTGGCGCAGCATCCTGCTGGCCAGCCTGCTGTTCTACGGCAGCCTGCTGGGCATGGGCCTGCTGGTCTATCTGTTTCCCGACCTGATCTACAGTCTGCTGTCGCCGCAGCAGGTGGCCCGGATGGAGCAGATGTACGACCCCGATGCCAGCCGCCTCGGCCCCTTTGGCGAGCGCGGCAGCAGCGACGACTGGCTGATGTTCGGTTTCTACATCATGAACAACATCGGCATCGCCTTCAAAACCTTCGCCAGCGGCCTGCTGCTGGGCCTCGGCTCGCTGTTCTTCCTGCTGTTCAACGGCCTGAACATCGGCGCCGTCGCCGGCCACCTGCTGCGCATCGGCTACGACCAGACCTTTCTGAGTTTTGTCGTCGGCCATGGCGCTTTCGAGCTGACTGCCATAACCTTCGCCGGCGCCGCCGGCCTGCAACTGGGCGGCGCCCTGCTCGCCCCCGGTCCGCGCAGCCGCCGGACCGCCCTGCGCGAGACCGCCAAGGGCTGCGTCGGCCTGGTCTGCGGGGTGATCGGCCTGCTGCTGATCGCCGCCTTCATCGAGGCCTACTGGTCGTCGGTCACGCAGTTGTCCGCGACGGTCAAGTACCTGGTCGGCGCCGCGCTCTGGCTGCTGCTCGGCGCCTACTTCCTGCTCGGTGGACGCCAGCGCCAGGCCGTATAGAAAGGCTACCGGCAGTGGTCGTCCACAGCCGGGCCGCGCGGGACAGTTACCCAACACAGGGAGTCGTCGTGATCGTTGTTGTCTCATCCAGCCATCCTTGCCGGCCAGCCCCGCGCTGCCGGAGCCACGCATGCCGCTGAGCGATGCCGCGGTAGCCGTGCGCCTGCGCAGCCCTTGGGAAGCCGTCGACCTCGGCGTGCGCCTGGCGCAGCGCCATGCCGGCCTGCTGCTGGCCAGCTGGGCGCTGCTGACCCTGCCGCTGCTGGCCGTGCTCAGCCTGCTGCTGTGGCGCTACCCGAGCGTCGCCCTGCTGCTGTTCTGGTGGCTGAAGCCGGCCTTCGAGCGCCTGCCGCTGCACATCCTCTCGCGCGCGCTGTTCGGCGCCACGCCGACCCTCGGCCAGGCCCTGCGCGCCTGGCCCGGTCTGCTGCGTGGCGAGCTGCTGGCCAGCCTGACCTGGCGCCGTTTCAGCCTGAGCCGCAGCTTCACCCTGCCGCTGCTGCAGCTGGAGAACCTGCGCGGCCAGGCACGCCGCCAGCGCCTCGACGCGCTGGGCCGGCGCAGCAGCGTCGCGCGCTGGCTGACCCTGCTCGGCATGCACATCGAGCTGCTGCTGTGGACCGGCCTGCTGGTGCTGATCTACCTGCTGCTGCCGTCCTCCTTCGACAGCGAGCGCGGCTGGCTCGACCTGCTGCTGCGCCCGGCGGAGGAATGGCTGTGGCTGGAGCACCTGAGCAACGCCTGCTACGCCCTGGTGCTGGTGCTCTGGGAACCGATCTACGTCGCCTGCGGCTTCAGCCTGTACCTCAACCGACGCAGCGAACTGGAAGCCTGGGACCTGGAGCTGGCGTTCCGCCGCCTGCTCGAGCGCCTCGGCCAGGCCAGCCTGGTGCTGCTGCTCAGCCTCGGCCTGTGGCTGCCACCTGGCCCGGCGCTGGCGCAGGAGACTGCGCCGGAGACCGCGCCCACCAGCCTGGCGAGCCTGGCCACCTGCCCGCTGCCCGGCGCGGACGACCCCGGACCGCAGGCCGCGCGCCTGACCCACCAGCCGCTCGACAGCCAGCAGGCCCGCCGGGAGATCCAGGCCCTGCTGGCGGCGCCGCCATTCCGCCGCGTCGAGGAACGCCTCGACTGGGGCTGGAGCGCGGGCGACGAATCCACAGCGCCGCCGAGCCACGCGCCGCAGTGGTTGCAGGGCGCCGCCGCGCTGATCGAAGTGCTGCTCTGGGCCCTGCTGGTCGCCGGCCTCGCCCTGCTGGCCTGGCGCTACCGCGACTGGCTGCGCCTGTTCGCCGCACGCGGCCAGGCCGCGCGCCCGGCAGAGGCGACGCCGCCCGCCCAGCTGTTCGGCCTGGCCGTCGATCCGCGCAGCCTGCCGGACGACCTGCCCGCCAGCGTTGAGCAGCTGTGGCCGACCGATCCGCGCGCCGCCCTCGCCCTGCTCTATCGCGGCCTGCTCAGCCACCTGCTGCACCAGCGCCGGCTGCCGCTGCGGGCGGCGCACACCGAGGGCGAGGTGCTGGTGCTGCTGCAGGGCCTCGACGACCCGGCGCTCGGCGCCTTTGCCCGCCGCTTGCTCGACGCCTGGCAGGCGCTGGCCTACGGCAGCCGCCCACCGCCGGCCGAACTCGGCCCGCAGTTGTGCGACGCCTGGCGCCAACTGGGCCTGAACAGCCGCGTGCACGCCGAGGTGGCGCCATGACCACTCGCCAACGCCTGTGGGCCGGCCTCGCCGCGCTGGCCCTGCTCGCCGCCCTGGCCTTCCTCCTGCTCGCCCAACTCGACCCGCAACGGCGCACGGTCGACCTCGGCCCGGCGCCGGAGGCCCGCGCCAATCCCTATCTGGCCGCCGAGCACTTCCTGCGCCAGCGCCAGGTCGCGGTCGAGCGCGCCGACAACTTGGCGCAGATCCTCGACGACACCCCGGCCGCCGGCCACAGCCTGCTGCTGCTCGGCTCGCGCCAGCAGCTGAGCGCCGCGCAGAGCCAGCGCCTGCTCGACTGGGCCGCCAACGGCGGCCACCTGCTGGTGATCGCCGAGGCCAACTGGAGCGAGCAGCGCCAGCGCAGCGACGACCTGCTCCTCGACCTGCTGCAGATCCGTCGCCTGCCCAGCAGTAGCCTGGCCGACGACGAGGCATCGGCCGCGTCGAGCGACGAGCCCTGGCCCGCGCTGACCAAGCTGTACCTGGAGAACGAGGACGCGCCGGCCTATTTCGCCTTCGACACCCGTTACCACCTCGAGGACAGCGGCAACCGCGCGCATGCCTGGGCCAACAGCGCCGCGGCCACCCACCTGCTGCAGCTGGCCCACGGCGACGGCCTGGTCACCGTGCTCAGCGACGGCAAGCTGTGGCGCAACAGCCGCATCGGCGAACACGACCACGCCTGGCTGCTCTGGTATCTCACCCAGGACAGCCAGGTGATCCTGCTGCAACGCCTCGACGGCGAAGCCCTGCCTTACTTGCTGCTGCGCCATTTCCCCGCGGCGCTGCTCGCCCTCGTCGTGCTGCTGGCCCTGCTGCTCTGGCACTTCGCCCTGCGCCACGGTCCGCTGCAGACCGATGCGCCGCCGGCACGCCGCCAGCTCGGCGAGCACCTGCACGCCAGCGCCGAGTTCCTCTGCCGGCAGAGCGGCCACACCGCCCTGCTCACCCGCCTGCAGGCCGAGGTGCGCCAGCGCGCCCGCCAACGCCATCCCGGCTTCGAGCGCCTGCCTGTCACCGAACAGTGGCAGCTGCTGGCCCGCCTCAGCCGCCAGACGCCCAGCCAGATCGGCCAGGTCATGCGCCCGCTCGGCGAGCAGCGCATCCCTCCCGCCCAGTTCACCCGCCAGGTCGCCCACCTGCAACGACTCAGGAATGAGATATGAGCGAAGAATCCAGCCTGCCCCTCGAAGGCGAGCAGCCCGCCGCAAGCACCCCGGCCACTAGCGAGCCCGCCGCCAGCCAGCTGCAGCGCGCCACGCAACTGATCCAGGCGCTGCGCGAGGAGCTGGGCAAGGCGCTGATCGGCCAGCAGCAGGTGATCGACGACGTGCTCTGCGCCCTGCTTGCCGGCGGCCACGTGCTGATCGAGGGCGTCCCCGGCCTCGGCAAGACCCTGCTGGTGCGCGCCCTGGCGCGCTGCTTCGGCGGCCAGTTCGCGCGCATCCAGTTCACCCCCGACCTGATGCCCAGCGACGTCACCGGGCATGCCGTCTACGACCTGGCCAGCGAGCAGTTCAAGCTGCGCCGCGGCCCGGTATTCACCAACCTGCTGCTCGCCGACGAGATCAACCGCGCGCCGGCCAAGACCCAGGCGGCGCTGCTCGAGGTGATGCAGGAACGCCAGGTCACCCTCGAGGGCAACGCCTTGGCGGTGCCGCGGCCGTTCATGGTGCTGGCCACGCAGAACCCGATCGATCAGGAAGGCACCTACCCGCTGCCGGAAGCCGAGCTCGACCGCTTCATGCTCAAGCTGCGCATGGACTATCCGCAGCACAACGAGGAGCTGGAGCTGGTGCGCCAGGTGACCCGCTCGGCGCGCAGCGACATGCTCGAGGTCGCCGCCCTGCGTCCGCTGCTGCGCGAGCGCGACGTGCCGGTGCTGCAGAAAATCTGCGCCGAGCTGCCGATCGACGCCCAGGTGCTCGACTACGCGGTGCGCCTGGTGCGCAGCACCCGCGACTGGCCGGGCCTGGTGTTCGGCGCCGGGCCGCGCGCCTCGATCGCCCTGGTGCGCTGCGCACGCGCCCGCGCCCTGCTGCGCGGCGGCGAATTCGTCACCCCCGACGACCTCAAGGCCTGCGCCCCGGCCGTGCTGCGCCACCGCGTGCGCCTGGCCGCGGAACTGGAGATCGAGGGCCAGGATGTCGACCGGGTGCTCGCCCAGCTGCTCGACCAGGTCGCCGCGCCGCGCTCATGAAGCCCTCGCCACGCCTGCTCGCCCTGAGCGCCGCCCTGCTGCTGGCGGCCATCCTGCTCGGCGCCCTGCCGCTGCTCGGCCTCGCCCTGCCCGCCTGGCTCGACGGCCTGTGGTGGGGCGCGCTGCTGGCCCTGAGCGGCGGGGCGCTGCTCGATGCGCTGCGGCTGCGCCGCCTGCCCGCGCCGCAGGTGCAGCGCGAGCTGTCCGGCCAGCTGGCGCTGGATCGCTGGAGCGAGGTGCGCCTGCGCATCGCCCCCACGGCGCAGCCGCCGCGCTGGCTCGAGCTGTTCGACCATGTGCCGGCCGCGCTGGAGTTCCAGGGCCTTCCGCAGCGCATCGCGCTGCCGGCGGGGCAAGGCGCCGAGCTGCGCTACCGCATCCGTCCGCGCCAGCGTGGCGACTGCCTTTTCGAGCGCTGCGAGATCGGCCTGCCCTCGCCGCTCGGCCTGTGGCAGGCGCGCCGCTACCTCGAGCTGCCCGGCCGTACCCGCGTCTACCCGGACTTCGCCCGCCTGCACGGCGCGCAGCTGATGGCGGTGGACAACTGGCTCGGCCGTCTCGGCGTGCGCCCGCAGCCGCGCCGCGGCAGCGGTCAGGAGTTCCACCAGCTGCGCGATTTTCGCAGCGGCGACAGCCTGCGCCAGATCGACTGGAAGGCCACCGCGCGCAAGCACCAGCCGATCGCCCGCGAATACCAGGACGAGCGCGACCAGCAGATCGTCTTCCTGCTCGACAGCGGTCGGCGCATGCGCAGCCAGGACGGCGACCTCAGCCATTTCGACCACGCCCTGAACGCCTGTCTGCTGCTCGCCCACGTCGCCCTGCGCCAGGGCGATGCGGTCGGCCTGCTCAGCTTCGCCGGTGACACGCCGCGCTTCCTGCCACCGGCCAAGGGCCGCCAGCAGCTCAACGCCCTGCTCAACGGCGTCTACGACCTGCAGCCGGGCCAGCTGCCCGGCGACTACCAGGCCGCCGCCGGCGAGCTGCTGGCCCGCCAGCCGCGTCGCGCGCTGGTGGTGCTGCTGAGCAACCTGCGCGACGAGGACGACCAGCAGCTGCCGCTGGCCGCCGCGCAGATCGCCCGCCGCCACCGCCTGCTGATCGCCAGCCTGCGCGAGGAGGTGCTCGACCGCCAGCGTCGCCAGCCGGTGGAGAACTACGCCGACGCGCTGAGCTACTGCGGCACCGTCGACTACGCCGCCGCACGCACCCGCCTGCACGAACGCTTCGCCGCCCAGGGCCTGCCGGTGCTCGACGTGCGCCCCGCCGAGCTGGGCCCGCAGCTGGTCAACCGCTACCTGCAGTGGAAGGCGGCCGGGACGCTCTGAACTGCCTGTCACGCCGCTGTCACCGGTTTGCATGTCTAGTGGTGCTGGCGCTAGGCTGAACCAATTGCAGCCGACCGCCCCGCGCCTGCGCGCTCACGGGGCATCACCCAACCCGGCCGAGGAATCCGACATGCAATTGCAGCAGCTGCTGGTGGTGATCGACCCCACCCAATCTTCGCAACCGTCGCTCGAGCGCGCCGCCTGGATCGCCCGCCACAGCGGGGCGGCCATCGAGCTGCTGATCTGCGAATACAACGGCGCGCTGGACAGCGGCCTGATGTTCGAGGCGCCGGCGCTGGACAAGGCGCGCCACTCGCTGCTGCAACAGCGCCGCGACTGGCTCAAGCAGTTGGCCGCACCGTTGCGCCAGGAAGGCCTGCAGGTGACCAGCGAGGTGCGCTGGGGCAAGCCGCTGCACAAGATGATCATCGCCCGCTGCGAGGAACTGAAACCCGACCTGCTGCTGAAGACCGCGCACAGCCACGGCCTGCTGCATCGCCTGCTGCTGAGCAACACCTGCTGGCAACTGATCCGCTACTGCCCGACGCCACTGTGGCTGGTCAAGCCGCAGGGCGAGTGGCGCGGCCAGCGCCTGGCCGCAGCCCTCGACCCGACCCACAGCGCCGACAAGCCGGCGACCCTCGACCACCAGCTGATCGACGCGGCACGGATGCTGAGCCAGACCCTCGGCCTGGAGGATCATTACCTGCACAGCTACGCGCCGCTGCCGCGCACCCTGGTGTTCGATGCCGAGCTGGTGGCCGATTACGAGTACTATGTCGAGCGGACCGGCGAGCGCCATCGCGAAGCCTTCGAACAGCTGCTCGACGGCTATGCCATCGGCAAGCCGCGTACCCATCTGCTGCAGGGCTTCGCCGAGGAAACCCTGCCGCGCTTCGTTGACGAGAACGCCGTCGACCTGCTGCTGATGGGCGCCATCGCCCGCGGCCACCTCGATACCGCCCTGATCGGCCATACCGCCGAGCGGGTGCTCGAAGGCGTCAACTGCGACCTGCTGGTACTCAAGCCGCAGGGCGTAGCCGCCCACTGAGCCGGACGACCGTCACGGATGACCCTGCCCCGCCGCGCGCGGGGCCACCTGCTGATTGCGCACCCGCCACAAGCGGGGCGCCAGCATTTTTCAGACCTTATCCAGGAGTGCCCTGATGCCCTCACGCCGTACCAAGATCGTCGCCACCCTCGGCCCATCCAGCAGCTCGCCGCAAGTGCTCGAGCAACTGATCCTCGCCGGGATGAACGTCGCCCGCCTGAACTTCTCCCACGGCACCCCGGACGAGCACAAGGCGCGCGCCAAGCTGGTCCGTGAACTGGCGGCCAAGCACGATCGCCACGTCGCCCTGCTCGGCGACCTGCAAGGGCCGAAGATCCGCATCGCCAAGTTCGCCAACAAGCGCATCGAACTGCAGGAAGGCGACGCCTTCCGCTTCTCGATCAGCCACCCGCGCGACGCCGGCACCCAGGAAGTGGTCGGCATCGACTATCCGGACCTGGTCAAGGACTGCAGGGTCGGTGACGAGCTGCTGCTCGACGATGGCCGGGTGATCATGGTCGTCGACCAGGTCACCGCCACCGAACTGCTGTGCAGCGTGCTGGTCGGCGGCCCGCTGTCCGACCACAAGGGCATCAACCGTCGCGGCGGCGGCCTCACCGCCCCGGCGCTGACCGACAAGGACAAGGCCGACATCAAGCTGGCCGCCGAGATGGAGCTGGACTACCTCGCGGTGTCCTTCCCGCGCGACGCCGCCGACATGGAGTACGCCCGCCGCCTGCGCGACGAGGCCGGCAGCGATGCCTGGTTGGTCGCCAAGATCGAGCGTGCCGAAGCGGTGGCCGACGACGAGGCGCTGGACGGCCTGATCCGCGCCAGCGACGGCGTGATGGTGGCGCGTGGCGACCTCGGCGTGGAAATCGGCGATGCCGAGCTGGTCGGCATCCAGAAGAAGATCATTGCCCACGCCCGCCGCCTCAACAAGTTCGTGATCACCGCCACCCAGATGATGGAGTCGATGATCCACAGCCCGATGCCGACCCGCGCCGAGGTGTCCGACGTGGCCAACGCCGCGCTGGACTACACCGACGCGGTGATGCTGTCGGCGGAAAGCGCCGCCGGCGACTACCCGGTGGAAGCGGTCAAGGCCATGGCGCGGGTCTGCGTCGGCGCCGAGAAGCATCCGACCAGCCAGAAGTCCAGCCACCGCATGGGCCGGAGCTTCGAGCGCTGCGACGAGAGCATCGCCCTGGCGGCGATGTACACCGCCAACCACTTCCCCGGCGTCAAGGCGATCATCGCCCTCACCGAAAGCGGCTACACCCCGCTGATCATGTCGCGCATCCGCTCCTCGGTGCCGATCTTCGCCTACTCGCCACACCGCGCCACCCAGGCGCGCGTGGCGATGTTCCGCGGCGTGCAGACCATCCCCTTCGACGCCGCCGCCCTGCCGGCGGAGCAGGTCAGCCAGGCGGCGGTGAACGAGCTGCTCAAGCGTGGCGTGGTCGAGCCGGGCGACTGGGTGATCATGAGCAAGGGCGACAGCTACGACACCATCGGCGGCACCAACACCCTGAAGATCCTCCACGTCGGCGAGCCGCTGGCCTGATCGGCAAAGTGTGACCCGAAGGCCGCTCATTCGAGCGGCCTTCTGCTTTGGCGACGAGCCGGCCGGGCGACGGACTGTCCGCCAATCGACCAAGGTCGACCGCGGGCGGGTGTCCGCACCGCCCCCTGCACGCTATACTTCGTCGCCGTTTTTTTGCGCCGCCTGCGGTGGCGCGCCGTGAAGTTCCGCCTGTTTAGAGGACCGCGTTCCATGGCCGTGATCAAGCAAGACGACCTGATCCAGAGCGTCGCCGACGCCCTGCAGTTCATCTCCTACTACCACCCCGTCGACTTCATCCAGGCGATGCACGAGGCCTACCTGCGCGAGGAATCGCCGGCCGCGCGGGACTCGATCGCCCAGATCCTGATCAACTCGCGCATGTGCGCCACCGGCCACCGCCCGATCTGCCAGGACACTGGCATCGTCACCGTGTTCGTGCGCGTCGGCATGGACGTGCAGTGGACCGGCGCGACCATGAGCCTGGACGACATGATCAACGAGGGCGTGCGCCGCGCCTACAACAACCCGGACAACGTCCTGCGCGCCTCGATCCTCGCCGACCCGGCCGGTGCCCGCAAGAACACCAAGGACAACACCCCGGCGGTCATCCACTACTCCATCGTCCCCGGCGACAAGGTGGAAGTGGACGTCGCCGCCAAGGGCGGTGGCTCCGAGAACAAGTCGAAGATGGCCATGCTCAACCCGTCCGACTCGATCGTCGACTGGGTGCTGAAGACCGTCCCGGAAATGGGCGCCGGCTGGTGCCCGCCGGGCATGCTCGGCATCGGCATCGGCGGTACCGCCGAGAAGGCCGCGCTGATGGCCAAGGAAGTGCTGATGGAGTCGATCGACATCCATGAGCTGAAGGCCCGCGGTCCGCAGAACAAGATCGAGGAAATGCGCCTCGAGCTGTTCGACAAGGTCAACCAGCTGGGCATCGGCGCCCAGGGCCTCGGCGGCCTGACCACCGTGCTCGACGTCAAGATCATGGACTACCCGACCCACGCCGCCTCGCTGCCGGTGTGCATGATCCCCAACTGCGCCGCCACCCGCCACGCCCACTTCGTGCTCGACGGCTCCGGCCCGGCCAGCCTGGAAGCGCCGTCGCTGGACGCCTACCCGGACATCGTCTGGGAAGCCGGCCCGAGCGCGCGCCGCGTGAATCTGGACACCATCACTCCGGAAGAAGTGCAGAGCTGGAAGCCGGGCGAGACCATCCTGCTCAACGGCAAGATGCTCACCGGCCGCGACGCCGCGCACAAGCGCATGGTCGACATGCTCAACGCCGGCGAACAGCTGCCGGTGGATCTCAAGGGCCGCTTCATCTACTACGTCGGCCCGGTCGATCCGGTGCGTGACGAGGTGGTTGGCCCGGCCGGCCCGACCACCGCGACCCGCATGGACAAGTTCACCCGCCAGATCCTCGAAAGCACCGGCCTGCTGGGCATGATCGGCAAGTCCGAGCGCGGCCCGATCGCCATCGACGCGATTCGCGACAACAAGGCCGTGTACCTGATGGCCGTCGGCGGCGCCGCCTACCTGGTCGCCCAGGCGATCAAGCAGGCCAAGGTGCTGGCCTTCGCCGAACTGGGCATGGAGGCGATCTACGAGTTCGAGGTCAAGGACATGCCGGTCACCGTGGCCGTCGACACCCAGGGCGAGTCGGTGCACATCACCGGCCCGGCGATCTGGAAGCAGAAGATCGCCGACAGCCTGGCGGTGGAAGTGAAGTAAGCCACCCCGGCAGCAAGCCCAAGGCCCGGCCCCCTCAGCAGAGGCGCCGGGCCTTGTTGCATCTGGCGCAAGCAGAAAGTCTCGATCCGCGCCATAGAGACAATCCAGTTCATCTCCCGGCCAGCCACGGCGATCATGACGGCACGCACCAGCAACCACCGGAGAACGACCATGCAACAGCTCAAGCAACTGCTTCAGCAGATCCGCCGCCAGCCGGCAAACCCCGACGCCACCTCGCCCGCCACCGAAAACCCCAACTTCTGGATGTACTGAGTCCGCCTCAGCGCCAGCGATCCATCAGGTTCACCACCAGCCGATCCAGCCAGCCCCACAGGCGCTGCGAGATGCGCATCCCCAGCGGCCTGGCGAACCAGTCGTCGAGGGTGATCTCGCGGCTGAGCACGAAGTCGCTCTCGAAGCTCGCCGCCAGCGCCGCGGTCAGTGCGGGATCGAGCGCCTCGAGGTTGGCCTCCAGGTTGAAGCGCAGGGTCCAGTGGTCGAAGTTGCACGAGCCGATGCTGACCCAGTCGTCGACCAGCACCGCCTTCTGGTGCAGAAAGCGCGGCTGGTACTCGAAGATGCGCACGCCGCTGCGCAGCAGCTTCGGGTAGTAGCGGTGGCCGGCGAAGCGCACCGGCCCATGATCGGTCAGCCGCCCGCTGAGCATCAGGCGCACGTCCACGCCGCGCTGCGCCGCCTTGCGCAGGGCCTTGCGCACCCGCCAGCTGGGCAGGAAGTACGGCGTGGCCAGCCAGATGCGCCCGCGCGCATGGCCGAGGTTGCGCAGCAGCGAGTGGAGGATGTCGCGGTGCTGGCGCGCATCGGCGTAGGCCACCCGGCCCAGGCCATCGCCGGGCAGTGGTCTGGCCGGCAGATGGGCGAGCGGGTGGATGTACGGGCGCCAGGCACAATCGTCGACGCACGCCTCCCACTCGCGCTCGAACAGGATCTGCCAGTCGGCCACCACCGGGCCGGCCATCTCCACCATCAGCTCGTGCCAGTGGCTGAGCGATGGTTCCGGCAGCCAGAAATCGTCGGTAACGCCGGCGCCACCGACCCAGGCCAGCTGCTGATCGACCAGCAGCAGCTTGCGATGGTCGCGGTACAGGTTGCGCACCCCGCGCCGCCAGCTGATCGGGTTGTACAGGCGCAACTGCACGCCCGCCTGGCGCAGTCGCGCGCTCAGGCGCGCGCCGAGGCGCTGGGCGCCGAAGGCATCGAACAGGCAACGCACCGGCACACCGCGACTGGCGGCATGGCACAGGCAGTCGACCAGCCGCTCGGCGCAGGCACCGGCCTCGACCAGATAGAGCTCCAGCTCGACCTGGCTGCGGGCGGCATCGATGGCGGCGAGCAGGCGGGGAAAGAATTGCTCGCCATCGATCAACAGCTGGAAACGGTTGCCCCCGCGCCAGGGGAAGACGGTTTGCGGCATGGCGCTAGCGAAACATGGCAAAGGCAGGGCACAGGCTGGGCATCGAGTCCTCGCGCGGCAATCGGTTCAGCGCACCATAGCCGGCCGTTCGTCGGGGCTCAAGGAAGCCGCCGGCAGAAAATGACAACGCCGGCGAGCCCGAGGGCTGCGCCGGCGTTGTCTGCGCGCGAAAAGGACTCAGCGTGGCAGGCTGTAATCGGCAGCGCCCATCAGGTCCATACCGCACTCCAGCTGGCTGATCCAGTCGAGGAAGGCGTTGATCATCGCCGGGCCGACGAAGGCGCGGCCGTGCTGCGGCACGATCATCGAGATGTCCATCTTGCGCACCATGTCGGCCCACAGGCGGCAGACCTTGTTGCTGGCCATGTAGCGGCGGTGGAAGCCTTCCATACTCGACAGGTGGGCGGCGAAGTCGGTCACCGGCTGGGCATCGTCGACCAGCGAGGCGCCCATGTCGCCGGAGAAGAGGATCTTGCTGATCGGATCGTAGAGCTGGAAGTTGCCCACCGAGTGCAGGAAGTGCGCCGGCACGGCCTTGAGCTGGCTGTTGCCCAGCGGGATGCTCTGGCCACGGTCGGGCAGCGCGATGATGCGGTCGTAGGTGGAGATGCCGTGGCTGACGGCCAGGTAGTTGGCGGTCAGGTGCGGCAGGAAGCGCGCCCACAGGCGCGAGCAGATGACCTTGGCCTTGGTGTGCAGCAGCCACTTGTCCAGCGCAGCGATGATGTCCGGGTCCTGGTGCGAGGCGAAGATGTAGGTCAGGTCCTGCACCGGAATGTGCTTGGACAGCTCCAGCGACAGCGGGGTGTAGGTCAGGTCGCCACCCGGATCGAGCAGCATGTACTGCTCGTTGTCGACGATCAGGAACTGGTTGGTCTGAACACCCTCACCGGTGACCAGGTTGTCGAAACACAGGCATTGGTGGGTGCCGTTATCAAACAGGACGATGGGCTCGCGACGCATGGCTACCTCAATTTCTAAGTTTGACCAAGCTTAGCGAGGCCGGGTTACAAGTTCACTGACCTGCATCAAGCGCGCCAGCGCCGCCAGCCTCGCCGAAGGTCGTGCCACTCTACGCCGCACGGACCGCCGGACGGTGCGCGCGCGGTCACAGAAGCATCACCGGTGCGTCACCGCGCCGACATCCCGGCTTGCCAGCATGGCCCTGCACACAACATGGAAGCGGCCGCAAACGGCTGCCCGGAGGTTCTGCATGTCCGCCATTGCACTGTCCTGCGAGTCCAGTCCCACCCGCCGCCTGCAGGCCGAACGCCTGCACGGCAGCGAAGCCCTGATCGAAGCCCAGACCCTGCGTTACCGCGTATTCGGCGAGGAGTTCGGCGCCCGCCTGGAGGGCGCCGAACTGGGCCTCGACTGCGACGGTTTCGACGTCCACTGCAGCCACCTGGGCGTGCGCGACCTGGCCAGCGGCGAACTGGTCGCCACCACCCGCCTGCTCGACCACCACACCGCACGCAAGCTCGGCCGCTTCTACAGCGAGGACGAGTTCCGCCTGCACGGCCTCGGCAAGCTCGACGGTCCGACCCTGGAGATCGGCCGCACCTGCGTGGCCGCCGACTACCGCAACGGCGCCACCATCGCCGTACTGTGGGGCGCGCTGGCCGAGATCCTCAACGAGGGCGGCTACCGCTACCTGATGGGCTGCGCCAGCATCCCCATGCGCGACGGTGGCATCCAGGCCCGCGCCGTCATGCAACGCCTGCGCGAGCGCTACCTGTGCACCGAACACCTGCGCGCCGAGCCACGCCAGCCGCTGCCGCCCCTCGACGTGCCGGACAACCTCACCGCCGAGCTGCCGCCGCTGCTCAAGGCCTACATGCGCCTGGGTGCGAAGATCTGCGGCGAGCCGTGCTGGGACCCGGACTTCCAGGTCGCCGACGTGTTCATCCTGCTCAAGCGCGACGACCTCTGTCCGCGCTACGCGCGCCACTTCAAGGCGGTCGGCTGATGGCTCGCCTGCGTCTGTACCTGCGCCTGCTGCGCCTGTTCGCCGTGCTCGGCGAAGGCACGCTGTATGCCGGCTGGGTCGGCCTGCGCGAACGCCTGGGCGGCGCGCCGATGGAGCTGCGCCAGCGCCTGACCTGCCGCTTCATGCGCCACCTGCGCAATGCCCTGCCGCTGCAGGTGGAGATCCGCGGCCAGCTGCCGGACACCCCGGCACTCTGGCTGGCCAACCACGTCTCCTGGGTCGACATCGCCGTGCTCGGCGCCCTGCGTCCGCTGTCGTTCCTCGCCAAGTCCGAGGTCGGCCGCTGGCCGTTGGCCGGCTGGCTGGCGCGCCAGGCCGGCACCCTGTTCATCCGCCGCGGCGCCGGCGACAGCCTCGCCATCGGCCGGCAGCTGGCCGAGCAGCTGCAGCAGGGCCGCCATCTGGCCATCTTCCCCGAGGGCACCAGCTCCGACGGCAGCGGTGTGCTGCGCTTCCACGCCCGCCTGCTGGCGGCCGCGGTGGACAGCGGGGTGGCGGTGCAGCCGGTGGCGATCCGCTACCGCCGCGACGGTCAGCGCGATCCGCTGGCGCCCTTCATCGACGACGACGAACTGCCCGAGCATCTGCTGCGCCTGTTCGCGGCCGAGCGCGCGACGGTGGAGATCACCCTGCTCGAACCCATCGCCAGCCAGGGACTGTCGCGCAGCGAACTGGCGCGCCGCAGCCAGGCGGCGATTGCCGCGGTGGTCGCTGGCGAGGCGGTGGTGGCCGCCCGCGCGGCGGCCTGAATCAGGCCGCGCGCTGCACCCGGGCGAAGACGATCAGTTCGGGATAGAAGGCGCGAAAATCCTCCAGCAGCTGCGGGTACAGCCGCTCCAGCTCGCCCAGCGCACCGTCCAGGCCCTGCGGTCGCGACAGGCGCCGCTGCATGTTCAGCAGCACCCGTTCGAGCACGGCGAACTCGCGATAGCTGCCCAGCCAGTCCTGCTCGGCCATGCGCGGGGCGATCAGCGCCAGGCGGCCGGGCAGCTCGGCCTCGGCGGCCAGCGTGCGGTACACCCGGCCGGTGAACAGCGCCAGCGGTTCGTCGGCGTAGTCGTCCCAGTGGCAGGCCAGGCAGTGGTCGAAGAACAGGTCGAGGAGGATGCCGGCATAGCGCCGGCGCTCGGCGGGAAAGCGCGCCACCGCCGCGCGCACCTGCGGATGGGCGTCGGTGAACACGTCGATGCGCCGGTGCAGGCGGATGGCGGCTTCGATATCCGGCGCATAGCGCCCCGCCAGCGATCCCTTGACGAAGTCGCCGTACAAACTGCCGAGCAGTTGCCCCGGCTGCGGACCGCCGAGGTGCAGGTGGGCGAGATAGTTCATGGCCCCAGCTTACCCCCCTGCCACGCCAGCCGGTAGTATGGGTGATCCCTTCTCCACGCCAGGACACCGACCATGCCGACGCTGTTCGACCCCATCCAGATAGGCGATCTGCAGCTGCCCAACCGCATCATCATGGCCCCGCTGACCCGCTGCCGCGCCGAACCCGGCCGCGTGCCCGGCGCGCTGATGGCCGAGTACTACGTGCAGCGCGCCAGCGCCGGGCTGATCATCAGCGAAGCCACCTCGGTCACGCCGATGGGCGTCGGCTACCCGGACACCCCCGGCATCTGGAGCGAGGAGCAGGTGCAGGGCTGGAAGAACGTCACCAGCGCCGTGCACGCCGCCGGCGGGCGCATCGTCCTGCAGCTGTGGCACGTCGGCCGCATCTCCGACCCGAGCTACCTGGACGGCCAGCTGCCGGTGGCGCCCAGCGCGGTCCGGCCCAAGGGCCACGTCAGCCTGATCCGTCCGCTGCGCGACTTCGTCACCCCGCGCGCGCTGGAGACGGCGGAGATCGCCGGCATCGTCGAGGCCTACCGCCAGGGCGCGGCGAATGCCAAGGCCGCCGGCTTCGACGGCGTGGAGATCCACGGTGCCAACGGCTACCTGCTCGACCAGTTCCTCCAGGACAGCACCAACCAGCGCAGCGACCAGTACGGCGGCTCGCTGGAGAACCGCGCGCGGCTGATGCTGGAGGTGACCGATGCGGTGGTGTCGGTGTGGGGCGCCGGCCGGGTCGGCATGCACCTGGCGCCACGCGCCGATGCCCACGACATGGGCGACTCCAACCGCGCCGCGACCTTCGCCTACGTGGCCCGCGAGCTGGGCAAGCGCGGCATCGCCTTCATCTGCGCCCGCGAGAAGGAAGGCGAGGACAGCCTCGGCCCGCAGCTCAAGCAGCTGTTCGGCGGCGTCTACATCGCCAACGAGCGCTTCACCAAGGCGCAGGCCAACCGCTGGCTGGCCGAGGGCAAGGCCGACGCGGTGGCCTTCGGCATCCCGTTCATCGCCAATCCCGACCTGCCGGCACGCCTGGCCGCCGATGCGCCGCTGAACGAGCCGGACAGCGGCACCTTCTACGCCTCGGGCCCGCTCGGCTATCTGGACTATCCGACCCTGTAAGCCTGGCGACGTGAAAAAGCCCCCGCTGCCTGGCAGTCGGGGGCTTCTTTTTTTCAGCAGCTCGCACGCGGCCTGTCAGCGGGCGTTGAGCTGCTGCTGCAGATTCTGCACCTGCGCCTGCAGGGCGGTGATGTTGCGGGTCATCTGCGCGCGGAAGGCATCCAGCTCGGCCGTGCCGGTGCTCGCCGGACGGTTGTCCAGCTGGCTGCGCAGCACCAGCAGGTCCGCCTCGAGGCGGCTGATCGCCTGACTGGGGTTGCCCTGCTTCTTCAGCGCGGCGACCTCGCCCGCGAGGCCCTGCAGGCGGCTCTCCAGCTTGCCCACCTCGCCCTGCGCCGCCTTCAGCGCCGCCTGCTCGCCGGCCAGGCTCTGCAGCCGACCGTCCAGACCGGCGACGCTGCCCTGCTGCTCCTTGAGCGCGGCAGCCAGCTGGGCGGCACTGCCCTGCTGGCTCTTCAGCTCGCCGCGCAGCTGTTCCAGCTGGCGGCCTTGGCTGCCCTGCTGCTCGCTGGTGGTCTGCTGCTGCTTGCCGAGCTGGGCCAGCTTGTTCTCCAGCTGCCTGATGCGCAGCTTGAGCGCCTCGCTCTCGCTGGTGACGCTGGACTCGGTGGCCACCACCTTGCTGGAGATGTCCTTCAGGCTCCCCGCGGCATCCTCGCTGATGCGCGCGAAGCTTTCCTGGGTCGCCACCAGCTGCTGCTCCATGCGGGCGATCTGCTGCTGGCTCCACAGGGCCAGCCCACCCAGCGCCAGCAGCAACACAGCGACCAGCGCGCCCAGCAGCCGTCCCGCGCCGCTGCGCGGGGCGACGGCGGCCGGCGCCACGGCACGCAGCCGCGGGGCCGGCGGCTCATCGGCCGGATCAGCGCTGTCACGGCGATCGGAAGTAAGACTGGGCAGATCGTCCAGTTCGTCGAGGGAGTCGTTACGCATGCCAACACAACCTGTAAGTGAGCCCGTGTATCCGGGGGGCCTGCGCAGTATACCGGCTGGCTACTGGGGCAGGCTTGGCGCCTTGCCACGGTGCAGCGTGCACTGCAACGAGGCCTGTCCGCCATTCAGACCCGCCGCAGGGCGCACGGTTCGGGCGGGAATAGCTGGTATGAGGCTTGCATTACCCCATGCAGACCCGCGATAGCACCAAGGAGAGACCCCATGGAACTGAACAAGGCCGTGCTCGATTGCATGCAGAAGCTGCGCCGCCGCCTGCGTGAAGAGCTGGGGACCGACATTCACCTCAGCCAGAGCGACGTGATCAGCGCCCTGCTGGCCGCCTGCGCGCTCAGCGACTCGCTGCAGACCCGCCAGCTTGGCGAAGAGCTGGCCCGCCTGAGCGGAACCTCGCCCGCCGAAGCCGCGCCGGCGGACCCGCGCGCGCAGCCGCTGTATCGCGGCCAGGTGCCCTCGCCGGCAGCCGCCAGTGCGCCGCTGCCCGGCGGCGAGGAACGCCAGGTGCGCATCTACCGCGGCCAGCGCATCTACGTCTGAGCGCACGGCTCACGCCTCCTCCGCCGCCACCAGCCAGCGCCGGGCGGCGCGCGCGACGTGCCGGGTGAGACTGTCCAGGCGCTCGCCGCCCAGTCGCCAGCTGTGCCAGTACAAGGGCACGTCGACCGGCCGCCCCGGCAACACCTCCTGCAGACGCCCCGCGGCGATCTGGCCGGCCACCTGCAGCTCGGGAATCAGTCCCCAGCCGAGGCCGGCCTCGGTCATGCGCACGAAGCCCTCGGACGACGGGCACAGGTGGTGGAGGAAACCGCCGTCCACGCCCAGCGCGGCCAGGTAGCGATGCTGCAGACGGTCGTCCGGGCCGTAGACGATGGCCGGCACCCGCGCCAGCGCCGCGCCGCTGACCCCGTCGGCCAGGTAGCGGGCGATGAATTGCGGGCTGGCCAGCGCCCGGTAGCGCATAGCGCCCAGCGCCAGGGCCCGTGCCCCGGCCACCGGCCTGGCGGTGGCGCACAGGCAGGCGGCCACCTCGCCGGCGCGCATGCGCTTGAGCCCCACCGCTTGGTCCTCCACCAGCAGATCGAGCAGCAGGCCCGACTCCTGGCAGTAGCCGCTGACCCCCTCCGCCCACCAGGTGGCCAGACTGTCGGCGTTCAGCGCCACGCGCAGGCGTTCCGGCCGCCCCTCCTCGTCCAGCGCCGGCACCAGCTGCTGCAGGTCGCCTTCGAGCAGACGCACCTGCTGCACGTGGTTGAGCAGGCGCTGGCCCAGCGCGGTGGGCTGCGGCGGCGCGCTGCGCACCAGCACCGGCTGGCCGAGGCGCATCTCCAGCAGCTTGATGCGCTGCGACACCGCCGACTGCGACAGGCCCAGGCGCTGCGCAGCGCGCTCGAAGCCGGCCTGCTCCACCACCGTGGCCAGGGCGGCCAGCAGCTTGTAGTCGAACATATCGATTTACCTAATGCCTGATCAGCAACATTCGTTTCTCTTATACAACCACGCTGCCTAGAGTGGCCACTCCTTTCCCCTGCGGAGTTGCCCGGATGTGGCAGAGTTACAGCAACGGCCTGCTGGTCGCAGCCGGCCTGATCATCGCCATCGGCGCCCAGAACGCCTTCGTCCTCGCCCAGAGCCTGCGCCGCGAGCACCATCTGAGCGTGGCCGCGCTCTGCGTGCTGTGCGATGCGCTGCTGATGACCGCCGGCGTGTTCGGCCTGGCCAGCGCGCTGGCGCAGAGTCCGCAGCTGCTGGCCATCGCCCGCTGGGGCGGCATCGCCTTCCTGCTCTGGTATGCCGCCCAGGCGCTGCGCCGGGCCTGCTCGCCACAGAGCCTCGCCCAGCAGGTGCAGAGCGGGCCGCGTTCGCGCCGCGCGGTGCTGCTCGCCGCCCTCGCCGTGACCCTGCTCAACCCGCACGTCTACCTCGACACGGTGCTGCTGATCGGCTCGCTCGGCGCCCAGCAGGCGGTGCCCGGCGCCTATGCCCTGGGCGCGGCCAGCGCCTCGCTGCTGTGGTTCGCGGCCATCGCCCTCGGCGCCGCCCGGCTCGCCCCCTGGCTGGCGCGACCGCGCACCTGGCAGCTGATCGAACTGGGCGTGGCGGCCATGATGCTCGGGGTTGCCGTGCAGCTGGCGCGCCCGCTGTGGAGCGCATAACCCCACGGCTGCTGCGTGGATAAGGCGGGGGGCCGGTGCTATGATCCGAGGTCGACGGCGCGCCCCAGCGCTGCGGCCGTTCCGTAGTCACGGAATGGCCAGGCCGGCCCCGTGAGCCGGCTTCGCGCACCTTGCGCTTGCATACACCTGACGATGATAGGGAGATAAACCCATGGCTTTCGAACTGCCGCCGCTGCCTTACGCACAAAACGCCCTCGAGCCGCACATTTCCGCCGAGACCCTGGAATACCACTACGGCAAGCACCACAACACCTACGTGGTCAACCTGAACAACCTGGTCCCGGGTACCGAGTTCGAAGGCAAGACCCTGGAAGAGATCGTCAAGACTTCCTCCGGCGGCATCTTCAACAACGCCGCCCAGGTGTGGAACCACACCTTCTACTGGAACTGCATGAAGCCGAACGGCGGTGGCCAGCCCACCGGCGCCCTGGCTGACGCCATCAACGCCGCCTTCGGCTCCTTCGACAACTTCAAGGCCGAATTCAGCAAGGTCTCCATCGCCACCTTCGGCTCCGGCTGGGGCTGGCTGGTGAAGAAGGCCGACGGTTCCCTGGCCCTGGCCAGCACCATCGGCGCCGGCAACCCGATGACCAGCGGCGACACTCCGCTGCTGACCTGCGACGTGTGGGAGCACGCCTACTACATCGACTACCGCAACCTGCGTCCGAAGTACGTCGAGGCGTTCTGGAACCTGGTCAACTGGGACTTCGTGGCTGCCAACTACGCCGCCTGAGTCGCCTGACCGCTCCACCGAAGCCCGGCCTTGCCGGGCTTCTTCGTTTACGGACCATTTGAAGCCCATCCGGTGGCCAGCGGCAGTATTTCGCACCTTGGCCATTGCCCTTTGACGCCTCCCGAGCAATTCCCAATACTCCGCACGGCTTCGCGGGGCAGGAAGCGCCAAACAAGGAAACGTCCAGTTGTCGTCTGACGCCAGGAAAAGTCTCTCGCACCGGCTGCTAGGCCTGGCCCTGCTGGCCGCCATCGTGCTCGACCTGCTGCTCGGCGCCGCGCAGATCGCCTACGACCTGCGGCAGACGCGCCAAGCCATCGACCGCGACGGCACGCAGCTCCTCGACATGTTCCGCGACGCCTCGATCCAGGCGGCCTATCGTCGCGATCCGCTCCTGGCCCGGCAGGTGGTGGCAGGCCTGCTCGGCCATCCCGGGGTCCGCCAGGCGCACATTCTCGACGGCAGCGGCGTCGCGCTGGCGGCCCGCGAGCGCGCGGCGACCGCAGCGGCGCACGCCTGGCTGAGCGACCCGCTGTTCGGTCGCGAGCGACACTTCGCCATGCCGCTGAGCGGCCCGGCGCCGCGCCAGCAGCACTACGGCGAGCTGGCGCTGACGCTCGACAGCGCCGACCGGGCCAACGAGTTCCTCGCCAATGCCGGCGTCCTCCTCACCGCCGCGCTCAGTCGCGTCCTGCTGCTGGGTCTGGCGCTGCTGCTGCTCTACCGCTGGCAGCTGAGCCGCCCGCTCGGCCGGCTGCTCGAGCACATCGCCCGCATCGACCCGCAACGCCCGGACCTCAACCCGCTGGCGCCACTCCAGGGCCACGCGCGCGACGAACTGGGCCGCTGGGTCGACAGCACCAATCGGCTGCTCGCCGGCATCGCCCGCCACGGCCAGCAGCGCCGCGAAGCGGAAAGCCATCTGCAGCGCCTGACCCAGTTCGACCCGCTGACCGGCCTGCCCAACCGCCAGCTGCTGCAGCAGCAGCTGGGACAGATCCTCCGCGACAGCGCGCGCACCCAGGGCCGCGTGGCGGTGCTCTGCCTCGGCCTCGACGACTTCAACCTGCTCAACGAGAAGTACGGCTACCAGAGCGGCGACCGCCTGCTGATCGGCGTCGCCGAGCGCCTGCGCGCCCTCGACCCGCGCCTGGGCAGCCTGGCGCGCCTGGGCAGCGACCAGTTCGCCCTGGTTCAGATCGCCCTCGAGCAGACCTACGAGGCCGCCGAGCTGGCCCAGCGGGTGCTCGACGAGCTGGCGCGACCGCAGCTGATCGACAGCCACGCCATCAGCCTGCGCGCCACGCTCGGCATCACCCTGTACCCCGAAGACGCCGACAGCAGCGAGCGCCTGCTGCAGCGCGCCGAGCAGACCATGACCCTGGCCAAGCAGGGCGCGCGCAGCCACTACCAGTTCTTCCTCGCCAGCCGCGACCGCGAGATCCGTCGCCGCCGCCAGCTGGAACACGACCTGCGCCAGGCGCTGCACAACGGCCAGCTGGAGCTGTACTACCAGCCGCAGGTGGCGGCAGCCGACCAGCGGATCGTCGCGGTCGAGGCGCTGCTGCGCTGGCGGCATCCGCAGCTGGGCTTCGTCCCGCCGGACCAGTTCATCCCACTCGCCGAGCAGAACGGCCTGATCCTCGAGATCGGCGACTGGGTGCTGGAGCGCGCCTGCCGCCAGCTGCGCGACTGGCACGCGCAGGGCCTCGCCGGGCTGCGCATGGCGGTCAACCTGTCCACCGCACAACTGCGCAGCGACAAGCTGCCGCGCCAGGTGAGCGGCCTGCTGCAGCGCCACGGCCTGCCGGCGCACAGCCTCGAACTGGAAATCACCGAAACCGGCCTGATGACCGATGTCGCCGGTGCCGCGCAGCAACTGCACAGCCTGCGCCTGGCCAAGGTGCTGCTGGCGATCGATGACTTCGGCACCGGCTATTCGTCGCTGAGCTACCTGAAGACCCTACCGCTGGACAAGATCAAGATCGACCGCAGTTTCGTGCGCGACCTGACCCACAGCGAGGACGACGCCACCCTGGTGCGCACCATCATCCAGCTGGCGCACAACCTGAACATGACGGTGATAGCCGAAGGCGTGGAAAGCGCCGAGCAGGAGGCCTACCTGATCGCGCACGGCTGCCACGAGAGCCAGGGCTACCTGCACTGCCGGCCGCTGCCGGCGCTCGAGGTGACCCGCTTCATGCTCAATGCCGCGCGGCGCCAGCGCGCGCCCGGCGCAGCGCCGCTGCCGTTCGCCGTCGACTGAGCCTGCCGCCGTTCAGGCGCCGCGGGTCAGCAGCCAGGTAAGCGCCAGCGCCCCGCCCAGGCAGAGCAGCGCGCCCCCCAGCGCCTGCCAGCGGAAGGCGCGGGCCAACTCGTCCTCGCCCTTGCAGGAGAGCAGGAACGGCAATGCCTCCTGCGGGCGGCGCAGGTGGTTCTGCTCCGGGGCGCCACTCGCCGCGCGGTGGCGGTCCTCGGCCTCCAGTTGCGCCGCCAGGCGCACCAGGCGCCACTCCTGATCGTCGAGCGCGCCGTTGCCATCGCGATCGAAGCGCCCCAGCAGGCCCTGGAAGTCCTGCTTCCACTCGCGCACCACCGCCGCCTGCGCGGCGGCCAGGTCCAGCCCCTGGCGTCCGCCACCGCTGGTGCGGAACTCGCCCAGCGCGTACAGCGGGTCGCCGGCGTGCAGACGCTCCTCGATGTAGCGGTAGCGCTTGCCCATGCCCAGCAGCTGGCCGAGCAGACCGTGACGGTCCTCGCGGCGCGGGTGGCGGCGATCGCCGTGCCAGCTCTCGCGGCGCGCCGGCCGCACCTCGGCGCCGAGCGGGTTGATCAGGCACTGCCCGGAGCTGTCGGCCAGGCTCAGCCAGCCCTCGCTGCTGGCCGACTCGAGCAGCCGCCAGGACTTGCTCTTGCCGCTCTCGCGGTACTCCTCGATGCGGTAGCGCCACCACAGGCACGGCTTGCCGGTCAGCGGCGCACTCAGCGGCTCGCCCGGCCCCGCCTGCAGCACGCCGTACAGCTCGACGTAGCCTTGCGCCGCCGAGCGGATCTTCGAGGTCGGCATGTCCTCCAGCAGGCGCGCCTGGGCCAGGCGACGCAGGCACCACCAGCCGCCGCCGAGACTCGCCGCGCCGGCCATGCCGAGGCCGACCAGCAGGCCCGGATCGACCGCCATCAGCCGAACAGCTGCCTGAGGTCGACGTCGGCCTTCTCCGCCTCGCTGAACTGCAGCAGGTCGGCGGCCTTAAAGGCGAACATCCGCGCAATCAGCACGTCGGGGAACTGCTCGATGCGCACGTTGTTGAGGTTGACCGACTCGTTGTACAGCTCGCGGCGGTCGGCGATGCCGTTCTCCAGCCCGGTGATGCGCTGCTGCAGGTGCTGGAAGCTCTCGTTGGCCTTGAGCTGCGGGTAGTTTTCCGCCAGCGCGAACAGCTGGCCAAGGCCCAGACGCAGGCCGCTCTCGGCGCGACCGAGGGCGGCCATGTCGCCCTGCTCGCGGGCACTGGCCACCGCGCTGCGTGCGGCGGTCACCGCCTCGAGGGTGCCACGCTCGTGCTGCATGTACTGGCGGCAGGTTTCCACCAGCTTGGGCAGCTCCTCGTGGCGCTGGCGCAGCAGCACGTCGATGTTCGACCAGGCCTTGCCCACCCCGTGCTTGAGGCGCACCAGCGCGTTGTAGATCAGCACGGCGTAGCCGGCCAGCAGGACGATGGCCACCAGAAAGGCGACAGTGCTCAGACTCATGGGCGAAGCTCCCTGTGAAATGGCGGCCATTGTAGCGGCGCGCCGCTGGCGCAGCCGAGCGATAGTGCACAGGCAAAAGTGCCCCGCGCGATGACGCGCGATAGCCCTTCCCTTTGATGCGAATATTTCGCATTATGTTTCGAAAGGCTTTCTCAGCCGCTCCCCCGTTGCCCACACAAGGATTGCCGCATGCCCCGCTACCCTCTGCTCGCCAGCAGCCTGCTCGCCCTGTCCATCGCGCTCGCCGGCTGCGGCGAGGACCAGAAGGCCGAGGCCCCTGCCCAGACCAGCGCTCCGACCGCCGCCCCGCAGGCTGCGGCGGTCGCCACCGCGGCGAGCATCGACCCGGCGGCCGCCAGGGCGGTGGTCAGCCACTACGCCGAACTGGTCGCCGCGGTGTTCGGCGATGCCCTGAGCACCGCGCAGGCCCTGCAGCAGGCCGTCGATGCCCTGCTCGCCGCGCCGAACGAGGCCAATCTCCAGGCCGCCCGCGCCGCCTGGATCGCCGCCCGCGCGCCCTACATGCAGAGCGAGGTGTTCCGCTTCGGCAATCCGGTGGTCGACGACTGGGAAGGCCAGCTCAACGCCTGGCCGCTGGACGAGGGCCTGATCGACTACGTCGCCGCCGACTACCAGCATGCCCTCGGCAACCCGGGCGCCACCGCCAACCTGATCGCCAACACCCAGGTCCAGGTCGGCGAGGACCAGCTCGACGCCAGCGCCATCACCGGCGAGCTGCTGGCCAGCCTCAACGAGCTGGGCGGCTCGGAAGCCAACGTCGCCACCGGCTACCACGCCATCGAATTCCTGCTCTGGGGCCAGGACCTCAACGGCAGCAACCCCGGCGCCGGCAACCGTCCGGCCAGCGACTACCTGCTCGGCGAGGGCGCCACCGGCGGCCACAACGAGCGCCGCCGCGAATACCTCAAGGCCGCCACCGCGCTGCTGGTCAGCGACCTCGAGTACATGGTCGGCCAGTGGCAGGCCGGCGTGGCCGACAACTACCGCGCCAAGCTGGAGGCCGAGCCGGCCGAGAACGGCCTGCGCAAGATGCTGTTCGGCATGGGCAGCCTGTCGCTCGGCGAGCTGGCCGGCGAGCGCATGAAGGTGGCTCTGGAGGCCAACTCCACCGAGGACGAGCACGACTGCTTCAGCGACAACACCCACAACGCGCACTTCTACAATGCCCTGGGTATCCGCAACGTCTACCTCGGCGAGTACCAACGTGTCGACGGCAGCCTGCTCGGCGGCCCGAGCCTGTCGGCGCTGGTGGCCAAGGCCGACGCCCAGGCCGACGCCGCGCTCAAGGCCGACCTGGACGCCACCCAGGCCGCGCTGCAGAAGCTGGTGGACAGCGCCGAGAAGGATGGCGTGCACTTCGACCAGCTGATCGCCGCCGACAACGCCGCCGGCCAGCAGCTGATCCGCGCCGCCATCGCCGGGCTGGTCAAGCAGACCGCCAGCATCGAACAGGCGGCCGGCAAGCTGGGCATCGGCGAGCTCAATCCGGAAACCGCCGACCACCAGTTCTGAGTGTTCCCTGCGCCGGGAGCGCGGGCCTGTGCCCCGCTCCCGCCGACGGTGCGGCCCTGCGCCGCACCGGCCCGGCAAGCCCCGTCCGCCGTGCCCTGCTACCCGCCAGTCGCTCGCTGCAAATGAAAAAATTTCTTATTTGCACCGAAACACGCTGTTACACTGCGACCACCTTTCGGCACCCGGGGAGATCCATCGCCATGCCCGTTCCGCCTGTCCTGCGCCTGCTCGGCACACTGGTCCTGGGCCTCGCCCTGGCCGCCTGCGAGCAGACCGAGACACCGCGCTTCACCACCGCCGAGCCGGGCGAGCAACTGTCCGGCGGCAGCGCCACGGTCAGCAAGGCCGACCAGAACGCCTACTCGCTGCCCTCGGCCAACCTCTCGCCCAGCCGCCGTCTGGACTTCAGCGTCGGCAACAGCTTCTTCCGCAATCCCTGGGTGATCGCCCCCGCCTCCACCGACGCCCGCGACGGCCTCGGCCCGCTGTTCAACACCAACGCCTGCCAGAACTGCCACATCAAGGACGGCCGCGGCCATCCGCCGGGCAGCGCCACCGACAACGCGGTGTCCAGCCTGGTGCGCCTGTCGATTCCCGCCCAGCCCGGCCAGGCGCACCTGCTCGAACGCCAGGGGCTGATTGCCGAGCCGGTCTACGGCGGCCAGCTGCAGGACATGGCGATTCCCGGCGCGGCCCCGGAAGGCAAGCTGCGGGTCAGCTACACGACAGAGCGGGTCCCCCTCAAGGACGGCACAGTGGTCGAGCTGCAGAAACCCGAGCTGCAGATCAGCCAGCTGGGCTACGGCGCACTGCACCCGCACACCCTGTTCTCCCTGCGCGTGGCGCCGCCGATGATCGGCCTGGGTCTGCTCGAGGCGATCCCCGAGGCCGCGCTGCTGGCCAATGCCGATCCGGACGATACGGACGGCGACGGCATCTCCGGCCGCGCCAACCTGGTCTGGGACCACGCCAGCCAGAGCACCCGCCTCGGCCGCTTCGGCTGGAAGGCCGGCCAGCCGTCGCTCAACCAGCAGAACGCCGATGCCTTCTTCAACGACATGGGCCTGTCCACCACGCTGATCGCCGGCAGCAGCTGCAGCGCCGCCCAGGCGGAGTGCCTGGACCTGCCGCACGGCGGCGCGCCCGAGGTCAGCGAGCACATCCTCGCCCAGGTGCTGTTCTACACCCGCAACCTGGCCGTGCCGGCGCGCCGCCAGGTCGACGATCCGCAGGTGCTCAAGGGCAAGGGCCTGTTCCACCAGGCCGGCTGCCAGGCTTGCCACACGCCGAAGTTCACCACCGCCGCGCAGGCCGCCGAGCCCGAGCTGGCCAACCAGCTGATCCGTCCCTACAGCGACCTGCTGCTGCATGACATGGGCGACGGGCTGGCGGACAATCGCCCCGAATTCCAGGCCAGCGGCCGCGAATGGCGGACCCCGCCGCTGTGGGGCATCGGCCTGACCGAAACCGTCAACGGCCACACCCGCTTCCTCCACGACGGCCGCGCGCGCAACCTGCTGGAGGCCATCCTCTGGCACGGCGGCGAAGCCGAAGGCGCCCGCCAGGCGGTGATGGCCTTCGATGCCGAGCAGCGCGCCGCCCTGCTGGCCTTCCTCGATTCCCTGTAAAGGAGCACTTCATGCTGCGCCCCGCCCTGCTTTCCCTGGCCCTGCTGACCGTCCTCGCCGGCTGCTCGCCGAACGAGCCGCCCAAGGAAAAGAAGGAACCCTTCGCCGCCGCCAGCGCCGCGCTGACCGACGCCGTGCTGCTGCCGGCCTACACCCGCTGGACCGACAGCGACCGCCAGCTGGCCGACAGCGCCCGCGCCCTCTGCGCCGGCGAGCAGGACCTGGCCAGCGCACGCCAGGCCTACCTCGCCGCCCACTCGGCCTGGGCGGCGCTGCAGCCGCTGGCCGTCGGCCCGCTGAGCGAGGGCAACCTGGCCTGGCAGGTGCAGTTCTGGCCGGACAAGAAGAACCTGGTGGCCCGCCAGGTCAACAGCCTGCTGACCAGCAAGCCGCAACTCAGGCAGGCCGACCTGGAGCAGGCCAGCGTGGTGGTGCAGGGCCTGACCGCCTACGAATACCTGCTGTTCGACCAGGACGTCGATCTCGCCGACCTCGAGCAGAAGCGCCGCTACTGTCCGCTGCTGCTGGCCATCGGCAGCCACCAGCAGGCGCTCTCGGCCCGCGTGCTGGCGGCCTGGCTCGGCGAGCAGGGCATGGCCAGCCAGCTGAAGAGCTTCCCCAACGCGCGTTACGCCGAAGGCCGCGAGGCGGTCGCCGAACTGCTGCGCGTGCAGGTCAGCGCCCTCGACGGCCTGAAGAAGAAACTCGGCACCCCGCTGGCCCGCGGCAAGACCGCGCAGCCCTACCAGGCCGAGGCCTGGCGCAGCGGCGCCTCGCTGGCCAGCCTCGACGCCAGCCTGGCCAGCGCCGAGGCGCTGTGGCGCGGAGCCAATGGCGACGGCGCGCGCAGCCTGCTGACGGCCGAGCAGGCCGACCTGGCCACGCGCATCGACGCCGCCTATAGCGAAACCCGCCAGCGCATCGCCGCCCTCGGCCAGCCGCTGAGCGCGCTGCTCGCCAACGAGGCCGGCCGCGCCAGCCTGGGCGAGCTGTACGACAGCCTCGACAGCCTGCACCGCCTGCACGAGAGCGAGCTGGCCAAGGCCCTGGACATCCAGCTGGGCTTCAACGCCCACGACGGCGACTGAGCATGCAACGACGCACCTTCCTCGGCCTCGGCGGCGCCCTGCTCGCCGCCTCCGCCCTCGGCGGCTGGACCCTCGGCCGCCGCACCGGTCAGGCGCCGCTGCTGCTGTCGGCGCGCAACGATGCCGACGGCCGGCACTACGCGGTCGGCTACCGTCTCGACGGCCAGCGGCAGTTCGCCACCCCGGTCGCCGAGCGTTGCCACGACGTGGTGCCGCACCCGACGCTGCCGCTGGCGCTGTTCGTCGGCCGCCGGCCGAGCCGCGAGAGCTACCTGATCGACACCCGTGACGGCCGCCTGCTGCAGACCCTCGCCAGTCCGGCGCAGCGCCACTTCCAGGGCCACGCGGTGTTCCACCGCGGCGGCGAGTGGCTGTACAGCACCGAGAACGACACTGCAGAGCCCGGCCGCGGGGTGATCGGCGTCTGGCGCCTGGCCGGCAACCAGCTGCAGCGGGTCGACGAGCTGTCGAGCCACGGCGTCGGCCCGCACCAGCTGCTCTGGCTGCCCGACGGCGAACGCCTGGTGGTGGCCAACGGCGGCATCCGCACCGAGGCCGACAGCCGCGAGAAGATGAACCTCGAGGCCATGGAGCCGAGCCTGGTCCTGCTGCAGCGCGACGGCACCCTGCTCAGCAAGGAGCAGCTGCCCGAACGGATGAACAGCGTGCGCCACCTGGCGGTGGCCAGCGACGGCACCGTGGTCAGCGGCCAGCAGTACGAGGGCGATCCCGCCGACGCCGCGCCGCTGGTGGCGATCAAGCGTCCCGGCCAGGCGTTCCAGGCCTTCCCGCTGGGCGAGGCGCAGCGCCTGGCCATGCACCAGTACACCGCCAGCGTGGCGATCCACAGCGGGCTGCGCCTGCTGGCGATCACCGCGCCGCGCGGCAACCGGGTGTTCATCTGGGATCTGGACAGCGCCGCACTGCGCCTGGACGCGCCGCTGCCCGACTGCGCCGGCGTGGCCGCCTGCACCGAGGGCTTCGTGGTCAGCTCCGGGCAGGGCCGCTGCCGCCTGTACGATTGCCGACAGGCGGAGATCCGCATGCAGGCGCTGCAGCTGCCGGCGGGGCTGTGGGACAACCACCTGCGCCTGGCCTGACCCCCTGAAACGAACATGGCCGCCCACTTCGCTGGACGGCCATGTTCGCTCGGTGCGCGGGCGACTTCAGCTGCGCATGCCATGCACCAGCTGGTACAGCATCAGCAATCCCTGCGGGTCGGTCTCCCTGCGTTCCTGCTGCGCGGCATTCGGGCTGCTCTGCGCCAGCGGCTGGTGGGCCAGATCGCTGCTGCGGATCACCGTCAGCCCCGGCTCCCACCAACTGACCACGGCCTGCGTGGCCACTCCGAACGCCGCCGCCAGGAACAGGCCGCGGATGATGAACCGTGCCATTTTGCCTACACCTCGATACGGTGGCCGGGGATACAGTGGTAACCGTAGCCGAGACTGCGCCACTCCTGTTCACCCCACGACGAGTGGCGGCGCAGCTGGCGCAGGTCATGGCGCGCTGCACGCCGCGCGCTGAGCCGACGCCGGCTCTTCTCCAGGTCGAGCAGGGCCAGTTCGACCCGACCATCGGTATCGATCCGCACAAAGATGTGCTTGGGATACAGGCAGCCATGCTGCCAGCGTGCCCGATGCAGGCGCGCCAGCATTTCGCCCAGCTGGTGGAAGATGCGCGCCTGCAAGGCCGCGTCCCAGCGCAGCTGCTCGCCACGGGCATAGCAGTCCTCCAGGCTGGTGAATCCGTCCAGCGCGGCGGTGACCAGCAGCCCCAGCCGGTGACCGTGCCGGCGCCGGGTAGCGCAGAACAGCAGCTGCGGCACCCGCACGCCGAGTGCGGCGAAAGCCCGCAGGGCGCGCTCTTCACGCAACACGGTCGGTTCGCCGAGCGGATGCCGCCAGTCGCGATAATCGTGATCGACCTGCTGCTTGCGATACAGCAGGCGACCATCGCCGCTGCGCACACGCTGCACCCCGCTCATGCCGCCGCGGCGCTCGTTGGGTGCCTCGACCCACTCGCCGGGTTCTGCCAGCCAGCGGTCGAAGGCCTGTTCCTGCGGCATTGCCTGCAGACTTGCCAGAAGGCTGCCCATGGCTCAGGCCTTGCGCAGCACATAGACCCGCCACATGGCGTAGCCCGGCAGGAAGTCGTAGTGGCTATCGATGCGAAAACCGGCGGTGGCAAACTCGCGCTCGATCTGCGCCTGCGGCACGACGAAACGGTTCTGGTAGCCACCAAGCTTGCCTTCGGCCTGACGGCGCTGCTCGAGGCGCCGGCGCCTCCAGGCCTTGTAGTTGCCATCCACCCACAGCGAGATGATCACGCTGTCGCGACTCACCCGGTGGAACTCGCGCAGCAGGGTCTGCCGGTCGCCGGCCTCGCCGATATGGTGCAGCAGGCGCATGCAGAAGATGCTGTCGACGGCACTGTCCGGCAGATCGATGGCGAACGCCGAGGTCTGCAGCGGCTTGACCCGCTGGACCACCTCGGCCGGCTGTCCGGCGCAGGCCATCAACAGCATGTGGGCCGAGTTGTCGGCGCCGATGATCACCCGATTGGCCTTTTCCGCCAGCAGCGGCCAGAAGCGCCCGGCACCACAGGGCAGATCGAGGACCAGCCCCGGATCGCCGGCACGCTGCAGGGCACGGCGCGCCAGTTGCACGTCGCGCCAGTGCGACAGGCGCCGCGACAGGCCGTCCTGGTGCTTGTTGAAATACTCGCGGGCGTGTTCCGCATCGTACTTGCGGGAGAACTCGAGTTCGACGGACTTGGGCATGGGGACGCTCCGGTTGTTGCTGACCCTGGCAGCCTAGGCCCGCGCCTGTCATCGCCCCGTCAAGGCGTTGTGAAAAAAGCGTCAAGCGCCATCACAGCCTGACCTCGAAGCGACAGCCATGGGGCTGCGCCGGCAGCAGGCGAATCCGCCAGCCCTCCTGGGCGCAGATCCGCTGCACCAGCGACAGGCCGAGCCCCAGGCCCTCGCCGCGCTCGGCGGGGCCGCGCACGAACGGCTCGAACACCGCCGCGCGCAGTGCCTCGGGAATCCCCGCGCCGCTGTCCTCGACGCTGAAGCCCTCGGCGGTGAGCGTCAGGCGGATCGCCCCATGCTCGGTGTAGTGCCAGGCATTGCGCAGCAGGTTGCCCAGCACCGCACGCAGGAAGGTGGCGTTGTACAGGGTCGACTGCGGCTGCTCGGCCAGGTAGTCGAGACGCAGCCCCTTGGCCTCGATCGGCTCGCGCCAGTACGCCACCAACTCGTCGGCCACCTGCCGCAGGGTGGCCTGCGGCGCCTCGGCAGCCTGTCCGGACTGCGTGCGCGCCAGTTGCAGGAAGGTCTGTACCAGTTCACGCATTTGCGCACTGGCGCGGGCGATGCGCTGCACCTGGCTGCGGGCCCGCGGGTCCAGCGCCGGATTCTCCAGCAGCAGCTCGCAGGCGCCGGCCAGCACCATCAGCGGCGTGCGCAGTTCGTGACTGACGTCGCTGGTGAACAACTGTTCCCGATTCAACGCCTGGCGCAGCTGGCTGAGGGTTTCGTCGAAGGCCACGGCCAGTTGGCCGACCTCGTCGGCCACGTAGTCCGGTGCCAGCGGCGGAGCCAGCGCCAGCAACTGGTCGCGGTGGCGCACCTGGCGCGCCAGGCGTGCCACCGGAGCCATCACCTGGCGCGCCAGCAACCAGCCGAGCAGCGCGGCCAGCAACAGACTGATCACGAAGCCCACGCTGACGGCGACGTACAGCAACTGCTCGCGGCGCTCGAAATCGCTCTGATCTTGCAACAGCACATAGCGGCGCCCGTCCACCAGCCGCACCATGGCGTGATAGGAAAGCTCGCCACGGAACACCTCGTGGAAGCCTTCCGCCAGCCCCGACAGGTCGGCCGGCAGGGCGAATTCCTCGGGGCCGTCGGTGAAGTGGAACAACTGGTCCGTCTGCGGCCGGGCACGCCACTCGTCCATGCTGTCCATCTTCAGCAGCAGGTCGAGGTCGCGGCCCAGCTCGCCCGACAGCAGGCGCGCCTCCACCACGTGCACCGTCAGCACCGTGCCGACGGCAAAGGTGCCGGCCACCAGCAGGGTCATCAGCACGAAGGCGATGACGATGCGCTGCGCCAGACTAGGCCTGAACGTCATCGTCACGCTCCGCCAGTCGGTAGCCCAGGCCGTGCACGGTGTGCAGCAGCGGGCGTGCAAACGGCTTGTCGATCACCTGGCGCAGCTGGTGGATGTGGCTGCGCAGGCTGTCGCTGTCCGGGCAGTCGTCGCCCCACAGCGCCTCCTCGAGCGCCTCGCGACGCAGCACATGGGGACTCCTCTGCATCAGCAGGGCCAGCAGCTTGAGCCCCAGCGGGTTGAGCTTGAGGCGGCGGCCGCCGCGGCTGACTTCCAGGGTGTCGAGGTCGTACTCGAGGTCGGCGACCTGCAGCAGGCGTCGCCCGCCGCCCTGGCTGCGGCGCAGCACCGCCTCGATGCGCGCGGCCAGCTCGCTGAGCGCGAACGGCTTGACCAGGTAGTCGTCGGCGCCGGCCTGGAAGCCCTGCAGGCGGTCGTCGAGCTGGTCGCGGGCGGTGAGCATGATCACCGGCACCACGCTGCGCGCCTCCTCGCGCAGGCGCCGGCACAGGCTGTAGCCGTCCAGCCCGGGCAGCATGACGTCGAGCACCAGCAGGTCGTAGTGCCCGTTGGTGGCCAGGTGCAGGCCGGACAGGCCGTCCTGGGCGCAGTCGACGCTGTAGCCCTTGAGTGTCAGGTAGTCGGCCAGATTGGCCAGGATGTCGCGGTTGTCTTCGACCAACAGAATTCGCATAGGCATGCCCTCTGACGCAGACTCGCACGAGCGGCTTAGGGAAACCTTACGTGACGCGACCGCGGGTCCGCGCCGCCGAGCCAGGCCAATCCCTGCGCATAAAAAAACCCGCGCCAGGCGCGGGTTTTTTCAGCTGTGGAGCTGGGGGGCGGTCGGCTTACATCATGCCGCCCATGCCACCCATGCCACCCATGTCCGGCATGGCCGGAGCAGCCTTGTCGTCGACGATCTCGGCAACCATGGCTTCGGTGGTGATCATCAGCGCAGCGATGGAGGCCGCGGACTGCAGGGCAGTACGGGTCACCTTGGCCGGGTCGAGGATACCCATCTCGATCATGTCGCCGTACACGCCGGTGGCTGCGTTGTAGCCGAAGTTGCCCGAGCCGTTCTTGACCTTGTCGACCACCACGCTCGGCTCGTCGCCGGCGTTGGCGACGATCTGGCGCAGCGGCGCTTCGACCGCACGGCGCAGCAGGGCGATACCGACGTTCTGGTCTTCGTTGTCGCCCTTCAGGCCTTCGATGGCCAGCAGGGCACGTACCAGGGCGACACCGCCGCCAGGCACCACGCCTTCTTCCACGGCAGCGCGGGTGGCGTGCAGGGCGTCTTCGACGCGGGCCTTCTTCTCTTTCATCTCGACTTCGGTGGCAGCGCCAACCTTGATCACGGCAACACCGCCAGCCAGCTTGGCCAGACGCTCCTGCAGCTTCTCACGGTCGTAGTCGGAGGTGGTTTCCTCGACCTGCTTGCGGATCTGCGCCACGCGGGCTTCGATGTCGGCCTGAGCACCAGCGCCGTCGATGATGGTGGTGTTTTCCTTGTTCAGCACCACGCGCTTGGCGTTGCCCAGGTGCTCCAGGCCGGCGCTTTCCAGGCTCATGCCGACTTCTTCGGAAATCACGGTACCGCCGGTGAGGATGGCGATGTCCTGCAGCATGGCCTTGCGGCGATCGCCGAAGCCCGGCGCCTTGACCGCAGCGACCTTGACGATGCCGCGCATGTTGTTGACCACCAGGGTGGCCAGCGCTTCGCCTTCGACGTCTTCGGCGACGATCAGCAGCGGACGACCGGCCTTGGCGACCGCTTCCAGCACCGGCAGCATTTCGCGGATGTTGGAGATCTTCTTGTCGACCAGCAGCAGCAGCGGGCTTTCCAGCTCGGCAACCATGGTGTCCGGCTTGTTGATGAAGTACGGGGACAGGTAGCCGCGGTCGAACTGCATGCCTTCGACGACGGACAGCTCGTTCTCCAGGCCCGAGCCTTCCTCGACGGTGATCACGCCTTCCTTGCCGACCTTTTCCATGGCTTCGGCAATGATGTTGCCGATCGACTCATCGGAGTTGGCGGAGATGGTGCCGACCTGGGCGATGGCCTTGGTGTCGGTGCACGGCTTGGCCAGATCCTTGATCTGGGCAACGATGGCGATGGTCGCCTTGTCGATGCCGCGCTTGAGGTCCATCGGGTTCATGCCGGCAGCGACGGCCTTGAGGCCTTCGTTGACGATCGACTGGGCCAGCACGGTGGCGGTGGTGGTGCCGTCACCGGCCTGGTCGTTGGCCTTGGAAGCCACGTCCTTGACCAGCTGGGCGCCCATGTTCTCGAAGCGGTCCTTCAGCTCGATTTCCTTGGCGACGGAAACGCCGTCCTTGGTGATCAGCGGCGCGCCGAAGCTCTTTTCCAGCACCACGTTGCGGCCTTTCGGGCCGAGGGTGGCCTTCACGGCGTCAGCCAGGACGTTTACGCCGATCAGCATCTTCTTGCGTGCGGAATCGCCGAACTTAACTTCTTTAGCAGCCATGTTCTCTACCTCAAATGGAATTCAGTGAATGCGGAAAAGGGACGGTGACTCAGGCTTCCAGCACGGCGAGGATTTCGCTCTCGGCCATCACCAGCAGGTCTTCACCGTCAACCTTGATGGTGTTGCTGCCGGAGTACGGGCCGAACACCACCTTGTCACCCACCTTCACTGCCAGCGGACGCACTTCGCCGTTGTCCAGGACGCGACCGGCGCCGACCGCGACGACTTCGCCTTGGTTCGGCTTCTCGGCAGCGGAACCCGGCAGCACGATGCCACCTGCGGTCTTGGTTTCTTCTTCGCTGCGACGAATCACGACGCGGTCATGCAGAGGACGAAGCTTCATTGTCGATCTCTCCTAACAGGTTGTTTCCAGCGACCGGTGATGCTCACCGGCGGGTTGGTAGATTCCGGCGTTGCCGGGAACGACGTGGCGGGCACGCCGTTGAAGTCTGGGCAGCGACTGCTACAGCAATCCTGCGCTGACCGCTACATAAGGGCCGGCAAGGGCATTTCAAGGGGCGGTCGAAAAAAAATTCAGTCGTCGCGGCGTTCCCACTCGCCCTCGATGACCTGCGGACGCGACGGTTTGGACGCCTCCTGGCCAGGCTGACCGGCGGATTGACCGGCGTGCATGGAGGACTGGGCAAAGCGCTGCGCGCGCAGGCCGAGGCGCTTGCGCAGCAGGTGACGGGTGAACGGCAGCAGGCACAGCACGCCGAGCACGTCGCTGAGGAAACCCGGCAGCAGCAGCAGGAAGCCGCCGAGGGCCATCAACAGGCCGTCGAGCATCTCCTGCTCCGGCGCCTCGCCGCTGAGCAGACGGGCGCGGGCGCGCCAGGCGGTCGCCGGGCCGGCGATACGCAACAGGAAGCCACCGACCAGCGCGCTGCCGATCACCAGCAACAGGGTGGTCAGCACGCCGATGCTGCTGCCGACCTTGATCAGCAAGGCCAGTTCGAGCAGTGGAAAGAGGATGAAGACAAACAGCAGTACGCGCATCGAGTCGAATTTCCTGAACGGGCATTACGCCCCCAATGTGACATGAAATGGCGTCAACACTGGATAAATTCAAGACAGCGTGCCGCCGTCCGTCGCCCGCCGCCCAGCCAACCGCTCGGCGGGGACTGAATTATTCTTGACCACCCCGCACGAGCATGCTGCACTGCACAATACGCTCGAAGCATGCTTCCTCGCACAGAATCCGTTGCAACGGACAGGCCCTTCCAGATAGCCGGGAATGCCCGCGAGGCCCTATATCAATCAAGCGGCGGGGATTCCCTCATGCACCTGAAAGACAAAGTCATCATCATCACCGGCAGCGGCCAGGGCCTTGGTCGCGCCATGGCCGAACACCTGTCATGCCGCGGCGCAAAACTGGCCCTGATCGATCTCAACCCGGAAAAGCTGCAGGAGGCGGTGAGCGCCTGCCAGGCCAACGGCGTCGAGGCGCGCGCCTATATCTGCAACGTCGCCGACGAGGCGCAGGTCGAGCGCACGGTGCAGCAGGTGGCCGCCGATTTCGGCGCCCTGCACGGCCTGATCAACAACGCCGGCATCCTGCGCGACGGCCTGCTGCTCAAGGTCAAGGACGGCGAGATCCACAAGCTGCCTCTGGCGCAGTGGCAAGCGGTGATCGACGTCAACCTGACCGGGGTGTTCCTCTGTACCCGCGAGGTGGCGGCGAAGATGATCGAGCTGCAGTGCGCGGGCACCATCGTCAACATCTCCTCGGTGTCCCGCGCCGGCAACATGGGCCAGAGCAACTACAGCGCGGCCAAGGCCGCGGTGGCCTCGCTCACCGTGGTCTGGGCCAAGGAGCTGGCGCGCTACGGCATCCGCGTCGGCGCCGTCGCCCCCGGTTTCATCGGCACCGACATGGTGGCCAGCATGAAGCCCGAAGCTCTGGAGAAGCTGGCCGCGGGCATCCCGCTCAAGCGCCTGGGGCAGCCGGAGGAGATCGCCAGCGCCGCGGCGTTCATCTTCGAGAACGACTACTTCACCGGCCGCGTACTCGAGGTGGATGGCGGCATCCGCCTGTAAGTGCCACCCGTGGCGGAGCGGCGCGCCAGCCCGCTCCGCCCCCTTACCAACCGACGCCGAAGCCGACGCTGTAGGTCGACTCGTCGACATCGCCCTGCTCACCACGTAACTGGTCCCATTCGCCCTTGAGGTGCAGCGAGGCCCAGCTGTTGATCTTGTAGCGCAGGCCCAGGTCGCTCTCCAGCTTGTAGTCGATGGCATCGATGAAGGGCACACCCAGCTCGCCATGGCTGAACAGCTCGAAGCGCTTGCCGAGCAGGAAGCGGTTGTAGTCCCACTTGAAGCCCAACGCGTAGAGGTGCTCGTCGCTGGCACCGGCAAAGTCCAGATCGTGGCGGTTGAGCAGCGAGACCAGCGAGAAGGCGCCCAGCTCGTTGTCCCAGAACTGGTAGCCGGGGCCGGTGCCGAGGGTACGCTGGATCGCCAGCGCGCCGATGCGGTCGCGCTCGTACTCGAACTTGCCCTGCCAGAACCAGTGCTCGTCGAGGAAGCGGTCGAGGGCGTACTCGGCGCCGACGCTGTCCTCCACCTCCACCTCGTCCTTGGACTCGCGGTCGTAGCTGGCGCTGAGGTTGTGCCGCCACAGGCCGTGACGGGCCTTGGTGCGCAGGTCGACGTCGAACTCCTCGACATCCTTTTCGGCCTGCTCGTACTCGAAGGCGAAGTCGGCGCTGCCGCTCCACACCCAGTCCTCGACCAGCGGGCGCGGCGGCAGGATCTGCTTGACCTGGGCCAGCTCGACGCTGCGCGCCGCACCATTGACCAGTTCGACCCGGCCATCGGCAGCGCGGCGCAGGCCGCGGGCATGTTCGCCCTCGCCATCATCCAGCTTGACCAGCAGCGCCTGGCTGCTTTCCAGGCTGGCAACCTGCTTCCAGTCGAGGGTCACGCTGCCGGCGTAGGCGGTCTTGAGCAGCAGCTTGCCGCCGTCGAACAGCTGGATCTGGCCGCTCAGGCGGTCGCCATTCTTCAGCCAGACGGTATCGGCCAGGGCCGGCAAGGCGGTACAGCACAGCAACGAAAGGCACAGCAGGGACAACAAACGCATGATGGGCGGGAAGCAGGCTGGGAAACGGGGAGCGCATTATCCTTGCGCCCGGCGAGCGCGCAAGGCGCAGCCGCCATACGGTGGTACTGCCCACTCGACCAGCAGAGCGCTATGCTGGAGTTCCGATCGCTGACGAGCCCCTGCACCATGCCTGCCTCCCCCGCCCAGCGCCCGGCCGACTGCCGCCGCAGTGCGCTGTATGCCGCGCTGGCCCAGATCCCGCCCGGACGGGTGGTCAGCTATGGCCAACTCGCCGAGCAGGCCGGTCTGGGCCGCGCGGCGCGCTGGGTCGGCCGCTGCCTGAGCCAGTTGCCGGAGGATACCGCCCTGCCCTGGCACCGGGTCATCGCCGCCGGTGGTCGCCTGAGTCTCCCCGCCGGCTCGCCGGCCGGTGACGAACAGCGCCGCCGCCTGGCCGCCGAAGGCATCGCCCTGTCAGGCAGCCGCCTGGACATCCGTCGCCATGGCTGGCATCCCGGCCGCCAGAGCGGTTAGAGTGCACACTTTGTCCGCCACCATGCAGCGTTCCATGCCCCGTAGAACCTGGCGCGAAGCCTTCGCCACCTATGCCAGTCCTTCCGCCCTCGCCCTCCTGCTGCTCGGCTTCGCCGCCGGTCTGCCCATGGTGCTGGTGTTCTCCACCCTCTCGGTGTGGCTGCGCGAGGCCGGGGTGGCGCGCGAAACCATCGGCTACGCCAGCCTGATCGGCCTCGCCTACGCCTTCAAGTGGGTATGGTCGCCGCTGCTCGACCAGTGGCGCCTGCCACTGCTCGGCCGCCTGGGCCGGCGCCGCTCCTGGCTGGCGCTGTCGCAGCTGCTGGTGGCCGTCGGCCTGGCCGGCATGGCGCTGTTCGACCCGCAGACCCACCTGGGCTGGCTGATCGCCGTGGCGGTACTGGTGGCCTTCGCCTCGGCCACCCAGGACATCGCCCTCGACGCCTACCGCCTGGAGATCGCCGAGAACACCCAGCAGGCGGCGCTGGCGGCCTGCTACACCACCGGCTACCGGGTGGCCATGCTGCTGGCCAGCGCCGGCGCGCTGTTCGTCGCCGAGGGCTTCGGCTCGGTGGGCAACAACTACCTGTATCCGGCCTGGGCCAGCACCTACCTGCTGTTCGCCCTGCTGATGCTGCCCGGCCTGCTCACCACCCTGTGGATGCGTGAGCCGCCGGTGCCGCAGCAGACCCAGCAGGCTGCCGCCCGCTACGGCCTGACCCACCAGCTGGTATCGGTGCTGGTGCTGATCGTCCTGCTCATCTCGGTGCCGGCGATGTTCACCCAGCTGTACCACAGCGGCGTGGACGGCGTGTTCAGCAGCCAGGTGACCCTGCTCGACCTGCTGCTCGACGACCGCGCCTTCCTGCGCTTCACCCTGTACACAGTGCTCACCGTGCTGTGCCTGTCGTCCTTCGGCCGCCGCGGCCTGGCCCCGGTGCTGACGCCGATCAGCGACTTCATCCAGCGCTACCGCTGGCAGGCGCTGGTGCTGCTCGGCCTGATCGCCACCTATCGCATGTCGGACACGGTGATGGGCGTGATGGCCAACGTGTTCTACGTTGACCTGGGCTTCAGCAAGGAGCAGATCGCCAGCGTCAGCAAGCTGTTCGGTCTGGTGATGACCCTGCTCGGCGCCGGCGTCGGCGGCCTGCTGATCGTGCGCTTCGGCATCCTGCCGATCCTGTTCCTCGGCGGCCTGGCCTCGGCGGCGACCAACCTGCTGTTCGCCATGCTCTCCGGCATGGGCCCGAACCTCGAGATGCTGGTGTTCACCATCTCGGCGGACAACTTCAGCGGCGGCCTGGCCACCGCGGCCTTCGTCGCCTACCTGTCGAGCCTGACCAACCTGCAGTTCTCCGCCACCCAGTACGCCCTGCTCAGCTCGATCATGCTGCTGCTGCCGCGCCTGATCGGCGGCTACTCGGGGGTGATGGTGGAGAACCTCGGCTACGCCGACTTCTTCCTGGTCACCGCGCTGATCGGCGTGCCGACCCTGCTGCTGATCGGCCTGCAGTGGGGGCGCGAACGCCGGCATACCAGCAGCAGCCCCGATACGCCAGGCAATCCGGGCACCCCGACCAGCGCCGCGCCACAGGCGCCCCGCCCGACCAGCACCCCCGAATAAACAAAAGGCCAGCCCCTGAGGCTGGCCTTTTGGCTTATGCGACCACGCAGTCCGCGGTCGCGACGGGCAATCAGTCGCGGAAATTGTTGAACTGCAGCGGCATGCCCAGCTCCTGGGTGCGCAGCAGGGCGATGGCCTCCTGCAGGTCATCGCGCTTCTTGCCGGTGACGCGCACCTGCTCGCCCTGGATCGCTGCCTGGACCTTGAGCTTGCCGTCCTTGATCAGCGCGACGATCTTCTTCGCCAGCTCCTTGTCGATGCCTTCGCGCAGCACCACTTCCTGCTTGACCACCTTGCCGGAGGCATAGGAGTCCTTGACCTCCAGGCACTGCACGTCGATCTTGCGCTTGACCAGTGCCAGCTTGAGGATCTCGAGCATCTGCTCGAGCATGAAGTCGGCCTCAGCCGTCAGGGTGACGGTCTTCTCCTTGAACTCGAAACTGCCCTTGCCGCGCAGGTCGTAGCGGCGGTCCAGGTCCTTGATGGCATTGTCGACAGCGTTGGTGACTTCGTGCTTGTCCAGTTCGGACACCACGTCGAACGAGGGCATGGGGTATCTCCAGATGGACGGCGCGACCGGGTTCACGGATGCATCGCGCCTGACTTGACGGTAAAAAGCGAGTCGTCATTATAACCGACCATCCGACCGCTGCCGTACCCGAGCACCACTCCTCACCCTCAACCGAGCCCGCACCCATGCCCGATCCCAACCTCAGCATCATGGTGGTGGACGATGCCAGGTTTTCCAGCGCGCTGATCGGCCGCGTACTCCAGCAGGCCGGCTACCGAGACATCCGCTACGCCGGCAGCGCCAGCGAAGCGCTCGCGGCGCTCGACCAACGCCCGGCCAACGTGCTGCTCGCCGACTGGCTGATGCCGGAGATGGACGGTCTGCAGCTGACCACGCGGATTCGCCAGCTCGACGAGAGCGGCGAGCACTACACCTACATCATCCTGCTCACCGGCAGCGACGGCGACAGCCTGCTGACCGAAGCCTTCGACTGCGGGGTCGACGACTTCGTCAACAAGGCCACCGTCAACGAGCAATTGGTACCCCGGGTACGCGCCGCCGACCGCCTGTGCGGCCGATTGCAACGCCTGGAACAGGAAACCCGCCGCCTGACGCACAATGTCAGCAACCTCGAACAGCGCAACGTGATCGACGAGCTGACCGGCCTCGGCAACCAGCGCTTCCTGCGCCAGCATCTGGGCGATGCCCTGCGCCAGCTCGAGTCACGCGGCGGCGCGCTGTGCTACCTGCTGATTGGCCTGGACGATCCCGCCAACCGGCGCAGCCGCAGCGAGGGTCTGCAGCGCGAGCTGCTCTACAACGTCGCCTGCCGCCTGCGCAACATGCTGCGCCCCCTCGACGCACTGGCCCGCCTGGACGACAACCATTTCGCCGTGGTCGCCATGGTCGACGACCTGCGCGAATGCAGCCACAGCAGTTTTCGACGCCTGCACGACAGCCTCAACCTCAAGGCCCTGAAGACCAGCGAGGGCTTCATCACCCTGCAGGCCGCCATTGCCCTGGTCGGCGTCGATGCCCGCGACTGCCCGGCGAGCATCGACACGCTGATGCGCCAGGCCGCCAGCCAGTTGGCGGAGGCCCGCAGCAGCGGCCGCATCGCCTGCCAGCGTCTGCAGCAGACGCAAGCCTCGGCGTCGTGACCTGGCATGTCCTCGGTGCCGGCAGCCTCGGCGGCCTGTGGGCCGCGCGCCTGGCCGCTGCCGGCCTGCCCGTTCGCCTGCTGCTGCGCGACCCGCAGCGGCTGGCGCAGTACCACGCCGCCGGCGGCCTGACCTTCGAGACTGATGGCGTGTGCCGGCGGCTGCCGCTGCCCGCCGAAACCCTTACCGACCGCGCACCGATCCACCGCCTGCTGCTGGCCAGCAAGGCCTACGACGCCGCCGCGGCCGCCCGCGCCCTGCACGCACGCCTGGCTCCCGGCGCCGAGGTCATCCTGCTGCAGAACGGCCTGGGCAGCCAGGAACAGGTCGCCGCCCTGCTGCCGCAGGTACGCTGCATCTTCGCCTCCAGCACCGAAGGCGCCTTCCGCCGCAGCGACTTCCATGTCGTATACGCCGGCGCCGGGCAGACCTGGCTCGGCACCGTGCCCCCCTCCCCCGCGCCGGACTGGCTGGGCGAGCTGGCCCAGGCCGGGATTGCCGCCAGCTGGACGACGGACATCCTCAGCCGGCTGTGGCGCAAGCTGGCGCTGAACTGTGCGATCAATCCGCTGACCGTGCTCCACGACTGCCGTAACGGCGGCCTGCAGGCGCATGCCGAGGAAGTCGCCGCGCTGTGCGCCGAACTGGTCGAACTGCTGGTCGCCTGCGGCCAGGCGGACGCGGCAGTCGACCTGCAGGCCGAGGTGGAGCGGGTGATCGCCGCCACCGCGGCCAACTATTCATCCATGCACCAGGACGTCGCCGCCGGCCGGCGCACCGAGATCGCCTACCTGCTCGGCCACGCCTGCCGCGAGGCCGCGCACCGGCAGCTGGCGCTACCACGCCTGCAGGCCCTCGAGCAGCGCCTGCGCGCCCATCTGCGCGCACGCGGATTGCCGCAGGACTGAGCACCGGCTACCCTGCCGGCTGCCATTCCCAGCCGTCACAGGACCTGCACCATGGGCTTTCGCCTGTCGAAGATCTACACCCGCACCGGCGATGCCGGCGAAACCGGCCTGGCCGACGGCCGCCGGGTAACCAAGGACCACCCGCGCATCGAGGCGATGGGCGAGGTCGACACGCTGAACAGCCAGCTCGGCCTGCTGCTCGCCGAACTGGCCGAGCAGGAAGCCCTGTATCCGGGACTGACGGAAATCCTCGAGCTGCTCGCGCCCTGTCAGCACCGCCTGTTCGACCTCGGCGGCGAACTGGCGATGCCCGAGTACCAGGCGCTGGACGCCACCGAGATCACCCGCCTGGAACAGGCCATCGATGCCTGGAACGAGGAAGTCGGCCCGCTGAAGAACTTCATCCTCCCCGGCGGCTCGCGCCTGGTGGCCCAGGCCCACGTCTGCCGCAGCTTCGCGCGCAGCGCCGAGCGCCGCTGCCAGCACCTCAACGCCGTCGAGCCGCTGCGCGGCGAGTGCCTGGCCTATCTCAACCGCCTGTCCGACCTGCTGTTCGTCGGCGCGCGGCTGATCGCCCGCCGCCAGCAGGTCAACGAGGTGCTGTGGCAGGCGGCGGCGCCGGAACGCGCCGAGTGAAGCCCGAGGATCTGCTGCTCCTGGTCGGCCGGGAGATGCCCTTCGGCAAGTATCAGGGGCGACTGATCAGCGATCTGCCCGGCCACTACCTGGCCTGGTTCGCCCGCAGCGGCTTTCCGCCGGGCGAGATCGGTCGCCTGCTGGCGCTGATGCACGAGATCGACCACAACGGCCTGCGCGCCCTGCTCGAACCGCTGCGCCGGCGCTGAGCCAACTCAGCGCGGCCAGAAGGCGCGGATGCCGGCCACGCCTTGGGCGCCGATCTGCCAGGCCCGCGCCTGCTCGGCCGGGCCGACGCCGCCGAGCAGGTACACCGGCCGGTTGAAGCCGCTGATCAGCTCGGCCGCCACCTCCCAGCCCAGCGGCGTGGCGTCGGGATGGCTCCGGGTGGCCTGCAGCGGCGACAGGGTGACAAAGTCGACGCCCATCTGCGCCGCCAGCGCCAGCTCCTCGGCGCCGTGGCAGGAGGCCGCCAGCCAGCGCTCGGCCGGGAACGGTCGGCCCCTGGCCGCGTACTGGCGCAGCTGCGCGGCGGTGAGATGCCAGCCGGCGGCGGGGAAGTCGCCCAGCCACTCCAGCGGCCCCTTGAGCATCAGCTGCGCCTTGCCGGCGCACAGGCCCTGGATGTCCACCGCCAGGTCGCGGTATTCGGCGCTGTACATGGTCGGTGCGCGCAGCTGCAGCAGACGGATGCCGCCGGCCAACGCTTCACGCACGCCGCGCAGCAGCTCGGCGGGCTCGAGGTCAGCAGGGGTGATCAGGTACTGCGCCGGCAGGCGGGCGGCGGCGACGATCGGCCGGTTGGCCTCGGGAAACTCGTAGTGCGGCAACTCGCGCGGCGCCACCCAGGCCAGCGGCTGGCCCTCGGCACCATGGGGCTCGCCGGTGAAGGCGCCGACCTCGTGGACGTCGAGCAGCACGGCGAGATCGGGATAGTCGTGGCGCACCTGGATCAACGGCCGGGAGGCGGTGACGACGATACCCAGCTCCTCGTGCAGCTCGCGCGCCAGCGCGGTTGCCACCGCCTCGCCGGCCTCGACCTTGCCGCCAGGGAACTCCCACAGGCCGCCCTGATGCTTGTGTTCGGGACGCCGGGCAATCAGCACCCGGTCATCAGCGCCGCGGATCACCGCCGCGGCCACGTGCAATCGTTTCATCGACTCGGACTCCACAGGCCAGCCCGGGCGCAGGCTCTGCATCCGGACTGGCTGCCGGCGCCACCGGCCAACATCGGCAGACGGCGCCGGCCTGGCTTCAAGAACGGTATTCGGCGTTGATGCGCACGTACTCGTGGGACAGGTCGGTGGTCCAGATGGTCTCGCTGAACGCGCCGCGGCCCAGTTCGATGCGGATGCCGATCTCCTCCCGCTTCATCACCGCCGCGCCCTGCTCCTCGGTGTAGGTCGCTGCGCGACCGCCCTGGCTGGCGATGCACACGTCGCCGAGGAACACGTCGATCAGGCTGACGTCCAGGTTGGGCACGCCGGCATAGCCGACCGCGGCGAGGATGCGCCCCCAGTTGGGATCGGAGGCGAACAGCGCGGTTTTGATCAGCGGCGAGTGGGCCACGGCGTAGGCGACGTCCAGGCATTCCTGAGCATTGGCGCCGCCGTTGACCTGCACGGTGACGAATTTGGTGGCGCCCTCCCCGTCGCGGACGATGGCCTGGGCGACCTCCATGAACACCTCGAACACCGCCTGCTTGAGCTTGGCGTACAGCTCGCCGGTCTTTTCGGTGATCTCCGGCAGGGCGGCCTGGCCGGTGGCGATCAGCATGCAGCAGTCGTTGGTCGAGGTGTCGCCGTCGATGGTGATGCGGTTGAACGACTTGTTGGCCGCGTCGCGCACCAGGTCCTGCAGCACGTCGCGGGCGACCTTGGCGTCGGTGGCGATGTAGCCGAGCATGGTCGCCATGTTCGGGCGGATCATCCCGGCACCCTTGCTGATGCCGGTGACGGTGACGGTGACGCCGTCGTGCTGGAACTGGCGGCTGGCGCCCTTGGGCAGGGTGTCGGTGGTCATGATGCCTTCGGCAGCCTGCGCCCAGTTGTCGACCTTGAGGTCGGCCAGCGCGGCCTGCAGCGCGCCTTCGATCTTCTCGACCGGCAGCGGCTCGCCGATCACCCCGGTGGAGAACGGCAGCACGGCGCTCTCGGCCACCCCGGCCAGCTCGGCCAGCTTGGCGCAGGCGCGGCGGGCGCGGAGCAGGCCGTCCGGACCGGTGCCGGCGTTGGCGTTGCCGGTGTTGGTCAGCAGGTAGCGGACCTCGCCCTGCAGGCGCTCGCGGGTGATCAGCACCGGCGCGGCGCAGAAGGCGTTGGTGGTGGTCACGCCGGCGATGGTCGAGCCCTCGGCGCAGCGCATCACCACCACGTCCTTGCGCCCGGGGCGCTTGATGCCGGCCGAGGCGATGCCGAGTTCGAAACCGGCAACCGGGTGCAGGGTGGGCAGGGGACCAAGACCGACAGCCATGGGGAAGCTCCTTGAAGTGCGCGCTGCGCGAAAAATGATGGGATCACGATGGAAAACGCCGCGAGCGGCAGGGCCGGTCGCGGCGTGATCAAGCTACCCGCCGATCAGCCGATCTGGCCGTGGCAGTGCTTGTACTTCTTGCCGCTGCCGCACGGGCAGGGCTCGTTGCGGCCGATCTTCGGCTCCTGGCGCACCGCGGCAACGGCCGCCACCGGGACCGGCTCGCCAGCCTCGGCGATGTCCTCCAGCGGCTGATCGAGCGCCGGGGCGGCGGCATGCTGGAACTGCATGCGGGCGGCCAGCGCTTCGGCCTCGCGGCGCAGGCGTTCCTCTTCCTCGGCGGGGTCCTCGCGGCGCACCTGCACGTGGGACAGCACGCGGATGGCATCGCGCTTGATGTTGTCCAGCAGCTCCTGGAAGAGGGCGAACGACTCGCGCTTGTACTCCTGCTTGGGGTTCTTCTGCGCGTAGCCACGCAGGTGGATGCCATGGCGCAGGTGGTCCATGGTCGACAGGTGATCCTTCCACAGGTCGTCGAGCACGCGCAGGAGGATCTGCTTCTCGAAGCTGCGCAGCGCATCGCTGCCGGCCAGCTCCTCCTTCTCGGCGTAATCCTTGAGCACCTCGGCGGCAATGCGCTCGCGCAGGGTTTCCTCGTAGAGCTTGTCGTCCTCGTCCAGCCACTGCTGCACCGGCAGCTTGAGGCCGAAGTCGCTTTGCAGCGCCGCCTCCAGGCCGCGGATGTCCCACTGCTCGGGCAGCGACTGCGGCGCGATGTGCGCATCGATGAGCCGTGCCAGCACTTCGCTGCGGAACTCTGCGATGGTCTCGCCGACACTCTCGGCGGCCAGCAGGCTGTTGCGCATGTGATAGATCACCTTGCGCTGCTCGTTGGCCACGTCGTCGAACTCGAGCAGCTGCTTGCGGATGTCGAAGTTGCGCCCCTCGACCTTGCGCTGCGCCTTCTCGATGGCGTTGGTGACCATACGGTGCTCGATGGCCTCGCCGGACTGCATGCCGAGGGCCTTCATGAAGTTCTTCACCCGGTCGGAGGCGAAGATGCGCATCAGGTTGTCTTCCAGCGACAGGTAGAAGCGGCTGGAACCCGGGTCGCCCTGGCGACCGGCACGACCGCGCAGCTGGTTGTCGATGCGCCGCGATTCGTGGCGCTCGGAGGCGATCACGTGCAGGCCGCCGGCCTCGATCACCTGCTGGTGGCGCTTCTGCCATTCGGCCTTGACCTGGGCGATCTGCTCCTCGCTCGGATTTTCCAGGGCGGCGACTTCCACCTCCCAGTTGCCGCCGAGGAGGATGTCGGTACCGCGACCGGCCATGTTGGTGGCGATGGTCACCGCGCCGGGACGACCGGCCTGGGCGATGATCTCGGCCTCCTTGTCGTGGTACTTGGCGTTGAGCACCTTGTGCTCCATGCCGGCCTTGTGCAGCAGCTGGGAAAGATACTCGGAGCTGTCGATCGAGGCGGTGCCGACCAGTACCGGACGACCCTCGGCCCGGCAGGCCTTGACGTCCTCGATGACCGCCGCGTACTTCTCTTCCTGGGTCAGGTAGACCAGATCGTTGAAGTCCTTGCGCGCGACCGGCTTGTTGGTCGGGATCACCACCACGTCGAGACCGTAGATCTGGCGGAACTCGAAGGCCTCGGTATCGGCGGTACCGGTCATGCCGGCCAGCTTGTTGTACAGGCGGAAGTAGTTCTGGAAGGTGGTCGAGGCGAGGGTCTGGCTCTCGGCCTGGATCTGCACGCCTTCCTTGGCCTCGATGGCCTGGTGCAGGCCCTCGGACAGGCGGCGGCCCGGCATGGTGCGCCCGGTGTGCTCGTCGATCAGCACCACCTGGTTGTTCTGCACGATGTATTCGACGTCGCGATGGAACAGGGTGTGCGCGCGCAGGGCGGCGTAGACGTGGGTCAGCAGGCCGAGATTGTGCGCCGAATACAGGCTCTCGCCCTCGGCCAGCAGGCCGGCCTCGGTGAGCATGTCCTCGATGAACTGGTGGCCCTGCTCGGTGATTTCGACCTGGCGGGCCTTCTCGTCGATGCTGTAGTGGCCTTCCTGCTCGACCACGCCCTCTTCCGCCTCGACCTGACGCTTGAGGCGCGGGATCAGCTGGTTCATCTGCATGTACAGGCGCGAGCTGTCCTCGGCCGGGCCGGAAATGATCAGCGGGGTGCGCGCCTCGTCGATGAGGATCGAGTCCACCTCGTCGACCACGGCGAAGTTCAGCTCGCGCTGGAACTTGTCGTCCAGGCTGAACGCCATGTTGTCGCGCAGGTAGTCGAAGCCGAATTCGTTGTTGGTGCCGTAGGTGATGTCGGCGGCGTAGGCGGCGCGCTTGTCGACCGGGTCCTGGAACGGGCTGACCACGCCGACCGACAGGCCAAGGAACTCGTACAGCGGGCGCATCCAGTTGGCGTCGCGCCGGGCCAGGTAGTCGTTGACCGTGACCACGTGCACGCCCTTGCCTTCCAGCGCATTGAGGTACACCGCCAGGGTGCCCACCAGGGTCTTGCCCTCGCCGGTACGCATCTCGGCGATCTTGCCCTCGTGCAGGGTCATGCCGCCGATCAGCTGCACGTCGAAGTGGCGCATGCCCATCACCCGCTTGCCGGCCTCGCGGGCCACGGCAAAGGCTTCCGGCAGCAGCTTGTCGAGCGTTTCGCCCTGGGCCAGGCGCGCCTTGAACTCTTCGGTCTTGCCCCTGAGCTGCTCGTCGGAGAGCGCGACCATCTGCTCTTCCAGGGCGTTGATCGCCTGGACAGCCTTGGCCATGCGCTTGACTTCACGCTCGTTCTTGCTTCCAAAGAGTTTCTTCAACAAAGGCGCAAACATATCGGGAGGGTCTTCCATCTGTGGAAATGGAGGGCACTCCCGGGGAGTGCCCAGTGCCGGCGGCGCGGCAGCGAAGCAGGCATTCTACCCGGAAATGCCGACGAGAAAAGACGCCTCATTCACCACTGCTGGCACGGGCGATATAGCTGGCCGGATTGACCTGGCGACCGTTCTTCTTGACCTCGAAATGCACATGCGGACCGGTCGAGCGCCCGCTGCTGCCGACCAGGGCGATGGTCTGGCCGCGCTGCACCAGCTCGCCGACCTGCACCAGGTTGCGCTGGTTGTGCGCATAGAGGGTCGAGTAGCCGTCGGCATGGCCGACCTCGACGGTCCAGCCGTAGCCGGACTTGCGACCGGCCCAAGTCACCACTCCGGCGGCCACCGCGACGATCTCGGTGCCGCGCCGGGCGGCGAAGTCCACGCCCTTGTGGGCGCGGGCCCGGCCGTGAAACGGGTCGCTGCGCAGACCGTAGGCCGAGGACTGGTAGCCGCTGAGCACCGGCCGCCCGGCGACCTGGCTGGCGTCCTCGCGCTGGCGTGCTGCCAGCACCCGCTCCATCGCCTCCAGCTGCTGCTCGCGACCGTCGATTCGCGCCGCCAGCGCATCGAGACTGCCGAGCACTTCGCTGCCGCGGTACGGCTCGCTGTCCAGCCCTTCGTCCGGACCGCCCTGCCCGACCGGCTGGGAGAAGTCGAATTCGCCGCCATCCAGATCGGCCAGCTCGCTCAGCCGCTCACCCAGGGCATCGATGCGGATCATCCGCGCCTGCAGCTCGGCCAGATGCACGCCCAAGGCGTCCAGCTCGCGCTGGGCAGCGGCGCGCGCCTCGGCCAGTTCCTGCGGCAGGATACCGCTCGTCTCGCTGACCGCCTCGCCGGGAACCACCGGCAAGGGGTCGGGTCTTATCCACGAGCCCAGCACCACCCCGGCTGCCAGGCTGCAACCGAGCAGCAGGGTGGCCAGCAGCAGTCCGTGGCGAGGCGCCAGCGTCAGCGAACGCGCCGCGCCATGGCGACGACTCATGAAGATGATATGCATGGCGCATCCCGTATAGAAGTTTCGGTGCAGCCGTTTTGCTAAGATGGCCGCTCGGTTTTTCTCCAGGCGTCCTGCCATGTCTTTTCGTCCCCTGCCGGCCCGAGCTCCCGCGACACTGCTGCGCGAGACGAAAACGCTCAAGAACCTGCTCGGCGAAGCGCAGCGTCTCGGCCACCTGCAGCAACTGCTGGAAAGCCAGCTGCAGCCGGCCGCTCGCCCACACTGTCGGGTCGCAGCATGGCGCGATGACTGCCTGCTGCTGATCGTCACCGACGGCCAGTGGGCCACCCACCTGCGCTACCAGCAGAAACGCCTGCTGCGCCAACTGCGCAACCTCAAGGAATTCGCGAACTTAGCGAAGATTCTGTTCAAGATTCAACCAACAGCCGCCGAAAGGCATGCCACCGGTCGAAATCCGACGCTTTCCGCCAGCGCCGCCGACACCCTGCGCGCCGCCGCCAGCGGCATCGACGATCCGCAGTTGCGCGCCGCCCTGGAGCGTCTGGCCAGCCACACCCGACCGCCTGACTGAAGCGCGCAAAAAACGCGGACGAAAAAAAAGGCCACCCTAGGGGTGGCCTCAAGAGAAAGGGAGAGTCTTGCTTCAGCCGGCGGCTGCCGGGCGCATGTAGGAGATCGGCGCGGTGCTGGCGTCCTCGAAGGTCACCAGCTCCCAGGCATCCCGGTCGGCAAGCAGGGTACGCAGAAGGCGGTTGTTCAGGGCATGGCCAGACTTGATGCCACGGAACTCGCCGATCAGGCTGGTACCGAGCAGGTACAGGTCGCCGATGGCATCGAGGATCTTGTGCTTGACGAACTCATCCTCGTAGCGCAGGCCGTCTTCGTTGAGGACGCGGAACTCGTCGACCACGATGGCGTTGTCCACGCTGCCACCCAGGGCGAGGTTCTGCGAACGCAGGAACTCGATGTCGCGCATGAAGCCGAAGGTGCGCGCGCGGCTGACTTCCTTGACGAACGAGGTGCTGGAGAAGTCGACGCAGGCATGCTGGGTACGACCGTGGAACACCGGGTGATCGAAGTCGATCTCGAAGCTCACCTTGAAGCCGTCGAACGGCAGGAAGGTGGCGCTCTTGCCCTCCTCCTCCACGGTCACCGGGCGCTTGATGCGGATGAACTTCTTCGGCGCTTCCTGCTCCTGCAGACCGGCGGACTGGATGAGGAACACGAAGGGGCCGGCGCTGCCGTCCATGATCGGCACTTCCGGTGCCGACAGTTCGATATAGGCGTTGTCGATACCCAGGCCAGCCATGGCCGAAAGCAGGTGCTCAACGGTATCCACCTTGACGTCACCCTTGACCAGCGTGGTCGACAGGGTGGTCTCACCGACGTTCTCGGCCCGAGCCGGAATCTCCACCATGGGGTCGAGATCGGTACGGCAGAACACGATACCGGTATCCACCGGGGCCGGCTTCAGGGTGAGATAGACCTTCTCCCCCGAGTGCAGGCCGACGCCGGTGGCGCGGATGATGTTCTTCAAAGTGCGTTGTTTGATCATGGCTTTGGCCGTATCTGCACAAGTTGTGAACTGTTCTCAGTAATGGCGGGAATGATATCAGAGCCCGCCTTTACTGAATACCAATCACACCAATACTCCTGATATAGAAACTCAATCGGCCTGGCGACGCAGGAAGGCCGGAATATCCAGATAGTCGAGATCTTCCTGGGTGCTGGGCTTGACCGCCGGGGCCGCGCTACCGCCACCCTGACTGCTGCGCATCACGGTCGGACGCTCGAGGTCGCGGTAGTTCACCGAAGCGCCCTGCTGCACCGGAGTGGCTGCCGGCGCGTTGTCGACCACCTTGGTCGGCTTCTCCATGCGTGCGCCGAGACCGGTGGCGACCACGGTGACGTGCAGCTCGTCGCGCATTTCCGGATCGATGACCGCACCGATCTTGACGGTCGCGTGCTCGGAGGTGAACTGCTCGATGATGCTGCCGACTTCGGTGTACTCGCCCAGCGACAGGTCGAGGCCGGCGGTGATGTTGACCAGGATGCCGCGGGCGCCCTGCAGGTTGATGTCTTCCAGCAGCGGGTTGCGGATCGCCGCCTCAGCGGCTTCACGGGCGCGGTTCGGGCCGCTGGCGTGGCCGGTCCCCATCATCGCCATGCCCATCTCGCTCATCACGGTGCGCACGTCGGCGAAGTCGACGTTCATCAGGCCGGGGCGCTGCATGATGTCGGAGATGCCGCGCACGGCGCCGGCCAGCACGTCGTCGGCCTTGGCGAAGGCGGACAGCAGGCTGGCGTCCTTGCCGAGGATGGTCAGCAGCTTCTCGTTGGGAATGGTGATCAGCGAGTCGACATGCTCGGACAGGGCGCGGATGCCCTCGTCGGCGATCTGCATGCGCCGACGGCCCTCGAAGGGGAACGGGCGGGTAACCACGGCGACGGTGAGGATGCCCATCTCCTTGGCCACCTCGGCGATGATCGGCGCCGCACCGGTACCGGTGCCGCCGCCCATGCCGGTGGTGATGAACACCATGTTGGCGCCCTGCAGGACCTCGGCGATGCGCTCGCGGTCCTCCAGCGCGGCCTGGCGACCGACGTCGGGATTGGTGCCGGCACCGAGCCCCTTGGTCACGTTCATGCCCAGCTGCAGGATGGTCTTGGCGTCGACCTTCTTCAGTGCCTGGGCATCGGTGTTGGCACAGATGAAATCGATGTCGTCGATGTTGCTGCGCAGCATGTGGTTGACCGCGTTGCCGCCACCACCGCCTACACCGATGACCTTGATTACCGCATTCGATTCAACGTTATCGACTAATTCGAACATTTTCCCTCTCCTTTCCCTTTTTTCTTGTCCAACCGACCTGACCATGCGGTGGCCGACTGTCAGAAATTGCCTTGCACCCAGCGCTTGATGCGCTCGAATACCGGCGGTTTGCTCTCTTCGCTGCTGCTGCCACCGCCGGAATGGCTCGGCGAGCCCTGCTTGCGCAGGCCGTACAACAGCAGACCGACCCCTGTCGCATAGGCAGGGTTGCGCACGACATCCTCCAGGCCCCTGACACCTTGCGGCAGGCCCAGACGTACCGGCATGTGAAAGATTTCCTCGGCCAGCTCGACGGCACCTTCCATCTTCGCGGTGCCACCGGTGATCACGATCCCGGCCGGGAGCAGGTCCTCGTAGCCACTGCGGCGCAGTTCGCCCTGTACCAGCGAGAACAGCTCCTCGTAGCGCGGCTCGACCACTTCGGCCAGCGCCTGGCGGGACAGTTCGCGAGGCGGACGATCGCCGACGCTCGGCACCTTGATGGTCTGCCCGGCGCCGGCCAGTTTGGCCAGGGCGCAGGCATAGCGAATTTTGATCTCCTCAGCATACTGAGTCGGTGTACGCAGGGCCATGGCGATATCGTTGGTAACCTGGTCGCCAGCGATCGGAATTACCGCAGTGTGACGGATCGCACCCTCGGTGAAGATGGCGATATCGGTGGTACCACCGCCGATGTCCACCAGGCACACGCCCAGCTCCTTCTCGTCGTCGGTCAGCACCGAGTCGGACGAGGCCAGCTGCTCGAGGATGATGTCGTCCACCTCCAGCCCGCAGCGGCGCACGCACTTCTCGATGTTCTGCGCCGCATTCACCGCACAGGTGACCACGTGCACCTTGGCTTCCAGACGCACGCCCGACATCCCCAGCGGCTCGCGCACGCCTTCCTGGTTGTCGATCACGTAGTCCTGGGCCAGGGTGTGCAGCACCCGCTGGTCGGCCGGGATCGCCACCGCCTGAGCGGCGTCCAGGACCCGCTCGATGTCGGCGCGGTTCACCTCGCGCTCGCGAATGGCGACGATGCCGTGCGAGTTCAGGCTGCGGATATGGCTGCCCGCCACGCCGACGAATGCCGAGTGGATCCGGCAGCCGGCCATCTGCTGCGCCTCGTCGATGGCATGCTGGATGGCCTGTACGGTGGACTCGATGTTGACCACCACGCCCTTCTTCAGGCCCCGCGAGGGATGGGTGCCGATGCCGACGATTTCCAGCTGGCCATCGGCCGCCACCTCGCCGACCAGCGCCACCACCTTGGAGGTGCCGATATCCAGGCCGACGACCATTTTGCCGCTTTGCGCGCTTGCCATGATCCCAGTTCTCTCCTCAAGTCACTGCAGGGCCCCGGTGTTCGCACCGGGAACCGGCGCCGCCGGCATCTCGCGCCACGCCACGGCCAGGCCGTTGGGGTAGCGCAGGTCGACGCGCGCGATGTTCGTATTGTGTTCTTTCAGGGTCTTCTCATAGACGCTGACGAAACGGCGCATCTTTTCCACCACATGATCACGCCCGAGCAGCAGCTCGATGCCCTGGCCGGTGGTGAGGAACCAGCTGCCGCGCTCGCGCAGCTCCAGACTGGCTACCGTGAAGTCCAGCGGCCGCAGCAGCTGGCTGAGCATCTGGTACTGCTGCATGATCTGCTGCTGGGCGCGTTGCGGCCCCCACAGCTTGGGCAACTGCTCGTAGCCGCCCAGTTCGCCCGGGGCGAAGGCCACGCCCTGGTTGTTGAGCAGCGCCTCGTCGCCCCAGCGCGCCACCGGCAACTGCTCCTCCAGGCGGATCAACAGCTGATCGGGCCATACCCGGCGTACCTCGGCCTCGGCGATCCAGGGCATCTGTTCCAGTTCGCTGCGCATGCTCGCCAGGTCGACGCTGAAGAAACGGGCGTCGGTGAACGGCGCGACCTTGGCCGCCACCGCCTCGCGACTGACATAGTGCAGGTCGCCCTGCACGCTGACCCGCGCGATCGGCTGGTCGGCGTAGGGCAACAGACGCTCGCTCAGCTCATAGCCAGCAAAACCCAGGCCAAGCAGCGACAGCGGCCAGGCGAGATGCCTGAGACCACTCAGCGACAGGCGTGGCAGACGCAGGCGCAGAGGTTCGCGCACCACCATGCGGCTGGCCCCGCGAGGGGCCGGCTTGCGCAGCGGGCCTACCGGGCCCGGACGCTGGTGACGCAGCAGCGCGATCATGGATCAGCTCCTTGCCTCCAGGCTGTCGGCGAGGATCGCCAGCACCAGGTGCTGGAAATCCAGGCCGGCCGCCCGTGCGGCCATCGGGACCAGGCTGTGGTCGGTCATCCCCGGAACGGTGTTGACCTCCAGCAGCCAGAATTGCCCACCCGCATCCTGCATCACGTCGGCACGGGCCCAACCGCGGGTGCCGACCGCTTCGCAGGCGCGCGCAGTGAGCGCCTTGAGTTCCTCTTCCTTGTCCGCCGCCAGGCCGCAGGGGATCTGGTAGCGGGTGTCGTCGGCCAGGTACTTGGCCTCGTAGTCGTAGAAGCTGTGGGTGGTGCCCAGGCGGATCGGCGGCAGTACCTCGCCGCGCAGCATGGCGATGGTGAACTCCGGCCCGCTGATCCACTGCTCCACCAGCACCTGCGGGTCGTGACGGCGCGCGGCCTGCCAGGCTTCGAGCAGTTGCTCGAAGCTTTCCACCCGCGCCATGCCGATGCTCGACCCCTCGTGGGCCGGCTTGACGATCAGCGGGAAGCCCAGCTCGGCGGCCGCCAGTTCGCAGTCGGCGGCGCTGGCCAGCACCGCATGGCGCGGCGTGGGCAGACCCAGGCTCTGCCACACCTGCTTGGTGCGCAGCTTGTCCATGGCCAGCGCCGAGGCCAGCACGCCGCTGCCGGTGTAGGGAATGCCCAGACACTCGAGCAGGCCCTGCATGCTGCCGTCCTCGCCACCGCGGCCGTGCAGGACGATGAAGGCGCGATCGATCTTCTCGCTGGCCAGACGCTGCAGCAGGTCGGCGCCGACATCGATGCCGAAGGCGTCCACGCCGGCGGCCTGCAGGGCCGCCAGCACCGCCGCACCGGACTTCAGCGACACCTCGCGCTCGGCGCTGCGGCCGCCGTACAGCACGGCGACGCGACCAAAAACGGCGGGATCCAGATTGAGGGACAGGGTGTCGGTCATGCCGGTTTCCTCGCGGCGCCCGCCTCTGGGGCACCGAACAACGGGTTGTTGATCAGTTGCGGAGCGACGCCGCCGATGTCGCCGGCACCCTGGCAGAGCAGGATGTCGCCGGCACGCAGCAGCGGCTTGAGCAGCGGCGCCAGGTCGGCGCCGCGCTCGACGTAGATCGGATCGAGTACGCCGCGCTGGCGGATGCTGTGGCACAGCTGGCGGCTGTCGGCGCCGGGGATCGGCTCCTCGCCGGCCGGATAGACCTCCAGCAGCAGCAGCACGTTGGCCTCGCCGAGCACCTGGACGAAGTCCTCGTAGAGGTCGCGGGTGCGGCTGTAGCGGTGCGGCTGGTAGACCATCACCAGACGGCGCTCCGGCCAGCCGCCGCGCACGGCCTTGATCACCGCCGCCACTTCACGCGGGTGGTGGCCATAGTCGTCGACCAGCATCACGCTGCCGTTCTCGACCGGCAGTTCGCCGTACACCTGGAAGCGCCGGCCGACGCCCTGGAAGCCGGACAGGCCGGCGACGATGGCCTCGTCGGCGATGCCCTCGTCGGTGGCAATGGCGATGGTGGCCAGGGCATTCAGCACGTTGTGGTTGCCCGGCATGTTCACCGACACGTCGAGCGGCTCGCGGTCCTTGCGCAGCACGGTGAAGAAGGTGCGCATGCCTTCCTGGCGCACGTTGATGGCGCGCAGGTCAGCGCCCTCGTCGAAGCCGTATGTCACGGTCGGGCGGGCCACCTGCGGCAGGACCTCGCGCACCACCGGATCGTCGACGCAGAGCACCGCCAGACCGTAGAACGGCAGGTTGTGCAGGAACTCGACGAAGGTCTTCTTCAGCTTGTTGAAGTCGCCGCCGTAGGTGCTCATGTGGTCGGCGTCGATGTTGGTGACCACCGAGACCATCGGCTGCAGGTGCAGGAAGCTGGCGTCGCTCTCGTCGGCCTCGGCGATCAGGTAGCGGCTGGCACCGAGCTGGGCGTTGGTCCCGGCTGCATTCAGGCGGCCGCCGATGACGAAGGTCGGATCGAGGCCGGCGGCGGCGAACACCGAGGCGAGCAGGCTGGTGGTGGTGGTCTTGCCGTGGGTGCCGGCCACCGCGATGCCGTGGCGGTAGCGCATCAGCTCGGCGAGCATCTCGGCGCGCGGCACCACCGGGATGCGCCGCTCGAGGGCCTGGGCGACTTCCGGGTTGGCCGGATTGATGGCGCTGGACACCACCAGCACGTCGGCCTGCGCGACGTTCTCGGCGCGGTGGCCGAGGAAGATCTGCGCGCCGAAGCTTTCCAGCCGCGCGGTCACCGGCGAAGCCTTGAGGTCGGAGCCGGACACCTGGTAGCCGAGGTTGAGCAGCACCTCGGCGATGCCGCACATGCCCACCCCGCCGATGCCGACGAAGTGGATGCGGCGGATACGGCGCATGCGGCGCACTTCGGCCGCGTTGCTGTTGAGAGGCGCATCAGCCATGGGCCACCTCCAGGCAGATGTCCACCACCACGCGGGTGGCATCGGGCTTGGCCAGGCGGCGGGCGACGGTGCCCATGGCCACGAGTTTTTCACTGTGCATCAGGACCTCGGTCAGCTGCGCGGCCAACCCGGCCGCGTCAGTGGCATGTTGCGGCAAAAGCACGGCGGCGCCGGCCTTGGCCAGATATTCGGCATTGCGGGTCTGGTGGTCGTCGATCGCGTGGGGCAGCGGCACCAGCAGCGACGGCAGGCCGGCGGCGGCCAGTTCGCTGACCGTCAGCGCGCCGGCGCGGCAGATCACCAGGTCGGCCCAGGCGTAGGCGCGGGCCATGTCGCGGATGAACGGCACCACCTCGGCGTCGACACCGGCCTCGGCGTAGCGCGCCCGGGTCAACTCGGCGTGCTGCTTGCCGGCCTGGTGATAGACCTGCGGACGCAGCGTCTCGCCGACCTGGGCCAGCGCCGCCGGCAGCAGCTTGTTCAGCGGCTCGGCGCCGAGGCTACCGCCGAGCACCAGCAGGCGCGCCGGACGTCCGGCGCGGTCCTGCCGCGGCGTCTCGAGGAACAGCTCCTCGCGCACCGGATTGCCGGTGGTACGCCGCCTGGCGCTGGCGGCGAAGGTCTCCGGAAAGGCCTCGCAGACCCGGCTGGCGAACGGCGCCAGGCTGCGGTTGGCGGTACCGGCCACGGCATTCTGCTCGTGGATGATCAGCGGCACGCCGGCCAGCCGGGCGGCGATGCCGCCGGGGCCGGTGACGAAGCCGCCCATGCCCAGCACGCACACCGGCTGCAGCTCGCGCAGCACCCGGCGCGCCTGCCACAGCGCCTTGACGATCTGCAGCGGCGCCTTGAGCAGGGACAGCGCTCCCTTGCCACGCAGGCCGCTGATCTCGATACGGTGCAGCGGCAGCCCGGCCTGCGGCACCAGCTCGTTCTCGATGCCGCGCGGCGTGCCCAGCCAGTGCACGGCGTAGCCGCGCGCCTGGAACTCGCGGGCGCAGGCCAGCGCGGGGAACACGTGGCCACCGGTGCCGCCGGCCATGATCAGGACATTACCGGGCATGGCGCGGCTCCTCCTCGGCAAAATCCTCTTCGGTAAATTCCATCTCGGCATTTCCCAGCTGGTTGCGCCGTTCCCAGTCGATGCGCAGCAGCAGGGCCAGGCTGATGCAGCAGACCACCAGCGAACTGCCGCCGTAACTGAGGAACGGCAAGGTCAGACCCTTGGTCGGCAGCAGGCCGACGTTCACGCCGATGTTGATCAGGAACTGGCCGATCCACAGGATCGCCAGGCCGTAGGCCACATAGGCGGAGAAGTACTGCTGGTCCCTCTCGGCGCACAGACCGAGGTACAGGGCACGCAGGGTCACCAGCACGAACAGCGCCACGGTGAGCAGCGCACCGACCATGCCCAGCTCCTCGGCGAGCACGGCGAAGACGAAGTCGGTGTGCGCCTCGGGCAGGTAGAACTGCTTCTGCACGCTGTTGCCCAGGCCCACGCCCAGCCACTCGCCGCGGCCGAAGGCGATCAACGCCTGGCTGAGCTGATAGCCGGCGCCGAACTGATCGGCCCAGGGATCGATGAAGTTGGTCAGGCGCTTGAGGCGATAGGCCTGGCTGGTCATCACCACCACGCCGATCACCACCACGCCGGCCACCATCGGCAGGAAGCGCCACAGGCTGACGCCGCCGAGGAACAGCATGGTGATGCCGGCGCCGACCAGCACCACGGTGGCGCCGAAGTCCGGCTCGGAGAGCAGCAGGCCGGCCATCAGGCCGAGCACGATCAGCGGCATGAACAGGCCTTTCCAGCTGCTCCTGACATCCGCCTGGCGACGCACCAGATAGCCCGCCAGATAGATCACGGTGAACAGCTTGGCCAGCTCGGAAGGCTGGATGTTGGCGATGCCGAAGCCGATCCAGCGCCGCGCACCATTGACCTCGCGACCGATGCCCGGCACCAGCACCAGCACCAGCAGCACCAGCGCCGCGACCAGCAGCTTGCCGCTGTTCTTCTGCCAGGTGGACACCGGCACCAGCAGCACCAGCGCCGCGGCGCCGAAGCCGATGACCAGGTAGATCAGGTGGCGGATCATGTAGTACTGCGAATTGCCCGACTGCGCCGCCGCCACCTCGGAAGAGGCGGAAGAGACCATCACGAAGCCGAGACCGAGCAGCGCCAGACACCCCGCCAGCAGCGGAAAGTCCAGGTCGACGCCGCGGCGACTCAGCAGCGGCGACGGGCTCAGGCGCAGCAGGGCGCGCATCAGGGCAGCTCCTTCACGGCCTGGGCGAACAGGCGGCCGCGCTCTTCGAAATTCTTGAACATGTCGAGGCTCGCGCAGGCCGGCGACAGCAGCACGGCATCGCCCGCCTCGGCCAGCCCGGCGCAGCGCTGCACGGCCTCGTCAAGGGTCGCCACGCGCAGCAGCGGCACCACCGCCTCGCCATCCTCGCCCCTGAGCGCTTCGGCAAGCAGCTCGGCATCACGCCCGAGCAGCACCACCGCGCGGCAGTACTTCGCCACGCTGGCGCGCAGGGGGGTGAAGTCGGCGCCCTTGCCGTCACCACCGGCGATCAGCAGCAGCTTGCCGGCGATCTCCGCGCCCAGACCGTCGATCGCCGCCAGGGCGGCACCGACGTTGGTCGCCTTGGAGTCGTCGTAGTAGGTCACCCCGGCGCGCTCGCCCACCCACTGGCAGCGGTGGGCCAGCCCGGTGAAGCCGCGCAGGGTATCCAGCATCGGCGCCAGCGGCAGGCCGACGGCATGACCGAGGGCCAGCGCCGCCAGGGCGTTGGCCTGGTTGTGGGCGCCACGGATCTTCAGCTCGCCTACCGGCATCAGCCTGGAGAACTGGAAGGCGAGAAACTTCTCGCCGCCCTCCTCGAGGATGCCGAAGGACTTGAAGTCCGGCTTGTCCAGGCCAAAGCTCCAGCACGGCACCTGGTCGGCGATCAGCGGCCGCGACAGCGGATCCTGGCGATTGATCACCACCTGGCGGGCACCGCGGAACACCCGGTGCTTGGCCAGATGGTAGGTCTGCAGGCCGCTGTAGCGGTCCATGTGGTCATCGCTGACATTCAGGCAGGTGGCCACCTCGGCATTCAGCCGCTCGGTGCTTTCCAGCTGGAAGCTGGACAACTCGAGCACGTACAGCTCGACGTCATCGGCGAGCAGATCCAGCGCCGGCGTGCCGAGGTTGCCGCCCACCGCCACCTTCTTGCCGGCCGCCGCGGCCATTTCGCCGACCAGGGTGGTCACGGTGCTCTTGGCGTTGGAGCCGGTGATGGCGACGATCGGCGCCTGGGCATGGCGCACGAACAGGTCGATATCGCCGGACAGCTTCACGCCGCGGGCCGCCGCTTCCTGCAGCGCCGCGGTGGCCAGCGGCAGACCGGGACTGACGTACAGCTCGCTAGCGCGGCAGAGGAAGTCGACGTCCAGCGCGCCGCAGCGCACTTCCACCTGCGGATACTCGGCCTGCAGGGTGGACAGTTCCGGCGGGCTGGGGCGGGTGTCGACCACCGCGAAGGGCACGCCCTGGCGGGCGAGGAAGCGCACCAGCGACATGCCGCTCTTGCCGAGACCGACGACGATGCGGAACTGGTCGGAAGCAATCAGTGTCATCTGCGATTACCTCAGCTTCAGGGTGGACAGGCCGATCAGCACCAGCACCACGGTGATGATCCAGAAGCGCACGATCACCCGCGGCTCGGGCCAGCCCTTGAGTTCGAAATGGTGGTGGATCGGCGCCATGCGGAACACCCGGCGCCCGGTCAGCTTGAACGAGGCGACCTGGATCACCACCGACAGGGTTTCCATGACGAACACCCCGCCCATGATGAACAGCACCAGCTCCTGGCGGACGATCACCGCGATGGTGCCCAGCGCGGCGCCGAGGGCCAGGGCACCGACGTCGCCCATGAATACCTGGGCCGGATAGGTGTTGAACCACAGGAAGCCCAGGCCGGCACCGATCAGCGCGCCGCAGAACACGATCAGCTCGCCGGCGCCCGGCACGTAGGGAATCAGCAGGTATTCGGCGAAGCGCACGTTGCCCGCCAGGTAGCAGAAGATGCCCAGGGCGCCGCCGACCAGCACCGTCGGCAGGATTGCCAGGCCGTCGAGGCCGTCGGTGAGGTTCACCGCGTTGCTCGAGCCGACGATGACGAAGTAGGTCAGCACCACGAAGAGGATCCCCAGGGGGATCTCGATGTTCTTCAGCAGCGGCAGGAACAGGGTGGTTTCCACCGGGGTGGCAGCGGTCAGGTAGAGGAACAGCGCGGCGCCGAGACCGAACACCGACTGCCAGAAATACTTCCAGCGGCTCGGCAGGCCGCGGGAGTTCTTCTCGATCACCTTGCGGTAGTCGTCGACCCAGCCGATGGCGCCGAACAGCAGGGTCACCGCCAGCACCACCCACACGTAGCGGTTGGCGAGGTCGGCCCACAGCAGGGTGCTGATGGCGATGGAGGACAGGATCAGCGCGCCACCCATGGTCGGCGTGCCCTTCTTCGACAGGTGCGACTGCGGACCGTCGTCGCGCACCGCCTGGCCGATCTGGCGGCTGCGCAGGGTGTTGATCATCCAGGGACCCAGCCACAGCGACAGGGCCAGCGCGGTGAGCACGCCGAGGATCCCGCGCATGGTCAGGTACTGAAAGACCGCGAAGCCTTTGTGGAACTGTTGCAGATACTCGGCCAACAGCAGCAGCATTTAGTGTTCTCCAGCACTGGCACAGAACGCAGCCACGACGTTTTCCATCGCCGCGCTGCGCGAGCCTTTGATCAACAGGGTGGTTTCCGGAGACTGTTCGGCAGCCAGCACGGCAATCAGTTCAGCCTGATCGGCAAAATGTCGCGCGCCGGTACCGAACTCACTGACCGCATGGGCCATCTGCGGACCAACGGCATACAGCGCCGAGACCTTGCCACGGGCATAGGCGCCCACCTCGCGGTGACTCGCCTCGGCCCAGGCGCCCAGCTCGGCCATGTCGCCGAGCACCAGGACGGTGCGTCCGGAAAAGCCGGCCAGTATATCAATCGCCGCCTTGATTGACGCGGGATTGGCGTTGTAACTGTCGTCGATAACCCGCATTCCAGACGGCGCCAGCTGTGCCAGGGCGCGACCCTTGACCGGCTGCAGGTTTTCCAGCCCGGCACGGATCGCTGCCGGCGCCACGCCGAGGGCATGGGCAGCCGCCGCCGCGGCCAGGGCGTTGGCCACGTTGTGCTCGCCGAGCAGGTTGAGCTGGATGCGCCGCTCGCCGAACGGACCGACCAAGGTGAAGGCCGGGCAGCCGCGGGCGTCGCGGCCCAGGTCGCGGGCGGTGAAATCGGCGGGGGCGTGCAGGGCGAAGCTCAGCACGCGGCGCGCGCCGGCGCGCTGCGCCCAGCGGGCAAAGGCCGGATCGTCGCGATTGAGCACCGCCACGCCGTCGGCGTCCAGCCCCTCGAGAATCTCGCCCTTGGCCTCGACGATCTTTTCCGGTCCGCCGAACTCGCCGACATGCGCGGTGCCGGCGTTGGTGATGATGGTCACCTGCGGACGGGTCAGGCCGACGGTATAGGCGATCTCGCCGACATGCGAGGCGCCCAGCTCGATCACCGCGCTGCGGTGCTGCGGCGCCAGTTCGAGCAGGGTCAGCGGCGCACCGAGATCGTTGTTGAGATTGCCGCGGGTGGCCAGCACCGCCTCGCTGTCGCCGCCGTGGTCGGCACGCAGGATGCTGGCGAGCATCTCCTTGACCGTGGTCTTGCCGCTGGAACCGGTGACCGCCGCCACCCGGCCACGGAACGCGGCGCGATTCAGCGCGCCGAGCCGGCCAAGGGCCAGACGGGTGTCGGCGACCACCAGTTGCGGCAGCTCGACCTCCTCGACCTCATGCTCCACCAGCGCCGCGGCGGCACTCTTGCTGGCCACCTGCTCGAGATAGTCGTGGCCGTCGAAGCGTTCGCCGCTGAGGGCGACGAACAGCTGCCCGGGTTCGATCGAGCGACTGTCGATGCTCACGCCACTGAAGAAGGCATCGGCCCCGGCCAGTTTTCCCTTCAGTGCTCCCAGCACACTGCTCAGCATCCAGGCTTCAAGCATCCTGCACCTCGCGGGCGGCCAGCGCAGCGGCGGCCTGTTCGATATCGGAGAACGGGTGACGCACCCCGTCGATTTCCTGGTAATCCTCGTGGCCCTTGCCGGCCAGCAGGATCACGTCGTCGGCCGTGGCCGCCGCGATCAGCTGGTCAATCGCTGCGCCACGACCGGGGACGAAGTGCACCCGCTCGGGCTCGCGGAAGCCGGCGCGGATGTCGGCGATGATCTGCGCGCAGGGCTCGCTGCGCGGGTTGTCGTCGGTCACCCAGACGCCGTCGGCCAGCCCCTCGACCGCGGCGGCCATCAGCGGGCGCTTGCCGCGATCACGGTCGCCGCCGCAGCCGAACAGGCACAGCAGGCGGCCACGGGTGTGCGGGCGCAGCGCCTCGAGGACCTTTTCCAGGGCATCCGGGGTGTGCGCGTAATCCACCACCACCAGCGGCTGGGCGCCGCCGCCGAGGCGCTGCATGCGCCCCTGCGGCCCCTGCAGCTGCGGCAGGACATGGAGAATCTCGTCCAGCGGATGGTTCAGACCCATCAGTGCACCGACCACCGCCAGCAGGTTGCTCAGGTTGAAGCGCCCCAGCAGCGGGCTGACCAGCAGGCCGTCGCCCTGGGCGGTCACCAGGCGGGCGCGCACGCCCGCCTCGCTGAACTCGGCTTCGGCGCAGTACAGCGTCGCCTGCGGGTCGATCAGGCTGTAGCTGATCAGCCGCGACGGCGCCTCGCGCCCAGCCAGCTGGCGACCGAACAGGTCGTCGAGATTGATTACCCGACAGCACAGGCCCGGCCAGGCAAACAGGCGCGCCTTGGTCTCGCCGTAGGTCGCCATGTCGCCGTGATAGTCGAGATGGTCGCGCGACAGGTTGGTGAACACCGCCACGTCGAAGTCCAGCCCCTCGACCCGGCCCTGGTCCAGGCCGTGGGACGACACTTCCATCGCCACCGCCTTGGCCCCAGCCTGCTTCAGGCGGGCCAGCTGGGCCTGCACCGCCAGCGGGTCGGGAGTGGTGTGGCGACCGCTCTGCAGGTTGTCGTGGAAGCCGACGCCCAGGGTGCCGATCAGACCGCAACGCTGGCCGAGCAGGTCGAGCGCCTGGGCGAGCAGTTGGCTGACGCTGGTCTTGCCGTTGGTGCCGGTAACCCCGACCAGCTCCAGGCTGCGACTGGGGTCGCCGTAGAAGCGTCCGGCAATCGCCGACAACTGAGCCGCCAGGCCCTTGACCGGCACCATCACCACCGCCTCGGACGGCGGGATAGCCACCGCGCCTTCGGCCTCGTAGGCAATCGCCGCGGCCCCCCGGGCGATGGCATCGGCGATGTAGGCCCGGCCATCGCTGTGGTGGCCGGGAATGGCCAGAAACAGGTCGCCCGGACGCAGGGCCCGGCTGTCCAGGCTCAACTCGCGAATCAGCGCGTCACGCCGCGCCTCGGGAAACATCTTGAGCAGACTCATCGGCATCAGCCGCGTCCTCCATTGCCGGACACCGTGGCGGCCTGCTGCACTTCAGGCAGCGGCGGCAGGTTGTCCGGAGCTATGTTCATCAAGCGCAGGGCGCCGGCCATCACCTTGCTGAAGACCGGGGCGGAAACCAGGCCACCGTAGTAGCCCTCGCCCCCCGGCTCGTCGATCACCACCACGGCGGCGAGGCGCGGGTTGTTGGTCGGCCCGAAGCCGGCGAACAGCGAGCGGTAGGCATTCTGCTGGTAGCCCTTGCTGCCCGCGCTGGTCTTGCGCGCGGTACCGCTCTTGCCGGCGACGTGGTAGCCGGGCACCTGGGCGCGGTGGGCGCCGCCAGGGGCCTCGACCACCTGCTGCAGCATGCCCTGCACGGTCTTGGCCACCTCCTCGGGAACCACCTGGGTGAAGCTCGCCGCCTGATCGACCCGCGCCAGACTCAGCGGCACCATGCGGCCATTGTTGGCGATGGTGGCATAGGCATGCACCAGCTGGATCGCGGTCACCGACAGGCCGTAGCCATAGGAGAGGGTCGCGGTTTCCGCCTGGGGCCACTTGCGGTGGTTGGGCAGATTGCCGACCTGCTCGCCGGGGAAGCCGAGGCCGGTGTCCTGACCGAGGCCGACCTGCTGCATGACGCGATAGATCGACTCGCCGCCGATATCGAAGGCGATCTTGCTGATGCCCACGTTGCTGGAGCGGATCAGGATGCCGGCCAGGTCGAGCACCGGGCCGCCGCCGCGGGACACGTCGCGAATGGTGAAGCGGCCGATGCGCAGGCTGTGCGGGTAGACCTCGACGGTATCGGTGGGCTGCCAGCGCCCACTCTGCAGCGCCGCCAGCATCGAGATCGGCTTCACCGTCGAGCCCGGCTCGAACACGTCGATCATCGCCCGGTTGCGCATCGCCTGCGGCTGCAGGGTGCGCTTGTTGTTGGGGTTGTAGGTCGGGTGGTTGACCATCGCCAGCACCTCGCCGGTCTGCACGTCGAGGATGACCAGACTGCCAGCCTTGGCCTTGTTCTCCACCAACGCGTTGCGCAGCTCGCGGTGCGCCAGGTACTGCAGGCGCAGGTCGATGGACAGCGCCAGCTCGCGGCCCGGCTTGGCGTTGCGTGCCACGCCGACGTCCTTGATCAGTCGCCCGCGGCGGTCTTTGAGTACCTCGCGCTGCCCCGGCACACCCGCCAGCCACTGCTCGAAGGCCAGCTCGACCCCTTCGCGACCGCGGTCGTCGATGTCGGTGAAGCCAACCATATGGGCGGTGACCTCACCGGCCGGGTAGAAACGGCGAAACTCCTCGAGGCTGTAGACCCCGGGAATCTTGTGGGCGAGCACCGCCTCGCCCTGCTCGGGGGTCAGCCCGCGCGCCAGGTAGAGGAACTCGCGCCCGGCATTCTGCTGCAGACGCCGACTCAGCACCTCGACATCCTGCCCCAGTGCAGCCGCCAACGCCGGCCACTGCTCGCGCTTGCGCATCAGTTCCTTGGGATTGCCCCACAGAGTGATCACCGGAGTACTGACTGCCAGCGGCTCGCCATTGCGATCGGTGATCAGCCCGCGATGCGCCGGGATCGGGATGTGCCGCACGCTGCGCGCATCGCCGTGGGCCTTGAGGAAGTCGTGGTCGAACACGTGCAGGTCGACGATGCGCCAGGCGATCACCCCGACCATACCCAGCAGGACCGCGATCACCAGGCGGAAGCGCCAGGGGTAGAGGGCGCCATCGAGGCTGATCATGGCGCCACCATCCGTACTTCGCCCGGCTCGGGGATGCGCATCTGCAGCTGCTCGCTGGCCAGCGTCTCGATGCGACTGTGGGCCGTCCAGGTGCTCTGTTCGAGGATCAGCCGGCCCCACTCGGCCTGTGCCTTGTCGCGCACGCTGAGTTCGGCGTACAGCTGATTGAGCAGCTGACGGTTCCAGTGCGCGCTCCACGCCACGGCCACGGCCGAGGCCAGCACGATGCCGAACAGCACCAGCATCAGCAGACTGCCGCTGGGCATGCTGTCGCTGGTGCGCGGGATCATCGCAGCTTCTCCGCCACGCGCATGACCGCGCTGCGCGAGCGCGGATTGACCTTGAGTTCGGCCGCCGAGGCGTACTGCGGCTTGCCCAGCAGCTTGAGGCGCGGATCGAACTTCGCCACCTGCACCGGCAGGTCGCGCGGCAGGTTGTCGGTCTCGCCCTTGACCTGACGGCGCATGAACTGCTTGACGATGCGGTCCTCCAGCGAGTGGAAGCTGATCACCACCAGGCGGCCGCCGACCGCGAGCGCCTCGAGCGCCGCCTCGAGGCCGCGCTCGAGATCGCCCAGCTCGTTGTTGATATGAATGCGCAGGCCCTGGAAGGCGCGGGTCGCCGGATTCTTGCCCTTCTCCCAGGCCGGATTGGCCACGGTGATCACTTCGGCCAGATCGGCGGTGCGGGTGAACGGGCGCTCGGCGCGGCGCTGCACGATGGCCCGCGCCATGCGCCGGGAAAAGCGCTCCTCGCCGTACTCGTAGAACACCCGGGCGATTTCCTCCTCGCTGGCGGTGGCGATCCACTCGGCCGCGCTGACCCCGGCATCCGGGTTCATGCGCATGTCCAGCGGACCGTCGTTCATGAAGCTGAAGCCACGCTCGGGATCGTCCAGTTGCGGCGAGGACACGCCGAGGTCGAGCAGGACCCCATCGACCTTGCCCTGCAGGCCGCGGGCCGCCACTTCATCGCCGAGCTCGGCGAAGCTGCGCTGGACGATCTGGAAGCGACTGTCCTCGGCGGCCAGCTCGAGACCGGTGGCGATCGCCAGCGGGTCCTTGTCGAAGCCCAGCAGGCGTCCGCCCGGACCGAGTTGACGCAGCACTTCGCGGCTGTGGCCGCCGCGCCCGAAGGTGCCATCCAGGTAACAGCCCTCCGCGCGCACGGCAAGCGCCTCTACGGCTTCGTGGAGCAGGACGGTTACATGGCTGAAAGTGGCTGCATTCATATCAAAGAGTCAGGTTGAGTAATTCGTCCGGCAGACCGCCGGGGCTCTTGATGGCCTGGAGATCCTCCGCGCAGCGCGCATCCCAGGCTTGCTCGTCCCACAACTGGAACTTGTTGAGTTGGCCGACCAGTACCGCGCGCTTATCCAGCCCCGCGTACTCACGCAGCCGCGGTGGCACCAGAAAGCGCCCCGCCGCATCCAACTCCAGATCCACCGCATTGCCGATCAGCAGGCGCTGCAAACGGCGGTTCTCTTCGCGCAGCGACGGCAACTCGCGCAGCTTGGTCTCGATCAATTCCCATTCGGTCAGGGGATAAACGCTCAGGCAGGGATCGACGGCATCGATAGTCACGATGAGCTGGCCAGCACAGCGCGCCATGAACTCGTCGCGATACCGGCTCGGCATCGTCAGACGACCCTTGGCGTCAAGACTTATGGCATTGGCTCCGCGAAACACGACGGCAACTCCCCCAGTGGACAGCCTTATATAGCTGATAAATCCACTTTCACCCACTTTCCCCCACCCTCACACACTATAGGAACCCCCCCTTGACCCAGTCAAGGCGGGCCCCACAGGAAAAACCCTTACTGGACCGCAACTTAGAGAGGAGGCCGACAGACGGAAATTGAGGGACAGTGAATCCGAGGGATAAAGTCAATTAGCAGCAAGGGGCCACGCCCCGAACTTAAAGTTCTTCATGAAGGGCAATAGCATTTTGGAATTAAAAAGGGCGGGCAACAGCGACAATAGCGGAGGGATAAAAAGGAGGAGAGCCGGCCTGTAAGCCGGGTTTTGTCGAGGACAGTCATTCCTCTAGGACCGCCATCACTGACGGCCTCAAGCAACCTACCCGGATCCAGCGCGGGCCACGCCAATGGATCCCTATTTGGTCTTGCTCCGAGTGGGGTTTACCTAGCCACGAACTGTTGCCAGTCGTGCGGTGCGCTCTTACCGCACCTTTTCACCCTTACCGGCGCTTGCGCGCTTAGGCGGTTATTTTCTGTGGCACTTTCCGTAGGCTCGCGCCTCCCAGGCGTTACCTGGCACTCTGCCCTATGGAGCCCGGACTTTCCTCCCCCCTGCAAGCAGGGCGGCGACTGTCCAGCCGACTCTCCGGCGCGCAGGGTACTCACTGCGCGCGCGGATAACAAGCTCAATCCGCGGCCTTCTGTCGCTCCAGCGCCTGCTGGTAGAGCAGGTTCTTGCGCACCCCGGTGATTTTCGCGGCCAGCGCCGCCGCCCGCTTGAGCGGCAGTTCGGCCAGCAGCAGGTCGAGCACCCGCAGCGCCTCGGCGCTCAGCGCGTCCTCGCCCTCCGGCGCCTGCCAGCCCTCGACCAGCAGCACGCACTCGCCACGCTGCTGGTTGCTGTCGGCCGCCACCCAGTCATGCAGCTCGCCGAGCGGCGCTCCCTTGATGGTCTCGAAGGTCTTGGTCAGCTCGCGCCCCAGCACCGCCGGGCGCTCGACGCCAAACAGCTCGCGCAGGTCGGCCAGGCATTCGAGCAGGCGGTGCGGCGCTTCGTAGAAGATCAGCGTGCGCGGCTCCTCCACCACGGCCTGCAGGCGTTGCCGGCGCGCGGTGCTGCGCGCCGGCAGGAAACCCTCGAAGACGAAGCGGTCGGACGGCAGACCGGAGGCCGACAGGGCCGCGATCAGCGCACAGGCACCGGGCACCGGCACCACGCGCACGCCGGCGGCGCGCGCATTGCGCACCAGGTGATAGCCGGGATCGGAAATCAGCGGTGTGCCGGCGTCCGACACCAGGGCCAGGTCGTCACCGCCCAGCAGGCGCTGGACCAGCCGCGAGCCTTCCTCGCGCTCATTGTGCTCGTGGCAGGCGGTCAGCGGCGTATTGATACCGAAGTGCTGCAGCAGACGGGCGCTGTGGCGGGTGTCCTCGGCGGCGATCAGCTTCACCTCGCGCAGCACGCGCAGCGCCCGCGCACTGATGTCCTCGAGATTGCCGATCGGCGTGGCCACGACATAAAGGGTACCCGGAGCGTTCACATCGCCATCCCGTTGCCAGACAAAGTGCGGCATTGTAGCGGGTTTCGCCGCGGCAAGATCGCACCCGCTTCGGGGCTTGGGTACAATTGCCCCCTTTCAAGCCTGCGAATCGGAATCTCCCCCATGATCGCCAGACTGCGCCCCCTTCCCGTCCTCTGCCTGGCCGCCCTGCTGAGCGCCTGTGCCGGCAAGCAAACCGCCGGCCTCGGCGAACTGCCGGGCCAGCCCCAGGGCAGCACTGCGCAGCTGCTGCAACAGGCCGCGCAAGGCAAGCCGGAACAGGCCATCCTGCTGCGCCTGGCTGCCGCCGACCAGGCGCTGGCCCAGCGCGACCTGGCCCAGAGCCAGCAGATCCTCGACCTGCTGAATATCGACGAACTGAAACCAGCCCAGCAGATCTTCGCCAGCACCCTGCAGGCCGAACTGGCCTTGGCGCGCAACAAGCCCAAGGCCGCCCTGCAGGCCCTACAGCACCCGAGCTTCGCCCGCCTCGGCGAGCTGCCGCTCAGCCAGCAGACCCGCAGCCAGCTGGCTCGCGCCAACGCCCTGCAGGCCGACCAGCAGCCGCTGGCCGCCGCCCGCGAGCGCGTGTTCATCGCCCCGCTGCTGGAGGGCCAGGCCGCCGCCGGCAACCACGAAGCGATCTGGGCCCTGGTATCCGGCCTTTCCAGCACCCAGCTGGGCAGCGCCGAGCCAACCGGCGACGACCTCGCCGGCTGGCTCGAGCTGGCCGCCCTCGCCCGCAGTAATGCCACGCCAGCCCAGCAGGTCACGCGCATCGGCGAGTGGCAGGCCCAGCATCCGCAACACCCGGCGGCCCGCCAGCTGCCGCAGGCCCTGGTCGCCCTGCAGGAAATCGCCGCCCGCCCGCTGACCCGCATCGCCCTGCTGCTGCCGAGCCAGGGCCCTCTCGCCGGTCCGGCGCAGGCGCTGCGCGACGGCTTCCTGGCGGCGCACTACCAGAGCGGCAGCGAAGTGCACATCAGCCTGCACGACAGCAGCAACCTGACCAACCTGAACGACTTCTACCGCCAGGCGCAGGCCGCCGGCGTGCAACTGGTGGTCGGCCCGCTGGAAAAGCCGCTGGTCGGCCAGCTCAGCCAGCAGGAGCAACTGCCGATCCCCACCCTGGCCCTCAACTACAACGAGAGCGGCGCCGAAGGTCCGGCACAGCTGTTCCAGTTCGGCCTCGCCGCCGAGGACGAGGCCCGCGCCGTCGCCGCGCGCGCCTGGCAGGACGGTCAGCGCCGCGCCGTGGCCATGGTGCCGAGTGGCGCCTGGGGCAACCGCGTGCTGGCCGCCTTCCGCCAGGACTGGGAAGCCCGCGGCGGCAGCCTGATCGCCGCCGAACACGTCGACCAGCCGGTGCGCCTGGCCCAGCAGATCGCCGACCTGCTCCAGCTGCGCGCCAGTGAGGCGCGCGCCAAGCGTCTGAGCGAGACCCTGGGCAGTCCCGTCGAGGCCCAGCCGGCGCGCCGCCAGGATGTCGATTTCGTGTTCCTGGCCGCCACCCCGGCGCAGGCCCGGCAGATCAAGCCGACCCTGGCCTTCCAGTACGCCGGCGACCTGCCGGTGTATGCCACCTCGCACCTGTTCAGCGGCAGCAACGACCCCAGCGAGAACCTCGACCTCGACGGCATCCGCTTCTGCGAAACCCCCTGGCTGCTCGGCGAGCCTGACCCGCTGCGCGAACAGGTCGTTGGCCAGTGGCCAGCGGCGGCTGGCAGCCTGGGCCGCCTGTACGCCATGGGCGCCGACGCCTACCGCCTGGCCCCGCGCCTGGGCCAGCTGCAGACCCTGCCGAGCTCGCGCCTCGACGGGCTGTCCGGCAGCCTGAGCCTGGCTCCCGGCCAGCGCATCGTGCGCAGCCTGCCGTGGGCGGAGTACCGCAACGGCCAGGTCTATCGTCTGGAAACCGCCACGCAGTGAGCGACACTCCACGCCAGGCCATTGGCCAGGCCGCCGAAGGCTGGGCGCTGACCCATCTGGAGGAGCACGGCCTGCGCCTGCTGGCGCGCAACTGGCGCTGCCGCCTCGGCGAGCTGGATCTGGTCATGCTCGACGGCGATACCGTAGTATTCGTTGAAGTGCGTTATCGACGCCATAACGCCTGGGGCGGCGCCGAAGCCAGCGTCGACGCGCGCAAGCGTGCCCGCGTCAGCGCCGCTGCCCAGGTTTTCCTGCAACAGCAACCGCGCTGGGCCCGCCGCCCCTGCCGGTTCGATGTAGTCGCGCTCGGCCCCGCCGAACGTGACTCGCCCCCGCGGCTGAACTGGATCCGCAGCGCGTTCGACGCCTGAACAGCCGCCCAACCGAAGGTCACCATGGACATGCAATCCCGTATTCGCCAGCTTTTCCAGGACAGCATCGAAACCAAACGCCAGGCCATGGAAGTGCTCATTCCGCATATCGAGCAGGCCAGCCAGGTGATGGTCAATGCCCTGCTCAGCGAGGGCAAGATCCTTTCCTGTGGCAACGGCGGCTCGGCCGGCGATGCCCAGCACTTCTCCTCGGAACTGCTCAATCGCTTCGAGCGCGAGCGGCCGAGCCTGCCGGCCGTGGCTCTGACCACCGACAGCTCGACCATCACCTCGATCGCCAACGACTACAGCTACAACGAGATCTTCTCCAAGCAGATCCGTGCCCTCGGCCAGCCCGGTGACGTGCTGCTGGCGATCTCCACCAGCGGCAACTCCGGCAACGTGATCCAGGCCATCCAGGCCGCCCACGACCGCGAAATGACCGTGGTCGCCCTGACCGGCCGCGACGGCGGTGGCATGGCCTCGCTGCTGCTGCCCGAGGATGTCGAGATCCGCGTGCCGGCGCGCGTCACCGCGCGCATCCAGGAGGTCCACCTGCTGGCTATCCACTGCCTGTGCGACCTGATCGACCGTCAACTGTTCGGGAGTGAAGAATGAAACGATCCCCCCTGCTTCTCGCCACCCTCGCCCTGAGCCTGCTGCTGGCCGGCTGCGGCGCCCGCAGCATCGGCAACAAGATCGACGACCAGTTCATCCCTGGCCGGGTCGCCAGCGAGATCCGCGCCAGCCATGCCGATCTCAACGACACCACCTCGCACATCGTGGTGACCAGCTACAACGGCGTGGTCCTGCTCGCCGGCCAGACCCCGCGCGCCGACCTCAAGGCCCTCGCCGAACAGGCCGCCCGCCGCGCCCAGGGCGTCAAGCTGGTGCACAACCACCTGCAGGTGCTGCAGCCTTCCTCGCCGCTGGCGCGTAGCACCGACGTTGCGCTGACCACGCAGATCAAGACCGCCATGCTCGCCGACAACACCGTGCCCAGCACCAAGATCAAGGTGGTCACCGAGAACGGTATGGTTTACCTGCTCGGCGTGGTCACCCGCGCCGAAGCCAACCGCGCCACCGCCGTGGTCCAGGGCGTCGGTGGCGTCCAGGGCATCGTGCGCCTGTTCGAGTACGTCGACTGACGCCAGCCGGCAACACACGCAGAACCCAGGCACAAAAAAGGCGATCCGCAGATCGCCTTTTTTGTTTTGTGCCTGCCGGCAGCCTACTTGACCACCTTCAGGCTGGGCCGGCCGCTCGGACGCGGCGGCTCGTCGTCACCGGACGGGCCATTGCCCTCCTCGCCCTCTTCCGCCCCCTCCAGCACGAAGGACATGCCCTCGCCATTCTCGCGGGCGTAGATGGCCTGCACCGCAGCCACCGGGATATACAGGCTCTGCGCCACCCCGCCGAAGCGGCCTTCGAAGGTCAGCACCTCGTTGCCCATCTCCAGATAGCGCACCGCACTGGGCGACACGTTGAGCACGATCTGCCCGTCCTTGGCGTAGCCGGCCGGCACCCGGGCGCCTGGATATTCGGCAGCCACCAGCAGATGCGGGGTGCAGTTGTTGTCGACGATCCACTCGTAGAGGGCTCGCAGCAGGTAGGGACGACTCGAATTCATCATCTGACTCCTCAGCGCATCGCGCGCTCGGTGGTGGTCAGGCTGGCCTGGAAGGCGGGGCGGGCGAACAGCCGCTCCATGTAGTCCAGCAGTGGTTTGGCCTGGCGCGGCAACTCGATGCCGAGCTGCGGCAGACGCCAGAGAATCGGCAGCAGGCAGCAGTCGACCATGCTGAACTCCTCGCTGAGGAAGAACGGCTTGTCGGCGAACAGCGCCGCCACGCCGACCAGACTCTCGCGCAGCTCCTTGCGCGCCTGCACGCGAACACTCTCCACAGTGCGTGCATCCAGCACCTGATCGACCCGCGTACACCAGTCGCGCTGGATGCGATGCATCAGCAGACGACTGTTGGCCCTCGCCACCGGATAGACCGGCAACAACGGCGGATGCGGATAGCGTTCGTCCAGATATTCCATCACTACGCCCGGCTCGTACAGCGCCAGGTCGCGATCCACCAGGGTCGGCAGACTGGTGTAGGGGTTCACCTCGGCCAACTGCGCGGGACACTGCCCCGGCAGAACCTCGATGATTTCGGCATTCACACCCTTCTCGGCGAGCACGATGCGCACCCGGTGCGAGTAGTGATCGGCGGGATCGGAATAACAGGCCAGGCGATTGATCGCAGCCATCGGCTCTCCCTCCAGTCAGGACATTTTCATAGGGCAGAAACACATGCGCGCCCCGGAGGGCGCGCATGCGTGGAGGCTGGAGCGACGTATCAGTGCACGTCTTTCCAGTACTCGCGCTTCAGCAGGTAGGCGAACACGAAGAAGAACGCCAGGAACAGCAGCACGTAGGTACCGATGCGCTGGCTCTCCAGCTTCACCGGGTTGGCCGAGTAGGCCAGGAAGCTGACGAGATTCTTGATCTTCTCGTCGAACTCCGCCTCGCTCAGTTCACCGGTCTTCGGCACGATGGTCAGCTGGTCGCAGGCCTCCTCGGTCACCGGGGTGCCGGTCAACGGATCGAAGACCTTCTTGCCATCCTCGACCATCTGCACCTGCTTGCAGCCGATGACCTGACGGCCCTGCAGGCTGCTCAGCACGTTGGGCATGCCGACGTTCGGGAACACCTTGTTGTTCACACCGTACGGACGCGTCGGATCTTCATAGAAGGTGCGCAGGTAGGTGTACAGCCAGTCCTCGCCACGCACGCGGGCCACCAGGGTCAGATCCGGCGGCGCAGCGCCGAACCATACCTTGGCGTCGCTCGCCTGCATACCGGTCTTCATGTGGTCGCCGATCTTGGCGCCGGTGAACACCAGGTTCTCCAGCATCACGTCTTCGGGAATGCCCAGGTCGGTGGCGACACGCTCGTAGCGCTGGTATTCGGCGCCATGGCAACCCATGCAGTAGTTGGCGAAGGTACGCGCGCCATCCTGCAGGGCAGCCTTGTCACGTAGGTCGACGTCGACCTTGTCCAGCGGATACTCCAGACCGCCAGCGGCAAACGAAAAGGTCGGCAGCAGCGCGAAAATCAGTGCAGCAAATTGCTTTTTCATCAGCCAGTCACCCTTTCCGGAACCGGTTTGGTCTTTTCCATCCGGGTGTAGAACGGCATCAGGATGAAGAAGGCGAAGTACAGAACAGTGCACACCTGGGACAGCAGGGTACGACCCGGAGTCGGCGCCAGCACACCCAGCACGCCGAGGATCACGAAGGATACGCAGAACACCAGCAGCCAGATCTTGCTCAGCCAGCCCTTGTAGCGCATCGAACGCACCGGGCTACGATCCAGCCACGGCAGGACGAACAGCACGGCAATCGCACCACCCATGGCGATGACGCCGAGCAGCTTGTCCGGAACGGCACGCAGGATCGCGTAGAACGGGGTGAAGTACCACACCGGAGCGATGTGTGCCGGGGTCTTGAACGGGTTGGCCGTTTCGAAGTTCGGCTTCTCGAGGAAATAGCCGCCCATCTCCGGGAAGAAGAAGATCACGGTGCAGAACACGAACAGGAACACCACCACGCCGACGATGTCCTTGACGGTGTAGTAGGGGTGGAACGGGATGCCGTCCAGCGGAATGCCGTTCTCGTCCTTCTTCTTCTTGATGTCCACGCCATCGGGGTTGTTCGAACCCACTTCGTGCAGCGCCAGGATGTGCAGGACAACCAGGCCCAGGATCACGATCGGCAGGGCGATCACGTGCAGGGCGAAGAAGCGGTTCAGGGTGATCCCGGAGATCAGGTAGTCACCACGGATCCACTGGGTCAGATCGGCACCGATCACCGGGATCGCACCGAACAGCGAGATGATCACCTGGGCGCCCCAGTAGGACATCTGGCCCCACGGCAGCAGGTAGCCCATGAAGGCTTCGGCCATCAGCGCCAGGTAGATCAGCATGCCGAAGATCCACACCAGCTCGCGCGGCTTCTGGTAGGAGCCGTACAGCAGGCCGCGGAACATGTGCAGGTACACCACCACGAAGAACGCCGAGGCGCCGGTGGAGTGCATGTAGCGCAGGATCCAGCCGTACTCCACATCACGCATGATGTATTCGACGGAGGCGAAGGCGCCTTCGGCGGACGGCTCGAAGCTCATGGTCAGCCAGATACCGGTGAGGATCTGGTTGACCAGCACCAGCAGTGCCAGGGAGCCGAAGAAGTACCAGAAGTTGAAGTTCTTCGGGGCGTAGTACTTGGACAGATGGTCTTCCCACATCTTGGTCGCGGGGAAGCGCGCATCGACCCATTCCATGAATTTGCTCATCAGGCTTTCTCCTGATCCACACCGACGATGATCACATCATCGGACTCGTAGGTGTGTGGGGGGACCGGCAGGTTCAAGGGCGCGGGTTGCGCCTTGTACACGCGGCCAGCCAGGTCGTAGCGGGAGCCGTGGCAGGGGCAGAAGTAGCCACCCACCCACTCGGCCCCCAGGTCCGCCGGAGCGACTTCGGGACGGAAGGACGGCGCGCAGCCCAGGTGGGTGCACAGGCCTTCGACGATCAGCAGCTCAGGCTTGATCGAGCGAACCTTGGGGTCCACATAGGTCGGTTGCTCGGAAGCCTTGGACTCCGGATCCGCCACCGCACCCTCGAGCTTGACCAGGTTGGCCAGGATCTCCTCGGTGCGACGCACGATGAACACCGGCTTGCCGCGCCATTCAGCAACGATCTGCTGACCTGGTTCGATCTTGCCCACGTTCACCTTCACCGGAGCACCGGCTGCCTTGGCCTTGGCACTGGGGAACCATGACCCCACGAACGGGACCGCAGCTCCGACAGCTCCAGCCGCCCCCACCACCGAAGTGGCGGCGACGAGGAACCGACGTCGGCCCACATTCACGCCGTCATTACTCATTCAGTCGTCTCCCATCAGCTTTCTGTGACCTGCCCGGGCAGGCACTCTAGTTAAAACCAGCTGCGCAAAAAATCCGCCAGATGGTAATGAAAAGCCCCTTTTCTGACAAGGCAATAACTGGCAACAAATGCCGGCAAGCCCTTGAAACACAAGCCCTTCGCGACTGCGGCAGACTGTCGCAGACAAATCCGGCGCATAAAAAAACGCCCAGATCCCTACGGAACCTGGGCGTTTCTCTGAAGCGTAGTCGATTAACGCTTCGAGTACTGCGGACGCTTGCGCGCCTTGCGCAGACCGATCTTCTTACGCTCGACCTCACGCGCGTCACGAGTGACGTAGCCGGCCTTGCGCAGCGAGCTGCGCAGGGTTTCGTCGTACTCGATCAGAGCGCGGGTGATGCCATGACGAATGGCGCCAGCCTGACCGCTCACACCACCACCAGCAACGGTGACGTAGATGTCGAACTTCTCGACATTCTCGGTCAGCTCGAGCGGCTGACGAACCACCATGCGGGCGGTTTCACGGCCGAAGAACTGGTCCAGGCTGCGATTGTTGATGGAGATCTTGCCAGTACCCGGACGCAGGAATACACGCGCGGTAGCGGTCTTGCGACGGCCGGTGCCGTAGTTTTGAGTCGCCGACATTGTTGAGCCTACTCCGTTAAATCTTCAGTTCTTGGGGCTGCTGAGCGGTATGCGGGTGGTTGGCACCAGCGTAGACCTTCAGCTTGCGATACATGTCGCGACCCAGCGGGTTCTTCGGCAACATGCCCTTTACGGCGGTCTCGAGGACGCGCTCAGGAGCACGAGCGATCAGCTTTTCAAAGTTGATCGACTTGATGCCGCCCGGGAAACCGGAGTGGTGGTAGTACATCTTGTCGGTGGTTTTGGCACCGGTCACACGCACCTGCTCGGCATTGATCACGACGATGTAGTCGCCGGTATCGACATGCGGAGTGTACTCGGGCTTGTGCTTGCCACGCAGACGGGTAGCGATTTCAGTGGCAAGACGACCCAGGGTCTTGCCAGCAGCGTCGACAACGTACCAGTCGCGCTTAACAGTTTCCGGTTTCGCAGAGAAAGTTTTCATTCGTTATAGCCTCAGGGGCCACCTGAAATATCAAGCAGCAAATCATACTGGACAGTACTTGCCTTTACAACAAGGCAACCGCGGCCAACTGCAGACACTAAATCGGGGGGGGGGCTCGGGTCAGTGCGTCTGCATTCGGCAAAATCGGCAGGTTAGGCATTCCCACCGAGCAGGACGGGCTAGGCATCCCCGTCACGAAAGCCGGGGAATTTTACCGAGCCCGCCAGAAATTACAAGCTGCAATTGACATCGTCTATAGCCCGCACCTCAACGCTGGCCGCGGGCCTGCTGGTAGAGCGGCATCACCCGCGGAATGGTTGCCCTGAGGTTGCTCATGCGGGTCGAGGAGGACGGGTGGGTGCTCATGAATTCCGGCGGCGCGCCGTTGCCCGCACCAGCCATCTTCTCCCACAGGGTGAGCGCCGCATTCGGGTCATAGCCGGCACGCGCCGCCAGCTCCAGACCGATCAGGTCGGCCTCGTTCTCGTTACCGCGACTGTTGGGCAGGGTCATGCCGTACTGCACCGCCGCATCGGCCAACTGCCCGCCGGCCTGACCGAGGCCGAGCAGCGCCACTGCGCCCTGCTTGGCCAGCTCGGCACCATAGGCCTTGGACATCGCCTCGCGACTGTGCTCGCGCAGGGCGTGGGCGATCTCGTGGCCGAGCACGGCCGCCAGCTCGTCGTCGCTCAGCTTGAGCTTCTCGACCAGCCCGCTATAGACGATGATCTTGCCACCCGGACCGACGTTGGCGTTCAGCTCGTCGCTGGCAATCAGGCTGGTCTGCCAGTCCCAGCCGGCAGCATCGGGGCGGAACACCGGAGTCTGCGCGATCAGCCGGCGGGCCACGTTGTTGACCCGCTGGGCCAGCGCGCTGCTCTTGTCCAGCTTGCCGGCACTGGCCGCCTTGCTCAGGGTCTGCTGGTAGGACTGCGCATACATCTGGTCCAGCTGCTGACTGGAGAGCATGCTGAACATGTACTGCTTGCGCTCGACACCCACCGCGCCAGCACTGGTTGTATTCACCGCCTGGCAACCGGCCAGCAGCAGGGCGCCGGCGACGCCGGCAAGACGAAACACGTAACGCATGGACAATCTCTCCTCAAGGCGCTGGGCCACCAGCGTAGGCCTCAACCTTGTCTGAGACAATCTCCGCAGAACCGAGTTCATGCCGGCGTCAGGCACTGCGGCCCCTCCTCCTGCGGATTGTTGCCCAGCCCGGCGAGCAGCCGCTCGCGCAGCGGCAGCGCCGGCGACGCCAGCAGCGCCTGCAGATCCTCCGGCGCGGCGGCCGGATCCAGCCACAGCGCCTCGCCGGCGGCATCCAGCAGCAGCGGCCGGCGCTGCGGCCCGGCCGCGACGGTGACCACCGCAGCGCTCAGGTAGACCCGCTCGCCGACCGGATAGGCCTCCCACAATGCCGCCATCGACAGCAGCGGAAATTCGCCCGAGCTCATCCAGAACGGCCGACGCCGCGGCCCGCGCCACTCGTAGAAGCCATTGGCCGGCAGCAGGCCGCGACGCAGGGCGAACGCCTCGCGAAACAGCGGCTGCTCGGCCAGGGTCTCCGCGCGCGCCTGCGCTGGCGCGCGCGACAGATCGCGCAGCCAGGCCGGCGTCAGCCCCCAGTGCACCAGCGCGGCCTCGCGCCCGGCGGCGGCACCACGCAGCAGCAGCACCTGCTGGGCAGGCGCGATATTCCAGCGCGGCTCCAGGCCGACCGGGAAGCCGGGCAGCGCCGCCAGCGACGGCGACCAGCGAAACAGGGCAAAACGTCCACACATGGGCGAAAGACTACCGGGAGGAGAAGGGATTCAGCACAGCAGCACACCCGGCCGACTGCCGGGGTCGTCAGCGACCGGCGGCTCCGCCGGCAGCGGCTCGGCGGCATTGTACGCAGCTATCAGCGCCCTGGCCCGCGACGCATCCTCGTCGGCGACCAGAATGGCCAGCAGGCCGCTGGCCGGCAACTCGCCCAGCGCACCCAGCAGGTGCTGACCGAGCAGATGAGCACTGATGCCCTCACTGCCCAGCATGGCGACCAGCAGCTCGCCCTCGCCCAGGCCCGCCGGCTCATGGATACGCTGCATCAGTCATCCTCGCGGCGCAGCACCAGCGTCCAGGCGATGCCATCGGTGCGCAGCTCGAAGACGATCGGCTGGCAGCACACCGGACAATCCTCGACGTAGCACTGATCGCCCGCGGACAGATCGAGCACGGCCTCGGCCGGCTCTCCGCAATACGGGCAGTGATAGCGCTCGACTTCCAGCATCCACGCCTCCCGATGGTCTTCGTTTATAATTGTCGCCCCACCGGGCGGAACTTCCAGCCGCCGCACAGCAAATTCCCTGGTCAAGAGACACTAATGGGCGAGTTCGAAGCCATCCGACCCTATGCAGACGCGGAAGTCCGCCCCGTCCTCGAGCGCCTGCTCGCCGACGACGCCTTCCTCTCCACCCTCACCCGCTACCGCTTCCCGCGCCTGGCCGGCCCGCTCGGCTGGCTGCTCAAGCCGGTGATTGCCCACTACCTGCGCCGCGAAATCCACGGCGTCGACAGCGTGACCGCCCTGCAGGGCAAGATCGAACCCTACGTCGATCGCAGCATCGAGCACGCCAGCGACGGCATCAGCTACTCGGGACTGGAGCAGCTGCAGAAGGGCCGCCCCTACCTGTTCCTCAGCAACCACCGCGACATCGTCATGGATCCGGCGTTCGTCAACTATGCGCTGTACCACGCCGGACTGCCCACGCCGCGCCTGGCCATCGGCGACAACCTGCTGCAGAAACCCTTCGTCAGCGACCTGATGCGCTTGAACAAGTGCTTCATCGTGCACCGCTCGCTGACCGGCCGACGCGAGAAGCTGGCGGCCTTCCAGACCCTCTCCGCCTACATCAACCACTCGATCCGCAACGAAGGCGAGTCGATCTGGATCGCCCAGGCCGAAGGCCGTGCCAAGGACGGCGACGACCGTACCGACTCGGCGATCCTCAAGATGTTCCACATGAGCCGCAAGGACGAGGAGTTCGCCAGCACCCTGCGCGACCTGCACCTGGTGCCGATCTCGATCAGCTACGAATACGACCCCTGCGACCAGGCCAAGGCCCGCGAGCTGTACATCCGCGCCACTACCGGCAGCTACAGCAAGGCGCAGGGCGAGGACGACGCCAGCATCGCGCTGGGCATCACCGGCTACAAGGGCCGCGTGCACATCGGCTTCAACCCCGAGGTGACGGCGCCCGACGCCGATGCCAAGCAGCTGGCACAACGCATCGACCAGGCGATCCTCGTCAACTACCGCCTGTTCCCGGTGAACTACCTGGCCTATGCCATGTGGGATGAGCGCGACCCGCAGCTGCAGGTGCCGACCGCCAGCGAGCTGTTCGAGGCCGCCGAGCTGGCGCGCGCCGAAGCCGAGTGGCAGCGCCGCCTGGGCGCCTGCCCGGTCGAGCAGCGCCCGTATCTGGTGATGCAGTACGCCAACCCGGTACGTAATCAGTACCTCAGCCGCGCCGGACTGCTGTAAGGCGGCAGCCAGCCGGCGCGCACCAGCCGCTGTGGGTGGCGATGTTCAGCGCAGCGCCGCGGCCTGCAGGCTGGTGCTCAGCCAGGACAGCAGCAGCGCCGCCAGCAGGCTGGCGGCGCCGAAAGCGTAGAAGAAGCGGTTGAGTCGCTCGCTGCGCGCGTCGCCGGCCAGTCCCGCCTCCGCCAGCGTCGCCAGTTCGCCGTCGAGGAGCAGGCGCGCTGCCGCCCGCTGCTCGCGCAGGCGCGTCGCCAACAGCAACCAGCCTCCCGCCAGCGCCAGGAACAATGCCAGACCGTTGACCACCTGCGCCGGATAGCTCAGACACATCAACCACAACTGCTGCAACGACATCCACAACCTCCCGACAACGCCCCACGGCCCTGCCAAGCAACCAGCACGCGATCCGCCGGCAGCGCCGGCGCCCCTGAAAAAGCGCCCAAGTCTATCCCCCGCCGCACCCCGCGCTCACCGGCTTTCCGACCGGCGCAGCAACCGCCGGGCAGAAAAAAGGCGATGGGATCACCACCGCCTTTTTTCGCTATCGACCGGACTTACTGGTTGTTCAGCAGCTGGCCGATGGTCGGATCCTTGAACACCCGGGTCAGCGCGTCGCTGAGCACATCGCTGACCAGCTTGGTGTTGGTCTGCTGGTTCGGCGCCATGCCGAAGCGTTGATTCAGGGTCGCGGCGTAGCGGCCGCTGTAGCGGCGCACGCTGTTCTGCACATCGGCGCGGATGCTGGCACTGATGTTGGCCTCGGTGACATAGCTGCCGTCCCGGGGCGACTGGTATTTCATGTCGGTCAGGGTCAGGGTCAGCTGCGGCGCATTGTAGGCATTGGGCGTCGGCGTGAAACCGAGCAGGCGCACCGCCGCCTCGGCCTGGCCCTGCAGCTTGGGCACGATGTCCTGGCCGGCCACGCTGATCGCACTGGTTTCCGGGTACAGGCCGCCACGGGTGCCGAGCACCGGCGAGGAGCGCCCGTCGACCACGCGCACCACCACCGGCTGGCCCTGACCGATCGGGTTGAGCTGGGCGGTGACCATGGGTTGCAGACTCAGGTGTTGCGGGCTGTGGGCACAGCCGACCAAGGCCAGACTGGCAGCAGCAAGCAGGCCAAACAGCAGACGGGGCAGCATGTTCATCTCTCCGGAGGTTGGACAGGAAATGCGCGGCAGTATACCCAGCCAGACAGGGCGCCGCGACAGAGGCCACTTATTTGCGACCATCGCCGGCGGGCAGAGTTGCACCGCCCACAAACGACAAGGGCGCCCGATCGGGGCGCCCTCTTGGGTCACGGCTTGTGCGGCCGGCTGAGGAACTCGTGGGACTGCATCTCGAGCAGGCGGCTCAGGGTGCGCTGGAACTCGAACTCCAGGCGCCCGCCGGTGTACAGGTCCTTCAATTCCACTTCGGCGGAGAGGATCAGCTTGACGTTGCGGTCGTAGAACTCGTCCACCAGGTTGATGAAGCGCCGCGCCATGTCGTCCTTGCTCACGCCCATCTGCTCGACATTCGACACCAGTACGGCGCCGAATATCTTGCCCAGCTCGATGTAGTCGTTCTGGCTGCGCGGACCGTCGCACAGCTCGCGGAACTCGAACCAGGCGACGTCGTTGGCCACCTTGCGTGCGCGGATCTCGCGGTTCTCGATCAGCAGCACCTCGTTGTCCTGCACGTGGCAGTTCTCGGTCAGCAGGCTGCGGAAGCTCCGGTCCAGGCTCAGCTCGGCCTCGGCATCCAGCGGGAAGTGGTACAGCTCGGCCTGCTCGAGGGCACGCAGGCGGTAGTCGATGCCGCTGTCGACGTTGACGATCTCGGTGTGCTGCTTGAGCAGGGCGATCGCCGGCAGGAAGCGCGCGCGCTGCAGACCGTCGCGGTACAGGCCGTCCGGAACGATGTTGGAGGTCGCCACCAGGCTCACGCCGTTCTTGAACAGCTCGTCGAGCAGGGTGGCGAGGATCATCGCGTCGGTGATGTCGGAGACGAAGAACTCGTCGAAGCAGATCACCCGTGCCTCGTCGGCGAAGCGCTTGCCGATGATGGTCAGCGGGTTCTTCTCGCCCTTGAGGGTCTTCATTTCCTCGTGCACGCGCTTCATGAAGCGGTGGAAGTGGGTGCGCATCTTCTGCTTGAACGGCAGCGCGTCGAAGAAGGTGTCGACCAGGTAGGTCTTGCCGCGACCCACGCCGCCCCAGAAGTAGATGCCCTTGATCGGCGCCGGGTTCTTCTTGCGACCGAACAGCTTGCCCAGCAAGCCCGGATCCTGCTGCTCGGCCACCAGATCGTCGTACAGACGCTGCAGATGGCGCACGGCGTTTTCCTGTGCGGCATCGTGGAAGAAGTCGGGGCGTTTCAGATCAGCCTGGTAGCGTTCGAGCGGGGTCATGACGGCAACGTGGTTAAGAAACGGGGCCGACACTTTAACCACGCACCCCGCTCTTGGCAATTCGCCACTGCGCCCGGCGGCCGCAGGCGCCGCCGCCGGACTGCCTTCAGGCTTCCTGCGCGGCCAGCGCCTCTGCCAGGCGCGCCATCGCCGCCTCGCGCTCGTCGGCCGCGACGTAGGCCGGGCTGTGCGCCACCGGCGCATCGTCCAGCCACAAGGCGAAGCCCTCGCCCTCGGCACGCAGGTCCAGCTCGCCACCCTGCAGGCGCTTGCTGACCATGCCCGCGCTCTTGCCATCGGCGAAGCTCACCGACAGCAGCAGCTGGCTGCCGTCGGCATCCAGCAGGCGGAAGCGGAAGCTGCCGTCGTCGTCGCGGAAGCTGACGAAGCGCGCGCCCTTGGCCGCCTTCTTCTTCGCGCCGCCCGCCACCTGCACCTCGTTGCGGAACGAGCGCAGGCCGACCGCCTCGCGCAGCTCGTTGAGGAACGGCGTGGCGATCCGGCGCGCCTTGGCGGCACCGGCGAGGAGGATGTCCTCGAGATCGGCGGGACGGGCGATCAGCGTGTTGTAGCGCTCGCGGGCCTCGCCCAGCTCGCTTTCCAGCAGCTCGTACAGGCGCTGCTTGGCCTCGCCCCAGGCCAGGCCGCCCAGCAGCTCGGCACGGAACGCGGCACTCTGCTCGGCACTGGCGAAGGCCTGATGCAGGGTGAACAGGTGCGAGCTGTCGGCATCCTTCGGCTCGCCCGGCAGGCGCGAGTCGGTGACGATGCGCGCCACGGCGTCCTTGAGCTGTTTGCTGGTGCCGAACAGCGGGATGGTGTTGTCGTAGCTCTTGCTCATCTTGCGCCCGTCGAGGCCCGGCAGGGTCGCCACGCTCTCCTCGATCAGCGCCTCGGGCAGGGTGAACAGCTCGCGCCCCGCACCGAACAGGTGGTTGAAGCGCTGGCCGATGTCGCGGGCCATCTCCACGTGCTGGATCTGGTCGCGGCCGACCGGCACCTGGTGAGCGTTGAACATCAGGATGTCGGCGGCCATCAGCACCGGATAGCTGAACAGGCCCATGGTCACCCCGGCGTCCGGGTCCTCGCCCTTGGCCACGTTCTGGTCGACCGAGGCCTTGTAGGCGTGGGCGCGGTTGAGCAGGCCCTTGGCCGCCACACAGGTGAGCAGCCAGGTCAGCTCGGGAATCTCGGGAATGTCCGACTGGCGATAGAAGGTCACCCGCTCGGGATCGAGGCCGCAGGCCAGCCAGGTGGCGGCGATCTCCAGGCGCGAACGCTGGATGCGCTGCGGGTCGTCGCACTTGATCAGCGCGTGGTAGTCGGCGAGGAAATAGAAGGAGTCCACGTTGTCCGCACGGCTGGCACGGATCGCCGGGCGGATGGCGCCGGCGTAGTTGCCCAGGTGAGGAGTACCGGTGGTGGTGATGCCGGTGAGAATACGGGTGGTCATGGTCGATCGCTTGTCGTACTGGATCAGGATTGGAGGCGCGGCAGAACCAGCGCTTTCAGCTCGTTCAGCTTGCCGTGAAAGAAGTGGCCGCATTCTGCCACTTTGAGCAGCTCATGGGCACGTTCCAGCGCCGCCGACCAGGCGTACACCGCCTCGGGGGTGACCACCTCGTCGGCCTCGGGCTGGATCACCGTCAGCGCCGCGCGCTGCGGCAAGCGGCCGTCGACGCTGAAGCGCTGCACCGGCGGCGCCAGCATGAACAGGCGCTCGACGGCGATGCCCTGGCCTTCCAGGCGCCCGGCCAGGCAGGCCGCCACGCAGGAGCCGAAGGAGAAGCCGAGCAGGCTCAGCGGCAGACCGGGATGCTGCGCCAGCAGCCAGCGCGCCGCGGCTTCGGCGTCGTCGATCTCGCCCTCGCCATGGGCGTGCTCGCCGACACTCTGCCCGACGCCGCGGAAGTTGAAGCGCAGGGTGGCGTAGCCGGCATCGCGCGCGGTGCGCTGCAGGGTGGCGACCACCTTGTTGTGCATACTGCCGGCATGCAGCGGGTGGGGATGGCAGATCAGCGCCAGGCCGCGGGCATCGGCGCGACCCAGATACAAGGCTTCGAGCGCGCCGCAGGGGCCCTCGAGCAGCAGGGGAATTTCGGTCAATGACACTGGAAGCTCCGTGACCCCAGCAGGGGGAGACTCGTCTAGCACACTGCCAGTGCTATACAGCGCCGGCCTGACCCGCTAACGTAATGCAAATCCCGTGTATAGAGGAAGGATTCGTGGAACAGTCATTTGCTGCCTGGCTGCTGCCAGCCCTGGCCCTGGTTGTCGGGGTTGCCATCGGTTTTCTGCTCGCCCGCCTGCTGCCGGGCGCTGCCCCCGGCGGCGTCCAGAACAAGCTGGACGAGATGCAGGAGCGCTTCGAGGCCTATCAGAGCGAAGTGGTCAGCCACTTCAACACCACGGCCAGCCTGGTGCAGAAGCTCACCCAGAACTATCAGGACATCCAGGAGCACCTGTCCGAGGGTGCCAGCCGCCTGGCCCTCGACGAGCTGACCCGCCAGCGCCTGCTCGCCGCCCTCAGCGAGAGCAGCCAGCCGGCCCGCGAGCGCATCACCGCGCCGGCCAGCACCGAGCCGCCGAAGGACTACGCCCCGGGCAACTCCGGCTCCCTGCACGACGAAGAGGTGCTGAAGAAGGCCTGACGCGCCCGCCGCGCCCCGCCAAGCCCCGCCCTGCGGGGCTTCTTTTTGCCTGCAGGAAAGTCCCGGTGACTTTGCGCCACCCCACAAACGACAAGGCCCCGGCACTGCTGCCGGGGCCTTATCGTTCAGTGCCGCAGGATCAGATCGCGCCGCGCGTGCGCAGCAGCGCCAGCACCTGACGCACGCCCTCTTCCACCGAGACGGACTGGGTGTCGATCACCAGATCGGCATCCAGCGGCACGTCGTAGGCGAACGACTCGCCGGGGATGTTGTCCTCGCCGGCCGCGTACAGGCCCTGCGGATCGCGTTCGCGGCAGACCTGCGGCGAGGCCTGCACGTAGACGGTGATCAGCCGCTCGGCACCGATCGCCGCGCGCGCCTGCTCACGCCCTTCGGCATCCGGAGCGACGAAGGCGGCCAGGGTCAACAGGCCGGCCTCGTTGAACTGCTTGGCCACCTGCGCGGCACGCCGCCAGTTCTCGGTGCGCCCGGCGCGATCCAGCGGCAGGCCCTTGTTCAGGTCATGACGCAGGTTCTGGCCGTCCAGCACGTAGACCGCACGGCCGCTGTCGAACAGCTTGCGCTCCACGGCGTAGGCCAGGGTGCTCTTGCCGGCGCCGGACAGGCCGCTGAACAGCACGGTGACCGGCTGCTGACCAAGACGCGCGGCGCGTTCCTCGGCGCTGACGTGGGCCAGCTGGCCGTGGTGGCCGACGGTGTTCTGTCCGGCCAGCGGTTCGGCGATGATCATGCCGGCACCGACGGTGCCGTTGGTCAGGCGGTCGATGACGATGAACGCGCCGGTGGTGCGATTGTGCTCGTAGCCGTCGAGGGCGATCGGCGCATCCAGGCTGACGCGCACCTTGCCGATCTCGTTGAGCTTGAGCTCGCTGGCGGCCAGCTGCTCGAGGCTGTTGACGTCGACGCGGTGCTCGATGCCGACGATGTTGCCCGGCACGTAGCTGGTGGCGCGCTTGATGTCGTACTTCTTGCCCGGCAGCAGCGGCTCCTCGGCCATCCACACCAGCATGGCGTCGAAGCTGTCGGCAACCCGCGGACGGTTGTCGACATGCACCAGCATGTCGCCGCGCGACACGTCGATCTCGTCTTCCAGGGTCAGGGTCACCGCCTGGCCGGGAATCGCCTGCTCCAGCTCGCCATCGAAGGTGACGATGGAGCGCACCTTGCTGGTCTTGCCCGACGGCAGCACGGCGACCTCGTCGCCCTTGTGCACGATACCGCTGGCCAGGGTGCCGGCGAAGCCGCGGAAGTTCAGGTTCGGCCGGTTGACGTACTGCACCGGGAAACGCATGTCGGTCAGGTTGCGGTCGGCGGCGATCTCGACGGTCTCGAGGATCTCCATCAGCGTTGGCCCCTGGTACCAGGGCGCGCGCTCGCAGTGATTGACCACGTTGTCGCCCTTCAGCGCCGACATCGGCACGAAGTGCAGCGAGCTGGGCTTGAGGTTGATGCGCTCGGCGAACTGCAGGTAGTCGGCCTTGATGCTCTCGAACACGCCCTGATCGAAGTCCATCAGGTCCATCTTGTTGATGGCTACGACGATGTGCTTGATGCCCAGCAAGGAGGCGATGAAGCTGTGCCGGCGGGTCTGGGTCTGCACGCCGTAGCGGGCGTCGATCAGGATGATCGCCAGATCGCAGGTCGACGCGCCGGTGGCCATGTTGCGGGTGTACTGCTCATGGCCGGGGGTGTCGGCGATGATGAACTTGCGCTTGGCGGTCGAGAAGTAGCGATAGGCCACGTCGATGGTGATGCCCTGCTCGCGCTCGGCCTGCAGGCCGTCGACCAGCAACGCCAGGTCGACGTCATCGCCGGTGGTGCCGACCTTCTTGGAATCGCGGGTGATGGCTTCCAGATGATCCTCGTAGATCATCTTGGAGTCGTGCAGCAGGCGCCCGATCAGGGTGCTCTTGCCGTCGTCGACGTTGCCGCAGGTGAGAAAGCGCAGCAGTTCCTTGCGTTCGTGCTGGGCCAGGTAGGCGAGGATGTCCTCGCTGATCAGATCAGATTGATGCGACATGATGCGAAACCTTAGAAGTAGCCCTGACGTTTCTTTTCTTCCATCGAGCCGGCCTGGTCGTGGTCGATGACCCGGCCCTGGCGCTCGGAGGTGCGGGTCAGGAGCATCTCCTGGATGATTTCCGGCAGGGTGGTCGCGGTGGACTCCACGGCGCCGGTCAGCGGGTAGCAGCCCAGGGTGCGGAAACGCACCATCTTCTTGGTGATGCTGGCCTTCTGTTCCGGAGTCAGGTGCTCAAGGATGCGCTCGTCATCGATCATGATCAGCGCACCGTTGAGTTCGACCACCTCGCGTTCGGCGGCGAAGTACAGCGGCACGATCGGGATCTGCTCGAGGTAGATGTACTGCCAGATGTCCAGCTCGGTCCAGTTGGACAGCGGGAACACGCGGATCGACTCGCCCTTCTTGACCTTGCCGTTGTAGACGTTCCACAGCTCGGGGCGCTGGTTCTTCGGGTCCCAGCGGTGCTTGCTGTCGCGGAACGAGTAGACGCGCTCCTTGGCCCGCGACTTCTCCTCGTCGCGGCGCGCACCGCCGAAGGCGGCGTCGAAACCGTACTTGTCCAGCGCCTGCTTGAGCCCCTCGGTCTTCATCACGTCAGTGTGCTTGGCACTGCCGTAGGTGAACGGGTTCATGTCCTGGGCGACGCCGTCCGGATTGATGTGGGTGATCAGCTCAAGGCCCATCTCCTCGACCATCTTGCTGCGAAACTCGTACATCTCCTGGAACTTCCAGCGCGTGTCGACGTGCAACACCGGGAACGGCAGCTTGCCGGGGAAGAAGGCCTTGCGGGCCAGATGCAGCATGACGGCAGAATCCTTGCCGATCGAGTACAGCATCACCGGGTTATCGAACTCGGCGGCCACCTCACGGATGATGTGGATGCTTTCCGCCTCCAGCTGTTTCAGATGCGTCAGTTTGTCGACCATGGCTACTCACATAAGACATACGGGTTGCGGCCGGCGGGCCGTGAACGTGCGCGCACGATAGCACGCCACCCAACTTCTAATAAGGCGACGCACTAGAACCAATCATTCTATAAATATGCCCAAGCGCGGCCGCTCAGACCGGGTTGTCGCAATCGATAAAGCGGTGCTCGACACCGAAGCGCTGCGCCAGATAGTCGCCCAGCGCCTGCACCCCGTAGCGCTCGGTGGCGTGATGACCGGCGGCGAGGAAACTGAGTCCGCTCTCGCGCGCACTGTGCACGGTGGACTCGGACACCTCGCCGCTCAGATAGGCATCCACGCCGGCAGCGATCGCCTGCTCGATGTAGCCCTGCGCCGCGCCGGTGCACCAGGCCACCCGGCGAATCGGCCCGCAGCCGGGCACTAGCAGCGGCTCGCGACCCAGCACCGCGGCCACCCGCGCGGCAAAGGCGGCCGGCGCCAGAGGCTCGGTGAGGCTGCCCAGCAGGCCGACCGAACGCGGATTGCCCGGCTCCAGCGGCCCCTCCACCTGCAGGCCGAGGCGCCGGGCCAGCTGCACGTTGTTGCCCACCTCGGGGTGCAGGTCCAGCGGCAGGTGGTAGGCCAGCAGGCTGATGTCGTGACTGAGCAGGGTCTTCAGGCGGCGCTGCTTGATGCCGGTGACGCAGGGATTCTCGTTCTTCCAGAAATAGCCGTGGTGCACCAGCACCACATCGGCCTGCGCCTCGACCGCGGCATCCAGCAGCGCCTGGCTGGCGGTGACCCCGCTGACGATGCGCCGCACCTCGGCGCGGCCCTCGACCTGCAGGCCGTTGGGGCAGTAGTCGGCGATGCGCGCGGCATCCAGGTAGCGATCGCACTCGGCGACCAGGGTATTCAGGGCAATGGCCATGGTGATGCTCCGTAACAGTTGGCGACTGCTTCCCGCGCGCCGGCCTCGTATAATGCCGCCACCTTAAAGGCCACCTTCCGCCCCCGCAACCTCAAGGACTCCCGATGCACAAGGCGCTGCGTTTTCTCGGCTGGCCGGTTATCGCCGGCCTGCTGCTGGCCCTGCTGGTGATCCAGCTGTTCCCCCAGTGGGTCGGCCGCGACCAGCAGGACCTCGAACTGCGCCAGGCGCCGGCCCTCGGCCTGCCGGCGCTGGGGCCGGTGTCCTACAGCGACGCGGTGGAGCTGGCCGCCCCGGCGGTGGCCAACCTGTACACCACCAAGGTGGTCGACAAGCCCAGTCACCCGCTGTTCGACGATCCGCAGTTCCGCCGCTTCTTCGGCGACAACCTGCCCCGTCAGCGGCGCATGGAGTCCAGCCTCGGCTCGGCGGTGATCATGAGCCCCAAGGGCTACCTGCTGACCAACAACCACGTCACCGCCGGCGCCGACCAGATCATCGTCGCCCTCAAGGACGGCCGCGAGACCCTGGCGCGGGTGATCGGCAGCGACCCGGAAACCGACCTGGCGGTGCTCAAGATCGACCTGCCCGACCTGCCGGCGATCACCCTCGGCCGCTCCGACAACATCCGCATCGGCGACGTCACCCTGGCCATCGGCAACCCGTTCGGCGTCGGCCAGACGGTGACCATGGGCATCATCAGCGCCACCGGGCGCAACCAGCTCGGCCTCAACACCTACGAGGACTTCATCCAGACCGATGCGGCGATCAATCCAGGCAACTCCGGCGGCGCCCTGGTGGATGCCCGCGGCAACCTGATCGGCATCAACACGGCGATCTTCTCCCGCTCCGGCGGTTCGCAGGGCATCGGTTTCGCCATCCCGACCCGACTGGCCCAGGAGGTGATGGAAGCGATCATCGCCCACGGCCAGGTGATCCGCGGCTGGCTCGGCCTCGAGGTGCAGCCGCTGACCGCCGAACTGGCCGAATCCATCGGTCTGCAGCACGGCCAGACCGGTATCATCGTCGCCGGCATCTACCGCGGCAGCCCGGCCCTGCGTGCCGGCCTGCAGCCGGGCGACGTGATCCTCGCCATCGACGGCGAACCGGCCAGTGACGGCCGCCGGACGATGAACCAAGTGGCGCGCAAGCGGCCGGGCGAGAAGATCCGCATCGAGGTCATGCGCGGTGGCGAGACCCACCAGCTCAGCGCCGAGGTCGGCCTGCGCCCGGCGGTGAGCAACGAGTAATCCCGTGCCCGACAACAACAACGGCGCCCGCAGGCGCCGTTGTCGTTTTGTCGCCAGGTGCGGCGGGGTCAGCGCACCAGTGGCGTCAGCGCTTCCTGCAACGCCATGTTCTGCTCGGCGGTGCCGATGGTGATGCGCAGGAACTGGCTGATGCGCGCCTGCTTGAAGTGGCGCACGATCACCCCCTGCTCGCGCAGCGCCGCAGCCAGGGTGGCGGCATCGTGCTGCGGGTGGCGGGCGAAGATGAAGTTGGCCGCCGACGGCAGCACCTCGAAGCCCAGATCCTGCAACTCGCTGACCAGCTGCTCGCGGCTGGCGATCACCGCCTGGCAGGTCTGCTCGAAGTAGTCCTGATCCTCGAACGCCGCCACCGCGCCGGCCAGCGCCAGGCGATCGAGCGGGTAGGAGTTGAAGCTGTTCTTGATCCGCTCCAGCGCCTCGATCAGTTCGGCATTGCCGACCGCCAGGCCGACGCGCAGACCGGCCAGCGAGCGCGACTTGGACAGGGTCTGGGTCACCAGCAGGTTGGGGTACTGGTCGACCAGGCTGATCGCGCTCTCGCCGCCGAAGTCGACGTAGGCCTCGTCGACCACCACCACCGACTCGCGGTTGGCCTCGAGCAGCTGGCGGATCGCCGTCAGCGGCAGCAGGCAACCGGTCGGCGCATTGGGGTTGGGGAAGATGATGCCGCCGTTGGGCCGCGCGTAGTCCGCCACGTTGATCTGGAACTGCTCGTCCAGCGCCACGGTCTCGAACGGGATGCCATACAGGCCGCAGTACACCGGATAGAAGCTGTAGCTGACGTCGGGAAACAGCAGCGGCCGACCGTGCTGGAACAGGCCGTGGAACACGTGCGCCAGTACCTCGTCGGAACCGTTGCCGACGAACACCTGGGCGGGCTGCACGCCATAGTAGTCGGCGATGGTCTGCTTGAGGCGCTCGCCGTTGGGGTCCGGGTACAGGCGCAGATTGTCGTCCAGTTCGGCGCCGATCGCCTCGAGCACCTTCGGCGATGGGCCGTAGGGGTTCTCGTTGGTGTTGAGCTTGACCAGCCGTTCCAGCTTGGGCTGCTCGCCCGGCACGTAGGGCACCAGGTCCTTGACGAAGGGACTCCAGAATTTGCTCACGCCCTTCTCTCCTCGAATGATTTTCGCAGGGTGGGTCAGCCGTGCGACGGCGTGACCCACCGGAATGATCTACATCCCGCTACGGTGGGTTACGACCAGCGGCCTGCCCCCACCCTGCGGATTCAATTCTTGATGCGGTACTCGGCGCTGCGCGCGTGGGCGGTCAGCGACTCGCCGCGGGCCAGCACCGAGGCGGTTTTGCCCAGTTCGGAGGCGCCGGCAGCGGAGCAGTAGATGATCGACGAGCGCTTCTGGAAGTCGTAGACCCCCAGCGGCGAGGAGAAGCGCGCGGTGCCGGAGGTCGGCAGCACGTGGTTCGGCCCGGCGCAGTAGTCGCCCAGCGCCTCGGCGGTGTACCTGCCCATGAAGATCGCGCCAGCGTGACGGATCTGCGCCAGCCACTGCTGCGGTTCGGCCACCGACAGCTCGAGGTGCTCGGGGGCGATGCGGTTGGCCACGGCGATGGCTTGCGCCATGTCGGCGACCCGGATCAGCGCACCGCGGGCCTCCAGCGAGGTGCGGATGATCTCGGCACGCTCCATGGTCGGCAGCAGCCGGGCGATGCTCTCGGCCACCCTGTCGAGGAAGGCGGCGTCCGGGCTGACCAGGATCGACTGGGCGTCCTCGTCGTGCTCGGCCTGGGAGAACAGGTCCATGGCGATCCAGTCCGGATCGGTCTGACCGTCGCAGACTACGAGGATCTCCGAAGGACCAGCGATCATGTCGATACCGACCTGGCCGAACACGTGGCGCTTGGCGGTGGCCACGTAGATGTTGCCCGGACCGACCACCTTGTCCACCTGCGGCACACTTTCGGTGCCGTAGGCCAGCGCGGCCACGGCCTGGGCGCCGCCGATGGTGAACACGCGGTCGACGCCGGCCACGCAGGCGGCGGCCAGCACCAGCTCGTTGAGTTCGCCGCGCGGGGTCGGCACCACCATCACCACCTCGGCGACGCCGGCCACCTTGGCCGGGATGGCGTTCATCAGCACCGAGGACGGATAGGCCGCCTTGCCGCCCGGCACGTACAGACCGGCGCGATCCAGCGGGGTGACCTGCTGGCCGAGCACGGTGCCGTCGGCTTCGGTGTAGGTCCAGGAGTCCTGCTTCTGCCGCTCGTGGTACAGGCGCACGCGTTCGGCAGCCTGCTCCAGCGCCGTGCGCTGCTCGGCGCTGATGCGGGTCAGGGCCAGCTCGAGACGCTCACGCGGCAGGATCAGCTCGGCCATCGACGTCGCCTCGACGCCATCGAAGCGCCGGGTGAACTCGACCAGCGCGGCATCGCCGCGCTCGCGCACGCCCTTGATGATCTCCAGCACGCGCTGGTTGACCGCATCGTCAGACACGCTTTCCCAGCTCAGCAGATGATCCAGATGGCGGGCAAACTGCGGATCGGCGGCGTCGAGTCGGCGGATGGCGATTGGTGCGGTCATGGCAAAGCCTCTCTGGCGTAAGCGGGGTCGGGCGCCGCTAGACTAGCAGGCCTTCCGTGCGGGCACCCGGCAATTGTGGCTATGACACGGATAGGCTGTCGCGACCGATGGTCGCGTCTGGAAAACAGCAAATGGTCGACCGCACTGGGAGACGCGTCGACAGCGGCGCCGTCCCTGGCGCCGGGTATGGCTCACGCCGGCCGACGCGATTCCACGGCCTGGCGCAGGGTGTCGATCAGCGCCTGGATGCGCGCGTGCTGCATCTTCATCGAGGCCTTGTTGACCACCAGCCGCGAGCTGACGTGGCAGATCAGCTCCTGGGGCTCCAGGCCGTTGGCGCGCAGGGTGTTGCCGGTGTCGACCACGTCGATGATCTTGTCGGCCAGCCCTACCAGCGGCGCCAGCTCCATGGAGCCGTACAGCTTGATGATGTCGACCTGGCGGCCCTGCTCGGCGTAGTAGCGCTTGGCGACGTTGACGAACTTGGTCGCCACCCGCAGACGACCCCTGGGCTCAGGCTCGCCGACCTTGCCGGCGGTCATCAGCTTGCACTGCGCGATCTGCAGGTCCAGCGGCTCGTAGAGGCCCTGGCCGCCGTATTCCAGCAGCACATCCTTGCCGGCCACGCCAAGGTCGGCGGCGCCGTGCTCGACGTAGGTCGGCACATCGGTGGCGCGCACGATCAGCAAGCGCACGTCGGCCTGGGTGGTCGGGATGATCAGCTTGCGGCTCTTGTCCGGATTCTCGGTCGGCACGATGCCGGCAGCCGCCAGCAGCGGCAGGGTATCGTCGAGGATACGGCCCTTGGACAGCGCGATGGTCAGCATGACTTACCCCTAGCCCGGTACACGGCGGATCTTGGCGCCGAGCAGTTGCAGTTTTTCCTCGATGCACTCGTAGCCACGATCGATGTGGTAGATGCGGTCGATCAGGGTATCGCCATCGGCGACCAGCGCGGCGATCACCAGGCTGGCGGAAGCGCGCAGGTCGGTAGCCATCACCGGAGCAGCCTTGAGACGCGGCACACCGGTAACGATGGCGGTATTGCCCTCGATCTGGATGTGCGCACCCATGCGCTGCATTTCCTGCACGTGCATGAAGCGGTTCTCGAAGATGGTCTCGATCACCGTGCCGGTACCTTCGGCCACCGCATTCATGGCGATGAACTGCGCCTGCATGTCGGTGGGGAACGCCGGGTACGGTGCGGTACGCACGTTGACCGCCTTGGGCCGCTTGCCCTTCATGTCCAGCTCGATCCAGTCCTCACCGGTAGTGATCTCGGCGCCGGCTTCCTGCAGCTTGAGCAGCACCGCCTCGAGGATGGTCGGATCGGTGTCCTTGAGCTTGACCCGGCCGCGACTGGCCGCCGCGGCGACCAGGAAGGTGCCGGTCTCGATGCGGTCGGGCATCACCGCGTAGCTGCCACCGCCCAGACGTTTGACGCCATCGACGGTGATGGTCGAGGTGCCGGCACCCTGGATCTGCGCGCCCATGGCGATCAGCATATTGGCCAGGTCGACCACCTCCGGCTCGCGCGCGGCGTTCTCGAGGACGCTGCGGCCGTTGGCCAGGGTGGCGGCCATCAGGATGTTCTCGGTGCCGGTCACGCTGACGGTATCGAAGCAGAAGTGCGCGCCGCGCAGGCCACCTTCTGGGGCGCGTGCCTTGATGTAGCCGCCATCGACGTCGATGATCGCGCCCATCGCCTCGAGGCCGCGGATGTGCAGGTCGACCGGACGGCTGCCGATGGCACAGCCGCCCGGCAGGGCCACTTCGGCCTGACCGAAGCGGGCGACCATCGGACCGAGGACCAGGATCGAGGCGCGCATGGTCTTGACCAGCTCGTAGGGCGCCACCAGGGTCTTGATGGTGGTGGCATCGACCTGGACGTCGAGCTTCTCGTTGATCACCGGCTCGACCCCCATGCGACCGAACAGCTCGATCATGGTGGTGATGTCGTGCAGGTGCGGCAGGTTGCGCACGGTGACCGGGGTATCGGCCAGCAGAGTCGCGGCGAGGATCGGCAGGGCCGCGTTCTTTGCGCCGGAAATGCGGATTTCCCCGTCAAGCGGGGCGCCACCGGTAATGATCAGTTTATCCATTGGGGATCTCGTTCGCCGGCGCTCAGGCGCGCTCGGCCCAGGCAGCCTGGGTGAAGAATTTCATGGTCACTGCGTGGATGCTGCCATCGGCGATCCAGGCATTGAGATGGGCATAGATCTGCTGCTGGCGCTTGACCGGGCTGAGGGCAGCCAGTTCGTCGCTGACCAGGTTCAGCTGGAAATCGCAGCCCTGCCCTTCGACTTCCACTCGGGTGCCGGGCAACTGGGTTTCCAGATGGCGTTTGACGTCTTCAGCCTGCATAACTCAACCTCGATTGGGGACCGGCACGAACGGGCCGGACATCATACAAAAAAGCCCCCGAGCTGCGAACCCCACGCGCCGGCGCCATGGCACGCCGGCAGCGCATCAATCGGCCAACGGCAACAGCTCGAGCAGACCGTAGACTTCGGCGACCTGCCGCATGTCCTCCGGCAGGTTGCGCACCTGCAGGGTCTTGCCGGTCGCCCGGGCGTCGCGCAGCAGGCACAGCAGCAGCGACAGACCGACACTGCTGCTCTGGGTGATGGCCGCACAATCGATCCACACCTCGGAGCTGCGACTGGCGGCGAGCAGCCGGCGCCCGGCGTCGCGCAGCTCGGCGCCGACATGCATGTCGATCACGCCGTGCAGCGCCAGACCACCGTCCTGCACCTCGCGAAGCGAGCCTCGACTCATTGCTGGCCGGCCTTCACGTCGGCACTTTCCTGAGCCCGCGCCACGGCGTCACCCCAGGTGGCGATGACCTTGTCCAGATCGTTGCCGTGGCTGCGCATGGACTCGGCGAACTGGTCGCGGAACAGCTTGCCGATGTTGATGCCGTTGATGATCACGTTGCGCACCTTCCAGCCATCCGCCTTCTGCTCGAGGGTGTAGGTCAGCGGATAGATGGCGCCGTTGCGACCGACCACTTCCATGTTCACCGTGGCCCGCCCCGGCTCGCGCGCCGCCACCGGCGGCAGCATGCGGATCTGCTGGTTGTCGTACTCGAGCAGGGCGCCGCCGTAGAACTTGACCAGACTGCGCTTGAAGCTGTCCTGGAAGGCCTGCATCTGCTGTGGCGTGGCCTGGCGGCTGTAACGCACGGTCATCACCCCGCGGGCAAAGCCGTCGAAGTCGATCACCGGACCGAGAATGCCGTCGAGCGCCTGATAGAAGGCCTCCGGATCCTGCTTGAACTGCTCGCGCTTGCTGGTCAGCTCGCCCAGCACTTGATCGGTGGTGTTCTGCACCAGCTGCTGCGGAGTGGTCGCCACAGCATGGACGGTGAACGGCAGGCAGGCCAGCAGTACCAGCAGGCTGCGACGCAGAATCTTGAGCATGTTTGAGTTCCCCAATGGCTTACTTGGCGGGTTCTTTGTTGACGGTATTGAGCAGGAACTTGCCGATCAGATCTTCCAGTACCAGTGCCGACTGGGTATCGCGGATCACCCCGCCATCCTTCAGCACTTCCTCCTCGCCACCGATGCTGATGCCGATGTACTTCTCGCCGAGCAGGCCGGCGGTGAGAATCGAGGCGGTGGAGTCAGTCGGTAGATTGTCGACACGCCGGTCGAGTTCCATGGTCACGCGCCCCATGAAGCTGTCGTGATCCAGATCGACGGCCACCACCTTGCCGATGGTCACCCCGGCCATGGTCACCTTGGCCCGCGAGCTGACGCCGGCGGTGTTGTCGAAGTAGGCATACAGACGGTAGGTATCGTCTGCCGCACCGATGGTCAGACCGCTGACGCGCAGGGCCAGCAGCAGCAGAGCCAGCAGACCGGCCAGCAGGAACAGGCCGACACCGATTTCCAGGGAACGGGATTGCATCAGAAGTCTCCGAACATCAGAGCAGTAAGAATGAAGTCGAGGCCGAGCACGGCCAACGAGGCGTAGACCACGGTACGCGTGGTGGCACGACTGATCCCCTCGGACGTCGGCTCGCAGTCGTAGCCCTGGAACACCGCGATCCAGGTCACCACCACGGCGAATACCAGGCTCTTGATCACACCATTGAGCACATCCTCCTGGAACTCGACGCTGCGCTGCATGTTGCCCCAGTAGGAACCCTCGTAGACGCCGAGCCAGTCGACAGCGACCATCGCCCCGCCCCAGATGCCAACCACGGTGAAGATCGCCGAGAGCAGCGGCATGGAAATGAAGCCGGCCCACAGCCGCGGCGCGATGATGTACTTGAGCGGGTCGACACCGATCATTTCCAGACTGGACAGCTGCTCGGTGGACTTCATGTTGCCGATCTCGGCGGTCAGCGCCGAGCCGGCGCGACCAGCGAACAGCAGCGCGGTGACCACCGGCCCCAGCTCGCGCAGCAGGGTCAGTGCGACCATCTGCCCGACCGCCTCCTCGGAGGCGAAGTCGACCAGGATGTTGTAGCCCTGCAGGGCCAGCACCATGCCGATGAAGATGCCGGAGACGATGATGATCGCCAGCGACAGCACGCCGACCGCATAGAGCTGCTTGACCAGCAGTTGCGGGAAGCTACCGGCGCCGTTGCGGCCGAACAGGGCACGCACGAGAAACAGGGTCGAGCGGCCGAGCGCCTCGAGCACATCCAGGCCGGAGCGGCCGAGCAGGCGCACGCGCTCGATGGGTGAGGTCTTGCGCATCAGGCACCCCCCAGCAGGTCGCGGCGGTAGTCCGCAGCGGGATAGTGGAAGGGCACCGGGCCGTCGGCGATCCCCTGCATGAACTGGCGGATACGCGGGTTGTCGGATTCCATCAGCTCGGCCGGCGTGCCCTGACCGAGCACCTCGCTGTCGCCGACCACGTACAGGTAGTCGGCGATGCTGGCGGTCTCCACCAGATCGTGGGATACCACTATGCTGGTCAGGCCGAGCGCATCGTTGAGCAGGCGGATCAGGCGCACCAGCACGCCCATGGCGATCGGATCCTGACCGACGAAAGGCTCGTCGTACATGAGGATCTGCGGATCCAGGGCGATCGCCCGGGCCAGCGCCACGCGGCGCTTCATGCCGCCGGACAGCTCGTCGGGCATCAGCTCGATGGCGCCACGCAGGCCGACCGCCTGCAGCTTCATCAGCACGATGTCGCGGATCATTTCCTCGGGCAGGTCGGTGTGCACCCGCAGCGGGAAGGCAACGTTCTCGAACACGTCGAGATCGGTGAACAGGGCGCCGCTCTGGAACAGCACGCCCATCTGCTTGCGCATGTCGAACAGCTCGCTGCGCGACAGCGACGGGAGGTTCTGGCCATTGACGATGACCTGGCCCGCAGCCGGGCGCAGCTGCGCGCCGATCAGGCGCAGCAGGGTAGTCTTGCCGCATCCGGATGGACCCATGATGCCGGTCACCTTGCCGCGCGGAAAAACCAGGTCCACATTATCGAAGATGGTGCGCGTACCGCGCTTGAAGGTCACACCTTTCAGCTCGACGGCATACGCGTTGTCGCTACTCATCGGAACTCCTTGCGTGCCGGCCTTCCGTGCTGACGCCCGCGCCCACGGCTGAGCATCCGCCAGCCAGTGGCCGAATAGCGGCGAACTATACACCGAGCCAGCGGATGCGCCCAAGCACTCTCCCGCCCCGCCGACGGCAGATGATGAGCCCTCGACACTTTGGCGGTATAATCGGCCGCTTCATCAGCCAACCCTGTTCGCGCCCATGCCCCAGACGCCTTCCTTCATCCAATCGGCCCAGCGCACCATCCGCCTGGAACTGGACGCCGTGAACGATCTGCTGGCACGGATCAATGGCGACTTCGTCCGCGCCTGCGAACTGCTGCTGGCCTGCAAGGGCCGTGTGGTGGTGGTCGGCATGGGCAAGTCCGGGCATATCGGCCGCAAGATCGCCGCCACCCTGGCCAGCACCGGCACCACGGCATTCTTCGTCCATCCGGCCGAAGCCAGCCACGGCGACATGGGCATGATCACCCGCGACGACGTGGTCATGGCGCTGTCCAACTCCGGCAGCACCGCCGAGATCGTCACCCTGCTGCCGCTGATCAAGCGCCTGGGCATCACCCTGATCAGCATGACCGGCAACCCCGACTCGCCGCTGGCCAAGGCCGCCGAAGTCAATCTGGATGCCAGCGTGGCGCAGGAAGCCTGCCCGCTGAACCTGGCACCGACCTCCTCGACCACCGTCTCGCTGGTACTCGGCGACGCCCTGGCCATCGCCCTGCTGGAAGCGCGCGGCTTCACCGCCGAAGACTTCGCCTTCTCCCATCCGGGTGGCGCCCTGGGCCGCCGCCTGCTGCTCAAGGTCGAGAACATCATGCACAGCGGCGAGCGCCTGCCGCAGGTGCGCCGCGGCACCCCGCTGCGCGAGGCGCTGCTGGAGATGACCCGCAAGGGCCTGGGCATGACCGTGGTCACCGAGGCCGACGGCCGCCTGGCCGGCATCTTCACCGACGGCGACCTGCGCCGCGCTCTGGATCGCGGCGTCGACGTGCGCCATGCGCTGATCGACGAACTGATGACCGTCGGCGGCAAGACCGTGCGCCCCGACATGCTCGCCGCCGAGGCCCTGAAGATCATGGAAGACCACAAGATCAGCGCCCTGGTGGCGATCGACCCGGGGCAGCATGCGGTCGGCGCCCTGAACATGCACGATCTGCTGCGCGCGGGAGTGATGTAAATGAACTGCGACCTGCAGCAACGCGCCGCCGCCATCCGCCTGGCAATCTTCGATGTCGACGGCGTGCTCACCGACGGCAGACTGTATTTCCTGCCCGAGGGCGGCGAATTCAAGACCTTCAACACCCTGGACGGTCAGGGGATCAAGATGCTGATCAACTCCGGCGTGCGCACCGCGATCATCAGCGGGCGCAAGACCCCGGTGGTCGAGCGCCGGGCGCAGAACCTCGGCATCCAGCACCTGTATCAGGGCCGCGAGGACAAGTTGGTGGTGCTCGATGAACTGCTGGCCGAACTGGGACTCTCATACCAACAGGTCGCCTATCTGGGCGACGACCTGCCCGACCTGCCGGTGATCCGCCGGGTCGGCCTGGGCATGGCGGTGGCCAGCGCCGACGCCTTCGTGCGCCAGCACGCCGTCGGTGTGACCCAGGCACGCGGCGGCGAAGGCGCCGCCCGCGAGTTTTGCGAACTGATCATGCGCGCCCAGGGCACGCTGGAGGCGGCCCAGGCCGCCTACCTGTAACGGAACCTCGATGAATCCCAAGCTGCGCACCTTCCTGCCGTTCGCCGTGATTGCCGCCCTGCTGGTGGCCATCGGCTACTGGAACATCCGCCCGGAAAGCTTCATGGAGCGCACCAACGCGCCGCAAGCCGACAGCGCCATCGACTTCTATGTCGAGAACGCCCGCAGCGTGCAGTTCCAGGCCGACGGCGCCCTGCACTACCGACTGAGCGCCGAGCGTCTGGAACACCTGCAGAGCAGCGACGTCACCCTGCTGACCCGTCCGGACCTGCACCTGCATCGGGGCAGCGACTATCCCTGGCACGTGCAGAGCGCCCGCGGCGAGGTGGCGCCCGGCGGCACCGAGGTGGAACTGATCGACGCCGTGCGCGTTGAGCGCACCGATGCCCGGGGCCGCCCGACCATCCTGACCACCAGCCGACTGACCGTATTCCCCGAGCGGGAGTATGCCCAGACCAGCCAACCGGTTCGCATCGAGGCCGCCAACGGCGTGACCACGGCCTCCGGTATGCAGGCCTATCTCAAAGACGGCAGGATGCTCCTGCAGTCCAACGTACGAGGACAGCATGAGGTTCGTTAACCCCCTTCCCCTTCTGTTTGGCCTGAGCACCCTGCTGGCCACCATCCCGGCCTGGGCCCTGCCCACCGACCGCGACCAGCCGATTCGCGTGCAGGCCGACAGCGCCGAACTGGACGACGCCAAAGGCGTGGCCGTGTATCGCGGCGGCGTGGTGATCACCCAGGGCACCCTGAAGATCACCGGCGACACCGTGACCATCACCCAGGACAAGAACGGCGACATCGAGGTATTCACCTCGGTCGGCAAGCCGGCCTACTACGAGCAGAAGCCCGCCGAGGACAAGCCGCTGGTCAAGGCCTACGGCCTGACCATCCAGTACTTCGCCGTCAACGAGCGCATCGTACTGATCGACCAGGCCAAGGTGGTCCAGGAAGGCAACACCTTCGAAGGCGAGAAGATCGTCTACGACACCCAGCGCCAGATCGTCAACGCCGGGCGCGCCACCGGCAGCAACGTGACCAGCCCGCGCCCGCGCGTCGACATGACCATCCAGCCACGCAAGAAGGCCGAGCCGGAGCAGAGCGCCCCATGAGCACCCTGATCGCTCAGCACCTGGCCAAGAGCTACAAGGGCCGCGAGGTCGTGCGCGACGTCAGCCTGTCGATCGACAGTGGCCAGATCGTCGGCCTGCTCGGTCCCAACGGCGCCGGCAAGACCACCTGCTTCTACATGATCGTCGGCCTGGTGCGCGCCGACCAGGGCCGTGTGCTGATCGACGAGCAGGACGTCACCCACCTGCCGATGCACGGCCGCGCTCGCGCCGGCATCGGCTATCTGCCGCAGGAAGCCTCGATCTTCCGCAAGCTGACGGTGGCCGACAACATCATGGCGATTCTCGAGACCCGCAAGGATCTCGACCGTGCCGCGCGGCGCGAGGCGCTGGAAGGCCTGCTGCAGGAATTCCACATCAGCCACATCCGCGAGAACCTCGGCATGAGCCTGTCCGGCGGCGAACGGCGGCGGGTGGAGATCGCCCGCGCGCTGGCCAGCGACCCCAAGTTCATCCTCCTCGACGAACCCTTCGCCGGCGTCGACCCGATTTCGGTGGGCGACATCAAGCAGATCATCCACCACCTGAAGAATCGCGGCATCGGCGTACTGATCACCGACCACAACGTGCGCGAGACCCTCGACATCTGCGAGACCGCCTACATCGTCAACGCCGGCCAGTTGATCGCCGAAGGCGATGCCGAGAGCATCCTGGCCAACCAGCTGGTCAAGGAAGTCTACCTCGGCCACGAGTTCCGCCTCTGAGGCGCCACGCCGCCGGCTCGGATGCTCACCTGCGGCGAGCGCATCGATGACCTCGACGCGCCCGCAGGTCGCAGCGCTACTCCCCTCGACTGTCAACCCCTAGGCAAACGCGCGCTTCTCAGGCATATAATTTGCTAATCAGGGCGCTCCGGCGTCCAGCAGTGGACAGCGCACAGGCGCTGGCAGACCCCAAGGTGCCAACTCCCCAGCCATGAAACACTCGCTAGTCCTCAAGATGGGTCAGCAGCTGACGATGACCCCCCAGCTGCAGCAGGCCATTCGCCTCCTGCAGCTGTCGACCCTCGATCTGCAGCAGGAAATCCAGGAAGCCCTGGATTCGAATCCCATGCTCGAACGCCAGGAAGATGGCGACGATTTCGACAACAGCGACCCGCTGGCGGAAAACGAGCCCTCTGCGGCGGTGGGCAGCCACGACAGCACGGTCAGCACCAGCAGCGAGCGCGATCCCGACAGCCTGGACGATGCCGATCAGTGGGGTGAGCGCATCCCCAGCGAACTGCCGGTGGACACCGCCTGGGAAGACATCTATCAGACCAGTGCCAGCAGCCTGCCGGTCAGCGACGACGACGAGTGGGACTTCACCACCCGCACCTCGGCGGGCGAAAGCCTGCACAGCCACCTGCTCTGGCAACTCAACCTGGCGCCGATGAGCGACCACGACCGGCTGATCGCCATGTCGATCATCGATGCGATCAACAACGACGGCTATCTCGACGAAAGCCTCGAGGAGATCCTCGAGTCCCTCGATCCCGAGCTGGACATCGAGCTGGACGAAGTGGAGATGGTCCTGCACCGCGTGCAGCAGTTCGAGCCACTGGGCATCGGCGCGCGCGACCTCAGCGAGTGCCTGCTGCTGCAACTACAGCAGCTGCCGGCCAGCACACCCTGGCTGGAGGAGGCCCGTCGCGTGGCACGCGATCACCTCGACCTGCTCGGCAGCCGCGATTACAGCCAGCTGATGCGCCGTCTGCGGGTCAAGGAAGACGACCTGCGGCAGATCGTCGAGCTGATCCAGCGCCTCAACCCGCGCCCCGGCTCGCAGATCGAGACCAGCGAGGCCGAGTACGTGGTCCCCGACGTGATCGTGCGCAAGGACAACGAGCGCTGGCTGGTCGAACTCAACCCCGACGCCATGCCGCGCCTGCGCGTCAACCCGCACTACGCCGGCCTGGTGCGGCGTGCCGACTCCAGCGCCGACAACACCTACATGCGCAACCAGCTGCAGGAAGCGCGCTGGTTCATCAAGAGCCTGCTCAGCCGCAACGAGACGCTGATGAAGGTCGCCACGCAGATCGTCGAACTGCAGCGCGGTTTCCTCGAGTACGGCGAGGAGGCGATGAAGCCGCTGGTGCTGCACGACATCGCCGAGGCGGTGGGCATGCACGAGTCGACCATCTCGCGGGTCACCACGCAGAAATACATGCACACCCCGCGCGGCATCTACGAACTCAAGTACTTTTTCTCCAGCCACGTCAGCACCGCCGAAGGCGGCGAATGCTCGTCGACGGCGATCCGCGCGCTCATCAAGAAACTGGTGGCGGGGGAAAACCCGAAAAAGCCATTGAGCGACAGCAAGATCGCTGGTTTACTGGAGGCACAGGGAATTCAGGTGGCACGCAGAACCATCGCCAAGTACCGGGAATCCTTGAGCATTGCTCCCTCGAGCGAGCGCAAGCGACTGGTGTGACGCTCGATCAGGACAACATCGTATTCCAACTGACAGGGCATGACCCTGTCGGTATTCGCAGGTAACAAGGAGAAGCAGCATGCAAGTCAACATCAGTGGCCAACACCTGGAAGTGACTGACACTCTGCGCGACTACATCAACGAGAAACTGGAGCGACTGGCGCGCCATTTCGACAAGATCACCAACGTCCAGGTGATCATGCAGGTGGAAAAACTGCAGCAGAAGATCGAAGCGACCCTGCACATCGCCGGCGGCGAAGTGGTCGCCAACGCCGAGCATACCGACATGTACGCCGCCATCGACCTGCTGGCCGACAAGCTGGACCGCCAACTGATCAAGCACAAGGAAAAGCAGGTCGAACGCGAACAGGGCGCCGCAGCCCGCTGATCACTCCCCGATGATTCGACTAGAGCACATACTGACCCCCGGCCGTTCCCAGGTGAACGTGCCGGGAGGCAGCAAAAAACGCGTTCTCGAACAGATCGCCAACCTCGTAGCCCGGGATCTTCCCGGGCTCGACGCACATGACATCTTCGAAAGCCTGGTAGCCCGGGAAAAGCTCGGCTCCACCGGCTTCGGCAACGGCATCGCGATTCCCCACTGCCGGCTGAGCAGCTGCTCGGTGCCGATCAGCGCCCTGCTGCGCCTCGACGCACCGGTCGACTTCGATGCCCTGGACGGCGCCCCGGTGGACCTGCTGTTCGTCCTGCTGGTCCCCGAAGCCGCCACCGAGGAGCATCTCGAGCTGCTGCGCCAGATCGCCGGCCTGCTCGACCGTGCCGACGTGCGCGAGCGCCTGCGCCAGGCCAAGGATGGCTTCGACCTCTACCAGGTGGTGCTCGACACCGTGGACGGGCGCTGAGCCATGCGCCTGATCATTGTCAGCGGTCGCTCCGGGTCGGGCAAAAGCACGGCCCTGGCGGTGCTCGAGGACAACGGCTTCTACTGCATCGACAACCTGCCGGCCAGCCTGCTGCCGGATTTGAGCGAGCGCGCCCTGCTGCATACCGAACTGCTGCAGCCGCAGGTCGCCGTGTCGATCGACGCGCGCAACCTGCCCAGCCAGCTCAAGCGCTTTCCCGAACTGCTCGAGCAACTGCGCCTGCGCAACATCCAGTGCGACGTGCTGTATCTGGACGCCGACAACGCCACCCTGCTCAAGCGCTTCTCGGAAACCCGCCGCCGCCATCCGCTGACCAGCGAGTCCCGCTCGCTGAGCGAAGCGATCGACGACGAAAGCCAGCTGCTCGCGCCGATCGCCGATCTGGCCGACCTGAAGATCGACACCGCCAACCTCAACCTCTACCAGCTCAGCGACACCATCAAGTTACGCCTGCTCGACAAGCCGCAGGCCGGTACCGCCTTCCTGCTCGAATCCTTCGGCTTCAAGCGCGGCATGCCGGTGGACGCCGACCTGGTGTTCGACGTGCGCTGCCTGCCCAACCCCTACTGGAAGCCGGACCTGCGCGAACACAGCGGCCTGGAGCAGGTGGTGTGCGACTACCTGGATGCCCAGGCGGATGTCGAGGAGATGTACCAGGACCTGCTCGCCTACCTGAGCAAGTGGCTGCCGCGCTTTGCCGCGAGCAATCGCGCCTACGTCACCGTGGCCATCGGCTGCACCGGCGGCCACCATCGCTCGGTGTATCTGGCCGAGCGGCTGGGCGCCGCCCTGCGCGCGAGCCTCGGCAACCTGCAGATCCGCCACCGCGATCTCGGCTAACCCGATCCCGGTCAACCCAAGGACAGCTCCCACCGCGATGCCAGCCTGCGACGTCACCATCATCAACAAGCTCGGCCTGCACGCCCGCGCCGCCGCCAAGTTCGTCGGCGTGGCCGGCCGCTTCCCCTGCCAGGTCAGGGTCGGCCGCTCGGCTGACAGCCTGGTCGACGGCAAGAGCATCATGTCGGTGATGATGCTGGCCGCTGGCAAGGGCACCGCGATCCACCTGTGCACCGAAGGCGAGCAGGAGCACGAAGCGCTGCAGGCGCTGATCGAGCTGATCGACAACTACTTCGACGAAGGCGAGTAGCGGCTCCGGAGCTTCTGGCTGTAGGTGGCGCGCCACCGCGGCGATGCGGGCCGCAGCCCCGCCAAAGCTCAAAAGCATCGCCCCGAGGTCGGGCCTCCCACAAGAGCAAGGGCCGCGTCGAACCTGTAGGAGGCGCGCCCTCGCGGCGATAACGGGCCACAGGCCCGCCAGACGCACAGCGGGCGTCGCCCCTCAGCTGCCGCCGACCATCATCTTCTCGATCAGCACCGAGCCGGTGCGCACGTTGCCGCGCAGCTCCAGATCGCTGCCCACGGCGACGATGCCCTGGAACATGTCGCGCAGGTTGCCGGCGATGGTGACTTCCTGCACCGGGAACTGGATCACCCCGTTCTCCACCCAGAAGCCCGCCGCACCGCGCGAATAGTCGCCGGTGACCAGATTCAGTCCCTGCCCCATCAGCTCGGTGACCAGCAGGCCGCGGTCCATCCGGCGGATCAGCGCCGCTTGGTCCTCGCTGCCGTGGCTGACGAACAGGTTGTGCACGCCGCCGGCGTTGGCGGTGCTGGGCAGGCCCAGCTTGCGTCCCGAATAGGTGCCCAGCGCGTAGGACACCAGCTTGCCGTCCGCGACGAACGGCTTGGCGTAGGTGGCCAGGCCGTCGCCGTCGAAGCTGGCGCTGCCCATGCCGCGCGGCAGGTGCGGGCGCTCGTCGAGGCTCAACCAGGCGGGGAACAGCTGCTGGCCCAGCGCGCCCTCGAGGAAGGAAGCCTTGCGGTACAGGTTGCCGCCGGAGATCGCCGCCAGCAGGTGGCCGAACAGGCCGGTGGCCAGCTCGGCGGCGAACAGTACCGGCACCTCGCAGGTCGGCACCGGCCGCGCACCGAGGCGCGCGGCCGCGCGCTCGGCGGCGCGGCGGCCGATCGACTCGCCGCTGGCCAGCTCGCTGCCGATGCGACTGACGTCGTACCAGTAGTCGCGCTGCATCTGCCCCTCACCCTCGGCGATCATCACGCAACTCAGGCTGTGCCGGCTGGAGGCATAGCCACCGACGAAGCCGTGGCTGTTGCCGTACACCCGGCAGCCCAGGTGGGTATTGAGGGTGGTGCCGTCGGCCTTGGTCACCCGCGGGTCCGTGGCAAAGGCCGCCGCTTCGCAGGCCAGCGCCTGCTCGATGGCCTGCTCCGGGGTGATCGCCCACGGATGGTAGAGATCCAGATCCGGCAGCTCGCGGGCCATCAGCGCCGCATCGGCCAGCCCGGCGCAATCATCCTCGGAGGCGTGCCGGGCGATGGCCAGCGCCGCCGCCACGGTCTCGCGGATGGCCTCGGCGCCCTGCGCCGAAGTGCTCGCCGAGCCCTTGCGCTGGCCGAGATAGAGGGTGATGCCGAAGCCACGGTCGCGGTTGAACTCCACCGTCTCCACCTCACCCTGGCGCACGCTGGTCGACAGTCCCTGCTCCAGCGACACCGCCACCTCGCAGGCCGTCGCGCCCTGCTGGCGCGCCTCGGCGAGAATCGCCTCGACCTGCTCCTGCAACCCCGGCAGGGCCTGCGGCCCCACGCTTTCCACGGCTGAATTCATGTCCTGCTCCTGTTTTCCCACCGGCGTGCCGGCCGGGCCGGACAAGCGGCCCCTGAGTGGTTATCATGGCGGCGTTTCCCAGCGGACCCGCCCCATGTCTGAACAATTCGACGACGACTTCTCCGGAGAGAAGAGCAAATCCCAGGTCAAGCGCGAGCTGCATGCGCTGCAGGACCTGGGCGAACGCTTGACCACGCTCAAGGCGGACATGCTCGCCCGCCTGCCGCTCAGCGACGCCATGCTCAAGGCCCTGATCGAAGCGCCCAAGCACAAGGCGCACGCGGCGCGCAAACGCCACATCCAGTACATCGGCAAGCTGATGCGCGACCAGGACATCGACGCCATCGTCGCCCTGCTGGACCAGATGGATTCCTCCACCCGCCAGTACAACGAACGCTTCCACGCCCTCGAGCGCTGGCGCGACCGCCTGGTCAACGGCACCGACGCCGACCTCGAGGCGCTGCTTGGCGAATACCCCGAGGCCGACGTCCAGCACCTGCGCCAGCTGATCCGGCACGCCCAGTTCGAAGCCGCCCGCGACAAGCCACCGAGCGCCGCGCGCAAGGTGTTCAAGTACCTGCGCGAGATGGACGAACTCCGCCGCGGCCTGCGCTGACAGCCCGCCTCCTGTAGGGTGGAAAACTCGCGCAGCGATTTTCTACCCACTACCACCCAGCAACCTGCCACGGATGGGCAATCGCTACGCGAGTCGCCCATCCTACCCGTCCATCAACCCCCGGTGCCGCCCACGGTGATCGCCTCGATCTTCAGGGTCGGCTGGCCGACGCCCACCGGCACCGACTGGCCATCCTTGCCACAGGTGCCGACACCGCTGTCCAGTGCCAGGTCGTTGCCGACCATCGACACCCGGCTCATCGCCTCCGGCCCGTTGCCGATCAGGGTGGCGCCCTTCACCGGCGCAGTGATCCGGCCATCCTCGATCAGGTAGGCCTCGCTGGTGGAGAACACGAACTTGCCGCTGGTGATGTCCACTTGGCCGCCGCCGAGGCTGGCGCAGTACAGGCCGCGCTTCACCGAGCGGATGATCTCCTCCGGGTCGCTCTCGCCGGCCAGCATGTAGGTGTTGGTCATCCGCGGCATCGGCAGGTGCGCGTAGGACTCGCGGCGCCCGTTGCCAGTCGGCCGCACGCCCATCAGGCGGGCATTCAGCTTGTCCTGCATGTAGCCCTTGAGCACGCCGTTCTCGATCAGCGTGGTGCACTGGGTCGGCGTGCCCTCGTCGTCCAGGCTCAGCGAGCCGCGGCGTCCCGGCAGGGTGCCGTCGTCGACGATGGTGCACAGGCTCGAAGCCACCATCTGGCCGACCCGGCCACTGTAGGCCGAACTGCCCTTGCGATTGAAGTCGCCCTCCAGGCCGTGGCCCACCGCTTCGTGCAGCAGCACGCCGCTCCAGCCGTTGCCGAGCACCACCGGCATGCTGCCGGCCGGTGCCGGGATGGCCTCGAGATTGAGCAGCGCCTGGCGCACCGCCTCACGGGCGTAGTCCATGGCCCGGTCGTGCTCCAGAAAGTAGCGATAGTCGGTACGGCCGCCGCCGCCGTGGGCGCCGCGTTCGCGGCGGCCGTTGTGCTCGACGATCACGCTGACGTTGAAGCGCACCAGCGGCCGCACGTCGGCGCCCAAACTACCGTCGGCAGCGGCCACCAGCACCTGCTCCCAGACCCCGGCCAGGCTCACGGTGACCCGCGAGATGCGCGGATCGAGGGCGCGGGTGGCCAGGTCGATGCGCTTGAGCAGCTCGACCTTCTCCGCCCGGCTGAGCACCTCCAGCGGATTGTCGGCGCCGTACAGGCGCGGCGGCACCTGCACCGCTGGCGTCTGCACGCGGCCCTGCTGGCCGGCGCGGGCGATCGAGCGCGCGGCACCGATGGCCTGGCGCAGGGCGTGCTCCTCGATGCTGTTGCTGTAGGCGAAACCGGTCTTCTCGCCCGATTGCGCGCGCACGCCGACCCCCTGGTCGAGGTGGAAGCTGCCTTCCTTGACGATGCCGTCCTCGAGCATCCACGACTCGGACACCTGGCTCTGGAAGTACAGGTCGGCGGCATCGATGCCGGGACCGGCCAGCTCGTCGAGCAGCACCGGCAGGCGCTCCAGGCCGAGGCCGCCGGGGATCAGCAGCTGGGCGCTGACGGATGACAGGGTGTTCATGTGTGCTCCTTGTGCAAGGGTTGCAGCGTGCCCGGGTGCAGGCGGCGGTGGGCGCTGACCGGCATGCGTTGACGGATGGCGGCCTGCGCCGGGCGGTCGACGTCCGCCAGCAGCACGGCCTCGCCACGGGCCTCGCAGGCCAGCGGCTGACCCCAGGGGTCGACGATCAGCGAATGACCGAAGGTTTCCCGCGGCCCCGGATGCTGGCCGCCCTGGTTGGCCGCCAGCAGATAGCATTGGGTTTCGATCGCCCGCGCGCGCACCAGCACCTCCCAGTGCGCCGCGCCGGTCACCGCGGTGAACGCCGCCGGCGCGCTGATCAGCTCGGCGCCGGCCTCGCGCAGGGCGCTGTACAGCTCGGCAAAGCGCAGATCGTAGCAGACGGTCAGGCCGAGGCGCCCCACCGGGGTGTCGGCCAGCACCAGGCGCTCGCCATGGGCAAAGTCGTCGGACTCGCGGTAGCTGCCGCGGCTGTCGGCCACCTCGACGTCGAACAGGTGCAGCTTGTCGTAGCGCGCGGCCACCTGCCCGTCGCGGTCAATCAGCAGCGAGCAGGCATGCGGCTTGCCATCGCGCCGGCCTTGCGGCAGCAACGGCAGGGTGCCGGCGACCAACCACAGGCCCAGTTCGCGCGCCGCCGCCTCCAGCCAGGGCAACAGTGGCCCTTCGCCGGCGGCCTCGGCCTGGCCGAGCAGCGCCAGATCGCGGCGCCCCATGGCGGCGAAGTTTTCCGGCAGCACGGCCAGCTGCGCGCCGCCCGCGGCGGCCTGTTCGAGCAGCGCTCGGGCCCGCGCCAGATTGGCGGCCACGTCGGCCTGACTGACCATCTGGATGACTGCCACCGTGCCCATCGTTATCTCCTGTTGCGCAATGTTTTCATCCTAACCCGGATGGGCTCAGCGTGCGCTGCCCGCAGGTTTGCCGAACAGGCTGATCTGCGGATCCTGCCAGGGGCCATCGACCCGATATTCGACGCTGGCCACCCTTGAGAGACGATCACCGACCAGCTGGTCGACGATGAACAGCGCCCCGGCCACCGGCGCCGCGCCGGCCAGCAGCGCGGCCAGGGGCAGGTTGTTGGACAGCGGCAGGGTCACCCGCAGCCGGGCGGCGATGCGGTCCTGGACCATGTCCAGCTGGCCATCCAGCTCCAGACGGGTGGACGGGCCGTCCAGCACCAGCGGGCCGCGGGTCAGCAGCACGCCGTCGGTGCCGACCAGGCGCCCGTCGATGCTGTCGTAGCTCAGCCCCTTGCCGAACAGATCGGTAAAGTCCAGGCGCAGGCGCCGACCGATGGAGTTGAAGTTGAGCAGGCCGAAGACCCGCAGCGCCGTGGCACTGCCCTCGACCTCGAGCAGCTGGCCCTGGCGGGCCTGGGCCTCCAGGCTGCCGCTGAAGTGCTTGAGTCCGGCCATCGCCGGCGAACCCGGCCAGTGGCCGTCGACATCGACCTGGAAGCTCTTGCTGGTGATGCCCGGCGCATAGCCCCAGGCCAGCAGCACATCGGCCAGCTCGCCGCCGGACAGCCGACCGCGATAATGGGTACGACTGCCGGCACCGCTACCCTGCCAATCGAGGCTGCCGTCCAGGCGCAGGCCCTGCAGATCGAGATCGAGCTGGTCGAAGCGCGCCCCGTCGGCGCTCGGCCGGCTGCGGAACTGCCAGCGGCCAAGGCGCTCTTCGCCCAGATACAGGGCATCGATGGTCACATTCATGGCCGGCAGACTGCGCGGGTCGACCTCGCGCAAAGGATCGCTGGCCACGATACCGACCGCCTCGCGCTCCGCCTTCGCCAGCGCCGACTCGCGCGGCGGCAGACGCAGGCGCTGCAGCTCGATGCGCAGCGGCGCCGTGCGGTCCGCTGGCAGCACGGCACTGCCCTTGAGCTGCGGATTGTCCAGCTGCAGGCGCCAGCTCTGCCCGGTGCGACGCAGGCCGACGCTGAGCTGCTCCAGGCTCAGGCTGCCGGCGCCGAAGCGACCAACGTCCAGTTCCAGCGACTGCAGCAGGCCGCCCAGTCCCTCCCGCTGACCGGGGTCGCCATAGCGTGACTGCACAGCCTGCCAGGCCAGCCAGTCGAACTCGCTCAGCCGGCCGCGGATGTGCAGGCCGAGCTCGCGAGGCAACTGCGCGGCTTCGCCGCCCAGGCGCAACTCGCCGCGGCCAGCCTCCAGCTGGCCAGCCGGCGCGGCAAACCGCAGATTGGCCAGCCCCGCATAGCTCAATGCGTAGCGGCGCTCGACGCCGCTCAGGGTCATCCGCCAGCTGGCGCTGCGCGCCTCCTCGGCCGGCTTGCCCAGCGGTGCCGGCAGATCGATGCGCGTACCCTGCAGATCCGAGCTGACCCGCAGGCGACTGGTCTCGCCCTGCAGGTCCAGCCACAGGCGATAGGGCAGCTCGCCGCTGACCGGGATCTGCGCCGGTGGCGCGCCCAGCCAGCTCGCCAGGCGCTCCACCGCAATGCTGCCGCGGACATCCAGCTGGGTCAGCGGCTTGCCGGCCTGCCCCTGGGCGCGGATCAGCCCGCGCAGCGGGCGGTCGAAGGCGCGGCCGCGGATGTCCGGCGCACTCAGGCCGCGGGCGCTGTCGTAGCGGAACGCGCCCTTGAGCTGCTGCACCTCCAGCGCCGGTTGCGGCAACTGCAGGCGCGCCCCCTCGGTGGCAAAGTCGACCACCGCCCCGACCTCGCCGCTGCCACGGGTCAGCGGGATGGCCAGCTGCAGGCGACCGTCCAGCGGGCCCTCGCCCTGCCAGCCGGCGAAGATCTGGCTGCGCCCGAGCGGGGTCTCCTGCAGGATCTTCAGGCCGTCGCCGAGACTGCTGCGCACCCGGCCGTCGACTTCGAGAGTCGGCACCCGCTTGCCGCCGTTCAGTTTCACCAGCGCCTGGACGTCCTCCAGGCGACTGTCCAGCACCCGGGCCGAGGGGGCGCGCACGCGCACGCCGCTGTCCTCGACGAACACCTCGCCCTCCAGCTGGCGAAGCGGCGGCCAGTCCACCTGGTAGTCCAGCTCGGCGTCGCGCACCTGGAAGTACAGGCCCAGCGCCCGCGCCCGCGGCGACGCGCCCTTGTTCAGCGAGCCCTGGTAGACGAACATTCCCTGCTCGATCTGACCGCCGCGGATCGCCGTCTTCAACCAGTCGGCCAGGGCCGGACTGAGCCCGGGCGAGCGGGTCGGCAGGTAGCGCTCGGTGTAGCGCGCCAGGCCCTTGTGCAGGCCGACCTGCAGGTCCATGTAGTCTTCGGCGGCGGGATCGCGGCGCAGGCGGATCAGCATGTTGCCGGCCAGCTCGCCCTCCTCGCCGGACAGGCGCATCAAGGCACTGGAGAGGGTGAAGGCGTCGGCATCCAGGCTCCAGTTCAGCCGCGCCCGCGCCGTGCGGTAGCGCCACGGCTCGGCAAACAGGGTGTCGAGATGGAGCATGAAATCGTGGGCATCCAGGCGCAGTTCGCCACCCGCGAGGGTGCCACTCAGGCTGCCGCTGACGTTGTCCAGCGCCGGCACGGCGTGCCAGGCGCTGACGCCGACCTGCTCCAGGCGCAGGTTGTACTCGACCTCGGGCAGTCCGTCGCCGCGCGGGCGGATCTCGGCATTCAGGTCGCGCAACCGGCCATGCGGCGCCAGGCTGGCGAGAATCTCCGCGGCCTGCGGCGGCAAGGGCGCCAGCGCACGGGTCAGCGCGGCCAACGGCGCCAGATTGAGGCGCTCGGCCTGCAGACTCCAGTACGGCTGCTCACCCAGGTGCTGGCGCAACTGCAACTGGCCGGGATTGAGGCGCTCCTCTGCGAAGCTGCCGGCCAGCTCCTCGACCAGCAGGCGCCAGCCCTGCGTCTCGCGCGCGAAGTGGGCGGTCAGCGCCAGATCGGCGAACTCGGCCGGCGGCCGGGCCGCGTGCGCCAGGGTCAGCCGGGGGGCATGCAGGCGGGCCACGGCGCGCTGCGCCTGGCCGCCGGCCCAGTCCAGCCAGACCTCGCCGCCGGCCTGCAGGCGCGGCAGCTGCCAGTCCGCCGGCAGGCGCTGCGCCAGCCAGGGCGCCCAGTCGCTCTGCGGCAGGCTGAGATACAGCTGCGCGCTGGCCGCGCGCCAGTCCTCTGGCTGCAGACGCGTCTGCAACTGCCAGCTCAGCGGCTGGCCATCGGGCAGCAGCAGGCGACCGTCGAGGCGCTGGGCAGCGCCTCCATTGTCGAGGGTCAGACCGACATAATTGAGAGCGAGCACTTCGCCTGTGCGGGTCTGCAGGCTCAACCGGCTGTCCTGCACCAGTACCTGGCGCGGCGCCAGCAGCAGGCCGAGCAGCCGCGCCGGATCGAGCGGTGGCGCCGCCGGATCGCCGGGGCGCAGGCCCTTGAGGCGCCAGCGCCCGTCGGCCTCTTCCTGCAGGCCGAGCTGCAGGCCCTGCAGCTCCAGGCGGGCGATGCGCAGGCTGCGCGAACGCAGGCTGGCCAGCACGTCGGGCACCAGACGCAGCTGGTCCAGGTGCAGCGCCTCGCCGTCCAGCTCTAGCTGCACGTCGCGCAGCAGCAGCAGCGGCGCCAGGCCCTGCCAGCGGCCTTCCAGCGCACCGACGTGCAGCGGCTGGCCAAGTGCCGCACTGGCCCGGCTTTCCAGCTCGCCGCGATATTCGGCCGCCAGCGGCACCAGCACACGGCCCAGGCTGACGTACAGCGCCGCCAGCAGCAGCAGCAGCGCCGTCAGGACGAACAGGCCGTCCAGCAACCGGGCGAGCAGGCGGCCGGCGGCGGCCATGTCAGGCCTCGCCCTCAGAGCAGCACCACATCGTACTGCTCCTGGGAGTACTCGCTTTCCACCTGGAAGCGGATCGGCCGGCCGATGAAGGCCTCCAGATCGGCGACGTTGCCCGATTCCTCATCCAGCAGGCGGCCGACCACCTTGTCGTTGGCCAGAACCAGGTAGCCCTCGGCCTGGTAGGCGCGCGCCTCGCGGAGGATCTCGCGGAAGATCTCGTAGCAGACGGTTTCCGCGGTCTTCAGCTGGCCGCGGCCCTGGCAGCTCGGGCAGGGCTCGCAGAGCACCTGCTGCAGGCTCTCGCGGGTGCGCTTGCGGGTCATCTGCACCAGGCCCAGCTCGGTGATGCCGATGATGTTGGTCTTGGCGTGGTCGCGTTCGAGGATCTTCTCCAGGGTGCGCAGCACCTGGCGGCGGTGCTCCTCGTCTTCCATGTCGATGAAGTCGATGATGATGATGCCGCCGAGGTTGCGCAGGCGCAGCTGGCGGGCGATCGCCGTGGCCGCCTCGAGGTTGGTCTTGAAGATGGTTTCCTCGAGGTTGCGGTGGCCGACGAAGGCACCGGTGTTGACGTCGATGGTGGTCATCGCCTCGGCCGGATCGACGATCAGGTAGCCGCCGGACTTGAGCAGCACCTTGCGCTCCAGTGCCTTCTGGATCTCGTCTTCGACGCCGTACAGGTCGAAGATCGGCCGCTCGCCGGGATAGTGCTCGAGGCGGTCGGACACTTCCGGCATCAGCTCGCCGACGAACAGGCCGACCTTCTGGAAGGTCTCCCGCGAGTCGATGCGGATCTTCTCGGTACGCGGGCTGACCAGATCGCGCAGGGTGCGCAGGGCCAGCGACAGATCCTCGTAGATCACCGACGGCGCCGGTGCGCTCTGCGTCTGCGCGCCGATCTGCTCCCACAGGCGGCGCAGGTAGCGGATGTCGGCAAGGATCTCGTCGGCCCCGGCCCCTTCGGCCGCGGTGCGCAGGATGAAGCCGCCCTGGTTCTCGATGCCCTCGGCGGCCACGCAGTCGGCGACCACCTGCTTGAGCCGCTCGCGCTCGACCTCGCCCTCGATCTTCAGCGAGATGCCGACGTGGCGGGTGCGCGGCATGTACACCAGATAGCGCGAGGGAATCGACAGCTGGGTGGTCAGCCGCGCGCCCTTGCTGCCGATCGGATCCTTGGTCACCTGCACCACCAGGCTCTGGCCCTCGTGCACCAGGGCGCTGATGCTTTCCACCGCGCTGCCTTCGCGGGTGGAGATTTCCGAGGCATGGATGAAGGCCGCCCGCTCCAGGCCGATGTCGATGAAGGCTGCCTGCATGCCCGGCAGCACGCGGACCACCTTGCCCTTGTAGATGTTGCCGACGATGCCGCGGCGCTGGGTGCGCTCGACGTGCACTTCCTGCAGCACACCGTTTTCCACCACCGCCACACGCGACTCCATGGGGGTGATGTTGATCAGGATCTCTTCGCTCATCTAGTTATCGTTCTCGTGGCGGGGAAACGGCCGGGCAGCGCGACTCAGGCGCCGGCGTCGGGCTGCCAGCAGGCGATGCCGAACTCGCCCAGCAGGGCGGCGGTCTCGGCCAGCGGCAGGCCGACTACCGCGGAATAGCTGCCTTCCAGACGGTCGACGAAGATCGCCGCCAGGCCCTGGATGGCGTAACCGCCGGCCTTGTCCAGCGGCTCGCCGGTATTCCAGTATGCCTGCTGTTCGGCCGGGGCGATTGGGCGAAAGTGCACACGGCTGCTCACTACCCGCGCCTCGCAGCGCGTGCCGTCGCTCACCGCCACCGCGGTGAGCACCTCGTGATTGCGTCCCGACAGCGCGGCGAGCATCGCCAGGCCATCGGCGCGATCCTGCGGCTTGCCGAGGATGCGCCCGTCGAGCACCACCGCGGTATCGGCGCCGAGCACGCAGACCTCGCCAAGCCCCAGCGCGGCCAGACCGGCAACGGCCTTGGCCCGCGCCAGGCGCTCGACGTAGGCGACCGGCGTTTCGTCGGGCAGTACGCTTTCGTCGATGGGCGCGTCGATGCGTCGATGCGGCACGCCGATCTGCAGCAGCAGTTCGCGGCGGCGCGGCGAGGCGGAAGCGAGGTAGAGCGGGCTCACGTGCGATATCCCTCCCGGAACGTGAATGGCGAAGGCCCGGAGGGGCTCAGTAGACGTTCAGCCGCTGGCTGAACCAGCGCATGACGGTGAACACCCAGGGCCACAGCAAGGCACTGACCAGCGCCGGAAAGAGGAACAGCAGGGTCGGCGGACGATTGCCGGTCAGGGTATTGAGCCACAGCTGGACCAGCTGGGCCAGACCGAACACCACCAGCAACACCAGGCTCTGCTGCCAGACCGGGAACATGCGCAGGCGCTGATGCAGCGACATCAGCATGAACACGATCAGCGCCAGCACCAGGGCATTCTGCCCCAGTGGCGTACCGTAGAGCACGTCGGCGGCCAGACCGAGCAGCCAGACGCGGGTCATGCCGACCCGCTGGGGGGCGGCCAGCGACCAGTAGCCGATCACCAGTCCCAGCCACAGCGGCCGGCCGACGCTCATGAACTCGGGCATCGGCGCCACGCTGAGCAGCAGGCCGATCACCAGGCTGAACCAGACGAACCAGCCATTGCGGGAACGGATGTTACCCACCATCAGTGTGCTCCTTCGGCGGCTACGGGCGGCGCCCCAGGCGGCGCCGGCGCGTCCGTGGCGGCCGGTGGCGGCGCACTCGCAGCGGGAACCGCAGCGTCGGCCGCTGCACCCGCTGCGGGGGCTGGCCCCGCCGCCGGCGCACCGCCGGCGGCGGCCTCGCGATCGGCGGCCTCCTGGGCCAGCGCCGCATCGACGGCGCGCTGCTCCGGCGAGCGCCGATCGCTGAACACCAGCAGCAGGTAGCGGCTGCGGTTGAGACGGGCGGTGGGTAGCGCACGCACCACGGCGAAGGGCTGGCCGGAGTCGTGGTTCACTTCCTTGACTGTCGCCACCGGATAGCCGGCCGGGAAGCGCTGATCGAGGCCGGAACTGACCAGCAGGTCGCCCTCTTTGATGTCGGCGGTATCGGCCACATGGCGCAGCTCGAGCTGCTCGGGGTTGCCGGTGCCGGCGGCGATGGCGCGCAGGCCGTTGCGATTGACCTGCACGGGAATGCTGTGGGTGGTATCGGTGAGCAGCAGCACGCGCGCGGCGTAGGGCATCACCTCGACCACCTGGCCCATCAGGCCGAGAGCATCGAGCACCGGCTGACCGAGAAACACGCCATCCTTCTCGCCCTTGTCGATCAGGATGCGATGGGTGAAGGGATTGGGGTCGATGCCGATCAGCTCGCTGACCAGCACCTGCTCGTCGACCAGCGCCGCCGAGTTGAGCAGCTCGCGCAGGCGCACGTTCTGCTCGGTGAGGGTGGCCAGCTTCTGCAGGCGACGCTGCAGCAGCAGCGCCTCGGCCTTGAGCTTCTCGTTTTCGGCGATCAGCTCGTCACGGCTGCTGAACTGCTGGCTGACCCCCTCCCACAGGCGCAGCGGCCGCTCGGCCAGCCAGTAGAAGGGGGTGAGCACCTGCGCCATGTGGCTGCGCAGCGGCTTGAGCACATCGAAGCGGGCGTCCACGACCATCAGCGCGATCGACAGGACGATCAGCACCAGCAGGCGGATGCCCAGCGCGGGGCCCTTGGCAAAAAGCGGTTTGATGGCTCACCCCGGCATCAGGTGCTGCCCACCGATCACTCGGTGGAAAGCAGATCCATGGAGTGGCGATCCATCATCTCCAGGGCGCGACCACCGCCCCGGGCGACACAGGTCAGCGGATCCTCGGCGACGATCACCGGCAGGCCGGTTTCCTGGGCCAGCAGCTTGTCGAGGTCGCGCAGCAGCGCGCCGCCGCCGGTCAGCACCAGGCCGCGCTCGGCGATGTCCGAAGCCAGCTCCGGCGGCGACTGCTCCAGGGCGCTCTTCACCGCCTGGACGATGGCGGCCAGCGACTCCTGCAGCGCCTCGAGCACCTCGTTGGAGTTGAGGGTGAAGCTGCGCGGCACGCCCTCGGCCAGGTTGCGACCGCGCACGTCGATCTCGCGGACTTCGCTGCTCGGGAAGGCGGCACCGATTTCCTGCTTGATCCGCTCGGCGGTGGCCTCGCCGATCAGGCTGCCGTAGTTGCGGCGCACGTAGGTGATGATGGCTTCGTCGAAACGGTCGCCGCCAACCCGCACGGACTCGGCGTAGACCACGCCGTTGAGGGAAATCAGCGCGATCTCGGTGGTGCCGCCGCCGATGTCGACGACCATCGAACCACGCGCCTCGTCCACCGGCAGGCCGGCACCGATGGCGGCCGCCATCGGTTCCTCGATCAGGAACACCTCGCGGGCGCCGGCACCGAGCGCCGACTCGCGAATGGCGCGGCGTTCGACCTGGGTCGACTTGCACGGCACGCAGATCAGCACGCGCGGGCTCGGCTGCATGAAGCTGTTCTCATGCACCTTGTTGATGAAGTACTGCAGCATCTTCTCGCAGACGCTGAAGTCGGCGATCACGCCATCCTTCATCGGCCGGATGGCCGAGATGTTGCCCGGGGTACGGCCCAGCATGCGCTTGGCCTCGGTACCGACGGCGACCACGCTCTTCTGATTGTTGCCGCTGGTGCGAATGGCGACCACCGACGGCTCGTCGAGCACGATGCCGCGCTCGCGTACATAAATAAGGGTGTTGGCAGTACCCAGGTCGATCGACAGATCGCTGGAAAACATGCCGCGCAGTTTTTTCAACATGGGAGGAAAAACCCTGGGGGAACGCGTGGCTAAAAGTGCGGCAGACTCTAACAACGGCAGGGATTTTGGGCAAGGCGCACATATGTTAGATTGCTCGCTTTTCCGGGCCTCCATGGCCCTCAATCGCGGCCTTTGACCGCCATTTGGCGGTTTATGTTCCCCCGCCTTGCCTGCCGGTCATTCGTCGCCTTTCCGCTGGAGACACCTGATGGCGCTCGAACGCTCCGACGTGGAAAAGATCGCCCACCTGGCCCGCCTGGGGTTGGCCGAGGTCGAGATTCCGCGCACCACCGAGACCCTCAACAACATCCTCGGCCTGATCGACCAGATGCAGGCGGTCGACACCGACGGCATCGAGCCGCTGGCCCACCCGCTGGAAGCCACCCAGCGCCTGCGCGCCGACGTGGTGACCGAGACCAACCGTCGCGACGCCTACCAGGCCATCGCCCCGGCCGTGGAAAACGGTCTGTATCTGGTTCCCAAGGTGATCGAGTGATGCATCAACTGACTCTGGCGCAAATCGCCCGCGGCCTGGCCGCCAAGGACTTCTCCGCCGTCGAACTGAGCACGGCCCTGCTGGCGCGCATCGCGGCGCTCGACCCGCAGCTCAACAGCTTCATCACCGTCACCGCCGACCAGGCGCTGGCCCAGGCCGCCGCCGCCGACGCGCGCCGCGCCGCCGGCGAGAGCGGCGCCCTGCTCGGCGCGCCGATCGCCCACAAGGACCTGTTCTGCACCGAGGGCGTGCTGACCACCTGCGCCTCGAAGATCCTCCATAACTTCAAGGCACCCTACGACGCCACCGTGGTGGCCAAGCTCGCCGCCGCCGGCACGGTCAGCCTCGGCAAGCTGAACATGGACGAGTTCGCCATGGGCTCGGCCAACGAGTCCAGCCACTACGGCGCGGTGAAGAATCCGTGGAACCTTGAGCGCGTGCCCGGCGGCTCCTCCGGCGGTTCGGCGGCTGCCGTGGCCGCCCGTCTGATTCCCGCCGCCACCGGCACCGACACCGGCGGCTCGATCCGCCAGCCGGCGGCGCTGACCAACCTCACCGGCCTCAAGCCGACCTACGGTCGCGTGTCGCGCTGGGGCATGATCGCCTACGCCTCCAGCCTCGACCAGGGCGGCCCGATCGCCCGCAGCGCCGAGGACTGCGCCCTGCTGCTGGCCGGCATGGCCGGCTTCGACGCCAAGGACTCCACCTGCGTCGACGTCCCGGTGGACGACTACCTGGCCGAGCTGAACCAGCCGCTGGCCGGCCTGCGCATCGGCCTGCCCAGGGAGTACTTCGGCGCCGGCCTCGACAGCCGCATCGCTGCTGCCGTACTCGCCGTCGTGGAAGAGCTGAAGAAGCTCGGTGCCAGCGTGAAAGAGATTTCCCTGCCGAACACGCAGCACGCGATCCCCGCCTACTACGTGATCGCCCCGGCCGAGGCCAGCTCCAACCTGTCGCGCTTCGACGGCGTGCGCTTCGGCTACCGCTGCGAGAACCCGGTCAACCTCGAGGACCTGTACAAGCGCTCGCGCGGCGAGGGCTTCGGCGCCGAAGTGCAGCGGCGCATCATGGTCGGCACCTACGCGCTGTCCGCCGGCTACTACGACGCCTACTACCTGAAGGCGCAGAAAATCCGCCGGCTGATCAAGAACGACTTCGTCGCCGCGTTCGACGAGGTCGACCTGATCGTCGGCCCAACCACGCCGAACCCGGCCTGGAAGCTCGGCGAGAAGAGCAGCGATCCGGTGTCGGCCTACCTGGAAGACATCTACACCATCACCGCCAACCTCGCCGGCGTTCCCGGCCTGTCCATGCCGGCCGGCTTCGTCGACGGCCTGCCGATCGGCGTGCAGCTGCTGGCGCCGTATTTCCAGGAGGCGCGCCTGCTCAACGTGGCGCACCAGTACCAGCAGGTGAGCGACTGGCACACCCGCGCCCCGGCCGGATTCTGAGGACGATACACATGCAATGGGAAACCGTGATCGGGCTGGAAATCCACGCCCAGCTCAGCACCCGCTCGAAGATTTTCTCCGGTAGCGCCACCACCTTCGGCGCCGAACCGAACACCCAGGCCAGTCTGGTCGATCTGGGCATGCCCGGCACCCTGCCGGTGCTCAACGCCGAAGCGGTGCGCATGGCCTGCCAGTTCGGCCTGGCGATCGACGCCGAGATCGCCGCCAGCAACGTCTTCGCGCGCAAGAACTACTTCTACCCCGACCTGCCCAAGGGCTACCAGACCAGCCAGATGGACCACCCCATCGTCGGCAAGGGCTTCCTCGACATCACCCTGGAAGACGGCACCAGCAAGCGCATCGGCATCACCCGCGCGCACCTGGAAGAGGACGCCGGCAAGAGCCTGCACGAAGACTTCCACGGCATGACCGGCATCGACCTCAACCGCGCCGGCACGCCGCTGCTGGAGATCGTCTCCGAGCCGGACATCCGCTCGGCCAAGGAAGCGGTCGCCTACGTCAAGGCGATCCACGCCCTGGTGCGCTACCTGGGCATCTGCGACGGCAACATGGCCGAAGGCTCGCTGCGCTGCGACTGCAACGTCTCGGTGCGCCCCAAGGGCCAGGCCGCGTTCGGCACCCGCGCCGAGATCAAGAACGTCAACTCGTTCCGCTTCATCGAGAAGGCGATCAACTTCGAGGTGCAGCGGCAGATCGAGCTGATCGAAGACGGCGGTACGGTGGTGCAGGAAACCCGCCTGTACGACCCCAACAAGGACCAGACGCGCTCGATGCGCAGCAAGGAGGAAGCCAACGACTACCGCTACTTCCCCTGCCCCGACCTGCTGCCGGTAGTGATCGAGCGCAGCTTCCTCGAGGAAATCCGTGCCGGGCTGCCGGAGCTGCCGGTGCAGAAGCGCGAGCGCTTCGAGCGCGAGTTCGCCCTGTCGGCCTACGACGCCAGCGTGCTGTCCGCCAGCCGCGAACTGGCCGACTACTTCGAGGCCGTGCTCGCGGTCTGCGGCGACGCCAAGCTGGCCGCCAACTGGGTGATGGGCGAGCTGTCCAGCCTGCTCAACAAGGACAACCTGGAAATCGACCAGTCGCCGGTGTCCGCCGCACAGCTGGGCGGCCTGATCCTGCGCATCAAGGACAACACCATCTCCGGCAAGATCGCCAAGATGGTGTTCGAGGCCCTGGCCGCCGGCGAAGGCGCCAGCGCCGATGAGGTCATCGAGAAGAAGGGCCTCAAGCAGGTCACCGACTCCGGCGCCATCGAGGCGATGCTCGACGAGGTGCTGGCCGCCAACGCCGAGCAAGTCGAGCAGTACCGCGCCAGCGACGAAGCCAAGCGCGGCAAGATGTTCGGCTTCTTCGTCGGCCAGGCGATGAAGGCCTCCAAGGGCAAGGCCAACCCCGGCCAGGTGAACCAATTGCTCAAGCAGAAGCTCGAAGGGTAAGCCAACGCCAACGCCGGGTTCGCCCGGCGTTGTGCCATCTACAGGTATCCCCGATGAAACAACTGCTCCTCGCCACCCTGCTCATCCTGCTGGCCGGCTGTGCCAGCCGCGACCAGGCCGCCGACCCCGGCGGCTATCGCGGCGAAGGCAAGGCCTCCTACTACAGCAGCCGTCACCATGGCCGGCGCACCGCCAGCGGCGAGCGTTTCGACATGCACGCCCTGACCGCCGCCCACCGCCAGCTGCCGTTCGGCAGCCGGGTGCGGGTCACCAACCTGCACAACCAGCGCAGCGTGGTGGTGCGCATCAACGACCGCGGCCCCTACGCCCGCGGGCGGATCATCGACCTGTCACGTGCGGCCGCCGAACGCCTCGGCATGCTGCGCAGCGGCGTGGCGCCGGTACGCGTCGAGCAGCTGGCGGACTGAGCCGCCCGCCCACGCAGCACGCGGTAACACTCGACGGCCGGCAAACACTGGCGGCGTCACGATAAACCGTTAAGCTTGCGCAAATTTTTTGCGGAGTCTGCAAGCAATGACCCTGATGACCTTCGTCTACCTCATCGCCGGCCTGGTGCTGCTGGTCGCCGGCGCCGAAGTGCTGGTGCGCGGCGCCGCGCGCTTGGCCGCCCAGTTCGGCATCCCGCCGCTGATCATCGGCCTGACCGTGGTGGCGTTCGGCACCAGCGCACCGGAAACCGCAGTGAGCGTGCAGGCCGCGCTGAATGGCAGCGGCGACATCGCCATCGGCAACGTGGTCGGCAGCAACATCGCTAACGTCCTGCTGATCCTCGGCCTGTCGGCGCTGGTCGCGCCGCTGATCGTCTCGCGCCAGCTGATCCGCCTCGACGTGCCACTGATGATCGGCGCCAGCCTGGTGACCTGGGCGCTGGCCATGGACGGCAGTCTTGGCCGCCTGGATGGCGCCCTGCTGTTTGGCGGCGTGGTGGCCTACACCCTGTTCCTGATCATCGGCAGCCGTCGCGACAAGGCGGCCGCCAGCGGCGACGAGTTTGCCGACGAGTTCGGCCTGCACGAGACGCCCAAGCCCTACGCCTGGGCGATCAACCTCGCCCTGCTGGTCGCCGGCCTGGTGCTGCTGGTCGGCGGTTCCAACCTGCTGGTCGAAGGCGCCGTGACCCTGGCCAAGGCGCTGGGCCTGTCCGAGCTGGTGATCGGCCTGACCATCATTGCCGTCGGCACCTCGCTGCCGGAGCTGGCCACCTCGATGATCGCCGCCTTCAAGGGCGAACGCGACATCGCCGTCGGCAACGTGGTCGGCAGCAACCTGTTCAACCTGCTCTGCGTACTGGGCCTGGCCTCGCTGGTCTCGCCGCTGCCGATCAACGTCTCGGCCAACGCCCTGTCGTTCGACTTCCCGGTGATGATCGCCGTGGCGGTGGCCTGCCTGCCGATCTTCTTCGCCGGCTACCGGATCAATCGCTGGGAGGGCGCCCTGTTCGTCGCCTACTACGCCATCTACACCACCTGGCTGATCATGCACAGCACCGACGCCCCCGGCCTCGGCATGTTCAGCCAGGCCATGCTGTGGTTCGTCCTGCCGCTGACCGCGATCACCCTGCTGGTGATCGGTGGGCGGGCCTGGAAGCTGCAGCGCTGAAGCGCCAGCCAATGCGCCCGGCAATCGGGCGCATTGGCCTCGGGGTCACCGCGCGACTGCTCAGGCCTCCTGGGCCTGCAGATGCGGCAGCTCCAGCACCTTGGTCTCGTCGTCCAACCGGGTGAGCTTGCCGTCGACCACCGCGCCATTTTCCATGCTCAGCTGGCGATAGCTGATGTTGCCGCACACCCGTGCATTGGAGTGCAGCTCGAGCAGGTGCTCGACCAGCAGATCGCCGACGATGGTGCCGTCGATCAGTGCGTCATAACTGCTCACATTGCCCTCGATGCGGCCTTCGGCGCTGAGCGCCAGCAGGCTGTGGGTGCCCGTCTTGTGGGTGATGTTGCCCTTGAACACACCGCTGACCTTGAGACCTTCCTCGAACTCCAGATCGCCGGTCATCGACACGTTGCCGGAGATCAGGCTGGAGAACTTGTCGATCGACACCCGTGAAGCCGACTTCTTACTGCTGAACATCACCTTGCTCCCGAATGACTAGTGGTTGTTTTTCTGCTGACGGAAAAAGGCCAGATCCGTCTGCAAGCGCTTGACCTGCGCCGTCATCTGCGCAATCCGCCGCAACAGCTGCTCCTCGGTGGCCTTAGCCTCCTGTCGCTGCAGGCGGCTCTGTTCCAGCGTCGCCTTGAGGCTGCGATTTTCCTCGACCAGAGCAGCAAGCCGGGTCTCCTCGGCATTGCCGCCGTCGAGACGCAGCAGCAGCGCCGCAGCGATCAGGCACAGCACGAGGAACACCGCCCATCGCCACAGGCGGCCGCCGCGGGCGACCAGCAGGCGGTGCTCGGCACGCACCAGCTCGCGGGTGGAAGGCTTTCTAGTCGAGGGCCACAGCATCGGCATCGCGCTCCATCTCGCCCAGCGCCAGGAAACGCTGCGGGTCGACGAAGCGACCGTGGCGCAGCACCTCGAAATGCAGGTGAGGCCCGGTGGAACGCCCGGTCGAGCCGACCGCCCCGATCCGCTGTCCCGGCGTCACCACCTCACCCTTGCGCACATCCATGCGGGAAAGATGGGCATAACGGGTCACCAGGCCATTGCCGTGGTCGATCTCCAGCAGCTTGCCATAGCCGCCATTGCGCCCGGCGAATCGGACCCGGCCGCCAGCCGCGGCCAGCACGGCGGCACCGGTGTGGATGGAAAAGTCCACCCCGGAATGGAAGGCCAGATGCCGGTTGAACGGATCGACGCGGTTGCCGAAGGCCGAGCCGAAGCGGGCCTGCGCCACCACCGGGCGGCGCGACGGAATCGTCATCAGCGCGGCATTGCGCTTGGCCACGCTCTCCAGCAGCCCGTCGAGCACGCTGCGCAGACAGCGCGTCGCCTCCTCGGTGCGCGGCAGATCCGCGAGAGAGGGCGCCTGCCCTTGCAGCGACTCGCCGGAGCAACCTTGCGGCGGCAGCAGCACACCGCCCTGGCCGGCCCCGCCGCGCTTGTCCGGCACCAACGCCGGCAGCAGCGCCGGATCCAGGCTCGATACCTCGCGGGTCAGCTTCTTGTGCTCGCCGAGCATTTTCCCCAGCGCCAACACATCCGACTCCAGCGACTTCAGGCGACCGACCAGGACACCGACGCGGTCGATGGCGAAGCGGTCTTCCGCGCTGGGCACGGCCTCGACCTCGGCAAGCGGTGGCTGTGCCGGGCTCAGGCCGCGGCCAACCCAGACCCCCCCGACAAACACCCCGAGGTTCAACACGAGCAGCGCGCCCAGAGCCGGGGCCAGCAGACGACGCAAACTGACGACCTTGATGGCGTCGCGCGTCAGGGAGCGGCTCGACGGCGAAAATAACTTCATGGTGGACTCCCCAGAAAACAAAGCGGCCTGCCCGGTGGGGGGCAAGCCGTTGAGTACCAAGGGGGATTTTGCGCAAATGGCAGTTTTTTTCTGAGGCCTGCTGGGCGATTACGAGAATTTCCTGGCTTTCCTGGCGAAATAAGCTACCGGCAGGCGCTCTCAGCCGCCGCCCGCCGGCGCACGCTCGCGGGATCCAACCCACCCCGCCGGCACGCCAGCCAGGCCCAGGATTCATTCACCCCTGGCGCCGACGCTCGCCCCTTAGCGGCCGGGAAGCCGGCGCTGCGTCGCTCAGCGGCGTACCGGACGCTTCTGCAGCTTGCGCTGCAGGGTGCGCCGATGCATGCCCAGGGCGCGGGCGGTGGCGGAGATGTTGCCGTCGTGCTCGGTCAGCACGCGCTGGATGTGCTCCCACTGCAGGCGATCCACCGACATCGGGTTTTCCGGCACCAGGCTGTCGAGATCGGCATGTTCGGAGAGCAGTGCCGCCAGCACGTCGTCGGCGTCCGCCGGCTTGCACAGGTAGTTGCAGGCGCCACGCTTGATCGCCTCCACGGCGGTGGCGATGCTCGAGTAGCCGGTGAGAATCACCACGCGCATCTCGCCGTCCAGCTCGAGCAGCTTGGGCAGCAGCACCAAGCCGGAGTCGCCGTCCATCTTCAGGTCGAGCACCGCGTAGTCGGGGAGGTCGCGTTCGGCCAGCGCCAGCCCCTGCTCCGCCGAATTGGCCACCGACACGCGCAGGCCGCGTCGGCTCATGGCGCGCGCCAGCACGCGGGTGAAGGTCTCGTCGTCGTCCACCAGCAGCAGATGCGGCTGTTCTTCCGTATCGAACAGGGCTTCTTCGCTCATTTCATTCCTCGCAAGGCAGGTTCGGCGTTCAGGCGACGCCGTAATTGCGCGGCAGGCGCAGCTCGGTGAGCGTGCCGCCTTCTTCGTGATTGTAGAGTTTCACTGTACCACCGACGCGGGTCACGCTGGCCTGACTGAGGAACAACCCCAGCCCGAAGCCCTTGCCGCGGCTCTTGGTGGTGAAGAACGGCTTGCCGAGTTGCTCGGCGATCGCCAACGGCACGCCGACGCCATGGTCGCGGATGCTCAGGCAAATCTCCCGCGCATCCCAGTCGAGGCGGATGTCGAGCTTGTCCGGGCAGGCATCGGCGGCATTGTTGAGCAGGTTGAGCAGCGCCTGGCTGAGATCGGTCGGCGGCATCAGCCGCGGCGGCGTGCCGACGCCCAGGCACTGGTAGCGATAGGTCGCCTCGGGACGCATCAGGTGCCAGCGGCGCAGCACCGCCTCCAGCCATTCGTTGACGCCCTGCTCGCTGATCGACTGGCGGCGCTCGGCCTCGGCGGCGCGCACCAGCTGCTGCAGGGTGTCCTTGCACAGCTTGACCTGCTCCTGCAGCAGGGCCAGATCCTCCTGCAGCGCCGGCTCGTCGCGGTGCTCCTGGCGCAGTTCCTTGAGCAGCACGCTCATGGTCGCCAGCGGGGTGCCCAGCTCGTGGGCGGCACCGGCGGCCTGGGTCGCCACGGCGAGCAGCTGCTGGTCGCGCATGCCCTCCTCGCGACGCTCGGCGCGCAGCTGCTCCTGACGGCGCAGCCCCTCGGCCATCTTGGCGACGAAGAAGGTGATCATCACCGCCGCCAGGGCGAAGCTCAGCCACATGCCGTAGATCACCAGGCTCTCGCGCGGACCGGCGGGGATCTCCAGCGGGTGCGACCAGAGCAGCAGCAGGGTGTAGCTGGCCAACGCCAGGCCGGCCAGGGTGAGGGTGTGCAGCCAGGGTAGGGTCGCCGCGGCGATGGTCAGCGGCACCAGGTAGTAAGAGACGAAGGGATTGCTCGAGCCGCCGGTGTAGTACAGCAGCAGGCTGTGAATCACCAGGTCGCAGCCCAGCTGCACCGCGTACTCCAGCTCGGTGACCGGCCAGGAGGCGCGCAGGCGCAGGGCGGTGAAGATGCTCAGCAGCGCCGAAACGCCGAGGGTGATGCCCAGCTCGGTCCACGGCAGCTCGAGCTTGCCGGACAGCCAGGCAAAACCGACCGAGCCGGCCTGGGCGGCCAGCACGAGCAGACGGATCAACACCAGCCGGCCGAGGTTCTGCAGACTGGCGGAAAGTAACTGAACGGGCGCTTGCATGAGGGATTCCGGAAACTGGGCAGAGTATAACCAGCGCACCGGCCCGCCGGCTGCGGCAAATACGCGCGGCGCTACAGCTCGCCGCCCAAAATTACCGACAGCGTTGCCCCGAGGTCGGGGCTCCCAGCAGTAGCGCAAGCGCCGCATCGAACCTGTAGGAGGCGCGACCCGCGGCGAATGCGGGCCGCAGGGCCGCCTGCCGATTCAAACAAGCTTCGCCCTGAGGTCGAACCTCCCACAAGAGCAAGCGCCACCCCTGCTCGCCGCGGAACCCGCGCCCCGGCGCCCAGTCCTATCCTCGATTGCCGGCTATCCTTGCCCGGTAACGTTCCGCCCGACAGGAGTCCCCATGTCCCATCTGCCCCGCCTCGCCGCCCTGCTCGTCCTCGGCGCCAGCCTGCACAGTCTGCCGCTCCACGCCGAGGAGCAACCACGCTACAACCAGGTCAGCCTGCGCGCCGAGGTCAACCGCGAGGTGGCCCACGACCGCATGCACGTCACCCTCTACAGCGAGGCGCAACTCAACGACCCGAGCAAGCTGGCGGCGCAGATCACCGCCACGCTCAATCGCGCCGTGACCCGCGCGCGTGCCGTCAAGCCGGTCAGTGTCAGCCTCGGCAGCCGGCACAGCTATCCGGTCTACGACGAGAAGGGTCGCAAGATCATCGCCTGGCGCGAACGCGCCGAACTGCGCCTGGAAAGCGCCGACTTCGCCGCCCTTGCCCAGCTCAGCGGCGAACTGCTCGACGAGCTGCAGATGGCCGACATGCACTTCAGCCTGTCCAGCGACAACCGCAAGCAGCACGAGGAGCAACTGCTCAAGGATGCCGTGGCCGCCTTCAAGGCCCGCGCCCAACTGGTCAGCGAAGCCATGGGCGCGCGCAGCTACCGGCTGGTACGCCTCGACCTCAACGCCAGCGGCGCCCCGCGCCCGCCGCTGATGCGCGCCATGGCGATGAAGGACATGAGCATGGAAAGCGCACCGGCACCGCAGATCGAGGCCGGCAACAGCGAGCTGGCAGTCAACGCCGACGGCGTGATCGAGATACAGATGCCCTGAGCGGACAGCCTCCCGCGGGCAGGCCATGGGAGGCCTGTAGGAGGCGCGAGCTCGCGGCGATACGGACCGCAGGCCCGCCGAAGGGCAAAGAGCTTCGCCCCGAGGTCGGGCCTCCCACAATCCGCCCCCGCGTCGCTACAGATGCGCCTCCGCATACTCCGCCAGCACCGAGCGCGGCACGCCCTGCAGGGTGATGTGCACGCCGTGGGGGAAGTCCTTGAAGCGCTCGGTCAGGTAGGTCAGCCCCGAGCTGGTGGCCGACAGGTAGGGCGTGTCGATCTGCGCCAGGTTGCCCAGGCAGACCACCTTGGAGCCGGTGCCGGCGCGGGTGATGATGGTCTTCATCTGGTGCGGCGTGAGGTTCTGGCACTCGTCGATGAGGATCAGGCTCTGCTGGAAGCTGCGCCCGCGGATGTAGTTGAGCGATTTGAACTGCAGCGGCACGCGCTGGAGGATGTAGTCGACGCTGCCGTGGGTGCTCTCGTCATCCATGTGCAGGGCCTCTAGGTTGTCGGTGATGGCGCCGAGCCACGGCTCCATCTTCTCCGTCTCGGTGCCCGGCAGGAAACCGATGTCCTCGTCCAACCCCTGCACACTGCGGGTGACGATGATGCGCCGGTAGCGCTTGCTGACCATGGTCTGCTCGATGGCCGCGGCCAGCGCCAGGATGGTCTTGCCCGAACCGGCCGCGCCGGTCAGGTTGACCAAGTGGATGTCCGGATCGAGCAGCGCGTACAGCGCCAGCGCCTGGTAGATGTCGCGCGGCTTGAGCCCCCAGGCCTCCTGGTGCAGCAGCGGCTCCTGGTGCAGGTCGAGCAGCAGCATCTGCCGCTTGTCGACCTCCTTGATCCAGCCGACGAAGCCCTGTTCGTCGACGATGAACTCGTTGACGTGCACGTTCGGCAGGCTGCCGTTGAGCTGCACGCGGTGCACGGTGCGGCCGATTTCCTGGCGGGTGTCGACCTTGCCGACCTTCTGCCAGAACGAGCCGCCGACCTCGTGATAACCGCGCGGCAGCAGCGCCACGTCATCCACCAGCTGGTCGGTGTGGTAGTCCTCGGCCGCCACCCCGCAGGCGCGCGCCTTGAGGCGCATGTTGATGTCCTTGCTGACCAGCACCACCTCGACATCCGGTCGGCGACCCTGCAGTTCCACCAGTTGGTTGATGATCTTGTTGTCGTTGAGGTGTTCCGGCAGGCCGCTGAGGGCGGTATCCAGACGGCTCATGAGGATCGACAGACTGCCGCGTGGCGCGCCCTTGCCACGCTGGATCGGCACCCCCTGCTCGACCTGTTCCGGGTTGGCCTCGCCGAGCAGCTGGTCGATCAGGCGGATCGCCTGACGACACTCGGCGGCCACGCTGTGCTTGCCGGCCTTCAGATGATCGAGCTCCTCGAGCACGGTCATCGGAATGGCCACGTGGTGTTCCTGGAAATTCAGCAGAGCATTCGGATCGTGAATCAGGACATTGGTATCGAGCACATACAGCCGGGGATGCGTGGTTCTACTGGCACTTTTATCCATGGTCGGTCACCTCAATCCTGTCGGTCATGCGACGGAATGCCCGCAGGCGCTCCGCCACCCAGGTCGCCGTCCCGTCGTAGCGCGACATTCCGCGGCGACCAGTCCCCCACATAGCGTCCCAACGATTACAAGAAAGTTACCACCACCGAACTGCCGCTCCTCCTCCGTGAACTGTTGCTGATCTGAGTCTAGTCGCCCGCATGCCCCTGAGCGCAATTCCAGAGCGGCCATGCACCTTGAGCCTACTGCTAGAATCGCCCGACAGCCAGAGGAGACCCGCAATGCTGATGGTGATTTCCCCCGCCAAGACGCTCGACTACACCACCGCGCCGGTGACCGCGCGGCACACCCTGCCCGAGCACCTCGCGCACTCCGCCGAGCTGATCGCCCAGCTGCGCGAGCTAACCCCGGCGCAGATCGCCGAGCTGATGCACCTCTCCGACAAGCTCGCCGGCCTCAATGCCGCGCGCTTTGCGCAGTGGTCGCCGGAGTTCACTGTGGAGAATGCCAAGCAGGCCCTGCTCGCCTTCAAGGGCGACGTCTACACCGGACTGGATGCCGAAAGCTTCAGCGAGAACGACTTCGACTTCGCCCAGCAGCACCTGCGCATGCTCTCCGGCCTGTACGGCGTGCTGCGCCCGCTCGACCTGATGCAGCCCTACCGCCTGGAAATGGGCACCAAGCTGGCCAACGCCCGCGGCAAGGATCTCTATGCCTTCTGGGGCGAGCGGATCAGCGAGTGGCTCAACGAGGCGCTGGCCGCCCAGGGCGACGACATCCTGCTCAACCTCGCCTCCAACGAGTACTTCGGCGCGGTCAAGCGCAAGGCGCTCAAGGCACGGATCATCGACACCGAGTTCAAGGATCTGAAGAACGGCCAGTACAAGATCATCAGCTTCTACGCCAAGAAGGCCCGCGGCCTGATGGCCCGCTACGTGATCCAGAACCGCCTGCGCGATCCCGAGGCGCTCAAGGGCTTCGACCTCGCCGGCTACGCTTACGCCCAGGCCCAGTCGAGCGCGGACAAGCTGGTGTTCCTGCGCGACGGCGCCGAGGACTGACACTCGCACGAGGAGACCCCATGCTGATCGGCGCCCTGCTTACCTTCACCTGGCTGGTCCTGCTGGTCCGCTATCCGACCCGGGCCGTACCGATCTCGCTGGCCGCGCTGTTCGCCCTGGGCCTGGTGGCGCTGTGGGTGATCTGGCAGGACAACCGCGAGCAGCGCCGCCTCGAGCAGATCGAATTCAGGCTGGAACTGGACGGCAACTGTCCTGGCGACCGGCCGCTGCGGGCGCAGTTGCGCAACGGCAGCGATGCCGGCCTGCACGACCTGCGCTGGCAGGTCGGCGCCTACCAGCCCGGCGACAGCATCAACCTCGCCGACAGCCGCTACGACAGCCCCCGCTACCGCGCCCCACACACCCTGCTGCCCGGCAGCGACTGGTCGGAGTGCCTGCCGCTGCCGCCGCTGCGTCCGGGCTATCGTGCCGAATCGCTGGAGTTTCGTGCCGAGCGGCTGCGCGGACGCTTTGGCGAGTGAACCGTTTGCCGCTGGCGGCTCAGGATCGGTCGCCCAGGCTCGTCGAATCGCCCGCCTTGATCCGCCCAGGCACATCCGCCGGCGGCGAGGGAAACTTGGTCGAGGCATAGCGCACCACCAGCGTGGCCATCGCCAACAACAGGATCGCGCCGCAGACCATGACGATGCCCATGTTCGGCTTGTGGTTGTGCTGGATATCGGCAATCAGCAGCCGGGTCAGCGCGGTGATCGCCACATAGATCAGAAAGCGCACCGGCATGTGGTTGGTCTTGAAGTAGATACCCACCATCGCGCCCAGCTCGAGATAGATGAACAGCAGCAGGATGTCGTCGATGGTCGCCTGGCCGCGCTCGAGCATGCCGAAAAAGGTCAACCCCGCCGCCCAGGCCACCGCCCCGCCGATGGCGAACAGCGCCAGATAGTGGAAGCCCTCCACCAGCAGGTTGCCCAGGGCATCGGCCTGGTTGTGCATGGCGTGGCGCAGGCGTTCGGCCCAATGCGGTTTCATGGTGCTTCCCCCGGAAGATTGATGAGGGAATCAGGCCATAGCGACTGGTGGAATGACAAGCCACCAAGCAGACAGAATCCCCCCTCATCTCGAAGCGCGCGAACATACCTCGCGACGGGCGCATGCTCCTTACGTGGCAGGGATAAAGTCTGTGACCTTCCGTGCCTCCAGATCGAAACAGACCGACCCAGTCTGGTAGGAGCTTTCAAGGTCCACACGCAGGCAGGAGCCGTTTTCAGCCTGGTCTCTGGTACGCAGAACCTTCATCAGTGCTTGGGAATCGCTGGGTAGTTCACGGTAGAGCTCCACTCGCTGCTGCAGTGGTGTCTCACCGTTGAGCAGCGCCCGGGTGTGCTGCGCGAGAAAATCGGCCTTGCTCGCCGGGACCTCAACATAAAAGAATTTCGGCGCCCAACCGGCTATATCCTCCAGAGCCTGGGATCCGAGCCCCGCCTGCCGGTAATCCTCGCGATTGAGCACGTAGAGGGTATCGAACACATGCACCACGACCAGCGGGCGGGCTTGGGAAACAACATAACAGCCACCGACCAGCGCCAGCACCTGGAGCAGACCAATCACCGACAGGTCCCTGACCAGTTCCGCCCTCGGCTTGCACGGATTGAACACAATTAGGGTGAGGCAGGGACCAAGTACCAGATCCACTACGGCAATGATCCGTAGCCCCTCCCAGCCACCGGCGGCCAGGAACAAACCTCCCGGAAACAACCAGGAAAGTACTAACATGGCCAGCACAGCAAAGACCAGTAAGCTGGCCAGCAGATGGATCACAACAGCGCCCCAACGACTTACCGACTTCGTCATACCCATCTCAACCGAGACTCCAAACAGCTGCAAATTGAATCTTCCCCATAAAGCAGAAGCCCCCTTGTAGAAGGGGGCTTCTGCTTATAGCAAGGTAAGTCGCGCCAGGCACTTAAGAAGATCAGACGCGACTCTCTCAGCTTAGCGGCACTCGCTCGGCGCGAACTGAGCCGGCAGGGCAACAGTTGCTGCGGTGATTACCGGCAGACTACGACCAGTGCCGGATACGGCATTGGTGGAAGATGCACAACCCCAGTCGATGGAGCCGGTTACACCAGTAGTGAAGCTTGTAGCTACCGGAGTCGGAGTGCCGGCAGCGCCCATCACGTAAGGGGTATATACCAGAGCGGAGTCCGCCGGAATGTTACCGACGTTGGTTTCGTCGAACTGAACGGTCACTTCGCCAGTGGTACCGTTAATCTGCACGGAGGTCACATACTTGCTGGTTGCACCAGCACCGCCGGCCTGGGCATTCCAGGTGGTAGCCGCGGCAGCCAGCTCGGTAGAAGTACCGGAGGCCTCCCCGATAATCTGCTTGGCGCTGGATGCCAGCCCCACGCCTTCAGTTACACGGGCGCGAATGGTGTAGTCTTGGTAGGCCGGCAGGGCAACGGCGGCCAGGATGCCGATGATCGCGACCACAATCATCAATTCAATCAGGGTAAAGCCTTTCTGCATTTGCGCTTTCATCGGTAGTGCTCCTTGGAAAGAGAGAGAGGTCTTGCGGACCTGAATGGATCAATGCAGCCGGCGTGCCAACTTTTACAAAGGCGCATTTTAAGGCCTGGGCAGGACTGCACCGCAAGACGGCAGGTCAACCTGCGCCAGGAACTGCCGTTTTTTGTCACACAAAGCGCAGGGGTTTGGCAGCAGGACGGCATTGCGCTATAAGGCAGCCACCGGATTAGCAGGTTGCCCACCCCCATGAACGACTCCATCGCCCTCACCGGCCTGGCCCGTCAGCTGGTATTCGCCGAGCTGCTGGATGCCAAGACCGCACAGCAGGCGCAGGCCGAAGCGCTGCGCAACAAGATCCCGCTGGTCAGCCATCTGGTGCAGAACAAGCTGGTTAAGCCGCGCGCGCTGGCCGAGATGGCCGCCGAGCAGTTCGGCCTGCCGCTGCTGGAGCTGAAGGCACTGGACAAGGAGCAGCAACCCAAGGAGCTGGTCAGCGAGAAGCTGATCCGTGAGCACCGCGTACTGCCGCTGCTGCGCCGCGGCAACATCCTGTTCGTCGGCGTCTCCGACCCCACCAACCAGCAGGCCATCCGCGACATCCAGTTCAGCACCGGGCTGACCGTGGAATCCCTGCTGGTGGAGGACGACAAGCTCGGCGAGGCCATCGACAAGTTCTTCGACAGCGGTGCCAGCGGCATGGAGGATCTCGGCGATGTCGACCTAGACGGGGTGGACATCGAGCAGGGTGGCGAAAAGAAGGAGGAGGCGGTGGCCGGCAGCGATGCCGACGACGCGCCGGTGGTCAAGTTCGTCAACAAGATGCTGCTGGATGCCATCCGCGGCGGCTCCTCCGACCTGCACTTCGAGCCTTACGAAAAGAACTATCGGGTACGCTTCCGTACCGACGGCATGCTCCACGAGGTGGCCAAGCCGCCGATCCAGCTGGCCAGCCGTATCTCGGCACGCCTGAAGGTGATGGCTGCCATGGATATTTCCGAGCGGCGCAAGCCGCAGGACGGCCGGATCAAGCTCAAGGTCTCCGCCAACAAGGCCATCGACTTTCGCGTGAACACCTGCCCGACGCTGTGGGGCGAGAAGATCGTCATGCGGATTCTCGACCCCTCCAGCGCACAGATGGGCATCGACGCGCTGGGCTACGAGGAAGTGCAGAAGGAGTTGTATCTCAAGGCGCTGAGCCAGCCGCAGGGCATGATCCTGGTCACCGGCCCGACCGGCTCGGGCAAGACCGTTTCCCTGTATACCGGCCTGAACATCCTCAACACCCCGGACATCAACATTTCCACCGCCGAAGACCCGGTGGAGATCAACCTGGAAGGCATCAACCAGGTCAACGTCAACCCCAAGCAGGGCATGGACTTCACCCAGGCGCTGCGTGCCTTCCTGCGCCAGGACCCAGACGTGATCATGGTCGGCGAAATCCGCGACCTGGACACCGCCTCGATCGCCGTCAAGGCCGCGCAGACCGGCCACATGGTGATGTCCACCTTGCACACCAACAGTGCCGCCGAGACCCTGACCCGCCTGCGTAACATGGGTGTGCCGTCGTTCAACATCGCCACCTCGGTCAACCTGATCATCGCCCAGCGCCTGGCCCGCCGCCTGTGCCCGGTCTGCAAGAAGGTCCACGACGTTCCGCGCGAGGCATTGCTGGAGGAAGGCTTCCCCGCAGAGCAGATCGGCAAGTTCAAGCTCTATCAGCCGGTCGGTTGCGATGCGTGCAAGGGCGGCTACAAGGGCCGAGTAGGTATTTATGAAGTGGTTAAAATCACGCCGGCCCTGCAGCGCATTATCATGGAAGAAGGAAATTCCATCGATATCGCGGCCAAGGCTCGCGAGGAAGGCTTCAACGATCTGCGCACCTCGGGGCTGCTCAAAGCCATGCAAGGCATGACCAGCCTCGCGGAAGTCAACCGTGTGACCAAGGATTAACCATGGCGGCCAAACCGTTACAGAACAGCACCTTCGTCTGGGAAGGTACCGACCGCAAGGGCGCGAAGGTCAGGGGCGAGACCAGCGGTCTGAACCCCAACCTGGTCAAGGCCCAGCTGCGCAAGCAGGGCATCAACCCGCTCAAGGTCAAGAAGAAGGCCGGCTCGCTGCTCGGCAAGGGCAAGGCGATCAAGCCAATGGACATCGCCCTGTTCACCCGCCAGATGGCGACCATGATGAAGTCCGGCGTACCGCTGCTGCAGTCGTTCGACATCATTGCCGACGGCGTGGAAAACCAGAACATGCGCGCCCTGGTGCTGGAAGTAAAGCAGGAAGTCGCCGCCGGCAACAGCCTGGCGACCTCGCTGCGCAAGAAGCCGCTGTACTTCGACGACCTCTACTGCAATTTGGTTGACTCCGGCGAGCAGGCCGGTGCATTGGAAGCCTTGCTGGATCGGATCGCCACCTACAAGGAAAAGACCGAAGCGCTGAAGGCCAAGGTCAAAAAGGCAATGACCTACCCGATCGCGGTACTGGTGGTGGCGCTGATCGTTTCGGCCATCCTGCTGATCAAGGTGGTGCCACAGTTCGAGAGCGTGTTTGCCAACTTCGGCGCCGAACTACCGGCGTTCACCCAGATGGTGATCAACCTATCCGAGGTGGTGCAGGAGTGGTGGTTCATTTGGCTGATCGGGATCGTGGGAGCCCTCTTCGCGTTTAAGAAGGCTCACCAGCGCTCGGAAAAACTTCGCAATCAGGTGGATCGCTCCCTGCTGAAGCTGCCCCTGATCGGCGATATCACCTACAAGAGTGCGGTGGCGCGGTTTGCACGAACCCTGTCCACTACCTTCGCCGCCGGCGTCCCGCTGGTGGAAGCGCTGGACTCGGTAGCCGGTGCCGCTGGCAACGTGGTATTCCGCGATGCGGTCAATCGGGTCAAACAGGACGTCTCCACCGGCATGCAGCTGAACTTCTCCATGCGCTCCACGGGCGTATTCCCGGCCATGGCCGTGCAGATGACCTCGATCGGCGAGGAGTCCGGCTCGCTGGACGGCATGCTGGACAAGGTGGCCGAGTACTACGAGGCGGAAGTCGACAACATGGTAGACAACCTGACCACCCTGATGGAGCCGATGATCATGGCCGTTCTGGGCGTACTGGTCGGCGGCCTGATCATCGCCATGTATCTGCCGATCTTCCAGCTGGGCTCAGTCGTCTGAATCATGAATATTGCCGAGCTTCTGGCCAGCAGTACGCTGGTTCTGGTTTTTTGCGTCACCGTGCTCGGCCTGATGGTCGGCAGCTTTCTCAACGTGGTGGTCTATCGCCTGCCGATCATGATGCAGCGCGACTGGCGATCCCAGGCGCGTGAAGTGCTTGAACTGGAGAGCGACGAGCCGAGCGAGCGCTTCAACCTGTTGCTGCCGGACTCCAGCTGCCCACACTGCGGGCACCAGATCCGCGCCTGGGAGAACATCCCGATCGTCAGTTGGCTGCTGCTGCGCGGTCGCTGCTCGGGCTGCAAGGCGCCGATCAGCAAGCGCTATCCGCTGGTGGAACTGACCTGCGGGGTACTCTCTGGTTATGTCGCCTGGCATTTCGGCTTCACCTGGCAGGCCGGCGCCGTGCTGCTGTTGAGCTGGGGACTGCTGGCGATGAGCCTGATCGACGCCGACCATCAACTGCTGCCGGATGTGCTGGTGCTGCCGCTGCTGTGGCTGGGGCTGATCGTCAACCAGTCGGGCCTGTTCGCCTCGCCGAGCGATGCCTTCTGGGGCGCTGTGGCCGGCTATCTCAGCCTGTGGTCGGTGTACTGGCTGTTCAAGCTGGTGACCGGCAAGGAAGGCATGGGCTACGGCGATTTCAAGCTGCTGGCGATGCTTGGCGCCTGGGGCGGCTGGCAGATCCTGCCGCTGACCATCCTGCTATCGTCGGTGGTCGGCGCGGTGTTTGGCCTGATCATCCTGCGTATGCGCAGCGCCGAAAGCGGCACTCCGCTGCCCTTCGGCCCCTACCTGGCCATCGCCGGTTGGATCGCCCTGCTGTGGGGTGATGAGATCACCGGCAGCTATCTGCGCTTTGCCGGGATGAGTTGAGCGCGCCAGAAGATCAAGAGTTTCGCCCCGAGGGCGGGCCTCCTACAAGAGCAAGAGCCACCGCGGCTCTGTAGGAGGCCGCGTCGCGCACGAATCCCGTAGGCTTGCGCCTCCGTATGGATTGCACGGCCTTGCGGCGATGCCGGTCGCAGGACCATCCTCACGCATCTGCGGCTGGCTCCCCGTAGCCACGACAGGGATAATGCGTCCATAGCAGCAACGGACACTCCCCATGAAACCCTGGATTCTCGGCCTGACCGGCGGCATCGGCAGTGGCAAGAGCGCGGCAGCCAGTCATTTCGGTAGCCTCGGCGTACATCTGGTGGATGCCGATCAGGCCGCCCGCTGGGTGGTGGAGCCCGGGCGGCCGGCACTTACCCATATCGTCGACCGCTTCGGCGAGCAGATCCTCCAGGGCGATGGCGCGTTGGATCGCGCGGCGCTGCGCACACGGATCTTCCAGGCGCCGGAAGAGCGCCAGTGGCTGGAGCAGCTGCTGCATCCGCTGATCCGCGAGGAAATCCGCAACGTGCTGGACGAGGCGCGCTCGCCCTATGCCATCCTGGTCTCGCCGTTGCTGGTGGAGTCCGCCGCACAGCGGCAGATGAGCCAGCGCGTGCTGGTGGTGGATGTACCCGAGCAGGTGCAGATCGAGCGTACCGTGCAACGCGACCAGGTGCCGGAAGAGCAGGTACGCGCCATCCTGCAGGCCCAGGCCAGCCGCGAGGAGCGCCTGCGCCACGCCCACGACGTGCTGGTCAACGACCGCGACCTGGCCTGGCTGCAGCGCGAGGTGGAGCGCCTGCACGAATTCTATCTGAGCCTTCAAGGAGGCCAGTCATGAACACGAAAAAGCCGCTGACCGTAGCCTGTCCGACCTGCGCCGCCCCGGTGGAGTGGAGCGCCGACAACCCCTATCGGCCGTTCTGCTGCGAGCGCTGCAAGCTGATCGACCTCGGCGCCTGGGCGGCCGAGGAGCATGCGATTCCCGGCGACAGCCTGGAGGATGACCTGTTCAGCGGAGAGCTGGACGCCCCACGGCACTGAGCACCCGCGCCCGCTCGCGTAGAAGGCCTGCCCTCGGGACGAAGCCCTCGAGCCCTGGCGACCTCACGGCCGCATCGCCGCGGGGTCGCGCCTCCTACAAGGAACGATGCGGGCTCTTGCTCTTGTGGGAGGCCCGCCCTCGGGGCGAAGCTTTCGATCTCTGGAGACCCCACGGCCCATCGCCGCGGGGTCGCGCCTCCTGCAAGGAACGATGCGGGCTCTTGCTCTTGTGGGAGGCCCGCCCTCGGGGCGAAGCTCTTGAACTCTGGCGCCCCCACGACCGCATCGCCGCGGGGTCGCGCCTCCTACACGGTTCTCAGCACGCCCGGGCCACTACAGCCACGGCGGTGGCGGTTCCTCGCGCTGCGGCAGGGCATCTTCGGCTGCGAGGGCTGCCTGGCGGCGCTCCTCGTCGGCCAGCGCGGCGTTGATCTCGCGCATCACCGCATCGACGTCGGCCTCTTCCTCCGGCTCCTCGAACTCGCCGGTCAGCTCGCTGGTCGGGGTCAGCTTGCCTTCCTCGTACAGTGCCCACATTTCCTTGGCATGCTTGCAGGTCAGCAATTCGGGCGCGAAGTGGCCGAAATAGGCGTTCATGTTGGCGACATCGCGCTCGAGCATGCTGAACGCATGGTTGTTGCCGGCGGCATCCACGGCCTGCGGCAGGTCGATCACCACCGGACCGTCCGGGCCGAGCAGCACGTTGAACTCCGACAGGTCGCCATGCACCAGCCCGGCGCAGAGCATCAGCACCACCTGGCGGATCATGAAGGCGTGGTACTCGCGGGCCTGCTCGGGCGTCAGTTCGACGTCATTGAGGCGCGGCGCGGCATCGCCATCGGCACCGGCCACCATCTCCATCAGCAGCACGCCATCGAGAAAGTCGTAGGGCTTGGGCACGCGCACGCCGGCGCTGTCCAGGCGGTACAGCGCAGCCACCTCGGCGTTCTGCCAGGCCTCTTCCTGCTCCTTGCGCCCGTGCTTGCTGCCCTTGGCCATGGCCCGCGCGTCGCGACTGTTGCGCACCTTGCGGCCTTCCTGGTACTGGGCCGCCTGGCGGAAACTGCGCTTGTTGGCCTCCTTGTAGACCTTGGCGCAGCGCAGCTGATTGCCGCAGCGCACCACATACACGGCTGCTTCCTTGCCGCTCATCAGCGGACGCAGCACCTCGTCGATCAGGCCGTCCTCGGCCAGTGGCTCAAGGCGTTTTGGTGTTTTCATCAGTTTTTATAGGGCTCGCACTTGCCTGGAAAAATCCTGTCATCTTATACGGCAATTGGCCGGCGCGGCGTAGCAATTGCCGGCAGACTTGCTGCTTTGCCGACGAAAGCCGAAGCTATGCTCCATCAAGGAGCGCCCATGAACATCGACGAACTGACCCGCCGCCTGCACGCCATCCGCGACCACAACGACTGGCGGCGCTTTCACAGCCCGAAGAACCTGGCCATGGCCGCCAGCGTGGAGATGGCCGAGCTGGTGGAAATCTTCCAGTGGCTGAGCGAGGACGAGGCGCGCAGCCTGCCGCCCGCCCAACTCGAGCACGCCGGTCAGGAGATCGGCGACGTGGTGCTCTACCTCCTGCTGCTGTGCAGCGAGCTGGGCCTCGACCTGGACAGCGTGGTGCGCGCCAAGCTGGCCGACACCGAACGGCGCTACAAGTCATGAGTGGCCCCGACATGCACCAGCCCGCCCACCACGACCGCCACTTCGACGAACTGGCCACCCGCTTTGCCGAGAAGATCTACGGCGGCGCCAAGGGCGCGATCCGCCTCGCCGTGCTGCAGGCCGACCTCAAGGAAGTGCTGCCCGCACGCCCGCTGCGGGTGCTCGACGTCGGTGCCGGCCTCGGCCACATGAGCCTGTGGCTGGCCGGCCACGGCCACCAGGTGACCCTCGCCGAGCCGGCGGCACCGATGCTCGACGGCGCCCGCGCGCGCTTTGCCGATGCGGGCTGCGAGGCGACCTTCGTCCAGGCACCCTGGCAGGAGCTGCTCGGCCAGTGCAGCGAGCCCTTCGACCTGGTGCTCTGCCACGCCGTACTGGAATGGCTGGCCGAGCCGCCGGCGATCCTGCCGGTGCTGCACCAGCTCACCGCCCCCGACGGCTGGCTGTCGCTGGCCTTCTACAACCGCGACGCGCTGATCTATCGCAACCTGCTCAAAGGCCATTTCCGCAAGCTGCGCAAGGAGCGCTTCGCCGGCGAGGGCCAGAGCCTGACCCCGCAGTGCCCGCTCGACCCGCGCGAGCTGGCCGGACAACTCGACGACTGGTTCCGGGTCGAACAGCAGAGCGGCGTGCGGGTGTTCCACGACTACATGCCGGTCGAGTTCCAGGCCCGCGCCGAGCTGACCGACCTGCTGGAGATGGAGCTGGCACACCGTCGCCATCCCGCCTTCACCGGCCTCGGCCGCTATCTGCACTGGCTGTGCCGGCCGCAGCCCTGAGCGGCCATTGAAACCAGGGGCAGGTGGCCGCAAGCTGGGCGCTGCCCCACCCGATATCCGGAGGTGCCGCCATGCCTGTCCGCGCCCCAACCCTGTTGCTGCTCGCCGTCCTCGCCGGCTGCCAGAGCAGCAATCCCTACACGGCCAGCCGCCTGCCCTATCCGCTGCCACCGCAGGACCCGGCGACCGCACGGCAGGCCGATCCCGGCAGCTATCCGCCGGCCACCCGCGACTTCAGCCTGTATCGCCACTGGCAGTGGGCCGCGGAGGTAGACGAGCTGCTGGCCGGCATCGTCAGCGCCGAACTCGACCAGCGCGGCCTGCGTCCGGCCTCCGCGCAGAGTCCGGCTACCCTGAGCCTGCGCGTGCAGCAGCGCAGCGCCACCCGTCAGCGCCAGACCTATGACGACCCCTACCTCGGCGCCGGCCTGGGCTACTACCACCACCGCTACGGCTACTGGGGCGGCATGCCCTATTACCCTCTGGTGCGCACCGTCACCTATCGGGTCGAGGAAGTGCAGCTGGAGTTCTTCGATATCCGTAGCGGCGAGCTGGTCTGGCAGAGCGTCGGCGAGGCCGAGCAGACCGGCCGTGGTGGCGCCGACACCCTGCGCCGCGCAGTACGCCGGGCGCTGGACGGCTTTCCGCCGCCTTGACCGCAGCCTCTGCCGCGACCACTGTTATCGGTACGACGCCAATCCCGGCGCCCCTTTGCTTCCGGGAGACCTCCATGTTCCAGCGCCTCTGCCTTCTCGCCGCCCTGCTCGGCCTGGCCGCCTGCCAGAGCATCCAGGTCGACAGCGACTACGACCCCCACCGCGACTTCGCCGCCCTGCAGACCTGGGGCTGGCAGGAACCGGCCGTGCAGTACCGCCCGAACGATCCGCGTCTGACCAGCGGCCTGACCGAACAGCGGGTGATGCAGGCCGTTGCCCAGCAACTGGAACAGCGCGGCCTGCGCCAGATCGCGCCCGGGGCGCCGGCCGACATCCGCGTGCAGGCCTTCCTGATCGTCGACATCCGCAGCGAGCAGATCGCCACCTACTACGGCAGCGACCTGATGAGCGACCGCTGGGGCGGTCTGTGGGCCTCGCCCGGCTACACCGAGGTGCGTACCCGCGACTTTCAGGTCGGCACCCTGCAACTGGATTTCCTCGATCGCGACGGCCAGCTGATCTGGCGCGGCAGCGGGGCGCAACTGGTGCGGCGCAACCCGGGCTCGCCGCAGGAGCGCGCCGCGGCGATCCACGAAACCGTGGCGAAGATCCTCAGCCAATACCCGCCGCGGCGGCGCTGAGACCGGCATGGGCCAGCGCATCCTGATTCTGGTCGCCAGCGGACCGAGCACGCCGCTGCGCTGCGCCGCGCCCTTCCACATCGCCACCCTGCTGGCCTGCATGGACGCCGAGGTGACCCTGTTCCTCACCGGCGAGGGCGTGCAACTGGCGCGCCAGGAGATCGCCGACACCCTGCGCGCCATCGACGGCGGCGAGCCGGTCCGCCACTTCATCCGCCAGGCGAAGAGCGCCGGCGCGCGCCTGCTGCTGTGCCGCGCGCCCGGCGTGCCACTGCATGAATATCGGCTGATCGCGGAAGTCGACGAACCGGCCAGCGGCGGCGAGCTGGCGCAGATGATCCTCGAATACGATCGGGTGCTGACGTTGTAAGTGCCCTTCTTCCCCGGCCCCTCTCCCGCCGCGAGGGGCGCGGATCCGTCCCGAGCAAGGAGTGCCCATGAGCGAAGCCCCTACCCTGCACGGCCTGCCCTTCCCCGCCGGGCTGCTGTACGCCCCGGCACACAATCTGTGGCTGCGCGAGGAGCCAGACGGCAGCGTCACCCTCGGCCTGTGCGCCTACGGCTGCGCGCTGTACGGCGAGATCTTCGCCTTCACCGCCAAGCGCGCCGGCCTGCATATCGACGCCGGACGCAGCTTCGGCGTGGTGGAGTTCGCCAAGGCCGCCAGCTCGGCACGCAGCCCGCTGGCCGGCGAGCTGGTCGAGGGCAATCCGCGCGTGCTGCAGCAGCCGGCGCTGATCAACCGCGACTGCTACGGGGCAGGCTGGCTGGTGCGCATCCGTCCCGACGACTGGCCGGCGGCGCGCGGCGACTTCGTCAGCGGCGCGGAAGCGCTGGAGGCCTTCGCCGAACAGATGCGCCTGGACAACTTCGATCCCGAGGCGCCGGGGGTGCAGGCGCTGCGGTGGAAAACCTGAAGGGTTGAAAATGGCGGAAGGCAGTGAGAGTCGAACTCACCCGGGAACGGCTGCCGTCCCCAACCGGGTTTGAAGCCCGGCCGCGCCACCGGGCGCGATTGCCTTCCTTGTCTCGCGCGGGCGGCGTGCCTGTCGGCACACCACCTGAACTCATGCCGCGGCGGGCTGGGCCGCCTGCGCCAGGGCGTTGTCGTGACGTACCCTGCGCTCGTTGCCGCAGCGCCGGGTCAGGCCGATGCGGTCGAAATGCTCGAGAATCTGGATGCTGCGCTTGCGACCGATGCCAAGGCGATCGCGGAAGTCGATCACCCGGATGATTCCCGCCTCGCCCTCCAGCTGCAGGACGATCCGCGCCAGCTGCTGCAGGCTTTCCTGCGGGTAGAACAGGTCCTTGACCACCTGCTGCACCAGCGCCAGACGCGCCAGCTTGCGCAGCAGCTGGCGCATGGCACCCTCTTCCACTGCCAGCTCGGCAGCCAGCTCGCGCACCCAGGGCGGATCGAAGCCGCCCTCCAGCAGCAACGGCCGAACCAGCGTCCACAGCTTCTCGTCGCTGTCGCTCAGCTGCACGCGGTGCTCCGCCAAGTGCAGCCAGGGTCCGCTGGTCGCGACGGCGCCCGTCTGCAGCGCCTGTTCGAGCAAAGCAATGAACAACGGTCGCTCCAGCTCGGCGAAGGCGTAGCGACGCAGGCGGTCGCGGTCGGGGCCAAGCTCGTCGGGCTGCTCTTCGTGGAAGCGCGCCAGCGCCGCCAGCAGCTGCTCGCCGAGCGCCTGCCAGCGCGCCTCGGGAAGCAGGCGCGCACCGCCGCGGGTGGCGACCTCCAGCACCCGCTCCGGCATCCGCCACAGCGCGCGCGGGCGGTTGAACTGGCGCTCCAGCGCCTGCGGGTCGATCCCGTCGAGCGCCGTCTGCAGCAGCGCCGGCAGGGCCTGTTCCAGGCCGCCGACGCGCAGCGCGGCGAGCTGGGCCAGGCGCTCAGGCGTGCGCCGCTGCCGGGCCGGGGCGAAGGGGTCGAGCACCCGCCCGCCGCCCAGGGTGCGCTGCGCCGACTGGTCGCGCAGCACCAGGGCGTCGCCGTGCACGGCGTGCAGCGGCGCGTTGAGGACCAGCTGGGCGAACGCCCGCCCACCCGGCGCCAGGCTGTCGCCCTCGAGCAGGGCGACCCGGCCGGTGACATCGGCGGCGCCCAGGTGCACGTGCACCGGCGTCCAGTGCTGCAGCGCGCGCGTCTCGCCCGGCAGCAGGCGCAGGTCTATGTCGATGCGGGTGGTCGGCGCGTGCAGTGCGGCACCGAGCAGCCAGTCGCCGCGATGCAGCAGCTCCACCGCCAGACGCTCGCCGGCGAGGTTCAGCGCCACCCGCTGGCCGGCGCACGCCGTCATGGCCTCGCGGTTCTGCGCATGCAGGCCACGCACCCGCACGCGGCGCCCGCTCGGGCTGAGCAACAGCTCGTCACCGACCGCCACCTGCCCGGCCAGCGCGGTGCCAGTGACCACCACGCCGGCGCCGGCGACGCTGAAGGCGCGGTCGATGGCCAGGCGGAAGTGGCCGTCGACAGCGCGCGCCGCCACCGCGCGGGTCTGTTCGCCGAGCGCGGTACGCAGGGCGTCGATGCCTGCACCGCTGACGCTGGAAACGGCGAACAGCGGCGCCTCGGCAAAGGGGCCGTCGGCCAGCAGGCAGGCCACCTGGGCTTCCACCTCGGCCAGGCGTGCCGGCTCGACCCGGTCGCTCTTGGTCAGCGCCACCAGCGCGCGCGGGATGCCGAGCAGCGTGACTATGGCCAGATGCTCGCGGGTCTGCGGCATCACCCCGTCGTCGGTGGCCACCACCAGCAGCACGCAGTCGATGCCGCCGGCGCCGGCCAGCATGTTGTGCACGAAGCGCTCGTGGCCGGGCACGTCGATGAAGCCGGTCAGCTCACCGTTGCCCAGATCGGCGTAGGCATAGCCCAGATCGATGGTGATGCCGCGTTCGCGCTCCTCGCGGCGGCGGTCGCCGGCCGTCCCGGTCAGCGCGCGCAGCAGCGCGGTCTTGCCGTGGTCGATGTGCCCGGCGGTGCCGACGATCACGGTGCCGCTCCCGCGAGCTGCGCCAGCTGGGCGACGAAGGCCGGCTCGTCGTCGAGCTGGCGCAGGTCGAGCCACAGGGCGTCGTCGTCGAGACGGCCGATCACCGGCAGCGGCAGCAGGCGCAGCGCCTCCTCCAGCTGGCGCAGGGCGCGGCCGCGCAGGCGCCTGGGCTGCACGGGACGCAGGCACAGCGCGGCGCTGGGCAGACGCGCCACCGGCTGGGCGCCGCTGCCGATCATGCCCAGCGCGTCCGCGACGCTCACCTGCCAGCTCGGCCCCAGGGCGGCCTGCAGCTGCGGCGCCAGGCGCTCGGCCTGGGCGCGGATCTCCGCCTGCGGGCGGCTGAGCAGGCGCAGGGTCGGCAGCCGCTCGGCGAGACGCTCGGGATCGCGGTACAGGCCGAGCACCGCCTCCAGCGCGGCGAGGGTCAGCTTGTCGACGCGCAGGGCACGCTTGAGCGGGTGCTTCTTGATCTTGGCGATCAGCTCGCGCCGGCCGACGATGATCCCCGCCTGCGGGCCGCCGAGCAGCTTGTCGCCGCTGAAGGTGACGATATCGGCACCGGCGGCCAGCGCCTCCTGCACGGTCGGCTCGGCCGGCAGGCCCCAGCGGGTCAGGTCGACCAGGGTACCGCTGCCCAGGTCCTCGAGCAGCGGCAGCCCGTGGCCGTGGGCGATGGCGGCCAGTTGCCCGGTGGCCACGCTGGCGGTGAAGCCCTGCACGCAGTAGTTGCTGGTGTGCACGCGCATCAGCAGGCCGCTGCGCGGACCGATGGCCGCCTGGTAGTCCTTCGCATGGGTGCGGTTGGTGGTGCCGACCTCGACCAGCTTCACTCCGGCGCGGGCCATGATGTCGGGAATGCGGAAGGCGCCGCCGATCTCGATCAGCTCGCCGCGCGAGATGATGCCTTCCCTGCGCGCGCCGAGGGCGGCCAGCGCTAGCAGCACGGCGGCGGCGTTGTTGTTGACCACGGTGACCGCCTCGGCGCCGGTCAGCTCGCGCAGCAGGCCTTCGACCAGCTCGTCGCGGTCGCCGCGCCGGCCAGTGGCCAGGTCGTATTCGAGGTTGAGCGGGTAGCGCGCTGCCTCGACCAGCGCGTCGATGGCCGCCTGCGGCAGCAGGGCGCGGCCGAGGTTGGTGTGCAGCACGGTACCGGTGAGGTTGAACACCCGGCGCACGCGGCTCTGGTGGCGGGCGGCCAGACGCTCGCAGACGCGCCCGGCGAGCACCGCCTCGGAGAGCTCGACCTCCGCCAGCTGGCCGTGGCGGGCCGGCTCGCGCAGCTCGTCGAGCAGGTCGCGCAGGGTGACGAGCAGCGCCTCGCGGCCGTAGCGACGCTGCAACGGCGCCACCGCCGGACTGCGCAGCAGCTTGTCCACCGAGGGCAGGCGCAGGACAGTCATCCGTCGCCCCCGGGGATCAGCAGCAGGTTGGGCGCCTGGCGCAGGTAGCCCTGGCCATCCAGCAGCAGGTCGAGGTCGAGGCTGGCCAGGTCGGCGGATAGCGCCTCGCCGGCCGGCTCCAGCTCCAGGTAGAGCTGCTTGAGGTAGTGGCGGCACTCCGGGCAGGCCTCGGCGCGCACGCCATGCGGCGAGTGCTCGAGGTGCAGATGGTCGAGCCGCTTGGTGCTCCGGCAGTGGTTGCACTTGAGGCGCACGTAGTGCCATTCGCAGGCGCACAGCGAGCAGACCAGGTAGCGCAGGCCGTTGCGCGAACCCTGGCCGTGGATCACCCCGGCCATCGGCAGCGCACCGCAGGCCGGGCAGGTCTGCTGGTCTTCGGCCTTGACGATGGCGGACAGGTCGAGGCCGAGCAGCCAGTGGCTCCAGGCCAGCTGCAGGGCGGCGCCGACGAAGGGTGCCACACCGGCCGGCACGCCGGCGAACTGGCCGCCGAGCAGCGCCACGCCCCAGGCCTTGCGCTGGCCGCCGGCGGCGTCACGCAACTGGTCGAGGACGGCGGCGAGGGATGGATTGACCGGCGCGGGCAGCACGAAGGCGGCCAGCCAGGCGTCGAGCAGCGCCAGCCAGGCCTCCTCGCGCACCCCGCTGTCGCAGGCCAGCGGCGGCAGGCCGTGGGCGATGGCCTGGGCGCAGCGCTGCGGATCGGGGGCGGCAACGGCCGGCGGCGCGTCCAGCACCTGCTGCTGGGCGTGACACACGGCGGCGAGCAATCGGAGGTAGTCGCCCAGCGCATGGCCGTCGGCAAGATCGGCGAGGCGCTCGGCGCGCAGGGCGAACAGCTGGCGCGGCGGCAACTGGAGGAAGGCGGGCTTGCTGGCCGCGGCGGCGATCTGGCCGGGCTCGAGAATGGTGCCTGGCACGCAGGACTCCTTCTGGGCTTGTTGTGGTTTTTCTGGGGCCTGAAGGCAAGCGTAGTAGCTGCGCTCGGGATTGCACGCCCACAGCGTGAGCCTGGTGGACAAGACCTGCGGTCGTTCTTTTCTCCCCTCTCCCGGGATCGGGAGAGGGGCCGGGGGTGAGGGTCGATGGGCGCAGCGGCTTTCCACCCTCACCCCAGCCCTCTCCCGCCAGCGGGAGAGGGGGTATTCCCTGCCTGCCCTCCGCTTCTCACTTGCGCTGGCGCTCCACCTCCTTGAGCCAGCCCGCATGGTGCTTGCGCGCCCAGGCGCGGCTGACCTTGCCGGTGAGCATCGCGCCCACCGAACCCTTGATCCAGATCGCCGCGTAGATGTGCACGATGATGCTGGTGATCAGCACGAAGGCCGCCAGGGCATGCGCGACGGCGGCCAGGCGGATCAGCTCGACGCCGAACAGGTGGCCGAAGTACTGCCGCCAGATGACGATGCCGCTGGCCAGCAGCACCAGCATGCTCAGCACCAGCACCCAGAACAGCAGCTTCTGCCCGGCGTTGTAGCGGCCGACTTCCGGCAGGCGCTCCTCGCGGTTGTTGAGCACGTCGCCGAGCTTGCCGAGCCACTGGCGGTCGTTGGCGTTCAGGCGGTTATGCCCGGCGAAGCGTATGGCCATGACCAGGAACAGCACGAACATCGCCACGCCGAGGAAGGGATGCAGGATGCGCGTCCACACCCCGCCGCCGAACAGCTCGCTCAGCCAGAACAGCGCCGGATGGAACAGCGCCAGCCCGGACAGCCCGGCGAGGAAGAACAGGATGGCCACGGCCCAGTGGTTGGACCGCTCCGAAGGGGTGTAGCGCTGGATCTCGTGTTTCATGCTTGTCTCCCGGAAGAGGTCGGCGTGGTGCCGGCCCCCTTCACCCCGGCCCTCTCCCCCGAGGAGAGAGGGGGGTGGTTGGTGGCTGAGTCGACCCGCGGCGACAGGCTCAGGACGGCTTGTTCGGATCGACCACATGCACCGACGGGTCGATTTCATGCACCGTCGGCTCGCCGGGGTCCTCCTCGTCGACCTTGTTCGGCCCGACCCGCACGTAGTGGAAGAAGCCGGCCAGCACCGTGGCGCCCATGGCCAGCAGCGTCAGCGGCTTGGTGATGCCCTTCCACAGACTGACCATCGGGCTGATCGCCGGCGCGTCGGGCAGGCCGGCGTACAGCGACGGCTGGTCGGCGTGGTGCAGCACGTACATCACGTGGGTACCGCCGACACCTTCCGGGTCGTACAGCCCGGCCTGGTCGAAGCCGCGTTCCTTGAGGTCGGCAATGCGCCCGGCGGCGTGCACCTGCATGTCCTCCTTGCTGCCGAACACGATGGCCCCGGTCGGGCAGGTCTTCACGCAGGCCGGCTCCAGGCCAACCGCCACCCGGTCGCTGCACAGGGTGCACTTGTAGGCCTTCTTGTCCTTCTGCGAGATGCGCGGGATGTCGAACGGGCAACCGGTGATGCAGTAGCCGCAGCCGATGCACTTGTCCTGGTTGAAGTCGACGATGCCGTTGGCGTACTTGACGATCGCCCCCGGACTCGGACACGCGGCCAGACAGCCGGGCTCGGCGCAGTGCATGCAGCCGTCCTTGCGGATCAGCCATTCGAGGTTGCCGGTGCCCGGGTTCTCGTACTCGGTGAAGCGCATCAGCGTCCAGGAGTCGGCGCTGAGGTCGTTGGGGTTGTCGTAGGTGCCGGCGTTGTGACCGACCTCGTCGCGCAGCTCGTTCCACTCCGAACAGGCCACCTGGCAGGCCTTGCAGCCGATGCACTTGGAAGTGTCGATCAGCTTGGCCACCTCGCCGACCTGGCGCACCTGCGGCATCGGCGTGGTGGTGGCGGAACGGGCGATGATGTCTTGGCTGGCCATGTCACACCTTCTCCACGTTCACGAGGAACGACTTGAACTCCGGGGTCTGCGTGTTGCCGTCGCCGACGAAGGGCGTCAGGGTGTTGGTGATGAAGCCGTTCTTGGCCACCCCGGTGAAGCCCCAGTGGATCGGGATGCCGACGTGGTGCACGGTCTTGCCGTCCACCGTCAGCGGCCGCAGGCGCTTGGTCACCACCGCCACCGCCTTGATGTAGCCGCGGTTGGAGGAGACCCTGACGCGGTCGCCGGCCTTGATGCCGAGATCCTTGGCCAGCGCCTCGCCGATCTCGACGAACTGCTCGGGCTGGGTGATGGCGGCGAGCCGGCAGTGCTTGGTCCAGTAGTGGAAGTGCTCGGTCAGCCGGTAGGTGGTGGCGGCATAGGGGAACTCCGCCGCCTTGCCGAACACCTCCAGGTCGTTCTTGAATACCCGTGCCGCCGGGTTGCTGATCGCCTGGACGTTGCCGTGCAGCGGGTTGCGCCCGATCGGCGTCTCGAACGGCTCGTAGTGCTCGGGGAACGGCCCCTCGGCCATCTTGTCGACGGCGAAGAAACGCGCCACCCCTTCGGGGTTCATGATGAACGGGTTCATGCCCTCTTCCGGCGCCGAGTCGGCCTTGAAGTCGGGCACGTCGGTGCCGCCCCAGCTCTTGCCGTTCCACCACACCAGGCGCTTCTTCACCGGATCCCACGGCCGGCCCGAAGGATCGGCCGAGGCGCGGTTGTAGAGGATGCGCCGGTTGGCCGGCCAGGCCCAGGCCCAGCCGAGAGTCTGGCCCATGCCGTAGGGATCGGCGTTGTCGCGCCGCGCCATCTGGTTGCCGGCCGCCGTCCAGGCGCCGCTGAAGATCCAGCAGCCGCTGGCGGTCGAACCGTCGGCACGCAGCTGGGCGAAGCCCGCCAGCTGTTCGCCGGCCCTGGCCAGCACGGCGCCGCTCACCGGGTCGCTGAGCTCGGCCAGCGCCTTGCCGCTGAACTCGCGGGCCAGCTCGTCCGGCCCCGGCTCATCCGGGCGCAGGTAGGACCAGTCGAGGTTGAGGATCGGCTCGGCGAAGGCACCGCCCTCCTTCGCGTACAGCGCGCGCAGGCGGTGGAACAGCCCGGCCATGATTGCGATGTCGGTGCGCGCCTCGCCGGGCGGCTCGGCGGCCTTCCAGTGCCACTGCAGCCAGCGCCCGCTGTTGACCAGCGAACCGTCCTCCTCGGCGAAGCAGGTGGTCGGCAGGCGGAACACCGTGGTCTGGATACTGGCGGTGTCGACATCGTTGAACTCGCCGGCATTGCGCCAGAACTCCGAGGTGTCGGTGACCAGCGGGTCCATGATCACCAGGTACTTGAGCCGGGCCAGCGCCGCGCCGACCTTGGCCTTGTTGGGGAATGCCGCTATCGGGTTGAAGCCCTGGCAGAAGTAGCCGTTGATCTTGCCCTGGTACATCAGGTCGAACACCCGCAGCACGTCGTAGGCCGGTACATCCAGCTTGGGCAGCCAGTGGTAGCCCCAGTCGTTCTCCGCCGTGGCGCTCTTGCCGTACCAGGCCTTCATCAGGCTGACGTGGAACTTCTCGTAGTTCTGCCAGTAGGACAGCTGCCCCGGGCGCAGCGGCTTCTGCGTGCGCCTGGCGATGTAGGAGGCGTAGTCCTGCTCGGCGTCGCCGGCCAGGGTCAGGTAGCCAGGCAGCGAGTTGGACAGCAGGCCTAGGTCGGTGAGGCCCTGGATGTTGGAGTGGCCGCGCAGGGCGTTCATGCCGCCGCCGGGCATGCCGATGTTGCCGAGCAGCAGCTGCACCATGGCGCCGGTGCGGATCATCTGCGAGCCCACCGTGTGCTGGGTCCAGCCCAGGGCGTACATGATGGTCATCACCTTGTCCGGCCGGGACGTCTCGGCGATGGTCTCCCAGACCTTGAGCATGGTTTCCTGCGGCGTGCCGCAGATGCTGCTGACCAGCTCCGGCGTGTAGCGGCTGTAGTGCTGTTTGAGCAGGTTGTACACGCAGCGCGGGTGGCTGAGGGTCGGGTCGACCACCGCGTAGCCGTCCGCGCCGATCTCGTAGCCCCAGGCGGACTTGTCCGGATAGCTGCGCTTTTCCGCGTCGTAGCCGTTGAACAGGCCGTCCGCGAAGCCGTAGGCCTCCTTCACCACGAACGCCAGGTCGGTGTAGTTGCGCACGTACTCGTGCTGGATCTTGTCATTGGCGATCAGGTAGTTGATCAGCCCGCCGAGGAAGGCGATGTCCGTGCCGGTGCGGATCGGCGCGTACAGGTCGGCCACCGAGGCGGAGCGGTTGAAGCGCGGGTCGACCACGATCAGGCGCGCCTTGTTGTGCGCCTTCGCTTCGGTCACCCACTTGAAGCCGCAGGGGTGGGCTTCGGCGGCGTTGCCGCCCATGATCAGCACCAGGTCCGCATTCTGAATGTCGGACCAGTGATTGGTCATGGCGCCACGGCCAAACGTCGGGGCAAGACCTGCCACCGTCGGGCCGTGTCAGACACGCGCCTGGTTGTCGAACGCCAGCATGCCCAGCGAACGCACCACCTTGTGGGTGATGTAGCCCGCTTCGTTGGAGGACGCCGAGGCGGCCAGGAAACCGGTGGAGAGCCAGCGGTTGACCGTCTGCCCCTGCTCGTTGCGCTCGACGAAGTTGGCGTCGCGGTCGGCCTTCATCAGCCGGGTGATACGCTCCAGCGCCTCGTCCCAGCTCAGCCGCTTCCACTCGCTGCTGCCGGCCTCGCGCACCTCGGGGTACTTGAGGCGGTTGGGGCTGTGCACGAAGTCCAGGAGGCCCGCGCCCTTCGGACACAGGGTGCCGCGGTTGACCGGGTGGTCGGCGTCGCCCTCGATGTGGATGATCTCCTGGGCGACGTTCTTGCCGCCGTCGCCCCGGCTGTACATGATCAGGCCGCAGCCGACCGAACAGTACGGGCAGGTGTTGCGCGTCTCGCGGGTGCTGGCCAGCTTGAAGTGGCGGATCGTCTCGGCAAAGGCCGGCGGCGGCGCCATGCCCAGCGCCGCCAGGCTCGACGCCCCAAGGCCTACACCGCAGACCTTGAAGAACTGCCGACGGTTCATGTCCATCGTGTCTTCCTCATCAGGGACAGGGAAGCCCATGGCCTGGCAATACCACTGGCGAACCACTCGAACGGCCCGGGCAACTGCAACGCCTTAACCATAGTCCACTCTGTCCTCCCTGCCAGTGGCGGCTCGCCCTGACCGCTTGCGGCATACTATCGACCTGCCTGTCCCGTTCCGCGGAGTCGCACCATGTCCTCGTTCAGCTGGTTCCTGCTCGCCCTGCCCCTGCTCTCCGGGGCCATGATGCCGATGCAGGCCGGCATCAATGGCCAGCTGGCGCGCCACATCGACAGCGTGCTGAGCGCCTCGCTGATTTCCTTTCTGGTCGGCAGCCTGCTTCTGCTGGTCATCACCCTGGCCCAGCGCGAACTGCCCAGCAGCCTCTTGCCGTTCAAGGGCCTCAGCTGGTGGCATTGGACTGGCGGCCTGCTCGGCGTGCTGTTCGTGGTCAGCGCCGCCTTCGCCGGCCCGCGCATCGGCGCCCTGCTGTTCATGTCGCTGGTGCTGGCCGGGCAGATGAGCGCGGCGGTGGTGCTCGACCACTACGGCTGGGCCGGCTTTCCCCAGGCCTCGGTGACCCCGGGCAAGATCGCCGGGCTGGTGCTGATCGTCGTCGGAGTGTGGCTGATCCGCCGCGGCTGAGGCTCAATCGCGACTCAGGCGATAGAACAGGTTCGGCTCGCTGACCAGGTAGAGGTGGCCGTCTCCGTCGACGGTCATGCCCTCGGCCTGCGGCACACTGCGCTGCAGGCCGGCGAAGCCGCCCTGCAGCGAGCGGAAGCTGACCAGCTGGCCCTCGCCGTTCAACTCCATCACCAGCCGCGACTCGTCGCTGAGCAGCAGCAGATGACCGCTGCGCTCGTCGAAGTGCACCGAAGACAGGTCGCTGGCGATCACAGCGTCGCCAATCCACGCCTGGCGGTCGATCACCTGCAGGTCGAAGCGGCCGTCCAGGCTGGCGCGCAGGCCGCGGATTTCGTAGAGCTTGCGCGGCGAATGTTCCTTGACCACAAACAGCCGGTCGCCGGCGCGATCGTAGCCGAGGCCCTCGAAGCCGCTGTTCTCCGTGCCCTGCAGGCCCAGGGTCAGTGCCTGGTAGTCGTCGCGCCGCAACGGGGCGCCCTGATCGGGCACCGGCACCACTACCAGCGCGCCGCGACGCTCCTCGGCCAACACCAGCAGGTTGTCGCCGAGGTAGGCGATGCCCTCGACATCCTCGAAGCCCTGCAGCGGCCAGCGCCCGCGCAGCTCGCCCTCGCGGCTCAGCGCCAGCAGTTCGGGCGGGTTGTTGACCACCGCCCACAGCTGGCCGCGGCGCTCATCCCAGGTCAGCCCGGAGAGGTTGTCGTCGATGCCGGCCAGCGGACGCGCCTCGACCCGCACCCGATAGTCGGGCAGCCACAGGCTGCGCGCCTGCCACTCGTCGGCATGGCCGCTGGTGCGCAGCCACTGGTAGAGACGCTGGTCGAGGTGCAGCGCCTGCATCTGCCAGAGCAGCGCCACGACGCCCAGCAGCAGCGCCCAGTGCCATGCGGTGAGCAGCACCAGCCGTCCCGGCCGGCCCTTCAAAACAGTCATCATCGGGATGTTCTCTGGGTTAGGGCAGCAGGCAGTCTGTGCGTTTCATGTTGCAGCCCGATTACCCTGGCAGGCGCCCTCCCGTGACCGGCACGGCGCAGCGGGATAGACTGCGCGCCCTTTTCAACAACCCACGGATCACGACCATGCGCCTGGCCCTCGCCGCGCGAGCGACCGTGGCCGGCACCCGTTGCTGCGCGTCTGAAACAGACTCGCCATTGCCGAGACCCTTGCCTTCTCCAGCATAGTCGGAGTCGCCGCCAAGATCGGCTTGTGCGCCTCGTTCTGCATCGCAGTGGTGATCGCCTTCGCCTGGTCGGCGGCCGGCTGGAATCGATGATCAACGCCACCAGCGCCGGCCGCATCGGCGTGCCCGACAAACCCGCCGCATCGACCATCTTCTGGAGTACTGAGCGAGCACCATGAACAGTCTGCGCGACGCCTGGCAGCACGCTCCCACCCAACGCCAGGTGTGGGCGCTGGCCGGCCCGATGATCCTTTCCAACCTGTCGGTGCCGCTGGTGTCGCTGGTCGACAGTGCGGTGGTCGGCCACCTGCCGCACGCCCACCAGCTCGGTGCGGTGGCGGTGGGCGGCAGCCTGTACAGCCTGCTGGTGTGGACCTTCGGCTTCCTGCGCATGGGCACCACCGGCTTCGCCGCTCAGGCCTGCGGGCGCGGCGACGGTGCGGCGCTGCGCGGTCTGCTGGCCCAGGGCCTGCTGCTGGCCGGCGGCCTGGCGCTGCTGTGCAGCCTGCTGGTGGTGCCGCTGCTGCCGGTGCTGCTGGCGCTGATGCAGCCGGGAGCCGAACTGGATGCCCTGGCCCGCGACTACCTGCACATTCGCCTGTTCGGCCTGCCGGCGGCGCTGGCCAGCTATGCGCTGATCGGCTGGTTGCTCGGCACGCAGAATGCCCGCGCCCCGCTGCTCATTCTGCTGACCGCCAACCTGCTCAACGTGGCACTCGACCTGTGGTTCGTCCTCGGCCTCGACTGGGGCGTGGCCGGCGCTGCCTGGGCCTCGGTGCTCGCCGAGTGGAGCGGTGCGCTGCTCGGCCTGGTCCTCGCCCGCCGGCGCATCGGAGAATATGCCGGGTGTGCCCACTGGCCGGCGCTGCGCCGCTGGGCCAGCTGGCGGCCGCTGCTGGCGGTCAACCGCGACATTTTCCTGCGCACCCTGGCGCTGCAGAGCGTGTTCCTGCTGATCACCGTGCAGGGCACCCGCCTCGGCGACGCCACGGTGGCGGCCAACGCCCTGCTGCTCAACGGCCTGCTGCTCACCGCCCACGCCCTCGACGGCCTGGCCCATGCGCTGGAGGCGCTGTGCGGTCACGCCCTAGGCGCGCGCGACCGCCTGGCCCTGCGCCGCAGCCTGTGGGTGGCGGGGATCTGGTCGCTGCTCGCCAGCCTCGGCTTCGCCGCGCTGTTCCTGTTCGCCGGCCAGTGGTTCATCAACCTGCAGACCGACATCGCCGCGGTGCGCACCATCGCCCACGCCCACCTGGCCTACCTGGCCGTGCTGCCGCTGCTGGCGGTGTGGAGCTACCTGCTCGACGGCCTGTTCATCGGCGCCACCAGGGCGCGGGAGATGCGCGATGCCATGCTGCTGGCCTTCGCCCTCGGCCTGCCGCTCGCCTGGTGGCTGCAGGGCCTCGGCAACGCCGGGCTGTGGCTGGCCTTCCTCGCCTTCATGGCGCTGCGCAGCCTGATCCTCGCTGCCAGCGCCTGGCGCATCGCGCGGCGTGGCGGCTGGATCCCCGCAGATCGGTAGGCGGGCCGACCTCGGCGCGATACCTGGGGACTTTTGGCGGGCCTGCCGGCCCGTATCGCCGCGAGGTCGCGCCTCCTACAGCGCTGGCAGGGCAGCTGGAGCCAAGATAAAAGCGCCCTGCGTCAGCGCGGGACAGGCAGCTGCTAGAATGCCGTCCCTGTTTCCCAGCCGCCGCAGACCATGCCCAGCACTCCTTCCGCTTCCTCCCCCCGCGTCGCCGTCATCGGCGGCGGCCCGGCCGGCCTGATGGCCGCCGAGATGCTCGCCGCCGCCGGCGCGCAGGTGGAGCTGTTCGACGCCATGCCCTCGCTGGGCCGCAAGTTCCTCCTCGCCGGGGTCGGCGGCATGAACATCACCCACGCCGAAGCCAAGCCGGCCTTCATCCAGCGCTATGGCGCGCGCGCCGCCGAGATTGGCCGCCTGCTCGAAGCCTTCGACGCCGATGCCCTGCGCGCCTGGATCCATGCTCTGGGCATCGACACCTTCGTCGGCAGCTCCGGGCGGGTGTTCCCCAGCGACATGAAGGCCGCGCCGCTGCTGCGTGCCTGGCTCAGGCGCCTGCGCGAGGCTGGCGTCGCGCTGCACACCCGTTCGCGCTGGCTGGGCTGGACTGACGCAGGCGCCCTGCGCATCGCCACAAGCGAGGGCGAGCGGCAGGTGCATGCCGATGCCACGGTGCTGGCCCTCGGCGGCGGCAGCTGGGCGCGCCTCGGTTCCGACGGCGCCTGGACGGCGCTGCTCGAGCAGCGCGGCGTCGCTGTGGCGCCGCTGCAGCCGAGCAACTGCGGTTTCGAGGTGGCGGGCTGGAGCGCATTCTTTGCGGGCAAGTTCGCCGGCGCGCCGGTCAAGCCGGTGGCAATCGCCGTGGACGGCGAGGCCCCGCGCCAGGGCGAGTTCGTGGTGACGGAAAAGGGCGTTGAAGGCAGCCTGATCTATGCGCTGTCGGCAGCGATCCGCGAGCAGATCAACCAAGGCGGCCGCGCGATCATTCACCTCGACCTGCTGCCCCACCGCAGCCGCGCACAGGTCGCCGCCGCGCTGAGCAAGCCGCGCGGCTCGCGCTCGCTGGCCAAGCACCTCGCCAGCCAGCTGGGCATCGACGGCGTGCGCGCCGGCCTGCTGCGCGAGCTGACCGACGCGGACACCTTCCAGGACATGGGCAGGCTGGCAGAGGCTATCAAGGCCCTGCCGCTGGAGCTGGTGCGCGCCCGCCCGTTGGACGAGGCGATCAGCAGCGCCGGCGGCGTGCCGTTCGCGGCGCTGGACGCCAACCTGATGCTGCGCCAGCTGCCGGGGGTGTTCTGCGCCGGCGAGATGCTCGACTGGGAGGCGCCGACCGGCGGCTACCTGCTCACCGCATGCTTCGCCAGCGGCCGGGCGGCCGGGCTGGGGGCGTTGCGCTGGCTGGCGCAACAGCGGGCCAACTGACCGTGCCCACGCTCCCGCGTGGGCACGCCATACCGGGACGCTCCGCGTCCCCGAACGGCGGAGCCAGGGGCGCGGGAGCGCCCTCCGCGGCGTTCCCACGCCGGAGCGTGGGAACGATCAACAGCGCCATGCAAAACGCCGCCGCCCTTGCGGGCCGGCGGCGTCTTTAACTGCGGGACAGGGCCTCAGCGGCGCTTGTCCTTCTTCTTCTTCTCGGCCTTCTTGTGGTGGCTCATCAGGCGGCGCTTCTTGTTCACCTGGCGGGTGCTGAGTTCGTTCTTCTTGCCCTCGAAGGGGTTCTCGCCGCCCTTGAACTCGATGCGGATCGGCGTGCCGACCAGCTTGAGTACACGGCGATAGGTGTTCTCCAGGTAGCGCGAGTAGGCGCGCGGCACCGCGTCCACCTGGTTGCCGTGGATCACGATCAGCGGCGGGTTGGCGCCGCCGAGGTGGGCGTAGCGCAGCTTGATCCGCCGACCGTTGACCAGCGGCGGCTGGTGCACGCTGACCGCATCCTCGAGGACCTGGGTCAGGTAGCTGGTCGGCCAGCGGGTCACCGCCGAGCGGAACGACTCCTGCACCGACTTGTACAGGTTGCCGACGCCGGTGCCGTGCAGGGCGGAGATGAAGTGGATGTCGGCGAAGTCGACGAACTGCAGGCGGCGCTCCAGCTCGGTCTTCACCCGCTCGCGCTCGTGGTTGTCCATGCCGTCCCACTTGTTCAGCGCGATCACCAGCGCGCGGCCGGTTTCCAGCACGAAGCCGAGCAGGTTGAGGTCGTGGTCGACCACGCCTTCGCGGGCGTCCATGACGAAGACCACCACGTTGGCGTCCTGGATCGCCTGCAGGGTCTTGACCACCGAGAACTTTTCCACCGCCTCGAAGATCTTGCCGCGGCGACGCACGCCGGCGGTGTCGATCAGGGTGTACTTGGCGTCGTCGCGTTCGAAGGGGATGTATATGCTGTCGCGGGTGGTGCCGGCCTGATCGTAGACGATGACCCGCTCCTCACCGAGCATGCGGTTGACCAGGGTCGACTTGCCGACGTTGGGACGGCCGATGATGGCGATCTTGATCCCGGTGCGCTCGTCCGGGCCGGGGAGGCGCTTCTGCGGCGCGGCCGCGGCGGCGCCCTCCGCCCCCTCGGCGGCTTCTCCCTCGGGGAATTCCTCTTCCTCGACTTCGTCCTTGGGGAACTCGCCCAGCGCGGCCTGCAGCAGCGCGGTGATGCCGCGGCCGTGGGCGGCGGCGATCGGCCAGGCGTCGCCGATGGCCAGCGGGCTGAACTCGGCGCGGGCGATGTCCGGGTCGACGGTATCGACCTTGTTGGCCACCAGGAAGGTGCACTTGTTCTTCTTGCGCAGGTGCTCGGCGATCATCTGGTCGGCGGCGGTCATGCCGGCGCGCGAGTCGACCATGAACAGCACGGCATCGGCTTCCTCGATGGCCTGCAGCGACTGCTCGGCCATCTTGGCGTCGATGCCTTCCTCGTCACCGGAGATGCCCCCGGTGTCGATGACGATGTAGGTGCGCCCCTGCCATTTCGCCTCGCCGTACTTGCGGTCGCGGGTCAGGCCGGAATAGTCGGCGACGATGGCGTCGCGGCTGCGGGTCAAGCGGTTGAACAGGGTGGACTTGCCGACGTTCGGCCGTCCTACCAGAGCGATAACGGGAACCATGCGGCTCTCCACGGTAATTCGGAAAAACACAACGGCCGCTGCAGTGTAGATGCAGCGGCCGCGATATGAACATGTACCGCGCCCCGCAGGGCGCGGCGGGCAATCAGCGCAGGGTGTAGGCCACCAGCTTGCCACTGTTGCCGTAGGCGTACAGCCAGTCGCCGACCACCAGCGGGCGGGCGCGCAGGCCGTCGCTGTCGACGCGCACGCGGCCCACGAAGCGTCCGTCCACCTGGCTGAGCAGGTGCAGGTAGCCTTCCAGGTCACCCACCGCGACGTTGCTGGAGAACACCGCCGGGCTGGTCAGCTGGCGGCGGGCCAGCGAATCGTTGCTCCACAGTGCCGAGGTCGAGCGCTCGTCGATGCCTTCGACGCTGCCGCTCGCCTGGCTGAGGTAGACGTTGCCGAAGCCGGTGGCCACGCCGACGTAGCTGGATGCCTGGCGCTGCCACAGCGGGCGCCCGCTTTCCAGATCCAGTGCGGCCAGCTGGCCCTGGTAGGTCACCACGTACAGGGTGCCGCCGGAGAGCAGCAGGCCGCCGTCGATGTCGACCATGCGCTCCAGCTCGGAACGCCCCTGCGGCATGGCCACGCGCTGCTCCCATACCGGGATGCCGCGCTGCACGTCGACGGCGATCACCTTGCCGCTGGACAGGCCGGCCACCGCCAGGCGATTGGTCACCACCGGCGCACCGGTGCCACGCAGGGTCAGCACCGCCGGGGTGCTTTCGTAGCTCCAGCGCTGGTTGCCGCTGGCCGCGTCGAGGCCGACCAGACGGTCGTCCTGGGTCTGCACCACCACCACGTCGCCGTTGCTCACCGGGGCGGCCAGCACTTCACTGCCGACCCGCGCGCGCCACAGCACGTCGCCACTGGCGCTGTCGAGGGCGATCACTTCGCCCTTGAGGGTGCCGACCAGCACTTGGCCGTAGCCGGCGCCGACGCCGCCGGAGACCGGCTTGTCCAGCTCCTGCTTCCAGAGCACCTTGCCGGTCTCGCGGTTCATCGCCACCACCAGACCTTCGATGTCGGCGGCGAACAGGCTGTCGCCTTCCGAGGCCAGCTCCAGCTGGTTCCAGGTCTCGCCCTGGCCTTCGCCGATGGAGCGGCTCCACTGCTTGTCCAGGCGCACTTCCTCGGCGAACTTCTCCAGCTCGGCCGGTGGCAGCTCCTTCTTGCCATTGCTGCTGCAGCCGACGGCGAGCACCGCGGTCGCCAGCATTACCGCATGAGTCCAGCGCATCATTGGGCTTCTCCGTCGGCCAGGTCATCCAGCTTGATCTGCAGCGTGCCGAGGCCCGCTTCCTGCGGCAGTGCCGCGCGCGCCTTTTCGTAGGCGCTGCGCGCCTCGCCAGCGCGACCGAGCTTGACCAGCAGGTCGCCACGCAGCTCCTCGCGACCGGCCACGAAGGCCGGGGCGGCATCGCCGGCCAGCAGGGCCAGGGCCTCCTCGGTCTTGTCCTGGGCGGCCAGCACGCGCGCCAGACGCTGGCGGGCCACTTCGCCCATGGTCGCGTCGGCAGGCGCATCGAGCACCTTGCGCAGCTCGGCGGCGGCCTCGTCGAGACGCCCGCTGTCCACCGCCACGCGCGCCAGCAGCAGGCTGGCGTACTGGGCGTAGTGGCTGCCGGTGAAGTCCTTGTTCAGCTTGCCGGTCAGCTCGCCGACCTTGCCGGCATCGACTTCGCCGGGACTGTTGAGGGCGACTTCGACCAGTTGCTGATAGACCGCCGAGGCGGCATAGCTCTGATTGGTTTCATACTTCTGCCAGGCCTGCCAGCCGAGCACGCCAGCCAGCGCCAGGACGCCGCCGGTGAGCAGGGGCTTACCGTTGCGCTGCCACCAGTCCCTGATTACCGCCAGTTCTTCTTCTTCGGTACGCGAGGTCACCCGGTCACTCCCTTAATTGGTCAGGTTCAGGCTTGCGCCAGGCAAGCGGCGAGATGCGCAGACAGCGCATCCCAGGCAATGGTTTGCTGCTGGCCTTCGCCACGCAGGGGCTTGAGCGCGACCACCCGTTGCGCCAGCTCATCCTCGCCGAGGATCAGGGCGAACAGCGCGCCGCTCTTGTCGGCCTTCTTCAGCTGGCTCTTGAAGCTGCCAGCACCGGCGTTGACCGCCAGGCGCAGGCCCGGCACGGCATCGCGCAGCTGCTCGGAGAGCGTCAGCGCGGCCAGTTCGGCGGCTTCGCCAAAGGCGGCGACATAGACGTCGACCTGGCGGGCCAGCTCGGCCGGCACCTTGTCCAGGGTCTCGATCAGCAACACCAGGCGCTCGATGCCCATGGCGAAGCCAACCGCCGGGGTCGGCTTGCCGCCGAGCTGCTCGACCAGGCCATCGTAGCGGCCGCCGGCGCACACGGTACCCTGCGAGCCGAGCTGGTCGGTGACCCACTCGAACACGGTCTTGCCGTAGTAGTCGAGGCCGCGCACCAGCTTGGGGTTGAGCACGTAGGGGATACCGGCGGCGTCCAGACGGGCCGTGAGGCCGGCGAAGTGCACGCGCGACTCCTCACCCAGGTAGTCGGCCAGCTTCGGCGCGTCGACCAGCAGGGCCTGGGTGTCCGGATTCTTGCTGTCGAGGATGCGCAGCGGGTTGCTGGCCAGGCGGCGCTGGCTGTCCTCGTCGAGCTGCTCGAAGCGCGCCGACAGGTACTCGACCAGCGCCTCGCGGTAGCGCGCACGGTCGTCGCTGCTGCCCAGGCTGTTGAGCTCGAGAGTCACCGCCTCGCGGATGCCGAGCAGGCCCCACAGGCGCCAGGTCAGCACGATCAGTTCGGCGTCGACGTCCGGGCCGTCGAAGTTGAACAGCTCCACGCCGATCTGGTGGAACTGGCGGTAGCGGCCCTTCTGCGGACGCTCGTGGCGGAACATCGGGCCGATGTACCACAGTTTCTGCGGCTGGCCGCCACCGATCAGGCCGTGCTCCTGCACCGCGCGCACGCAGGAGGCGGTGCCCTCCGGGCGCAGGGTCAGCGAGTCGCCGTTGCGGTCCTCGAAGGTGTACATCTCCTTCTCGACGATGTCGGTGACCTCGCCGATCGAGCGCTTGAACAGGTCGGTGGACTCGACGATCGGCATGCGGATCTGCCGGTAGCCGTAACCGTCGAGCAGGCCGGCGACGCTGCTCTCGAGGTAGCGCCAGAGCGGAGTCTGCTCCGGCAGGATGTCGTTCATGCCACGGATGGCCTGGATGTTCTTGCTCACGCGAATTCCTTAACTGCGGACGATCAGGCTGGCGTCGGCGGCGAGCTTCTCGGCCGCCTTGCGGCGGATCAGCTTCTCCAGCTCGTCCACCAGGTTGGCGTTGTCCAGCTTGTGCACCGGCTTGCCGTCGATGTAGACCAGGTTCGGCGTGCCGCCGGTGAGGCCGACGTGGGCCTCCTTGGCTTCGCCCGGACCATTGACCACGCAGCCGATCACCGCCACGTCGAGCGGCACCAGCAGGTCCTCGACGCGCTGCTCCAGCTCGTTCATGGTCTTGACCACGTCGAAGTTCTGCCGCGAGCAGCTCGGGCAGGCGATGAAGTTGATGCCGCGCGAACGCAGGCGCAGCGACTTGAGGATGTCGAAGCCGACCTTGATCTCCTCGACCGGGTCGGCGGCCAGCGACACGCGGATGGTGTCGCCGATGCCCTCGGCGAGCAGCATGCCCAGGCCCACCGCCGACTTCACGGTGCCGGAACGCAGGCCACCGGCTTCGGTGATGCCCAGGTGCAGCGGCTGGTCGATCTGTGCCGAGAGCAGGCGGTAGGCGCCGACCGCCATGAACACGTCGCTGGCCTTGACACTGACCTTGAAGTTCTGGAAGTCCAGGCGGTCGAGATGCTCGACGTGGCGCAGGGCGGATTCGACCAGCGCCTCGGGGGTCGGTTCGCCGTACTTCTTCTGCAGGTCCTTCTCCAGGGAGCCGGCGTTGACGCCGATGCGGATCGGGATGCCCTTGTCGCGGGCGGCGTCGACCACCGCGCGCACGCGGTCTTCGCGGCCGATGTTACCCGGATTGATGCGCAGGCAGTCGACGCCCAGCTCGGCGACGCGCAGGGCGATCCGGTAGTCGAAGTGGATGTCGGCGACCAGCGGCACCTGCACCTGCTGCTTGATGCGGCCGAAGGCCTCGGCGGCGTCCATGTCCGGCACCGAGACGCGCACGATGTCGGCGCCGGCGCCTTCCAGGCGGCGGATCTGCGCCACGGTGGCGTCAACGTCGCAGGTGTCGGTGTTGGTCATGCTCTGCACCGAAATCGGCGCGTCGCCACCCACCGCCACCTTGCCGACGAAGATCTGCCGCGTCTTGCGGCGTTTGATCGGGGATTCGCAATGCATCTTACTGTCCCAGGGTGACGCGGGCGGTACCGCCCGAGTTGACACGCAGGTTGACCGGCGCGCCGTTGTAGCTCAGCTGCGCGCCGCGGGCAAAGCCCAGGCGCACTTCCAGCGGCGCCTTGCCGGCCACCTGCAGGGTTTCGCCCTTGCGCTTGACCGTGCTGACCAGCACGCGACCGTTGGCGTCGGTGACCTGGGTCCAGCAGTCGTCGCTGAAGCTGACCTGCACCAGGCCCTCGCCCGTGGCGACGCTCACCGGCTCGGCAGCCGGCGCCGGCGTGGCCGGGGCTGCCTCGGCGACGGGAGCGGCGGACTCTGCGGCCGCAGCCTGGGGCGCAACCACGCTCGGGACTACGGGTACTACGGGGGCGGATGCCGCGGGCGCGCTGGCCAGCGGGTTCGGCGCCACGGTGGCGGGCGGCAGTGCCGGGGCTACGGCTGCGGCTGCCGCTGCGGGCGGCTCCGCCGCGAGCTGCGGGGCAGGCACAGGCGCAGATACCGCAGCGGGGTCGGCCACGGCGCTGCTGGTGGTGTCTTGCGGCTGGCCGGTCACGTTCGGCGCTATTTCCAGCGGAGTCTGCTCGTCAGGTTGCAGCGCCTCGGCCACCGCCTGGTCTTCCGGCTCCTCCAGCGGATGGATCTCGGTGGTGCCGTCGGCGCTCTCCACCTCGATGTGCTTGAGGCCGAAGGCGCCCAGATCGGCCAGGCGCTCGGGACGCTCCTGCCACCAGAACCAGGCCAGCGCGAGCAGCAGGATCAGCAGCACGGCACTGGCCAGACGCAGCACGGTACGCGACAGACGCAGCGGCTCCGGCACATGGCCGAGGCTGTGCACGGTGCTGCCGCTGGCATCGGTGCCGGTATAGTGATCGAACTGCGCAACCAGCGCGGCCTGATCGAGGCCCAGCAGCTTGGCGTAGGCGCGCACATAGCCGCGGGCGAAGGTATGTCCGGGCAGACGCTCGAACTGTCCGGCCTCCAGCTGGACCAGGGCGTGGGGAGCCAGGTTGAGCTGGCTGGCCACCTCGGCCACCTGCCAGCCCCTCTCCTCGCGAGCCAGCCGCAGGGTTTCGCCGGGGTTGCTCCGTGGCTGCGCGGCGACGGCTTCGGTGTGCGACATGGTCATTTCTGCTCCGCGAGGTATTGCTGATATTCAGGCGTGCCCGGGTACAGACGCCGCAACTGCATGGCGTAGTTGGAGGTCCGGTCGCGATCCTCGAAGACCTTGGCCAGACGGATGCCGAGCAGCAGGCTGCGGGCGCTCTGCGCGCCCCTGCCGACGGTCAGGAAGCGCTCGTAGTAGCCACGCGCCGGCACATACTGACGATCTTCCCAGGACAGCTGGGCCATCTCCAGCAGCACCCGCGGCTGGTTGCGATTCAGGCGCAACGACTTGTCGAAATGCTCCAGCGCCTGCGGGCGCTGCTGCAGCTTGAGGGCGGTCAGGCCGAGGTTCTCGTAGACCCGCGAGCGCTCCGGATACAGGTTGTCCTCGGCGGCCTGCTGGAAGCGCGCGTAGGCTTCCGGGTAACGCTGCTCCTCGAACAGGAAGCCGCCGTAGTTGTTGAGGATGCGCGCGTCGCTGCGCGCCGACAGCGCCTTGCGGTAGTGCTCGTCGGCCAGCTGGGGCTCCTTCTCGGTCTGGAACACCAGCGCCAGCGCGGCGTGGGCGTCGGCATTCGAGCCGTCCAGCTCGAGGGCCTTCTTCAGCGGCACCTTGGCCTGCTCGGTACTGCCCTTCTGCAGGTAGCCGATGCCCAGCTGGATGTAGGCGTCGCGGGCGCCCTCGCGGCCCTCCGCACTCTTCATCGGATCCTGATGGCCCGTCGATACACAGGCGCTCAGCAGGCCGCCCAGCAGCAGGAACATCGTGGTTCGCAACAACATGTACACACTCCGTCGTCAGGTTCTAGGTCCGGCAGAACGGGGCTGCTCGCCTTCGTTGTCCAGCTGGCGCACGGCAATGTAGCGCTCGCTGCGACGCGTGCGGTCCATCACCTGGCCGACCAGCTGGCCGCAGGCGGCATCGATGTCCTCGCCACGCGTGGTGCGCGTGGTGACATTGTGCCCGGCCTGGTGCAGCAGGTCCTGGAAGCGGCGAATGGCGTTGTTGCTCGGCCGTTCGTAACCGGAGTGGGGGAACGGATTAAACGGAATCAGGTTGATCTTGCAAGGAAAATCCTTGAGCAATGCGATCATCTGCGCAGCGTGCTCGGGCTGATCGTTGACATCCTTGAGCAGGGTGTACTCGACGGTCAGCACGCGCTTCTCGCCCAGCCCGGAGACGTAGCGCCGGCAGGCGTCCAGCACCACGGCCAGCGGATACTTCTTGTTGATCGGCACCAGCTGGTTGCGCAGCTCGTCGTTGGGCGCGTGCAGCGACAGCGCCAGGGACACGTCGATGACCTTGGCCAGCTCGTCGATCATCGGCGCCACGCCGGAGGTGGACAGGGTCACCTTGCGCTTGGAGATGCCGTAGCCGAGGTCGTCCATCATGAGGTGCATGGCGGCGACCACGTTGTCGAAATTCAGCAGCGGCTCGCCCATGCCCATCATCACCACGTTGGTGATGGCGCGGTCGATCTTGGCCGGGACGGTGCCGAAGGATTTGTTGGCGATCCACACCTGGCCGATGATCTCGGCGGCGGTCAGGTCGCTGTTGAAGCCCTGCTTGCCGGTGGAGCAGAAGCTGCAGTCCAGCGCACAGCCGGCCTGCGAGGATACGCACAGGGTGCCGCGGCTGCCCTGCGGGATGTACACGGTCTCGACGCAGCTGCCGGAATTCACGCGCACCACCCACTTGCGAGTGCCGTCGCTGGAAATGTCCTCGCTGACGATCTCGGGGCCGCGAATTTCGGCGCAGGCCTTGAGCTTTTCGCGCAAGGCCTTGCCGATATTGCTCATGGCGTCGAAGTCATCCACGCCAAAGTGGTGAATCCATTTCATCACCTGGCCGGCACGGAAGCGCTTCTCGCCGATCGACTCGAAGAACTGTTCCAGTTGCAGCTGGGTCAGCCCCAGCAGGTTCACCTTGCCGGTGTTTGCAGTCATGGATTCACCCTCGCTCATCCGTTAATCAGCGGATGCGCGCGCACACTTCGGTGGCGGCAAAGAAGTAGGCGATTTCGCGGGCAGCGGAAGCCTCGGAGTCGGAACCGTGCACGGCGTTCTCGTCGATGGAAACGGCGAAATCGGCGCGGATGGTGCCGGCAGCAGCTTCCTTCGGGTTGGTGGCGCCCATCAGCTCGCGGTTCTTCAGAACGGCGTCTTCACCTTCCAGCACCTGGACGATGACCGGACCGGAGGTCATGAAGGCAACCAGGTCCTTGAAGAAGCCGCGCTCGCTGTGCTCGGCGTAGAAGCCGGCCGCTTCGCGCTCGGACAGCTGGAGCATCTTGGAAGCGACGACGCGCAGGCCGGCCTTCTCGAAACGGGTGGTGATTTCGCCGATCACGTTCTTGGCAACGGCGTCGGGCTTGATGATGGAGAAGGTGCGTTGCAGGGCCATGGAATAACTCCGAAAAGGCAGGGTTGACGGTTAAACCGGAGCGCGCCGCCATCGGCAGGCGAGGCAGCGCGCAGAAAGTCCGCTAGATAAAACCCGCGGATTATACGCGGGTTCGGGTGAAATGCGTACCGGCGCGCCGGGCGGTGCAGCGCCGGCAGGCCACTCCTCACCCCTTCACGGGCAAGGCGCGACCGGGGCTCAGTCGGCCTCTTCCATCCACGCCAGTTGGATGGCTTCGAGCACCTTCTCGCCGCCGCGCTGCGGATCGTCGGCAAACCCCGGCAGGCTGACCACCCAGTTGTGCAGGTCGACGAAGTTGACGTAGCGCGGATCGACGTCCGGCTTGCTCTCGGCGAGCTGGATGGCGATCTCCAGCACATCGGTCCATTGCAGGCTCATGTTCGCTCTCCCGGCGGCAGGTCAGTGACGTTCCGACACCTGGTTGATGGTGTACTTGGGAATCTCCACCACCAGATCCTTGTCGGCCACCTTGGCCTGGCAGGACAGGCGCGACTCTGGCTCCAGACCCCAGGCCTTGTCGAGCATGTCGTCCTCCAGCTCGTCGGACGGCTCGAGGCTGCTGAAGCCCTCGCGCACGATCACGTGACAGGTGGTGCAGGCGCAGGACATCTCGCAGGCATGTTCGATCTCGATGCCGTTGCGCAGCGCGGCCTCGATGATGGTTTCGCCGGCCTGGGCCTCGACCACCGCGCCTTCCGGGCAATGGTCGGCGTTGGGCAGAAAGACGATCTGCGGCATGACTTATTCCTCGATTTCGTTGAGCCGGCGCCCGGACAGGGCAGCCTTGACGCTGTCGTTCATGCGCCGCGCGGCGAAGGCGTCGGTGACCTGGCTGAGGCGCCGGACCTGCTGCTCGATGGCCGCGGTGTCGCTGCCGGCCGCGCGCTCGCGCAGTTCCTGCATCTCGTGGTCGATGGCGAGGCGCTCGTCGGCGTCGAGCAGACGCTCGCCGTCGACGGCCAGCGCCGCCTGCACGGCCTCGAGCAAACGCTCGGCCTCGACCTGCTGTTCGCGCAGGGCGCGGGCGTACTTGTCGTCGCCGGCATGGGCGAAGGAGTCCTGCAGCATGCGCGCGATCTCCTCGTCGCTCAGGCCGTAGGACGGCTTGACCTGGATGCTCGCCTCGACGCCGGAACCCAGCTCGCGGGCGGCGACGTTGAGCAGGCCGTCGGCGTCGACCTGGAAGGTCACGCGGATCTTCGCCGCGCCGGCGACCATCGGCGGAATGCCGCGCAGCTCGAAGCGCGCCAGCGAACGGCAGTCGCTGACCAGCTCGCGCTCGCCCTGCAGCACGTGGATCATCATGGCCGTCTGGCCATCCTTGTAGGTGGTGAAGTCCTGGCCGCGCGCCACCGGGATGGTGGTGTTGCGGGCGATGACCTTCTCCATCAGGCCGCCCATGGTCTCCAGCCCCAGGGAAAGCGGAATCACGTCGAGCAGCAGCAGCTCCTCGCCCTGCTTGTTGCCGGCCAGGGTATCGGCCTGGATGGCGGCGCCGATGGCCACCACCTCGTCGGGATCGATATCGGTCAGCGGGGTGCGCCCGAACAGCTCGCCGACCGCCGCGCGCACGCGCGGCACGCGGGTCGAGCCGCCGACCATGACCACCGCCTCGACCTCGTCCAGCTCGATGCCGGCGTCGCGTACGGCGCGGCGGCAGGACTTCAGGCTGCGGGCGATCATCGGCTCGATCAGCGCGTCGAACTCGCCGCGGCTCAGCGCGCCGGACCAGCCACCGTGAGTGACGCTCACGCTCTCGGCAGCGCTCAGCGCTTCCTTGGCGGCGCAGGCGGTCTGCAGCAGCTGGCGCTGGATGCCGGGATCGAGGTCGGCGGACAGACCGGCCTGGGCGATGATCCAGCCGGCGATGGCATGGTCGAAGTCGTCGCCGCCCAGCGCGCTGTCGCCGCCGGTGGCCATCACCTCGAACACCCCGCGCGACAGGCGCAGGATGGAAATGTCGAAGGTCCCGCCGCCCAGGTCGTAGACCGCGATGACGCCCTCGGCGCCCTTGTCCAGGCCGTAGGCCACCGCCGCGGCGGTCGGCTCGTTGAGTAGGCGCAGCACGTTGAGGCCGGCCAGACGCGCGGCGTCCTTGGTGGCCTGGCGCTGGGCATCGTCGAAGTAGGCCGGCACGGTGATCACCGCGCCGACCAGCTCGCCACCCAGGGTGGCCTCGGCCCGCTGGCGCAGCACACGCAGGATGTCGGCGGAGACTTCCACCGGGCTCTTCGGCCCCTGCACGGTGTCGATGAACGGCATCTGCGAGTCGCCGCCGACGAAGCGGTACGGCAGCTGCTGGCCGAGCTGCTTGACGTCGGCCAGGCCGCGGCCCATCAGGCGCTTGACCGAGATGATGCTGTTGAACGGGTCGCTGGCGGCGGCGGCGACGGCAGCATGTCCCACCTCTATGCCATCGGCCAGGTAGCGGACCGCCGAAGGCAGGATGACCCGCCCCGACGCGTCGGGCAGCGGCGCGGTGCGGCCGCTGCGCACGGCAGCGACCAGGGAATTGGTGGTGCCGAGGTCGATTCCCACCGCCAGGCGGCGCTGGTGCGGCTGGGGACTGAGCCCCGGTTCGGCAATCTGCAGTAGGGCCATGATCTTCGCGTTATCAGGCGCCGCCTTCGCAGGAGACGCGGGTTAATCGTCGAGGCGCTCTTCCAGCTCGCGCACCTCAAAGGCCAGCTTGTCGAGGAACTGCATGCGGCGCATCAGGCGCTCGGCCCTCTCGCGCTCGCCAGGCTGATCCCAGCAGGCGGCAAAATCGCCTTCCAGCTCGGTCTGGGCCGCCTTGAGGCGCCGCTTGAAGGCGGCGACGCCGGCCAGATCGGCACTGTCCTGCAGCTCTTCGAGCTCCTCGCGCAGCATCATCTGGCGCAGCAGGAACTCGGGATCCTGCACCGTGGCTTCCAGCGGCAGCGTGTCGCCGCGCAGGCTGAGCAGGTACAGGGCGCGCCGGCTCGGACTCTTCAGGGTCTGGTAGGCGTCGTTGAGCTGCGCGGCACGCTCCAGCGCCTGGCGCTGTTCGCGCGCAGGGGCATCGGCGAAGCGGTCCGGATGGGTCTCGCGGGCCAGCTCGCGGTAGCGCACCGCGAGCTGCTCGAGGTCGAGGGCGAAGGCCGGCTGCAGGTCGAACAGGGCGAAATGACAGGTGCTCACGGCAGCCCTCAGACGTTGAAGCTTTCGCCGCAGCCGCACTCGCCACGCACGTTGGGGTTGTTGAACTTGAAGCCTTCGTTCAACCCCTCGCGGGTGAAGTCCAGCTCGGTGCCGTCCAGATAGGTCAGGCTCTTCGGGTCGATGATCACCTTGACCCCGAAGCTCTCGAACACCAGATCCTCGGGCGCCAGCTCGTCGACGAACTCCAGCACGTAGGCCAGACCGGAGCAGCCGGTGGTGCGTACGCCCAGCCGGATGCCCTCACCCTTGCCACGCCCTTCCAGCGAGCGCCGCACATGCTGTGCAGCGGCTTCGGTCATGCTGATGGCCATTGCGCCTCCCGGATTCTCAGAGCAAGCCTTTCTTCTGCTTGTAGTCGCGCACGGCCGCCTTGATGGCGTCCTCGGCGAGCACCGAGCAGTGGATCTTCACCGGCGGCAGCGCCAGTTCCTCGGCCAGCTGGGTGTTCTTGATGGTCTCGGCCTCGTCGAGGGTCTTGCCCTTCATCCACTCGGTGGCGAGGGAACTGGAGGCGATCGCCGAACCGCAGCCGTAGGTCTTGAACTTGGCGTCTTCGATGACGCCGGCGTCGTTGACCTTGATCTGCAGGCGCATCACGTCGCCGCAGGCCGGCGCGCCGACCATGCCGGTGCCGACATCGGGATCTTCGGCGTCGAGCTTGCCGACGTTGCGCGGGTTTTCGTAGTGGTCGATGACCTTGTCACTGTATGCCATGACGGTATTCCTCGCTGAATCGATAGGGCGTCAGTGCGCCTGCCACTCGACCTTGGACAGGTCGACGCCTTCTTTGAACATGTCCCACAGCGGCGACAGTTCGCGCAGTTTGGTCACCGCCTCGCGCACCTTGGCGGCGGCGTAGTCGACCTCTTCCTCGGTGCTGAAGCGGCCGAAGGTGAAGCGGATCGAGCTGTGCGCCAGTTCGTCGTTGCGGCCCAGGGCGCGCAGCACGTAGGACGGCTCCAGGGAGGCCGAGGTGCAGGCCGAACCGGAGGATACGGCGAGGTCCTTGAGCGCCATGATCAGCGACTCGCCCTCGACGTAGTTGAAACTGAGGTTGAGGTTGTGCGGCACGCGCGCGGTGGCGCTGCCGTTCAGGTACACCTCTTCCATGCCTTCCAGGTGAGCCTGGAAGCGATCGGCCAGGGCCTTGATGCGCACGCTTTCGGCGGCCATCTCTTCCTTGGCGATGCGGAAGGCTTCGCCCATGCCGACGATCTGGTGGGTGGCCAGGGTGCCCGAGCGCATGCCGCGCTCGTGGCCGCCGCCGTGCATCTGCGCCTCGATGCGTACGCGCGGCTTGCGCTGCACGTAGAGGGCGCCGATGCCCTTGGGACCGTAGGTCTTGTGGGCGGAGAAGGACATCAGGTCGACCTTCAGCGCCTCCAGGTCGATTTCCACCTTGCCGGTGGACTGCGCGGCGTCGACGTGGAACAGGATGCCGCGGGCACGGGTCAGCTCGCCGATGGCGGCGATGTCGTTGATGGTGCCGATCTCGTTGTTCACGTGCATGATCGAGACCAGGATGGTGTCGTCACGCAGCGCCGCCTCGACCATCGCCGGGGTGATGATGCCGTCTTCGCCGGGCTCGAGGTAGGTGACCTCGAAGCCTTCGCGCTCGAGCTGCCGGGTGGTGTCCAGCACCGCCTTGTGCTCGATCTTCGAGGTGATCAGGTGCTTGCCCTTGCTGGCGTAGAAGTGCGCGGCACCCTTGATCGCCAGGTTGTTGGACTCGGTGGCGCCGGAGGTCCAGACGATCTCGCGCGGGTCGGCATTGACCAGTTCGGCCACCTGGCGGCGGGCATTCTCCACCGCCTCCTCGGCCTTCCAGCCGAACAGGTGCGAACGCGACGCCGGGTTGCCGAAGTTGCCGTCCATGGTCAGGCACTCGCACATCTTCTGTGCCGCACGCGGATCGACCGGTGTGGTCGCGGAATAATCGAGGTAGATCGGCAATTTCATCAAATCTCTCCTGTCAGGCTGGCTTCCGCGGCATCAGTCGATGGCGGACGCTTCGATCTTTTCAAGCGGACTGGGCAACAGCCCCTTGCCATGCTGCTGGCGGCGCTGATCCTGCCGCTGCGCCACGTCCTGCACATCCTGGCGCTGGACCAGGTCGGCCAGGCTGATGCCGCTGAGGAATTCGTGAATCCGGTCGCTGAGGCCGCACCACAGGTGGTGGGTCAGGCAGACGTCGCCTTCGTGGCAGCCACCCAGCCCCTGGCAACGGGTGGCGTCGACCGATTCGTTGACGGCGTCGATGACCTGGGCCACGTCGATGCTGGCCATCTCGCGCGACAGCTGATAGCCGCCACCGGGGCCGCGCACGCTGGTCACCAGACTGCGGCGACGGAGCTTGGCGAACAGCTGTTCGAGATAGGACAGGGAAATGCCCTGCCGCTCGGAAATGTCGGCGAGGGACACCGGCCCGTTCTGCGCATGCAGCGCAAGATCGAGCATGGCTGTCACGGCGTAACGGCCTTTGGTGGTCAGTCGCATGGGCTTGCACCACGATGATTCGGAAAGTGCCGGCAGTATGCTATTTCCGAGCAAAGCGGTCAACTATAAGTCCGACCATTTCACTCGGAATAAGGCCTGCCCGGCACAGGGCGGGGATCTTATAGCAGATCCCCCACCCACGCACCTCAATCGTTCGCGCGCGGCGCCGCGGGGGTGGCCTGGTCAACCGCCGCCACGGCGGACTCCGGCTTGACCCCGGCGAAGTCCTCGGCGCGCAGCACCGGCAGGTCCTTGGCGCAGTAGTCGCTGCCCAGCGCAGTGAGCGCCTTGCACATGCCTTCGAGGCGACCATCGACCGCCTGCAGGTGATCGAGCAGCTGGCCGATGGCGCGCGCCACCGGATCGGGCATGTCCTCGCTGACGCCGTAGGCGTCGAAGCCGATCTTCTCGGCCATCGCCTTGCGCCGCGCCTCCTGCTCGTCGTCGGGCTTGGCGATGATCCGCCCGGGGATGCCCACCGCGGTGGCGCCGGCCGGCACCGGACGGGTCACCACCGCGTTGGAGCCGACCTTGGCGCCGGCGCCGACGGTGAACGGACCGAGGATCTTCGCCCCGGCGCCGACGATCACGCCGTCCTCCAGGGTCGGGTGGCGCTTGCCCTTGTTCCAGCTGGTGCCGCCCAGGGTCACGCCATGGTAGAGGGTGACGTCGTTGCCGATCTTGGCGGTCTCGCCGATGACGATGCCCATGCCGTGATCGATGAAGAAGCGCCGACCGATCTTCGCCCCCGGATGGATCTCGATGCCGGTCAGCCAGCGGCTGATGTGCGACACCACGCGCGCCAGCAGCTTCCAGTCGGCGCTCCACAGCCAGTGGGCCACGCGATGCAGCCACACCGCGTGCAAGCCCGGATAGCAGATGAGCACTTCCAGAGTGTTGCGCGCCGCCGGATCGCGATGGAACACGCTCTGGATGTCTTCTCGCATGCGCTCGAACATCAATCGTCTCTCCGCTTGTGGGGCTCGCCACGGGCGGCCTTCTGGGTTTCAGTGAGGATACCGCGCAGGATGTTCATTTCCAGCTTGCTGATGCCGCTGCGCCCGTACAGGCGACGCAGACGCGACATCAGGTGGCGCGGCTTCTCCGGATCGAGGAAGCCGATCGCCACCAGGGTCTGCTCGAGATGCCCGTAGAACAGCTCCAGCTCCTCGGCGGTGACCGGCACCGTGTTGAGCATGGCGGTGGACTCCACCTTGGCCATCTTGGTCGGCTGGCCCTGCTGCGCCAGCCAGGCCATGCGCACCTCGTAGGTCAGCACCTGCACCGCGGTGGCCAGGTTGAGCGAGGAGAACTCCGGATCGGAGGGAATGTGCACGTGGAACTGGCAACGCTGCAGCTCCTCGTTGGTCAGCCCGGCGTACTCGCGGCCGAACACCAGCGCCACCTCGCCGCCCTGCTCCACCTGCGCCAGCGTGGTCTGCCCACACTCGCGCGGATCCAGCAACGGCCAGGGAATGCGCCGGTCGCGCGCGCTGGTGCCGAGCACCAGGCTGCAGCCGGCCAGCGCCTCCTCGAGGCTGTCGACCACCTGCGCGGCCTCGAGAATGTCGGTAGCCCCGGACGCCCGCGCATTGGCTTCGCCGCTGGGAAACTCCTCGGGCTGCACCAGCACCAGGCGCGACAGGCCCATGTTCTTCATGGCCCGCGCCGCACCGCCGATGTTGCCCGGATGACTGGTATTGACCAGCACCACGCGAATCCTGTCGAGCACGACTGCTCTCCCGCCAGTGAAAAAAGACTCGAATCTTACCCAAGCGTCGGCGCCGGCGCACGCACCCTTTATGGCCGAGGCTTTTCTGCTAGAATTGTCGGCTTTCTTTAACAACCCAGGTGACCCTTCCATGCAGCCCATGCTGAATATCGCGCTGCGCGCGGCCCGCAGTGCCGGCGAACTCATCTTCCGCTCGATCGAACGCCTGGATGCAATCTCGGTCAACGAGAAGGACGCCAAGGACTACGTGACCGAGGTTGACCGCGCCGCCGAGCAGACGATCATCAATGTGCTGCAAAAGGCCTACCCGAACCACGGCATCCTCGCCGAGGAAAGCGGCCTGATCGAGGGCACCGGCGACGGCGCCGACTACCTGTGGATCATCGACCCGCTGGACGGCACCACCAACTTCATCCACGGCCTGCCGCACTTCGCCGTCAGCATCGCCTGCAAGTACCGCGGCCGCATCGAGCACGCCGTAGTCCTCGATCCGGTACGCCAGGAAGAGTTCACCGCCAGCCGCGGCCGCGGCGCCGCCGTCAACGGCAAGCGCATCCGCGTCAGCAGCCGCAAGAGCCTGGAAGGTGCCCTGCTCGGCACCGGCTTCCCGTTCCGCGACAGCCAGCTCGACCACCTGGACAGCTACCTGGGCATGTTCCGCAGCCTGGTCGGCCAGACCGCCGGCATCCGCCGCGCCGGCGCCGCCAGCCTGGACCTGGCCTACGTCGCCGCCGGCCGCTTCGACGCCTTCTGGGAGTTCGGCCTGTCCGAATGGGACATGGCGGCCGGCGCCCTGCTGGTCCAGGAAGCCGGCGGCCTGGCCAGCGACTTCACCGGCGGCCACGACTTCCTCGACAAGGGCCACATCGTCGCCGGCAACACCAAGTGCTTCAAGGCCGTGCTCACCGCCATCCAGCCGCACCTGCCGCCGGCGCTCAAGCGCTGATCGACTGACTGCTGCACCAGAAACCCGGCCCTCGCGCCGGGTTTTTTATTGCCGCGACGAAAGCCGGGCATGAAAAAAGCGCCCGCAGGCGCTTTCTTCGTTGCGACCACGAACCTTACGGCAGCTCGTCGACCTCGTCCTCGACCACCGGCGGAATCAGGTCCTCGCGGGTCAGCTTCAGCCAGATCAGCAGGATCGCCGCGATGTACACCGACGAGTAGGTGCCCACACCGACGCCGATGAACAGCGCCAGGGCGAAGCCCCACAGGCTCTCGCCACCGAACAGCAGCAGCGCACCGACCGCCAGCAGGGTGGACACCGAGGTGGCCATGGTGCGCAGCAGGGTCTGGGTGGTGGAGATGTTGATGTTCTCGATCAGCTCGGTCTTGCGCAGCAGGCGGAAGTTCTCGCGGATGCGGTCGAACACCACGATGGTGTCGTTCAGCGAGTAGCCGATGATCGCCAGCACCGCCGCCAGCACGGTCAGATCGAAGGGGATCTGGAAGAAGCTGAACACGCCGAGGGTGACGATCACGTCGTGCACCAGCGAGACGATGGCGCCGAAGCCGAACTTCCACTGGAAGCGGAAGGCCACGTAGACCAGCACCCCGGCCAGCGCCAGCAGCATGCCCAGACCGCCCTGATCGCGCAGCTCCTCGCCCACCTGCGGGCCGACGAACTCGACGCGCTTGAGGGTGAAGGGCGTCTCGGCGCTGACCTGGCGCAGCGCCGCCGCCACCTGGTTGCCCAGCTCCGGATCGTCGCCCTGCAGGCGCAGCAGGACGTCGGTGCTGGCGCCGAAGCTCTGCACGATGGCGTCCGGATAGCCGGCCTGGGCCATCTGGCTGCGCACCTTGTCGAGCTGCGCCGGCTGTTCGTAGCCCAGTTCGATCAGCGTGCCGCCGGTAAAGTCGAGGCCGAAGTTCAGCCCCTTGACCGCCAGACTCGCGAGCGAGGCCAGGGTCAGCAACACGGTCAATGCGAAGGCCGCATGCCGGATGCCCATGAAATTGATCACGCGTTTCATCGTCGGCAGTCCTCAGATCGACAACTTCTTGATGTTGCGGCCACCGTAGATCAGGTTGACCATGGCGCGGGTGACGATGATCGCGGTGAACATCGAGGTAACGATGCCCAGCGACAGGGTCACGGCGAAGCCCTTGATCGGGCCGGTGCCCATGGCGAACAGGATGGCGCCGACCAGCAGGGTGGTCAGGTTGCCGTCGACAATCGCCGAGAAGGCGCGATCGAAGCCCTCGTGAATGGCGCGCTGGATGGCCATGCCGTTGGCGATCTCCTCGCGGATCCGCGAGAAGATCAGCACGTTGGCGTCCACCGCCATACCCATGGTCAGCACGATACCGGCGATACCCGGCAGGGTCAGGGTGGCGCCGAGCAGCGACATCAGCGCCAGCAGCACCACCATGTTGAAGCACAGGGCGACCGTCGCCAGCACGCCGCAGAACTTGTAGAGCGCGACGATGAACACGGCGACCAGCAGGAAGCCCCACAGCGCCGCCTGCACGCCGAGCTGGATGTTCTCCGCACCCAGGCTCGGACCGATGGTGCGCTCCTCGGCGAAGTACATCGGCGCCGCCAGACCACCGGCGCGCAGCAGCAGGGCCAGCTCGGAGGATTCGCCCGGACCGTCGAGACCGGTGATGCGGAAGCTGTTGCCCAGTGGCGACTGGATGGTCGCCAGGCTGATCACCTGCTTCTCTTCCTTGAAGGCGGAAACCGCAACTTCCTGCTCGACGCCATCGACCACCTGCCTGACGTAGCGGGTCACCGGCTTCTGCTCGATGAACACCACCGCCATGCTGCGGCCGACGTTGTTGCGGGTGGCGCGGCTCATCAGCTCGCCGCCGTGGCCGTCGAGGCGGATGTTGACCTGCGGCCGACCGTTCTCGTCGAAGCTGGCCTGGGCATCGGTGACCTGGTCGCCGGTGATGATCACCCCACGCTCCAGCGCCACCGGCGGACGACCCTCCTCACGGAAGTCGAAGGACTCGGTGCTGGCGCGCGGGGCATCCAGATCGGCGGCCAGGCGGAATTCGAGGTTGGCGGTCTTGCCGAGGATGCGCTTGGCTTCGGCGGTGTCCTGCACGCCCGGCAGCTCGACCACGATGCGGTTGGCGCCCTGGCGCTGCACCAGCGGCTCGGCGACGCCCAGCTCGTTGACCCGGTTGCGCACGGTGGTCAGGTTCTGCTTGATCGAGTATTCGCGGATTTCCGCCAGCTTGGCCTGGGTCAGCACCAGACGCAGGACCTGCAGGCCGTTGCGCTCGCTGACCTGCTGCTCGAAATCGGGGAAGTCCTTGCGGATCAGGCGGCCGGCCTGCTCCAGCGCCTCGACGTCGTTGAAGCCGAGCTGGATCGCCCCTTCCTGCGGCGGCAGCGAGCGGTAACGCGCGCGCTCCTTGCGCAGCAGGCTCTTCACTTCGCCTTCGTAGACCTTCAGCCGCGCACTGACGGCCTTGTCCATGTCCACTTCGAGCAGGAAGTGCACGCCACCGGACAGGTCCAGGCCCAGCTTCATCGGGCTGGCGCCCAGGCTGCGCAGCCAGTCGGGAGTGGTCTGCGCCAGGTTCAGCGCCACCACGTAGTCGTCGCCGAGGGCGCGGCGCACCACGTCCTTGGCCGGCAGCTGGTCTTCCTGGCGAGTCAGGCGCAGCAGTGCGCCCTTGTCACCCAGGCTGGCACCCTTGACCGCGATGCCGGCATCCTTGAGCGCCTGCTCGGCGCGCGCGATGTCGGCCTGCTCGACCTTCAGCGCGGTACTGGTGCCGGTGAGCTGGATGGCCGGATCGTCGGGATAGAGGTTGGGCGCGGAATAGATGAAGCCGATGCCGATCACCACGAGGATCAGCAGATATTTCCACAGGGGATACTTGTTGAGCATGACACAGCCCGTTTGCAACGCGGGGCGCATTGCGCGCCCCGTCGATATGGTGAGTCGGAAACTCAGATGGCCTTCAGAGTGCCCTTGGGCAGGGTGGCGGCGATGGCCATCTTCTGGATCTTCAGCTCGACGGTGTCGGAGACCTCGATCACCACGAAGTCGTCGGCCACCTTGACCACCTTGCCGGCGATGCCGCCGGAAGTCACCACCTCGTCACCCTTCTGCAGGCTGCCGAGCAGGTTCTTGTGCTCCTTGGCGCGCTTGGACTGGGGACGCCAGATCAGCAGATAGAAGATGACCACGAAACCGGCCAGCATCAGAAACTGCATGTACTCGCCTCCCGGTGCGGCGGCCGGGGCGGCATCGGCGGCATGGGCGGCAGAGATCAGAAAGCTCATGTACTACTCCTGTGGCAAAGTCTTGGAAACGCTCTGGATTCAGTTCAACGGCGGGACCGGCAGGCCACGCCGCGCATAGAAGTCGGCGACGAAGGCGGGCAATGTACCCTGCCCGATGGCATCGCGTAAACCGGCCATCAGGCGCTGATAATGTCGCAAGTTGTGAATGGTATTCAGCATGCTGCCCAGCATTTCCCCGCACTTGTCCAGATGGTGCAGGTAGGCGCGCGAGAAATTGCGACAGGTGTAGCAGTCGCAGGTCGGATCCAGCGACGAATCGTCGTGCTTGTGCACCGCATTGCGGATCTTGATCACCCCGCTGTCGGTGAACAGGTGGCCGTTGCGCGCGTTGCGGGTCGGCATCACGCAGTCGAACATGTCGATGCCGCGGCGCACGCCCTCAACCAGGTCCTCCGGCTTGCCGACGCCCATCAGGTAGCGCGGCTTGTCCGCCGGCAGGTGCGGCGGCAGGAAGTCGAGGATGCGGATCATGTCCTCCTTGGGCTCGCCGACCGACAGGCCGCCGATGGCCAGGCCGTCGAAGCCGATCTCCAGCAGGCCTTCCAGCGAGCGCAGGCGCAGCTCCTCGTGCATGCCGCCCTGGACGATGCCGAACAGTGCCGCCGGATTGCCCTCGTGGGCGACCTTGGAGCGCTTGGCCCAGCGCTGCGACAGCTCCATGGAGCGTTTGGCGGTGTCGAAGTCGGCCGGATACGGGGTGCACTCGTCGAAGATCATCACGATGTCCGAGCCGAGGTCGCGCTGCACCTGCATCGACTCCTCGGGGCCCATGAACACCTTGGCGCCGTCCACCGGCGAGGCGAAGTACACGCCCTCCTCCTTGATCTTGCGCATCGCGCCGAGGCTGAACACCTGGAAGCCACCGGAGTCGGTGAGGATCGGCCCCTGCCACTGCATGAAGTCGTGCAGGTCGCCGTGCCTCTTGATCACCTCGGTGCCCGGACGCAGCCACAGGTGGAAGGTGTTGCCGAGGATGATCTGCGCGCCGATGGCCTCGATGTCGCGCGGCAGCATGCCCTTGACCGTGCCGTAGGTGCCCACCGGCATGAACGCCGGGGTCTCGACCACCCCGCGCGGGAAGGTCAGACGGCCGCGACGGGCCTTGCCGTCGGTGGCCAGCAGCTCGAAGGACATATGGCTCATGGGGTTTCCTCGGGGCCGCGCGCGGCGGGATTGCGGGTGATGAACATGGCGTCGCCGTAGCTGAAGAAGCGATAGCCCGCGGCCACCGCCGCGCGGTAGGCGGCCATGGTCTCGGGGTAGCCGGCGAAGGCCGAGACCAGCATCAGCAGGGTGGACTCGGGCAGGTGGAAGTTGGTGACCAGGGCGTCGACCACATGGAACGGCCGCCCGGGGTAGATAAAGATGTCGGTGTCGCCGCTGAACGGCTTGAGCACGCCATCGCGGGCGGCGCTTTCCAGCGAGCGCACGCTGGTGGTGCCGACCGCGACCACCCGGCCGCCGCGCGCCTTGCAGGCAGCGACCGCGTCGACCACGTCCTGACCGACCTCCAGCCACTCGCTGTGCATGTGGTGGTCCTCGATGCGCTCGACGCGCACCGGCTGGAAGGTGCCGGCACCGACGTGCAGGGTGACGAAGGCGGTAGCCACGCCCTTGGCGCGGATCGCCGCGAGCAGCGCGTCGTCGAAATGCAGCCCGGCGGTGGGCGCGGCCACCGCGCCGGCCTTGCTCTGGTCGGAGTAGACGGTCTGGTAGCGCTCGCGGTCGGCGTCCTCGTCGGGACGATCGATGTACGGCGGCAGCGGCATGTGGCCGACGCGCTCGAGCAGCGGCAGCACCGGCTCGGCAAAGCGCAGCTCGAACAGCGCGTCGTGGCGCACCAGCATCTCGGCCTCGCCGCCGCCGTCGATGAGGATCCGCATGCCCGGCTTGGGCGCCTTGCTGGCGCGCACGTGGGCCAGCACGCGCTGGCTGTCGAGCACCCGCTCGACGAGGATCTCCAGCTTGCCGCCGGAGGCCTTGTGACCGAACAGGCGCGCCGGAATCACCCGGGTGTCGTTGAACACCATCAGGTCGCCGGGGCGCAGGTACTCCAGCAGATCGGGGAAATGACGATGGCTCAGCTGGCCGCTCGGACCGTCCAGCACCAGCAGGCGACTGGCGCGCCGCTCGGCCAGCGGATGACGGGCGATCAGCAGATCGGGAAGCTCGAAATGGAAGTCAGCAACACGCATGCGGGGGCTCTCGAAAGGCCGCACAGCTTACCGGAAATGCACTGCAGTCGCCACGCGAGCGGTCCGCTGCGCCGCCGTCAAATCCCCCTACTTGTCTACGGTTTTGATTCGACTAAAGAAGAACGGCGGGGGGCCAACCCAGCGTGTCAGGATAGCTACACCCTGATTAGTCCATGTTCCACAAGAACGCCGGGCACCCCAACCATAAAAAGTTAACTCGAGGTGGCCAGCGCGTGCTGCGCGGTCATTTCGCGACAAGTCTTTCAGGAGCCCCCATGTCCGCCCGCAACATTCTGGTCATCAACTGCGGCAGCTCGTCGCTGAAGTTCGCCCTGGTCAACGAAGCGCAAGCGACCTTCCCCCTGCAGGGCCTCGCCGAGCGTCTCGGCAGCCCGGAAGCCGTGGTTCACTGGCAGCTGGGTGACACCAAGGAAAGTCTGACCCTGCCGGGCGCCGACCATCGCGAGATCCTCAACCATGTGCTGCCCCTGGCCCAGGAAGCGGCCGGTGGCCAGCTCGACGGCATCGGCCATCGCGTGGTGCACGGCGGCGAGCACTTCACCGCCTCCAGCCTGATCGACGACGCCGTGCTCGAGGGCATCCGTGCCAACGCCCAACTGGCGCCGCTGCACAACCCGGCCAACCTGGTCGGCATCGAAGCCGCCGTGGCCCTGTTCCCCGGCCTGCCGCAGGTCAGCGTGTTCGACACCGCCTTCCACCAGAGCATGCCCGAGCACGCCTACCGCTACGCGGTGCCGGACTTCCTCTACAAGGAACACGGCGTGCGCCGCTACGGCTTCCACGGCACCAGCCACCGCTACGTCAGCAAGCGCGCCGCCGAGATGATGAACCTGCCGGTGGAAGACAGCAGCTGGCTGTCCGCCCACCTGGGCAACGGCTGCTCCACCTGCGCCATCGTCAACGGCGAAAGCCGCGACACCAGCATGGGCCTGACCCCGCTGGAAGGCCTGGTGATGGGCACCCGCAGCGGCGACGTCGACCCCAACCTGCACAGCCACCTGGCGCGCACCCTGGGCTGGAGCATCGAGCAGGTCGACCGCATGCTCAACCACGACAGCGGCCTGAAGGGCCTGTCCGGCCTGTCCAACGACATGCGCACCCTGTCCGAAGCCCGCCAGGCCGGCCACCCGGGCGCCACCCTGGCCTTCGAGGTGTTCTGCTACCGCCTGGCCAAGTCGCTGGCCGGCATGGCCTGCGGCCTGCAGAAGCTGGACGGTCTGATCTTCACCGGCGGCATCGGCGAGAACTCCGCCGCCGTGCGCGAGCGCACCCTGGAGCACCTCAAGCTGCTCGGCTTCCAGCTCGACGCCGAGGCCAACGCCCGCTGCACCCGTGGTGTGGCCGGCGAGATCCAGGCCGCCGGCAGCCCGCGCGTGCTGGTGGTGCCGACCAACGAGGAACGCCAGATCGCCCTGGACGTCCTCGCCCTGCTCGACGCCTGACCGAACCCGCGCCGGCGGGAGTGCCTGTGCCGCGAAACCCGACAGCCCCCTGGGCGTCGGGTTTCGCTCCGTCAGCCTCCGCCGGCCGCCCCGCTTCCTGCAGTCAGCTCCCCAAAGGAGAACCCATGCACGCTCTGTTCCTCGCTCCCACCGGCTTTGGCGGTGGACTCAACTCCGTCAGCCTCGGCCTGATCCGCGCCCTGCAGCAGGCCGGCCTCAAGGTCGGTTTCTTCAAGCCGATCGCCCAACCCTTCCCGGCCGACCTGGGCCGCGAGCGCTCCTGCCTGCTGGTCGAGCGCACCCTCGGCCTCGCCAGCCCCGAGCCGCTGCCGCTCGAGCAGGTCGAGCGCCAGCTGGCCGACGGCGAGCTGGATCTGCTCCTTGAAGAGGTGGTCAGCCGCTTCCAGCAGGCCGCGGCCGGCAAGGACGTGGTGATCGTCGAAGGCATGGTGCCGACCCGCGAGTCCGGCTACACCGCGCGCATCAATGCCCAGCTGGCCAAGAGCCTGGATGCGGAAGTGATCATGGTCGCCGCCCAGGGCAGCGACAGCCTCAAGCAGATGGCCGAGCGCCTCGAGATCCAGGCGCAGCTGTTCGGCGGCGCCAGGGACCCCAAGGTGCTCGGCACCATCCTCAACAAGGTCAACAGCGAGGACGGCGTGCCGGCCTTCGTCGAGCGCCTGCAGCAGCAGCTGCCGCTGCTCGGCAGCGAGACCTTCCAGCTGCTCGGCGCCGTGCCGTTCGCCGCCGAACTCAACGCCCTGCGCACCTCCGACATCGCCGCGGCCCTCGGCGCCAAGGTGCTGAATGCCGGCGAAGCCGAGCAGCGCCGGGTCGGCAAGATCATCCTCTGCGCGCGCACCGTGCCGAACATGGTGCAGCTGCTGCAGCCGGGCGTGCTGGTGGTGACTCCGGGCGACCGCGACGACATCATCCTCGCCGCCTGCCTGGCCTCGCTCAACGGCATCAAGCTGGCCGGCCTGCTGCTGACCGGCGACTTCGGCCCGGACCAGCGCATCCTCGAGCTGTGCAAGGCCGCGCTGGACGGCGGCCTGCCGGTACTCAGCGTGAGCAGCGGCTCCTACGAGACCGCCAGCAGCCTGTCCGGCCTGAACAAGGAAACCCCGGCCGACGACATCGAGCGCGCCGGCCACGTCACCGACTTCATCGCCCAGCACCTGCATCCCGAATACCTGCACACCCGCTGCAGCCTGCCGCGCGAGCTGCGCATGTCGCCGGCGGCGTTCCGCTACCAGCTGGTCAAGCGCGCCCAGGACGCCGACAAGCGCATCGTCCTGCCCGAAGGCAACGAGCCGCGCACCATCCGTGCCGCGGCCATCTGCCAGGAGCGCGGCATCGCCCGCTGCGTGCTGCTGGCCAAGCCGGAAGAAGTGCAGGCCGTGGCTGCCGAGCAGGGCATCGTCCTGCCGGCCGGCCTGGAGATCCTCGACCCGGCCAGCATCAGCGAGCGCTACGTCGCGCCGATGTGCGAGATGCGCAAGAGCAAGGGCCTGACGCCCGAGCAGGCCCGCCAGCAGCTCGAGGACACCGTGGTGCTCGGCACCATGATGCTGGCCCTCGACGAGGTCGACGGCCTGGTTTCCGGCGCCGTGCACACCACCGCCAACACCATCCGCCCGGCCCTGCAGCTGATCAAGACCGCACCGGGCTACAACCTGGTGTCCTCGGTGTTCTTCATGCTGCTGCCCGACCAGGTGCTGGTCTACGGCGACTGCGCGGTCAACCCCAACCCGAACGCCACCGAGCTGGCCGAGATCGCCCTGCAGAGCGCCGAGTCCGCCGTGGCCCTGGGCGTCAACCCGCGCGTGGCGATGATCAGCTACTCCACCGGCAGCTCCGGCAGCGGCGCCGAGGTGGAGAAGGTCGCCGAAGCCACCCGCATCGCCCAGGAGCGTCGTCCGGACCTGCCGATCGACGGCCCGCTGCAGTACGACGCCGCCTCCGTGCTCAGCGTCGGCAAGCAGAAGGCACCGAACAGCAAGGTCGCAGGGCAAGCCACCGTGTTCGTGTTCCCCGACCTCAACACCGGCAACACCACCTACAAGGCGGTGCAGCGCAACGCCAGCTGCCTCAGCGTCGGCCCGATGCTGCAGGGCCTGGCCAAGCCGGTGAACGACCTGTCGCGCGGCGCGCTGGTGGACGACATCGTCTTCACCATCGCCCTCACCGCCCTGCAGGCCGCCAGCATGGCCGAGCAGAAGCAGAAGGAGCAGGGTCTGCTGATCGAGGCCTGAGCCAGCCTTCGGCCGCCGTCGCCATAACGTGACGGCGACCGAAAGATGGCGCAACGGTCAATTGACCGCACACCGCGCCATCCCTATACTCCGCGACCATTGCCTCGATGGCGGAATCGGTAGACGCAGCGGATTCAAAATCCGCCGCTGGTAACAGCGTAAGAGTTCGAGTCTCTTTCGAGGCACCATTTTAAGTTCCCAAGCACTACCGAAACCGCTTGGAACCCACAGAAACCGGCCCTGCGCCGGTTTTTTGTTGCCTGTGATTCCCTACCCAACCCTTGCAAGCCAAAAGTTTTGGGGGCATTTTTGGGGGCATCCGTTTTGCGATGCCCCCAAAAGGACTTCCAACCATGCCCCGCAAGGCTGCGCCGCTGACTGACAGCGCCATCAAGACCGCCAAGCCCAAGGCCGCCCCGTACAAGCTGAGCGACGGCGAGGGCATGTACCTGGAGATCACCCCCACCGGCTCCAAGCTGTGGCGGATGAAGTACCGCTTCGACGGCAAGGAAAAGCGCCTGGCCTTCGGCGCCTACCCGGCCGTATCGCTGGCACAGGCCCGCGAGCAGCGCAAGGAGGCTCGCCAGCTGCTGGCCGATGGCCAAGACCCCGGCGAACACAAGAAAGCCGCCAAGCGGGAGACGAGGCACACCTTCGAGGAGCTGGCCAGGGAGTGGCACAGGTACAACGCCAAGCGCTGGGCGCCAGCCACCGCCGACAAGGCCATGCTGTACCTGGACAAAGACCTTTTTCCCATCATCGGCCGCAAGCCTGTGGCGACGATCACCCGCCCCGAGCTGGTGGAGCTGGTGCGCCGTATCGAGAGCCGAGGTGCCTTGAACGTGGCGAAGAAGGTTCGCCAGTGGTTGAGCCAGGTATTCCGCTACGCGCTGGCCAAGGGCGCCGTAGAGGCCAACCCGGCCACCGACCTGAACGTGCTGGCCGAGCATGCGCCTCGCGTGGAACACCACCCACACATCCCCTTCGCCGAGTTGCCCGAGCTGCTGAAACGCATGGACGCCGGCCGCGCCAACGTCATGACCCGACATGCTGTGCGCCTGCTGCTGCTGACTGGTGTTCGCCCTGGTGAACTTCGCCAGGCACCGTGGGCAGAGTTCGACCTTGAATCCGCCGTGTGGACGATCCCAGCCGAGCGGATGAAGGCCCGCCGCCCGCACATCGTCCCCCTGCCCCGCCAGGCCGTGGCCATCCTGCGCCAGCTGCAAGAGATCACCGGCCGCCATGCCCTGGTGTTCGCCGGCCGCAACCCCAGTCGATCGATGAGCGAGAACACGGTAAACAAGGCGCTCGCCACTGCCGGCTACGAAGGCCGCCAGACCGGCCACGGCTTCCGCCACCTGCTGAGTACCGAGCTCAACGGGCGCGGCTTCAACCGAGATTGGATCGAGCGCCAGCTTGCCCACGGCGACAAGGACGAAATCCGCGACACCTACAACCACGCCACCTATCTAGAGCAGCGCCGGGGCATGATGCAAACGTGGGCCGATTCGCTCGACGCCCTGTGCGCTGGCGCCAACGTGGTGGCGATCAAGCGCAAGGCATAACGCCCAAGCCTTCCCGCCAGTTCCCAAGCAGGCGCGGGTATACTGCGCCATAGCTGTTGATCCATACAGGAAGCGAGTTACCGGCCAGCCTAGCCCGACGGGGCGAAAAGCGGACTTCCCACCCGCCCGGCTGGCCGATCTATTCAGGAAGTGGGAGCGCTTGGGAGTTCTATCGCGTGAGTGAGAAAAACGACGGGGTTTGCACATCGCATTCGGAAAAGCTGCGTATCGCAAAAAAGCGGCTCCCACCTGACATGTCTGAGATCGCCCTCAGAGGGGTATCTAGGAATGATCTGCTTCGCCTGGCAGCAGCCGCAGCAGCGCACGCCGCTGGAAAGGGAAGTGAGGATGCCGCCATCTCATTCATGCTGCGCGCCATTGGTGAAATCGACCAGCTCTCAAAGGAGTTCCCACAGTGCGCGTCTCGCATTCTTACCGCAGCCTTCGAGCTCCTAGCGGCAAGCAATGTTCTCTTGTCCTGGAACTCACTTGCTGAGCATGACCGGCAATCAGCCACCCTGCGCCCATTGGTGAAGCATAACGCCGCAAAGTCCGCCGCCATTGAGCGAGCCCGAGACATCGCCACCGAACTATGGGGAGCGGACAGCGCGCAGGAGTTCCACATCTCCTCGATGGCCGAACAGGTCGAAGACATTTTGAGGCGCGAAGGATTCGAGGAGTTACCAAAGAATGAGCGCATCAAGGAGTGGATCAAGCCCACCGCTCCAGACTATGCCCGCAAGCCTGGTCGCCGCCCGAAAACATCCTGAGCGCACGGATAACCCCTTTTCCGTACGGCCGGGGGAGTTTTTCTCACCACAACAGCCAACCACCATTACTGCCATCGTTCCCAACAACGCCCGAGGAGGCGCATACGATGGCACGCACAGCCCACCCCATCCGCAAGCAACCCGAGCCTGCCGCAGCACCAACCAGCGAGCAGCCGCGCCGCTTCATCAAGCTGGCCGAAGTCCGCAGCCTGACCACCCTGAGCACGTCGGAGATTTACCGTCGAATCGCTGCCGGCACCTTCCCCGTGCAGGTCATGCTTGGCCCGAAGTCCGCCGTATGGATTGAATCCGAGATCCTAGCCTGGTGTGAGGCGCGCATCGCCGAGAGTCGCGGGGAGGCCGCCTGAAATGAAAACGGCCACCCGTTCCGTAGAACTGAGCAGCCGCGCGCACGGCAATTCTAGCACCGGCAGCGAGGAAGCCCCCAGCAAGATTGCTCGCCTGCTGAAGCACCTGCTGGCCGGCGCCAGCGTCAACCGCTTCGAGGCCGAGCGCCTGGGCGACCACTGCCTTCCATCCACCGTTGCGGTGCTGGCCAACCGTCACGGCCTGATCTTCAAGCGCCTACCTGAGAAAGTTCCGAACAGCTGGGGCAAGCCCTGCTACGTCACCCGCTACAGCCTGCCGGTCAGCGAGTACGACAAGGCCCGAAAAGTGCTGGCGCTGCTGAGCACGCCGAGCAAGAGGGCTGCTGCATGATCCGCCCGAGCCTTGCCAAGCGCACCCACAGGCGCTACTCTGCGCCTGTCACGGTCAATCCCGTGTCCGGGTTTGGTAGCCCGATCAAGCAAAAGGCGCACAAGCGCCCCAAGTCCATTGCGAGGCGTTTTTTTACGCCTACAGCAACGCTCTATGGTGGCTGTGTGTGGGAGGGCTTCGGCCCTGCCGGGTTCCTTTTGCCCCGGTCTACCAACCTGCACACAGTCGCCACCCAATCCTGTTTGGTAGCAGGTAGTGGCGGCTCCTCAGCAAAAGGAGCTGTACCCATGAAGCACGACCCCGCCAGCAATCCGTCCTCACTCCAAGACCGCGCAGCAGCGCACCGCGCAATGGCCCTGGCCGCCCTGCGCGCCGACTCCTCCCTGTCCGTCCGTCTCAAGCGTTACAACCACCACATGAGCGTGGCGCGCAGTCTGGAGGCCACCGCAGAGCACGACAGCACCACCAGCACCCGCGACCCGCGCACCGCCCTGGCCTGGATCCAATCTGGCCGCCCGGTGCGTATCGACTCGCTGAACCTGCGCGACCATCTGCGCCACGTCCGCGCCCTGGCGGCTCTGGAAGCCCAAGGGGGTGCGCAATGACCTGCCGCACCTACTCCACCCCGGAAGACGTGCTGCGCGTCCCCGGCGACGTGCCGCCCGGCTACCCGATTGACGCTATCGACTGCGCCCTGAGCCGTGCGGACGCCGTGGTTGTGCTGCTGTCCGGCCAGTTCGACGGCACGGGCGCCGAGCGTCTGGCCGATCACATCGTGAGCAATGCCCTGTGGGCTGTGCGTGGAGAGCTGGCCATGCTGCGCCAGCTGTTCGAGCACGGTCACCAGACCGAGGCGCAGCGTGTCGCCGAAGATCTGGACAAGGCGCTGGCCGCTGCCGGCAAGACCGCCCAGCGCAAAGGAGGTGCGCAATGATCGCCTTCACCATCGCTGGCGGTTTCTCCCTGTACCACTACGTCCAGCACAGCGACCAGCCGCGCTACCCCTACGGAGTGTGCGGCCCGTTCACCACTGAGGCCGAAGCGTCCGAGGCCCTGGAGCGCATCACCGCTGTTTTCCCTGCTGCCGCGCTCCACATCGAGGAGGCCGGCTTTGCCGGTGATGCCGGCGCCATGCTGGCGCAAGACCACGCCAACGCGCGCCAGCGCCTCGCACAGCTGAGGGCCTAACCCATGTCCGATTTTCAACGCTGCCAGCTGGCGGCGACGGCCCCGGCTTGCCCGGAGAAATGCGCCGACCTGCTGACACCTAACCACCTGGAGCTGATCCGCGAGGCCGCGCAGGCGCTCCACCGCGCTACCGCTGCTGGCCCGACTACCTCGGCAGACATGGATGCTTGGCTGCTCGCCGCCGAGCGTCTAGCCGTGGCTCTTGTCTCCCGCCTTGAAGCCCTGGAGGCAATGCCATGCCTGTAATTCCCTTCGATCCTGACAGGCACATCATCCGCAGCGAGCCGGCCCATATCGACAGCGCAAGCAATTTCCTGCTGCTGGCCGTCCTCTCCGACCTGGTTGCCCTCTGCGACAGCGAGCCAGACCACCAGCGCGCCGAGGTGCTGCGCGCGACCACCTGCGCCCTGGGCGACGTGTTGGAGCGGTTCGAGCCGCCAAGGGGTACAGCATGAGCGCACCAATCGACGTGGTACTTCAGCGACTCGACAAGGTGAAGGCTGCTGGCGCCGGCAAGTGGAAAGCCTGCTGCCCGGCTCACGATGACCGCGACCCAAGCCTGAGCATCCGCGAAGCCGAGGACGGCAAGGTTCTGTTGCACTGCTGGGCCGGCTGCGACACCGAGAGCATCGCCGCCGCCATCGGCCTGACCATCCGCGACCTGTTCCCAGGCAGCAGCATGCGCCCTGTAAGCAGCGGCCCGAGCAAGGCCGCGCGGGAGCTGGAGGCGACTGTTATCAGCATCGCAGTGGAGCATCTGCGCCAGGGCAGGCAGCTGTCTGCTGCCGACCGAGATCGCTACGAGACGGCAAAGCGCCGGTTAGGGGTAGCCGTATGAGCGCCAAGATCGAGAGCTTCAAGAGGGAGTGGGCCGAAGCTGCCGCCAAGGACGTGTGGCGCGCAAACGCGGTTCAAGCGACCAGCATCACGCCGACTGCCATCCACTGGGCTTGGCCCGGCTGGCTGGCCCTGGGCAAGCTGACCATCCTTGCCGGCGCTGGTGGCACCGGGAAAACCACCCTCACCATCGGACTTGCGGCAACCATGACTTGTGGCGGTCGCTGGCCTGACGGCGAGATCTACCGCGAGCGTAGGAGCGTCATCATCTGGTCAAGCGAGGATGACGCCGCCGACACCATCGTGCCGCGCCTCATCGCCTCCGGCGCCGATCTGAGCAAGGTTTACATCCTGCAAGGTCGCGTCAACGGGCTTGGCGAAGTCGAGCCATTCGACCCGGCAAAGGATATTGATCTGCTGGCCGCCGAGCTGGAGCGTATCGGGGATGTTGGCCTGATCATGATCGACCCCATCGTCTCCGCCGTCGCTGGTGACATGCACCGCGCAAACGATGTTCGCCGGGCACTTCAAGGGCTGGTTGATCTGGCCGAGCGTTACGACTGCGCCGTCCTGGGCATCACCCACTTCTCGAAGGGCTCAGCAGGCAGCAACCCCGCCGAGCGTGTTCTCGGATCGCAGGCGTTCGGCGCGCTGGCTCGCACCGTCCTGGTAGCAGCAAAACAGGAAGACTCCGACCTTCGGGTGCTGGCTCGCGCCAAGTCGAATATTGCCGATGACTCTGGCGGGTGCTCCTACTCAATCGAGGAATGTACTGTCCGCGAAAACATCACTACCACTCGCGTGCTGTGGGGCGAACGGATCGAGGGTAGCGCACGGGAGATCCTGGCCGACGTGGAGCGGGTCGAGGGTGACGAGCAGCCAGACGGCGATGATCCTAGCGACTGCCTTTACCGCATCCTCAAGGACAACCCGCTGGAAAGCAACAACGCCAAGTCCCTGATGAAAAGCAACGGCTACACCGAAAAGCAGATACGCCGAGCAAGGGAAAAATTGGCTGTTGTGGTAGCTCGGACAGGCAGCAAAAAGGACGTGAAGTCTTACTGGTCGCTGCCCCAAGAAACCGACGAAACCTTACTCGTGCCCTCGAAACCTTACTCGTGCCCATCCCTAGGCGTGGGCACGAGTGAGAAAAAAGGGCACGAGTTGGAAAAAGGGGCACGAGTGGATGCCGCCGAGGACTTCGACGAAGCAGACGCTGAGGTGTTCTGATGGCCGCAATCGACTACCTGAGAGAGCACGGATTGTCGGCCAGAGTCAGGGGGGAACGGATCATCATTTCCCCTCGCTCTAGCGTCACCGAACCAATCCGCCAGTTCATCAAATTGCACCGCCTTGAGCTGCTGGCCGAACTGGCGGCAAACGACGGCGAGACGCGCCGTGCTGCCTGGGACGTGTCCATACCCGGATACGGAAAGCGCCGGATGATCGGCGAGCCATGCACCCACGCCGAAGCGCTGGAACACGTCAGGGGGATATGGCCTGGCGCCGCTATCGAGTGACCACCTCAAGCCCGGTTAACCACCGGGCTTTTTCTTTTCAGGATGATCCAAAACTGGAGCATTTTTCATGGCACCAAGCGTGCATGTTTTCTACCCGCGTTTGGTATCTTGGTCGAGCCATCGAAAGAGCGCCGGGGTACGGATGAGCAAGAGCACGGAAAGATTGCCGCTGAGCATTAGGGAGCTGGGCGAAGTCCTGGGCGTGTACGGGGCGCTGGGTCTGATAAGCCAGCTGCCCACCGTTGAAAAGCGCGACCATCGATACCCTGGGCGTGTCCGGCGGGTGCCGATTCTGTACGTGCCGAAGTCGATCAGGCCGGGTTGCAAGCTTGTGGCGATCCTTGGCCAGGAGCATGCCGGGCGCCTGATTGAGAAGTTCGGCGGCGAGATGCTTTTTCCTGCAAGCTGTATCGGGCTGTACAAGGCCGCACGAAAAAAGGCGGTTCGTTACGTGGTTCACGATGAAGGCGCCGCGATCACAGAGGCCGCCGCGCTTTTCTGCATGAGCCCGAGCCAAATCAAGAACATCCTCGAGTATCCCCCTGGCCCGTGGGATGCGTGGGTTCCTGATCCTGTCGCGGGCACTACACGACAAGGGTAGTGAGCCCGGCATGACCCCTGCCGCCGCGAAATCAAAGGTACTCCGTCGATGGGGGCACCTTGTGGGTGGATAGCATCCACGGCGATTGGCACCTGCGTGCCTCCGAAAATCGCCTACCAGACTTCCAAACAGTCTCAACCCTGCATAAGTGCTCGGAAATCCCGCCAGAAGCTCAGCACATCGCACGCCATCAAACTGCCCGCATCGACAACAGAAACGGGCACTTTGAATGACCAGCAAACTCCACCAGCTGTTGACCGACGCCGGGCAGGCAGTCGGCTACCAAGATCACATCGCCGTGGGCGCTACCGAGCCGCACGCCCGCACCATGAAGCGCGCCGCCGAGGCAACTGGGCTGAGCATGCTTCATGAGCAGGCGCCGACCCTGAACCCTGGCGTTGATGGCGGCCTGTACCTGCCGTACGGTACCGAAGCCGGCAAGGTAAGCACCCTGGCCGCCGCCATGCTTTCCCACAGCGTCACCGGCAAGGCCGGCGCTCAAATCATCGTCATCGACCGCGCCCCGGCGGCGCCTGCTGGAGAGTCGACGCTCCCGGCGTTTTACACCCGTGATTACCGATTCGACGTGGTGAAGCCGGCACAGTTTGCGCTGCTGGCCGATGGCGCCGAAGTGACGGATGCCGCGTGGCCGATCAGTCGCGCCGCCGTCGACCTCTCCACCATGCCGACCTACTCATTCCGGGTGAACATGACCCGCGCGCAGCAGCGCGAGTACGGGCTGGGCTTCCTGTCCGCCGAGCTGGAACATTCCATCATCGCCGGTATCGCCCGCTCCGCTGACGCCGCCCTGCTGGCCGCCATCGTAGCAACCACTCCCGCCGCGTTCTCCCTGGGCGCTGCCGCTGCCAAGGGCTGCCAGTTCGCCGACCTGCGCGCAATCGTCGGCAGTGCCGGCACAGGTGCTGCCGCTCAACAGGGTGAGCTGTTCGTGGATGGCATGGCCGCCGAGTTGTGCATGGAAGTCGCCCCGACCATCGTCGGCACCTGGATGCGCGCCGCTGTGGCCGTTCATGAGGACGTGACCCTGATTGCTGATCGCCGAAGCGTTGAGGGTGATTTGTCGCTCACCTGCTTCGTGAACCTGCAACCGCTGGTGCCGGACGCGGGCTACTTCTTCGTGCGCGGCTGACCTGGAGGCCACCATGCGAATTTTCGACCTGTTCAAGCGCAAACCGAGCAACGAGCTTCCGGCAGAGGTGGCCACCGCCATCGAGGCCGCGCACATCATCCTCAGACCGCACGGCGAGGAAGGCGATATTCGCGCCGTGGTACAGGTCGCCGGCCACCGTGGCGGCTGGATTCACAGCGCCGAGGAAGACGCCCGGCACCTGGCCGCCCTGTGGCCCGAGTTGAGTCCTGGGCAACTGGCCCGCGCCCACCAGTTCATCGCCGCCAGCGTTCGCCAGCGGTACCGCAACCTTGACGCCGAGCAGCAAGGGACGCGCGTCACCTACGCGAACAGGTACAGCCGGACGCACTACGAAAGCGGTTACGGGAGGAAGTAGGCCAATGACCACCAAGACGAAAGACCAGTACCGAATCACCGTCTGCCTTGATGAGCAGACCGCCGCCGCCCTAGAGAAAGAACACCGCGACTTCGCGCAGAAGACCGGCGTTGCAGCCTCGAAAACCAAGATCGCCGCCCGTGCCATCGCCGCCGGGCTCGGGATTACCAGCCGGGCCGGCTGACAGAATGCCGCCTCGCCCCCTGGCGGTTTGGTTCAAAGGGGGTGCTGTGCCGCCCGGCTCTGGATTCGCTCCCGGAGTCGGGCACCTTTTCCGAGGGTCACGAATGAACACCAACGACACGCTTTCCACGCTGTACGCCGTACAGGCCGACATCGAGGAGGTAGCCGCCAAGCTCCTTCGTGATGCCCAGATGCTGAAGACGATCATCAAGCGGCAGCCACTGTCCCCAGAGCTTACCGACCTGCTCGCCGAGTTGCGCCGCGACGGCGACAACATCAAGACGCGCACCGCGTTCTTCCGTGGCGCCCTGGTCGAGCACGCCGACGCCGAGCACGCCGACCGCATGCGCCCCCGTAGGGTGGCACGCTGCGTTCCGGGATCACGTGAAGACCTGGTGCGCCGTGGCGCCCTGCTGGTCAAGGGCGCGTAATCTTGGGTCCTTTCTCGCCCTGGGGGCTATGCGGGGACATGGTCGCCGCGCCGATCGATATCTGTGTGATCCGCAAAATCAATTCTCCTGCTGGTGCCACCAGAAGCCACCCGCCGACCTTCACCCGACAAGCGGTAAAGACTGGGATTGGTTGGCACGAATAGGGCACAATCCGCCCCCATCGACGGGGGTACTTTTCGTTTTGGGGGCATTTTTGGGGGCATCGAGAAACCGCCACCGCCCGCAAAGCCAGTATTTCCGGGGTTTTTTCACTGGTGTTCGAGTCCCTTTCGAGCACCAAGCAATGAACAAACCCGCTCAGGCGGGTTTTTTCATGCCGGTCACTTTTTCAAGCGAGGCCGCCATGTCCCGACACCAGCTGCGCCCGCAGGGCGATTTCCCTCCCGCCGGGCTCGTCCGCCGTCTGGCGGCGATGTTCTACGACTTCCTGCTGTGCACGGCGCTGCTGATGGTGGTCACCCTGCTCTACCAGCAGGGCATCCTGCGCCTGATCTACGGCGCCGAGCAGCTCAAGGCGCTGGCCGACGCCGGCGGCCTGGATCGCGACCCGATCCTCGCCAGCCTGCTGCTGGTCTGCCTGTTCGCCTTCTTCGCCAAGTTCTGGACCCACAGCGGGCAGACCCTGGGCATGCAGGTGTGGGGCATCCGCATCCAGAACAGGGACGGCAGCGCCATCGACCTGTGGCAGGCGCTGCTGCGCTTCTTCATCGCCATCGGCTCCTGGCTGTGCTTCGGCCTCGGCTACCTGTGGATGCTGTGGGACAAGGAGCAGCGCACCTGGCACGACCGCTACTCGGAAAGCGTGGTGGTCCAGCTGCCGAAGAAGCCCAAGCGCTGAACAGCACGGCCGCCTGAGCGGCAAGCGCTAGACTGAGCAGGCAGACCCGTCACTGCCTGCCCGCCCCGGTGATTCTGTCCCCACGCGGCGCCAGGCCATCCGAGGCGCCGGCATGAACGCAGCGCAAGGCTGGGGGCTTAACCGTGTCGCGACCCGCGCCTTGCCGGTCGCGCTGGGCTTGCTCGTGCTGGGGGCCTGCGCGACCCGCGGGCCGACGCCCGACGCCGCCTGCGCCGCGACCTTCGCCACGCAGCACGCCGCCACCGCGACGAGCCGCGATGCCCAGTACCATCTTCTCGACGATTTTCCCGGCCTGCGCAGCGACCGCGTGCTCGCCGCGCTCGGCGCTCACGCCCGCACCCCGGCGGCGCGCCGCCTGTGGCTGCAGCGCCTGGCGGCACACGACCGCGAGGCCAGCGCCATCGAGCGCGCCAACCTGCCGCCCGGCCGGCGTCGCCACCTTCCCGAGCCCGCGCGCCTGGAACACTGCCGGCAGCAACAGGTCGAGCGTTCGAGCCGGGATCCCGAGTCCTTCCGGCAGGTCGTGCGCGCCGCCCAGGTGCCCTCTGACTACCGGCGCTGGGCCCGCGCCCTGGGCCTCTATCCGCTGGTCAAGCCCTTCTACCGCCGGGCCATCGCCGCCTGGCAGCGCGAGGCCGCGGCGCAGCAGGCCCCGGCGGAGCATGCCGGCTGGCTGAGCTATCGCCCGCTGGCCGCCGCGCCCGCGACCCCAGTCCGCCTGCGGGAGGATGCGCTCGGCCTGCCGCAGGCCGAGCCGGCGCAGCTGGCCGCCCTGTTCGCCCGCCACGCCCCGGAGATCCGCATCGCCCAGCGCAGCGCGGCCGACCAGCTCGGCACGCCGCGCTTCGCGCGCGACGGCCAGCGGCGCTTCGACGCCCACGACCCGGTGCTCTATCGCCATCACGGCTGGAGCCGGCTGGAGGGGGGCTGGCACCTGCAGCTGATCTACCAGTTCTGGTTCCGCGAACGGCCGAGCGCCCGGCCGCTGGACATCTACGCCGGCGCCCTGGACGGCCTGCTGTGGCGGGTGACCCTCGACGCCGACGGCAATGCCCTGCTCTACGACGCCATCCACCCCTGCGGCTGCTGGCATGCCCTGTTCCTGCCCGCCGACTCGCCGCTGCAGTTCCGCCAGCCGGCTGGCGAGGAGCAGCGCCTGGCGCGCCGCCTGGGCCTGCCCGGCAGCCAGGCGGCCACCCTGTGGCTGCGCGGCGGCGATCACGCCCTGCTGTGGGTCGACGCGCGCCGCGCGTCCCGGCCGGCCAGTCGCTATCGCTTCGCAGACCTCGACGCCCTGCGCCAGCTCGCCCATCCCGACGGCCAGCACAGCCTGTACGACCGCCGCGGCCTGGTGCCCGGCAGCCAGCGTCTGGAGCGCTGGCTGCTGTGGCCGTCGGGCGTGGTCTCGCCAGGCGCCATGCGCCAGTGGGGAAGGCATGCCAGCGCCTTCATCGGCGAGGCGCACCTCGACGATCCGGACCTGCTCGGCCGCTATCTTGCCCGACCGGCAGCGCCAGAATGAACAAGGCCGGCGATTGCGCCGGCCTTGTTCATTGCAACGCGGAGGACGATGCCGTCAGCCGGCGCGGCGCAGCAGCCAGACGCCCGCCAGGGCGCAGATCGCCGCCGGCACCAGCACGGCGAGCAGCGGCGAGAAGCCGAACACCAGGCTGGACGGGCCGAGCAGGTCCTGGGCGATGCGGAACACGAAGCCCACCAGCACGCCGGTGAATACCCGTTGGCCGAGGGTCACCGAGCGCAGCGGGCCGAAGATGAAGGAAATCGCCAGCAGCACCAGGGTCGCGGTGACCAGCGGCTGCAGCGCCTTGGTCCAGAACGCCAGCCAGTAGCGACTGTTGCTGAGGCCCTGCTCGCCGAGGTAGTGGATGTAGCGCCACAGACCGGTCATCGACAACGCCTCCGGCTCCAGCACCACGGTGCCGAGCAGCTGCGGGGTCAGCTCGACATCCCAGCGCTCGCTGGGCGCCTTGACCACTTCGCTGCGGTCGGCGTGCAGGAAGGTGGTGGCGACCTCCTCCAGCTGCCAGTGATCGTCCTGGTAGCGGGCGCGGCGGGCGAAGCTGGAACTGAGCAGCACGCGCTCGGCGTCGAAGCGGTAGCGGGTCACCCCGAGCAGCACGCCGCTGGGCTGCACCGAGTTGATGTGCACGAACTCCTGGCCCTGGCGATGCCACAGGCCGCGCTTGGTGCTCTGCGCCTCGCCGCCGCCCTGGGCCAGCGAGCGGCCGCTCTGCGCGAGGTTTTCCGTCCACGGCGAGACGTACTCGCCGATCAGCACGCCGGCCAGCATCAGCGCCAGCAGCGGCTTCATCACCGCCCAGACGATGCGCCCCAGCGACACCCCGGCGGCACGCATGATGGTCAGCTCGCTGCTGCTGGCCAGAGTGCCGAGGCCGATCAGGCAGCCGATCAGCGCCGCCATCGGCAGCAGCTCGTGGATCCGCGTCGGGATGGTCAGGGCGATGTAGCGCGCCGCCTCGGCCACGCCGTAGCCGGCCTCGAGGTCGCCCAGCTCGTCGATGAAGGCGAACAGCAGGGCCAGGCCGACGATCACCCCGAGCACGGCGAGGATGCTCAGCAGCACGCTGCTGCCGATGTAACGATCAAGCCTGACCACGGACGGCCTCCTTCGCGGCATTGCGGGCCGCCCATTTCAAGCGCAGCGGCTCCCAGTAGAGCAGCAGCAGGCCGATGCCGAGGAACAGCCCGTGCACCCACCACAGACCGAGCGCCAGCGGCAGGCGGCCCTTTTCCAGCTGGCCGCGCATGGCGATCAGCAGGGCCAGGTAGGTCATGTACAGGAGGATCGCCGGCAGCAGCTTGAGGAAACGCCCCTGGCGCGGGTTGACCCGTGCCAGCGGCACCGCCAGCACGGTGACCACGAACACCAGCAGCGGCAGCGACAGCCGCCACTGCAGCTCGGCCTGGTGGCGCGGATTGTCGCTGCCGAACAGGTTGGCGGTGGGGATGCCCTCGCGTTCGTTCAGCTCGCCGGCCACTTCCGGCTTGGGCAGCAGCACGCCGTAGCGGTCGTAGCGGATCGCCCGATAGTCGGCCTGGCCGGGCTTGCCGTCGTAGCGGTAGCCGTTCTCGAGAATCAGGTAGCGGCTGCCGTCGGCACGGATCTCCTGGCGGCCGGACTCGGCGACCAGCACGCTGATGCCGCGCTGCTTGTCGCCGGCGCGCGACAGCTGCAGCTCGGAGATGAACACCCCGGACAATTCGCTGCGGTCCTCGGACAGCGCCTCTGTGTAGGTCACCCGGCCGCCGCTCTTCAGCGACTGGAAGCGCCCCGGTGCCAGGGTGTCGAACTCGGTGAGGGCGTCCTGGCTGTTGAGGATCTGCTCGACGCGGGTCACCCCCTGCGGCGCCAGGCCGAGGCTCAGCCAGCCGACCAGCAGCGCCACCAGCGCCGCCGGCGCGAGGGTGTAGGCCAGCAGGCGCTGGCGGCTCATGCCGGCGGCCGACAGCACGCTCATCTCCGACTCGAGATACAGGCGCCCGTAGGCCAGCAGGATGCCGAGGAACAGGCCCAGCGGCAGGATCAGCTGCAGGAAGCCCGGCAGGCGCAGCCCCATGATCATGAACAGCACCCCGGGGTCGAGCAGACCCTGGGCGGCCTGCGCCAGGTACTTGATGAAGCGCCCGCTCATGATGATCACCAGCAGCACGGCACTCACCGCACTGAGGGTCACCAGCACTTCGCGGGACAAATAACGGAAGATGATCAAGCCGGGACTACTCCAGGGTTGTCAGGCTCGGGCGGCAGCGCTCAAACTAGCCGCCTGTCGCGCCGGCCGCAGAGGCGTCACGCCCGTTGAATGAAAGTGGGCCGGCATTATCCTGCAATACCGCCTGTTTGTCTTGGGGACCCCCGTCCATGCAATTCCTCGTCAAGAGCGCTCGTCCGGAAACCCTGAAAACCGCCACCCTGGTGCTCGCCGTGGGCGAGGGTCGCAAGCTCGGCGCCGCCGCCCGCGCCGTGGATGCCGCCAGCGAGGGTGCGCTGAGCGCCCTGCTCAAGCGCGGCGACCTGGCCGGCAAGCCCGGCCAGACCCTGCTGCTGCACAACCTGCCGGGGACCAAGGCCGAGCGCGTGCTGCTGGTCGGCTGCGGCAAGGAACGTGAACTCTCCGACCGCAACTACCGCAAGGTAGTTTCCGCCACCCTCGCCGTGCTCAAGACCCTGGGCGGCAGCGACGCCGCACTGACCCTCGGCGAGCTGATGGTGCAGGGCCGCGACCTGTACGCGCGTACCCGCCTGCTGGTGGAAGTGCTGGCCGACGGTCGCTACGTGTTCGACCGCTTCAAGAGCGAGAAGGCCGACGCGCCGGCGCTGAAGAAGATCACCCTGCTGGTCGAGGAAACCGAGGTCGCCGAAACCGAGCGCGGCGCCGCCCACGCCCAGGCCATCGCCAACGGCATGGCCATGACCCGCGATCTGGGCAACCTGCCGCCGAACCTGTGCCACCCGAGCTTCCTCGCCGAGGAGGCCAAGGCGCTGGCCAAGCAGTACAAGAACCTCGAGGTCGAGGTGCTCAACGAGAAGAAGCTCAAGGAACTGGGCATGGGCGCCTTCCTCGCCGTGGCCCAGGGCAGCGACCAGCCGCCGCGGCTGATCGTGCTCAACTACCAGGGCGGCAAGCAGGACGCACAACCCCAGGTGCTGGTCGGCAAGGGCATCACCTTCGACACCGGCGGCATCAGCCTCAAGCCGGGCGCCGGCATGGACGAGATGAAGTACGACATGTGCGGCGCCGCCAGCGTGCTCGGCACCTTCCGCGCCCTGGTCGAGATGGAGCTGCCGATCAACGTGGTGGGCCTCTTGGCCTGCGCCGAGAACATGCCCAGCGGCGGCGCCACCCGCCCCGGCGACATCGTCACCACCATGAGCGGGCAGACCGTGGAGATCCTCAACACCGACGCCGAAGGCCGTCTGGTGCTGTGCGATGCCCTGACCTACGCCGAGCGCTTCAAGCCGCAGGCGGTGATCGACATCGCCACCCTAACCGGCGCCTGCATCGTCGCCCTCGGCAGCCACACCTCCGGCCTGCTCGGCAACAACGACGCGCTGATCAAGCAGATCCTCAAGGCCGGCGAGCACGCCGGCGACCGCGCCTGGCAGCTGCCGCTGTTCGACGAGTACCAGGAGCAGCTGGACAGCCCGTTCGCCGACATCGCCAACATCGGCGGCCCCAAGGCCGGCACCATCACCGCCGCCTGCTTCCTGTCGCGCTTCGCCAAGAAGTTCCACTGGGCGCACCTGGACATCGCCGGCACCGCCTGGATCAGCGGCGGCAAGGAGAAAGGCGCCACCGGCCGCCCGGTGCCGCTGCTGACCCAGTACCTGCTCGAACGCTGCAAGTGAGGCCTGTCCGGCCGGCGCCCGCGCCGGCCGGAGCCGCGCGATGAAACGCATCGACTTCTACATCCTCCAGGGCAGCGACGCCGGCGCGCGGCTGACCTACGCCTGCCGGCTGGCCGCCAAGGCCTGGCGCGAGGGGCACCGCATCTACCTGAACTGCCAGGACGCGGCGCAGTGCGCGGCGCTTGACGAGCGGCTGTGGAGTTTCAGCGCCGCCAGCTTCGTGCCGCACCAGCTGGCCGAGAGCGGCAACGACACCCCGCTGCTGCTCGCCTGGGGCGCGGACGCCGGCGGCGAGCAGAGCCTGCTGATCAACCTGGCCAGCACGGTGCCGCCGTTCTTCGAGCGCTTCGCGCGCATCGCCGAGGTGGTCAACCAGGACCCGCAGACCCGCGACGCCCTGCGCAGCAGTTACCGCTTCTACCGCGAACGGGGCTATGCTCCCCAGCACCTGCACCTGTGATGCCGCGAGCCGCCGATGGACACTCCCCCGCTTCCACCGCACCCCGCCCACCTGCCCGACTGGGCCAGTGACGAGCTGCCGCTGCTGACCGAGACGGTCGGCGAGCCGGCCATTCCGCTGCTGCGGGAGCCGTTGCTCCGGGAGCCGCTGCTCTCCGAGCCGGCGGACGCCGTGCCGCTGCTCAGCGAGCAGGTGCCGGCCAGCCCGCCAGCCATGCCTCCGGCCCCGCCCGCAGCGCCGGCATCGGCACCGGCCGCTTCGGCCGCCAGCGCCAGCGACGCCGCCATGCCCCTGGCGCAGATCGAGCGCGAACTGCACGCCGCCGCCGAGCTGATCATGCAGGAAGTGATCGACGACTACATGCTGCAGATCGAGGCCGAGCTGCATCGCCGTCTGGAAGACCACCTGGCCAGCCTGCTGCGCGCCGGAAGGCGCTGAAGCCCGGCACGCGACACAACACGACGCGACCACCCGACCTACGCCGCAGCGCCGATCCCCGTTATACTTCGCGGTTTTCCGATCAGCTGCCGCAAGGGTCCCGCCGCGCATGGACAAGACCTACCAACCCCACGAAATCGAATCCCGCTGGTACGCCGAGTGGGAGGCGAAGAACTACTTCGCGCCGCAAGGTTCCGGCGAGTCCTACACCATCGCCCTGCCGCCGCCCAACGTCACCGGCAGCCTGCACATGGGCCACGGCTTCAACAACGCGATCATGGACGCGCTGATCCGCTTCCGCCGCATGCAGGGCCGCAACACCCTGTGGCAGCCGGGCACCGACCACGCCGGCATCGCCACCCAGATGGTGGTGGAGCGCCAGCTGGCGGCGCAGAACCTGTCGCGCCACGATCTCGGCCGTGACAAGTTCCTGGAAAAGGTCTGGGAGTGGAAGGAAGAGTCCGGCGGCACCATCACCCGGCAGATCCGCCGCCTCGGCTCCTCGGTGGACTGGTCGCGCGAGCGCTTCACCATGGACGAGGGCCTCTCCGAGGCGGTCAAGGAAGCCTTCGTGCGCCTGCACGAGGACGGCCTGATCTACCGCGGCAAGCGCCTGGTCAACTGGGACACCAAGCTGCACACCGCGATTTCCGACCTCGAGGTGGAGAACCACGACGAGAAGGGCAGCCTGTGGAACCTGCGCTACCCGCTGGCTGACGGCGCGAAGACCGCCGAGGGCCTCGACTACCTGATCGTCGCAACCACCCGCCCGGAAACCATGCTCGGCGACTCGGCCGTGGCGGTGAACCCGCAAGATCCGCGCTACCAGGCGCTGATCGGCAAGTTCGTCGAGCTGCCGCTGGTCGGCCGGCGCATCCCGATCATCGGCGACGACTACTGCGACCCCGAGTTCGGCACCGGCTGCGTGAAGATCACCCCGGCCCACGACTTCAACGACTACGAAGTCGGCAAGCGCCACCAGCTGCCGCTGATCAACATCCTCGACAAGGACGCGGCGATCCTCGCCAGCGCCCAGGTGTTCAACCTCGACGGCAGCGTCAACGCCGCGTTCGACGCCCGCCTGCCGGCGCAGTTCGCCGGCCTCGACCGCTTCGAGGCGCGCAAGCGGATCGTCGCCGCCTTCGACGAGCTGGGCCTGCTGGAGAAGATCGACGAGCACGCCCTCAAGGTGCCCAAGGGCGACCGCTCCGGCACCGTGATCGAGCCGTGGCTGACCGACCAGTGGTACGTCTCCACCAAGCCGCTGGCCGAGAAGGCCATCGCCGCCGTGGAGGACGGCTCCATCCAGTTCGTGCCCAAGCAGTACGAGAACATGTATTTCAGCTGGATGCGCGACATCCAGGACTGGTGCATCAGCCGCCAGCTGTGGTGGGGCCACCGCATCCCTGCCTGGTACGACGAGGCCGGCAACGTCTACGTCGGCCGCGACGAGGCCGAAGTGCGCGCCAAGCACAACCTCGGCGACCAGCCGCTGCGCCAGGACGACGACGTGCTGGACACCTGGTTCAGCTCGGGCCTGTGGACCTTCTCCACCCTCGGCTGGCCGGAGCAGACCGAGTTCCTGAAGACCTTCCACCCCACCGACGTGCTGGTCACCGGCTTCGACATCATCTTCTTCTGGGTCGCCCGGATGATCATGATGAGCCTGCACCTGACCGGACAGATCCCGTTCAAGACCGTCTACGTCCACGGCCTGGTGCGCGACAGCCAGGGCCACAAGATGTCCAAGTCCAAGGGCAACGTGCTCGACCCGCTGGACATCGTCGACGGCATCGACCTGGAAACCCTGGTGGCCAAGCGCACCAGCGGCATGATGCAGCCCAAGCTGGCCGAGAAGATCGCCAAGCAGACCCGCGCCGAGTTCCCCGAGGGCATCGCCAGCTACGGCACCGACGCCCTGCGCTTCACCTTCTGCTCGCTGGCCTCCACCGGCCGCGACATCAAGTTCGACATGGGCCGCGTCGAGGGCTACCGCAACTTCTGCAACAAGCTGTGGAACGCCACCAACTTCGTGCTGGAGAACACCGACGGCCAGGACTGCGGCGCGGGCGACGAACCCGTCGAGCTGTCGCCGGTGGATCGCTGGATCATCTCCGCCCTGCAGCGCTGCGTGCAGGACGTCACCCGCCACCTCGACCAGTTCCGCTTCGACCTGGCCGCCCAGTCGCTCTACGAGTTCGTCTGGGACGAGTACTGCGCCTGGTACCTCGAGCTGGTCAAGCCGGTGCTGTGGGACGAAACCGCCAGCGTCGAGCGCCAGCGCGGCACCCGCCGCACCCTGGTGCGCGTGCTGGAGGTCATCCTGCGCCTGGCCCACCCGTTCATGCCGTTCATCACCGAGGAAATCTGGCAGCGCATCAAGGCCCTGGCCGGCAAGAGCGGCCCGACCCTGATGCTGCAGCCCTGGCCGGTGGCCAATGAGGCGCGCATCGACGCGGCGGCCGAGGCCGACATCGCCTGGGTCAAGGACTTCATGCTCGGCGTACGGCAGATCCGCGGCGAGATGAAGATCTCCATGGCCAAGCGCATCGACGTGGTGCTGGCCAACGCCAGTGCCGAGGACCAGCGCCGCCTGGCCGCCTTCGAGCCGCTGCTGGCCAAGCTGGCCAAGCTGGAGTCGGTGCGCGTGCTCGCCGCCGGCGAGGAAGCGCCGCTGGCCGCCACTGCGCTGGTCGGCGAGATGCAGGTGCTGGTGCCGATGGCCGGGCTGATCGACAAGGACGCCGAGCTGGCGCGCCTCGACAAGGAGCTGCAGCGCCTGGAGGGCGAGGTCCAGCGCGTCGGCGGCAAGCTGGCCAACGAAGGCTTCGTCGCCAAGGCGCCGGAAGCGGTGCTGGAGAAGGAGCGTGCCAAGCTGGCCGAGGCCGAGCAGGCGCTGGCCAAGCTGGCCGAGCAGCGCGCGCGCATCGCCGCGCTGTAAACCGCCGCCGCCAGGCCCGAGGCCCGTCACCGCAAGGTGGCGGGCCTTTTTTCTGCGCGCTGCGACAGCGCAGCGCTTTTCAGTCGCCCCCGAGATCGGGCATGCTCGCCCGCCAGTTGAAACACTTGAAAACAATAATCCGTCCACTGACCCAACCGGAAGCCCGCCCATGTACGCCTGGATGGCCCTGATCTTCGTTGTCGGTTACCTGTGCATCGCCCTCGAACACCCGCTGAAAATCGACAAGGCCGCCTCGGCCATCCTCACCGCCGTACTGTGCTGGACCGTGCTGGTGCTGGGTGAAGGCAGCATCCTGCCGGCGGCGGAGGCCGGCCACGGCGTGGTCGTCAAACTGCGCCACCATCTGGGCGAGATTTCCGAGATCCTGTTCTTCCTGCTCGGCGCGATGACCATCGTCGAGCTGATCGACTCCCACGAAGGCTTTCGCGCCATCACCGACCGCATCCAGACCCGCAAGCGCGTGCACCTGTTGTGGATCGTCGGCTTCATCACCTTCTTCCTCTCCGCGGTGCTGGACAACCTGACCACCACCATCGTCATGGTCTCGCTGCTGCGCAAGCTGGTGCGCGGCCGGCCGGAACGCTGGATGTACGTCGGCGTGGTGGTGATCGCCGCCAACGCCGGCGGCGCCTGGTCGCCGATCGGCGACGTGACCACCACCATGCTGTGGATCGGCAACCAGATCAGCGCCACCGGGGTGATCAGCGGACTGTTCCTGCCCAGCCTGGTGTGCCTGCTGGTGCCGCTGCTGGTGCTCAGCTTCCGCCTCAAGGGCGAGGCGCCGCGCCCGCGTCTGCGTACCCACCTGGGCGAGGAGCAACGCTGCCCCACCTCGGACTTCGAGCGCAACCTGGTGCTGGTGCTGGGCCTCGGCTCGCTGCTGTTCGTGCCGGTGTTCAAGACCGTCACCCACCTGCCGCCGTACATGGGCATCCTGTTCGGCCTCGGCGTGCTGTGGGTCGCCACCGAAGTGATCCACCGCGGCAAGAACGCCGAGGACAAGCACCCGCTGTCGGTGGTCGGCGTGCTGCGCAAGGTCGACACCCCCAGCGTGCTGTTCTTCCTCGGCATCCTGCTCGCCGTCTCCAGCCTGGCCACCGCCGGCCACCTGACCCAGGTCGCCACCCTGCTGCGCGAGGCGCTGGGCAACGTCTACGCCATCAACTACGCCATCGGCCTGCTTTCCGCGGTGGTCGACAACGTGCCGCTGGTCGCCGGTGCGATGAAGATGTACCCGCTGGCCAGCCCCGCGGCGGTGGCCGCCGCCAGTCCCGCGGACAGCGCCTGGCTCGGCCTGTTCGTCGCCGACGGCACCTTCTGGGAAATGCTCGCCTACTGCGCCGGCACCGGCGGAAGCAGCCTGATCATCGGCTCGGCGGCCGGCGTGGCGGCGATGGGCATGGAGAAGATCAGCTTCGTCTGGTACCTAAAGCGCGTCAGCCTGCTGGCCTTCCTCGGCTACAGCGCCGGCGCCGCCACCTACATGGGCCTGCTGGCCCTGGCCTGACCGCGGAGACGACACATGGAAGTCAGCAAGACCCGCACCAGCTTCTACCGCCGCCTGTACGTGGCCTGGCTGATCGACAGCGGCACCGCCAGCAGCGTACCGGCACTGATGGCGGCCACCGGCATGCCGCGGCGCACCGCCCAGGACACCCTGGCGGCGCTGGCCGAGCTGGATATCGACTGTGCGTTCGTCCAGGAGTCCGGCGAGCGCAACAACGCCGGCAGCTACGTGATCCGCGACTGGGGCGCGATCGACCGGGATTGGGTCGCTGCCCATCTGCCACAGATCCGCGCCGTGCTGGGCTACCCCTGAGCGCATGCGGGCAGTCGCAGCCCGCTGCGTCGTTCTGCGATACCCTTGCTCCAGCCCGTGCCGGCACAGGCGCGGAGACAACACGCCAAGGGGGCACAATGACAATCGAGTGGTGGTACTGGGCGATCGGCGGCATCCTGCTGATCCTGCTGGAGCTGGCGATCCCGGCGTTCTTCGTGATCTGGTTCGGCCTCGGCGCCCTGCTGGTGGCCGGCGTGCTGCTGGTCGCCGGCGAGCTGTCGCTGACCACGCAACTGCTGCTATGGACCCTCGCCTCGCTGGCCATGGTGGTGCTGTGGTTCCGCGTGTTCAGCCCGCTGCGCCACCGCACCCTGGTGGGGACCGCCGACGGCGAGGTGATCGGCGAAGTCGGCCTGCTGGTCGGCGCCGTGGCGCCCTTCGCCCGCGGCAAGGTACGCTTCCAGCGACCGATCCTCGGTGCCGAGGAGTGGGCCTGCGTCGCCGAGGCGGAGATCGCCGCCGGCGAGCGGGTCCGCGTGGTGTCCATCGAAGGCAGCTATCTGAAGGTCGCCAAGGCCTGACCCATCTGATTTCAAGGAGCAGTACATGAGTGCAGGACTAGCCATCACCATCGCCCTGCTGGTGTTCGTCGTCATCACCATCGCCCAGGGCGTGCGCCTGGTCGCCCAGGGCGAGGAGTGGGTCGTCGAGCGCCTCGGCAAGTACCACAGTACCCTGCGGCCGGGTCTCAACATCCTCATCCCCTACCTGGACAAGGTCGCCTACAAGCTGGTGACCAAGGACATCATCCTCGACGTACAGGAACAGGAGGTGATCACCCGCGACAACGCGGTGATCGTCACCAACGCCATCGCCTTCATCAAGGTCACCGATCCGGTCAAGGCGGTGTACGGCATCACCGACTTCTCCGAGGCGATCCGCAACCTGATCATGACCACCCTGCGCTCGATCGTCGGCGAGATGGAGCTGGACGAGGCGCTGTCCTCGCGCGACCGGATCAAGGCACGCCTGCGCGAGAGCATCGCCGACGAGGCGGTGGACTGGGGCCTGACCGTCAAGTCGGTGGAGATCCAGGACATCAAGCCGTCGCTGTCCATGCAGGGGGCGATGGAACTGCAGGCCGCCGCCGAGCGCGAACGCAAGGCGGTGGTGACCAAGGCCGAAGGCGCCAAGCAGGCGGCCATCCTCGAGGCCGAGGCGCGCCTGGAGTCGGCCAAGCGCGACGCCAGTGCCCAGGTGATGCTCGCCGAGGCCTCGGCCGAGGCGATCCGCCGGGTCACCAGCGCGGTCGGCAACGAACCCGGACCGATGATGTACCTGCTCGGCGAGAAGTACATCACCTCGCTGGAAAAGCTCGGCGAGAGCAACAACGCCAAGATCGTGCTGATGCCCGCCGACCTGCAGGAAACCCTGCGCGGCATGCTCGGCAAGCTGGGCGGGCGCTGAGTCGGCGCTCCCGTAGGGTGGGTTAGCCGCGCAGCGGCGTAACCCACCAAGGATGCCGGAAGGCATCCCCTTGCCGGCCTGACGGCCGGTTGGCGGGTTACGGCCTGCGGCCTGACCCGCCCTACAAGACCACAAAACCACCCACCTGCCGCCCCGCTATGGGAAAATGCCCGGCTTTCCGTCCGACGCAGCCGCCATGTCCCAGCCGCCGAAACGCCCTGCCCGCCCCCGTCCCAAAACCGCCGCTGCCGCCGCCCAGCCGCGCGCACCGGCCAGCAAGGGTGAACTGCACCCGCGCAACCGCCACCAGGGGCGCTACGACTTCCCCGCGCTGATCGCCGGCAGCCCGGAGCTGGCGCAGTTCGTGGTGATCAATCCGTACGGCAAGGAAAGCATCGACTTCGCCAATCCCGAGGCGGTCAAGGTGTTCAACCGCGCGCTGCTCAAGCAGTTCTACGGCATCGAACACTGGGACATCCCGCCGGGCTACCTGTGCCCGCCGATTCCCGGCCGCGCCGACTACATCCACGCCCTCGCCGACCTGTTGGCCACCGATTGCGGCGGGGAGATTCCGCGCGGCGCGCAGGTGCGCGTGCTCGACGTCGGCAGCGGCGCCAACTGCATCTACCCGCTGCTCGGCCAGCGCGAGTACGGTTGGCGCTTCCTCGGTTCGGAGATCGACGCCACCGCACTGGCCGCCGCCCGCACCATCGTCCAGGCCAACGGCCTGCAGCGCGCCATCGAGCTGCGCCAGCAGATCGATGCTAAACACATCTTCCACGGCCTGCTGCAGGCCGAGGAGCGCTTCGACCTCAGCCTGTGCAACCCGCCGTTCCACAGCTCGGCGGAGGAAGCCACCCAGGGCAGCCAGCGCAAGTGGAAGAACCTCGGCAAGCTCGACCCCAAGCGCAAGCTGCCGCTGCTCAACTTCGGCGGCCAGTCCAGCGAGCTGTGGTGCGAAGGCGGCGAGATCGCCTTCATTCGCCGGATGATCACCGAGAGCCGCGAAGTGGCGCAGCAGGTGCTGTGGTTCACCAGCCTGGTGTCCAAGGGCGGCAACCTGGAGCAGATCGAGCGCGCGCTGCACAAGAGCGGCGCCGCCGAGGTGCGCACGGTGAGCATGAGTCAGGGCCAGAAGCAGAGCCGCTTCGTCGCCTGGAGCTTCCACAGCGCCGAGCAGCGCGCCGCCTGGCACCAGCGCCGCGGCGCCGCCCAGGACTGAGGGCATGCCCTTCACCCTGCGCGCGCCCGCCGAGTACCGCGAGGAAATCCGCAAGAGCCGCTTCCTCGCCCTCGCCGCACCCATCACCACCGCGGCCGAGGCGCAGGCGTTCATCGAAGGGCACAGCGATCGCACCGCCTCGCACAACTGCTGGGCGTGGAAGTGCGGCGCCCAGTACCGCTTCAGCGACGACGGCGAACCGGGCGGCACCGCCGGCCGGCCGATCCTCGCCGCCATCGAGGGCCAGGACTGCGACCAGGTGGCGGTGCTGGTGATCCGCTGGTACGGCGGCATCCAGCTGGGCACCGGCGGCCTGGCGCGCGCCTACGGTGGCAGCGCGGCCAAGTGCCTGCAGGGCGGCGCGCGCGTCGAGCTGGTCGCCCGCATCCAGGCGCGCTGCCACGTGCCGTTCGCCGAGCTGGCGCGGGTCAAGGCGCGCCTGGACGATTGGCAGGTGGCCATCGAACGGGAAGACTTCGACGCCAGCGGCGCCCTGCTGCACCTGGCGCTGCCGGCCGGGCAGCTGGAAGTGCTTGGCCGCCAGCTCGCCGACCTCAGCCGCGGGCAGCTGCGCCTGGTCCCGCTCGAGTGAGCCTCACATCGCCCATTCCTGCACCACCACGTGGGTCTTGATCCGCTGGATGCCGGGGAAGCGCTCGATCTCGGCGCGCACCTCGCTGAGCCGGGCCATGTTCGGCGCCTCGACCAGCACGAGCATGTCGGTCTCGCCGCTGATCCCGCAGCACTGGCGCACCTCGGCGAAGCCGCGCAGGCGCTCGACGTATTCCAGGCAGCGGCTGTCCTTGTAGAACAGTTCGAGATAGGCCTTGACCCCCGCGCCGGCCGGGTCGCTCACCTGGGCGTGATAGCCGCGGATCACCCCGCTCTGCTCCAGCTGGCGCACCCGCTCGCCTACCGCCGAGCGCGACAGATTGACCACGCGGGCAATCTGGCTGATGGGGATGCGCGCATCCTCGCGCAGCAGGGCGATGATCTGGCGATCGAACTTGTCCATGCGGGTATCTCGACAACAGGCAGTTTGACTGGCAATGGCGGCAATCTGCCGGGCAAACACGGCGGTTCGCCAGCGGCGCACAGGCGCGCGCAGGCCTAACATGGCGCCATCTCCCAAGGGCTGCGAGCATACCCCATGAGTCGTCTGAACAAGGAGTTGGGCCTGCTGCAGGGCATCGCCCTGCTCAGCACCTCGCTGCTCGGCACCGGCATCTTCGCCGTGCCGGCGCTGGCCGCCACGGCGGCCGGAGCGGCCTCGCTGTGGGCCTGGCTGATCCTCATCGTGCTGGTGCTGCCGGTGGCCTTCACCTTCGCCCAGCTGGGCAAGCGCTTCCCCCACGCCGGCGGCGCGCCGCACCTGATCGGCCGCGCCTTCGGCGCACGCCTTGAGCGACTGGTGGCCTTCATGTTCCTCGCCGTGCTGCCGGTCGGCCTGCCGGCGGCGCTGCAGATCGCCACCGGCTTCTGGCAGGCGCTGTGGCCGCTCGGTCGCGGCGAAATCCTCGTCATCCAGCTGGCCACCCTCGCCGCCATGCTGGCCCTCGGCCAGCGCCCGGCGCGCGCCTCCGGCATCGTGCAGGGGCTGATCGCCCTGGCCATCCTCGCCAGCGTGGCGCTGATCTGGTGGGCCGGCGACCTGCCGCTGAGCGACCGCCCGCTGCTGCCGCCGCTGGGCGAGCACTGGTCGCGCATTCCGGCCGCGCTGGCGGTGATGTTCTGGTGCTTCGTCGGCATCGAGGCCTTCACCCACCTGGGCGAGGAGTTCCGCAACCCGCGCCGCGATTTCCCCCTGGCCCTGCTGCTCGGCGTGCTGCTCGCAGGGCTGGTGTACTGGGCCTGCTCGGTGGCGGTGCTGAGCTTCGACGCCTACGGCGATGCGCAGCGCAACGCCACCTCGCTGCCCTGGCTGCTGGAGCGGCTGCTCGGCCCGCAGGCCAAGCTGCTGGTGGCGGTGGTCGGCTACCTGGCCTGCTTCGCCTCGATGAACGTCTACGTGCAGGGCTTCGCCCGGCTGATCTGGAGCCTGGCCGACGAGGGCAAGCTGCCTTCTGCCCTGGCGCGGCGCAACCACCACGGCGTGCCGAGTACCGCGTTGCTGCTGGTGGTGCTGGCCTGCGCGCTGTGCGCGATCGGCGCCGCGCTGCTGCAACTGTCCACCGACGCGCTGATCCGCTACGCCAACGGCAACTTCGTGCTGGTCTACCTGCTCAGCATGGCCGCCGGGGCCGTGCTGCTCCGCGGCCGCTGGCGGATCGTCGCCGCCGTCGCCAGCCTGCTCTGCGCGCTGGTACTGGTCATGCTGGGCCGGGATGCCCTCTACGCACTCGGTCTGCTGGCGCTACTCGCACTGCTCGACGTCGGTCGACGCCGCCGCACCGCGGTGACCTGAGCCGCTCCGCGCTGTCCCCGCGGCAGCGTCCTTGGTTATGCTGCGGGCAGAGCCACGAAAGGAATCCCCATGCGCCGTCTGCTGCAGGACCTGTCGATCATGCTGCGCGCCAACCTCTGGCTGGTGCCGGTGCTGGCTGCGCTGGGCAGCGCGCTGTTCTACTTCGTCGCCCCGCCGCCGCCGATGCAGCTGCGCATGAGCAGCGGCTTCGATGGCGGCGGTTATGCCGTCTTCGCCGAGCGGCTCAGGGACGAGCTGGCCAAGGAAGGCTTCGAACTGGAGCTGGTGCCCAGCAGCGGCGCCCGCGAAAACCTCGCCCGCCTGCTCGACGACAACAGCGGCGTGCAGATCGGTCTGGTGCAGAGCGGCCTCGAACTGCAGCTGAACGAGGCCGAGCGCGCCCGCCTGCACAGCCTCGGCGCGGTGTACCAGGAGCCGCTGTGGCTGTTCCAGCGCCGGGAGCTGCACATCGACGGCCTGCGCGACCTGCTGGCGCTGCGCCTGGCCTTTGGCTCGGCGGGCAGCGGCACCGCCGCAGTGAGCGCCGCGATGCTCGCCGCCAACGGCATCGCCCCCGAGCAGTACCCGAGCCACTGGCAGGCGCGCGCCGGCAGCAAGACGGCCGACGCCCTGCTGGCCGGCGAGCTGGATGCGGCCTTCTTCATCGGCCCGGCGGAAAATGCGCTGATCCAGCGCCTCGCCGCCGCGCCCGAACTGACTCTGGTGAACTTCCGCCGCGCCGCCGCCTACCAGGCGCGCATGCCCTTCGTGCGCGCCATCGCGGTGGGCGAAGGCCTGCTCGACCTGGCCAACAACAGCCCGCAGCACGACATGGTCACCCTGGCGCCGGCCGCCTCGCTGGTGGTCAACGACGGTTTCCACCCGGCTCTGACCCCGCTGCTGCTCGCCGCCGCCCGCGAGGTGACCAGTCGCGGCAGCCTGCTCGACGCCCCCGGCGCCTACCCCAGCGCCGAGCCGGCCACCTTCGCGCTGCTCGACGAAGCCGCCTACTTCTACAGCAACGGCCTGCCGCTGCTGCAGCGCTTCCTGCCGTTTCGCATCGCCTCGCTGGCCGACCGCTACATCATCCTGGTGATTCCGCTGCTGGTGGTGCTGATCCCGCTGCTCAAGGCGGTCGGCCCGCTGTACCGCTGGCGCATCCGCGCGCGCATCTACCGCTGGTACAAGTACCTGCGCGAGATCGACCGCCAGCTCGACGCCGGCACCCTGCCGGCGCGGCTGGACGCGGAAATCGACCATCTGGAAAGCCTCGAGGAACAGCTGGCGCGGGTCGAGGTGCCGCTGGCCTACTCCAACGAGCTGTACCAGCTGCACCTGCACCTGCGCTACGTGATCGAGCGCCTGCAGGCGCTGCAGCAGCGACGCAGCGCCGAGTAGCCTTTCAACAAACGCCCATGCCCTGCATCAACAAGACCAGCCCGCCCTGCTGCCAGCCCCACCAAGCCAGGGCGAGCAGCCCCGCCAGCAGCAGGGCCGCGGCCAGCCAGGCCAGCGCGCGGCGCATCAGGCCGACTCCAGCGGCGCCCGCAGGCGCGCCACCGGCTGCTCGCGCACCGGCCAGTTGAGCAGCGCCGCCATCACGCTGAGACCGATGCAGATCTGCCAGACCAGGTCGTAGCTGCCGGTGCGGTCGTACAGCCAGCCGCCCAGCCAGCCGCCGAGGAAGGAGCCGAGCTGGTGGAACAGGAAGACGATGCCGCCGAGCATCGACAGGTTGCGCACGCCGAACAGGGTCGCCACCGTGCCGTTAGTCAGCGGCACCGTGGACAGCCACAGCAAGCCCATCGCCATGCCGAAGGCGTAGGCGCTCCACTCGCTGAGCGGGGCGAAGAAGAACAGCGCGATCACCACGCCGCGGATCAGGTACAGCGCGACCAGCAGTTTGGGCTTGGAATAGCAGCTGCCCAGCCAGCCGGCGGTGTAGGTGCCGAACACGTTGAACAGGCCGACCAGCGCCAGCACCGTGGTGCCAACCTGGGCCGGCAGGTGCTGGTCGACCAGGTAGGCCGGCAGGTGCACGCCGATGAACACCACCTGGAAGCCGCAGACGAAGAAGCCCAGCGCCAGCAGCCAGAAGCCGGGATGCCCGGCTGCCTCGCGCAGCGCCTCACCGAGGGTCTGGTGCTGTTCGGCGAGCGCCGGCGGCCGGGCCGGCGCGCGCAGCAGCGCCGCCAGCGGCACGATCAGGGCGATCAGCACGGCCAGCGCCAGCAGCGCACCCGACCAGCCGAGCCAGCCGATCAGGCCGAGGCTGCCGGGCAGCATGACGAACTGGCCGAAGGAGCCGGCCGCCGCGGCGATGCCCATCGCCATGCTGCGCTTCTCCACCGGCGCCGCCTGGCCCACCGCGCCGAGCAGCACCGAGAACGAGGTGCCGGACAGGCCCAGACCGATCAGCAGGCCGGCGCTCAGCGACAGCGATGCCGGCGAGTCGCTGAAGGCCATCAGCGCCAGGCCGGCGACGTACAGCACGCCGCCGACCAGCACGGTGCGCCTGACCCCGAAGCGGTCGGCGAAGGCGCCGGTGAACGGCTGGATCAGGCCCCAGACCAGGTTCTGCAGGGCGATGGCGAAGGCGAACACCTCGCGCCCCCAGCCGAAGTCGGCGCTCATCGGCGCGAGAAACAGGCCGAAGCCGTGGCGCACGCCCAGCGACAGGGCGAGGATCAGTGAGCTGCCCAGCAGCATCCAGCCGCAGCGGCGCCAAAGCGAGGTCATGGCGGTCTCCATCGGACAAAAGGCGAGGATATCACTCGGGTATGCCGTTGCGGCCGTCTCCGCCGGCCATCGGTTACACTGGCGCATCCGAATTTTCCGCCACGAGAGCGCCATGCCGATCCGTCACGCCATCGTCCACCTGATCGACAAGAAGCCCGACGGCAGCCCCGCCGTGCTGCACGCCCGCGACAGCGAGCTGGCCGAGTCGCCGGCCATCGACAACCTGCTGGCCGACCTCAACGACAGCTACAACGCCAAGCCGAACAAGGTCTGGGGCTACTTCCAGCCCGAGTCCGGCGCCCACCCGTTCAGCGGTTGGCTCAACGAATACCTCGACGGCGGCCTGAGCTTCGTCGCCTTCAGCCGCCAGGCGGTGGAGCACCTGCAGAAGCTGATGGAGGAGTCCAACCTGTCCACCGGCGGCCACGTGCTGATCGCCCACTACCAGCAGGGCATGACCGACTACCTGGCCATCGCTCTGCTCCACCACAGCGAGGGCGTGGCGGTCACCGACAGCCTCGACGTCACCCCGGCCAAGCACCTCGACCTCGGCCAGCTGCACCTCGCCGCGCGCATCAACATTTCCGAGTGGCGCAACAACCAGACCTCGAAGCAGTACATCTCGCTGATCAAGGGCAAGGGCGGCAAGAAGGTTTCCGAGTACTTCCGCGACTTCCTCGGCTGCCAGGAAGGCGTCGATGCGCCGAGCGAGACGCGCACCCTGCTCAAGGCGTTCAGCGACTTCGTCGAGAGCGAGGACCTCGCCGAGGAGCAGGCACGCGAGAAGACCGAGACGCTGGTCGACTACGCCAGCAGCCAGGCACGCCGCGGCGAGCCGATCGCCCTCGAGGAGCTGTCCGAGCTGATGGACGAGGAGCAGCCGCGCGCCTTCTTCGAGCACATCCGCAACAAGGACTACGGCCTGGCCGCGGAGATCCCCGCCGACAAGCGCACCCTCAACCAGTTCCGCCGCTTCACCGGCCGCGCCGAGGGCCTGTCGATCAGCTTCGAGTCGCACCTGCTCGGCTCGAAGATCGAGTACGACGAGGAACACGACACCCTGACCATCCACCAGCTGCCCAGCCAGCTGAAGGACCAGCTCAAGCGGCGTAAGGACTGATCCGCCGGGCGCAGCTACGCTTGGCCCTTGTGGGGGAGCGAACTCGACGCGCGGCGGCTGATCCCTGGCGGAGCTGCATCCCGCATCGCCGCGGGGGCGCGCCTCCTACAGGTTCGCCGTGGCTCCTGCTCTTGTGGGAGGCCCGACCTCGGGGCGATGCTCTTGGGGCTTTATGGAGGGGCTGCACCCCGCATCGCCGCGAGGGCGCGCCCCCTACAGCGCAGGCAACTAGCGCCAGGAGAGATCGCCATGCTGCGCCTGTCCGACACCCTGCTCGACGCCTGTCTGGGCGATCCGTGCGCGCTGGCGGCCGGCGAGGCCGAGCGGCTGTGCGGCCTCGACCACGACGGCGCCAGCACGCAACTGGCGGCGCTCAAGCCGTGGCTGGTCGAGCAGCAGCGCCTGCTCTGGGCACGCCAGCAGGAGTCCCTGCTGATCTGGCTGCAGGGCCCGGACTGCGCCGGCAAGGACGGCGCCATCCGCCGCGTGTTCGGCGGCCTCGACCCGCAGGGCCTGACGGTGCACGGCTTCCGCCAGCCGAACGCGGCGGAGCGCGCCGAGGGCTTTCTCGCACGCTACCGGCGCCGCCTGCCAGCGCCGGGGGAGATCACCCTGTTCAACCGCACGCCCTACGAGGGGGTGGCCTGCGACCTGTTCGACGGCTTCATCGCCGCGCCAGCCATCCCGGAACGCCTGGCGCAGCTGGCCACCTTCGAGGAGCAGCTGGCCGGGCGCGGCATCCGCCTGCTCAAGGTCTACCTGCAGATTTCGCGCACCGAGCAGAAGGCGCGCCTGCGCAAGCGCCTGCTCGACCCGCGCAAGCACTGGAAGGTCGGCGCCGAGGACCTCGAGGCCCATCGCCGGTTCGAGGAACGCGAGGCGCACTGGGCCGCCATCCTCGCCGCCAGCCAGCGCCCGCAGGCGCCCTGGCAGGTGATCCCCGCCAACCACAAGTGGCTGCGCGACCTGCTGGTCGCCAGCCTGGTCGCCCGCGAGTTCGAGCGCCTCGACCAGCGCTGGCCGACCCCGCCGCTGCCGTTCGGTCTCGACGAGCTGGAGCGGGCCTGAACGCGCGCGGTTCGCGCCTGTAGGAGGCCCGACCTCGGGGCGATACTCTTGATCCCTGGCGGGGCTGCGCCCCGCATCGCCCCGAGGTCGGGCCTCCTGCAAGAACCGGCGCTTGACCGGAAACATCCGTTACAACGTCTCGGCCATCTCCGCCCACTGCACCACCAGCCGCTCCTTGGCCGGCTTGCCCAGGCGCTTGATCGCCCGCTCGCGCGACAGCGCCGCGCCCTTGCCTGCGCAGGCCTCCACGTAGACCAGCGCCACTGCCGGGCTGCTATGGAAGAAGCGCGCGCCCTTTCCGCTCTGGTGCACGCCGAAACGCCGCTGCGGATCGTCGCTGACGCCGCAGTACAGCGCACCATTGGCGGCGCGCACCAGATAGACGAACCAGGGTTTGCCGGCGACCGTCATCGGGCCACTCCGTCAGGGAAAGGGCCGCCATTATAGGACGTCGCACGCACGCCTTTTGCCGCACGCGGCAAGCGGCGATAATCGCGACCTTGGCCACCCCCGCCCGGGCACGCCACACCATGCCCTCCAGCCCTTCAGTGCCGGCCGGCTGCACAGCAACCGCGCCGCCGGCGCGTTTCGAGGCTCGCTGAGCTTCTACCTATCAATGGAATCTCCCATGCACGACACCCTGATCCTCGAGCCCGCCCAGCCAGCCACGGCCAGCGTGATCTGGCTGCACGGCCTCGGCGCCGACCGCTTCGACTTCCAGCCGGTCGCCGAGGCGCTGCAGGGCGTGCTGCCCGGCGTGCGCTTCGTGCTGCCGCAGGCGCCGACCCGCCCGGTCACCCTCAACGGCGGCTGGAGCATGCCGTCCTGGTACGACATCATCGCCCTGCAGCCCGAGCGCGCCATCGACATGGACCAGTTGGAGGACTCCGCCAGCCAGGTGCTGGCGCTGATCGAGGCGCAGCGCGCCGCTGGCATCCCCGCCGCGCGGATCTTCCTCGCCGGCTTCTCCCAGGGCGGCGCCGTGGTGCTGCACAGCGCCTTCCGCCGCTGGTCCGGCGAGCTGGGCGGGGTGCTGGCGCTGTCCACCTACGCGCCGACCTTCGCCGTCGACCAGCAGCTGGGCGCCATCCAGCAGAGCCATACGGTGCTGTGCCTGCATGGTCGCGACGACCAGGTGGTCCCGCACGCCCTCGGCCGCCGCGCCCACGACTGGCTGGCCGCGCGCGGCGTCGAGGTGACCTGGCGCGACTATCCGATGGGCCACGAGGTGGTCAACGAGGAGCTACGCGATATCGCCCTGTGGCTGGCCGAACGGCTGGCGGACTGAGCGGGAACAGCCCCGGTCACCGAGCGTGATGGGAACGGCGCAGAAACCGCGTGGCGGCTTCGCCATACTCCCATCTTGCTTTACACTGCAACCTGTATCTTCAATCCAGATCGAGATGACCGTGCTCAAGGCACTCAAAAAATTCCTCAGCAAGGACGCGGCGGCCCAGGTGGCCCAGCCCGTCACCCCAGTGGCTGCCGACGCCGAACCGCGCAGCAGCGCACCGACCAGCACTGCCGCGGCGCCGGCCGAGCAGCCCCGCGCCGAGGGCGGCCGCGCGAAGAAGCCGCGCAGCAACAAGCCCCGTGGCGACAAACCGCGCGACGACCAGCCGCGCGAAGAGACCAGCGTCGCAGGCCAGCCGGCAGGCAGCGAGCAGCCTGCCGCAAGCCAGCCCAAGGCCGACAAGCCGCGCCGCGAGCGCGCCCCGCGCAAGCCGGTGGTGGATAACTGGAAGCCGGAAGACTTCGTGGTCGAGCCTGCCGAAGGCAAGACCCGCTTCCACGACTTCCGCCTCGCCCCCGAGCTGATGCACGCCATCCACGACCTCGGCTTCCCCTACTGCACGCCGATCCAGGCGCAGGTGCTCGGCTACACCCTCAAGGGCCAGGACGCCATCGGCCGCGCGCAGACCGGCACCGGCAAGACCGCCGCGTTCCTGATCTCGACCATCACCCAGCTGCTGGAAACGCCGCCGCCCAAGGAACGCTACATGGGCGAGCCGCGCGCGCTGATCATCGCGCCGACCCGCGAGCTGGTGGTGCAGATCGCCAACGACGCCCTGGCGCTGACCAAGTACACCAAGCTCAACGTGATGAGCTTCGTCGGCGGCATGGACTTCGACAAGCAGCTCAAGCAGCTGGAATCGCGCTACTGCGACATCCTGGTGGCCACCCCCGGCCGCCTTCTCGACTTCAACCAGCGCGGCGAAGTGCACCTGGACATGGTCGAGGTGATGGTGCTCGACGAGGCCGACCGCATGCTCGACATGGGCTTCATCCCGCAGGTGCGGCAGATCATCCGCCAGACCCCGCCGAAGGGCGAACGGCAGACCCTGCTGTTCTCCGCCACCTTCACCGAAGACGTGATGAACCTGGCCAAGCAGTGGACCATCGAGCCGGCGATCGTCGAGATCGAGCCGGAGCACGTCGCCAGCGACACCGTCGAGCAGCACGTCTACGCGGTGGCCGGCAGCGACAAGTACAAGCTGCTGTACAACCTGATCACCCAGAACGACTGGATCCGGGTGATGGTGTTCGCCAACCGCAAGGACGAGGTGCGCCGCATCGAGGAACGCCTGACCCGCGACGGCATCAGCGCGGTGCAGATGTCCGGCGACGTGCCGCAGCACAAGCGCATCAAGGCCCTGGAAGGCTTCCGCGAAGGCAAGATCCGCGTGATGGTCGCCACCGACGTGGCCGGCCGCGGCATCCACGTCGACGCCATCAGCCACGTGATCAACTTCACCCTGCCGGAAGATCCCGACGACTACGTGCACCGCATCGGGCGTACCGGCCGTGCCGGCGCCAGCGGCACCTCGATCAGCTTCGCCGGCGAGGACGATGCCTTCGCCCTGCCGCCGATCGAGGCGCTGATCGGCCGCAAGATCCAGTGCGAGATGCCGCCCGCCGAGCTGCTCAAGCCGGTGCCGCGCAAACACTGAGTCCTGCCCGCACCCTCTCCCGTCCGCGGGAGAGGGGCGCATTTCCTGCTCCCCCGCCCCGCGCCATCCCCTGCCCATGTCCCGATTGCTACCGTTACTGCTCGTCCTGTTCCTCGCCCTGCCCGCCCATGTCCCACCCGTGCAGGCCGAGGGCTTCCTGTCGCGCCTGCTCGACAAGCCGGTCCCCGGCGGCGTCGCCGTGGTCGACCTGGGCGACGCCGCCGAGCGCCCCGCCGCCCGCTACCAGGGCAAGCCGGTGCTGGTGGTCCGGGAGGATGGCCAACGCTGGATCGCCGTGGTCGGCCTGCCGCTGACCGTAAAGGCCGGCCGCGAACAGCTCGAACTGGACGACGGCCGCCGCCTGGCCTTCAGCGTCGGCAGCCGTCACTACAAGGAACAGCGCATCACCCTGAAGGACCAGCAGCAGGTCACCCCGAACGCCGCCAACCTGGCGCGCATCGAGCGCGAACTGGCGGTGCAGACCGAGGCCTATCGCCGCTTCAGCCCGCGCCAGCCGAGCAACCTGCTGTTCGACAAGCCGGTCGCCGGGCCGCTGTCCAGCCCGTTCGGCCTGCGCCGCTTCTTCAACGGCGAGGAACGCAACCCGCACTCGGGCCTCGACTTCGCCGTGCCGGCCGGCACCCCGGTCAAGGCACCGGCGGCGGGCAAGGTGATCCTGGTCGGCGACTACTTCTTCAACGGCAAGACGGTGTTCGTCGACCACGGCCAGGGGCTGATCAGCATGTTCTGCCACCTGTCGCAGATCGGCGTGCAGGTCGGCGACGAACTGGCGCGCGGCGCGGTGCTCGGCAAGGTCGGCGCCACCGGCCGCGCCACCGGACCGCACCTGCACTGGAACGTCAGCCTCAACGACGCCCGGGTCGACCCGAGCATCTTCATCGGCGCCTTCCGGCCCTGACGGGCACCCTCCTGCACGGCTCGCCAAGCGGCCCACGCCGGCTAAGCTGCACCAGAGGCACGTATCCGGGAGCGCCGCCGCGGCGGCTCGCTTCCGGCGCCCAGGAGTAGCTCATGCCCGAACTCGCGCTGGCCCTCGACTGGCTGCAGACCCGGCCCTACCTGCTCACCGCGCTGAGCGCCGCCCTGCTGCTGGGCATCGCCTGGCTGGCCAACTGGCTGGTCAAGCACCTGCTGGCGCGCGCCCTGCACCGCAGCCTGAGCGCCACGCCACTGGGCCGCCACCTGCCCAGCTACGAGCAGAGCATCGTCCGCCGCCTCGCCAACATCGTGCCGGCGCTGATCCTGTCCAACGGGGTGGACCTGGTCCCCGGCCTGCACCCGGCGGCGGTGACCGTGGTGGAGAACGTCTGCCGCGCCTTCATCGTGCTGACCATCGCCCTGGCCATCGGCGGTGCACTGCGCCAGGCCAACCGCCTCTACGAGCAGCGCCCGGGCGCCCACCTCAAGCCGATCAAGGGCTACCTGCAGGTGCTGGAGATCGCCGTGTACACCCTGGCCAGCATCCTGATGATCGCCACGCTGGTCGACCGCTCGCCGCTGATCCTGCTCTCCGGCCTCGGCGCCATGGCCGCGGTGCTGATGCTGATCTTCCAGCACACCCTGCTGTCCGTGGTGGCCAGCGTGCAGATCTCCTCCAACGACATCATCCGCGTCGGCGACTGGGTGGAGATGCCGCAGCTCAACGCCGACGGCGACGTGATCGACATCGCCCTGCACACCGTCAAGGTGCAGAACTGGGACAAGACCATCACCTGCATCCCCACCAAGCGCTTCATCAGCGACCCGTTCAAGAACTGGCGCGGCATGCACGAGTCGGGCGGGCGACGGATCAAGCGCAGCCTGTACCTGGACCAGGACAGCGTGCGCTTTCTGGTTGCCGCGGAGGTCGAGCAGCTGCGCCACTTCGCCCTGCTGCGCGACTACCTCGCTCAGAAGGAGAGCGAGCTGGAGACGTGGAACCGGCAGCTGCGCGCGCAGGGCGCCGCGCCGCTCAACCAGCGCCGCCTGACCAACCTCGGCACCTTCCGCGCCTACGTGGAGGTCTACCTGCGCCACAACCCGCAGATCCGCCAGGACATGACCCTGCTGGTACGCCAGCTCGCCCCCACCGCCACCGGCCTGCCGCTGGAGCTGTACTGCTTCACCGCCACCACCGTGTGGGCCGACTACGAGCGCATCCAGGCGGACATCTTCGACCATCTGCTGGCGATCCTCCCGGAGTTCGGCCTGCGCGTATTCCAGTATCCGAGCGGTGCCGAACTGCGCGAGTGGCGGCTGCCGCACACCGAGTAGCGCGAACGGCAGACTGCACACGCCTGACGCCCCGGTGGGGCGGCAGTGCCTGTGGGAGGCCCGACCTCGGGGCGATGCTCTTGATCCCTGACGGGCCTGCGGCCCACATCGCCGCGAGGTCGCGCCTCCCACCAGGGCCAGGCGCGCATGGCCGGGATCAGAAGCTCAGATCCACCCGCGTCCAGTAGGTACGCCCTGGCTCGTTGATGCGGGTCTCGGCGGGGAAGCCGAAGCCGGCGTTGCCGGCCAGGTTGAGGTGCTCGGAGTAGGCCTTGTCGAGCAGGTTGTCGACGCCGGCGCTGAACTTGAGGTTCCGGCTCAGCCGATAGGCGCCGTTCCACGACAGCACGCCGAAGCCCGAGCTCTCGTCGAAGTCCTTGCCGACCACGGTGCCCTGGTTCTCGGCGATGCGCTTCTGCGCCGCCACCACGCGCCACAGGCCGCTGGTGCTCCAGTTGTCACGCTCGTAGGTGAGAGCGAAGCGCGCTTCCAGCGGCGGGATCTGCGGCAGGGCGCGGTCGTCCGAGGTGTTCTCGCCCCAGGCGTAGGCCAGGGTGGCGTCGCCCTTCCAGTTCGGGGTGAAGCGGTAGGCCACGCCGGCCTCGGCGCCGGCGATGCGCGCGTCGACGTTCTCCACCACGGTGCGGGTCATGCCGGCCATGATCCCCGGCACGTAGTCGAACAGGATGTAGTCCTCGACCACCCCGGCATAGGCAGAGGCCCAGGCCTCAAGCCCCCCCTGGCGGTACTGGATGCCCAGGTCGAGCTGGGTGGTCTTCTCCGGCTTGACCGTCTCGAAGGCCTGGATGCTGCCCACCGGGCCGGCGCTGGCGGAGAACAGCTCCCAGTAGTCGGGGAAGCGCTCGCTGTGGCCGAGGCCGAGGTAGGTGGTGGCCGGCAGGCGCTGCAGGTCCTCCTCGTAGCGCAGGAAACCGCTGTACAAGGTGTCGTGGCGCTCCTCGTCGGCGCTGGGGTTGGCCCAGGTCTGGCTCAGCATGGTCATCGGGTTGTGGCTGGTGAAGGTCTGCCGGTAGTCGTGGGCCTCGGCGCGGTCCAGGCGCGCGCCGCCGATCAGACGCTGGTCGTGGTCGAGCTGCCAGGTCAGCTCGCCGAACAGCCCATAGTTGTGGGTGTCGGCGTCCTTGTTCCAGGCGAACTGGTCGGCATCGGTGTAGGTGCGGGTCATCATGTTGAAGGTCGAAGCGCGCTTGCGGTGCTCGCTGCGCTGGGCATCGATGCCGCCGACCAGCTCGACTTCGTCCCAGCGCCAGGTGCCGGCCAGGCGCCCGCCGAGGGTACGGCGATCGACCTGGCTGGCCATGGGGTTGCGCATCATCGCCATGCTGGCGCTCGGGTCCGGATCGCGCAGACGGAAGTTGTCCATGACGTGGTCGGCATAGTTGTAGTAGACGTTGGCCTCGAGGCCGTGGAACACCTCGCCGATGTACTCCTTCTTGAAGCGCAGGCCGAGGCTCTCGCGGGCGAACTGGGTGCCGTCCATGCCGCGCCCGGCGTAGCGCGACTCGCCGTCGCCCTTGCCGGCGGTCAGCTCGACCAGGGTGTTGGCGTCCGGAGTCCAGCCCAGTGCCACGTCGCTGTTCCACTTGTCGAAGCGCGACGGCACCGTGTCGCCGTTGCCATCCGCGTAGTCGTCGGCCTGCGAGCGGTTGGCCAGCACCCGCGCATAGCCGTCCTGGCTGCCGGCGGCGGCGTCGATGCTGCGGTCGAAGCGGCCGTTGGAGCCGGCCAGCAGGCTGGTGTTCAGGCGCCAGTCCGGCGCACTGAACTGCTCCGGGTCGCGCTCGAACAGCACGGTGGCCGCCGAGGCGCCCGGCCCCCACAGCACGGTCTGCGGGCCCTTGATCACGGTCAGGCGGTCATAGCTCGCCGGGCTGATGTACGAACTCGGCGCGTCCATGCGGTTGGGGCAGGCGCCGAGCATCTCGCCGCCGTTGGTGAGCAGCTTGATCCGCGAGCCGAACATGCCGCGGAACACCGGGTCGCCGTTGACCCCGCCGCTGCGCACCGCGGAGAAGCCGGGGATGGTCTTCAGGTAGTCGGCGCCGTCGCTGGCCGGCGCCGGCTGGCGCGGCTGCCGCGGATCGGTGACCACGGTCAGCGGCGACTGCGGCGCCACCGTGGTGATCACCAGCGGCGCGACCTCCTCTTCGCCGCTCTCGGTATTCTGCGGCTCGGCCGCCTGCAGCGGCAGGGCCAGCACGCCGAGCAGCGCGGCATGCGCCGGCCACCAGCGGCGCTGGAACGGATGGAGGGCGAACGGACGGGACAGGCGCGACTGCGCCAGGGACGGACGGGCGATAACGGACATGTAGGTATTCCACGCAAAAAGACGGACTGCAGGTCGTCAGGCGTGCGCGCACGGGCACGCACGCGGGCAGACGGCCGGGTTCAGGACGGTTTCAGGCGTGGAAGAAGGGCGGACCGCGCGGCTCGCGGCTGGACGGCGGCGCCTGGGGCAGGCTCTGGCGCGGCGGCAGGAACTGGTGGACGACGCTGGACGGCGCCGGCAGGGCCAGCTGCACGGCCGGCGGCAGCGCGGGCGTGCCGGCCAGCAGGTTGCAGTAGCCGCACTGCTCGAGGCACTGCACCCACTCGGGCGGGCCCTGCTCCTGCGCGGAATACTCCGCCAGGGCCTGGCCCTCGCCGCAGTGCAGGGCTTCCAGGTCGATGGCGAACGCCAGCGGCAGGCTGTCCAGCGCCCGCAACTGCGAGTACAGCGGACCGGCGAACGCCATGAGCATGGCGAACAGGCCAAGCCAGGCTGCCAGACGCATGCGCCCTTGCCGAATCACCCGATGCCGTCTCCCTGGAAAGAATTGCGCGGCCAGTCACCGCGGTAAGCGCTCGAAATGATCGCACAGGGCCACGCGCCCACCCTAGTGCGACACGGCGCCGCAGCGAAAAACGCCGCGCAAGCGAGCACAACAAAGCGCGCAGCAAACAGCATGGCAATGCGCCAAAAAGCAATTCTTGGTGAAAAATTCCAATTTTCAGACAATGCTTGCCATCCATGCGCAGCAGCCACTAGGGTTTACGCCATGAACACGGCCTCCCCCCGCATCCCGCAGCGGCAATACCTGGGACTGCGTGACTGAAGCGGCGCCGTTCACCCCGTTATGCCCGCCGCCCTGCGGCCACCGATTTCAGGAATTCGCCATGCCCATGCTGAAAGATCCGTCGACCAAGTACCGCGCCTTCCCGCAGATCGCCATCCCCGACCGCACCTGGCCGAGCAAGGTGATCGACAAGGCGCCGATCTGGCTGAGCTCCGACCTGCGCGACGGCAACCAGTCGTTGATCGAGCCGATGGATGCCGACAAGAAGCTGCGCATGTTCCAGATTCTGGTCGCGGTCGGCGTCAAGGAAATCGAGGTGGGCTTCCCGTCCGCCTCGCAGACCGACTTCGACTTCGTCCGCGAGCTGATCGAGGGCGGCCACATCCCCGACGACACCACCATCCAGGTGCTGACCCAGGCCCGCGAGGACCTGATCCAGCGCACCTTCGAGTCGCTCAAGGGCGCCAAGAAGGCCATCGTCCACTACTACAACGCCACCGCGCCGAGCTTCCGCCGCATCGTCTTCAACCAGGACAAGGCCGGGGTGATCCAGATCGCCGTGAATGCCGGGCAGATCATCAAGCGCCTGGCCGAGCAGAACCCTGACACCGAGTGGCGCTTCGAGTACTCGCCGGAGATCTTCAGCTCCACCGAGCCGGAGTTCGCCGTCGAGGTGTGCAATGCGGTGATCGGCGTGTTCCAGCCGACCCCTGCGCAGAAGCTGATCCTCAACCTGCCGGCGACCGTCGAGGCGGCCACCCCGAACGTCTACGCCGACCAGATCGAGTGGTTCTGCCGCCACATCGACAAGCGCGACAGCGTGCTGGTCAGCCTGCACACCCACAACGACCGCGGCACCGGCGTGGCCGCCACCGAGCTGGGCCTGCTGGCCGGCGCCGACCGCGTGGAAGGCTGCCTGTTCGGCAACGGCGAGCGCACCGGCAACGTCGACCTGGTCACCGTGGCACTGAACATGTACACCCAGGGCGTCGACCCGCAACTGGACTTCTCCGACATCGACGGCGTGCGCAAGGTGGTCGAGGAGTGCAACCAGCTGCCGGTGCACCCGCGCCATCCCTACGTCGGCGATCTGGTGCACACCGCCTTCTCCGGCTCGCACCAGGACGCGATCCGCAAGGGCTTCGCCCAGCAGGACCCGGACGGCGTCTGGGAAGTGCCCTACCTGCCGATCGACCCGGCCGATATCGGCCGCAGCTACGAGGCGGTGATCCGCGTCAACAGCCAGTCCGGCAAGGGCGGCATCACCTTCCTGCTCGAGCAGGAGTACGGCATCAGCCTGCCGCGGCGCATGCAGATCGAGTTCAGCCAAGTGGTGCAGCGCGAGACCGACCGCCACGGTCTGGAGATGAGCGCGCGGCAGATCCACGAGCTGCTGGTCGCCGAATACCTCGACGGCCCGGCGACCTACGCCCTCAAGGGCCATCGCCTGCAGGAAGCCGACGGCGTCACCGCGGTGGAGGTGGAGATCGAGCACGACGGTCGCGTGCAGACCCTGAAAGGCACCGGCAACGGCCCGCTGGAGGCGCTGGTCGCCGCCCTGCCGGTCGCCGTGGAGGTGATGGACTACAGCGAGCACGCCATCGGCGGCGGCAGCAACGCCAAGGCCGCGGCCTACCTCGAGCTGCGCGTCGACGGCGGCCGTCCGCTGCACGGCGTCGGCATCGACGCCAACCTGACCACCGCCAGCTTCCGCGCCCTGTTCAGCGCCCTCAACCGCGCCCTGCAGCAGAGCGAGGCGCAGGCGGCCTGAGCCTGAGCCTGAGCCTGAGCCGAGCGCGACCCCGAGCGCCCCGCACCGCAAGGTCCGGGGCGTTTTTCATTCCCGCTCAGAAATCCACCTTGCCCCGCCCCGCCTTGATCGCCCCGCGCTTGCTCTTGCCCTCCAGGCGACGCTTCTTCGAGCCCAGCGTCGGCTTGGTCGGCCGGCGCGCCTTCTCCACCTTGGCCACGCTGCGGATCAGCTCGGCCAGGCGCTGCAGGGCATCGGCGCGGTTCTGCTCCTGGGTGCGGTACTGCTGGGCCTTGATGACGATCACCCCCTCTGAGGTGATGCGGCTGTCGCGCAGCGCCAGCAGACGCTCCTTGTAGAACTCCGGCAAGCTTGATGCGTGGATGTCGAAGCGCAGGTGCACCGCGCTGGACACCTTGTTGACGTTTTGCCCGCCGGCACCCTGGGCACGGATCGCGGAAAGCTCGATCTCGCTGTCGGGCAGGTGGACGGCATTGGAGATTTCCAGCATGGCGGGCTCGGCACGGGGGGGGACCCGCACAGGATACCCCGTCGCACCCCGCGCTGGACGGCCCGCCGCGCCCTGCAGTAGGGTGACGGCGAAGCCGGATTGGCCTGCGGAGATGGATATGCAGCACGAGCGTCTGTATTGGACACTGGGCCTGAGCGTACTGGCCGCGCTGATCGTCTCCGGCATCTCCCCCTACGACCGCGCCACCTGGTGGCTGGAGGTCTCGCCGGTGCTGATTGCCGCGCCGCTGCTGCTGGCCACCGGGCGGCGCTTCCCGCTGACCACCCTGCTCTATGTGCTGATCACCCTGCATTGCCTGGTATTGATCCTCGGCGGCGCCTATACCTACGCACGGGTGCCGGCGGGTTTCTGGGTGCAGGAGCTGTTCGACCTGGCCCGCAATCCCTACGACAAGCTCGGCCACTTCATGCAGGGCCTGGTGCCGGCGCTGATCGCCCGCGAGATCCTCCTGCGCGGAGGCTTCGTCGCCCCGGGGCGCATGCTGGCCTTCCTGGCGGGCTGCGTGGCCATGGCGATCAGTGCCTTCTACGAGCTGATCGAGTGGTGGGTGGCGCTGCTCGCCGGCGGCGGCGCCATCGAGTTCCTCGGCACCCAGGGCGACCCCTGGGACACCCAGGCGGACATGTTCTGGGCGCTGATCGGCGCCAGCGCCGGCCTGCTCGGCCTGACCCGCCTGCAGGACCGGCAGATCGCCGCGCTGCGGCCAACCGACCAGCACAAGGGGTAAACCGGCCATGCCCTACCGTCTCGCCGCTGACGCCATCCTGGTCGTACACCTGGGCTTCGTGCTGTTCGCGCTGTTCGGCGGCCTGCTGGCGGCCTGGTGGCGCGGCTTCCTGCTGCTGCATCCACCGGCGGCGGTGTGGGCGATCTTCGTCGAGCTGACCGGCCGCGGCTGCCCGCTCACCGGCTGGGAGCAGCAGCTGCGCCTGCGTGCCGGCGAGGCCGGCTACAGCGAGGGCTTCGTCGAGCACTATCTGCTGCCGCTGCTCTACCCGGACTGGCTGACCCTGCCGGTGCAGTACGTGCTGGCGGCGTTCGTGCTGCTGGTGAACCTCGCGATCTACGCCTGGGTGTGGCGCCGCCGGCGCCGCCGCTAGCGCATCTTCGAGCCGCTCTGCACCTCGTCGCCGGCGATCATGAACTTGCCGTAGCCGCGGTGGTGCAGGGTGCGCGGCACCTTCACCGTCGGATCGTGCCAGGCCTGCAGCACCTCGAGGACGAAGAAGTTGTAGCTGCCGACCAGCTGGCGATCGACCACCCGGCACTCCAGGTTAGCCCAGCACTCCTCCACCCGCGGCACCGCCACCTGCGCCGAGGGCTCGGCGGTGAGACCGTATTTCGCGAACTTGTCGACCTTGTCGCCATGGCTGTTGCCGCAGGCCACCAGTTGGTCGAGCAGCTCGGCGGACGGCACGTTGAGCACGCACTCGCCGGTCGCCTCGAGCGCGGCGAAGGAGTGGTTGGCCGCGCTGACCACGCAGCCGACCAGCGGCGGCTCGAACTCCAGCATCGTGTGCCAGGACATCGGCATCAGGTTGGCCCGTCCGGCCTGCGCGGTGCCGAGCAGCACCACCGGGCCGGGTTCGAGGATGGCGTAGACTTCGGCGAGAGGCAGGAACTCTTTCATCGGGTGGCTCCGGGAAGGAAGACGCTGACCCGATCAACCATAGCCCCACGGGAGGCATGCCGCGTGACCCGCTCGACCGATAGCGGCGCGCAGCCGGGCCGCTGGCTGCTCTACCGCATCGACGACAACGGCAACGAGGTGGCCATGCGCCGCTTCGCCAAGCGCGCCGACGCGGAGGCCGCCATGCGCGACTACGAAGCGCGCGGCCACAAGCAGGCCTACCTGGTGCGCGAGGAGCGCGGCCCCCCGTCGCCTTGACAGGGGGGCGCCCCCTGCCTAAACCCCTAGGTACCCTGTCCGAGCACACCGAGAGGATGGGTGTCATGCCCGGACTGACGGCGCCACCAGGCGCTGCGTCATTCGGCATCCCTAGCCGCTGCCCTGCGCCGGCAGCCATTCCCGGAGAGGTTCCATGCCAGAACCCATCGATCTGCGCCGCCGCCAGCTGCTGGCAGGAACGGCCACCGCCATCGCCGCCGTCAGCCTGTCCGGTCTGCCGTGGCGGGTGCAGGCCCAGGAAGCCCTGCCCCTGCCGGACTACGTGAAGTGGAAGACGGCCGAGACGCTGATCGTGCACAGCGCCAACACCCTGGAAACCCGCCGCGGCGCCATCGGCACCAGCGTGGTCACCGCCAGTGATCGCCTGTTCGTGCGCAACAACCTGCCGGCGCCGGATGCCGCCATCGTCGCCGACCGCGACGCCTGGGGCGTCGCCTTCGCCGGCGTCAAGCAGCCGCGCAGCCTGACCGTGGCCGAGCTGAAGAGCCTCGGCGTGGAGACCGTGGCCTGCGTGCTGCAGTGTTCCGGCAACGGCCGCGGCTTCTTCCCCCACAAGCCGAGCGGCACCCCCTGGACGGTCGGCGCGGCCGGCTGCGTGTTCTGGAGCGGGGTGCCGCTGAAGGCGGTGGTCGAGGCGCTCGGCGGCGTCGCGGACGGCATGGCCTTCATCACCGGCACCGGCGGCGAAACCCTGCCGCCGGGGATCGATGCGACGACCGTGGTGGTAGAGCGCTCGGTGCCGCTGCGCGCCCTGGAGCAGGCCCTGCTGGCCTGGGAGCTGAACGGCGAGCCGATCTCCCTGGCCCACGGCGGCCCGCTGCGCCTGGTGATCCCCGGCTACTACGGGGTCAACAACATCAAGTACGTCAGGCAGCTGGCCTTCACCGCCGAAGAGACCAAGGCCAACATCCAGACCAAGGGCTACCGGCTGCGCCCGGTGGGCGTGCAGGGCGCGCCGGATCAGCCGTCGATGTGGGAGATGAACGTCAAGTCGTGGATCAGCCAGCCGCTGGAGCAGATGAAGGCCGGCCGGGTGGTGATCCAGGGCGTGGCCTTCGGCGGCGCCCGGGCGGTGAAGAGCGTCGAGGTGTCGCTGGACGGCGGACAGAGCTGGCGGCCGGCGCCCTTCGTCGGCCCGGACCTCGGCCCCTACGCCTGGCGGCCGTTCGTCCTCGCCGTGGAACTCAAGCCCGGCAACTACAGTCTCGCCAGCCGCGCCACCGACGTCGATGGCAACGTGCAGCCGCGCGAGCGCATGGACAACGACAACGGCTTCGCCCACAACGGCTGGGAAGACCACGCGGTGAAGCTCGCCGTGGTCTGATCCGGCGGCGGGCGCGCGGTGCGGCGCCCGCCCGTCCCTACGCCTGCGGAGACCCGCCCATGGCTCGCCAGACGCTCTGCGTACTCGCCCTGCTGCTCGCCGCGCCGGCCGTGGCCGACGACGACCTGTTAGCCCAGGGCCGCCAGGTGTTCCTCGAACAGGCGCAGCCCTCCTGCAGTCTGTGCCATACCCTGCGCGAGGCCGGCGCCAGCGGCGCGGTCGGCCCCGATCTGGACCAGCTCAGGCCCGACGCCGCGCGGGTGGAGTCCGCCGTGCGCAACGGTCTCGGCGTCATGCCGCCCTTCGCCGAAAGTCTCAGCGACGAGCAGATCCGCGCCGTGGCGGCCTACGTGTCCAGCGTGGCGGGGCAGTGACGGCTCAGATCTTCAGCTCGAAGGCATCGGCATCCCGGTAGGCCGGGAAACGGGTGCGGAACTTGGCCAGCGCCTGCGCCGACAGGGTCACCTGAAACACCCCATCGGCGTCGCCAGCCGCCAGCAGGCTGTCGCCCTGGAAGTCGAGGACCTGGCTGTCGCCGGCGTGCGGGTAGCCGTTGCCGTCGGCCCCGATGCGGTTGACCGCCGCCACGTAGCAGAGGTTCTCGATGCCGCGCGCCGGCAGCAGGCGGTTCCACGGATTGCGCCGCGCCGCCGGCCAGCTGGCGATGTACAACAAGAGGTCGGTGTCGTGGGGGTCGCGGCTCCACACCGGGAAGCGCAGGTCGTAGCAGACCAGCGGGCGCACCTGCCAGCCCTTCAGCTCCAGCAGCACGCGCTCGGTGCCCGCCGCATAGTGCTCGTGTTCGCCGGCCATGCGGAACAGGTGGCGCTTGTCGTAGTGGGCGCAGCTGCCGTCCGGACGCGCCCAGTACAGGCGGTTGCGGTAGCTGCCGTCGCTGGCGCGGGTGATCACGCTGCCGACCACCACGGCATTCAGGCGCGCGGCCTGCGCCTGCAGCCAGGCGCGGCTCGGGCCGTCCTCGGCCTCGGCCAGCGCCGCAGCGTCCATGGAGAAGCCGGTGCTGAACATCTCCGGGAGGATCACCAGATCGGCGCCCTCGGCCTGATCCAGCAGCCAGGCGAAGTGGGCATGGTTGGCGGCCGGGTCCTGCCAGACCGGCGCGGTCTGCACCAGGGCCAGCTTGAGGTCGGGCAAAGTGCTCAGGTCACGCATGGGGAGTCTCCAAATTCGATGAATCCGCAAGTCGCCCCCTCTCCCGCCTGCGGGAGAGGGCTGGGGTGAGGGCCTGAATGGCAGGGCGCCCCTCTCCCCCGGCCCCTCTCCCCCAAGGGGCGAAGGGAGCAGAGCAGGTCATACCCGGCACAGCTTGTCGGCCGCCTGGCGCAGGGTGTCCTCGCGCTTGGCGAAGCAGAAGCGCACCAGGCGCAGGTCCTTGGGCGGGCTCTGGTAGAACACCGACACCGGAATGGTCGCCACGCCGTGCTCGCGGGTCAGCCACAACGACATCTCCACGTCGTTCAGGTCGTCGCGGATCGCCGAGTAGTCGGCCAGCTGGAAGTAGGTGCCGGGGGTGCGCTTGAACTGGAAGCGCGAGCCCTTGAGCAGGTCGCAGAACAGGTCGCGCTTGGTCTGGTAGAAGGCCGGCAGCTCGGCGACGTGCTCGGGATGGGCGCTCATGTAGTCGGCCAGCGCCCACTGCAGCGGGGTGATGCCGCAGAAGGTGACGAACTGGTGGACCTTGCGCAGCTCGGCGCTGAGCGCCGGCGGCGCCACCACGTAGCCAGTCTTCCAGCCGGTGACGTGGTAGGTCTTGCCGAACGAGCTGACCACGAAGGCGCGCTGGTACAGCTCCTCGTGGGCCAGCACGCTGGCGTGCTGCACACCGTCGAACACCAGGTGCTCGTAGACCTCGTCGCTGATCAGGTAGATCTCGCGCTCGCGGATCAGCGCCGCCAGCTGGGCCAGTTCGGCAGAGGAAATCCGCGCGCCGCTGGGGTTGTGCGGGCTGTTGAGGATGATCAGCCGGGTGCGCGGGCTGATGGCGTCCTGCAGGCGCTGCCAGTCGATGGCGAAGTCCGGCAGCGCCAGCGGCACGTGCACGCAGCGCCCGCCGGCCAGCTCCACCGAGGGCTCGTAGCTGTCGTAGCAGGGATCGAAGACGATCACCTCGTCGCCGGGGCGCACCAGCGCCTGCACCGCGCAGAAGATCGCCTCGGTGGCGCCGGGGGTGATGGTCACCTCGCTGTCCATGTCCACGCTGCGGCCGTAGCTGCGGGAGATCTTCGCCGCCACCTGCTCGCGCAGCGCCGGCAGGCCGGTCATCGGCGCGTACTGGTTGTGCCCGGCCATCACGTGGCGGCCGACCGCCTCGCGCAGTGCCTGCGGGCCGTCGAAATCGGGAAAGCCCTGCGACAGGTTGAGCGCGCCGGTCTGCGCGGCGAGCTGGGACATGGTGGTGAAGATGGTGGTGCCGACGTTGGGCAGTTTGCTGACGATCATCGGAGTTCCTGAGCGAATACGGAGCGCGGACGCAAGCGGCGAGGATAGCCGATCCGTTGGCGCAGGGCAGCCGCGGCGGCGGCAATTTGTCCCCGCGCGGGCCTAGCGCGCTGCGCTATGCTGAGGCCCAGTCCAGCGAGAAAGGATGCTCCCATGAACAAGGCCCAACGCCGCTCCGAGAAGTTCTTCCGCCTCGCCCTGTGGGCGGTGGCGGTGGTGTTCGCCGGTTTCCTGATCAACCTCGGCGGCGCCGTGGTGAAGAACCTGCCGCTGGTCGAGCAGCGCTTCACGGTGGAGGACTTCCTCGACAAGGAGGCCGCCGAGCGCATCGAGCAGGAGATCAAGCGCCAGCGCGAGCTGGCCCAGGATGCCCAGGACGCCCTCGAGCAGAGCCGCCTCAAGCTGGAGGCGGCGCGGCAGAACAGCCAGACCGCCCGCGACAGCCTGAGCGCCTGGCTGGCCAGCCGTCAGGTGACCCAGCAGTCGGCGCGCGACGAGGAGCTGCTGCAGCGCACCGAGGCGCTGGAGCACCTCCGGCTGGCCGAACGCCAGGTGCGCAGCGCGGTGGAGGCCGAGCAGCAGCGCCTGCTCGACGCCCAGCAGGCGCAGCAGCGCGCGCAGCGCCAGCTCGACGCGCTGCGCGGCGCGGCCTTTGATCAGATGAGCAGCGAACAGAGCCGGCAGGAGCTCAAGGTGTTCCTGATCCGCCTGGCGCTGACCCTGCCGCTGCTGCTGATCGCCGGCTGGCTGTTCGCCCGCCAGCGCAAGAACACCTGGTGGCCCTTCGTGTGGGGCTACATCTATTTCGCGCTGTTCGTGTTCTTCGTCGAACTGGTGCCCTACCTGCCGAGCTACGGCGGCTACGTGCGCAACATCGTCGGCGTGGTGATCACCGTGCTGGTCGGCCGCCAGGCGATCGTCTCGTTCAACCGCTACCGCCAGCGCCAGCTGGAGGCCGAAGCCAAGCCCGACGCCGAGCGACGCAAGGAGATTTCCTACGACACCTCGCTGCTGCGCCTGGCCAAGAAGGTCTGTCCCGGCTGCGAGCGGCCGGTCGAGCTGGACAACCCGCAGATCGACTTCTGTCCGCACTGCGGCCTCAGCCTGTTCGACCACTGCGGGCAGTGCCAGACGCGCAAGAGCGCCTTCGCGCGCTTCTGCTTCGCCTGTGGCAGCGGCGCGGCCCAGCCATCCGAGCCGCCGGCGACGTAAAGACTACTTCTTGCCGGAGCGCTTGCCGCCGCCCAGGCTGGGCATCTTGCGCACCGCCTTGACCCTCGGTTCGCTGCTGTCGATCCAGTTGCCCAGCGGCTTGCCGGCCTTGCCCGGCTTACCCAGCTCGACCTTCGGTTTCTTGGGTTTCTTCGGCTTCTTCAGCACCAGGCCGTCGATGGTGGTCTGCGGCACGCGGTGCTCGGGGATGAAGTCCGGCTCGTCGCGGCGCGGCAGCACCTGGCGGATCAGCGCCTCGATGGCGGCGAGCAGCTGCACCTCGTCGGCGCAGACCAGCGAGATCGCCTCGCCGGTTGAGCCGGCGCGGCCGGTGCGACCGATGCGGTGCACGTAGTCCTCGGCGACGATCGGCAGATCGAAGTTGACCACCTGCGGCAGGTCGTCGATGTCCAGGCCGCGGGCCGCCACGTCGGTGGCCACCAGCACCTGCACCTCGCCGGCCTTGAAGCGCTCCAGCGCGCGCAGGCGCGCCGGCTGCGGCTTGTCGCCGTGGATCGCATCGCTGCTGACGCCGAGGCGCTGCAGCTCGGCGACCAGTTCGTCGACGCCCTTGCGGGTCTTGACGAACACCAGCACCTGGCCCCAGCGCCGCGCCTTGAGCAGGTGGCAGAACAGCTCGCTCTTGCGCTTCTTGTCCACCGGAATCAGCCACTGCTTGACCGACTGCGCCGCGGCGTTGCGCGGACTGACCTCGATCGACAGCGGGTCGCGCAGCAGCACGCGGGACAGCTCGCGGATGGTCTCGGAGAAGGTGGCGGAGAACAGCAGGGTCTGCCGGCGCTGCGGCAGCATGGCGAACAGCTCGTTGAGCTCGCGGGCGAAGCCGAGGTCGAGCATGCGGTCGGCCTCGTCGAGCACCAGGGTCTCTACCTGCTCGAAGCGCACCGCGTTCTGGCGGAACAGGTCGAGCAGGCGGCCGGGGGTGGCCACCAGCACGTCGACGCCCTTGCGCAGGCGCATCATCTGCGGGTTGATGCTCACCCCGCCGTAGGCGGCCAGGGTGCGCAGCGGCAGGTGCTGGCCATAGACGCGGAAGCTCTCGTGGACCTGCTCGGCCAGCTCGCGGGTCGGCACCAGGATCAGCGCGCGCACCGAGTTGGGCGCCACCTGCCCTGCCAGGCTCAGGCGCTGCAGCAGCGGCAGGGCGAAGCCGGCGGTCTTGCCGGTGCCGGTCTGCGCCGCCGCCATCAGATCGCGGCCCTTGAGCACGGCGGGAATCGCCTGGCTCTGCACCGGCGTGGGCGTTTTGTAGTCGAGGGCGTCGAGCGCGCGCAGCAGGGGATCGATCAGGCCGAGGGAGGCGAAGGTCATGACAGGGGCAACCGGCAGGGAAAACAGGGCGCCAGTTTACCTGCAATGCTCGCCGGCTGCCGGGCAAGCGCATCAGCGGTGCAGGTGCGAATTCATTCGCGACCTGCGCCCGCGGCACGGCGAACCGGCGAACCCCAATGCGGGTCGGTCGCAGATGCATCGGCTCCTACAGGCAGGATCAGCCGCGCAGCAGCAGGCTGCCCTCGATCGGCACGTAGCGGTCGGCGGCGCGCACCAGAGACTGCGCGGTGAGGCCCGGCACGCCGTACACGGTGGCCGCGGTGCCGCCGCGGCGCACGCGCTCGAGCAGCAGGTCGAAGTCGCCGTCGCCGGAGGCCAGCACCACCTCGTCGACCCGCGCCGCGGCGTCGAGCACGTCGATGGTGATGCCGACGTCCCAGTCGCCCTTGGCCGTGCCGTCGCTGCGCTGGATGTACGGCTTGAGCTTCACGGTGAAGCCGAGCTTGCGCAGGGTCTGCTGGAACTGCTGCTGGCGCGGGTCGCCGCGCTCGATGGCGTAGGCGTACGCCTCGACGATCTTCCCGCGTGCCGCCAGCTCGGCCCACAGCGCGGCGTAGTTGAAGTGGCAGCCGTGCGCCTGGCGCACCGTGTAGTAGAGGTTCTGCACATCGGCGAACAGGGCGATGGTCTTCAACGGGATTCCTTGCGGCGAGGCGGCCCCACCATTATCCGGCCAATCCGCAGCCTGGGGCGAATTCATTCGCCAACGCGGCCATGTCAGGCGAATGAATTCGCCCCTACGAGGGCTTCAGCCCCGACAGCCGCGGCACCAGCACCCGCTCGAACAGCCGCGGCGCGAGGCGCGCCAGCAGCTGCGCGCCCCAGTTGACGTTGGACAGCACCAGCAGGCGCTTGCGGCGCACCGCGCCGCGGTAGATCGCCTCGGCGGTGTCCTGCGGCGAGTAGACCTTGCCAAGCAAGGGCAGCGGCGACGGCGTCACCGAGCCGTCGCCGACCAGCGCGTGTTTGCGCAGGTCGGTGGCGGTGAAGCCGGGGCACACCAGCATGACGTTGACCCCGCTGTCCGCCAACTCCAGGCGCAGGGTGTCGAACAGCCCATGCAGGGCATGCTTGCTGGCGTTGTAGGCACTCTGATAGAGCATCGGCGCGAAGCCGGACAGCGAGCTGAGCACGACGATCTGCCCGCGCCGGGCCTGGATGCTCGTCAGCGCCGCCTGGGTGCAGTGCAGGGCGCCGAAGAAGTTGACCGCCATGACCCGCTCGAACACGGCCAGATCGGTTTCGGCGAACGGGCTACGCTGGGCGATGGCCGCGTTGTTGACCAGCACGTCGATGCCGCCGAAACGCTCCACCGCCAGCGCCACTGCGGCGCGCACCGCCTGGGCGTCGGCGACGTCGCAGCGCAGCGCGAGGGTTTCCGCGTTGTGATGGTCGGCCAGGTGCTGGGCCAGGCTGTCCAGCGCCGCCTGGTCGAGATCGAGCAGCACCAACCGCGCACCGCCCTGGGCGAAGCGCACCGCCAGGGCGCGACCGATGCCGGCGCAGCCGCCGGTGATCAGCACCACCTTGCGGTCGAAGACCTTGTTGCGAAATACCTTGCGGATGACTCGGCGCATGGGTCCCTCCTGGCGTGCTCGATGGTTTTCCTACTTCAGCCGCTGGTGCGTACCGTCACACAGTGGCGGCGTGCCGGTGTGCTTGCAGCCGCAGAAGTACAGGGTCTCGCTGCGCTGGGCGTGAAACAGTAGCGGGGTGAACTCGCTGCCCTTGTGCGAGCCGTCGCAGAACGGCTGGCTCTGGCTACGGCCACAGCGGCACCACCAGTAGTCCTTGCCGGCCTCGACCGCCACGCCATAGGGGCTGCGCCGGGCAATATGGGGTTCGCTCATGACGGCGTCTCCGGCTGCTTCACCTTTCCAGCATAGCCGGCCGTCCGCCGCGCACCGTTCAGAATCCGCTCGCCTGCCACAGCAGGCGCAACGCCAGCAGCGTCACTATCCAGGCAAACGCCCGCTTGAAGTGCGCCGCCGGAATCCGGTCGAGCAGCCTCAGGCCGAGCCAGCTGCCGGCCACGCCCGCCACGATCATCAAGCCCACCAGCGGCAGCCAGTCCCAGAAGGCGAAGCCGACCGCCGAGAACACCGCCATCTTCAGCAGATGCTGGGCGCTCATGCAGCCGGCGAAGGTCGCGGTGGTCGCCAGCTTGTCCATGTCGTGGCGATGGATGAAGCCGGCCACCAGCGGGCCGGTGGCACCGACGAACATCGACACCAGCGTGGTCAGCGCTCCGGCCAGCAGTTGCCCGGCGGTACCCAGGCTGTGCCGACCCGGCTTGGGTCCCCAGACCAGATAGAGGATGAAGGCGGCGACGCTGAACTGGATCCACTGCAGCGGCAGCTGGACGACGATCAGCGAGGCGAGCAGCGCGCCGACCAGCGCGCCGAGGGCGAAGCGCTTGAGCAGTCCCAGGTCGATGTGTCGGCGGGTCATCCAGGCGCGGTTGCCGTTGGAGCCCAGCTGCACCAGCCCGTGCACCGGAATCAGCGCCGCCGCCGGCACGATGCCGGCCATGATCGCCAGCAGCAGGACACCGCCGCCGATGCCCATGGCGGCGGTGAGCAGCGAGGTGAAGCCGGCACTGACGATCAGGATGCTGGCGTCCAGCTGGGAGATGGAGGCGGGCAGCAGGTCCATGGCCGGGTCTCGTGGCAGAAAGGAAGCGGGCATTGTAGGAGGAAGCGTACCCTCGGCACGACACCACCTTCGCCCGATGGCTCCCACGCTCCGCGTGGGAGCCCGAGCCATGGACGCGTGGGCACGATCAAGCGCCGTCCCTACCCATCCTGTCTCAACTCGGCCGGCGTGGCTTGGCCCGTGCGGTGGGCTCGGCGACCAGCGGGTCATCCGGCCAGTAGTGCTTGGGATAGCGGCCCTTGAGGTCCTTCTTCACTTCCGCGTAGGTGTTGGCCCAGAAGCTGGCCAGGTCCTGGGTGACCTGCACCGGGCGCTGCGCCGGCGACAGCAGGTGCAGCTTGACGCCGAGGCGCCCGCCAGCGATGCGCGGCGTGGCGGCCAGGCCGAACAGCTCCTGCAGGCGCACCGCCAGCACCGGCGGCTCCTCGCCGTAGTCGAGGCGGATCTTTGATCCGGACGGCACCTCGAGGGTTTTCGGCGCCAGCTCGTCGAGGCGCTGCGGCAGCGGCCAGGGCAGCAGGCCGTGGAGGATCGAGCCCAGATCCAGGGCGGCGAAGTGGCTGAGGCGGCTGACCTTGTCCAGATAGGGCAGCAGCCAGTCCTTCAGCGTCGCCAGCAGCGCCGCGTCGGAGACGTCAGGCCACTCGCTGGCGCCCTTGCCCGCCAGGTCGAGGCGGCGCAGCAGCAGGATGCGCGCCTGCCACTGGCGCAGCTCGGGGGTCCACGGCAGCAGCTCGAGGCCCTTGCGCCGCACCAGGGCGAGCAGCGCGCGGCCGCGCGCCGCCTCGTCCAGCCCGCTCAGCGCCTCGCTGGACAGCACCAGCTCGCCGACCTTGCGCTGGCGCTCGGCGCGCAGCACGCCCTCGCGCTCGTCCCAGTCGAGCAGCTCGGCGACGCTGACCTGCTCGGCCAGCGGGCCGTCGAACAGCATGGGGTCGAGGTCGGCGGCCAGGTAAATGCGCTCCTCGCGCTGGCCCTGGCGACTGCCCAGATCGGCGATCACCAGCCACTCGTGCTTCATCAAGGCGTCGGGTTCGCCGAACTGCGCGGCGCGGCCGTTGGCCAGCCGGTAGTCGGCACCGCCGGCGCGCCGCTGGCGGGCGATGCGGTCGGGATAGGCGAAGGCCAGCAGGCAACCGAGCCAGCGCGGCTGCTCGGGATCGCTGACCGCCTGCTCGACCCGCTTCGGCAGCAGGCTGCGGAACTGCCGGGCCAGCTGGCGGGCGCGCTGCACGCCCCCGTGGGCGCCGCGCGCGGCGCGGCTTTCGCCACTGAGCAGGGCCAGGCGCGAGTGCAGGTCGGCGCCGGCGCCGCGCAGGATGTCGCGCTCGGAGAGCAGCGCGGCCAGATCGGCGGCCAGCGCGCCGAGGCCCAGCGCCAGGCCGCGCAGCAGCAGGTGGGCGAGGCGCGGATGGGTCGGCAGCGTGGCCATCGCCTGGCCGTGGGCGGTCAGCACCCAGCCGTTGCCGCGCGGCGCCAGCGCGCCGAGGCGCTGCAGCAGCTCGCGGGCCTGGGCCAGCGCGGCGGCCGGCGGCGGATCGAGCCAGACCAGCTCGCTGACGTCGTCGACACCCCAGCGCGCCAGCTGCAGGGCGAGGCCGGTCAGGTCGGCCTGGAGGATCTCCGCGCTGGCGTGGGCGGCCAGTTGCTCGTGCTGGCTCTGCGACCACAGCCGGTAGCACACGCCCGGCTCGAGGCGCCCGGCGCGGCCGGCGCGCTGGGTGGCCGAGGCCCGCGAGATGCGCTGGGTGTCCAGGCGGGTCATGCCGCTGGCCGGGTCGAAGCGCGGCACCCGCTCGAGGCCGGCGTCGACCACCACCCGCACGCCGTCGATGGTCAGGCTGGTCTCGGCGATGTTGGTGGCCAGCACCACCTTGCGCTGCCCCGCCGGCGCCGGTTCGATGGCCGCGCGCTGGGCGGTGAGATCCAGCTCGCCGTGCAGCGGACAGAGCAGAATGTCGGCGCGGCCGCCCAGCGCCTCCTCCAGCGCCGCCTGCACCCGGCGGATCTCGGCCTGGCCGGGCAGGAACACCAGCAGGCTGCCGGCCTGCTCGGCCAGCGCCTGCAGCACGGTCTGGGTCACCCGCGGCTCCAGCGCCTCGCCGGGCTGGCTGGCGCGGCCCCACTGGATGTCCACCGGGAACATGCGCCCCTCGCTGCGCACCACCGGCGCGTCGCCCAGCAACGCGGCCAGGCGCTCTCCCTCGAGGGTCGCCGACATCGGCAGCACCTTGAGCGGCGGGCCGTCGCGCAGCAGTTCGCGGCCGTTGAGCGCCAGCGCCAGCGCCAGGTCGGCGTCCAGACTGCGTTCGTGGTATTCGTCGAAAATCACCAGACCGACGCCCTCCAGCCCCGGGTCGTCCTGCAGGCGACGGGCGAGGATGCCTTCGGTGACCACCTCGATGCGCGTGCGCGGGCCGACCTTGCTGTCCAGGCGGATGCGGTAGCCGACCGTCTCGCCGACCGGCTCGCCCAGCTCGCTGGCCAGGCGCTCGGCAGCGGCGCGGGCGGCCAGGCGGCGCGGCTCGAGCATGACGATGGTCTGCCCGTCCAGCCAGGCTTCGCCGAGCAGGGCCAGCGGCACGCGGGTGGTCTTGCCGGCGCCGGGCGGCGCTTCCAGCACCACTTCGTGGCGGCGGGCGAGCGCCGCGCGCAGCGCAGGCAGGACGGCATCGATGGGCAGGGCGGACAGGCTCATGGGGGCTCGCAACGGCAGACGGCAAGGGCGGCGATTATAGCGGCGAAGCGCGCGCGCCTTTCGGGTGTCATGGCCGAGCGCGTAAACTGTCGCCTCGCTTCTGGCACGGGTCCTGCACCCTGCCAGCCCCGCCGACCTTTTCAAGGAGAAGATGCATGCGTACCCCCCAACGGATCGTCAGCGGCCTGCTCGCCGCCGCCCTGCTCGTTCAGCTGAGCGGCTGCGGAACCCTGTTCTATCCCGAGCGCCGCGGCCAGCTCAAGGGCCAGATCGACCCGGCGGTGGCGGCGCTGGACGCCATCGGCATCCTATTTTTCGTGATCCCCGGGCTGATCGCCTTCGCCATCGACTTCGGCACCGGCGCCATCTACCTGCCGGAGGGCCGCTACTCGGTAGCCCCCGAACGCCTGCAGGATGCTCTCGGCAGCGACGGCCGCGTCGACCACGCCCGCCTGCGCGCCATACTGCAAGAGGAGCTGGCCCGCGACCTGCCGCTGGACGACCCGCGCCTGATCCACCGCGACGGCAACGCCAGCCAGCTGGCCGCCTACGGCCTGCGCCCGACCGCCTGAGGAGAACTGCGATGAGTCTGAGCCGCGAACACGGCCGTCTGATGCGCCTGGCCTCGGGCGCCGCCCTGGCCACCGCGCTGACCCTGGTCGCCGCCAAGGCCTTCGCCTGGTGGCTGAGCGGCTCGGTCAGCCTGCTCGCCGGCCTGACCGACTCGCTGCTCGATGGCGCCGCCTCGCTGCTCAACCTGATCGCGGTGCACTACGCGCTGCGCCCGGCCGACGAGGACCACCGCTACGGCCACGGCAAGGCCGAGGCGCTGGCCGGTCTCGGCCAGGCGGTGTTCATCGCCATCAGTGCGGTGCTGGTCGGCATCCGCGGCTTCGAGCGCCTGCAGGAGCCGCAGGAGATCACCGCCACCGGCATCGGCGTGGCGGTGATGCTGCTGTCGCTGGCGATGACCGGCGTGCTGCTGGTGTTCCAGCGCCATGTGGTCAAGGTCACCGGCTCCACCGCGATCCGCGCCGACTCGCTGCACTACGCCTCCGACCTGCTGCTCAACGCCAGCATCCTGGTGGCGCTGCTGCTCGCCGCCTACGGCTGGACGCGCGCCGATGCACTGTTCGGCATCGCCATCGCCGCCTACATCCTGTGGAGCGCACTGACCATCGTCCGCGAGTCGGCGGCGGTGCTGATGGACAAGGAGCTGCCGCTGGAGATCAGCGAGCGCATGATGCAGCTGGCTCTCGGCATCCCCGGCGTGCTCAACGCCCACGACCTGCGCACGCGCATGTCCGGCACCCGCTGGTTCGTCCAGCTGCATCTGGACCTGCCGGCCAGCCTGACCCTCAGCGAAGCCCACGATCTGTGCGAGGCTGCCGAGTTCGCCATCCGCGCCGAGTTTCCGCGTGCCGAGGTACTGGTGCACGCCGACCCGCAGCACTGAACGCGTCCTGAAATGCCGGGCAAGAAAAAGGGGCCTGACGGCCCCTTCAGATGGTTTCTTCCGGATCGCGGCTGCGGTGACAGCCTGCTCTTCGCAGCACCTTGTGGGTGGTGCGGGCCTGGGGCCGCAACCTGGTGGGTTGCCGGCGGCGCGGTGCCTGATCGGGCTCTGCGCGGGGTGAGCGTCCGGGCCGTGAAACTGATTCAAACTGTACGCGCAGCGGCGCGGCAGATGTTTGCGAAAATTGCACAAATAACCCACGCTTGCGCAATCATTCACCAATAAAGCATGCTTTGGCGCAATCAAACGGAAATAACCCGCTGTCATGAGCAAACTCGACCGCTACGATCTGCGCATCCTTGCCGAACTGCAGCGCGATGCACGCATCTCCAACCAGGAACTGGCCGAACGCATCGGCCTGTCACCCTCGCCGTGCTCGCGGCGGGTCAAGCAGCTGGAGGACGACGGCTACATCCTCCGCCAGGTCGCCCTGCTCGACCGCAAGAAGCTCGGCCTGACCCTCACCGTGTACGTGCTGGTCGGCATGGACCGCCACACCCCGGAGCGCTTCGAGCACTTCGAGTCGGCCATCCGGCGCTGCCCGCAGGTGCTCGAATGCAGCCTGGTCACCGGCATGGAGGCCGACTACCAGCTCAAGGTGGTGGTGCCGGACATGGACCATTACCAGCAGTTCCTGCTCGGCACCCTGACCCGCATCGAGGGCGTGTCCAGCGTGCGTTCGAGCTTCGTGCTCAATCAGGTGCTGGCCGGCACCGAACTGCCGCTGGAGCATCTGCGCTGAGAACCGGAGTGACAAAAATGTGACGCTCTCGGTTTTTTGCATTTGCCTGAAACTGATCAGGGTCTATAATTCGCCCGCGTTTTTATGCATGCCTGCGTGGCCGAACACATAACAACATCGCCCGCCCCCTGATCGTTACCCCTTATCCTGCAGGAGGGATCGATGGACCCTGAAGTATTCGAGCACTGGATGATGACCGGACTGATTGCCGTCCTGGTCGGCTTCATGGCTTTCATCGTCTGGGACCTGGCGAAAAAATCCAATGCCGGCAAATTCGGCACAATGATTCTCTTCTTGGCCCTCGGTTTGGGCGTACTAGGCTTCGTCATCAAGACCGTGGTGATTGGCAGCCTCGAAGGCGTGTAACCCCAAGCATTCGCAAGCCATACCACAGCCCCCAGCCAGGATGATGCGGGGTTGCGGAGCTTATTTGCCCCCAAGGAAAATCATGACCCCTGCCAACCGAGTGATGCAAAGCTATGGCCGCTGCTGCGCCAGCCCGAGCTTTTTCGACACTTTCTACCAGCACTTCCTCGCCAGCTCGCCGGCGATCCGTGACAAGTTCACCAAGACCGACATGAGCTCCCAGAAGCACCTGCTGCGTGCCGGCATCCTCAACCTGGTGCTCTACGCTCGCGGCATGTCCGACACCAAGCTGCGCGCCCTCGGCCAGAGCCACTCGCGCGAAGGCTTCGACATCCGCCCGGAACTCTACGACCTGTGGCTGGACTCGCTGATGCTGGCGGTCCGGGAGCACGACTCGGCAGCCACCAGCGAAGACCTGAGCGCCTGGCGCGAAGTGCTCAACAAGGGCATCAACGTGATCAAGTCGTTCTACTGATCCGCCCGCCGGCGAATGCTTTCAGCTCGCCGGTCGCTCTCCCGCGCAGCCGCTCACAGCTGCGCCGGCACCTCCCGCCACTCTCCCGGCGCCAGCCCGTCCAGGCTCCAGGGACCGATGCGCACCCGCACCAGACGCAGGGTCGGCAGCCCCACCGCCGCGGTCATCCGCCGCACCTGGCGGTTGCGCCCCTCGCGGATGGTCAGTTCCAGCCAGCTGGTCGGCACGCTCTTGCGAAAGCGCACCGGCGGCTGGCGCTCCCACAACGCGGGCTCGTCGATCTGCCGCGCCTCGGCCGGCAGGGTCGGCCCGTCATTGAGTAGCACCCCGGCGCGCAGCCGCTGCAGCTGCGCGTCGCTCACCTCGCCCTCCACCTGCACCCAGTAGGTCTTCGCCAGCTTGAACTGCGGATCGGCAATGCGCGCCTGCAGGCGGCCGTCGTTGGTCAGCAGCAGCAGACCTTCGCTGTCGCGATCCAGACGTCCGGCCGGATAGACGCCCGCCACCTTGACGTAATCCTTGAGGGTGGCGCGGCCATCGGCATCGGCGAACTGGGTGAGCACGTCGAACGGCTTGTTGAGCAGCAGCAGCCGCGGCTCGGCGGGTGGCGCCTTGGCCACGCGCCGCGCTGCCGGCGCCTTCGCCACGCCAGAACGACCACCAGCGGCACCCCGCGGGGCGCGAACGGCGGACGGGCTACGGGGGGGACGCGACATCGGCACTGCTCCTGCAACAAGGGTGCGCCGCGGCGCTGCGCAACGGACGGGGGGCGGCATTCTAGCCGCCACACGCTGCTCAGTCGAACGCCTGCAGGCGACTGCGTGCCAGCAGCGCCGCCACTTCCACGCCCCGCGGCAGACAGCCGTAGACCGGCGCCGAGGCATCCACCCGCGCGGCGATGAAGGCGTCGCTGACCACCTGCGGCGCGCCCTGCAGCAACAGGCTGGCCTGCAGTGCCACGGCGATCTCGCCGCACAGCTGGCGCGCGCGGTACTCCAGCCCCTCGCGATCCTGCAGGGCCAGCTTGAGGCGCAGCACCTGCGCCTTCAGCCGCGCATCGCCGTGGCCGTCGCCCAGCTCGGCGAACAGCGCCTCGGCCACCGCCGGCACCTTCTCCAGGGTGCGCAGCACGTCGAGGCACTGCACGTTGCCCGAGCCCTCCCAGATCGAGTTGACCGGCGCCTCGCGGTACAGCCGCGGCAGGATGCTTTCCTCGACGTAGCCGGCGCCGCCTAGGCACTCCTGCGCCTCGCCGATGAACGCCGGCGCACGCTTGCACACCCAGTACTTGCCGACCGCGGTGAGCAGGCGGGCGAAGTGGCGCTCCTGCTCGTCCTCCGGGCGCTCCAGGGCGTGGCCGAGGCGCAGGCTGAGGGCCAGCGCGGCCTCGCTGTCCAGGGCCAGGTCGGCCAGCACGTTCTGCATCAGCGGCTGCGCCTCGAGCACGCGACCGCCGACCTGGCGCTGCGCGCAGTGGTGCAGGGCCTGGCTCAGCGCCTGGCGCATCAGCGCCGCCGAGCCGGTCATGCAGTCGAAGCGGGTCAGCGCGACCATCTCGAGGATGGTGGCGATGCCACGGCCCTCCTCGCCGACCATCCAGGCCAGGGCGCCGCGGTACTCGAGCTCCGCCGAGGCGTTGCTGCGGTTGCCCTGCTTGTCCTTGAGACGCTGGATATAGATGCGGTTGTGGCTGCCGTCCGGGCGCAGGCGCGGCAGCAGGAAGCAGCTCAGGCCCTGCTCGCTGTACGCCAGGGTGAGGAAGGCGTCGGACATCGGCGCCGAGCAGAACCACTTGTGGCCGAGCAGCTCGTAGGCCTGCCCGGGACCGGGCGCGCCGAGGGCGAAGGCGCGGGTGCTGTTGGCGCGCAGGTCGGTGCCGCCTTGCTTCTCGGTCAGCGCCATGCCCAGGGTCAGGCCGCGCTTTTCCCCGGCCGGCAGCGGACGCGGGTCGTAGTCGAGGCTGAGGATCCCCGGCAGCCAGGCCTCGGCCAGCTCGGGCTGGCGGCGCAGCACGGCGACGCCGGCGCAGGTCATGGTCAGCGGGCAGGCGCTGCCGGCCTCGGCCTGGTTGTGCAGGTAGAACAGCCCGGCGCGCAGCGCCTGGGCGCCGGGGCGCGGCTCGCGCCAGGGCAGCGCGTGCAGGCCGTGGCTGATCCCCGCCTGCAGCAGGCGGTGCCAGGCCGGATGGAACTCCACCTGATCGATGCGGTAGCCGAAGCGGTCGTGGCTGTGCAGCTCGGGCGGCTGGCGATTGGCGGCGAAGCCGGCGGCCAGCAGCGGGCCGCCGGCCAGCTCGCCGTACTCCGCCAGGCGCGCCTCGCCCCAGCCGGCACCGAAGCGCTGCAGCCACTCCTGCAGCGGTCGGTCGCCGCGGTACAGGTTGCTGCCGTCCAGCGGGGTCGGCTGGTTGGTGACTGTGTGGGTTTCCGCGTATTGCTCCAGACTCATCGTCCACCTCCGCCATGCTGCATCTGTTGCAGTGAAGCAGAACCATCCGTTTTCGCCCGCCAGCCCCCTCTGGCCGGCCGGTTCGGGCAGCCAGCCGCGCGACTTTGATGTAAGCTCGACAGCCATGAACAGATACCCTTCGCGCCCCGTTGTCCTCTGTCTTTCCGGCCACGACCCCAGTGGCGGCGCCGGCCTGCAGGCGGACATCGAAGCCCTGCTCGCCCAGGGCTGCCACGCTGCGCCTGCGGTCACCGCACTGACCGTTCAGGACACCGTCAATGTCAGCGACTTTCGCGTCCTCGACCGCGCCTGGGTGCTCGCCCAGGCCCATGCGGTGATCAGCGACCTGCCTGTCGCCGCGGTCAAGCTGGGCATGCTCGGCTCGCTGGAAATGGTCGACACCGTGGTCGAGATCATGCAGTCGCTGCCCGGCGTGCCGCTGGTCTGCGATCCGGTGCTGCGCGCCGGCGGTGGCGGCGCCCTCGGCAAGGACGAGGTCGGCTACGCCATGCGCGAACGCCTGCTGCCGCTGTGCCGCATCGCCACGCCGAACCTGCCGGAAGCGCGCATCCTCGCCGAACTGCCCGAGGGCAGCGCCGACCAGTGCGCCGCCAGACTGCTGGCGCACTGCGAGCACCTGCTGATCACCGGCGGCCATGGCGACGAGCACGAGGTGCACAACCGCCTGTACTCGCGCGACGGCAGCCAGCACACCTTCACCTGCATGCGCCTGCCCGGCAGCTACCACGGTTCCGGCTGCACCCTGGCCAGCACCCTGGCCGGGCGCCTGGCGCTGGGCGAGGAGCTGGTCAGCGCGGTGCGCACCGCGCTTGCCTACACCTGGCGCACCCTGCGCGATGCCGAGCAGCCCGGTCACGGCCAGTACGTGCCGCGCCGCCTGCCGCTGGATTTCTGCTCCTGACCCTTACTGCCGTGACTCCTTGCCTGGAACAGCGCCGATGAAAACCCTGCGCGGACTCTACGCCATCACCGACAGCCAGCTGCTGGCCGATGGCCGCCTGCTGCCCTACGTCGAAGCCGCGCTCAAGGGCGGGGCGAAGCTGCTGCAATACCGCGACAAGTCCGAGGACGCCGCACGTCGCCTGCGCCAGGCCGAGGCGCTGCGCGAGCTGTGCCTGCGCCACGGCGCGCAGCTGATCATCAACGACGACGCCGAGCTGGCCGCGCGCCTGGGCGTCGGCCTGCACCTGGGCCAGGAGGACGGCTCGCTGGCCGTCGCGCGCGCCCTGCTCGGCCGCGACGCGATCATCGGCGCCACCTGCCACGCGCGCCTGGAGCTGGCCGAGCAGGCCCGCCAGGAAGGCGCCAGCTACATCGCCTTCGGCCGCTTCTTCGACTCGCAGACCAAGCCCGGCGCGCCGGCCGCCACCCCCGAACTGCTCGAGCAGGCCCGCGCCCGCTTCCGCCTGCCGATCGTCGCCATCGGCGGCGTGACCCTGGACAACGCGCCAGCACTGATCAACCGCGGCGCCAGCATGGTCGCGGTGATCCATGCCCTGTTCGCCGCCGAGAATGCCGCCGAAGTCGAGCGCCGCGCGCGCGCCTTCAGCCAACTGTTCGCCGACATCTGACCTTTCGAGAGACTTTTCCATGTCCCGCTCCGAGATCCTGTTCCACAACGCCCAGAAGCACATCCCCGGCGGCGTCAACTCGCCGGTGCGCGCCTTCCGCAGCGTCGGCGGCACTCCGCTGTTCTTCAAGCATGCCGAAGGCGCCTACGTCACCGACGAGGACGATAAGCGCTACGTCGACTACGTCGGTTCCTGGGGGCCGATGATCCTCGGCCACAGCCATCCGGCGGTGCTCGACGCGGTGCGCGAGCAGCTGCAGCACGGCCTGTCCTATGGCGCACCGACCGCCATGGAAACCGAGATGGCCGAGCTGGTGTGCAGCCTGGTGCCGTCGATGGAGATGGTGCGCATGGTCAGCTCCGGCACCGAGGCGACCATGAGCGCCATCCGCCTGGCCCGCGGCTACACCGGGCGCGACAGCATCATCAAGTTCGAGGGCTGCTACCACGGCCACTCCGACAGCCTGCTGGTCAAGGCCGGCTCCGGAGCGCTGACCCAGGGCGTGCCCAGCTCCGCAGGGGTGCCGGCGGACTTCGCCAAGCACACCCTGACCCTGCCGTTCAACGACATCAACGCGGTGGAACAGACCTTGGCCGAAGTCGGCCAGAGCGTGGCGTGCATCATCGTCGAGCCGGTGGCCGGCAACATGAACTGCGTGCCGCCGGCGCCGGGCTTCCTCGAGGGCCTGCGCACGCTGTGCGATGCGCACGGCGTGGTGCTGATCTTCGACGAGGTGATGACCGGCTTCCGCGTCGCCCTCGGCGGCGCCCAGGCCCACTACGGCATCACCCCGGACCTGTCGACCTTCGGCAAGATCGTCGGCGGCGGCATGCCGGTCGGCTGCTTCGGCGGCAAGCGCGCGATCATGGAATGCATCGCCCCGCTCGGCCCGGTCTACCAGGCCGGCACCCTGTCCGGCAACCCGCTGGCGATGGCCGCCGGCCTGACCACCCTCAAGCTGATCAGCCGCCCGGGCTTCCACGTCGAACTGAGCGACTACACTGCACGCATGCTCGACGGCCTGCAGCAGCGCGCCGCCGCCGCCGGCATCCCGTTCGTCACCACCCAGGCCGGCGGCATGTTCGGCCTGTACTTCAGCGGCGCCGACGACATCGTCACCTTCAATGACGTGATGGCCAGCGACGCCGAGCGCTTCAAGCGCTTCTTCCACCTGATGCTGGACGGCGGCGTGTACCTGGCGCCGAGTGCCTTCGAGGCCGGCTTCACCTCCATCGCCCACGGCGACGCCGAGCTGAAGATCACCCTGGACGCCGCCGAGCGGGCCTTTGCCGAACTGAGCAAGGGTTGAACCTGCGGCACGGACGCCCCGCCTTGCGGGGCGTCCGTGCCGCAAACTGCGCCGGCCGGCAGATACTGGCCAATGGCCGGCAGGAAAAGCCGCTATTGCCCCTGTCATGACCCGGCCGCTTATTCCATAATGGGAACGCCAGCACGCCACGCTGGCCGAGCCTCCGCCCGCCGAACCAGGAGATGTCCGGATCGCCATGAACCGTGCTGGCTGCACCCTGCTGATGGGTTGCCTGTTGTCGACCGCCCCGCTGCTTGGCCATGCCGAGAGCAACTCCCTGCTGATTCCGGCGACCAGCCGCTGCGTGCTCGATACCCGCCCCGAGGATCTCGGGCAGGCGCTGGCCCACTGCCGCAGCCTGGCGGAGAGTGGCGACAGCCAGGCGCAGTACGAGCTGGGCGAATACTTCTACGATGCCAGCCGTCACCCGCAGGACCTGCCGCAAGCGCTGCACTGGTACGAGCAGGCCTCGCTGCAAGGCCATGCCGAAGCGCAGCTGCGCCTCGGCACGCTGTTCTGGCGCGGCGAAGGCGTGCCGGCCAACAAGGTGCAGGCTTACGTGGTGCTGAAGATGGCGGCGGTCAACGGCGCCGAAGAGGCGATGGACAGCGCCGACCTGGTCGCCGAAGAGATGAACCGCGAGCAGCTGGAGCAGGCCAACCGCGTGCTCGGCGAGATCTTCCGCAACTACCTGCAGGAGCTGCAGGCCAGCGACATGCGCTCGCCGTTCGCACCGCTGCCCTGAGGGCAGCCGCGCGCGCTGGATCCGACTTGCAGGAGGCGCGCCCTCGCGGCACTGCGAGCCATCAGGCCGGCCCAACCGCTAGAGCATCGCCCCGAGGTCGGGCCTCCCACCAGAGCTGCGAATCATCCGCTATGCCTATCAGCGCTCCGGCATCGGCGGCATGGGGAACGGCATGACATTGCTGCCGCCCTTGGCCTCGCTGATCTTCGCCGTGCCCAGGCGCTCGACCTCGTCGATGCGGATGATCGCGTGCATCGGCACGAAGCTGCGCAGCACGCCGTCGAACTGCGCCTTGAGCTTCTCCTCGCTGGGATCGACCACCACCTGGGTGCGCTCGCCGAAGACGAATTCCTCGATCTCCAGGAAGCCCCACAGGTCGCTCTGGTAGATGGCCTTGGCGTACATCTCGTACACCTGACCCTGGTTGAGGAAAATCACCTTGAAGATGGGGGCGGGCTTGCTCATGGTTTGACGAACCGACGGGGACTGCGGGAAAGGCGCGCATGTTAGCACGTCCTTCTGGCCGCCAAGCCTAGGAAGGCCCGGCGGCGCTCCCTATAATGCGCGGTCCATTGATCCTCCCGACGAGCACCCATGGCCAAGAAGCTTTTCATCGAAACCCACGGCTGCCAGATGAACGAGTACGACAGCTCGCGCATGGCCGACCTGCTGGGCGAACATCAAGCCCTGGAGCTGACCGAGCGCCCGGAAGAGGCCGACGTCATCCTGCTCAACACCTGCTCGATCCGCGAAAAGGCCCAGGAGCGGGTGTTCTCCCAGCTCGGCCGCTGGCGCGAGCTGAAACAGCAGAACCCGGCGCTGGTGATCGGTGTCGGCGGCTGCGTGGCCAGCCAGGAAGGCTCGGCGATCCGCGAGCGTGCGCCCTACGTCGACGTGGTGTTCGGCCCGCAGACCCTGCACCGCCTGCCGGAGATGATCGACGCCGCGCGCAGCACCAAGAAGCCCCAGGTGGACATCTCCTTCCCCGAGATCGAGAAGTTCGACCGCCTGCCCGAGCCGCGCGTCGACGGCCCCAGCGCCTTCGTCTCGGTGATGGAAGGCTGCAGCAAGTACTGCACCTTCTGCGTGGTGCCCTACACCCGCGGCGAGGAAGTCAGCCGGCCGCTGGCCGACGTGCTCAGCGAGGTCGTGCACCTCGCCGAGAACGGCGTGCGCGAGGTGAACCTGCTCGGCCAGAACGTCAACGGCTACCGCGGCGATGCCGGCGACGGGCGCAGCGCCGACTTCGCCGAGCTGCTCCATGCGGTGGCGGCGATCGACGGCATCGAGCGCATCCGCTATACCACCAGCCATCCGCTGGAGTTCTCCGACGCCATCATCCAGGCCCACGCCGAGATTCCCCAGTTGGTGAAGTTCGTCCACCTGCCGGTGCAGTCGGGCTCCGACCGCATCCTCGCGGCGATGAAGCGCAACCACACCGCCCTCGAGTACAAGTCGCGGATCCGCAAGCTCAAGGCCGCGGTGCCGGACATCAGCATCAGCTCGGACTTCATCGTCGGCTTCCCCGGCGAGACCGAGCGGGACTTCGAGCAGACCATGAAGCTGATCGAGGAGGTCGGCTTCGACTTCTCCTACTCGTTCGTCTACAGCGCCCGCCCCGGCACCCCGGCCGCGGATCTCGCCGACGACACCCCGGAGGAGGTGAAGAAGCAGCGCCTGGCGATCCTCCAGGCGCGCCTCAGCCAGCAGGGCTTCGAGATCAGCCGGCGCATGGTCGGCTCGACCCAGCGCATCCTGGTCAGCGACTACTCGAAGAAGGACCCCGGCCTGCTACAGGGCCGCACCGAGAACAACCGGGTGGTCAACTTCCGCTCCAGCAACCCGCGCCTGATCGGCCAGTTCGTCGACGTGCACATTGACGAGGCGCTGCCGCACTCGCTGCGCGGCAGCCTGCTCGGCGAAAGCGGCGCCTGATACCGCGCCAGCCCGCGGTGCCGGCCCCCATGGCCGGCACCGCACGACCTCCCGACCATGGCAGCGCTTTCCCCCCCGGGCACCTGCGGTTATTCTTCATCCATCACTCAGCCGAATGGCGGCCAACAGAAGACCTTGAACGCTCCCCTGGAACACCATCGCTTCATCCTGGAACCCTTCGAAGCACGCCGCTTCGCCAACCTCTGCGGACAGTTCGACGAGCATCTGCGCCTGATCGAACAACGCCTGGCCATCGAGATCCGCAATCGCGGCAACCAGTTCGAACTGGTCGGCGATGTCCAGCGCACCCAGACCGCCGAGCGCCTGCTGCGCCGCCTGTACCGCGAAACCCACAACGGCACCGAGCTGAGCCCGGAGATCGTCCACCTGTTCCTGCAGGAATCCGGCCTCGAAGACATCGCCATGCCCGGACAGGTGTCGAGCGTCACGCTGAAGACCCGCAAGGTGCACATCACCCCGCGCGGCACCAACCAGCAGCGCTACGTCAAGGCAATCCTCGACAACGACATCAACTTCGGCATCGGCCCGGCCGGCACCGGCAAGACCTACCTGGCGGTGGCCTGCGCGGTGGACGCCCTGGAACGCGAGCAGGTGCGCCGCATCCTGCTGGTGCGCCCGGCGGTGGAAGCCGGTGAGAAGCTCGGCTTCCTGCCCGGCGACCTGGCGCAGAAGATCGACCCCTACCTGCGCCCGCTGTACGACGCCCTCTACGAGATGCTCGGCTTCGAGCAGGTGGCCAAGCTGATCGAGAAGCAGGTGATCGAGATCGCCCCGCTGGCCTACATGCGCGGACGTACCCTGAACAACAGCTTCATCATCCTCGACGAGAGCCAGAACACCACCCTGGAACAGATGAAGATGTTCCTCACCCGCATCGGCTTCGGTTCCACCGCGGTGATCACCGGCGACGTCACCCAGGTCGACCTGCCGCGCGGCACCAAGTCGGGCCTCGCCCACGTGGTCGAGGTGCTGCGCGACGTGCCGGGGATCAGCTTCACCCACTTCAAGGCCAAAGACGTGGTGCGCCACCCGCTGGTGCAACGCATCGTCGAGGCCTACGACCGCCACGAGCAGCGCCTGCAGGGCCTGGACGCCAGCGCCGGCGAACGCGAGAGGAACGACCGCGATGCAGGTTGAACTGGATCTGCAGCTGGCCACCGAGGCCGCCAACCTGCCCAGCGAGGCGCAGCTGCGCCAGTGGTGCGAGCTGGCCCTGCGCCAGCGCAGCGCGCCGTCGGAGCTGACCATCCGCATCGTCGACGAAGCCGAAGGCCGCGAGCTCAACCTCACCTGGCGCGGCAAGGACTACGCTACCAACGTGCTGTCGTTCCCGGCCGAGATTCCCGAGGGTCCGGGCGGCGTTCCGCTGCTCGACATCCCGCTGCTCGGCGACCTGGTGATCTGCGCCCAGGTGGTCGCCCGCGAGGCGGGCGAACAGGGCAAGAGTCTGGATGCCCACTGGGCACACCTGACCCTCCACGGCTGCCTGCACCTGCTCGGCTACGACCACATCGACGACGACGAAGCCGAGGAAATGGAAGCGCTGGAACGACAATTGCTGGCCGAACTTGGCTATCCCGACCCCTATGCGTGTGACGAAGAGTAAGGACACATGAGCGACGACCGATCGAGCCAGGGGCAGAAGTCCTGGCTGGAAAGAATCACCCAGGCTTTTGCCCATGAACCGAAAAGTCGCCAGGAGCTCCTCGAGGTCCTGCGTGACGCCCATGACAACAAGCTGCTCGACACCGAGGCGCTGGCGATCGTCGAAGGCGCCATCCAGGTCTCCGACCTGCAGGTGCGCGACATCATGATCCCGCGCTCGCAGATCATCACCATCAAGGCCAGCCAGAGCCCGCAGGAGTTCCTCCCCGCGGTCATCGAGGCCGCCCACTCGCGCTACCCGGTGATCGGCGAGAACCTCGACGAGGTGCTCGGCATCCTGCTCGCCAAGGACCTGCTGCCGCTGCTGCTGCACGGCAACGAGCTGTCCTTCGACCTGCAGAAGATGCTCCGTCCGGCCACCTACGTGCCCGAATCCAAGCGCCTCAACGTGCTGCTGCGCGAGTTCCGCAGCACCCACAACCACATGGCCATCGTCATCGACGAGTACGGCGGCGTCGCCGGCCTGGTGACCATCGAGGACGTGCTCGAGCAGATCGTCGGCGACATCGAGGACGAGCATGACGTCGAGGAAGACAGCTTCATCAAGGCGCTGCCCAGCGGCGACTTCATCGTCAAGGCGCTGACCCCGGTGGATGAATTCAACGAGTTCTTCGAGGCCGAGTTCTCCGAGGAGGAATTCGACACCATCGGCGGCGTGGTGATGAGCGCCTTCGGCCACCTGCCCAAGCGCAACGAGGTGATCGAACTGGGCGACTTCCGCTGCCGGGTGCTGAATGCCGACAGCCGGCGCATCCACCTGCTGCGCCTGACCCCGCGGGCGCGCTGAGGCACCGCGCCCAGCGTAAGCTGCTGAGCGCCCCCACGCTCCCGCGTGGGGGCGCTCAGCGTCCAGCCACGGCTACCCGCCCGCGCCCCGCTCCTTTAAGCTGCCCTGCCCCGCATTCTGCAAGGATTCCCCATGCGCTGGATCTCCCGCCCCGGCTGGCCGGGCCACCTGCTGGCCCTCGCGGCCGGCGCCCTCACCCCGCTGGCCCTGGCGCCCTTCGACCTGTGGCCGCTGGGCCTGCTGTCGCTGGCGCTGCTCCACCTCGGCCTCGGCCAGCTGGACGGCAAGGCCGCCGCCTGGCGCGGCTGGCTGTACGGCTTCGGCCTGTTCGCCGCCGGCACCAGCTGGGTCTACGTCAGCATCCATGACTACGGCGCCGCCTCCGCCCCGCTGGCGACGCTGCTGACCCTGCTGTTCGCCGCCGGGCTGGCACTGTTCTTCGCCCTGTTCGCCTGGGTCTGGGTGAAATGGCTGCGCCGCGAACGCGCCCCGCTGGGCAATGCGCTGGCCTTCGCCGCCCTGTGGCTGGCCCAGGAAGCCCTGCGCGGCTGGATCTTCACCGGCTTCCCGTGGCTGTACATCGGCTACAGCCAGCTGCACGGTCCGCTGGCCGGGCTGGCTCCGCTCGGCGGGGTGTGGCTGCTGTCGTTCGCCATGGCGCTGAGCGCCGCCCTGCTGGCCAACCTGCCGGCGCTGCTGCCGCGCGGGCGCTGCGTCCTGGCCGCCGCGCTGCTGCTGGCTGGCCTGTGGGGCAGCGGCCTGTGGTTCAAGGACCATCCCTGGACCTCTCCGGCGGGCGCGCCGCTGAAGGTTGCCGCCTTCCAGGGCAATGTCGAACAGAACCTCAAGTGGGATCCCGAGCAGCTCAACGCCCAGCTCGCCCTGTACCGCGACCTGACCTTCGCCGAGGCGCCGGCCGATCTGTACGTATGGCCGGAAACCGCGGTGCCGGTGCTCAAGGAGTACGCCGAGGGCTACCTGGCGGTGATCGGCCGCTTCGCCAGCGAGCGCAACGCGGCGCTGATCACCGGCGTGCCGGTGCGCCAGGCCGACGCCGCCGGGCAACCGCGCTACTACAACGCCCTGCAGGTGGTCGGCCAGGGCGCTGGCACCTACCTCAAGCAGAAGCTGGTGCCGTTCGGCGAGTACGTGCCGCTGCAGGACCTGCTGCGCGGGCTGATCGCCTTCTTCGACCTGCCGATGTCCGACTTCGCCCGCGGCCCGGCCGACCAGCCGCTGCTGCAGGCACGCGGCTACCGCATCGCGCCCTACATCTGCTACGAGGTGGTCTATCCGGAGTTCGCCGCCGGCCTCGCCGCGCAGAGCGAGCTGCTGCTGACGGTGAGCAACGACGCCTGGTTCGGCACCTCGATCGGCCCGCTGCAGCACCTGCAGATGGCGCAGATGCGCGCCCTGGAAAGCGGCCGCTGGATGATCCGCGCCACCAACAACGGCGTCACCGCGCTGATCGACCCGTTCGGGCGCATCGCCGCCGAGGTGCCGCAGTTCGAGCGCGCCGTGCTGCGCGGCGAGGTGGTGCCGATGCACGGTTTGACGCCCTACCTGCAGTGGCGCACCTGGCCACTGGCCGGGGTCTGCGTCCTGCTGCTCGGCTGGAGCCTGGTCGCCGCCCGGCGCAAGCGTCGGTTGTTTGCCGCCCTCGGCTGAGCCGTGTAGAAACAAGAAGGGCGACCCGCGGGTCGCCCTTCTTGTTGGAGCTCTCTGCCTCGCCGTATGGGTTTGGCCACCCAGCAACCGGCCGCCAGGCAGGCCATGGCGATGCCTGACGGCATCGATGGTGGGTTACGCCGCTGCGCGGCTAACCCACCCTACAAGACGGGCGCAGGCTCGCTCATCAGCCCTTGGTGTGGCCGTGGGCCTGCTGGTCGGCATGGTAGGACGAGCGCACCAGCGGACCGGAGGCGACGTTCTTGAAGCCCATCTTCTCGCCCTGCTCGGCGAACCAGGCGAAGGTGTCCGGGTGCACGAAGCGCTGCACCGGCAGGTGGTTGCGCGAGGGCTGCAGGTACTGGCCGAGGGTCAGCATGTCGATCTCGTGCTCGCGCATGCGCTGCATGGTCTCGATGACTTCCTCGTCGGTCTCGCCGAGGCCGAGCATCAGGCCCGACTTGGTCGGCACGCCCGGCACGCGCTTCTTGAACTCTTCCAGCAGGTCCAGCGACCACTCGAAGTCCGAACCCGGACGCGACGACTTGTACAGGCGCGGCACGGTTTCCAGGTTGTGGTTGAACACATCCGGCGGCTCGCTGGCGGTGATGTCGAGGGCGATTTCCATGCGCCCGCGGTAGTCCGGCACCAGGGTTTCCAGCTGCACGCCCGGCGACAGCTGGCGGATCTCGCGCAGGCAGTCGGCGAAGTGCTGGGCGCCGCCGTCGCGCAGGTCGTCGCGGTCCACCGAGGTGATCACCACGTACTTCAGGCGCAGGTCGGCGATGGCCACCGCCAGGTTCTTCGGCTCGTCGGGGTCCAGCGCATTCGGCCGGCCGTGGCCGACGTCGCAGAACGGGCAGCGGCGGGTGCAGATGTCACCCATGATCATGAAGGTGGCGGTGCCGCCGGAGAAGCACTCGCCGAGGTTCGGGCAGGAGGCTTCCTCGCACACGCTGTGCAGCTTGTGCTTGCGCAGCAGCTGCTTGATCCGCTCGACCTCCGGGGTGACCGGGATGCGCACGCGGATCCAGTCCGGCTTGCGCGGCAGTTCCTCGGTGGGAATGATCTTCACCGGAATGCGCGCGACCTTCTCGGCACCGCGCAGCTTGACCCCGGCTTCCACCTTGCTCGGGCCCTTGCCCGCCGTGTCCATAGAACTCATATGCTTTCGATTCCGCCCGTCTGGGTCTTCGGTTCAGCGTAGCCGAGCTGGGTCACCAGCTGCGCACGCAGACGCGCACGCACTTCGGCAAATTCGATCGGTTCCCGGGCCACGTCCTTGAGCTGGGTCATCGCCATCCCGGCATAGCCGCAGGGGTTGATGCGCCGGAACGGTTCCAGGTCCATGTCGACGTTCAGCGCCAGGCCATGGAAGGAGCGGCCGTTGCGGATGCGCAGGCCGAGCGAGGCGATCTTCGCCGCGCCGACGTAGACGCCGGGGGCATCCGGCTTGGCATAGGCGTCGACGCCGTAGCTGTCCAGCAGCGCGACCAGGCTGCGTTCCATGCGGCTGACCAGTTCGCGCACGCCCACGCCGGAGCGGCGCACGTCGAGCAGCAGGTAGGCGACCAGCTGGCCGGGGCCGTGATAGGTCACCTGACCGCCGCGATCCGCCTGGATCACCGGAATGTCGCCGGGCATCAGCAGGTGCTCGGCCTTGCCGGCCTGGCCCTGGGTGAACACCGGCGGGTGCTCGAGCAGCCAGATCTCGTCGCTGGTATCGGCGTCGCGCTGGTTGGTGAAGCGCTGCATGGCCTGCCAGGCCTGCGGGTAGTCCACCAGGCCCAGCTCGCGCACGCCGAGGACGGCGGGCATCAGAGCACCACGTGCACGCGGCCGGTGGCGCGCAGCTCGACATGCAGCGCCTGCAACTGCTCGACGCCGGTGGCGCGGATGGCCACCTGCACCGAGACGAAGCGGCCATTGCTGCTGTCGCGCATGCTCAGGGTGGTGACATCCAGATCCGGCGCGTGGCGGCGGACGATGTCGAGCACCAGATCGGCAAACCCCTCGCCGGCGTCGCCGATCACCTTGATCGGGTAGCCCTCGCAAGGAAATTCGATTTTCGGCGCCTGGATTTCGCTATCGGTGTTGGTATCGGTCATGGTCACTTCGGGCTTGTGGCCCGCCATGCGGACGCCCCCGGTCGGAGCGTCACGCGCAGGTCAATCGGTCAGTTGAACAAACCATAGAAAAACAGTCGGATACTATCCCACACGCGGCGGAAGATACCACCCTCCTCGACGGCCTCGAGGGCCACCAGCGGCGCGCTGTGCAGCACCTGCTCGCCGAGGCGCACCTCGACCTTGCCGACTTCCTGGCCGGCAGCCACCGGCGCCTCGATCATCGGCTGCAGGGTCATGCTGGCTTGCAGCTGCTGCAACTGGCCACGCGGCAGGGTCAGGGTCAGGTTCTCGGCCAGGCCGGCCTTGAGCTGCCGCTCGGCGCCCTTCCACACCGGCGCCTGGGCCAGTTCGGCGCCCTTGGCGTAGAACTGGCGGGTCTCGAAGAAGCGGAAGCCGTAGGTCAGCAGTTTCTGGGTCTCGGCGGCGCGGGCCTGCTCGCTGTTGGTGCCGAACACCACGGCGATCAGGCGCTGGCCGTCACGCACGGCGGAGGCCACCAGGCAGTAGCCGGCTTCCTCGGTGTGGCCGGTCTTCAGGCCGTCGACGGTCTTGTCGCGCCACAGCAGCAGGTTGCGGTTGGGTTGCTTGATGTTGTTCCAGAGGAACTCCTTCTGCGCGTAGAGGGCGTAATGCGCCGGATCCTCGTTGATGATCGCGCGCGCCAGCAGGGCCATGTCGCGGGGCGAGGAATGGTGCTCCGGATGCGGCAGGCCGGTGGCGTTCATGAAGTGGCTGTTGGCCATGCCGAGACGGGCCGCCGTGGTGTTCATCAGGTCGGCGAAGGCGTCCTCGCTGCCGGCGATGTGCTCGGCGACCGCCACGCTGGCGTCGTTGCCGGACTGGATGATGATGCCTTGCAGCAGGTCGCCGACGCTCACCTGGGTATTGACCTGGACGAACATCCTCGAGCCGCCGGTACGCCAGGCGTTCTCGCTGATGGTCACCAGGTCGCTCTCGCCGATCTGGCCACGGTTGATTTCCAGGGTGGCGATGTAGGCGGTCATCAGCTTGGTCAGGCTGGCCGGCGGCAGGCGCTCGTCGCCGCTCTGCTCGACCAGAACCTTGCCGCTGTCGGCATCCATCAGCAGCCAGGCCTTGGCCGCCAGTTGCGGCGGCGCGGGGACGACCTGCTCGGCCGCCCAGGCGCTGGGCATGGCGGTGAACAGGACTAGCAGGAACAGGCGGTGCACGAAGGTAGTGATGTTCATCCGTCTCTCGAATAGCGAAGTAGGTCAGTCAGGCCCCTGCGGGCATTACCACGAATGCGGCTTCAGTCCGGCCGCACCAGTCGCGGCTGGCCGAGGCTGGCCAGCCGCAAGGTGTCCTGCAGCTGCAGGACCTCATCCTGAGTGTCGATCGGCCCCAGCCTCACGCGGTGCAGCACCTGCTGGTTGTGCACGACCGAGCTGATAAACACCGGGGCAGTCCCCACCAGGCCGTTCAGCTTGGCCTTGAGGAGTTCCGCAGCGTCCGGGTTGGCGAAGGCGCCCACCTGGAGATACAGCCCAGCGGCTGGGACAGAAGCGTTTTTTTTTACCGCCAGCTCGACCGGCAGCACCGCGGCGGCATGCTGCGCCGGCGGAGGAGTATAGGCCTCGATCGGCGCGCCGACCGGCTGGGCGACAGTGCGCACCGCGCCCGGCGCCGGCAGCGTCAGCGGCTTGCTGCTGCGCGGTGCGTTGCTGGCCAGCATCATCGGTACCGGACGGCCCTGCTGGGCCCACCACTGGTGGGGATCGATGCCCTCGACCTTGACCCGCGCGGTGCCGCTCTCGGCGTAGCCGAGCTTCTTCGCCGCGGCGAAGGACAGGTCGATGATGCGGTCGGAATAGAACGGCCCGCGGTCGTTGACCCGCAGGATCACGCTGCTGCCGTTGTCGAGGTTGGTCACCTTGACGTAGCTGGGCAGCGGCAGGGTCTTGTGCGCGGCGGTCATGCCGTACAGGTCGAAGGTCTCGCCGTTGGCGGTGGCCTGGCCGTGGAACTTGGTGCCGTACCAGGAGGCGGTACCGGTGGCCCGGTAGTTGCGCGCATCGTTGATCGGGTAGTAGGGCTTGCCGAACACCGTGTAGGGGCTGGCCTTGACCGGGCCGTTGTGCGGCATCGGTACGGCATCGGGGATGCGCGACACGTCGACGTCCCACCAGGGCGCGCCGTCGCGATGCGGCCGGGCGTAGCTCGCCGGGCCGGAGATCCGCCCGTCGGCACCGGCTGGTTGCGGTGCCTGGGTCGAGCTGCAGCTGGCCAGCAGCAGGCCGCTCAGTGCCAGGGCCAGCGGGGCAATCGCGCCAGGACGCATGCTCAGGGCTCCTGACGCTGGGTCAGCAGCGCGGTGGACAGCTGGTGCACGGCCATGGCGTACATCACGCTGCGGTTGTAGCGGGTGATCACGTAGAAGTTGGGCAGGCCCATCCAGAACTCGTCGCCCTGGGCGCCTTCGAGGCGGAAGGCGGTCACCGCGTAGTTGTCGTCCACCGTGTCCAGCGGCGTCCAGCCAAGCTGGCGCAGGTCGCCGACCGACTTGACCGGCTCCAGGCCCTGGGTCAGGCCGTCGGCGAAGCGGGTGCCTTCGATGCGCGCGCGGGTCACCACCGGGTCGCCGGCGACCCAGCCGTGGCGCTGGAAGTAGCTGGCCACGCTGCCGATGGCGTCCACCGGGTTGTTCCAGATGTCGATGCGCCCGTCCTTGTCGAAGTCCACCGCGTAGGCGCGGAAGCTGCTCGGCATGAACTGCGGCAGGCCCATGGCGCCGGCGTAGGAGCCGCTCAGGGTCAGCGGGTCGACCTGCTGCTCGCGGGTCAGCAGGAGGTACTCGCGCAGCTCCTTGCGGAAGAAGTCGGCGCGCGGCGGATAGTCGAAGCCGAGGGTGGCCAGCGCGTCGAGCACGCGCCAGTTGCCGGTGTGGCGGCCGAAGAAGGTTTCCACGCCGATGATCGCCACGATCACCTGCGCCGGTACGCCGTACTCGCGCTCGGCGCGCGCCAGCGTCTCGGCATGGCGGTTCCAGAACTCCACGCCCTGGGCGACGCGCGCGTCGGTGATGAAGATCGGCCGGTACTCCTTCCACGGCTTGACCCGCTCGGCCGGCCGCGAAATCGCGTCGAGGATCGGCTGCTTGCGCTCGGCGCCGGCGAACAGCTGGCGCAGCGGGGCCTCGGCGAAGCCGTGCTCGCGGGTCATCTCGGCGATGAAGGCGTCGACCTGCGCCGCATTCTCGTAGGCACCCGCCAGCCCCGGCGCGGCGCCGATGGCGCCGAGCAGCCCGATGGCCGACAGTTTCACCCACTCTCGCAGTTTGTGCATTGTGCTCTTCACTCTCGGCCTCAAACCTGGGCGATCCATTTACGGTGTGTGTGGATCGCCATCAAAATGCCAAATCCTGACAGCAGCGTCACCAACGAAGTTCCGCCGTAGCTGATGAAAGGCAAGGGCACCCCCACCACCGGCAGCAGTCCGCTGACCATGCCGATGTTGACGAATACGTAGACGAAGAAGGTCAGGGTGATGCTGCCCGCCAGCAGTTTGCCGAACAGCGTCTGCGCCTGCACGGTGATCACCAGGCCGCGGGCGATCAGCAGCAGGTAGACCACCAACAGCAGGCACACGCCCACCATACCGAACTCCTCGCTCAGCACGGCAATGATAAAGTCCGTGTGACTTTCCGGCAAAAAGTCCAGATGCGACTGGGTGCCGAACAGCCAGCCCTTGCCGAACACCCCGCCGGAGCCGATCGCCGCCTTGGACTGGATGATGTTCCAGCCGGTGCCCAGCGGGTCGCTCTCCGGATCGAGGAAGGTCAGCACTCGCTGCTTCTGGTAGTCGTGCAGCACGAAGTACCACATGGCCACCGCGATCGGCACCGCCGCCGCCACCGCGCTGGTGATCCACAGCCAGCGCAGGCCGGCGATATACAGCACGAAGGCGCCGGAAACGAGGACCAGCATCGCCGTGCCGAGGTCGGGCTGCTTGAGGATCAGCACGAAGGGCACGCCGATCAGCGCCAGGGCGATGGCCAGGTGCTTGAAGCTGGGCGGCAGGCTGCGCCCGGACAGGTACCAGGCGATGGTGATCGGCATGATCAGCTTCATGAACTCCGAGGGCTGGAAACGGATCACCCCGGGAATGTTGATCCAGCGCGTGGCACCCATCGCCGTGTAGCCGAAGAACTCGACGCCGAGCAGCAGGCCGACCCCGCCGGTGTAGGCCAGCGGCGCCCAGCGTGCCATCAGGCGCGGCTCGATCTGGGCGATGACCACCATCGCCAGCAGGCCGATGCCGAACGAGGTGGCCTGCTTGAACAGCAGCCCCCAGTGCTTGCCGCCGGCCGACCAGAGGATGAACAGGCCGACCGCGCCCAGGGTCAGCAGCAGCAACAGCAGGGGCCCGTCGATATGCAGGCGCTGCAGCAGGCTGGCGCGCCGGCGCAGCACGTCCTCGCCGGACAGGGTACGGTCGAAACTACTGCTCACGGGCAACCTCCGCCGTCTGGGGCGCTGCGAACTCGGCCTTCAGCCGGCCCTGTTCGTCGAGCAGCCAGGCATCCAGCACCTGCTTGGCCACCGGCCCGGCCACGCCGGAGCCGGACTCGCCGTTCTCCACCATCACCGCTACGGCGATCTTCGGGTCGTCGGCCGGGGCGAAGGCGACGAACAGCGCATGGTCGCGGTGCCGCTCGCGAACCTTGTTGCGGTCGTAGCGCTCGCCCTGGCGGATCGCCACCACCTGCGCCGTACCGCTCTTGCCGGCGATCAGGTACGGCGAGCCGAGACCGATCTTGCGGGCGGTACCACGCTCGCCATGCACCACCTCGACCATGCCGTGGGTGACCTGATCCCAGTAGCGGGGATCCTTGGCGACGATGTCCGGCGGTGGCTCGCGAGCCTCCAGCAGATCGCTGGCCACCAGCTGCTCGGGGGTCATGCCGTCGGCATCCATGAGCAAACGCGGGCGCCGCCACTGGCCGCGGCTGGCGACCAGCGCGGTGGCCTGGGCCAGCTGCAGCGGCGTGGTCAGCATGTAGCCCTGGCCGATGCCGGTGATCACCGTCTCACCCGGGTACCAGGCCTGGCGGCGGTTGATGCGCTTCCATTCGCGCGAGGGCATCAGTCCCGAGGCTTCCTCGAACAGGTCGAGGGACACCCGCTGACCGATACCGAAGGCGCTCATGTAGTGGTGCAGGCGGTCGATGCCGAGCTTCATCGCCAGGTCGTAGAAATAGGTGTCGTTGGAGCGCGCCAGGGCCAGATCCAGGCTCACCCAACCGTCACCACTGCGGTTCCAGTTGCGGTACTTGTGGGTATTGCCGGGCAGCTGATAGAAGCCCGGGTCGTAGACCCGCGATGCCGCGTTGATCACCCCGGCATCCAGGCCGGCCAGCGCCACCTGCGGCTTGACCGTCGAGCCGGGCGGATACAGGCCACGCAGCACGCGGTTGTACAGAGGCCGGTCGATGGAGTCGCGCAACGCGGCGTACTCCTTGAAGCCGATGCCGGTGACGAACAGGTTGGGGTTGTAGCTCGGCTGACTGACCATCGCCAGCACCCCGCCGGTAGCCGGCTCGAGGGCGATGATCGCCCCACGTCGACCGGCCAGCGCCGCCTCGGCGGCCTCCTGCAGCTTGAGATCGAGGTGCAGGCGGATGTCCTTGCCCGGCACCGGGTCGGTGTGCTTGAGCACCCGCAGCACGCGACCGCGGGCGTTGGTCTCGACTTCCTCGTAGCCGACCTGGCCGTGCAGCAGGTCCTCGTAGAACTTCTCTGTTCCGGTCTTGCCAATATGGTGGGTGCCGCTGTAGTCGACCGGATCGAGCTCCTTCAGCTCGCGCTCGTTGATCCGTCCGACATAGCCGACCGAATGGGCGAAGTGCTCGCCCTGCGGGTAGTGGCGCACCAACTGGGCGACCACGTCGACCCCCGGCAGGCGGAACTGGTTGACCGCGATGCGGGCGATCTGCTCCTCGGAGAGTTCGAACAGGATCGGCACCGGCTCGAACGGCCGGCGCCCCTGGCGCAGGCGCTTCTCGAACAGCGCACGCTCCTCCTCGCCCAGTTCGAGCACCTCGACGACGGTATCCAGCACCTGCGGCCAGTCGCCGGCGCGCTCGCGGCTCACCGTCAGGCTGAAGCTCGGCCGGTTGTCGGCGATGATCACTCCGTTGCGATCGTAGATCAGCCCGCGGGTCGGCGGCAGCGGCTGCACGTGGATGCGGTTGTTCTCCGCCAGGGTCGAGTGGTGCTCGTACTGGATCACCTGCAGGTAGTACATGCGCGCCACCAGCACGCCGGTGAGCAGCAGCACGAACAGCGCGCCGACGATCGCGCGGCTGCGCACCAGGCGGGCGTCGCGTTCGTGGTCCTTGAGCTGGATCGGCTGCGGCATGGGCGGGGGCGGACGCTACTTGTGGTACGGATGGCCGGACAGCACGGTCCAGGCCCGGTAGATCTGTTCGCCGAGCAGCACCCGCACCAGCGGGTGCGGCAGGGTCAGTGGCGACAGCGACCAGCGCTGCTCGCTGCGCGCGCAGACCTCCGGCGCCAGCCCTTCCGGGCCGCCGACCATCAGGTTGACGGTGCGCGCATCGAGGCGCCAGCGATCCAGTTCGACGGCCAGCTGCTCGGTGCTCCACGGCTTGCCGTGGACCTCGAGGGTGACCACCCGCTCGCCGGGCTGCACCCGCGCCAGCATCGCCTCGCCCTCCTGACGGATCAGGCGGGCGATGTCGGCGTTCTTGCCGCGGGTGCTGAGCGGAATCTCCACCAGCTCGAGGGTCAGCTCCGGCGGCAGGCGCTTGACGTACTCCTGCCAGCCGTCCTCGACCCAACGCGGCATGCGCGAGCCTACGGCGATCAGTCGGATGCGCATGCCCGCCGCTTACTCGTCGGCGTGCTGGGCGCGGCTCTGCTCGGCGCCCTGCCACAGGCGCTCGAGGTCGTAGAACTGGCGGGTGGCCGGCTGCATCACGTGCACCACCACGTTGCCGAGGTCGAGCAGGCCCCACTCGCCGCTGTCCAGACCTTCGCTGCCGATCGGCTTGACGCCCTGCGCCTTGACCTTCTCCAGCACGGTGTCGGCCAGCGACTTGACGTGACGGCTGGAGCTGCCCGAGGCGATCACCATGAAGTCGGTGATGCTGGTTTTATCGCGCACGTCGATGGTGGTGATGTCCTGGGCTTTCATGTCTTCCAGGGCGGCAATCACCACCTGGACCAGTTGTTCGGATTGCATTGTCAAAGGTTCACTCTTGTGTCGAAGGGGTGGCACGGTACAGACCGTGCTCATGGATGTAGGCCAGCACCGCGTCGGGCACCAGAAAACGAACGGAGCGAGCGCCAGCCAGGCGCTCGCGGATCTGCGTGGCGGAAATCGCCAACGGCATCTGCCAGACGAAGGCGATCTGCCCGGCCGGGCCCTTGAGCGCCTGCGGATCGGCCACGCTGCGCGCGGCCAGCAGGTCGCGCAGCATCTCCGGCGCCTCGCTGTCGGCATCCGGCCGCTGCAGCACCAGAATGTGGCAGTGGTCGAGCAGCTCCTGCCAGCGATGCCAGGTCGGCAGGCCGCAGAAGGCGTCCCAGCCGACCAGCAGCAGCAGTTGGACCTCGCTGCCCAGCTCGGCACGCAGCGACTCCAGGGTATCGATGGTCCACGACGGCTTGTCGCGCCACAGCTCGCGATCGTCTACCAGCAGCGGCGCCACGCCTTCCACCGCCAGGCGCACCATGTCCAGGCGCGCCTGGGCGCTGACCTGCGGCGTGCCGCGATGCGGCGGACGCGCGCTGGGGATCAGGCGCAGCTCGTCGAGGGCGAACTGTTCGGCCACCTCCAGTGCGGCACGCAGGTGGCCGATGTGGATGGGGTCGAAGGTGCCGCCGAGCAGACCGATGCGCTGGGTCATCAGCCGCGCACGTGACCGTCGCCGAACACCACGTACTTCTCGCTGGTCAGCCCCTCCAGGCCGACCGGGCCGCGGGCGTGCAGCTTGTCAGTGGAGATGCCGATCTCGGCGCCCAGGCCGTACTCGAAGCCGTCGGCGAAGCGGGTGGAGGCGTTGACCATCACCGAGCTGGAGTCGACCTCGGTGAGGAAGCGCCGCGCATCGGTGAAGCTTTCGGTGATGATTGAGTCGGTGTGGTGCGAGCCGTAGTGGTTGATGTGCTCGATGGCCTGCTCGAGGCCATCGAGCACGCGGATCGACAGGATCGGCGCATTGTACTCGGTGTGCCAGTCCTCCTCGGTCGCCTCCAGCACGTCGGCACCGAGCAGCGCGCGGGTCGCCGCACAACCACGCAGTTCGACGCCCTTGGCGCGGTAGATCTCGGCCAGCGGCGGCAGCACGCGGGCGGCAATGCCCTGGTGGACCAGCAGGGTCTCCATGGTGTTGCACGGCGCATAGCGCTGGGTCTTGGCGTTGTCGGCGACGCGGATCGCCTTGTCCACGTCGGCGGCGATGTCGATGTAGACGTGGCAGATGCCATCGAGGTGCTTGATCACCGGCACCCGCGCGTCGCGGCTGATGCGCTCGATCAGGCTCTTGCCGCCGCGCGGCACGATGACGTCGACGAACTCGGGCATGGTGATCAGCGCACCCACCGCGGCGCGGTCGGTGGTTTCCACCACCTGCACGCAGGCCGCCGGCAGGCCGGCCTCGGCCAGGCCCTGCTGGATGCAGGCGGCGATGGCGCGATTGGAATGGATCGCCTCGGAACCGCCGCGCAGGATGGTGGCGTTGCCGGACTTCAGGCACAGGCTGGCGGCGTCGATGGTCACGTTGGGACGCGACTCGTAGATGATGCCGATCACGCCCAGCGGCACGCGCATCTTGCCGACCTGGATGCCCGAGGGCAGGTAGCGCATGTCGCGGATGGTGCCGATCGGATCGGGCAGGCCGGCTACCTGGCGCAGGCCCTCGATCATGTCGTCGATGCGCGCCGGGGTCAGCGCCAGGCGGTCGAGCATGGCCTCGTCGAGACCGCTGGCACGGCCGTTGTCGAGATCCTGCGCGTTGGCGCGGATCAGCTCGTCGCGGGCCGCGTCGAGGGCGCGGGCGGCGGCCAGCAGGGCGTTGTTCTTCTGCGCGGTGGTGGCGCGTGCAGTGACGCGCGAGGCTTCACGTGCGGCGCGACCCAGGCGGGTCATGTAGTCGAGTACGGACTCGGTCATGGTCTCGGCGATCCGGCGGCTGGAAAAAGTGGATGATTATAGCCCTGCCGCCACCGCATAGCCCAGCGCCGCGGACGGCCGGGTGCGTCGCCCGCTTGCTATGCTGGCCTCATCACCCTGCCGACCGAGCGCCCATGCCGTCTCCCGCCCTGCCATCCGGCCTGCCCTGGCCCGGCGCCCATCCGCTGGCCGACGCCTTCTTCGACCGCGACGCCTGCCTGGTCGCCCGCGAACTGCTGGGCAAGGTGATCCGCCACCGCTTCGACGGCCTGTGGCTGAGCGCGCGGATCATCGAGACCGAGGCCTACTACCTGGCCGAACGGGGCAGCCATGCCTCGCTGGGCTACACCGAGAAACGCCGCGCGCTGTTCCTCGATGGCGGACACATCTACATGTACTACGCCCGCGGCGGCGACTCGCTGAACTTCAGCGCCCACGGCGCCGGCAATGCGGTGCTGATCAAGTCCGCCCTGCCCTGGCAGGATGCGCGGAGCGGCGCGGATGCGCTGGCGCGCATGCAGGCCAACAACCCCGACCGCCAGGGCCGGCCGCGACCGCCGGAACAGCTCTGCGCCGGGCAGACCCTGCTGTGCCGCGCGCTCGGCCTCAAGGTGCGCGACTGGGACGGCCGGCGCTTCGACTGGCAGCGCCTGTTCGTCGAGGATGTCGGCGAACGGCCGGCGCAGATCGTGCAGACCACCCGCCTGGGGATTCCGCACGGACGCGACGAGCACCTGCCCTATCGCTTCGTCGATGCGACCTACGCGCGCCACTGCACACGCAATCCGCTGCGCCGCGGCCAGGTCGCCGGAACGGACTTCCACCTGATCGACCCGCAGGAGCACAACGCATGAGCCAATGGCTCGATACCCTGACCACCTGGCTCGGCGCTCAGCCCGAATGGCTGGGCCTGGCGATTTTCCTGATCGCCTGCATCGAATGCCTGACCATCGTCGGCATCGTGGTACCGGGCACCGTGGTGCTGTTCGCCGTCGCCGCGCTGGCCGGCAGCGGTGTCCTCACCCTGTGGCAGACCCTGCTGATCGGCTACGCGGGCGGCCTGCTCGGCGATGCGCTGTCCTATGCCCTCGGCCGGCGTTTCCACCAGGACATCCGCCGCCTGCCGCTGCTGCGCCGCCACCCGGAGTGGCTGGCCCAGGCGGAGTTCTACTTCCAGCGCTACGGGGTGGCCAGCCTGCTGCTCGGCCGCTTCATCGGCCCGCTCAGGCCGATGCTGCCGACCGTGGCCGGGATGCTCGACATGCCGCTGCCGCGCTTCATCACCGTCAGCCTGCTCGCCGCCGCCGGCTGGGCGGTGGTCTACCTGCTGCCCGGCTGGATGGCCGGCGCGGCCCTGGGCCTGGCACTGCCGGAAGGCTTCTGGTGGCAGGCCGGATTGCTCGGCGGCAGCCTGGCCGCACTGTTGGCGCTGATCGCCCAGGCCAGCCTGCGCGAACGGCGGGCGGCGGCGCCGCTGGCCGCCGCACTGAGCACGCTCCTGCTGCTCGCCCTGTTGCTCGGCTGGCGTCACTTCGCCCTGTTCGACCAGATCCTGCTCGAACTGCTGCAGGGCCTGCGCACCGCGGAGCGGGACGTGTGGATGATGCAACTGAGCCGCCAGGGCGATGCTGCCGTGCAACTCGGCGCCGGCCTGCTGCTCGGCCTGCTGTTGCTGGCGGCCCGCCAGTGGCGCACGCTGCTGTTCGCCACCCTGAGCCTGGGCGGCAGCGCCCTGGCCAATCAGGGCCTCAAGCTGCTGCTCGCCCGTGCCCGCCCGGACATTCTGCTGCAGCCGCTGGATAGCTTCAGCCTGCCCAGCGCGCACAGCTCGGCAGCCTTCGCCTTCTGCCTGACCCTCGGCGTGCTGGTCGGCCGTGGCGCCGCGGCGCGCATCCGTCTGGCCTGGCTGCTGCTGGCCTGCCTGCCGGCCGCCGCCATCGCCATCTCGCGGGTCTATCTCGGCGCGCACTGGCCGACCGACGTGCTGGCCGGCGCCCTGCTCGCCGGCTGTGTCGGCGCCCTCGCCCTGCTGCTGGCGCAGCGCCGAACACCGCTGCCGGCGCTGCCGCGGCGGCTGTGGTGGGCGCTGGCGCCAAGCCTGCTGTTCGGCGCCGTGCTCGCCGGACTGACCAGCGACGGCAACGCACAGCAGCGCTACCAGACCGCTCAGGCGACCATGGCCACCACCAGCGGCAGCAGGATCGCCGTGGCGCCGCCCATCAGGCTCATCGCCAGGGCCGAGAAGGCACCGGTTTCCTCGCCCTCCTGCAGCGCCTGGGCGGTGCCCACCGCATGGGCGGTGATGCCCAGCGCCATGCCGCGCGCCGCCGGGCTGTGCACGCCGATGCCGGTCAGCAATCCGGGGCCGAAGATCGCCCCGATCACCCCGACGATCAGCACGAACACCGCCGCCAGCGCGGCGATGCCGCCGAGCTGCTCGGCGATCAGCATGGCGATCGGCGAGGTCACCGACTTGGGCAGTACGGTCATCTGCATCACCTGGTCGGCGCCGAACAGCCAGGCGAAACCGATGCCCAGCGCGGTGGCCAGGCTGCCGGCCAGCGCCAGGGTCAGCAGGATCGGCCAGAGCAGCTGGCGGATGCGCCTGAGGTTGAGGAACAGCGGAATGGCCAGGGCCACCGTGGCCGGACCGAGGAATACCGAAAGCATGCTGACGCTGGCGCGGTACTCGGCGTAGTCGATGCCGCACAGCAGCAGCACGCCGACCACCAGGGTCATCGACAGCAGCACCGGCTGCAGGAATACCCAGCGGGTGCGCTCGAACAGCGCCAGGGCCAGCTGGTAGGCGCCGAGGGTGATGCCGAAGCCGAACAGCGGATGCTCGAGGATTGCCTGCAGGGCGGCAGCCAGTGTGCCACTCATGCCCCTCCCTCCTCGCGACGCTGCTGACGATCGATCAGCTTCTGCATCAGCCAGCCGGCAAACAGCATGGCCAGCAGCGTCGACAGCACCAGGGTGCCGGCCAGCGCCCAGAAGTCGGCGGCGATCGCCTCGGCATAGGCCATCACCCCTACCGCCGGGGGCACCAGCAGCAGCGGCAGGTAGCGCAGCAGGGCGCCGCCCGCCTCGCCGACCGGCGCCGGCACCTCGCCACGCCAGACCAGGAAGGCGAACAGCAGCAGCATGCCGATGATCGGCCCCGGCAACATCGGCAACAGCAGCACGTTCAACCCCGTGCCCAGCAGCTGGAACAGCACCAGCCAGCTAATACCTCGCAACAGCATCGCAACACCTCCATGAACTCGGCCGCATTATAGGGCCACCAACACCAATTACACTTGGGTCGACTTGACCGCAGCCGAGCGCCCATGCTGATCTAGAGACATGACCGCGCGACACGCGCGGGCAAGCATAACAAGCAGAACGAGCAGCCCATGCCGCACAACAACAGTCCCCGCAACCTGCTCATCCTCGGTGCCAGTGGCCTGACCGGCGAGCACCTGCTGGACCGCGTGCTCAGCGAGCCCACGGTCCAGCGGGTACTGGCGCCCAGCCGCCGGCCACTGTCGACTCACCCGCACCTGGAAAATCCGCGCGGCAACCTGCTGGAAATCCTCCAGCAGCTGCAGGGCCCGATCGACACCGTGTTCTGCTGCCTGGGCACCACCCTGCGCCAGGCCGGTTCCGAATCCGCCTTCCGCGCCATCGACCACGACCTGGTGATCGCCTGCGCCCAGCGCGCGCGCGAACTGGGCGCGCGCCACTTCGTGGTGCTCAGCTCGCTGGGCGCCGATCCGCACTCGCGGGTGCTCTACAGCCGGGTCAAGGGCGAGATGGAGGAAGCCCTCAAGGCCCAGGGCTGGCCACAGCTGACCATCGCCCGCCCCTCGCTGCTGCTCGGCGAGCGCTGCCAGCGCCGCCTGCTCGAACAGGTCACCGCACCACTGGCACGTGTATTGCTTGGAAAATGGCGCGCCATTTCCGTGTGCACACTGGCGCGCGCCCTCTGGCGCCTGGCGCTGGAAGAGGGACAAGGCGTGCGCATCGTCGAGTCCGACGAACTGCGCCGCCTGGGCCGCTAGACCAGCAGCACCATCGTCCTGTCACAACCGGCGGCTAGTCTGGCCGGCGCAACACCGCAAGCCGCGACTACAGCGGCGCCTAGATAAAGATGGATTCTTACCCAAGGGGACACCACATGACCAATTTCACACCCTGGACCGAGCAAGGACTGCATGGCATCGCCGTCATCCAGGCCCAGCGTTGCTGGCTGACTCAGCTGGCGGAAACCCTCAGCGCACACCTGCACCTCGACAGCTCGCGGGACGCGGTCGGCGAATGCCTGACGCATCTGATGAGCGGCCTGCTGCAATCGCTGGTCAGCGAGGAGCAAGCCTTTGTCGAACTGGGCAGCCCGGTCGACGACGCCCATCTCGCCGAACACAACGCGCTGTGCCTGGAGGTGCTCGAACTGATCAAGCACCACGAGCGCGGCGAGCTGGTCGGCCTGCCACTGCTGCAGCGCCTGCAGGACTGGCTCAGCCAGCACTGCGACGGCACCCCGCACCGCTCCGTCCTGCACTGAGACGCCGCTCGGCGCTTGGCCGGACCGATCAGGTCGCTGCGCCCATGGCCCTCAGCGCCTCGCGCAGCAGCGGCCAGTTCCTCGCGTAGGGTCCCGGCTGGTCGGCGCTGGAGTTGATACCCTTTGGGTCCTCCCCGGCCAGGCGACGGCCGGGAGGCCTCTGGCCGCCCAACTGTTCAAAAAACAGCCAATCGCGTAAAGCCCCCACCACATCAGGCCTGCAGCCATCGCCGCACAAGTTGTCCACAGACTGCCGCACCGAAACTGTGTTCAGTCGCGCGAGCCCTCCTGCAGTGACCGCTCGAAATTTGCGCAAGCGCCGGAAGACCGCGCCACGCCTGGCACGCAGGCGGCTGCCAACAAGTTATTCACAGCCCCGCCCACTGCCCATGTGTACAACTTCCGCAACCGTCCTGCGGACAACCACGCAGGGCGAATGCGGACACTTTCGCGTCGAACCTGGACAGTTGTTCCGCGCCGCCGCCACCGACAATCAGCGCAACCCGCGTCATCGGTTAAGGAGTCCGTCATGGCCATCAGCGTGTTCGACCTGTTCAAGATCGGTATCGGCCCTTCCAGCTCGCATACCGTCGGCCCCATGCGCGCCGCCGCCCTGTTCATCGGCGCCCTGCGCGAGCGCCGCCTGCTCGAGCGCATCACCCGCATCGAGGTGCGCCTGTACGGCTCGCTGTCCGCCACCGGCGTCGGCCACGGCAGCGACCGCGCGGTGATCATGGGCCTGATGGGCGAATGGCCCGATCTCATCGACCCCGCCAGCATCGCCCCGCGCATCGACGAACTGCACACCTCCGGCGAGCTGCTGCTCGGCGGCCAGCAGCCGGTGCCCTTCGACTGGGCGCGCGACATGCGCCTGCTCGACGAGAACCTGCCCTACCATCCCAACGCCATGACCCTGATCGCCTGGGGCGAGGACCGCGAGCTGCGCCAGGACACCTACTACTCGGTGGGCGGCGGTTTCGTGGTCGATGCCGAACAGGCCGCCGCCGGACAGCTCGATCAGGACCATTCGGTGCTGCCCTACGACTTCTCCAGCGGCGACGAACTGCTGCGCCTGTGCCGCCAGCACGGCCTGCGCGTTTCCGAACTGATGCTGGCCAACGAGAAGGTCTGGCGCAGCGAGGCCGAGATCCGCGCCGGCCTGCTCAAGCTGTGGGGCGTGATGCAGGAGTGCGTGGCCAACGGCCTCAAGCACGACGGTCTGCTCCCCGGCGGTCTCAAGGTACAGCGCCGCGCCGCGCGCCTGCACCGCAGCCTGCAGGAGATCGGCAAGCCCAACGTGATCGGCTCGACCCTGTCGGCGATGGAGTGGGTCAATCTGTACGCCCTGGCGGTCAACGAGGAGAACGCCGCCGGCGGGCGCATGGTCACCGCGCCCACCAACGGCGCGGCGGGGATCATCCCGGCGGTGCTGCATTACTACATGCGTTTCAACCCCGAGGCATGCGAGGACGACGTGGTCGACTACCTGCTCGCTGCAGCGGCAGTGGGCATCCTGTGCAAGAAGAACGCCTCGATCTCCGGTGCCGAGGTCGGCTGCCAGGGCGAGGTCGGTTCGGCCTGCGCGATGGCCGCGGCCGGTCTCGCCGAGGTGCTCGGCGCCACGCCGGGGCAGCTGGAGAACGCCGCCGAGATCGGGCTCGAGCACAACCTCGGGCTGACCTGCGACCCGGTCGGCGGCCTGGTGCAGATACCGTGCATCGAGCGCAACGCCATCGCCGCGGTGAAGGCAATCAACGCGGCGCAGATGGCCCTGCGCGGCGACGGCGAGCACTTCATCTCACTGGACCGGGTGATCCGCACCATGCGCGACACCGGCGCCGACATGCACGACAAGTACAAGGAAACCTCTCGCGGCGGCCTGGCGGTCAGCGCCATCGAGTGTTGATAGCCGCGCCCCATTTCCGGAGAACCGCCCCCATGACCGCCATGCCAAACCGGGCGTCCGAGCCACGCCCCCTGGAGTCCATCGCCTTCCTGCTGGTCGAGCACTTCAGCCTGGTCGCCCTGGCGGCAGCGGTCGAGCCGCTGCGAATGGCCAACCAGCTGAGCGGCCGCGGCCTGTTCCGCTGGCACACCCTGACCCTCGACGGCCGCCCGGTGCGCGCCAGCAACGGCATGCTGGTTTCCCCGGACGGCACCGCGCGCGGCCAGGCCGCGGCGGATGCCCTTATCCTCTGCGGCGGCGAGGGCGCGAGCGGGCACGACGACCCGGCGCACGCCCGCCTGCTGCGCGAGCAGGCCGCCCGCGGCGTGCACCTCGGTGCACTCGGCACGGGCAACTGGACGCTGGCGCACGCCGGCCTGCTCGACGGCTACCACTGCAGCAGCTGGGAGTGCCGGCCGGACCTGCACAAGGACTTCCCGGCCATCTCCCTCAGCCCGCGACACTTCGTCCTCGACCGCGACCGCTACACCGCGGCAGGCGGCACCGCCGGGCAGGCGATGATGCTGCAGCTGATCGGCCGCAGCCACGGCGCCGAGCTGATGGCGGCGATCGACGAAACCCTGGCCTTCGCCCACCTGCCTGCCGAGCCGGCTGACCGACGCCTGGCGCCGGTGCGGCTGCGCGGCACCGGTCATCCCAAGCTCGCGGTAGTGATCCCGCTGATGGAGCACAACCTCGAGAAACCCATCGAACTCGAGCTGTTGGCCGGTTACATCGCGTTGTCGCGGCGCCAGCTGGAGCGGCTGTTCCAGAAACACCTGAACTGCTCGCCGTCGCGCTACTACCTCAAGCTGCGCCTGCTGCGTGCCCGCCAGCTGCTCAAGCAGACCGACCAGCCCATCATCGCGGTGGCCCGCAGCTGCGGATTCCTGTCGGCGCAGAGCTTTTCGCGCTGCTATCGCGAGCACTTCGGCATCCCGCCCAGCACCGAGCGCCCGACCAGTCCGCACGCGGACCACCCGCTCCTGCACTGATCCCGCGTTCACCCACCCTCGGGCCCGCCCGTGCAGACCGCACGGTCCGGGCCTTTTTTGCAGCGCGCGCCCCGCCCCGGCAGGAAGCCGTGCGGACGTCGCAAGCAACACACCGCTCATCTCGTGGCGAGGGTGCCCTTCACGGCGCCCTCCCCCGGGGCTATACCGACGGCCATTTTTCCGACGCCACGCGAGCCCCGCGGGGAAAGTTGACCCGCCGGCCAACGACAGCGGATCCGATCAACTTCAGGTCGGAAACGTGCAAAAACCAACCGGTTGGCTCTGTTGCAATGCAATCCAACGGCACGCCAGAACCGGCGCGTCGTCCACACAACGATCACAAGGATTCACGCCATGCAGATGCCCAAAACCATCCGGATCCGGAACGGCGAAAAGGTCAAGTCGACGTTCTCCGCCCAGGAATACGCCAACCGCCAGGCCAAGCTGCGCGCCCATCTGGCGGCGGAAAACCTCGACGCGGCGATCTTCACCTCGTACCACAACATCAACTACTACAGCGACTTCCTGTACTGCTCGTTCGGCCGCCCCTACGCCCTGGTGGTGACCCAGGACGACGTGGTGACCATCAGCGCCAACATCGACGGCGGCCAGCCGTGGCGCCGCACCCAGGGCACCGACAACATCGTCTACACCGACTGGCAGCGCGACAACTACTTCGTCGCCATCCAGCAGGCGCTGCCCAAGGCACGGCGCATCGGCATCGAGTTCGACCACCTGAACCTGCAGAACCGCGACAAGCTGGCCGCCCGCTATCCGGAAGCCGAGCTGGTCGACGTCGCCGCACCGTGCATGCGCATGCGCATGATCAAGTCCGCCGAGGAACACGTGATGATCCGTCACGGCGCGCGCATCGCCGACATCGGCGGCGCCGCGGTGGTCGAGGCGCTGCGCGACCAGGTGCCGGAATACGAAGTGGCCCTGCACGCCACCCAGGCCATGGTCCGCGCCATCGCCGACACCTTCGAGGACGTCGAGCTGATGGACACCTGGACCTGGTTCCAGTCCGGCATCAACACTGACGGCGCGCACAACCCGGTGACCACCCGCAAGGTGAACAAGGGCGACATCCTCAGCCTGAACTGCTTCCCGATGATCGCCGGCTACTACACCGCGCTGGAACGCACCCTGTTCCTCGATCACTGCTCCGACGACCACCTGCGCCTGTGGCTGGCCAACGTCGAGGTACACGAAGCCGGCCTCAAGCTGATCAAGCCGGGCATGCGCTGCTGCGACATCGCCAAGGAGCTGAACGAGATCTTCCTCAGCCACGACCTGCTGCAGTACCGCACCTTCGGCTACGGCCACTCCTTCGGCACCCTCAGCCACTACTACGGCCGCGAGGCCGGGCTGGAACTGCGCGAGGATATCGACACCGTGCTGGAGGCGGGCATGGTGGTGTCCATCGAGCCGATGATCATGCTGCCCGAGGGCCTGCCGGGCGCCGGCGGCTACCGCGAGCACGACATCCTGATCGTCACCGAGGACGGCGCCGAGAACATCACCAAGTTCCCCTACGGTCCGGAGAAAAACATCATCCGCAAGTAACCCGCAGAAGAGGCGGGCGCCAGGGTCGGCCTGTCGCCCCGCCATTACGACCGGCTCAGTCCGGCCGTCTGCGCCCCCCCAGAAGGAGGATACAGAACGACACTCAGCGGCGACCGCCAGGGCCAGGCCCGGCGTCCTCCGCAACACATGAACTACCAGCTGCCGAACAATCCATTACATAACAACAGAGGTGTGGGCGATGGTCAGGTTAAACTGCAGCACTCTCCGCCACGGAGAGCGCCGCGCGACATGTGCAGTGAACGAGCAGGGTGACCCGAGGCGGCCACCAGTTGAGACGACAGGGATCGAAACGGGTCAGCCGACCTGCGGAGGTGCCCGATGAGCACGCTCAACGATTCCCTGGCCTACGGCCAGCCCAGCCGTAGCGAGACCGCGGCCGAACGCAGCACCCTGCGCCGCGCCGCCACCGCCAGCTTCATGGGCAACTTCGTCGAATGGTTCGACTACGCCGCCTACGGCTACCTGGCGGCGGTGATCGCGGTGGTGTTCTTCCCGGCGACCGACAAGACCACCGGCCTGCTGGCCACCTTCGCGGTGTTCGCCATCTCCTTCATCGTCCGCCCGATCGGCGGCATCGTCTGGGGCCACATCGGCGACCGCTACGGCCGGCGCAACGCCCTGTCGCTGTCGATCCTGATCATGTCCGGCTCGACCTTCTGCATCGCCTTTCTGCCCACCTACGCCCAGGTGGGCATGCTCGCCCCGCTGCTGCTCCTGCTGATCCGCCTGGTGCAGGGCTTCTCCGCCTCCGGCGAGTACGCCGGCGCGGCGGCCTTCCTCGCCGAGTACGCCCCGGACCGCAAGCGCGGCTTCTACACCTGCCTGGTGCCGGCCAGCACCGCCGCCGGCCTGCTGTTCGGCTCGCTATTCGCCGCCGGCCTCTACTCCCAGCTCGACAGCGAACAGCTGCACGGCTGGGGCTGGCGCCTGCCGTTCCTGCTCGCCGCCCCGCTGGGCCTGATCGGCCGCTACATCCGCCTGCATCTGGAGGACACCCCGAAGTTCCGCGAGATGGAAAAGGCCCTGGAGCACAAGGCGACCAAGCACAGGGCGCCGATCGGCGAGCTGCTCGGCGTGTACCGCAAGCGCGTGCTGGTGGCCATCGGCGTCACCTGCCTCAACGCGGTGGCCTTCTACCTGATCCTCAGCTACATGCCCACCTACCTGTCCACCGAGATGGGCATGACCGAGACCGACTCGTTCCTCGCCTCCACGGTGTCGCTGGCCACCTACATCGTCTTCATCTTCCTGATGGGCATGCTGTCCGATCGCTTCGGCCGCAAGACCATGCTGATCGCCGCCTCGCTGCTGTTCCTCGCCATCACTGTGCCACTGTTCAGCGCGCTGGAGGGCCAGACCTTCGCCTTCATCCTGCTGATCCAGATCGCCTTCGGCCTGATGCTGGCGATGAACGACGGCACCCTGCCGTGCTTCCTCGCCGAGGTGTTCCCCACCCGCGTGCGCTACAGCGGCTTCGCCTTCAGCTTCAACACCGCCAACGCACTGTTCGGCGGCACCGCGCCGTTCATCGCCACCTGGCTGATCAGCCAGACCGGCGACAAGCTGGCGCCGGCCTGGATGCTGGTAGCCGCCGCGGGGGTGGCGCTGCTGGCGATGCTGTGCATCCGCGAGACCGCCCACCAGGCGCTGAGCGACTGAAACACGGGATCCTGCCAACTTCGGGTCGGATTCGTGCAAAAAAACTTAACCGATATCTGCTATCAGGTGCGCAGCCACGCAGCGTGGCTCCCTCCGGAGCCTGCGCTGCCCTGCGAACAAAGGACACGGGCCCGGCCTCGGGCCTGTCCGCTCCATGGAGAACAACAATGAGCAAGAGCGTTTTCGTTGGCGAACTGACCTGGAAGGAATACGAAGCGCAGGTCGCCCAAGGTGACTGCGTGCTGATGCTGCCGGTCGGCGCCTTGGAACAGCATGGCCACCACATGTGCATGAACGTCGACGTGCTGCTGCCCACCGCGGTCTGCCAGCGGGTCGCCGAGCACATCGGCGCCCTGGTGCTGCCCGGCCTGCAGTACGGCTACAAGTCGCAGCAGAAGTCCGGCGGCGGCAACCACTTCCCCGGCACCACCAGCCTGGACGGCGCCACCCTGACCGGCACGGTGCAGGACATCATCCGCGAACTGGCCCGCCATGGCGCGCGGCGCCTGGTGCTGATGAACGGCCACTACGAGAACTCGATGTTCATCGTCGAGGGCATCGACCTGGCCCTGCGCGAGTTGCGCTACGCCGGCATCCACGACTTCAAGGTGGTGGTGCTGTCCTACTGGGACTTCGTCAAGGACCCGGCGGTGATCGAGCAGCTCTACCCCGAGGGCTTCCTCGGCTGGGACATCGAGCACGGCGGCGTCTTCGAGACCTCGCTGATGCTCGCCCTCTACCCCGGCCTGGTGCACCTGGACAAGGTGGTCGACCACCCGCCCGCCACCTTCCCGCCCTACGACGTCTTCCCGGTCGACCCGGCGCGCACGCCGGCGGCGGGCACCCTGTCGTCGGCGAAGACCGCCAGCCGGGAAAAGGGCGAACTGATCCTCGAGGTGTGCGTCAGCGGCATCGCCGAGGCCATCCGCCAGGAGTTCCCGTAAACCAACCGCGCCCGAGGCGCGCCAAGCCTCGCCCTGAACTGCCGATCAGCGACTTCAACAACAAATACAAAAGGATCCGCGCGATCCGAGAGGAAGTTTCCGCCATGTCGAATTCAGACGCACACAAAGAGTACGGTCTCAGCAAGATAGCCCCGCACGAACGCAGCTATGGCTTCGTCGACACGGTCTGGCTCTGGTTCGGCTCGGGAGTCAACACCGGATCCTGGTTCTTCGGCGGCATGGCCGCGGCGCTGGGCATGATGTTCGTGCTGCAGTACAGCGTGCTGTGGCTGCCGCTGATGATGATTCCCTGGGCGGCGGTCGCCTACATCGGTTACCGCTACGGCGCCAGCACCGCGGTGGTGGCGCGTCCGTCGCTGGGCACCAAGGGCTCGCGGCTGACCGGCATCGCCCAGTTCCTGGTGCTGATCGGCTGGCCCAGCGTGAACAGCTTCATCGCCGCCATCTCGCTGAGCCACGTGTTCGGCGCCGCCTTCGACTGGCCGGTGTTCGGCCAGCCGGGCTCCACGGGACCGATGGTGCTCGGCATCCTGCTGACCGCCGTGGCCCAGGGGGTGATCGCCTTCCTCGGTCATGAGGCGATCCGCTACCTGGAGCGCATCGCCGGCTTCCTGCTGCTGGTGCTGGGCGGCTGGGTCACCTACATCGTCCTGTCGAAGTGGAACCTCGAGCAGATCATGGCCTTCCAGGTCCAGAATCCGACCCACAGCGTGGCCTTCTTCATCGACCTGGCGTTCGGCTTCTCCTGGACCTGGGCGCAGGTGGCGGACTTCTCGCGCTTCGCCAAGACCGGCCGGGCGGCCACCGTGGGCAGCTGGCTGGGCCTGAACATCGGCCAGGGCTGGTTCATGCTGATCGGCGCGATCGGCACCATCGGCGTCGCCTTGCAGACCGGCAGCATCGACCCGAACAACTCCGACCCGAGCTCCACCCTGGCCACCCTCGGCCTGGGCATGGTGTCCTTCCTGGTGCTGATCTTCGCCACCGTGAGCACCAACGTCAGCGTGCTTTACGGTTCGGGCATGGGCCTGCTCAGCGCCTTCAAGGGTCTGACGCCGAAGAAGGCCCTGGCGATCATCGTGGTGCTGCAGCTGGCGCTGTGCTTCGTGCCGATGGCGTTCGACTCGTTCCTGCACTACTTCGAAACCTTCCTCGGCGTGATCGGCGGCCTGTTCATTCCTCTATGGACCATCATCCTGATGGACTACTTTGGCGTGCGCGGCAAGCGTCTTTCCGATGCTGACCTGTTCGCCGAGGCCGGTGGGGCCTACTACGGCAGCACGGGATGGAACGCGGCGGGGATCACGTCGCTGGTATTGGGCTTTGCGGTGTACTTCGTCCTGGCCCACGTCTTCAAGGATGTTGCCGCCCAGACTACCGCGAGCATCCCGGCGATCCTGGTGTCTGGCTTGGCCTACGCGCTGCTGGTGAAGAAGCCTGCCGTGGCGCTTAGCGCGAGTTTCGAGCGAGGCGCCTGACAGGCCCGCGATCTCGATGCTGAAGCATGCCGCCCCCTGAGAAGGGGGCGGCATCGTTGTTTTCAGGGGACATGGGCCGCGGTTGGCCCCATTGGCTTTGCAGGTGCGCTGTCGGCGCTGGTTGGTCGGCGCGGTGCCCACTGATGGCCATCACGAAGGGCTACGCGGCTGCCCCTCAACTGTGCAGCGGACTCTGCTTGCGCTCGCCGCGCGGCGAGTGGCCGAAGAAGCGGCTGTAGCACTTGGAGAAGTGCGCCGGCGAGGCGAAGCCGCAGGCCAGGGCGACGTCGCGTACCTGCGACTCGCTGCGCAGCAGCAGATCGCGAGCGCGGCTCAGACGCAGCTGCAGGTAGTACTGGCTCGGCGTGTGCTCCAGGTACTTGTGGAACAGCCGCTCCAGCTGGCGCACCGACACCTCGTTGAGCTGAGCCAGCTCCTCCAGCTCCAGCGGCTCTTCCAGATTGGCCTCCATGATCGCGACTATCTGGCTCAGCTTGGGCTGGGCGTGGCCGAGCTTCTGGCGCAGCGGCACGCGCTGCTGCTCACGGGCGCCGCGCATGCGGTCGCAGAGCAGCAGTTCGGCCGCGCGGGTGGCGATCTCCACGCCGTTCGGCTCGCGGGCGATCAGCTGCAGGGTCATGTCCATCGACGCGGTGCCGCCGGAACAGGTGTAGCGGTCGCGGTCCAGCTCGAACAGCTGGTTGGAGATGACGATGTCCGGGAAGCGTTCCTTGACCTGCTCGATATCCTCCCAGTGCAGGGTGCAGCGATAACCGTTGAGCAGGCCGGAACAAGCCAGCAGGTGGCTGCCCGTACAGATGCCAGCCAACGGTATGCCGTGCGCGGCCTGGCGGCGCAGCCAGTTGATCAGCTCGCGGGGATATTTCGCTGGCATGGGGTTGGAGCCGACCACGAAGATCGCATCCAGCTGCGGTACATCCGCGAGGTAATGATCGGGCACCACGCGCATGCCGTTGCTGGCCTGTACCGGCTCGAGGTCCTGGGCGATCACCAGGGTACGGTACAGCGGTCGGCGGGCCGCCAGGTTGGTCATGCGCAAGGTCTCGATCGCCGAGGCGAAACCGATGGTGGTGAAGTTGGGGATCAACAGGAAACCGAAGGTCTTGGCCTGCCCGCTGTCCGAGCTGACCGTCGCAGCCAGATTCGCTGCCGTCGACACACGCGCCATTACTGCTACTCCTCACGGGCCGTGCCGCAGCGGACAGGGACTGCCCCAGGCGTTTCGGCCGATTCTTGTTCTTGTTTTCAGGGAGGTCTGCGAGCCTCCGCAACCGATCTTACACCCATTCGCGACATCCTCCAGTGCCGTCCGACGATGCCCCCCGCCATCGACCTGGGACACACGTGCCGCGCTGTGTCGCGCGCTGCGCACCTGACCCGCCCTGCCCGTGCAGGCCAGTTTGAGCATTTTCACGTCGCAAATAGGCAAATGGGCCGCCGGGCTATTTCGCACAATCGGCTCAACAAGCTTTCCAGCCGGCTCGCGCCGGCGGCGCCAGCTCTCTCCGGACAAGTGGCGACACGGACCGGCGAGGCGCCCCACTCAGCTTAGGGGGGGCGGAAGGTACGCCCCGATCAACCCGGGCCTGGGCAGCCCGATTCCAACTGGCGACCACGAATGTCGCAGGGAGATCCGAGATGTTCAGCAAGCAAGACCAGATCCTGGGTTACGACAACGAACTGCTCGACGCCATGGACGCCGAAGAGGCGCGCCAAGAGCACCACTTAGAGCTGATCGCCTCGGAGAACTACACCAGCAAGCGCGTCATGCAGGCCCAGGGCAGCGGCCTGACCAACAAGTACGCCGAAGGCTATCCGGGCAAGCGCTACTACGGCGGCTGCGAGTACGTCGACAAGGTCGAGGCGCTGGCCATCGAGCGTGCCAAGCAGCTGTTCGGCGCCGACTACGCCAACGTCCAGCCGCACTCGGGCAGCCAGGCCAACGCCGCGGTCTACCTGGCCCTGCTCAATGCCGGCGACACCATCCTCGGCATGAGCCTGGCCCACGGCGGCCACCTGACCCACGGCGCCAAAGTGTCGTCCTCCGGCAAGCTGTACAACGCCGTGCAGTACGGCCTGAATCCCGAGACCGGGTTGATCGACTACGACGAGATCGAGAGCCTGGCCCTGGAGCACAAGCCGAAGATGATCGTCGCCGGCTTCTCCGCCTACTCCAAGACCCTCGACTTCGCCCGCTTCCGCGCGATCGCCGACAAGGTCGGTGCCTACCTGTTCGTCGACATGGCCCACGTCGCCGGCCTGGTCGCCGCCGGTCTGTACCCCAACCCGATCCCCTTCGCCGACGTGGTCACCACCACCACCCACAAGACCCTGCGCGGCCCGCGCGGCGGCCTGATCCTGGCCAAGTCCAACGAGGAGATCGAGAAGAAGCTCAACTCCGCGGTGTTCCCCGGCTCCCAGGGCGGCCCGCTGATGCACGTGATCGCGGCCAAGGCGGTGTGCTTCAAGGAAGCCATGGAGCCCGGGTTCAAGGACTACCAGGCACAGGTGATCAGGAACGCCCAGACCATGGCCCAGGTGTTCATCGAGCGCGGCTACGACGTGGTCTCCGGCGGCACCGACAACCACCTGTTCCTGCTCAGCCTGATCAAGCAGGGCCTGACCGGCAAAGCCGCCGACGCCGCCCTCGGCCGCTGCGGCATCACCGTGAACAAGAACGCCGTGCCCAACGACCCGCAGTCGCCCTTCGTGACCTCGGGCATCCGCATCGGCACCCCGGCGATCACCACTCGCGGCCTCAAGGAGGCGCAGAGCGCCGAACTGGCCAGGTGGATCTGCGACGTGCTCGACCATCTCGGCGATGCCGACGTCGAGGCCCAGGTCGCTCGCCAAGTGGCCGGACTGTGCGCCGACTACCCGGTTTATCGCTGATTCGTTAGCCCCCGGGGCGGTTGAGGGGCATGCCGGCCAACCCGCCGAGCCCCTCACCCCGGCCCTCTCCCCACGGAGAGGGCGACAAGTATCAGGAGCCTCCCAGATGCAACAATATTCCGGCTTCGGCCTGTTCAAGCACTCTCTGAGCCACCACGAAAACTGGCAACGCATGTGGCGCAATCCGACGCCGAAGCCGGTCTACGACGTGATCATCGTCGGCGGTGGCGGTCACGGCCTGGCTACCGCCTACTACCTGGCCAAGGAATTCGGCGTGAAGAACGTCGCGGTGGTGGAGAAAGGCTGGCTGGGCGGCGGCAACACCGCGCGCAACACCACCATTGTCCGCTCCAACTACCTGTGGGACGAGTCCGCGCAGCTGTACGAGCACGCGATGAAACTGTGGGAAGGCCTGTCCCAGGACCTGAACTACAACGTGATGTTCTCCCAGCGTGGCGTCTACAACCTGTGCCACACCCTGCAGGACATGCGTGACTCGGCGCGCCGGGTCAACGCCAACCGCCTGAACGGCGTCGACGGCGAACTGCTGGACGCCCGCCAGGTGGCCGAGGAGATCCCCTTCCTGGACTGCAGCAAGAACACCCGCTACCCGATCATGGGCTCCACCGTCCAGCGTCGCGGCGGCGTGGCCCGTCACGATGCCGTGGCCTGGGGCTACGCCCGTGCCGCCGACGCCCTGGGCGTCGACCTCTTGCAGAACACCGAAGTGCTCGGTTTCCGCAAGCAGGATGGCGCGGTGATCGGTGTCGAGACCAATCGCGGCTTCATCGGCGCCAAGCGTGTCGGCGTGGTCACCGCCGGCAACTCCGGGCACATGGCCAAGCAGGCAGGTTTCCGCCTGCCGCTGGAATCCCACCCGCTGCAGGCCCTGGTGTCCGAGCCGATCAAGCCGGTCATCGACAGCGTGATCATGTCCAACGCCGTGCACGGCTACATCAGCCAGTCCGACAAGGGCGACCTGGTCATCGGTGCCGGTATCGACGGCTACAACGGCTACGGTCAGCGCGGTTCCTACGGGACCATCGAGCACACCCTGCAGGCCATCGTGGAGATGTTCCCGATCCTCTCCCGGGTGCGCATGAACCGCCAGTGGGGCGGCATCGTCGACACCACCCCGGACGCCTGCCCGATCATCTCCAAGACCCCGGTGAAGAACCTGTTCTTCAACTGCGGCTGGGGCACCGGCGGCTTCAAGGCCACCCCCGGCTCGGGTCATGTGTTCGCGGCGAGCCTGGCGCGCGGCGAGATGCATCCGCTGGCCAAGCCCTTCTCCATCGACCGTTTCCATACCGGCGCACTGATCGACGAGCACGGCGCCGCCGCCGTGGCTCACTAAGGAGACCCGCCATGTTGCACATCTTCTGCCCCTACTGTGGCGAGCTGCGCTCCGAAGAGGAATTCCATGCCAAGGGCCAGGCACACATCCCGCGCCCCCTGGAGCCGAATGCCTGCACCGACGAGGAGTGGGGCGACTACATCTTCTTCCGCGACAACCCGCGCGGCATCCACCACGAGCTGTGGGTCCACGCCGCCGGCTGCCGCAAGTACTTCAACGCCACGCGCCACACCGTGAGCTACGAAATCCTCGAAACCTACAAGATCGGTGAGAAACCCACCGTCACCGAGGCCACCGTCGGCGAGAAGAAAGCCCCGACCGCAGGAGTAACGGCATGAGCCAGGTCAACCGTCTTCCCAAGGGTGGCCGCGTCGATCGCAGCCAACCGCTGACCTTCACCTTCAACGGCGAGAACTACCAGGGCTTCGCCGGTGACACCCTGGCCGCAGCCCTGCTGGCCAACGGCGTCGACATCGTCGGCCGCAGCTTCAAGTACTCCCGTCCGCGCGGCATCGTCGCTGCCGGTGCGGAAGAGCCCAACGCCGTCCTGCAGATCGGTTCCACCGAAGCCGCCCAGGTGCCCAACGTGCGTGCCACCCAGCAGGCGCTGTACGCCGGTCTGGTGGCGACCAGCACCAACGGCTGGCCAAACGTGAAAAACGATGTCATGGGCATCCTCGGCAAGGTCGGCGGCGGCATGATGCCGCCCGGGTTCTACTACAAGACCTTCATGTATCCGCAGAACCTGTGGCTGACCTACGAGAAGTACATCCGCAAGGCCGCCGGCCTCGGCCGTGCGCCCCTCGAGGCCGACCCGGACATCTACGACCACCTGAACCAGTACTGCGACGTGCTGGTGATCGGCGCCGGCCCGGCTGGCCTGGCCGCGGCCCTGGCCGCCGGCCGCAGCGGTGCCCGCGTGATCCTGGCCGACGAACAGGAAGAGTTCGGCGGCAGCCTGCTGGACACCCGCGAAACCCTGGACGGCAAGCCCGCTGCCGAGTGGGTGGCCAAGGTCATCGCCGAGCTGGAAAAAATGCCGGAAGTGACCCTGCTGCGACGCGCGACCGTGAACGGCTATCACGACCACAACTTCCTCACCATCCACCAGCGCCTGACCGACCACCTGGGCGAGATCGCGCCCCGCGGCCAGGCCCGTCATCGCGTCCACCGCGTCCGCGCCAAGCGCGTGGTGCTGGCCGCCGGCGCCCACGAGCGGCCGCTGGTGTATTCGAACAACGACGTACCCGGCAACATGCTCGCCGGCGCCGTCTCCACCTACGTGAACCGCTACGGGGTAGCCCCAGGCAGCCAACTGGTGCTGTCCACCAACAACGACTATGCCTACCGCGTTGTGCTGGACTGGCTGGATGCCGGCCAGCGGGTGGTGGCCGTGGCCGATGCCCGCAGCAACCCGCGTGGAGCCTGGGTGGAGGAGGCGCGTGCCCGTGGCGTGCGCGTCCTCACTGGCAGCGCCGTGGTCGAAGCCCGTGGCAGCAAGCGCGTCAGCGGTGCCCGCATCTGCGCCATCGACCTGAAGAACCACAAGGTCACCAGCTCCGGCGAACTGGTCGAGTGCGACCTGATCGTCAGCTCCGGCGGCTACAGCCCGGTGGTGCACCTGGCGTCGCACCTGGGCGGCAAGCCGATCTGGCGTGAAGACATCCTCGCCTTCGTCCCCGGCGAAGGCTTCCAGAAGCGCCACTGCGCCGGTGCCGTGAATGGCGTATTCAGCCTGGGCGATGTCCTCGCGGACGGTTTCGCAGCCGGTGCCAAAGCCGCTGCGGGAGCAGGCTGCAAAGCGGTCGAAGGCACCCTGCCGAAAACCGAGAAACGCAAGGAAGAAGCCACGCTTGCGCTGTTCCAGGTGCCCCACGAGAAGGCCACTTCCCGTGCGCCGAAGCAATTCGTCGACCTGCAGAACGACGTGACCTCCGCCGGTATCGAACTGGCTACCCGCGAGGGCTTCGAGTCGGTCGAGCACGTCAAGCGCTACACCGCGCTGGGCTTCGGTACCGACCAGGGCAAGCTGGGCAACATCAACGGCCTGGCCATCGCGGCCAAGTCGATGGGCATCAGCATCGCCGAGATGGGCACCACCATGTTCCGCCCGAACTACACTCCGGTGACCTTCGGTGCCGTGGCCGGCCGTCACTGCGGCCCCCTGTTCGAGCCCAAGCGCTACACCGCCATGCACCGCTGGCACCTGCAACAGGGCGCGGAATTCGAGGACGTCGGCCAGTGGAAGCGCCCGTGGTACTTCCCCAAGCGCGGCGAAGACATGCACGCCGCGGTGGCCCGCGAATGCAAGGCCGTGCGTGACAGCGTGGGCATCCTCGACGCCTCCACCCTGGGCAAGATCGACATCCAGGGCCCGGATGCGCGCGAGTTCCTCAACCGGGTCTACACCAACGCCTGGACCAAGCTGGATGTGGGCAAGGCCCGCTACGGCCTGATGTGCAAGGAAGACGGCATGGTCTTCGATGACGGCGTGACCGCCTGCGTCGGCGAGAACCACTTCATCATGACCACCACCACCGGCGGTGCCGCCCGGGTGATGGAATGGCTGGAGATCTACCACCAGACCGAATGGCCGGAGCTGAAGGTCTACTTCACCTCGGTCACCGACCACTGGGCGACCATGACCCTGTCCGGCCCCAACAGCCGCAAGCTGCTGGCCGAAGTCACCGACATCGACCTGGACAAGGAGGCCTTCCCCTTCATGACCTGGAAGGAAGGCCTGGTAGGTGGTGTACCGGCGCGGGTGTTCCGTATCTCCTTCACCGGCGAGCTGTCCTACGAGGTGAACGTGCAGGCCGACTATGCGCTCGGCGTGTGGGAGAAGATCATCGAGGCCGGCAAGAAGTACAACCTGACCCCCTACGGCACCGAAACCATGCACGTGCTGCGGGCCGAGAAGGGCTTCATCATCATTGGCCAGGACACCGACGGCTCGGTGACCCCGGACGACCTGAACATGGGCTGGTGCGTCGGTCGCAACAAGCCGTTCTCCTGGATCGGCTGGCGCGGCATGAACCGCGAAGACTGCCTGCGCGAAAACCGCAAGCAACTGGTGGGGCTCAAGCCCATCGACCCGGACAAGGTGCTGCCGGAAGGCGCCCAGCTGGTGTTCGATGCGAAGCAGTCCATCCCGATGAAGATGGTCGGCCACGTCACCTCCAGCTACATGAGCTCGACCATGGGCTACTCCTTCGCCATGGCCGTGGTCAAGGGCGGCCTCAAGCGCATGGGCGAGCGCGTGTTCGCACCGCTGGCCGATGGCAGCGTGATCGAAGCCGAAATCTGCAGCTCCGTGTTCTATGACCCGAAAGGGGACCGCCAGAATGTCTAACGTGAACGTCTACAAACAGCGTCCTGATGCCGCCCGTGCCGAATCGCCGCTGTTCCATGCCGGCCTCGATGAGCTGGCGCGCAAGGGCAAGAGCAGCGCAGGTGTGATCCTGCGCGAGAAGAAGCTCCTCGGCCACCTGGTGATCCGTGGTGACGCCAAGGACCCGGCCTTCGCCGGCGGCGTGCACAGCGCCCTGGGCCTGGAGCTGCCGGTGGCACTCACCCTGACGGCCAAGGGCGACACCTCGCTGCAATGGCTCGGCCCGGATGAGTGGCTGTTGATCGTGCCCGGCGGCCAGGAGTTCGAGATCGAACAGCGCCTGCGCAAGGCACTGGACGGCCAGCACATCTCGGTCGTGAACGTCAGCGGTGGCCAGACCATCGTCGAACTCTCCGGCGCCAATGCCCGTGACATGCTGATGAAGTCGACCGCCTACGACGTGCACCCGAGCAACTTCCCGGTGGGCAAGGCCGTGGGCACCACCTTCGCCAAGGCTGGCGCGGTGATCCGCCACACCGGCGAAGACACCTGGGAACTGCTGATCCGCCGCAGCTTCTCCGACTACATCTGGCTCTGGCTGCAGGATGCCAGCGCCGAGTACGGACTGGCGGTGAAAGCCTGACGGAAACACCCAACCCCCTCCCGCATGCGGGAGGGGGTTGGGCTGGGGAAGGCGCAGCAGCACCTGGAGCAGCCCTCCCCCCCCGCCCCTCCCCCAGCGGGAGAGGGCAGACAAAACATCCGAGTCCGCATATGAGCCGCACACCCGATACCTGGATTCTCACCGCCCACAGCCCGAGCCTGCTCGGCACGGTGGACGTGATCACCCGCTTCCTGTGCGAACAGGGCTGCTACGTCACCGAGCACCACAGCTTCGACGACCGCCTGGCCTGTCGCTTCTTCATCCGTGTCGAGTTCCGCGCCCCGGCCGGCCTCAGCGAGGCGGACTTCCGCGCCGAGCTGGCGAAGCGGGTCGCGCCCTTCTCGATGGAAACCGAGCTGACCCCGCCGGGCTACCGGCCCAAGGTGGTGATCATGGTCTCCAAGGCCGACCACTGCCTGCACGACCTGCTCTACCGCCAGCGCATCGGCCAGCTGCCGATGGATGTCGTCGCGGTGGTCTCCAACCACCCGGACCTCGAACCGCTGGCCCGCTGGCACGGCATCCCCTTCCACCACTTCCCCCTCGAGCCGCTGGACAAGCCCGCCCAGGAAGCGCGCGTGCTCGAGGTGGTCGAGTCCAGCAGCGCCGAGCTGGTGATCCTCGCCCGCTACATGCAGGTGCTCTCCGCCGAGCTGTGCAGCCGCCTGGAAGGCCGGGCGATCAACATCCACCACTCGCTGCTGCCCGGCTTCAAGGGCGCCAAGCCTTACCACCAGGCCTACCTGAAGGGGGTCAAGCTGGTCGGCGCCACCGCCCACTTCATCAACAACGACCTCGACGAGGGTCCGATCATCACCCAGGGCGTCGAGACGGTGGACCACGCCCACTACCCCGAGGACCTGATCGCCAAGGGCCGCGACATCGAGTGCCTGACCCTCGCCAAGGCAGTCGGCTACTTCCTCGAGCGCCGGGTGTTCCTCAATGCCAACCGCACCGTGGTTCTCTAAAAAGCAAAAGGCCGGAGCCATGAGCTCCGGCCTTTTGCCGTCCATCGAATGAGGAGGACGCCTCAGCGCGCGCCGGGACGCTTGCCGCTCGGCTTCTTCCTGCCCTTGGCAAAGGCCTGCGCCTTGCCCTCCTCACCCTTGCTCCACGGCTGGCTGCCATCGCTGGCGCGCGGCGGCAGGCCGTTGTGCTGGGTCAGCAGCGGCTTGCCTGAGGCGGCCCCACCGATCTTCTTGCTGCCCACCGGCGTGGAGTTCTTGCGCCGCGCACTCTGGTAGGCACCCTCGCCGGCCGGCTGGGTGGCCGGAATCAGCTGGTGCTTGGCCGGACCGATCAGGTCGCTGCGCCCCATGGCCTTCAGCGCCTCGCGCAGCAGCGGCCAGTTCTTCGGGTCGTGGTAGCGCAGGAAGGCCTTGTGCAGGCGGCGCTGGCGCTCGCCCTTGACGACGGTGACGCTCTCGCTCTTGTAGGTGACCTTGCGCAGCGGATTGCGCCCCGAGTGGTACATGGCGGTGGCGGTGGCCATCGGCGACGGGTAGAAGGCCTGCACCTGGTCGGCGCGGAAGCCGTTGCGCTTGAGCCACAGGGCGAGGTTCATCATGTCCTCGTCGGTGGTGCCCGGGTGCGCTGCGATGAAGTACGGGATCAGGTACTGCTCCTTGCCCGCCTCCTTGGAGAACCTCTCGAACATCTTCTTGAAGCGGTCGTAGGTGCCGATGCCCGGCTTCATCATCTTGTCCAGCGGACCGCGCTCGGTGTGCTCCGGAGCAATCTTCAGGTAGCCGCCGACGTGGTGGGTGACCAGCTCGCGCACGTACTCCGGCGACTCCACGGCGAGGTCGTAGCGCAGGCCGGAGGCGATGAGGATCTTCTTCACCCCGGGCAGCGCGCGGGCGTCGCGGTACAGCTGGATCAGCGCCGAGTGGTCGGTATTCAGGTTCTGGCAGATGCCCGGGTACACGCAGGACGGCTTGCGGCAGGCGGCCTCGATCTCCGGGCTCTTGCAGGCGATGCGGTACATGTTGGCGGTCGGTCCGCCGAGATCGGAGATCACCCCGGTGAAGCCCGGCACCTTGTCGCGGATCTCCTCGATCTCGCGCAGGATCGACTCCTCCGAGCGGTTCTGGATGATCCGCCCCTCGTGCTCGGTGATCGAGCAGAAGGTGCAGCCGCCGAAGCAGCCGCGCATGATGTTCACCGAGAAGCGGATCATCTCGTAGGCGGGAATCTTCTCGCCGTTGTAGGCCGGGTGCGGCACGCGGGCGTAGGGCAGGCCGAAGACGTAGTCCATCTCCTCGGTGGTCAACGGGATCGGCGGCGCATTCAGCCACACGTCGCTGTCGCCGTGGCGCTGCACCAGCGCGCGGGCGTTGCCCGGGTTGGTCTCCAGGTGCAGCACGCGGTTGGCGTGGGCGTAGAGCACCGCATCGCCGCGCACCTTCTCGTAGGACGGCAGGCGGATCACCGTCCTGTCGCGCTCCAGGTGCGGATGCGGCAGCAGCTCGACCGGCCGCGCCTCATTGGGGTCGGCCACCTCGCCTTTCGCCTGCTCGATGACGCAGGCCTCGAGATCCTGGGTGTTGACGTAGGGGTTGATGATCTTGTCGATCTTGCCCGGGCGGTCGATGCGCGTGGAGTCGATCTCCAGCCAGCCCGCGGGGGTGTCGCGGCGCACGAAGGCGGTGCCGCGCACGTCGGTGATCGCCTGCACCGGCTGGCCGGCGGCCAGGCGCTGGGCGACCTCGACGATGGCCCGCTCGGCGTTGCCGTACAGCAGCAGGTCGGCCTTGGCGTCCATCAGGATCGAGTGGCGCACCTTGTCCTGCCAGTAGTCGTAGTGGGCGATGCGGCGCAGCGAGGCCTCGATGCCGCCGAGGATGATCGGCACGCCCTTGTAGGCCTCGCGGCAGCGCTGGCTGTAGACCATGCTGGCGCGGTCCGGACGCTTGCCGGCCATGCCGCCGGCGGTGTAGGCGTCGTCCGAGCGCGCCTTGCGGTCGGCGGTGTAGCGGTTGATCATCGAGTCCATGTTGCCGGCCGCCACGCCGAAGAACAGGTTCGGCTCGCCGAGCTTCATGAAATCGTCTTTCGACTGCCAGTCCGGCTGGCTGATGATGCCGACGCGAAAGCCCTGGGCCTCGAGCAGACGGCCGATGATCGCCATGCCGAACGACGGATGGTCGACGTAGGCATCGCCGGTGACGATGATCACGTCGCAGGAATCCCAGCCGAGCAGATCCATCTCATCCCGACTCATCGGCAGGAAGGGTGCGGGCCCGAAACACTCGGCCCAGTACTTGGGATAGTCGAACAGCGGCTTGGCGGCGTGCATGGCGATAACCAGGAACTCTCGGAGGGATTTACGCGGGCGCGGAGGATAGCACAAAAAATGAGCAAACCCGACGCCCGGAGTCGGGATTAGCGCCTCAGTAGCGGTGGCGACGCGGCACCCGCGCGGCGACCTTGCTGAGCAGCTCGTAGCCGATGGTGCCGCAGGCCGCGGCCACCTCGTCCACCGGCAGCTGCGCGCCCCACAGCTCCACCGGCGAACCGACCTGCGCCTCGGGCAGCGCGGAGAGGTCGACGGTCAGCAGGTCCATGGACACCCGACCGACCAGCGGCACGCGCTGCCCGCAGACCAGCACCGGCGTGCCCGCCGGGGCGCTGCGCGGATAGCCGTCGGCGTAGCCGCAGCTGATGGTGCCGATGCGCGTCGGCCGTTCGGCGACCCAGCTGGCGCCGTAGCCGACGCTGTCGCCGGCCGGCACCTCGCGCACGGCGATCAGCGCGCCACTGAGGGTCATCGCCGGCTTGAGACCCAGCTCGGCTGCCGAGCGGTCGGCGAACGGGCTGGCGCCGTAGAGCATGATGCCCGGCCGCAACCAGTCCAGGTGCGCCTCGGGACGACTGAGGATCGCCGCCGAGTTGGCCAGCGAGCGGCTGGCGAACGGCAGATCGTCAAGACTGCGAAACACCGCCAGCTGCGCCGCGTTGAGCGGATGCTCGGGCTGATCGGCGCAGGCGAAGTGGCTGAGCAGGTTGAGTTCGGCGACCTGCTCGGCGCCGCTCAGCCGGGCATGCCAGGCACGCAGCTCGGACTCTGCGAAGCCCAGACGATGCATGCCGCTGTCCAGCTTGAGCCAGACGTTCAGCGGCTGGGCCAGCGTCGCGCCGAGCAGCGCCTCGGCCTGTTCGGCGCTCTGCACCACCACGTCCAGCGCCAGCTGCGCCGCCATGCGGTACTCGGCCGCCTCGAAGCAGCCCTGCAGCAGCAGCAGCCGCGCCTTGCCGTGCAGGCCGCGCACCTCGCCGGCCTCCTCCAGGCAGGCAACGATGAAGCCGTCGGCCTCCGGCAGGGCGCTGACCACCTCGCGCGCGCCATGGCCATAGGCATTGGCCTTGACCACCGCGAAGACCTGCCGCTGCGGCGCACAGGCCCTGGCCTGCGCATAGTTGTGGCGGATGGCGGACAGATCGATGGTGGCAACCAGGGGGCGCATGACGGTTCGGCCTCGAAACGGAAAACGGGCGCCCATCTTACCCGCTGGGCGCCCGTTTTCCTTGATCTGACCGCTGGATGCCGATCACTCGTCCTCGAAGTTGTACATTCCCGCCGCCAGGTTCTCGAAGCGCGTGTACTTGCCGAGGAAGGCCAGGCGCACGGTGCCGATCGGGCCGTTCCGCTGCTTGCCGATGATGATCTCGGCGACGCCCTTGTGCTCGGTTTCCGGGTGATAGACCTCGTCGCGGTAGACGAACATGATCACGTCGGCGTCCTGCTCGATGGCGCCCGATTCGCGCAGGTCGGAGTTGATCGGCCGCTTGTTGGGGCGCTGCTCCAGCGAGCGGTTGAGCTGCGACAGGGCGATCACCGGGCAGTTGAACTCCTTGGCCAGGCCCTTCAGCGAGCGGGAGATCTCGGAGATCTCGTTGGTGCGGTTCTCGCCGCCGGAACCGCCGATCTGCATCAGCTGCAGGTAGTCGACCATGATCAGCGCCAGCTCGCCGTGCTCGCGCACCAGGCGGCGGGTGCGCGCGCGCATTTCCGAAGGGGTGATGCCGGCGGTGTCGTCGATGAACAGCTTGCGTTCGTTGAGCAGGTTGACCGCCGAGGTCAGCCGCGGCCAGTCGTCGTCGTCGAGGCGCCCGGAGCGCACCTTGGTCTGGTCGATGCGCCCCAGCGAGGACAGCATACGCATCACCAGCGATTCGCCGGGCATCTCCAGCGAGTAGACCATCACCGCCTTGTCGCTGCGCAGCACGGCGTTCTCCACCAGGTTCATGGCGAAGGTGGTCTTGCCCATCGACGGACGGCCGGCAACGATGATCAGGTCGCCGGGCTGCAGGCCGCTGGTCTTGTCGTCCAAGTCGGCGAAACCGGTGGAGATGCCGGTGATCGCCTCATGGGTGTTGAACAGGGTGTCGATGCGGTCGATGGCCTTGGTCAGCAGCTCGTTGAGGCCGACCGGACCGCCGCTCTTCGGCCGCGCCTCGGCGATCTGGAAGATCTTGCGCTCGGCCTCGTCGAGGATCTCGTCGGCGCCACGCCCCTGCGGGTTGTAGGCGCTGTCGCCGATCTCGTTGCTGATGCCGATCAGCTGCCGCAGGGTGGCGCGCTCGCGGATGATCTGCGCGTAGGCCTTGATGTTGGCCACCGAGGGGGTGTTCTTGGCCAGCTCGCCGAGATAGGCCAGACCGCCGGTCTGCGCCAGCTGCCCCTCCTTGTCCAGTTGCTCGGACAGGGTGACCACGTCGAACGGCTGGTTGCGCTCGGCCAGCTTGTAGATGGCGCGGAAGATCAGGCGATGGTCGTGGCGATAGAAATCGCCATCGGAGACCAGATCCAGCACCCGCTCCCAGGCATTGTTGTCCAGCATCAGGCCACCGATCACGGCCTGTTCGGCCTCGATGGAATGCGGCGGCACCTTGAGGGCGGCGGTTTCCAGATCGTACTGTTCGGGGACGCTGATTTCGTTCATGGGCTCGCGATGTTCTTGTGCTGCAGAAAGACAAAGGGCACGCCTGCGAAGACGCAGGTCGTGCCCGATGTTAACCGCCCGGCATCATCGATGCACGGGCGCTGGGTGGCTGCCTCAGGCAGCCACCACCACCACGCGAACGGTGGCCTCGACGTCGCTGTGCAGGTGCACGGCCACGTCGTATTCGCCGACCTGACGGATGGTACCGTTGGGCAGGCGGACTTCGCTCTTGGCCACTTCCACGCCGGAGGCGGTCAGGGCGTCGGCGATGTCGTGGGTACCGATGGAACCGAACAGCTTGCCTTCATCGCCAGCGGTGGCGGTGATGGTGACTTCCAGTTCGGCCAGCTCGGCAGCGCGGGATTCGGCGTAGGCCTTCTTCTCGGCAGCCAGCTGCTCCAGCTCGGCACGGCGGGCTTCGAAGGCAGCGACGTTCTCGGCGCTGGCCACGGTGGCCTTGCCCTGCGGCAGCAGGAAGTTACGGCCGTAACCGGCCTTGACGTTCACCTTGTCGCCCAGGTTGCCCAGGTTGGCGATTTTTTCCAGCAGGATGATTTCCATTTGGCTCTAACCTCTTAACTTTTAACCTTCACCGTCCGTGGGACCCTGCGCACCATCGCGCGCAGCACGCCCACGGAAATCAAACAGACTGTCGACAACGGCCAACACGACCAACAACGGATACACCAGCTGCATGAACAACAGCAGCGACACGTACAGCCCCACCAGCCAGAAGCGCCCCAGGCGCTGCTGGGCCACCAGCCCGTGCAGCAGGGCCACCCCGGCGAACGCCAGTGGCACACTGCACAGCGGCGTCAGCATGGCCAGCTCGATACCCAGACCCGGCAGCAGGAAGATTCCCACCAGCAGGGCCACGGCGATCGGCGCCGGCAGTCGTACCGCGCGAAACTCGCGGGCAAAACCACCCGGGTTGTACAGCAGCGCCTGCCAGTAACGCCCCAGCAGCAGGCTGAGCAGACTGAGCAGCTGCAACAGGGCAGCCATCAGACCGGTCAGCACCGGCGTCAGCAGACTGCCGACCCGCGCCTGTTCGTCTGCACTCATCTGCTGGTAGGCGTCACCCAGCATCTGCGGCATCAGTTCGAGCAGCTCGGCGGCATTGCGCTTGACCGTCTCGCCGAATACGGCATCGATGATCACGCCATACAGTACGCCGAGCAGCACGCTGGCCAGCAGCACCCGCGTCCAGGAGACGCTGGCACGCAACACCAGGGCCAGGACCAGCGTGCCGAACAACACCAGCAGCGGCCGCGGCTCGCCGAAGTGCCACCACAGCAGGGTCGGCAGCAGCGCCCAAACCACGATACCCAGGGCATCGTTGAGACCGCGGCGCAGCAACACCAGCGAGCCGGCGGCCGCGCTCACCCAGAACAGCAGGGGCAGCGCCGCCGCGATGACCACCGCGAAGGTGGCCTGCAGGCGTCCACGCATGACGAAGTCAGCCAGTGCCCGCATCTATTGCGTCCGTTGACCTGTCGACGGCCGGGCCTTAACGGCCGTGGCTGTCGGTGTAGGGCAGCAGGGCCAGGTAGCGGGCGCGCTTGATAGCGGTAGCCAGCTGACGCTGATACTTGGCTTTGGTACCGGTGATACGGCTCGGAACGATCTTGCCGGTTTCGGAAACGTAGGCCTTCAGGGTGTTGAGATCCTTGTAATCGATCTCCAGAACACCTTCAGCGGTGAAACGGCAGAACTTGCGACGACGGAAAAAACGTGCCATGAAAGTGGCTCCTCAAAACTGGTTACGAAGATTACTCGTCGGCGCTGTCGCCGTCGCTGCCTTCAGCGGCGCCATCGGCGCTGTCGCTGCGGTCACGACGCTCGCGGCGCTCGTTGCGGCTTTCTTCGGCCTTGAGCATCTCGGACTGTTCGGTCACGGCTTCGTCGCGACGGATGACCAGGTTACGGATCACGGCGTCGTTGTAGCGGAAGTTGTCTTCCAGCTCGGCCAGGGCAGCACCGCTGCACTCGACGTTCATCAGCACGTAGTGAGCCTTGTGGACGTTGTCGATGGCGTAGGCCAGCTGACGACGACCCCAGTCTTCCAGACGGTGGATCTTGCCGCCGTCTTCTTCGATGGTCTTGGTGTAACGCTCGACCATACCGCCAACCTGCTCACTCTGATCCGGGTGAACCAGGAAGACGATTTCGTAATGACGCATAAATGCTCCTTACGGTTATGCAGCCTGCCGCCAGGGCGGTCAGGCAAGGAGTGAATGTTTCGTATGTGCTTGCCGGCCGCGGGCGCGCATGCGCCTGCCAGAACGACAAGGGGTGGCATTGTACGGACGGCCGTGCCGCCCCGCAAGCAATGCGGGGCGCTATTCAGGCGCCGGTGGACGGCCGGCGCTGGCGCACCGCCTCGAACAGACAGACGCCGGTAGCCACCGAGACGTTGAGACTGCTGACGCTGCCACCCATCGGCAACTTGGCCAGGTAGTCGCAGTGCTCACGGGTCAGGCGGCGCATGCCACTGCCCTCGGCGCCCATCACCAGCACGGTAGGGCCGCGCAGGTCGAGATCATAGATCTCCTGGGTCGCCTCGCCGGCGGTGCCGACGATCCACAGCCCCTGCTGCTGCAGCTTCTCCAGGGTGCGCGCCAGGTTGGTTACCGCCACCAGCGGAATCACTTCCGCGGCGCCACAGGCGACCTTGCGCACCGTGGCATTGAGGGTGGCCGACTTGTCCTTGGGCACGATCACCGCCTGCACGCCGGCCGCATCGGCTGTGCGCAGACAGGCACCGAGGTTGTGCGGATCGGTGACCCCGTCGAGCACCAGCAGCAGCGGCACCGACTCCTTGCGCGCCAGCAGCTCCTCGAGGAAGTTCTCGCCCCACACCTGGCTGGGGCTGACCTCGGCGACCACGCCCTGGTGCACGCCCTCGGCCCACTCGTCCAGCTCGCGCCGCTCGCGCTGACCGACCGGCACGCGCGCCGCGCCGGCCAACTGCACCAGCGCCTGCACCCGCGGATCCTGACGCCCCTCGGCCAGCCACAACTGCTTGACCCGTTTGGGATGATGGCGCAGCAAGGCCTCCACGGCATGCACGCCGTAAACCCGTTCCCACTGACTCATTCTTTGACCTTGCGTTTACGTATGGCTCGCCCGCCCGGCGCATCCGCTGCGGGCGTCTTGTCGGCGGCTCCAGCCGCCTTGCCGGCCTTGCTCGGCTTGGCGATCTTCACCGGCCGGTGGGTGACCTTCTTGCCTGTCGCCTTGCCTGGCACCTTGCCGGCGCCGGCCGCCTTGGCCTTGCCGCCCTTGCCGTCCTTGGCCGCCTTCGCCGGTGCTCGCGACTCGTCGAGCAGCTTCTTCTTCAACGCGCGACTCTTCTCCACTTCGGTATTGCCCAGCAGCATGTCGGCCTGCTCCAGCAGCTGCGGGGCCACTTCCGGCAGGGCCTGCACCCGCCCGGTCTTGCCCGCCCGGCTGCGCGACACCGGCTCCACCGGCGCCTCGCTCGCCCGCGGCGCATCCGCCTGGCGGGTATCGGGCTTGCGCCCGCCCGCCTTGGCCTTGCCAGCCCGGGTCTTGCCCGAGCCAGCCTTGCCTACAGCCGACTTGCCGGCCTCACGCTGGCGGGACGGCGCCGCCGTCGGAATGGCGCCGGCGATCTCGAAATCGATCTTGCGCTCGTCCAGATCGACCCGCGCCACCAGCACCTCGATGGTGTCGCCCAGGCGGTAGCTGCGCCCGGAGCGCTCGCCGCTCAGGCGGTGATGGACCGGATCGAAGTGGTAGTAATCGCCCGGCAGCGCGGTCACGTGGACCAGGCCCTCGACATAGATGTCGGTCAGCTCGACGAACAGGCCGAATCCGGTGACCGCGGTGATCACCCCCGGGAAGCTGTCACCCACCCGCTCGCGCATGTACTCGCACTTCAGCCAGTTGACCACGTCGCGGGTCGCCTCGTCGGCGCGCCGCTCGGTCATCGAGCACTGCTCGCCGAGCTGCGCCAGGCGACCCTCGTCGTAGGGATAGATGCGCGCCTTGGGCATGCTCGCCGCACCGACCCGGCGCACCTTCTCGCTTGCGCGCTTGGAGCGGATCACGCTGCGGATCGCCCGGTGCACCAGCAGGTCCGGATAGCGACGGATCGGCGAGGTGAAGTGGGTGTAGGCCTCGTAGTTGAGGCCGAAGTGGCCGGCATTGTCCGGGCTGTACACCGCCTGACTCAGCGAACGCAGCATGACCGTCTGGATCAGGTGCTGATCCGGACGCTCGCGCACCGCCTCGAGCAGGTTCAGGTAGTCCTTGGGTGTCGGTTCGCCCTTGCCGCGATACAGGGTCAGCCCCAGCTCACCGAGGAAGCTGCGCAGCTTTTCCAGCTTCTCCGCCGGCGGGCCGTCGTGCACGCGGTACAGCGCCGGCACCTCGTGCTCCATGAGAAAACGCGCGGTGGCGACGTTGGCGCAGAGCATGCACTCCTCGATCAGCCGATGCGCATCGTTGCGCTGGGTCGGACGGATCTCGGTGATCTTGCGGTCGGCACCGAAGACGATGCGCGTCTCCTGGGTCTCGAAGTCGATGGCGCCGCGCACCTGGCGCGCCGCCAGCAGCGACTTGTACAGCGCATACAGCTGACGCAGGTGCGGCACCAGGTGCGGCATCTGCTGGCGCTGGTACTTGGCTTCGGTGGAGTTGGGCTTCTCGAGCAGCTGGCTGACCTTGGTGTAGGTCAGGCGCGCATGGGAGTGGATCACCGCTTCGTAGAACTGGTAGCCGGTCAGCTCGCCGCTCTTCGACACGGTCATCTCGCAGACCATGGCCAGGCGATCGACCAGCGGATTGAGCGAGCACAGGCCGTTGGACAGCTCCTCGGGCAGCATCGGGATCACCCGCTCGGGGAAGTACACCGAGTTGCCGCGCTTGACCGCCTCCTCGTCCAGCGCCGAGCCTACCTTCACGTAGTGCGACACGTCGGCGATGGCAACGAACAGACGCCAGCCTGCGCCCTTGATCGCCTCGGCGTACACCGCGTCGTCGAAGTCGCGGGCATCCTCGCCGTCGATGGTGACGAAGGGCAGCTCGCGCAGATCGACGCGCTTCGCCTTGTCCTTCTCCTCCACCTCCGGCTTGAGCTTCTTCGCTTCGGCGAGCAGCGCCTGCGGCCACTCGTGGGGCAGATCGTAGCTGCGCATGGCAACCTCGATCTCCATGCCGGGCGCCATGTAGTCGCCGAGCACCTCGACCACTTCGCCCTGGGCCTGACGGAACACCGTCGGCCACACATCGATGCGCACCTGGACGAACTGGCCGTGGTGCGCCGCGCCCTGTTTGCCCGGCAGGATCAACACCTGCTGCTGGATCTTCGGATTGTCGGCCACCACCATGGAAATGCCGCTCTCCTCGAAGAAGCGGCCAACCAGGGTTTCGTGGGCGCGCTCGAGCACCTCGACCAGCGCACCTTCGCGGCGGCCACGCCGGTCGAGACCGGAAACCCGCGCCAGCGCACGATCGCCGTCGAACACCAGGCGCATCTGCGCCGGACTGAGGAACAGGTCGTCACTGCCGTCGTCGGGAATCAGGAAGCCGAACCCGTCGCGATGGCCGCTGACCCGCCCGCGGATCAGATCCAGCTTGTCCACCGGCGCATAGGCGCCGCGGCGGGTATAGATCAGTTGACCGTCGCGCTCCATGGCGCGCAGCCGGCGGCGCAGGGCCTCCTCGGCCTCCTCGCCTGCCAGACCCAGCTCTTCGAACAACTGGGCACGGGAAGCCGGCGCACCGCGCTCGGCCAGATGCGCGAGGATCAGCTCGCGACTGGGGATGGGGTTTGCGTATTTTTCCGCCTCGCGGGCGGCCTCGGGATCGAGGGTTTGCCAATCATCGGCCATGTGTCCGGTTTTACCTGTGGTTGTCTTGCTCGTGATCATGCCTATATTGAAGCGCGAAAGGGTTGCTTCGTGCAGCCTCATCGGCACAATAAAATTTTTTCATATCAGGGGTTTACAAGCCCCCGCAGGCTCCGTATAGTTTGCGCCCACAGCAGCAGTGAACGCTGTAAAGATAGAGCAGATGAGCGATCATCGCACTATTGCCCAGGTGGCGGAATTGGTAGACGCGCTGGTTTCAGGTATCAGTGGTGGCAACACCGTGGAAGTTCGAGTCTTCTCCTGGGCACCAATTCTAAACATCAGCTTCGGCTGATGTGCAGTAAGAAGCAGTCAGCTTCGTCGTGTAACGGCAAAAATGGCACGCCCAGATGGCGGAATTGGTAGACGCGCTGGTTTCAGGTATCAGTGGTGGCAACACCGTGGAAGTTCGAGTCTTCTTCTGGGCACCAATTCAAAAAAAACCGGATCTCACGATCCGGTTTTTTTTCGCCTGCAGAAAAGTATTCTCCTCTACCGCACCCGCCGCCAGCCTCACTCATTTTTGCCGGGCAAAAAAAGACCGCCCGCAGGCGGTCTTTCTCATGCAACCAGCGATCAGGCGTACGGGTGACGCAGGACGATGGTTTCGTTGCGGTCCGGACCGGTGGAGATGATGTCGACCGGCGCACCGACCAGCTCTTCCACCCGCGCGATATAGGCGCGCGCATTGGCCGGCAGTTCGTCGAGCGACTTGGCGCCCACGGTGGACTCGCTCCAGCCCGGCATTTCCTCGTAGACCGGAACCAGGCCGACATAGCTGTCGGCATCGGTCGGCGCTTCGCTCACCAGCTCGCCAGCCGCGTTCTTGTAGGCCACGCACAGCTTGACGGTTTCCAGGCCGTCGAGCACGTCGAGCTTGGTCAGGCACAGACCGGAGACCGAGTTGATCTCGATGGCGCGACGCAGGATCACCGCATCGAACCAGCCGCAGCGACGGGCACGACCGGTGGTGGAGCCGAACTCGTGACCCTTCTCGGCCAGGCGCGCACCGACGTCGTCGAACAGCTCGGTGGGGAACGGGCCGGAGCCGACGCGGGTGGTGTAGGCCTTGGTGATGCCGAGGATGTAGTCCAGGTACAGCGGACCAACGCCAGAGCCGGTGGCGACGCCGCCAGCGGTGGTGCTGGAGCTGGTCACGTACGGGTAGGTGCCGTGATCGATGTCCAGCAGCGAGCCCTGCGCGCCCTCGAACATGATGCAGGCGTCAGCCTTGCGCAGCTCGTGCAGACGAGCCGTGACGTCGACGACCATCGGCTTGAGGATCTCGGCGTAGGCCAGCGCCTCGTCGAGGGTCTTCTGGTAGTCGACCGGATCGACCTTGTAGAAGTTCTCGAGCACGAAGTTGTGGTAGGTCAGCAGTTCCTTGAGCTTGACCGCGAAACGCTCCGGATTGAACAGGTCGGCGATGCGCAGACCGCGACGCGCCACCTTGTCCTCGTAGGCCGGACCGATGCCGCGACCGGTGGTGCCGATCTTGCCTTCGGAACGGGCCGCTTCGCGGGCCTGGTCCAGCGCCACGTGGTACGGCAGGATCAGGGTGCAGGCCGGGCTGATGCGCAGGCGCTCGCGCACCGGCACACCCTTCTCTTCCAGCTTGGTGATTTCCTTGAGCAGCGCGTCCGGCGCCACCACCACACCGTTGCCGATCAGGCACTGCACGTTTTCGCGCAGGATGCCGGACGGAATCAGGTGCAGCACGGTCTTCTCGCCATCGATCACCAGGGTGTGACCGGCATTGTGGCCACCCTGGTAGCGCACGACAGCGGCAGCCTGGTCGGTCAGCAGATCGACGATCTTGCCCTTGCCCTCATCACCCCACTGGGTGCCCAGGACCACGACATTCTTACCCATAACACTTGTCCCCTCGTGGAAGGTCGGTACCGGCGCGCACGCCGGTGAAAAAACTCAGGAAGCCAGCGGCGAGACCTGCCAGCCACCCTCCTGTAAACGCAATTCGCTGTCGCAGCCGGCCTCGCGGGCATCCGCCAGGGTCTGCCCCGGCAGCGCCTGGACCACGCGGCGACCACTGCGACGCAACTCGAGCACCACCTGCCACAGCTGCGCATCACCATCCAGCGGCGCCCAGACGCCCAGCGGGTCGGCGGCCTGGATGGCCTGGCCCAGCGTCACCAGGGTCTTCAGATCGGTGGAGAAGCCGGTGGCCGGACGCGCGCGACCGAAGTCGGCGCCGATATCGTCGTAACGGCCACCCTGGGCGATGGACTGGCCAACACCCGGCACGAAGGCGGCGAACACCATGCCGGTGTGGTAGTGATAGCCGCGCAGCTCGCCCAGATCGAAATACAGCGGCAGCGCCGGGTAGCGCGCGCTCAGCTCGCTCGCCACCTCGTCCAGCTCGGCCAGCGCCGCCAGCACATCGGCCGGGGCCGCCGCCAGCTGCTCGCGCGCCTGCGCCAGCACTTCACGCCCGCCACACAGTTCGGCCAGCGCGCGCAGCATGGCCGCCTGCGCGGCCGGCAGCGCCGCGGTCAGTGCCGCCACTTCGTCGATGGCCTTGCGCTGCAGGGCGTCGAACAACTGCTGTTCGGTTTCGCCGGACAGGCCGGCAGCGCGGGCCAGGCCGCGGTAGATGCCGACATGACCGAGGTCCATGTGCACCTCGGCGACCCCTGCCAGCTCCAGCACCTCGAGCATCAGGCCGATGACCTCGCGATCGCTGGCCGTGCTGGCGTCGCCGTACAGCTCGGCACCGATCTGGATCGGGCTGCGCGAGGTGGACAGGGCCGCCGGACGCGCATGCAGCACGCTGCCGGCGTAGCACAGGCGGCTCGGCCCTTCCTGGCGGTGGGTATGGGCATCGAGTCGCGCCACCTGCGGCGTGATGTCGGCGCGAAAGCCCATCTGCCGACCGGACAGCGGATCGGTGACCTTGAAGGTGCGCAGATCGAGATCCTGAGCGGCTCCGGTGAGCAGCGACTCCAGGTATTCGACATGCGGGGTGATGACGAGCTCGTAGCCCCAGTTGCGGAACAGGTCCAGCACCTGACGGCGAGCCGTCTCTATGCGCGCTGCCTCAGCCGGCAGCACCTCTTCGATTCCGTCCGGCAGCAGCCAGCGGTCCAGCGTTGCCATATTGCCTCTCCCCTTTCGGCCGGGCGTGGTGTTCAACGTAGCCAGTACAGCAGACCCGTTCCCAGCAGCATGCTGCCCAGTCCGATCAGCCGCAGCTGGCGATCCTCCAGCCCGGCCAGACTGATGACAGCCTCGCGCCAGCGCCGCGGACAGAGGAACGGCAGAATGCCTTCCAGTACCAGCAGCAGACAAAAAGCGATGCCAAGTTCTTGCCACATGGTTCCCGCAGACGCAAAAAAGCCGGGAAATCCCGGCTGACTCATGATAACACGTTTTCCCCGCGGTCACCCCGGCGGCTGCGCAGCAACCGCCGGGTGGCCCGATCAGGGACGGGCCTTCTCCAGATAACGGAAGAAGTCGCCCTTGGGGTCCAGCACCATCACGTCGCGCTTGCCGGCGAAGCTCTCGCGATACGCCTGCAGACTGCGATGGAAGGCATAGAACTCCGCATCCTGGCCGTAGGCCTTGGCGTAGATCGCCGCCGCCTGGGCATCGCCCTGACCGCGCAGCTCTTCCGACTCGCGATAGGCCTCGGCCAGCAGCACGCGACGCTGACGATCGGCGTCGGCACGGATGCCCTCGGCCAGCTCGCGACCCTTGGCACGGTGCTCGCGGGCTTCACGCTCACGCTCGGTGCTCATGCGCTCGAACACGCTGCGGTTGACTTCCTTGGGCAGGTCGATGGCCTTGACCCGCACATCCAGCACCTCGATGCCCAGCTCGCGGCGCGCCATGCGATCCAGCAGCTGGGTGATGTCGGCCATCAGCGCATCGCGCTCGCCGGACACCACCTCGTGCAGGGTGCGCTTGCCGAACTGGTCGCGCAGGCCGGACTCCAGACGCCGCGACAGGCGCTCGTCGGCGATCTGCTTCATGCCCGAGGTCGCGGTGTAGAAGCGCTCGGCGTCGGCCACCCGCCACTTGGCGAAGGAGTCGACCATCACCGCCTTCTTCTCCAGGGTGAGGAAGCGCTGGGTCGGCGTGTCCAGGGTCAGCAGGCGCGCGTCGAACTTGCGCACCTGGTTGACGTAGGGAATCTTCACGTGCAGCCCCGGCTGCACGTCGGCTTCGACGATGCGACCGAACTGCAGCAGCACTGCCTTTTCGGTCTGCAGGACGATGTAGAAGCAGTTCCAGCCCACCAGCGCCAGCACAGCGGCGGCAATCAGGGCGATCAGCGACTTGTTGCTCATCAGCGGCTCTCCCTCGAACGCAGATCACGCTGCAGATCGCTATTGATCCGCGGCATCGCCTCCGCCGCGCCAGACTGAATGCTCGGCGCAGCGGACCCGGCCGCTGCGGAGCGACCCTCCATCATCTTGTCCAGCGGCAGGTAGAGCAGATTGTTCCCCCCCTGCTCGCCGGTGATCAGTACCTTGCTGGTATTGCCCAGCAGGTCCTGCATGGTTTCCAGGTAGAGACGCTCGCGGGTCACTTCCGGGGCCTTGCGGTACTCGGCCAGCAGGCGACTGAAACGATCGGTCTCACCCTGGGCGCGGGCCACCACTTCCTCGCGGTAGCCGTTGGCGTCCTCGACGATGCGCTGGGCCTGGCCGCGCGCCTCCGGAATCACGCCATTGGCGTAGGCCTCGGCCTGGTTCTTCTCGCGCTGCTCATCCTCGCGGGCGCGGATCACGTCGTCGAAGGCTTCCTGCACTTCGCGCGGCGCGGCGGCGCTCTGGATGTTCACCTGGGTCACGGTGATGCCGGTCTTGTAGGTATCGAGGAAGCGCTGCAGGCGTTCGCGCACGTCGATGGCCATCTGCTCGCGGCCCTCGGTCAGCACCTGATCCATCGAGGTCGAACCGACCACGTGGCGCAGGGCGCTGTCGGTGGCGTGCTGCAGGCTGACTTCCGGCTGGTCGACGTTGAGCACGAACTCCTGCAGGTTGCTCACCCGGTACTGCACGGTCAGCGGCACTTCGATGATGTTCTCATCCTCGGTGAGCATCTGCCCCTGCTTGCTGTAGGCGCGCTCGCGGGTGACGTTTTCCTGGAACTTGCGGTCGATCGGCGGCAGATAGAGGTTCAGGCCCGGCCCTACGGTTTCGTAGTACTTGCCGAAGCGCAGGATGACGGCCTGCTCCTGCTCATCCACCACGTAGACGGCACTGTACAGCCAGAGCGCAGCGAGCACGCCGAAGCCGATCAGCAGCAGGCCGATACCGCCCTTGCCACCGCCCGCGCCATCGTCGCCACCACGCTTGCGTCCGCCGAACAGCCTGTTGAGGTTGTCCTGCAGCTTGCGCAAGGCTTCGTCCAGATCCGGTGGCCCCTGACGACCGCCGCCACGGCGGCCACCCCAGGGATCCTTGTCGTTCGAGTTGCCACCCGGCTCGTTCCAGGCCATAGCGTTCTCCCCACTGATAACGCATCGACGCGCAATTGGCGCACATCCATCCATGCTACAGAAAGCCCCCAAGCAACGGCAAAGCCAGCCGCCCGGGCTTTATTGCAAAGTATGTTGTGCCAGAAATTCTTCGGGCTTCCAGCCTTCGCGACTGACCAGCCGATTCAGCTCCACCCGCGGCAGACGCACCTTCAACAGGGTAGCGCCCCCTTCGTCGTGCCCCTCTTCCTGCACGGCACCGAGCGAGAAGAACTGGGCACGCAGACGGCCAAGCTGCTGCGGCAGGCACAGCGTACCGATGAACAGGTCGTCGGCGAGCAGTTCGCTGATGGCCTGGTGCAGCAGATCCAGCCCCAGTCCCTCGCGCGCCGACAACCACACGCGCACCGGCTTGCCGCTGTCGTCGCGCTGGATCTGCGGCATCACCCCGGGCAGCAGGTCGAGCTTGTTGTAGACCTCGAGGGTCGGCAACTCGTCCGCGCCGATCTCCTTGAGGACCGAATACACCTGCTCGATCTGCAGCTGGCGCTCCGGCTCGTGGGCATCGATCACGTGCAGCAGCAGGTCGGCATTGCTCGATTCCTCGAGCGTGGCGCGGAACGCCTCGACCAGCTTGTGCGGCAGGTGGCGGATGAAGCCTACGGTATCGGCGAGGATCACCGGGCCGACGTCGGCGAACTCCAGACGGCGCAGGGTCGGGTCGAGGGTGGCGAACAGCTGGTTGGCGGCGAACACATCCGCCTCGGTCAGCGCGTTGAACAGCGTCGACTTGCCGGCGTTGGTATAGCCAACCAGCGAGACCACCGGCACTTCCGCTCGCTTGCGCCCGCGGCGTGCCAGCTCGCGCTGGCCGCGCACCTTCTCCAGGCGCTGCTTGATCTGGCGAATGCGCACGCGCAACAGGCGGCGGTCGGTTTCCAGCTGGGTCTCGCCCGGACCGCGCAGGCCGATACCACCCTTCTGCCGCTCCAGGTGGGTCCAGCCACGCACCAGGCGCGTGCTCAGGTGATCCAGCTGGGCCAGCTCGACCTGCAGCTTGCCTTCGTGGGTGCGCGCGCGCTGGGCGAAGATGTCGAGAATCAGACCGGTACGGTCCAGCACGCGACACTCGAAAACCCGCTCGAGATTGCGCTCCTGACTGGGCGTAAGGGTGTGATTGAAGATGACCAGGTCGGCAGCGTCGCGCTTGACCTGCTCGCAGATCTCCTCGACCTTGCCGCTGCCGATCAGGAAGCGGGCGCTCGGCTGGTGCCGCGGAATGTTGACGAAGCCAACCACCTCGGCGCCTGCCGAACGAGCCAACTCGAGGAACTCGTCGGGATCTTCACGCGCCTCGGGCGCCTGACCTTCCAGATGAACCAGAATGGCCCGGTCACCGCCCTCATGGCGCTCAAAGAACAAGACTGGCGACTCCGCTTATTCGTCGTTGCCCGACTCGCCCTGCTCGCTGCTAGGCAGACGCACCGGACGGCTCGGAACAACGGTGGAAATGGCGTGCTTGTAGACCATCTGGCTGACGGTGTTCTTCAGCAGGATGACGAACTGGTCGAACGATTCGATCTGACCCTGCAGCTTGATGCCGTTGACCAGATAGATGGAAACCGGAACGCGCTCTTTGCGCAGGGTGTTCAGGTAAGGGTCTTGTAGCGAATGCCCTTTTGACATTGTCCACACTCCTTCAGGGGATAAGTAATTGTATGTAGTAGGTCGGAATCGACAAAGTAAGTAATGGCTTGCTGCTGCGCTTCCCCACAGGATAGCCGGCTGCGGGCCGAAACTCAGCCTTTAATGGAGACCGCGTGCAGGTATTTCAAGGTGCGTGCCAGATTGTCGCAGGCCAGACTGTCCAGCCAGTGCAACTGCGACCAACTGCGCAACCAGGTGAATTGTCGTTTGGCCAGCTGGCGGGTAGCGATGATGCCGCGCTCGGCCATCTCCTCTCGACTCAGAAGTCCTTCGATATATTCCCATACCTGCCGGTAACCCACCGAACGAATCGAGGGCAATCCGGCATGCAGGTCGCCGCGGGCGTGCAGTGCTTCGACTTCGGCAATGAAACCTTGTTCCAGCATCAGCTGAAACCGCCGAGCGATGCGCTCATGGAGCAGCTGACGCTGCCCCGGAGCGATAGCCAAGTGGGCGACAGTATAGGGCAAAGCCTGTCCCTGCGGCGTACCCGCGTGCAGATTTTGCAACACCTGCCGGCGGCGGTGCTCGCTCATGCTCAAGCCGCTGACCCGGTACACCTCCAGCGCCCGCACCAGGCGCTGCGGATCGTTGGGATGGATGCGCGCGGCCGACTCCGGATCGACCCGCGCCAGCTCCGCATGCAGGACCGCCAGCCCTTCGGCGGCGGCCTGCGCCTCGAGCTGGGCGCGCACCGCGGGATCGGCCGCGGGCATGTCGGCCAGCCCTTCGAGCAGCGCCTTGAAGTACAGCATGGTGCCGCCGACCAGCAGCGGAATCCGCCCGGCGGCGGTGATTTCGGCCATCGCCGCCAGCGCATCGCTGCGAAACTCCGCCGCCGAATAGCTCTCGGCCGGGTCGCGGATGTCGATCAGGCGGTGGGGAAATTCGTCCAGCAGCTCGCGCGAGGGCTTGGCCGTGCCGATGTCCATGCCGCGATAGACCAGCGCCGAGTCGACACTGACGATCTCGCAGGGCAGCACCCGCGCCAGCTCGATGGCCAGGTCGGTCTTGCCCGAGGCAGTCGGACCCATGAGGAAGATGGCAGGAGGCAGCGCGGACATCGGCAAACTCTGTGATCGGGGAAGGAAACGGGGCGCTCAGCGCCCGCGCAGGAACAGCTTGTCGAGATCGTCCATGCCCAGCTGGGTCCAGGTCGGCCGGCCGTGGTTGCACTGGCCACTGCGCTCGGTCTGCTCCATGTCGCGCAGCAGGGCGTTCATCTCAGGCACGGTCAGGCGCCGATTGGCACGCACCGCGCCATGGCAGGCCATGGTCGCCAGCAGCTCGTTGAGATGGGCCTGGATGCGATCGCTGGAGCCGTACTCGAGCAGATCGCTGAGCACGTCGCGCACCAGCTGGCTGGCTTCGGCCTGCTTGAGCAGGGCGGGGATCTGGCGAATCGCCAGGGTTTCCGGGCCAAGGCGCTGCAACTCGAAGCCGAGCCGGGCGAACCAGTCGGCATGCTCCTCGGCGCAGTCGGCCTCGCGCTGGCTGAGGGCGATGGATTCGGGCACCAGCAGCGGTTGGCCGCGCAGGCCCTCGCTGGCCATCGCGCTCTTCAGCCGCTCGTAGGTGATCCGCTCGTGGGCCGCATGCATGTCCACCAGCACCAGCCCCTGCGCATTCTCGGCGAGGATGTACACACCCTTGAGCTGCGCCAGCGCATAGCCCAGCGGCGGCACGTCGCCCTGGCCCTGCGGCAACGCCTGCGCGCCCGCCTCGCCCAGCGGGGCGAAGAACTCGCGGTAGGCGCCCTGCAGCTCGGCCTGTGGCTGGCCGCTCGGCGCCGGAGAGGGACGATAGCCGCCCGCACCGCCAGACACACTCTGCCCGCCCGGCGGCGGCTGCCAGCGCGGCGCCTCGAGCGGCGCGGCGGACGGCACATGCACGGCCAGGCTCATCTCGTTCTGCCCGGCGAACTCGCCGGCCGCCAGGCCGCTGACCTGCGTCTCGCTGCGCAGGGTGGCCGGTGCGGCGAGCTGATCCTCGGGGCGCACATCGGCCAGCGCCCGATGCAGGGTGCCGTAGAGGAAGTCGTGGACCATGCGGCTGTCGCGGAAGCGCACCTCGTGCTTGGTCGGGTGCACGTTGACGTCGACCACCGTGGGATCGATCTCGAGAAACAGCACGAAGGCCGGGTGGCGGCCGTTGTAGAGCACGTCGCGATAGGCCTGGCGCACCGCATGGGCGACCAGCTTGTCGCGCACCATGCGGCCGTTGACGTAGAAGTACTGCAGGTCGGCCTGGCTGCGCGAGAAGGTCGGCAGGCCGACCCAGCCCCACAGACGCAGGCCGCCACGCTCGATGTCGATGGGCAGCGCCTGCTCGAGGAACGCCGGGCCGCAGACGCTGGCCACCCGCCGCGCACGGCTGGTCTCGTCGGCCGCCGGATGCAGGGACAGCACGCTCTTGCCGTTGTGGCGCAGGTGGAAGCCGACCTCGAAGTGGGTCAGCGCCAGGCGCTTGATGACTTCCTGCAGGTGATCGAACTCGGTCTTCTCGGCGCGCAGGAACTTGCGCCGCGCCGGGGTGTTGAAGAACAGGTCGCGCACCTCGACGGTGGTGCCGTCCGGATGCGCCGCCGGCTGCACCCGGGGCTGCATGTCGCGCCCTTCGGCCTCGACCTGCCAGGCCTGCGGCGTGCCGCGCCGACGCGAGGTCAGGGTCAAACGGGCGACCGAACTGATCGAGGCCAGCGCCTCGCCGCGAAAGCCGAGACTCAGCACCCGCTCGAGATCCTCCAGCTCGCGGATCTTGCTGGTGGCATGGCGGGCCAGCGCCAGCGGCAGGTCGTCCGCCTCGATGCCGGCGCCGTCGTCGCGCACGCGCAGCAGCTTGATGCCGCCCTGCTCGACCTCGACGTCGATGCGCGCGGCGCCGGCGTCGAGGCTGTTCTCCAGCAGCTCCTTGGCCACCGAAGCCGGCCGCTCGACCACCTCGCCGGCGGCGATCTGGTTGGCCAGCCGCGGCGTCAGCAGCTGGATCCGCGCCGGCGCACTCATGGCTGCACCGCCAGGGCCTGCGCCGGAATGATCAGCAGCTGACCGGCCTTGAGACTGTCGTTGCCCAGTCGGTTGGCGCTGCGCAGCGCCGGCAGGCCGACCTGATAGCGCTGGGCGATCAGCGCCAGGCTCTCACCGGGAGCGACCACATGCTCACGCCGGCCGATCTTGATCTTGCCCTGGTCACGCAGCCAGGCGATGTAGCTGCCCGGCGGCGGGTTCTCGTGGAAGAACTGGCGGATACCGCTGTGGATCGAGTGCGCCAGCGCCTGCTGGTGGCTCTTGGTGGACAGCTTCTGCGACTCGCCGGGATTGGAAATGAACCCGGTTTCCACCAGGATCGACGGAATGTCCGGCGACTTCAGCACCATGAACCCGGCCTGCTCGACCCGCCGCTTGTGCAGCGGCGCGATGCGACCCATGTTCGACAGCACCTTGTGGCCGACGTCCAGGCTGGAGGACAGGGTCGCGGTCATCGACAGATCGAGCAGCACGCCGGCGAGCATGCGGTCCTTGTCGTCGAGGCTGACGCTGCCGACGCCACCGACCAGGTCCGAGCGGTTTTCCTTGTCGGCCAGCCAGCGCGCGGTCTCCGAGGTGGCGCCACCGTCGGAGAGGGCGAACACCGAGGCCCCGAAGGCCGCCGCCCGCGGCGCTGCGTCGGCATGGATCGAGACGAACAGGTCGGCGCCCTTCTTGCGGGCGATCTCGGTACGCTTGCGCAGCGGGATGAAATAGTCGCCGCTGCGTACCAGCTCGGCGCGAAAGCCACGCTCGCTGTTGATCTGGCGTTGCAGCTCGCGGGAAATCGCCAGTACCACGTCCTTCTCGCGCAGGCCGCGCGGACCGAGGGCCCCCGGATCCTCGCCGCCGTGACCGGCGTCGATGGCGATGACGATGTCGCGTTTGCCGCTCGGCACCGGGGGCAGCCGTGCGGGCGGGCTCGGCTCGGCCACGCTGGTTTTCGGCGGCAGGCTGGCGACCGGCGGCGCGGTCACCAGCGGCTTGTCCGGCAGCGGACGGGCCGGCGCGGCACTCACCGGGCTGCTGGCCGGGCTAGCGGCCGGCTGCGGCGGCGTGCTGGCCTGGGGCGCGGCCTCGTCCTGATCGAACAGGTCGACCACCAGGCGGTGACCGTACTGCTGGTTGGGCGCCAGGCTGAAACTCTTCGGCGTCACCGCGGCCGTCATGTCGAGGACGATGCGCAGTTTCCCGGGCGCACGCTCGGCCACGCGCAGGCTGCTGATCGGCGTCTTCGCGGTGGCCAGCTGCTCGAGACGGGTCTTCAGCTGCGCCCCGTCGACGTCGATGACGATACGCTCCGGCGCGCTCAGGGTGAACACGCTGTGCTGCACCGGCCCGCTCAGGTCGAACACCAGGCGCGTGTTGTCCGGCGCGCGCCACAGGCGCACGCTGCGGATCTCGCTGGCCGCCAGTACCGCCTCGGCCGCCAGCATGGCCAGCGTCGTGCTCAGCACGGCAAGCAGTGCCCGGGGGCGAATGGCCCATCGCATGTTCATTGAACTCCCACAGTCGTCAGGACGGCGCACCAGGACTCGCCACGCGCGCCGTGGGGCTGCAGGCGCAACACCCGGCCCTCACCCTGCACGTCGATGGTAATGTCCAGATCCGCCTTTGGCAGAATGCCGGCGCCGCGCTCGGGCCACTCGATCAGGCACAGCGCGTCGCCGTCGAAATAGTCGCGGATGCCGAAGAACTCCAGCTCCTCCGGATCGGCCAGGCGATACAGGTCGAAATGATAGACGTAGCGGGCGCCCAGCTCGTAGGGCTCGACCAAGGTGAAGGTCGGACTCTTCACCGCGCCGGCATGGCCCAGACCGCGCAGGATACCGCGCGACAGGGTGGTCTTGCCCATCCCCAGGTCGCCGTGCAGGTAGATCACGCCGACGCCGGCGGTCACCTCGGCCAGGCGAGCGCCCAGCGCCAGCATGGCGGCCTCGTCGGCGGCATACAGGGTCACTTCAGGCACGGGCTGTGCTCCTCCAGCAGTTCACGTAGGGGTTCAATCAGATCGGCGGCGGCCAGACCCCGCCCGCCGCGGCCCAGACGCTCGCCGGCGCGGGCATGCAGCCACACGCCGAGACGCGCCGCCGCCGCCACGTCCAGCCCCTGGGCCAGCAGGGCGCCGAGCAGGCCGGCGAGGACATCGCCCAGCCCGGCTCCGGCCATCGCCGGGTGGCCATGGTCGCACAGATGCAGCTCGCCTGCCGGGGTCGCCACCAGGCTGCCCAGCCCCTTGAGCAGCACCACCGCATTGAGCCGGCGCGCCAGCGCCAGCGCTGCCGCTGGCCGGTCGGCCTGCACCTCGGCCGTAGTGCAGCCGAGCAGGCGTGCCGCCTCGCCGGGGTGCGGCGTGACCAGCCAGTTGCCGCTCGGCGGCGCCAGCCGACCGGCAGCGAGCAGATTGAGCGCATCGGCGTCCCAGACCTGCGGCTTGTCCAGCGCGCCCAACCCGGCCAGCAGACCGCAGCCCCAGGCGCCCTGCCCGCAGCCCGGGCCGAGCACCAGCACGTCGGCCTGGGCGAGCAGATCCTGCAGCTGGAAGGACGACTGCACGCCACGCGCCATCACCTCCGGACGGCGCGCCAGCACGGCCGGCACATGCTCGCCGCGGGTGGCCAGACTGACCAGCCCGGCGCCGCTGCGCAGGCAGCTTTCCGCCGCGAGCAGCGCCGCTCCGCCGAAACCGAGATCGCCGCCGACCAGCAGCACGTGGCCGAACAGGCCCTTGTGGCCGTTGCGCGGGCGCGGCGCCAGCCGCGGCAGGCTCGCGCCAGACAGGCGCAGCGCCGCCGGCGCCACGCTGGCGAGCAGCGCCGGATCGCCGCGCAGGTCGTCGAACACCAGCGTGCCGCAACAATCCGGCCCGTCGAGACAGAACAGGCCGAGCTTGAGGCCGATGAAGCTCACCGTCAGTTCGGCCTGCAGCGCCACGCCGAGCACCCGTCCGCTATCCGCGCACAGGCCGGAAGGGATATCCACCGCCAGCCGCGGCAGCCCGCTGGCATTGGCCAGACGAATGGCCTGGGCATAGGGCTCGCGCACCGCGCCGCTGAGGCCGGTGCCGAGCAGCGCATCGACCAGCACGCCACGCAGCGGCGCGCACTCGCTCCATGGTTCGATGACCACCCCAGCGGCGCGCGCCTCGGCGCAGGCGGTCGCGGCGTCGCCACCCAGCTGCGCCGGATCGCCGGCCGCCGGATCAGCGACCGCCAGCACGCGCACGCGCCAGCCGGCGCGCTGCGCCAGCACGGCGAGCAGATAGCCGTCACCGGCATTGTTGCCGCGCCCGGCCAGCACGGTGACCTCCCCGGCCTGCGGCCAGCGCCGGCGCAGGGCGCGCCACACGGCCTGGGCGGCGCGGCGCATCAGTTCGCAACCGGGCGTGCCGGCGGCGATAAGGCGCGCGTCCAGCTCGCGGACCTGGGCGGCGCGATACAGGGCAAGGGGCAGGGGATCGTTGCGGTGCGACATGGGCCATTCGACTCCGGGCTCTGGCACAATTATACCCACCCTGCCCCGGACCACCGCCAGCCATGTCGACCACCGCCCCCGATCTTGTCGCCCTCGCCCAGTCGATCCGCGACTGGAGCCGCGAACTGGGCTTCCAGCAGGTCGGCATAGCCGGCATCGAACTGGACGAACACGAGGCGCATCTCCAGCGCTGGCTGGCCGCCGGCCATCACGGCGAGATGGACTACATGGCCGCCCACGGCCACAAGCGCTCGCGCCCGGCCGAACTGCTGCCGGGCACCCTGCGGGTGATCTCGCTGCGCATGGACTACCTCCCCGGCGACACGCGCATGACCGAGGTGCTGGCCAGCCCGGACAAGGCCTACGTGTCGCGCTACGCGCTGGGCCGCGACTATCACAAGCTGATCCGCAAGCGCCTGCAGCAACTGGCCGAGCGCATCCAGCAGGCCATCGGTCCGTTCGGCCATCGCGCCTTCGTCGACAGCGCACCGGTGTTGGAAAAGGCCCTCGCCCAGCAGGCCGGGCTCGGCTGGATCGGCAAGAACACCCTGCTGCTGAACAGGAAGGCCGGCAGCTGGTTCTTTCTCGGCGAACTGTACGTCGACCTGCCGCTGCCCGTGGATGCGCCCCACGCCAGTGAACACTGCGGACGCTGCCAGGCCTGCCTGGACATCTGCCCGACCGCCGCCTTCGTCGGTCCGCAGCAGCTGGATGCGCGGCGCTGCATCTCCTACCTGACCATCGAGCTCAAGGGGCCGATCCCCGTCGAGCTGCGCCCGCTGATCGGCAACCGCGTGTTCGGCTGCGACGACTGCCAGCTGGTCTGCCCGTGGAACCGCTTCGCCCGCCCCACCGCGCAGGGCGACTTCCAGCCGCGCCACAACCTCGACAACAGCGAACTGGCCGCACTGTTTCGCTGGAGCGAGGAGGAGTTCCTCGCCCGCACCGAAGGCTCGCCGCTGCGCCGCGCCGGCTACCCGCGCTGGCTGCGCAACCTGGCGGTGGGCCTGGGCAATGCGCCGAGCAGCATTGCGGTCATCGAGGCCCTGCGCCTGCGCCGCGACGACCCGTCCGAGCTGGTGCGCGAGCATGTCGAATGGGCGCTGGCGCGCCATGGCGTGGCCTGAGCCGTCGCTCAACGATGGAGCAGCGGATAGACCAGCAACCCCGCCGCCTCGTGGAGCAGCAGGCCGCTCTGCCACAGCGCCTTGCTCTCCGGCAGCCAGCCGCCCAGCGGCCGGCCGTTGGGCACGCCGAGAAAGCCCAGCGGCGCCGGCACCACCTCGAAGCCGTGGCGCTCGAAGCACCAGCGCGCCCGCGGCATGTGCCAGGCCTGGGTGACCAGCACGATGCGCCGCACCCCGGCGTCGCGCAGCAGCGGCGCACTCAGCGCGGCGTTTTCCCAGGTGTTGCGGCTGCGCCCTTCCTGCCAGCGCGCCACCACGCTGAAGTCCTCCTGCAGCACCTGGGCGAACAGCTCGGCTTCGCTGGGCGGCGCGCCGAAGTGCAGCCCGCCGCTGGCCAGGATCGGCAGGCCGCTGGCCCAGTGCAGCCGCGCCGCCAGACGGGCGCGCTCCAGCGCCAGCAGACTCGGCTGATCGCCGCCCCAGCCCGGGTCGCCACGCTCGCGGCCGCCGCCGAGCAGCACGATGGCGTCGGCGCGCCGCGACAGCGTCGGCCACTCGCTCGTCGCCAGCGCCGGCTCGCGCTCCAGCAGCCGCGCGCCCAGCTCGACCACCACGGGCAGGCTCATCAGCCACAGGCCGCCGAGGCCCAGCACCCCGCAGGCCAGCGCCAGCCGCGGGCGGCGCAGTCGCCACCACCAGACCAGCAGCAACAGCAGGAACAGGCCGCCCGGCGGCAGCAGCAGTTGCTTGAACAGATAACCCAGTGGCACGGCGATCCTCCCCCGCATGGGCCGCGACGATCGCCCCGGCAGCCGACGGTGCACGCCCGCCATCCCATAGCTTAGCGGTGCAACCCGTGTAGCACGCTACACCGGGCCACAGCGTGGCCGCCAAGTCCCCGCAGGCGCCGCCGACGCACGCCCTGCCACCCGCCAATCAGGGTTTCCCCAGATCCGCGGGGGTCATGTATGCTTGGAAGCTTTGATTACCCCCCTTTTTCCAGTCCGGCAGAGCCATGCACGAACAGTATCAGCCCCGCGAAATCGAAGCCGCCGCGCAGTCCCACTGGGACGCGCACCAGTCCTTTGAAGTAAGTGAACAGCCCGGCAAGGACACCTTCTATTGCCTGTCGATGTTCCCCTACCCGAGCGGCAAGCTGCACATGGGCCACGTGCGCAACTACACCATCGGTGACGTGATCGCGCGCTACCAGCGCATGCAGGGCAAGAACGTGCTGCAGCCGATGGGCTGGGACGCCTTCGGCATGCCGGCGGAAAACGCCGCCATGCAGAACCAGGTCGCCCCGGCCGCCTGGACCTACGCCAACATCGACTACATGAAAACCCAGCTGAAGAGCCTGGGCCTGGCCATCGACTGGTCGCGCGAAGTCACCACCTGCAAGCCGGACTACTACCGCTGGGAACAGTGGCTGTTCACCCGCCTGTTCGAGAAGGGCGTGATCTACCGCAAGAACGGCACCGTCAACTGGGACCCGGTGGACCAGACCGTGCTGGCCAACGAGCAGGTGATCGACGGCCGCGGCTGGCGCTCCGGCGCGCTGATCGAGAAGCGCGAGATCCCGATGTACTACTTCAAGATCACCGCCTACGCGGATGAGCTGCTGCAGTCCCTCGACGATCTGGATGGCTGGCCCGAGCAGGTCAAGACCATGCAGCGCAACTGGATCGGCAAGTCGCGCGGCATGGAAGTCAGCTTCCCCTACGACGCCGCCAGCATCGGCAGCGAAGGCGTGCTCAAGGTGTTCACCACCCGTCCGGACACCCTGATGGGCGCCACCTACGTGGCGGTGGCTGCCGAGCACCCGCTGGCCAGCATCGCCGCCCAGGGCAACGCCGAGCTGCAGGCCTTCATCGACGAGTGCAAGCGCGGCGGCGTCGCCGAAGCGGACATCGCCACCCAGGAGAAGAAGGGCCTGGCCACCGGCCTGTTCGTCCTGCACCCGCTGAGCGGCGAGAAGCTGCCGGTGTGGGTCGCCAACTACGTGCTGATGAACTACGGCGAAGGCGCGGTGATGGCCGTGCCGGCGCACGACGAGCGCGACTTCGAGTTCGCCCACAAGTACGCCCTGCCGATCAAGGCGGTGATCCGCACCAGCGCCGGCGACGAGACCCCGGCGCCGTGGCAGGACGCCTATGCCGAGCACGGCCAGCTGATCAACTCCGGCGACTTCGACGGCCTGGACTTCCCGGGCGCCTTCGACGCCCTCGAGGTGGCCCTGCAGAAGAAAGGCCTCGGCCAGGCGCGCACCCAGTTCCGTCTGCGCGACTGGGGCATCAGCCGCCAGCGCTACTGGGGCTGCCCGATCCCGATCATCCACTGCGACGCCTGCGGCGACGTACCGGTGCCGGAAGACCAGCTGCCGGTGGTGCTGCCCGAAGACGTGGTGCCGGACGGCGCCGGCAGCCCGCTGGCGCGCATGCCCGAATTCTACGCATGCAGCTGCCCGAAGTGCGGCGCCGCCGCGCGGCGCGAAACCGACACCATGGACACCTTCGTCGAGTCGTCCTGGTACTACGCCCGCTACGCCTCGCCCAAGTTCGAAGGCGGCATGGTCGACAAGGCCGCGGCCAACCACTGGCTGCCGGTCGACCAGTACATCGGCGGCATCGAGCACGCCATCCTGCACCTGCTGTACGCGCGCTTCTTCCACAAGCTGATGCGTGACGAAGGCCTGGTGGACAGCGACGAGCCGTTCACCAACCTGCTGACCCAGGGCATGGTGATCGCCGAAACCTACTACCGCCTGCAGGATAACGGCAGCAAGCTGTGGTTCAACCCGGCCGACGTCGACCTCGAGATGGACGCCAAGGGCAAGCCGCTGTCCGCCAAGCTGAAGAGCGACGGCCTGCCGGTGGAAATCGGCGGCATCGAGAAGATGTCCAAGTCGAAGAACAACGGCGTCGACCCGCAGACCATGATCGAGCAGTACGGCGCCGACACCTGCCGGCTGTTCATGATGTTCGCCTCGCCGCCGGACATGAGCCTGGAGTGGTCCGACTCCGGCGTCGAGGGCGCCAACCGCTTCCTGCGCCGCGTCTGGCGCCTGGCTCATACCCATGTCGGCGCCGGCCTGCCGGGCGCGCTGGACAGCGCCAGCCTGAACGACGCACAGAAGGGCATCCGCCGCGCCATCCACCTGGCCATCCGCCAGGCCAGCCAGGATATCGGCCAGCACCACAAGTTCAACACCGCCATCGCCCAGGTGATGACCCTGATGAACGTGCTGGAAAAGGCGCCGCAGAGCGAGGCCCAGGACCGCGCCCTGCTGCAGGAAGGCCTCGAGGCCGTCGCCCTGCTGCTGGCGCCGATCACCCCGCACATCAGCCACGCGCTGTGGCAGCAACTGGGCCACGCCGAGCCGATCATCGACGCCACCTGGCCGGTCGTGGACGAAGCCGCCTTGGTGCAGGACAGCCTGACCCTGGTGGTGCAGGTCAACGGCAAGCTGCGCGGCGAAATCCAGGTCGCCGCCACCGCCTCCCGCGAGGAAGTGGAAGCCGCCGCCCGCGCCAACGAGAACGTGCTGCGCTTCACCGCCGGCACCACCATCCGCAAGGTGATCGTGGTGCCGGGCAAGCTGGTCAACATCGTCGCCAACTGACCGACATCGTCCAATCTGCCGCCCGCCGCGTGCGGGCGGCGTTTCACATGAGGGAAGCCTGATGAAACGTAGCCTGTCCGGCCTGCTGCTGGTAATGCTGGCCACCCTGCTCGGCGCCTGCGGCTTTCAGCTGCGCGGCACCGGCAGCAACGATTTTGCCCTGACCGAACTGGATCTCGCCGCACGCAACGCCTACGGCGATACGGTCAAGGATGTGCGGCGCATGCTGGAAAACAGCGGCGTGCGCGTGCACGGCGGCGCTCCGTACCAGCTGGTGCTGGTCAACGAGCGCGAGCAGCAGCGCACCGCCAGCTACACCAGTTCGGCGCGCAGCGCCGAGTACGCACTGAGCAGCAGCCTCGACTACGAGATCCGCAGCGGCGACCTGCGTCTGCTCGGCGACAAACTGGAAGTGCAGAAGGTCTACGTGCACGACTCCAACAACCTGATCGGCTCCGACCAGGAAGCCCAGCAACTGCGCACGGAAATCCGCCGCGAGCTGGTGCAGCAACTGGGCATGCGCCTGCAACAGCTGAGCCCGACCCGCCTGGCCGCGCTGCAGGAAACCGCCCAGGCCAAGGCCGACGCCGAGGCCCGCGCCGCCGAAGAAGCCGCGCGTCAGCCGGTTCCGGCCGTGCCGGCACGCTGATCGAGTACGGGGCCTGCGGGCCCCGTTTTCCCTGCCGATGAAACTCAATCCCGCACAACTGGCCAAGCACCTGCAGGGCCCGCTGGCTCCGCTGTACGTGGTCAGCGGCGACGACCCGCTGCTATGCCAGGAAGCCTGCGACGCCATCCGCGCCGCCTGCCGCGCCCGCGAGTTCAGCGAGCGCCAGGTCTTCCACGTCGACGCCAGTTTCGACTGGAACCTGCTGCGCGAGGCCGGCGCCAGCCTGTCGCTGTTCGCCGACAAGCGCCTGCTGGAGCTGCGCATCCCCGGCGGCAAGCCCGGCGACGACGGCACCCGCGCGCTGCTCGACTACCTGGCGCGCCCGGCCGAGGACACCGTGCTGCTGCTCAGCCTGCCGCGGCTCGACGGCAAGACGCAGAAGACCAAGTGGGCCAAGGCGCTGATCGACGGCGACAACTGCCAGTTCGTGCAGATCTGGCCTGTGGACGCCGCGCAGCTGCCGCAGTGGATCCGCCAGCGCCTGGCCCAGGCCGGGCTTTCCGCCAGCGCCGAGGCCGTCGACCTGCTGGTGGCGCGCATCGAGGGCAACCTGCTGGCCGCGGTGCAGGAAATCGAGAAGCTCAAGCTGCTGGTCGAGGGCAACCAGCTGGATGCGGCCACCGTGCAGGCCAGCGTCGCCGACAGCGCACGCTTCGACCTGTTCGGCCTGCTCGATGCGGCACTGGCCGGCGATGCCGCACACGCCCTGCGCATGCTCGAGGGCCTGCGCGGCGAAGGCGTGGAAGCGCCGGTGATCCTCTGGGGCCTGGCTCGCGAGCTGCGCCTGCTCGCCACCCTCGCCCAGCAGCACGCCCAGGGCCAGCCGCTGGAGCGCCTGATCGCCCAGGCCAAACCGCCGATCTTCGGCAAGCGCCAGGCCCTGGTCGGCCGCGCCGTGCAGCGCCATCCGGCAAGTCGCTGGAACCAGCTGCTGCGCGACGCCCAGTTGATCGACGCCCAGATCAAGGGCCAGGCGCCCGGCAATGTGTGGAATGCCCTGGCGCAACTGACCCTGCAGATCGCCGGCACGCGCCTCAATCTGCCCACCGAGTAGGCCTGCGCGCCTTTTGCACAACCCGCTGGACATTTTTCGTACAGCCGCCGATGATGCGCGCGCCTGCAGCCCGCAGGCTCCTCGCGAGGAACGGTCATGGCCAAGCAACGCAAATCCGGCCCGAACAAGGCCAAATCCCTGGTAGCGCAACCGCTGTTTCGCTGTCGCCAGGAAAAACCCGCCAAAGGCAAGGGCAGCTACCGCCGCGAAGCCTTCCGGTCCACCGACCGGGAGGCTTCTTCCTTTGCGGGCGCGGAAAAACTCGCCGCCTGAGCCGTCTCAGCGCCCCTCCCCGTCATTACCGCCCTCCTTGTCCTCCTCCTTCCACGGCGCCTGCAGGTAGCGGGTGCGGTTGAAGGTCTCCAGCCACTCCGGGTAGTAGACCACCAGCGCGGTGACCACGGTGCCGTTGATGAAGGCCTCGGGGAACATGATCAGCCACATGAAGCCGGCGAAGTCGTCGAGCCAGGGCGGCATCTGGTAGATGCCGTCGACCAGCAGCACGCCCAGACCGGCCAGCAGCACCAGCAAGGCGATCAGCGCGGCCGGGAAGAAACCACTGAAGAAGATGTAGACGAACAGGTTGCGCGGCTGCCGACGCTCGACCCAGCGCGCGCAGGCCTCGGTGACCAGCACCGGGATGAGGATCAGCAGCACCGCGTTCACCCCCAGCGCCGACCAGTCCTGGCGGCCGAGGACCGCCAGCCCCAGCTGCGCGGCGAAGGCCGACAGCACCGCCAGCGGCCAGTCGAGCAGCAGGGTTACCGCGGTCATGCCGATGAAGTGGAAGGACAGCCCGGAGGCGAAGTCGCGGCGCACCAGCCACAGCAGGAACAGCGCCAGCACGGTGCCGAACAGCAGGTGCTGGCGACGGAAGTCGCTGAACAGCTCGACCCAGGGCGCCTGCCAGAGGGCGGCGAGCAGCAGCGGCAGAAACAGCGCGGAGCCCAGCCACAGGCTGGTCTCGCTGAGCAGGGCCGCAGCGATCACGGCGCGGCCTGCTCCAGGGCGGCCCGCAGCGCTGCGGCATCGCCGAACACCCGGCGCTCCTGCAGCATGCCGCGCTCCAGCTGCAGCCAGAGCACACCCTCTTCAGGTGCGGCGTACTGCGGTACCACCTGCGCCTCGCGATCGAGCAGCACGCGGTAGCGGTAGTCGCGCATCGCCGGAATGGCAAACAGCTGGCCGATCAGGCCGGGCATGCCACTGATGTCGGCAACGAACAGCGCCTGGCGCGCTTCCAGATAACCCTCGGCCTGCCCCTCCAGCGCGGCATCCAGCAGCTTGGCGCCCTCCATGCTGCGCGCCACCAGCAGGATGCGCAGATCGTCGTCGAGCGTGTAGGGCTGCTCGAACTGGTCGCTCAGCGTCCAGGGCGCCAGGCGCTCGCCCGGCTCGACGGCCTGTACGCCTGCCGCCAGCAGGGCCAGGCCCAGCAATATCCAGCGTTTCATCGTATTTGCTCCACAGTGGAAAAGACCCGGATATCCCCGCGCTCGCTCCAGTCATCGCGAGCGCGCCAGAACGCCAGCGCCTCGGGGGCGGCGTCGAGGACGAAGACGTGACTCTTGGCGATACCCTGCACTGCCAGGCGCTGCAGCACCGCCGCGATCAGCGCACTGGCGATGCCGCGCCGCCGATAGCCGCAAGCCACCGCCAGATGCTGCAGGTAGCCGCGCCGGCCATCATGGCCGGCCAGCAGGCAGCCGACAATGCGGCCGTCCGTCTCGGCGACCAGGCTGAGGCCGGGGTTGCGCGCCAGATAGGCGCAGAACGGCGCACAGGCGTCCTCGTCGCGCAGCTGGATGCCCGGGGTCCCGGCCCAGAGCGCATGGAGGGCGGCATGGTCGGCAGGGGTGGCTTCGCGCAGGTGCATGGCTACTCCGAGGGTCGGCACGCATCAGTCTACACCGCCGGTACGCATCCCAGAGCGACCGGCACTGCCGAAGAGGAGAGGCGCCGACTACACTTGGGGCATGGACGAGCGCGACTTCCTGCACCATCTGGTGCGCCAGGCCGAGGCGGCCACCGACTTTCTCTCCAACGGCCGCAAGTGGGAACGCGAGCGCTGGGTCTGTCAGCGCCTGTTGCAGGCGCTGAACATCACCCATCGCCAGGAGGACTTCACCAGCCCGGCGCAGCAGCCGCCTGACGTGCTGTACCGCGACGCCAGCTTCGAGGTGTTCTTCGTCATCGACGAGGGCCGCCGCCTGAACGACGAGTGGCGCGAGGAGCTGGAGCGCCGCCGCGCCGCCCGCAGCCTTGCCCAGTTGCAGCGTCGCGAGCCGAAGCCGCGACGCATACCCTTGGCCGAAGTGCAGCAGCGCCTTGGCGCGACCCTGCGCAAGAAGGCGCACAACTACAACGAGCGCGGCATCGACCTCGGCGAGCTGGACCTGCTGGCCTACGTCAGTTTCAAGCGCGAGGTCCCCGACTTCAACAGCACCTTCCCGCCGCCCAGCGAGTACCTGCGCCAGGGCTGGCGCTCGCTGTCGATCGTCGGCCCCAACTATGCCCGCGTGCTGTTCGCCCATGCCGACGCGCCGGCCTTCCTGCGTGACAACCAGGCGCGAACCCTGCTGTTCGACGTGGAAATGGGCTTCTGAGCGCCTTGCGCCCCTGCGGCATTGAGCCGCAGGGGGAGCCGAGCATAGAATGGCCCACTCCTTATTCCGAGACTGCCATGTCCAGCCGTCTGAACCCCGAAGACCAGCGCCGGGTCGAGCACTACCTCAGCTCCCCGCAGCATCAGGTCAAGCGCCAGCCGTTCCGGCCGTGGCGGCTGATGCTCGCCCTGCTGGCCGTGGTCATCGGCCTGGGCCTGCTGAGCCGCCTGCTGAGTTCGCTGGTCACATGATCGCACCCGTACGCCGCCGCCAGTCTCCCCCGGTTTTTCCAAGCCTTGAGAGACATCCTCATGACCCACCACATCGTGATTGTCGGCGGCGGCGCCGGCGGGATCGAACTGGCCACCCGCCTGGGCCGCAACCTGGGCAAGCGTGGCCAGGCACGCATCACCCTGGTTGACGCCAACCTCACCCACATCTGGAAACCGCTGCTGCACGAGGTGGCCGCCGGCTCGCTGAACTCCTCGGAGGACGAGCTGAACTATGTCGCCCAGGCCAAGTGGAACCACTTCAAGTTCCAGCCCGGACGCATGTGCGGCCTCGATCGCGCGCGCAAGACCATCCAGCTGGAGGCCAAGCTCGACGCCGCCGGCGTCGAGTTGGTCCCCCCGCGCGAGATCGCCTACGACACCCTGGTGCTGGCCGTCGGCAGCAAGACCAACGACTTCGGCACCCAGGGCGCCGCCGAGCACTGCCTGTTCCTCGATTCGCGCGACCAGGCCGAGCGCTTCCACAACCTGCTGCTCGACCAGTACCTGTGCGCCCACGCCCATCCGCAGCAGGAGGGCGCCGGACAGATCAACGTGGCCATCGTCGGTGCCGGCGCCACCGGCGTCGAACTGGCCGCCGAACTGCACCATGCCGCACTGCTGCTGGCGGCCTACGGTCTCGACGGCATCCGCCCGGAAAATCTCAACCTGACCCTGATCGAGGCCGGCCCACGGGTGGTCCCCGCCCTGCCCGAGCGCATCAGCCGTCCGGTACACAGCACCCTGGAGAAGCTGGGCATCAAGGTCCTGGTCGGCTCGCCGGTCCAGGAGGTCACCGCCGAGGGCCTGCGCACCGCCGACGGCAACTTCATCCCGGCCAGCCTCAAGGTCTGGGCCGCCGGCATTCGCGCCCCCGACTTCCTGCGCGAGCTGGACGGCCTGGAAACCAACCGGATCAATCAACTGGTGGTACTGCCGACCCTGCAGTCGAGCCGCGACGAGCACATCTTCGTGCTCGGCGACTGCGCCGCCTGCCCGATGGGCGACGGCAAGAACGTGCCGCCGCGCGCGCAGGCCGCCCACCAGCAGGCCTCGCTGCTGGCCAAGTCGCTGGCGCGTCGCCTGGAGGGCAAGCCGCTGCTGGAATATCGCTACCGCGACTATGGTTCGCTGATCTCGCTGTCGAGCTTCAGTGCGGTGGGCAACCTGATGGGCAACCTGACCGGCGACGTGATGCTGGAGGGGCGTCTGGCACGCTGGTTCTACGTGTCGCTCTACCGCCTGCACCAGATGGCGCTGTACGGCACCTTCCGCACCCTGCTGCTGATGCTCAGCGACCGCCTCGGCCGCAGCACCGAGCCGCGCCTGAAGCTGCACTGACGGCAGAGTCCCGGCTTGGGTGGATGGCGCCGCTGGCGGCGTAACCACCCAAGCCGGCGCAGCGCCAGGAGAGCGACCGCGGCGCGAACACAAAACGCGGACAAACAAAAAAGCTGGAAGGCCTTGCGGCACTTCCAGCTTTTCAGTCCTTCCGAAGAAGGCAAGATGGTGGGTCGTGTGGGATTCGAACCTACGACCAATTGGTTAAAAGCCAACTGCTCTACCACTGAGCTAACGACCCAAAACTGGTCGGGGTAGGGGGATTCGAACTCCCGACATCCTGCTCCCAAAGCAGGCGCGCTACCGGACTGCGCTATACCCCGTCTGGAAGTTGGCTCCGCGACCTGGACTCGAACCAGGGACCCAATGATTAACAGTCATTTGCTCTACCGACTGAGCTATCGCGGAACGGTAATACTTCCAACCCCTCTACAGGTTTCGGCGTTGCCGATTTCCCGTATCAGTGGCGCGGCATTCTACGCACTTAAAATTGTCCGTCAACCCTGCGGCGAGGTTTTTTTTCAGTGCTTGGCATAACCCCCTCCACTTGCTATATGTGCACCACTTCCGAAAGTGCAGGGCGCTGGCCCGCCAGACCATCATGAGCCATACGCCACCGCCAGATCTCCCCACCCCCACCGCCCTCGCCGGCCGCAGCATCCAGCCACGCTTCGGCCAGCTTGAGCAGGCGTGCCGCCAGCAGGTGATGAACCACCTCGACCAGCACCTGACGCGCACCTTCGAACAGGTCGACGATGCCCTGTTCAGCCTGGCCGACAGGGCCGCCAACAATCACCAGCAGGTGCTGTTCTTCGACGGCATGCGCGAGGTCCGCAAACAGCGCACCGCCATCGTCCGCCATTTCCATCAGCAGCTTTCCAGCGACTTCGCCGCCTACCTCGCCGGCCGCAGTGCCGCGCGCGCGGCCCCCCCCCCCAGTGCACGCGACCAGCTGTCGCTGGTCGCCCACGAGGAGCACGAGGAAGACCTGCTGCTGGACAAACTGGTCAAGCGCTGCCACAGCCGCTGTGTGGCGCTGCTGCGCACGCTGGAGCAACGCCTGGCGCAGCTGAGTCCCGCGCCGGAGACGGCCCTGCAGCAGGAGCTGCCCTTCGGTCCACGCGCCATCGCCGCGGCCTTTCGCCAGGCACTGGCCGGCGAGCCGTTGCCATTGCCGCTGCCGATCCGCCGCATCCTCTATGAGCTGTTCGAGCAGCAGGTCATGGGCTCGCTCGACACCCTGTACGACGCACTCAACCAGCAGCTGATCGAGGCGGGCATCCTGCCCAAGCTCAGCGACACGCCGGCGCGTGCGCACAAGCCGGCAGCACCCGCCAACGCTCCGGGCAGCCCGCGTCCAGCCGTCGCGAGCCGCCAGCGCTCCGGCGGCAGTTGGCCGGAAGCGACCGGCAGCAGCAGCGAGCAGCTGTTCCATGGCGTCACCCGACTGCTCAGCCGGCGCCACACTGGCACTGGCACTGGCACTGACACTGGCACTGGCACTGGCACTGGCACTGGCACTGGCACTGGCACTGGCACTGGCACTGGCACTGGCACTGGCGACAGCGTGGGCGAGCACCACGCCCCGGTAAACCTCGGCGCTCCGCCCGCCGCGACCGGCACCTACAGCGCCACCGAGCTGATGGCCGCCCTGACCCGCCTGCAGCAGGTCAGCGCCCGCGAGATCACCCACCAGCTGCAACAACCGCAGGATGCCGGGCAGATCAAGGCGCGCCTGTACGCCGAACTGGAAGCCGCCTGCACCCTGCCCGAGCGGCCGCAGCTGAGCGACGAGGATGCGGACATCATCGATCTGGTGGGCATGCTGTTCGCCTTCATCCTCGACGACCCCGCCCTGCCCGATCGCTGCAAGACCGTACTCTCGCACCTGCACACGCCCTACCTGAAGCTCGCCCTGCGTGATCGCCGCCTGTTCACCCACGGCGACCACCCGGCGCGCCAACTGCTCGACAGCATGGCCAAGGCCGGCACCCGCTTCGTCGAGGACAGCGATGCCAGCGGCCTGCTGGCGAAGATGCAGGAAATCGTCGAGCGCATCATTCAGGACTTCAGCGAGGATCGCACGCGCTTCTCCCATCTGCTCGAGGACTTCGAGGCGCATCTGCGCCGCCTGCAGCGACGCATCGAGCTGCGGGAGCGGCGCACGCTGGACACCGCTCGCGGCCGCGACCGCCTGCATGTCGCCCGCCAGCGGGCCGCCGCACAGATCCGCCAGGTGCTGCGCGGCCGCGCGCTGCCGCGCCTGATGCAGGAGCTGCTGGAAAACGGCTGGCGCGACGTGCTGACCCTGATCCATCTGCGCGCGGGCGAGCAGAGCGAGGACTGGCAGAGCGCCTGCCAGGTCGCCGAACAACTGGCCTGGAGCTGCACACCGCTGAGCCGCAGCGAGCGCGAACGCATGCAGCGGGCGCGCCTGGCCCTGCTGGAACAGCTGCGCGAAGGGCTGCAGCAGCTGGGCAGCCTGCCCGAAGCCGACATCCGCGGCCTGCTGCAGGACGTAGTCGCCTGCCAGCACGCCGTACAGGCCCGGCAGCCCGAGCTGGTCGACGGCCTGCAGGCCAGACTGCCGAAGAACCTGCTGGGCGCCCAGCTGCAGCCCCCGCCGGAAGACGATCGGCCCGCCAGCGCGGTGCCGTCCGAGGCGCTGGAAGCCCAGCTGCAACGACTGCAGGCCCTGCCGTTCGGCAGCCTGTTCGGCTTCCACGAGGATGGCCAGGTTCGCCGCCTGCGCCTGTCCTGGGTCAGCCCGGCCACCCGCCACTACCTGTTCATCGACCCCAGCGGCGAGCACAACCGCACCTGGCCGGCCCCACGCCTGGCGCAGGCGCTGCACGATGGCAGCGTGCAACTGCTCGGCGAGCCGAGCGACACGCCGCTGATGGAACGCGCCCTGCAGGCGATCTACCGGGTCCTGCAGCGCCTGGAAGAAGACCAGCAAGCCGACGCCTGAGCCGTCTCCAGCCCCATCGACAAGAAAAAAGAAAGGCACGGCCCTCGCGGCGCCGTGCCCTTTGCTCATCCGGGTGGCCGGGGCTTCCCCGGCCACCTCGCCCCCCCTTCAGGCGAAGACGATCTGCTCGCCCTCGACCCGGGCATGGATGGTCGCCCCGGGGGCGAACTCGCCGGCGAGGATCTGTTGCGCCAGCGGGTTCTCGATCCAGCGCTGGATCGCGCGCTTGAGCGGCCGCGCGCCGTACACCGGGTCGTAGCCGACGGCGACCAGCTTCTCCAGCGCCTCGGGCGTCAGCTCCAGCGCCAGCTCGCGCTCGGCCAGCCGCTGGCGCAGGCGACCGAGCTGGATCTCGGCGATGCCGCCGATCTGCTCCTTGCCCAGCGGATCGAACACCACCACCTCGTCGATGCGGTTGATGAACTCCGGCCGGAAGTGGTGACTCACTGCATCCATCACCGCCGCACGCTGCGCCTCCGGGTCGCCGACCAGCTCCTGGATCTGCATCGAGCCGAGGTTGGAGGTCATCACCACCACGGTATTCTTGAAGTCCACGGTACGGCCCTGACTGTCGGTCAGACGGCCATCCTCGAGCACCTGCAGCAGCACGTTGAACACGTCCGGGTGGGCCTTCTCCACCTCGTCCATGAGGATCACCGAGTACGGCTTGCGGCGCACCGCCTCGGTCAGGTAGCCGCCCTCCTCGTAGCCGACGTAGCCGGGCGGCGCACCGATCAGGCGGGATACCGAGTGCTTCTCCATGAACTCGGACATGTCGATGCGCACCATGGCCTCCTCGGTATCGAAGAGGAACTCGGCCAGCGCCTTGCACAGCTCGGTCTTGCCCACCCCGGTCGGGCCGAGGAACAGGAACGAGCCGCTCGGCCGGTTCGGGTCGGCGAGGCCAGCGCGCGAGCGGCGCACCGCGTTGGACACCGCCACCACCGCCTCGTGCTGGCCGATCACCCGCTTGTGCAGTTCGGCCTCCATGCGCAGCAGCTTGTCGCGCTCGCCCTCCATCATCTTGGCCACCGGGATGCCGGTCCACTTGGACACCACCTCGGCGATCTCCTCGTCGGTGACGCGATTGCGCAGCAGCTGCTTCTCGCGCGGCTCGCGCTCATCCACCGTGGCCAGCTTGCGCTCCAGCTCGGGGATGGTGCCGTACTGCAGCTCGGCCATGCGCTGCAGATCGGCACGCCGGCGCGCCGCCTCCAGATCGGCCTTGGCCTGCTCCAGCTGCTGCTGGAGCTGCGCCGAGCCCTGCACCTCGGCCTTCTCCGACTTCCAGATCTCCTCGAGGTCGGCGTACTCGCGCTCGAGCTTGGCGATGTCCTCCTCCAGCTTGGCCAGGCGCTTTTTGGTCGCCTCGTCGGTCTCCTTCTTCAGCGCCTCGCGCTCGATCTTCAGCTGGATCAGCCGGCGATCCAGGCGGTCCAGCTCCTCGGGCTTGGAGTCGATCTCCATGCGGATGCGGCTGCCGGCCTCGTCGATCAGGTCGATGGCCTTGTCCGGCAGCTGGCGGTCGGTGATGTAGCGATGGGAGAGCTTGGCGGCGGCGATGATCGCGCCGTCGGTGATGGTCACCCCGTGGTGCACCTCGTAGCGCTCCTTGAGGCCGCGCAGGATGGCGATGGTGTCCTCCTCGCTCGGCTCGTCGACCAGCACCTTCTGGAAACGGCGCTCCAGCGCGGCATCCTTCTCCACGTACTGGCGGTACTCGTCGAGGGTGGTGGCGCCGACGCAGTGCAGCTCGCCGCGCGCCAGCGCCGGCTTGAGCATATTGCCGGCGTCCATCGAACCCTCGGCCTTGCCGGCGCCGACCATGGTGTGCAGCTCGTCGATGAACAGGATAACCCGGCCTTCCTGCTTGCCCAGCTCGTTGAGCACCGCCTTGAGGCGCTCCTCGAACTCGCCGCGGAACTTGGCGCCGGCGATCAGCGCGCCCATGTCCAGGGAGAGCAGGCGCTTGTCCTTGAGGCCGTCCGGCACCTCGCCGTTGACGATGCGCTGGGCCAGGCCTTCGACGATGGCGGTCTTGCCCACGCCCGGCTCGCCGATCAGCACCGGGTTGTTCTTGGTACGGCGCTGCAGGACCTGGATGGTGCGGCGGATCTCGTCGTCGCGACCGATCACCGGATCGAGCTTGCCCTCCTCGGCACGCTTGGTCATGTCGACGGTGTACTTGTCGAGCGCCTGGCGCGACTCCTCGGCGTTGGGGTCGTTGACCGCCTCGCCGCCGCGCAGGTTGCTGATGGCGTTCTCCAGCGCCTGCTTGCTCACCCCCTGGGCGAGCAGCAGCTTGCCCAGGCGGGTGCCGCTGTCCAGCGCGGCGAGCAGCACCAGCTCGCTGGAGATGTACTGGTCACCCTTCTGCTGGGCCAGGCGGTCGGCCTGGTTGAGCAGGCGCGCCAGGTCCTGCGACATGTTCACGTCGCCGGTGGGATTCTGGATCTTCGGCAGGTCGTCGAGCGCCTTGCTCAGCGCCTGGCGCAGGGCGGCAATGTCGAAGCCGACCTGCAGCAGCAGCGGCTTGATCGAGCCGCCCTGCTGCTCGAGCAGGGCCAGCAGCAGGTGCAGCGGTTCGATGGCGGAGTGATCGCGGCCCACGGCCAGGGACTGGGCGTCGGAAAGCGCCAGTTGCAGCTTGCTGGTCAAACGGTCGATACGCATGGTTTCGTCCTTCGTAAGCAACGGCGGACCGGGCAACAGGCACCCGACAGCACAGCGAGTCCGCCAGGGGATTCGGTTGCAGGATAGATGAGGACGATTGGCGGCGATTCAAGGGGCGGGAACTTGACCGGAGTCAAGCGGGACGCAGGGCGTCCGCGGATGCGTTCCCACGCAGGAGCGTGGGAACGATCGGCACACCACAAAGCGCCCTCAGTGCGAGGATGGCTCCAGCCAGATCAGGCTGGCCAGGCGCCCGGTACGCGGTTCGCGGCGGTAGGAGTAGAAGCGTTCGGCATCGCTGAAGGTGCACAGCCCGCCGCCGTACACCGCGGTGACGCCGATGGCCGCCAGGCGGATGCGCGCCAGCCGGTAGAGGTCGGCCATGAAGCGCTCGGGATTGACGCTGGGCACGAAGGCCTCGGCCGCCTCGGCATGCTGCGCGACGAAGGCCTCGCGCACCTCGGCGCCGACCTCGAAGGCCCGCGGGCCAATGGCCGGACCCAGCCAGACCAGCACCTCGGACTGCGGACAGCCCAGCGCGGCAACGCTGGCCTCCAGCACCCCGGCGGCCAGGCCGCGCCAGCCGGCATGCGCCGCCGCCACGCGGCTGCCGGCGCGGTCGCAGAACAGCACCGGCAGGCAGTCGGCGGTCATGATGGTGCAGGCGACGCCCGGGGTGGCGCTCCAGCTGGCGTCGGCCTCGGCGACCCGCGCCGGGTCGGCCTCGACCACCGCCACGCCGTGCACCTGACTGAGCCAGGCCGGCCGGCAGCCGAGCAGCGCCTGCAGGCGCCGGCGATTTTCGGCGACGGCGGCGGGATCGTCACCGACGTGATCGCCAAGATTGCAGCTGTCGAACGGCGCCTGGCTGACGCCGCCGGCGCGGCTGGTCACGCAGGCGCGCACCTTGGCCGGCGCCGGCCAGTCGGGCACCAGCAGATCCGACCAGGCGAGACTCATCCGATAAACGCCTCGCGGTCGCCGCGCAGCAGATTGAGCAGCTCGACCAGGTCGTCCGGCAGCGGCGACTCCCAGCCCATGCGCTCGCCGCTCACCGGGTGATCCAACTCGAGGAAGCGCGCATGCAGCGCCTGGCGCGGATACTCGCGCAGGGCCTGGACCAGCACCGGGTTGGTGGCTGGCGGAATGCGGAAGCGCCCGCCGTAGATCGGGTCACCGACCAGCGGGAAATTGACGTGGGCCATGTGCACGCGAATCTGGTGGGTGCGCCCGGTCTCCAGCTTGACCCGCACATGGGTATGCGCGCGGAAGCGCTCGAGCACGCGGTAGTGGCTGACCGCCGGCTTGCCGGTACTGGTCACCGCCATCTTCTGGCGCTGCTGCGAGTGGCGACCGATGGGCGCATCGACCTTGCCGCCGGCAGTGACCACGCCTTGCACGATGGCCTCGTAGACGCGGCTGACGCTGCGCGCCTGCAGCTGGGTGACCAGCTTGGTGTGCGCCTCGAGGGTCTTGGCCACCACCATCAGGCCGGTGGTGTCCTTGTCCAGACGGTGGACGATGCCGCCGCGCGGCACGCTGGCCAGCTCGGGCCAGTGATGCAGCAGGGCGTTGAGCAGGGTGCCGTCGGCGTGCCCGGCGGCCGGATGCACCACCAGCCCGGCGGGCTTGTCCAGTACCAGCAGGTGGTCGTCCTCGTAGACGATGTTCAGGGCGATATCCTGCGCCCGGTACTCGACCTGCGCGTCGCGCTCGGCCTCCAGCTGCAGCACAGCACCGCCGTGGACGACGTCGCGCGGGCGCAGCACGGCGCCGTCCACGGTCAGCCGGCCATCCTTGATCCAGCCGGCCAGGCGCGAGCGCGAATGATCGGGAAAGACCTGGGCGGCGATCTGGTCAAGACGTTGCCCGCCCAGCTCGGACGGCACCTCGGCACGCAATTGAATGATTTCGGACATGGCGGACATCGGGGAGGGCCGTGCGGCTTTGGTTTCAGCCACAGGCTTGTGGTTAAATACGACGAATTTCCCCCAGAGGATTCTGGGGTGCCAATCATATCAGGCCGGCCCCCGTCACGCACCCGGCCCCAGGGAACCCAAGCGCCATGCAAGTGAAACACCTGCTGCTGATCGCCACCCTCGCCCTCACCGCCGCCTGCTCATCGAAGCAGGTGATCGACGAAAACCTCAACGAGGCCGAACTGTACCAGCAGGCGCAGGAGCACCTGGACAACGACAGCTATACCAGTGCCACGGACACCTTCAAGGCCCTGGAGTCGCGCTACCCGTTCGGCCGCTACGCCGAGCAGGCCCAGCTCGAGCTGATCTACGCGCACTACAAGAACCAGGAACCGGAAGCCGCCAAGGCTGCCGCCGAGCGCTTCATCCGCCTGCACCCGCAGCATCCCAACGTCGACTACGCCTGGTACCTCAAGGGCCTGTCCTCCTTCGACCAGGACCGCGGCCTGCTGGCGCGCTTCCTGCCGCTGGACATGACCAAGCGCGACCCCGGCGCCGCGCGCGACTCGTTCAACGAGTTCGCCCAGCTGGTCGCCCGCTACCCGAACAGCCGCTACGCCCCGGATGCCAAGGCGCGCATGATCTACCTGCGCAACCTGCTGGCCGCCTATGAAATGCACGTGGCGCACTACTACCTCAAGCGCCAGGCCTATGTCGCCGCCGCCAACCGCGGCCGCTACGTGGTGGAGAACTTCCAGGAGACCCCGGCGGTCGGCGACGGCCTGGCGGTGATGACCGAAGCCTACCAGCGCCTCGGCCTCGACGATCTCGCCGCCACCAGCCTGGCCACCCTCGAACTCAACTACCCGGAGCACCCAACCCTGGAGAGCGGCGCGTTCGTGCCCAGCGAGAAGGAAGCCGACACCCGCTCCTGGCTGAGCAAGGCCACCCTCGGCCTGATCGAGAGCGAAGCGCCGCTGCCGCCGGGACAGACCCGCGCCAGCCAGGACGTGCAGCGTCAGTACGAGGAAGCCCTGGAAGCCATTCCCGAGGAGCTGCAGCCGGAGAACGCCAGCGACCACGCCCCGGTCGCCGAAGACGACGATGCGCCGCGCAAGCGCTCCTGGTGGAGCCGCCTGAGCTTCGGCCTGTTCGACTGAGCCGCAACGCCGGAATACAAAAGGGAGGCCACTGGCCTCCCTTTTTGCTTTTACGCGCCGCCCCGCCGAGCGCGTCGGGTCAGGCCGCAGGCCATAACCCGACACCCGGCCGCCAGGCCGGCAAGGCGGGACTCCTGTCGGCATCCTTGTCGGGTTACTCCGCCTCGCGGCTAACCCGACCTACTCGCCCAGCCGCCAGCCCGAGGTGATCGGGTAACGGCGGTCGCGGCCGAAGCCGCGCTGGGTGATGCGCGGGCCGATGGCCGCCTGGCGGCGCTTGTACTCGTTGAGATCGACCAGACGCAGGATCCGGCGCACGGTATCGGCGGCGAAGCCGCGGGCGATGATGGCATCGGCCGACTGGTCCTCCTCGACGTACAGGCGCAGGATCTCGTCGAGTACCGGATAGGGCGCCAGCGAGTCCTCGTCCTTCTGGTCGGGCGCCAGCTCGGCCGACGGCGGCCGGTCGATGACCCGCTGCGGAATCACCTCGCCGTTCAGGCGGTTGCGATACTCGCAGAGGCGGAACACCAGGGTCTTGGGCACGTCCTTGAGCACGTCGAAGCCACCGGCCATGTCGCCGTACAGCGTGCAATAGCCGACCGCCACCTCGCTCTTGTTGCCGGTGGTCAACACCAGGTAGCCCTTCTTGTTGGAGATCGCCATCAGCAGGGTGCCGCGGCAGCGCGCCTGCAGATTCTCCTCGGTGGTGTCGCGCGCCAGACCGGCGAACACCGGCGCCAGGGTGCCCATGAACGCCTCGACCATCGGCGCAATCGGCAGCACGCTGTAGGCCACCCCCAGGGTGCGCGCCTCGGCCTCGGCATCCTCGAGGCTGATCTGCGCGGTGTAGCGGTAGGGCATCATCACCGCCTCCACCTTATCGGCGCCGAGGGCGTCCACCGCCACCGCCAGGGTCAGCGCCGAGTCGACGCCGCCGGACAGGCCGAGCACCACGCCCTTGAAGCCGTTCTTCTGCACGTAGTCACGCACGCCGAGCACCAGCGCGCCGTACACGCTGGCCTCCTCGCCGGCCAGCGCCACGCAGGCGCCGGGCTGCGGCTGCACCAGTTCCTCGTCGATCTGCAGTTCGGCGAGGAACAGGCCTTCCTCGTAGGCCGGGGCGCGCTGCAGCACATGGCCGCTGGCTGCCACCACGCAGGAGCCGCCATCGAACACCAGCTCGTCCTGGCCACCGACTTGGTTGACGTAGACGATCGGCATGCCGCCCTCGCGCGCCCGCGTCGCCAGGGTCGCCTCGCGCACCACCTGCTTGCCGAGGTGGAACGGCGAGGCATTGAGGTTGAGCATCAGCCGCGCGCCGGCGTCACGCGCCGCGGCCATCGGCTCGGCATGCCAGATGTCCTCGCAGATGGTCAGCGCCACCGGCACGCCGGCGATCTCCACCACGCACGGCTGGTCGCCGGCGTCGAAATAGCGCTTCTCGTCGAACACCTGGTAGTTGGGCAGCTTCTGCTTGTAGTAGCGGGCCACCAGCTGGCCATCATCGAGCAGCGCGCAGGCGTTGTAGCGCCGCGCGCCCTCCACCCAGGGGAAGCCGAGCAGCACGCGGATGCCGCGCACCTCGCGGGCCAGACGCTCCAGCGCGGCTTCGATGCGCAGCTGCATGCTGCCTCTGAGCAGCAGGTCTTCCGGCGGATAGCCGCACAGCGACAGCTCGGGAAACACGATCACATCGGCCTGCCACTGTTCGCGGGCGCGCCCGGCCGCCTCGATGATGCGCTCGACGTTGCCGTGAATGTCGCCGACGCGCAGGTTGAGCTGGGCCATCGCGACCCGCAGGACTTGACTCATGCTGCTCTCCAAATGAAGGGGGCAGACGCCGCGGACTGCAAGAGTCCCGCCGCGCCTGCGGCAAGGGCTGCATTGTCCCGCAACGGCCGCAGCCGACACAACGCACAGTCGCGGCCGGCGGCGCTGGGCTCGCGCCGCCGGCGACGCTACACTGGCGCCCGATTCCGCTTGCCCACGAGAGCATTATGGCTCGCCTACTGATCCTGCTTGCCCTGTTCGCCCTGGCCTGGTGGCTGTGGCGCAGCTTCACCCGCGCGAAGAAGGCCCGCCCGCCCGCCGCGCCCAAGGCCCAGCCGATGGTGCGCTGCGCCCACTGCGGGGTACACGTGCCGCAAGCCGAAGCCCTCGCCCACGACAACCGCTGGTATTGCAGCCGTGCCCACCTCGAACAGGACAACCCCCCTGGACCGCGCTGACTTCTGGTCGCCGAGCACCGAGCAGGGGCAGCGCATCCTGCGCCTGTACCACCTCTATCGTCTCAGTGTCGGCCTGGCCCTGGTGCTGCTGGTCACCAGCAACATGCACCGCGAACTGCTGGACATGGCCGATCCCCAGCTGTTCCGTATCGGCAGCTGGGCCTACCTGGCGACCAACGTGGTGCTCGGCGTGCTGCTGCAGCAGACCAATCGCCCCCTGCAACTGTTCGGCCTGGCGCTGTTCGACGTCAGCCTGCTCAGCGCTCTGTTCTACGCCGCCGGCGGCATCCCCAGCGGCCTGGCGCCGCTGCTGGTGATCTCGGTGGCGATCGCCAACAGCATCCTGCGCGGGCGCCTCGGCCTGCTGATCGCCGCACTGGCCAGCAGCGGCCTGATCTACCTGACCTTCTATCTCAGCCTCAGCCGCTCGGCGGCCACCGCCCAGTACGTGCAGGCCGGCGCCCTCGGCACCCTGTGCTTTGCCGCCGCGCTGATCATCCAGGCCCTCGGCCGGCGCCTGCAGCAGAGCGAAACCCTGGCCCGCAGGCATGCCGCCGACGTCGCCGACCTGCAGGCCCTCAACGCGCTGATCCTGCAGCGCATGCGCACCGGCATCCTGGTCCTCGACCCGCAGCTGCGGGTGCTGCTGGCCAACCCCAGCAGCCAGACCCTGCTCGGCCAGAGCCAGCTGGCCACCCAGCGCCTCGACGCACACTGCCCCGCCCTGCTCGAGCGCCTGCAGCAATGGCAGGAAAATCCGGCCCTGCGCCCGCAGAGCCTGCAGGCCTTCGCCGAAGGCCCGGTGCTGCAGCCCAGCTTCGTGCCGCTGCGCCGCAAGGGCGAGCGCGACATCCTGGTGTTCCTCGAGGACGTCTCGCAGATCGCCCAGCAGGCGCAGCAGCTCAAGCTGGCCTCGCTCGGCCGCCTGACCGCCGGCATCGCCCACGAAATCCGCAACCCGCTCGGCGCCATCAGTCACGCCGCCCAACTGCTGCAGGAAGCCGAGGACCTCAGCGCGCCGGACCGCCGCCTGACCCAGATCATCCTCGACCACTCGCGGCGGATGAACCTGGTGGTGGAGAACGTCCTGCAACTGTCGCGCCGCCGCCAGGCCGAACCGCAGCTGCTCGACCTGCGCTACTGGCTGCACCGCTTCGCCGGCGAACTGCGCGAAACCCAGCGCGGCGACTCCGCGGTCAACCTGCAATGCGTGTCCGGCTCGATCCAGACCCGCATGGACCCGCAGCAGCTGACCCAGATCCTCACCAACCTGGTACAGAACGGCCTGCGCCACAGCGCTCGCAAGCACGGCAAGGGCCAGGTCTGGCTGCACCTGTTTCGCGACAGCGCCACGCAGCTGCCGGTGCTGGAGATCAGCGACGACGGCGACGGCATTCCCGCCGACCAGCTGGGCAACCTGTTCGAGCCGTTCTTCACCACCGAAAACAAGGGCACGGGCCTTGGCCTGTACATCTCCCGCGAGCTGTGCGAAAGCAACCGCGCCCGCCTCGACCACGTTCCCCGTGAAGGCGGCGCCTGTTTCCGCATCACCTTCGCCCACCCGAAAACCGCGAGCTGAGCATGGCGCAACGAGCCCTGATCGTCGACGACGAACCCGACATCCGCGAACTGCTGGAAATCACCCTCGGCCGCATGAAGCTGGACACCCGCTGCGCGCGCAACGTCAAGGAAGCCCGCGAGTGGCTGGCCCGCGAGCCGTTCGACCTGTGCCTGACCGACATGCGCCTGCCCGATGGCACCGGCCAGGAACTGGTCCAGCTGATCCAGCAGCGCTATCCGCAAACCCCGGTGGCGATGATCACCGCCTACGGCAGCCTGGACACCGCGATCAACGCCCTCAAGGCCGGCGCCTTCGACTTCCTCACCAAGCCGGTCGACCTCGCCCGCCTGCGTGAACTGGTGGCCACCGCCCTGCGCCTGCGCAGCCCCGCCCAGCCCGGCGACGGCAGCGTCGACAGCCGCCTGCTCGGCGACTCGCCGCCGATGCGCCTGCTGCGCAAGCAGATCGCCAAGCTGTCGCGCAGCCAGGCGCCGGTGTACATCAGCGGCGAGTCTGGCAGCGGCAAGGAGCTGGTGGCGCGGCTGATCCACGAGCTCGGCCCGCGCAGCGAACAGCCGTTCGTGCCGGTCAACTGCGGCGCCATCCCCTCCGAGCTGATGGAAAGCGAGTTCTTCGGACACAAGAAGGGCAGCTTCACCGGCGCGGTGGAAGACAAACCCGGCCTGTTCAAGGCCGCCGACGGCGGCACCCTGTTCCTCGACGAGGTGGCCGACCTACCCCTGGCGATGCAGGTCAAACTGCTGCGCGCCATCCAGGAGAAGGCCGTGCGCGCGGTCGGCGGCCAGCAGGAAGTGGCGGTCGACGTGCGCATCCTCAGCGCCACCCACAAGGACCTCGCCGGCGAGGTCGCCGCCGGCCGCTTCCGCCAGGACCTCTACTACCGCCTCAACGTCATCGAGCTGGGCGTACCGCCGCTGCGCGAGCGCCGCGAGGACATCGCCCTGCTCGCCGAACGCAGCCTGCAGCGCCTGGCTGCCGAGTGCGGCCTGGACGCGGCGCAGCTCAGTGACGAGGCGCTGGAAAAACTGAAGAACTACCGCTTCCCCGGCAACGTGCGCGAACTGGAAAACATGCTCGAGCGCGCCTACACCCTGTGCGAGGACGACGTCATCCAGGCCAGCGACCTGCGCCTGGGCGACGCTCCCGCCCCCGGCAGCGGCGAAAGCGCTGGCGGCAACCTGACCCAGATTGACGACCTCGAGGACTTCCTCGAGAACATCGAGCGCCAGGCGATCATGCAGGCCCTCGAGGAAACCCGCTGGAACCGCACCGCCGCCGCCCAGCGCCTCGGCCTGTCGTTCCGCTCGATGCGCTACCGGCTGAAGAAGCTCGGCATCGATTGATGCCTGGCCTCAGAGCAGGCCGCCCCACCGCTCCCCGCCCCTGCCGATATGGCGGCCTGCACTCAGGCCGCCTGCACCTGCGTGCGCGTCCAGCAGCCAGCCGCAACCACACAACGCACCTTTTTAACCCACCAGCAAAGCCAAAATGGTGCGCGCGATTGGAATAAAAACCCGCCAGCACCCGCTCAAGACAGCGCTAATTTACAGAAAAGCACCAAAAAGATTCATCCAAGCGTCACTTTGCACTACCGTAAAGCACTCTTGACTGTTAAATTTCCCCGCCCGCCGCATACGGCAGACCTCATTCGTAGAAAACCTCCGAGGCATCCCCATGTCCCAGTCCCTTGACGCCTTCCTGTCCCAGCTCAAGCAGCGCGACCCCAACCAGCCGGAATTCCACCAGGCGGTCGAAGAAGTGGTACGCAGCCTGTGGCCGTTCCTGCAAAGCGAGCCGCGCTACCTGAAGGCCAACATCCTCGAGCGCATGGTCGAGCCGGAACGCGCCATCCTGTTCCGCGTACCGTGGGTCGACGATCAGGGCGTGGTCCGCGTCAACCGTGGCTACCGCGTACAGATGAGCAGCGCCATCGGCCCGTACAAGGGCGGCCTGCGCTTCCACCCGTCGGTCAACCTCGGCGTGCTGAAGTTCCTCGCCTTCGAGCAGGTGTTCAAGAACTCGCTGACCTCCCTGCCCATGGGCGGCGGCAAGGGCGGCTCCGACTTCGACCCGAAGGGCAAGAGCGACAACGAAGTGATGCGCTTCTGCCAGTCGTTCATGAGCGAGCTGTACCGCCACATCGGTGCCGACCTCGACGTACCGGCCGGTGACATCGGCGTCGGCGCCCGCGAAATCGGCTTCATGTACGGCCAGTACAAGCGCCTGGCCAACGAGTTCAGCTCGGTGCTGACCGGCAAGGGCATGAGCTACGGCGGCAGCCTGATCCGTCCGGAAGCCACCGGCTACGGTTGCGTGTACTTCGCCCAGGAAATGCTCAAGACCCGTCACGAAAGCTTCGATGGCAAGCGCGTGGCGATCTCCGGCTCGGGCAACGTGGCCCAGTACGCCGCACTCAAGGTCATGGAACTGGGCGGCAAGGTCATCTCCCTGTCCGACTCCGCCGGTACCGTGCTGATCGAGGCCGGCCTGAACCAGGAGCAGTTCGAGTACCTGATGGACCTGAAGAACGTCCGTCGCGGCCGCATCGAAGAGATGGCTGCCCACTTCGGCCTGCAGTACCTGGAAGGCCAGCGCCCGTGGGGCCTGGTGTGCGACATCGCCCTGCCGTGCGCCACCCAGAACGAACTGGACGCCGAAGACGCACGCACCCTGATGAAGAACGGCTGCATCTGCGTGGCCGAAGGCGCCAACATGCCGTCGACCCTGGCAGCCGTGGACCTGTTCGTCGAGGCCGGTATCCTCTACGCCCCGGGCAAGGCCTCCAACGCCGGCGGCGTGGCCGTGTCGGGTCTGGAAATGAGCCAGAACGCCATGCGTCTGCTGTGGACCGACGGCGAAGTGGATGCCAAGCTGCACAGCATCATGCAGAACATCCACCACGCCTGCGTCAGCTACGGCGAGGAGAATGGCCGCATCAACTACGTCAAGGGCGCCAACATCGCCGGCTTCGTCAAGGTTGCCGACGCCATGCTGGCCCAAGGCGTGGTCTAAGGCCCCCGCCTGGCGACACCGTCTGAGCAGTACAGAACAAGCCGGCCGCTGTGCCGGCTTTTCTTTGTCCGCGCTTTTTTATTCCAAAACAAAAAACTTACACACTCTATTAGATTGATTGGATCTATTTCAGCCACTGCGGATGATCTTGAATTGATAGCAGAAGCAAATCAGTCGAGTAATCAGTGGAATGAGTGCCAAGGCCGCGAGCAAGCCCCGTCTGTTGTGGTTCGACCTGAGCAGCGCGCAGAGCGCCGAGCAGTGCATCGAGCAATTGGCTCCGCCGTGTCAGGTCACCCTTGGCTATGGGCTCGGCAGCCTGCCCGCAGCGGACGAGAAGAACCCGCCGGACATGATCTGCGTGCAATTCGACCGTCCCGACAGCAGCGGTCTGAACCTGCTGCTGGAGATCAAGCGCCGCGCGCCCTCCATCCCGATCACCATGCTCACCGTGCAGCACTCCGAGGAACTGGCCGTCTGGGCGTTCCGCTCGGGCGTCTGGGAGTATCTGACGTTGCCCTTGTCCAGCGCCGAGCGCCAGCGCTACCTCAAATCCCTGCGCGACCTCCTCGACCTGCGCCGGCGCCCGCCAGGTAGCCAGCGCCTGCGCCCGGTACGTACCGAGCAACTGCCCGACTGCGTGCGCCTGAACCGCTCACAGCATAGCCACCAGCCGCTCTACGCCGCCCTGGCGCATATCGACAATCACTTCCGGGAGCGGATCGAAGAGAAGGAAATGGCCGACCTCTGCGCCATGACCGTGGTGCGCTTCAGCCGCCTGTTCAAGCAGAACTGCGGCATCGGCTTTCAGGAATACGTGATGCGCAAGCGCATGCAGGCCGCCGAAGAGCTGCTGCTCAACAGCGAGATCCCTGTCTCCAGCGTGGCCTACATGGTTGGTTTCAAGGATCCATCCTACTTCGCCCGCGCCTTCCGCCAGCACTTCGGCCACAGCCCGAGTGCCCTCCGGCAGGCTCAGCCAGCGGAAACGACAACAGCGCAAGTCGAGCGACTGGATGGCGGGTCAGCGGATCTGCTGCAGTAGTAGTAGTAGTAGTAGTAGTAGCAGAACGCCGACCCTCGGAGGTAGCACCCGTAGGGTGGGTTAGCCGCGCAGCGGCGTAACCCACCAACGCCCCCACCGACGATGCCGACAGCAGTGTCCATTGCCGACCTCGCGGCCGGTTGGTGGGTTACGGCCTGAGGCCTAACCCACCCTACGTGCTCGAAAAGCCTGGCTCCCGCTGAACCCTCAAGGCATCTCCACCTGCCGCGCTGCCGGCAGGCTGACACTGGAAACCACCGGCGCCAGCGGCACCTGCAACTCGCCCACACTGCCCCCCTCCTGGCGGATGCGGCGAATCTGCTGCACGCGCTTGAGGTTCTGCGAAGCCACTTCATAGTGGGCCGGCGACAGGTCGATGGCGCTGCGGAAGAAGCGTTCGGCATCTTCCAGCTTGCCCTCGATCAGGCAGATATAGCCGACATCGTTGCTGGCCTCGGCGCGCGGCTCGACCTGCTCGAAGGCCGACAGCGCCTCCTCGTATTGCCCCATGCGCGCCAGCAGCATCCCGTAGTTGCGCCACGCCGGTTTGTAGCTGGCATCAAAGCCCAATGCCTGCCGATACGCCGCGCGGGCGGCCGGCCAGTCGCCGGCCAGATAGTGCGAATAGCCCTGGCTGTTGGCGACCATGGCCGAACGCGGGCTGATCTGCATCGACAGTCGGTAGTACAGCTGCGCCCGCTCGAAGTCGTTGCCCAGGTCAGCCAGCACGCCGAGGCCGGTGTACACCCGCAGCGGCGATTTCTCGTCCACCATCAGCCGACTCAGGTCGGTCAGCTCGCCTGGCGGCACCACGTCACCAAAACGCTGCTGGTCCAAGCGCAGCGCACTGCCGAGCGTCTGCTGCGCCTGCGGATAACGGCGCTGACCGATCTCCAGCGTGCCGAGCTCGCTCAAAGCCTCGAGATTGGCCGGATCGTTCTTCAGCACATCGCGGAAGGCCAGCTCGGCCAGTTGACTGTTGCCCCGCTCGCGATGGATGCGCCCCACCCACACCAGCGCATCGTAACGCTTGGCATCCAGTTCGCTGGCGCGCAGGAACTGATACAACGCCTGATCGGTATCGCCGGCCGCATAGGCTGCGCTCGCCATGCGCATGGCCTGCTCCGCCGTGTCGGCCCCCTTCTGAACCTTGTAGAGCACCGAGCGGCCGCCGTCGTACAGCTCATTGCGGCTCTTGCCGACACTCTCCCCCGTGGTCTGGCAACCTGCCAGCGTGGCTGCAAGCGCTGCCAAAAGTGCGATCCTGCGCATATCACAATCTCCCGAATGCCTTGAGAACGCCGACGATCACCGGCCCGATGACGACCAGGAAGAAGCTCGGCCACAAGCAGAAGATTAGTGGAAAGATCAGTTTGGTACCGAGTTTTGCCGCTTGCTCTTCTGCGGCTTGGGTGCGCCGGTCGCGGAACTCCTCGGCATAGATGCGCAGGGTATCGGCCACGCTGGTACCGAAGCGGATGCTCTGCGCCAGCAGGCTGACCAGGCCGTTGATGTCCTCCAGCCCGGTGCGGTCGGCCAGATGGCGCAGCGCCTCGGTGCTGGAGATGCCGGCACGGATCTCGGCATTGACCAGCGCCAGCTCCTCGGCCAGTTCGCCATGGCTAACCGACAGCTCCTCGGCAACCCGCTCGATGGATTGAGGCAGCGCCAGACCGGACTCGACGCAGACCACCAACAGATCGAGGGCATCGGGAAAGGCGGCGCGCAGCGAGCGCATCCGCGCCTGCTTTCGTTTGTCCACATAGACAGCCGGCACAATCCAGCCCACCCCCGCCGCGCCTACCAATAATAGGATGGCCTGCAGGAACGAAGCCCCCTTGATGAACGGCAAGGCCAGCACGGCAATCCCAACCAGCACCAGCATCAGCAGCAGCCGCGCCGCCCAGTAGGCCTGGGCAGCCGAAGGCTGACGGTAACCGGCGTGCACCAGCAGGGTGCGGGTCGGTGAGTTGTGCCAATCCTGATTGCCGGCAAAACGCTCTCCCACCTGCTCTAGCATCAGTTGCAGGCTGCTGGGTGCCGCGCGTCCGGCACTGGAATGACCACGCTTGAGGACATTCAGCCTGCGCTGTACTGGGTTCTGCAACCCAACTACCAGCAATCCCAGGGTCACCAGCGCCAGCACCGCGCTCAGCCCCACCGCACCGACGAATAACACCCGTGCCAACTCAGGGTTGCCCACCACGCTGTCGAGCAAGCTCAGTAGATAGTCCATTTGCAGTCCCTCCCCACAGTCCGCCCAGGCTTCAGACCTCGATGCGGATGATCTTTTTGATCCAGAAAATCCCCAGCAGCATGGCAAAGAAGGACCCAGCGATCAGCTTGTGCCCAATCGGCTCCTTGAGCAGCATTGGCAGATAGTTTGGCGAGCTAACCATCAGCGCGATGGTCAACACGAACGGAATAGCGACCAGTACCCACGCAGACATGCGGCCCTCGGCCGAGAGCGTCTTGACCTTGCGCTGAAAGCGGAAGCGGCCGCGGATCAGCGAACTCAGGCGCTGGAGAATCTCGGTGAGGTTGCCGCCAGTTTCCCGGTGCAGCAGGATCGAGGTCACGAGCATCATCACCGTCATGCTCGGCATGCGCTCGAGCAGCCCCAACATGGCCCGGCGCACATCGTTGCCGTAGTTGATGTCGGCAAAGGTCAGACCGAACTCGTGGGCTACCACGCCCTTCTGCTCGTCGGCCACCAGGCGCAGAGTTTCGTTGAACGGATGCCCGGCCTTGAGGGCGCGGACCATGGAGTCCAACGCATCCGGTAGCTGCTCCTCGAACTCGGCGAAGCGTTTGCTACGGTCGCTGGAGATCTTCAGGATCGGCACCCAGAACAGCACAACCCCGGCTGCCAGTGCCGCCCACCACAGCGGAAACAACAGCCACACCAGCATGGCACCGCCTGCGGCCAGCGCCAGGCCAAGCAGGATCACCCGGTAGGCCCGCACCTCACGGCCACTCTGGTCGATCATCTCGGCCAGCTTTTCCATCCCTGGCAGCTGCTCCAGCGCTGCTTCCAGCGGCGACAGGCGTTTGAGGTACTTCTGACGCAGTATTGTCTGCATGTTCGGCACATCGCTGGCACGCTCGAGCACATGCAGTCGCTCGCGAATGCGCTTGCGCACCTTGCCCGCCTCGCCGAACACCGGCACCGCCAACCCCTGGCTGAGCAGGAAGACCGACAGGAAGATCATGCCAAGAAAGATCAGGATGAATTCCGTGGGGATCTGGCTCATGGCTATTGACCCTCCATCCACTCCGGTCGGAACAGGCTGAGCGGCAGATCGATGCCGCGCTTGGCCAGCACATCGCGGAACGCCGGCACCATGCCGGTGGGCTTGTAGTCGCCCAGCACCTCACCCTGCTCGCTGATGCCGCGGCGCTCGAAGGTGAAGATCTCGGTCATGGTGATGATCTCGCCTTCCATGCCGTTGATCTCCTGCACGCTGACCAACCGGCGCTTGCCGTCCTCCTGGCGCTCGAGCTGCACCACCACGTCGATGGCCGAGGCGATCTGCTGGCGCAGCGCCTTGATCGGGAAGGTCGCGCCGGTCATCGCTACCATGTTCTCGATACGCCCCAAGGCATCGCGCGGGGTATTGGCGTGGATGGTGGTCAGCGAACCGTCGTGGCCGGTGTTCATCGCCGCCAGCATGTCCAATGCCTCGGCACCGCGCACCTCACCGATGACAATGCGGTCGGGGCGCATACGCAGACTGTTGCGCACCAGCTCGCGCTGGTTCACCTCGCCACGACCCTCGATATTCGGTGGGCGGGTTTCCAGACGCACCACATGGGGCTGCTGGAGTTGTAGCTCGGCCGAGTCCTCGATGGTGACGATGCGCTCGTTGTGCGGAATGAAGCTGGACAGCACGTTAAGCATGGTGGTCTTACCGGTGCCAGTACCCCCGGACACCAGCACGTTCATCCGGCCGCGGACAATGGCTTTGAGCACCAGGGCAATCGCCGCCGTCAGGGTGCCGCGCTCGATCAGGCTCTCGGTATTGAGCAGGTCGACGGCGAAGCGGCGGATCGACATGCTCGGCCCGTCGATGGCCAGCGGCGGGATGATGGCGTTGACCCGCGAGCCGTCCTTGAGCCGTGCATCCACCAGCGGCGAGGACTCGTCGATACGCCGCCCCAGGGCGGAAACGATGCGGTCGATGATGTTGAGCAGATGGGCGTCGTCGCGAAAGTGCACATCGGTCCGCTGCAACTTACCGAAGCGTTCCACGTAGACCGACTTGGCCCCGTTGATGAGGATGTCCGACACCGTGCTGTCGGCCAGCAGCGGCTCCAGCGGGCCGAGACCGAGCACCTCGTCGGTGATCTGCTTGATGATCAGCTGGCGACTGGCCACGCTGATCGGCGCCGAGTGATCGTCCAGCAAGCGCAGGCAGATCTCGCGAATCTGCTTGGTTGCCTCGGCCGGCTCCAAGCTGTCCAGCAGCGACAGGTCCATGACCTTGAGCAACTGCTCGTAGACCTTCTCGCGCCACTCCACCTCCAGCGGGTTGAGCTGGGTGCGGGTGCTGTAGTTGTTCAGCGGCACGGCCTCTTCCCAGGCCATATGCTCGCGCTCGTGACTGGTGGTTTCGCTGGTGCTGGCAGTCACCGCCGCAGGTTTCTGCGGCGACTGGCGTAGACGATTGCGCAATTCATTGAGCATGGCTGGCTCCCCCGAACAGGCGACTCACCGCGCGCTTGAACAATCCGCCACGTTGGACTTCCGGGCTGCCCTGCAGATCCTCGGCGATCTGCTTGAGTGCCAGGGTAATGGCGGCGCGCGGTGCATGGATGGCCAGCGGCACGCCGGCGTTCTGGCTCTCGCTGACCACATTGAAATCGTTGGGCAACAGCAGCAGATCCGGGCAGCGCAAGGCCTCCTCGATATCCTTGAGACTGACCGCAGCGTTTTTGTTGTAACGATTGACCAGTACCTGCAGGCGGCTGGACTGGATACCCATGTCTTCACGCAGGATGCGCAGCAGACGATCGGCATCCTTGAGGTGGCTGATGCTCTGCTGTAAAACCACCAGCACTCTGTCGGCGTTCTCCAGCGTGGTGCCGGTGAGGTGGTCGATCTGCCGCGGCAGGTCCACCACCACCCAGTCGTAGGTGCTGCGTGCCAGGTGCAGCAGGGCCTCCAACTGCTCGGCATGGATATCCTGGGGCAGACACAGCTCACTGCTACGCCCGCCCAGCACATGCAGGTTGGTATCGTAATGGGTGCAGAAGCCGCGCAGCGCCAGGCTGTCCATCTCGCCGATCTGCTGCAGCACTTCGACGTGGCTGTGGCTCGGCTGCACATCGAGATAGTGCGCCACGCTGCCGAACTGCAGATCGAGGTCGATCAGCAGCACGCTGGCATGCTGGCTCAACTGCTGGGCCAGGTTGCAGGCCACCAGGGTCGCCCCGGAGCCTCCCTTGGCATTCATCACCGCCAGCAACTTGCCGTGGCCGCCGCTGCTGGAACGCTTTTCCTGAACCATGCGCAGCAGCGCAGCGGTCAACTCCTGCGGGTTGAGCGGTTCGGGGAGAAAGTCCCGCGCCCCGGCCTGCATGGCCAGACGCAGGCCCTCGGCCTGATCCAATGCACCGCACACCAGCAGCGCCGGGCGCTCGGCGGGCGGACGCTGCATCAAGGCAGCCAGCTCCTCGCGCCACATGGCGCTGACCCGCAACAGCAGCAGGTCGGGCACATGCTCGAGGCTGTGCAGCGGATCGCAGTGGCCATTGCTGACCAGTCGTGTCGTGACCTGCAGGCACGGTACATGCCGGCAGATCTCCTGCAGATCCTTGAGCGCCTGGGCATCCCGGCTGCTGATCAGCAATTTCAATCCCTGCCGCGATGAGTTATCCATCATCGCTAACGGCACTTCCTTTGAGTTCAGCATGGAGTGATCTCCGGAACGACGCCTTCCTCGGCATGCCTGCCGAGGCTTTCGCGGGGAATAGTCGACCTGAATGCCGGCAGGGTAATCGCCCTGTCGAATCCAGGAATAAATAACTCGAGGGGAATCAGCAACTCGAAGGGGAAATTGTCCACCCGTAGCTGCACATAGCGGATGGCACGAAAACCGTTGGCGCTAGTCAGGTCGTTCGGACTGCCAACGACAGCACCGTTCTCGTCCAGATAGATCAGGTTCAGATCGGCGGTTTCCAGGCTGCCAATCAGCGAGCTGGCGCCGGCGTTGTCGATGTCGTTGAAGATGGCCCGGCGCAGGATGCGCTCGTCGCGAATGTCACAGACCGCCGCCAGCCGGGCACCCCGCCGTACCACTTCATCCAGGGCATTGACGGTGAAGTACAGGCGGCCCATCTCCAGCACTCCGAACAACAGCACAAAGAGCAGCGAACCAATGATGGCGAACTCCACTACGTATACACCGCGCATGCGTTTCGCGTTCATCACAGCCCCCTCATCACGGTGGTTGCCACCAGCGGGAAGCTCAGCGGAATGGCGTCACCAAGCAGCGCCGGCAACCCCTCACCGATAACTGGCCGGAACATATAGCTAATGCGCACCTGCACATGCTCGGTGCCAACCGTGCTGACCTGTACGTCGACCGTGGTCAAACCGGGTACTACTTCATTGCCCGGCCGCGGCGCGGGCGCACCATAAACGGCGAGGTTCTTGGTGCGGGCCTCCAGTACAGGGCCGATTTCCACCTGTCCGAGATTGCTGTTCCAGGCCTTGCCGGCGAGGTAGCGCACTGCATCGCGGTTGGCCTGCAGCAGATTGTTGTAGTGGTAGAGCATGCGTCCGAACTCGGCGATGGCGAGCAGCAGCAACAGTAGCAGCGGCAGGGCAATGGCAAACTCGACCATGGCCACACCTCGCTGGCTCTGGCTGTGCTTGTCTGTACGACCTTGCATAATCACCTTCCCTTGCCAAGACAGGCTCGGCAGGCTTGCGTTCAACCACCGATCAGGAGTCGGTACTCGGCGTACTACTGTCGTCGACATAGGTTTTATACAGCTGGATGATCGCCGGACCGGTATCCTCGGTCGGCACCGGTCCTGCAACGCCATCGCCTTCGCATTCCTTGACGAACTGGCCGAACACTTGGGCCGAGACGCCCTGCTGGGCAACCGTCTGCAACATGAAGAAACACCCAAAATCCAGCACAGGCACATCGACCTGACCTCCCGACGCCCCATCGCAGTTGCCGATCACGATATTGAGCATGCGTCGCTCGTAGGCCCCTGCGCAGGAGCCGGACGCGGCACAGGCCGCGCTGTCCGTCTTCCAGTCATTGAGGTCGTACAGTGGAGTTCCGCCAGCCGACAGATCCCCACCGCTGGAGGTAACTGGCTGCCCTTGGTACTCCACCTGGGCCGGCGACGTGCTGTCGTTGTAGGTCATCTTCGGGTCGTTGAACTCGGTGACCCAGTCCGGCGGATAATCGGTAGCATTCATGCCCGGACCGTTGTACACGCCGAAGCGGGTATTCAGACCCTGGGCCACGGGGCCGACCGTATTGCCGGGCTCGGTGCCGACCTCGTCGCCCACCACGTTGCACTTCTCGATACCGCCAGCCAAGGCGGTGCGCAGGTCGTTGGCGCCGGAAGAGCCATCCAGGCGCAGCAGTTGGAAGTTACCCGGGCCGATGGCCGGCTCATTGCCAGCCGCGCTCTTGAGCACTTCCAGTTCGCCATATTCATACCCCCAGTAGGAGGCTCCGCCGTTTTCCGCAGGATCCTCTCCTGGGTCGCCGCAGACCATGATGGGTTCGATCTTGCAGGGGCTGGCCGAAGGGCTCGGCCCTGCGGTGGCAATGGCGGCCACCACCTTGTCGCCCACACCGCCAAAGACCTGGGCGACTCCCCACAGGAACCCCGTCAGGGGGTAGTTCGGCACCGATACGCGGACGTACCTAGCATCGGCCGGCCCCGGAAAGGAGAAGGGGCCGTAGACGCTGTTGGAAAGCGTAACCACGGTATAACCCGCAACCGCTGGCGCTGTTGCCCCAATCGCCTGGCCCAGCTCACCGTTACCCTCGGCCGCAGCATTGCGGGCCAAAGTATCCAATGCGGCATCGCGAGCCAGGGTAGAGGCATTGCCGCTGCCGAAAGACTGCTGCAACGTCTTGGCACCGCTCAGCGCAGCAGCATCCACGGCATTCTGCAGGCGTGTCTTGTTCAGCAGCATGTGGCCGCCATCCAAAGCCAAGGCTCCCATCAGCATTATGGCCACCAAGGCAATGACCACCAGCACTATTACGGCCCCCTGCTGCCTGACCGGCCAGTGCTGTTTGAGGTTTCGTTTCGTCAGGGGGCTCATACCGGGTTCCTCACGAGTAGTTATGTCAACGTCAATTGCCTATGTTGATTTGAATCGGCTGCGCTACCTGACCGGCATCACCGGTAACACCGCGATAGTTGTCCATCACCTGTTCGGTCAGCGGGCCATCGATGCCCGTTGACGAAACTTCCGTTCCCGGATTGGCAGCCAACTCCTTATCGGCAATTTGCTGGTAGGTGGTGGCATACACCGTGGACCCCAGGTCGCCGACCCGCCCCTCCTCGTAGGTCATGCACCCCGTCAGGGTGGTCAGCAACATCAGAGGAATCAGTGCTTTCATGGTCTGTGCTCCCTTCAGTCCAGATCGTGGCCGAAGCGGCCTTCGCTTACGCCCAGTGTCACCGGAATGTTGCGTCCCGGGCCGTTGCCCTTGGTCTTGCCGAGCAGATAGAAGTCCAGATCATTGGGCTCGACGAAGCGCTCGGTCGGCAGGCGTACCGCCTTGGCATCAATCGGTTTGGCCAAGTACGGTGTCACCATGATCACCAGCTCAGTTTCGCCGCTCTGGTACTGCTGGCTGCGGAACAGATGCCCCAGTACCGGCACATCGCCCAGACCGGGAAACTTGCTGACGAAGTCACGCGTGGTTTCGTTGATAAGGCCGGCGATAGCGATGGTCTGCCCGTTGCCAAGCTCCACGGTGGATTGCGCACTGCGCTTGGTGATTGACGGAATGACTTGGGCCACGCCCCCCCCCAGTATGCTATCCAGACCAGTATCCAGGGCCAGGGCATTGGCGTTGGAAAGTTCGCTGACCGAGACATTCAGGTTGAGGTTGATCCGCCCTGAGTCGAGCACCACCGGGAGGAATTTCACTCCCACACCAAACTCTTTGTACTCGATGGTGATGCCGTCATCCTCGGTGACTGGAACAGGGAACTCGCCACCGGAGATGAACTCTGCCTGCTGCCCAGTCAATGTGGTCAAGGTCGGCTCAGCCAATACCTTCGCTGAACCATTGTCTTTGGCCGCCTCCAGCACGACGTTGAACAGGAAGTTTTCGGAAAGGAACTGCCCAAGGATTCCCTTGCCATCACCGAACAGGGTCGTCGGGTTGAGGAAGCCATCCTCGTCGAAACCAAGACCTTGCCCATTATTGAAGCCCCCCGTCGACCAGCGACTAGAAGAGCCAAAGTCCAGGGCGTTGAAGCGCACGCTGAGGTTCTTGAACAGGCTGCGCTGCATTTCGGCCACCTTGACCTCGAGCATCACCTGCTGGCTGCCGCCGACGGTAAGCAGGTTGATCACCTCCAGCGATTTGGTCGGGGCTGCCTTGGCGGCTTCACCTTCCCCCTGAACGATGCTTTGGCTCTGTGCCGTATAGGTTTTGGCTACCTTGACCGCGGTATCCATCGCCGCCGCGCTGGACACCTGGCCACGCAGCACAAGCGCGCCCTGGGCGCTGAACACCGAGATTTTCTCGTTGGGCATCAGTTCGTGGAGCTTGCTCTTCAGCGCGCCGAGATCGTGCACAACCTCCAAATCGAGGCTGTCGATCAGCCTGCCCTGGCCATCCCACAGCAGCACGTTGGTGCTGCCCAGCGAACGGCCGAGCAGGTACAGCTCGCGCGGGCTGGTGACCAGCACATCGGCAATTTCCGGATTGCCGATGGAAACCTTGCGCACCGGCGCACTGGTGGTAAGTACTCGCGACTTGTAGATGGGTACTTCGACATTGGTGATGGCGCCACCCGGAAAGCCGGCGTCCACCGCGTTGGGCTCAGCGGCCTGCACCGCCAGCGACAGCAACAGCCAGGCGCCAACCGTGCACAGCGCGTGCGCCCCCAGCCTGTGGATCGTGTCCATGTCCTGCTCCTTAGTCTTTATCAACGCTTGCCTGCATTCTTCGGGCGCCACACCCCAGGCACCCTGCTGTCGAGCAACCCCGCTAACGCTGTACGTTCACCCGCTCCACCTCGGTGCCACGAATGATGGTGACCTGTCCCATGCCATCCCCACTGCTGCGGCGCACAATCACCCGCTTCGGCGCAGGCGGCGGCGCTACAGCCACCACCGGCTCAGGCTTGGCCTCGGGCTTCTTCTGCTCATCCAGCGGATTGCGCAAAGCCAGTTGCAGCTTTCCTTCGGTTTGCGCCTTGACCAGCACCTCGGCCTCTTCGGAGGTCATTTCCAGCGTCACAGCGCGCACCACCACCGGTTGGGTCTTATCGGTGCTGGCTGTCTGGTCCACCGCCAGCACGCGCAGATCCTCAAGAATGGTTTCCGACTTGGCCTCGTTGCTACCGCCTGAAGTCTTCTTGGTGGCCAGCACGTCCACCCGGTTGCCGGGCAGGAGGAAGCCGCCAACACCCACCACATCGTCAACCCGCACCGAGATTGCCCGCTTGTTGGGCGCAATCAGGGAGGCCAGGGTGCTGCCCCCCAGATGTTCGGCCAGCCGCGCCGCACGGAGGATGTCGCCCTGCAGCAGGGTGAAGGTGGCGATCCGGCCAGTGGCCTTCTCCACCGTGTCGAAGGCATCGCTGGGAGCCGAGCCCTTGGGCATGGCCACCAGTTTGACGTGCTGTGGCTCGACCATCTGGCCGAAGGGAATCTCCACCGCAGCCACTACCACGTTCTCCATGTTGGAGTCGGTGGTGATATTCATTCGAGCGGTCAGCCAGGTATTGGCCATCCAGGCTGCGCCAAGCCCGAGCAGTACCGACAGCGCGATCAACGACAATGTGCGAGAGCTCATGGTGTGTCTCCTTGCTCAGCGCCCCCGAGCCTGACGAAGTAGTTGTGCCAGGCCCATTCCAGCTCCTGTGGCGTCAGCGCACCGGAGCTCCCCTGATAACGCTGCCGGTCGCGTGCCATACCGAGCAGGTCGCGCGGGTGGCAGGGTGCCAGCGGCACCTTTTCCGGCTGGTGCAGCCCTTCGATCACGTAACGCAATAGCAGCGGATCGAAGGGGATGCCGAGTTTTTCAACTTCCTGGCGCCAGATCCGCTCGTACTCGTCGCGGTTCAGGTGGTCGAAATGCAGCTTGTAGCCAATGCGACGCAGGAAGGCCTCCTCTGCCAGTTCCAGCGGGTTGAGGTTGGTGGAAAACACCAGGATCAGGTCAAAAGGTAGTTCACAGTGGCGACCGCCGCCGAGGTTGAGAAAATCTTTTTTCTCCTCCATCGGCACAATCCAGCGGTTGAGCAGCTGGGCCGGCGCCATGCGCTGGCGACCCATATCGTCGATGATGAACATACCGTTGCTGGCCTTGAGCTGCAGCGGCGCCTGGTACTGGCGGGTATAGGGGTCGTAGCGGATATCCAGCTGATCCATGGTCAGCTCGCCGCCAGTGATCACCACCGGGCGCTTGCAGCGCAGCAGTCGGCGATCGTGCCCCTGGTCCAGGCGCAGGCTCGGACGGGGCAGATCGTCCACCCGTTCGTGCACCTGCGGATCGAAAACTTCGATGATCGCCTCGCCGATGGCGATGGCCTGGGGAATCCAGATCGCTTCGTCGAACAGGCGGATCAGCTTGCTGCTGATGTAGGTTTTGCCGGTGCCGGCAGGGCCGTAGATCATGATCGCCCGCCCGGAATTCAGCGCCGCGCCGAGTTGGTCAAGCAGGCCGTTGTGCAGCACCACCCCCTGGAAGGCGGCCTGCATGGCCTTAGCGTTGACACCGCCATGGTGGATGGTTTGCGCCAGGAGCAACTCCCGATAGCGCTCCACCGGATAGGGCGCTGGGCCGATATAGCCGCTGCGCGCCAGCGCATCGCGGGCTGCGCCGCGGCCACGCTCGGTAAGCCCGTACCGCAGACCACCGCCCACGCCGTTGTTCTGGCCGAGCACCTCGATCCGGCCATCCTTGCGCAGGAAGGCCAGCAACTCGTCTAGTACCGGTCCGGCCAGCGCCAGGCGCTCCATCAGTTTGGCCGTATCCAGGCTGCCGGCGTCATACAGATGTTTGCAGAGCAGATCGATCAACAGCGGCTCGGAAAGACCGGTTTCCGCCACCGTGCGTGGCTGTGTCACGTTGAAAGTATTGTTCTTACCGGGACCACTCAGCCCGGCCTCCTCGATCCTGGCAATCCCCGGCAAGTTCATGGCCTGCTCCCTGGTATTTATTGATTTTTTTACATGATCAGATCGGTGTCCAATACAGACTCAGCAAGGTTCCGGTTGCGATGGCGATGGCATAAGGGAATCGATGCCTGGAAGCATCGTCAATTCCCGGTGGAATATTGCTTCGCACAACAATCATGGCCAAGTATCGCGATCCAAATCTTCCAAGCTGCCCTTTATAAAGCAGATACAACACCCCCATCACCCCACCAGCAACCAAACTGTATGATGCAGCCCACGCAGCACTACCACCATCTAAAAAGCTACCAACCACAGCCATTAACTTGACATCTCCAGCAGACATTCCACCAAAAATGTAGAGCGGCAAAAACATAAAAAACCCGACTAGAAAGCCCTCCCCAGCTATCCGCAAGCCGAACCATCCAACCATAGCGAATTGTAAATAAACCCCTGCCAGCAGCCCCAGAAAGAGATAATAATTGGGGAGCCGGTGACTTACAAAGTCATAAATCACGGCCCCCAGAAGGAGCGCTGATACCATAATAATCAGCATCGCGCCTCACCATTTAAAGTTAATATCTAATTTATAGCCACCAAACACATAATTACAAATCAGCATGTAGTACCATTCACTGCCTTGTCCAAGCAATCGATTGCTGTAGAAACGCTCGTACCGAGGGCCACAAACGCAGCAACAGCTCCCAAGGTAATCAGCCCCCCTGCTACCGCATATTCAACAATAGTCAAACCCTCTTCATCCTTGATAAACTTGATCACTGCCTGCTTGATTGTTTGAAGTTCCATTTTTCCCTACCCCTTCAGTTCGTCAATTTGGTCACGGCAGTTCGTTTGCCGTGATTTGAAGTTAGTCGGGGCAACCGGGAGGGGTTAGGAGTTTTTTGCCAATCGCAGGTACTTTTTTGCGGTGCGGCGTGCCAGGCGGAGGAAACGCGACGCAGCCGGGTCAGGTGTAGGCCCCGTCTTTCTGCGGCAAGTGCTTGAATTGGGGCAGGAAAAAGCGGGACAGCGCATGGCTGGTGTCGATCCTGGGCTGGTGAAAGAGTGCGCCCGCCGCGGGCAATCCTGTGATGCTCATCACATTCTTTCGAGTGCTCCGCCTTGGGCGATACAGGGCGAAGGACTGCCAGAGCATCAAGAGCTTCGCCCCGAGGTCGGGCCTCCCACAAGGGCAGGCGTCGCGTACCGGCCAAGGCACTTGACCCTGCCCCCATGGCAAGCTCGATCATGGTCATCGATTGCCAACCTATCCCGATCCTGCGGAGAGACCGCCATGAACATCGGCCAAGCCGCCAGCCAGTCCGGCCTCAGCGCCAAGATGATCCGCCACTACGAAAGCATCGGCCTGCTGCAGCCGGCCGGACGCGGCGACAACGGTTATCGCCGCTATGCCGAGCAGGATCTGCATCGCCTGACCTTCATCAAGCGCGCCCGCGATCTGGGCTTCTCGCTGGAGGAGATCGGCCGGCTGCTGCAGCTGTGGCAGGATCGCCAACGCGCCAGTGCCGATGTGAAGGCGCTGGCGCTGCAACATATCGCCACGCTCGAGGGCAAGATCGCCGAGCTGGTCAGCCTGCGCGACACCCTCGGCGAACTGGTCGAGCACTGCCAGGGGGACGAGCGTCCGGACTGCCCGATCCTGAAAAGTCTGGAGTGCGGAGCCCATCGCGGCGCACGATGTGACTGAGCCATTGCCGGCGCAACGCCAGCATATAAAGGCCCTGCGAACCGACGGATGCCCGCCGGCTGCGGCATGTCGGCCGACGCAAAGCCCTCTTGCACATGTTAAGGTTGGCCCCTGTTCAGCTTTGCCGTGGAACCTGTCCATGCCGAATCCCATCGCCGGGCGTCAGCCGCGCCATCGTCTGCTCGGCAGCTGTGCGCTGTTGCTGACTCTGGTACAGCTCAGTGCCTGTGCCGAGCCCCCCGCCAACCGCATCGAGCTGGCGGCGCCCAAGGTCGCCACCGCGGCGCCTGCGCTGTCGCAGACCATCGCTGCGCCGGCTGCTCCCGTGGTGCAGTTGAGTTTCAGCGAATGGCGTGATGCCTTCCGCCGCGAGGCCCTGGCTGCCGGCATCCAGGCCGGCACCTTCGAGCGCGCCTTTGCCGGCGTGGTCCCCGATCCGGCGGTGATCCGCGCCGACCAGAGCCAGCCGGAGTTTGCCCGGCCGGTGTGGGAATACCTCGACAGTGCCGTTTCCGCCCTGCGCGTGCACCGCGGCCAGCGCCTGCTCGCCGAGCATGCCGCGACCCTGCACGCCATCGAGCAGCGCTATGGCGTGGATCGTCACACCCTGGTGGCGATCTGGGGCATGGAGAGCAACTTCGGCAGCAACATGGGCAACATGAACGTGATCCGCTCGCTGGCCACCCTCGCTCACGAGGGCCGCCGGCCGCAGTTCGCCCACGACCAACTGCTCGCCGCCCTGACGATCCTCGAGCAGGGCGACGTGCAGGCGCGCAACATGCTGGGCTCCTGGGCCGGGGCGATGGGCCAGACCCAGTTCATCCCGACCACCTACCAGAGCTACGCGGTCGACTTCGACGGCGACGGCCGCCGCGACATCTGGGAGTCCACGCCCGACGCGCTGGCCTCCACCGCCAACTACCTGAGCGCCTCCGGCTGGAAGAGCGGGCAGCGCTGGGGCATGGAAGTACGTCTGCCGAAGGACTTCGACTACGCACTGGCCGACCCGGATCAGCGCAAGTCGCTGGGCGAATGGCTGCGCCTCGGCGTGCGCCCGCAGCATCCTTACAACACCGTGCGCGACGACAGCCAGATGGCCGCGCTGCTGCTGCCGGCCGGGCATCGCGGCCCGGCGTTCCTGGTCATGGACAACTTCCGCAGCATCCTCAAGTACAACAACTCGACCGCCTACGCGCTGGCCATCAGCCTGCTCGGCGAGCGCTTCCACGGTGGCGGGCAGGTGCTGGCCAACTGGCCGCGCAACGAACGGCCGCTGTCGCGCAGCGAGCGCATCGAGCTGCAGGAGCGCCTGGTCCAGCGCGGCTTCGATCCGGGCGTGCCGGACGGCATCATCGGCGCCAACACCCGCCGCGCGGTACGCGCCAGCCAGCAGCAGCTCGGCTGGCCGGCCGATGGCCATCCGAGCTATCGCTTGCTGGAGCAGTTGCGCCAGCTGCCGTGAACGGCACGCAGCAACAAGAAGGGCGACCCGCGGGTCGCCCTTCTTGTTTACGGCCAGCGCCTCACACCTCAAGCACTTTGGCAGAAGGCCCGCCCCCGGGGCGATGCTCTTTGCCCCGGGCGGTCCTGCGGCCCGCATCGCCGCGAGGTCGCGCCTCCTACAGACGTGGGCTTTACCCCCTCACAACGCCCTGGGCGTGCGCTCGCACAACTTGACCAGCGCCGTCACCCACTGCGGATGGTCGTTGAGGCACGGCACCAGCACCAGCTCCTCGCCGCCGGCCTCGCGGAACTGCTCGCGGCCGCGGTCGCCGATTTCCTCGAGGGTTTCGATGCAGTCGGCGACGAAGGCCGGGCACATCACCAGCAGCTTCTTCACCCCGCGCCTGGCCAGCGCCTCGAGGGTCTCTTCGGTGTAGGGCTCGATCCACTTGGCGCGGCCCAGGCGCGACTGGAAGGACAGCGACCACTGGTCGTCGGTCAAGCCAGCCTGCTCGGCAAAGCCGCTGCTGGTGCGCAGGCACTGGGCGCGGTAGCAGCTGTCGAGCACCGTGCCGGTGGCATGCAGGCAGCAGTCTTCGGCCTTCAGGCAGTGCGCGCCGGTCGGGTCGCTCTTGTGCAGATGACGCTCGGGCAGGCCGTGGTAGCTGAGCAGCAGGTGGTCGAAGCCCTCCTGCAGATACGGCCGCGCACTCTCGGCCAGCGCCGCGAGGTATTCGGGCTGGTCGTAGAACGGCGGCAGCACGTCGATCGCGAAGGGCAGGTCGCGGGCACGCTGCACGCGCCGGGCCTCCTCCACCACGGTGGTCACCGTGCTGTCGGCGAACTGCGGGTACAGCGGCGCAAGAGTCACCCGGCTGACGCCGGACTTGGCCAGACGCTGCAGGACCGTGTCGATGGACGGCTCGCCGTAGCGCATCGCCAGTTCCACCGGCCCCCGGCTCCACTGCTCGGCGACCTTCTGCTGCAGGCGCTGGCTGAGCACCACCAGCGGCGAGCCGTCTTCCCACCAGATCGAACGATAGGCCTCGGCCGAGGCGGCCGGGCGCTTGATCAGGATCATCGCCACGATCAGCCGGCGCAGCGGCCAGGGCAGGTCGATGACGTAGGGGTCCATGAGGAACTGGTTGAGGTAGCGGCGCACGTCGGCCACTTCGGTGGAGGCTGGCGAGCCCAGGTTGACCAGCAGCAGCGCGTGATCGGTCATGCAATGTCCTTGTCAGTGACGACCCAGCAGATCGGCCAGCGCCGCCTCCAGGTCGGGAAAACGAAATTGGTAGCCGGCATCCAGGGTGCGTCGGGGCTGCAGGTGCTGGCCGCCGAGCAGCAGATCGGACATCTCGCCGAGCGCCAGGCGCAGCACGCAGGCCGGCGCCGGCAGCAGTGCCGGGCGGCGCAGCACGCGCCCCAGGGTACGGGCGAACTCGGCGTTGCGCACCGCATTCGGCGCGCAGGCATTATAGGGACCGCGGCATTCCTCGTGCTGCAGCAGGAAGTCGATCAGGTGGACCTCGTCCTCTATATGGATCCACGGCATCCACTGCCGGCCGCTGCCCATGCGTCCGCCGAGGCCGAGGCGGAACGGCGGCAGCAGGCGCGCCAGCATGCCGGCATCGCGCGCCAGCACCGGGGCGGTGCGCACCAGCACCACGCGGATGCCCAGCTCCTCGGCGCGCAGCGCGGCCTCCTCCCAGGCGAAGCACAGTTCGCTGGCGAAATCCTCGCTGCCCGCGGGGCTGTCCTCGTCGAGACGACGCTCGCCGCCGTCGCCGTACCAGCCCACCGCCGAGCCGGACACCAGCACCCGCGGCTTGAGCGGGCGGCTGGCCAGCCAGTCGACCAGCTGGCGGGTCAGATCGATGCGGCTGTCCCAGAGCAACTGGCGCCGCTTGGTGGTCCACGGCCGGTCGGCGATCGGCGCGCCGGCCAGGTTGACCACCGCGTCCAGCGCCTCGCCGGCCTCCAGCTCGTCGAGGCGGCCGATACCCCGCGCCCCGCTGCACAGCTTCGCCACCTTCTCGGGGCTGCGACTCCAGACCACCAGTTGATGTCCTTGCGCCGCCCACAGGCGACACAGCGCGCGGCCAATCAGGCCAGTGCCGCCGGTCAGCAGAATCCGCATCGAGGTATCTCCGGGTCGTTGGGCATGCGTCAGTTCACAGTCTGGTCCACACTGCAATTACCGGCCAGGCCAACGTGGCCTGTGAACAATCCGGGTTCATGGCTGGATTGGACCAGAAGATTCTGTACAATTCAATGATGATGTATAAGTTTGGTCCAAGGATTAGCCTGTAGTCTCAGCATTTGAGGTGACGTCATGAACACTCCCATCGCCATCATCGGCAGCGGCATGGCCGGCCTGTCGGCGGCTCACGCCCTCACGGCGGCGGGTCTCTGCGTCCAGCTGTTCGACAAGAGCCGCGGCAGCGGCGGACGCATGGCGAGCAAGCGCAGCGAAGTCGGCGATCTCGACCTGGGCGCGCAGTACTTCACCGCCCGCGACCGCCACTTCGTCGATATCGTGCAGCAGTGGCAGGAAAACGGCTGGCTGGCCGAGTGGAAGCCGGCGCTGTACCAGTCCCATGGCGGTCAGCTGAGCCTGTCGCCGGACACTCAGCTGCGCTTCATCGGCGTACCGCGCATGAGCGCGTTGACCCGCAACTTGCTCGGCGAGCTGCCGGCGACCTTCGCCTGCCGCATCACCGAGGTGTTTCGCGGCGAGCAGCACTGGCACCTGGTCGATGCCACCGGCCAGAGTCACGGTCCGTTCAGCAAGGTGATCGTCGCCGTGCCGGCGCCGCAGGCCGCCGCGCTGCTCTCCGCCGCGCCCAAGCTGGCCGCCAGCGTGGCCAGCGTGGCGATGGAGCCGGTATGGGCGGTGGCCCTGGGCTTCGACAAGGCGCTGGATACTCCGGTGGAAGGCTGCTTCGTGCAGGACAGCCCGCTGGACTGGCTGGCGCGCAACCGCAGCAAGCCCGGACGCGCCAGCCGCCCGGACACCTGGGTGCTGCACGCCACCAGCGCGTGGAGTCGCCAGCACATCGACCTGGCGCCCGAGGCGGTGATCGAGCAACTGCGCTGCGCCTTCGCCGAGCTGATCGGCTGCGCCGTGCCGGAAGCCGACTTCAGCCTGGCGCATCGCTGGCTGTATGCCCGCCCGGCGCATGCCCACCAGTGGAGCGCGCTGGCCGATGCCGACCTCGGCCTGTACGTGTGCGGCGACTGGTGCCTGAGCGGCCGGGTCGAGGGCGCCTGGCTGAGCGGCCAGGAGGCGGCCCGCCGCCTGCTCGAACACCGCGAACACAACTCCTGAGCCGGCCATGCAGCGGATCAACCCCGCCAAGCTGCACCTCTCCAAGTGGACGGCAGTGCAGCCGGTCAATCGCGAGAAGCACTTCCTGGTCACCGAACTGTACCGTGACGAGGAAGGCGTGGTGCTGGCCATCGAACTGCAGGCGGTGCTCACCGGCCGCAGCCAACGCTGCGACTGGCGCACTTTGAAGGACGCCAGCCACTGGCGGATGGGCTGGCACTGACCGCGCCGTCGCGCCCTTGATCGCCACAAATCATTACAAAAGCTGTACAAAGTATTTGACCTGTACAACACATGCCCTATGATGAGGCTGTGTTGTACAGAAATCACTGCTTGTACAGGTTGCGCCCGCGCTGCTGTACAAGCCGCAGCCCAGGTGCCCGCCATGACCGCCGCCCAGCCACCCCGCCTCAAACTCGCCATCAGCGCCTGCCTGCTCGGCAACGAGGTGCGCTACAACGGCGGCCACAAGCAGTCGCAGCTGTGCAGCCAGACCCTGGCGCGCTACTTCGACTTCCAGCCACTCTGCCCGGAAATGGCCATCGGCCTGGGCGCCCCGCGCGAGCCGATCCGCCTGGTCGGCGATGCCCAGGCGCCGCGCGCGGTCGGCACCGTCACCCGCACCCTCGACGTCACCGAGGCGCTGGTCGGCTACGGCGAGCGCATGGCCAGCCAGCTTGCCGACATCAGCGGGCTGATCGTCATGCAGAAGTCGCCGTCCTGCGGCATGGAACGGGTCAAGGTCTACCAGGACGACGGCCGCCCGGCCGAGAAGGGCCAGGGCCTGTTCACCGCGACCATCGCCCGCCTGCGCCCGGAGTTGCCGATCGAGGAAGACGGCCGCCTCAACGATCCGGTGCTGCGCGAGAACTTCATCGCCCGCGTCTATGCCTACGGCGACTGGCAGCGCCTGTGCGCCGAGGGCCTGACCCGCAAGGCGATCATCGCCTTCCACTCGCGGCACAAGTACCTGCTGATGGCCCACAACCCGCTCAAGTACCGCGAGCTGGGTCGCCTGCTGGCCGGCATCGGCGAGCACGATCCCGCCGAGCTGGGCCCGCGCTACTTCAGCGCGCTGATGGCGGCGCTGCAGAAGTGCGCCACCCGCGGCACCCACGCCAACGTCCTGCAGCACCTGTCCGGCTACCTGCGCCGCGCCCTGCCCAGCGAGGAGCGCCGCGAGATCCAGCAGCTGATCGAGCAGTACCGCGCAGGCACGGTGCCGCTGGTGGTGCCGCTGACCCTGCTCAAGTACCACTTCCGCCGCCACCCGGACCGCTACATCGCGCTGCAGGCGTACATGCAGCCGCACCCGCATGAACTCGGCCTGCGCAACGCGATATGAACGGAGCACCGGCCATGCACGACCACTCGCCCCAGCCCCTCCCTGAAGGCCCACTCGCCGAGGACGCCGCGCTGACGCCCGAGCAGCAGGCCGAAGGCTGGCTGCCGATCCGCGAGGTGGCGCGGCAGACCGGGGTCAACCCGGTGACCCTGCGCGCCTGGGAGCGCCGCTACGGCCTGATCGTGCCGCAGCGCACCAGCAAGGGCCACCGCCTGTATGGTCAGGCGCACGTCGAGCGCATCCAGGCGATCCTCACCTGGCTCAACCGCGGCGTGGCGGTCAGCCAGATCCGCGACCTGCTCGACCACGACGCGCCGCCCGCCGGCAGCGCCGACGGGCCTTGGGACGCCCTGCGCGGCGAGCTGCTCGAGGCCGTCGCCACGCTGGCCGAGCGCCGCCTCGACGATGCCTACAACCGCGCCCTGGCGCTGTATCCGCCGCAGCCGCTGTGCCGCCACCTGCTGCTGCCGCTGCTCGCCGAGCTGGAGCAGCGCTGGCAGGGTCAGTTCGGCGCGGCGCTGGAGCGGGTGTTCGTCCGCTCCTGGCTGCGCAGCCGGCTCGGCGCACGGGTCTACCACAACAACCGCCAGCTGCAGGGCGCCCCGCTGCTGCTCGCCAACCTGTCGGAACTGCCGATGGAACCCGGCCTGTGGCTGTGCGCCTGGCTGCTCAGCGACAGCCAGTGCCCGGTCGAGGTGCTCGACTGGACGGTGCCGGCGGGCGAGCTGAGCCTGGCCGTCGAGCGCCTGCAGCCACGCGCCGTGCTGCTGTATTCCAGCCAGGCGCTGGACAGCCAGCAGCTGCGCCGCCAGCTGCCGCGCCTGCATGCCGGCTGTGGCGTGCCGCTGCTGCTGGCCGGACCAGCCGCGCAGATCCACCGCGACGAGCTGGCCGCCCTCGAGCGCCTGGCGCTGGTCGACTCGCCGCTCGACGCCCACCACTACCTGCACCAGCGCGGCCTGTTCGCCGCCGCCTCCTGAGGATCGAAGCCCATGACCCGCCTCGTCTGGCTGCGCAGCGACCTGCGCGTGCGCGACAACACCGCTCTGGCCGCCGCGGCCGCCGCCGGCAACGGCCCGCTGCTGGCGGTCTGGCTGATCACGCCGGCGCAGTGGCGAGCCCACGACGACGCGCCGTGCAAGGTCGACTTCTGGCTGCGCAATCTCGCCGAACTCTCGCGCAATCTCGCGGCGCTGAACATCCCGCTGCTGCTGCGCAGCGCCGAGCGCTGGGACGACGCGCCCGCCGTGCTGCTGCAACTGTGCCGCGAGCACGCCATCGAGGCGGTGCACGCCAACGCCGAATACGGCGTGCACGAACAGCGCCGCGACCAGGCGGTGGCCGCCGCCCTGCAGGCTGCCGGCATCGCCTGGCACAGCCATCTCGACCAGCTGCTGTTCGCCCCCGGCAGCGTGCTGACCAAGAGCGGCGGCTACTTCCAGGTGTTCAGCCAGTTCCGCAAGGTCTGCTATGCGCGCCTGGCGCAAAGCCTGCCGGCGCTGCAGGCGTTGCCGCGCATCCAGGCGCCGAACGGCATCGCCGGCGATCCCGTGCCGACCGCCATCGACGGCTTCCCCACGCCCAGCCAGAGCCTGCGCCAGCTGTGGCCGGCCGGCGAGGCGGCGGCGCACCGCCAGCTGGCGACCTTCGCCGACCAGCACCTGCAGTGGTACCACAACGAGCGCGACTTCCCCGCCAAGCCCGGCACCAGCGGCCTGTCGCCCTACCTGGCCGCTGGCGTGCTGTCGCCGCGCCAGTGCCTGCACGCGGCGCTGGCGGTCAACGGCGGCGAGTTCGCCGACGGCAATCCCGGGGTGGTCACCTGGATCAGCGAGCTGCTGTGGCGCGAGTTCTACAAGCACATCCTGGTCGGCTACCCGCGCGTTTCGATGGGCCGCGCCTTCCGCCGCGAGACCGAAGCGCTGGCCTGGCGCGATGCGCCGGAAGATCTGGAGGCCTGGCAGCAGGGCCGCACCGGCATTCCCATCGTCGATGCGGCGATGCGCCAGCTGCTGGCCACCGGCTGGATGCACAACCGCCTGCGCATGGTCGTCGCCATGTTCCTGACCAAGAACCTGTTGATCGACTGGCGGCACGGCGAGCGCTGGTTCATGCGGCAGCTGATCGACGGCGACCTGGCCGCCAACAACGGCGGCTGGCAGTGGAGCGCCTCCACCGGCACCGACGCGGCGCCCTACTTCCGCATCTTCAATCCGCTGACCCAAGCGGAGCGCTTCGACCCGGACGGCACCTTCGTCCGCCAGTGGCTGCCCGAGCTGGCCGGCGTGGACAAGCGCGACATCCACAACCCGGCGGCGCTGGGCGGGCTGTTCGGTCTGCCCAACTACCCGCGGCCGATCGTCGACCTGGCCCGTTCGCGCGAGCGCGCCCTGGCGGCGTTCAAGGCGCTGGATACGCAGCCCGCCTGAGCGGAGGAGCACGACCATGAGCGATTTCCTGCACGCCTTCGCCCGCCGTTTCGCCGCGCTGGACAAGGACAACCTCGCGCACCTCGGCGAGCTGTACAGCCTTGATGCGCTGTTCATCGATCCGCTGCACGAGATCCGCGGCCTGGCGGCGCTGCAGCGCTATTTCGCCGAGCTGTACGCCAACGTGCGCGACCTGCACTTCGAGTTCCACGGTTTCGACACCGTGCGCGAGGGCGGCAACGAGGGCGAAGGCTACCTGCGCTGGACCCTGAGCTACCGCCACCCGCGCCTGGCCGGCGGCCGGCTGATCCGCGTCGCCGGCTGCTCGCACCTGCTGTGGAACGACGGCAAGGTCTACCGCCACCACGACTATTTCGACGCCGGCGCGCTGCTCTACGAGCACCTGCCGGTATTCGGCCGGGTCATCGCCTGGCTGAAGAGGAGGCTGGCATGAACACCCCCACCCACGACGGCAAACGCATCTGGCTGACCGGCGCCAGCAGCGGCATCGGCGCCGCCCTGGCCGAGCAGTTGCTGCAGCGCGGCCAGCGCCTGGCGCTCAGCGCGCGGCGCCGCGAGCCGCTCGACGCCCTCGCTACGCGCTGGCCCGGGCAGGTGCTGGTGCTGCCGGGCGATCTCACCGATCCCGTGGCGGTCGGCGCCATCGCCGCGCAGATCGACCAGGCCTGGGGAGCGCTGGACATGGCCATTCTCAACGCCGGCACCTGCGAGTACCTCGACGTGCGCGCCTTCGAGGCGGCGATGGTCGAGCGGGTGGTGAACAGCAACCTGCTGGCCGCCGCCCACTGCATCGAGGCCGCCCTGCCGCTGCTGCGCCGCGGTCACCAGCCGCTGCTGGCCGGGGTGGCCAGCGCGGTGACCTTCCTGCCGCTGCCGCGCGCCGAGGCCTACGGCGCCTCCAAGGCGGCGCTGCGCTACCTGCTGCAGTCGCTGCGCATCGACCTGGCCGCCGAGGGCATCGCCGTCACCCTGATCAGCCCCGGTTTCGTCGACACCCCGCTGACTCGGCGCAACGACTTCGCCATGCCGATGCGCTGGCCCGCCGAAAAGGCCGCCCGGCATATCGCCGCGCGGCTGGAACAACGCCCGCTGGAAATCGCCTTCCCCACGCCGTTCATCGCCCTGTTGCTGCTGCTCGCCCACCTGCCCGGGCGCCTGCAACTGGCCCTGACGCGGCGCATGAGCCGCACTTCGCCCAAGGATGCCACCCGATGAAAATCGCCATTGTCGGCACCGGCATCGCCGGCCTGACCACCGCCCACCTGCTCGCCCGCCAGCACCAGCTGAGCGTGTTCGAGGCCGGCGACTGGATCGGCGGGCACACCCATACCGTGGACGTGACGGTGGACGGCCGCAAGCACGCGGTGGATACCGGCTTCATCGTGTTCAACGATTGGACCTATCCCAACTTCATCCGCCTGCTCGACCGGCTGGGGGTCGCCTCGCAGCCGACCGAGATGAGCTTCTCGGTGCACGAACCGAGCAGCGGCCTGGAGTACAACGGCAACACCCTCAACAGCCTGTTCGCCCAGCGCAGCAACCTGCTGTCGCCGCGCTTCTGGGGCATGCTGCGCGACATCCTGCGCTTCAACCGCGAGGCGCTGGCGGATCTCGGCAGCGGCCGCCTGCCGGCCGACATCACCCTCGGCCGTTACCTGGCCGAGCGCGGCTATGGCCAGCGCTTCATCGACCACTACATCGTGCCGATGGGCGCGGCGATCTGGTCGATGTCGCTGGCCGGCATGCTGGAGTTCCCGCTGGAGTTCTTCGTGCGCTTCTTCAAGAACCACGGCCTGCTGTCGGTGAACGACCGGCCGCAGTGGCGGGTGATTCAGGGCGGCTCGCGCAGCTACATCGAGCCGCTGATCGCGGGCTTTGCTGACGCCATCCGCCTCAACTGCCCGGTGCTGATGGTCGAGCGCGACGCCGACGGGGTGACGGTGCACAGCGCCGCCGGCCGCGAGCGCTTCGACCGGATCGTCTTCGCCTGCCACAGCGACCAGGCGCTGGCGCTGCTCGCCGCGCCGAGCGCGGCGGAGCGCGAGATCCTCGGCGCCCTGCCCTACGCCGACAATGACGTGCTGCTGCACACCGACATCCGCCTGCTGCCGCGTCGTCCGCTTGCCTGGGCGAGCTGGAACTACCGCCTCGGCGGCGACCCGCGCCAGCCGGCGGCGCTGACCTACAACATGAACATCCTCCAGGGCATCCGGGCGCCACAGACCTTGTGCGTCAGCCTCAACCAGAACGCGGCCATCGACCCGCAGCGGGTGCTCGGCCGCTTCAACTACGCCCACCCGCAGTACAGCCTGGCCGGCATGGCCGCCCAGGCGCGCTGGCGCGAACTGCACGGCGCCCAGCACAGCTACTACTGCGGCGCCTACTGGGCCAACGGCTTCCACGAGGACGGCGTGGTCAGCGCCCTGCGCGTCGCCGAAGCCTTCGGGGAACGACTGTGAACAGCGCGCTGTACAGCGGCTGGGTGCGCCATCGCCGCGTGCGGCCGCGGGCGCATGCGTTCCGCTACCGCATCGGCCTGCTGTACCTCGACCTCAGCGAGCAGGACGCGCTGTTCGGTCTGTCGCCGCTGGTCGGGCCTGGCCGCTTCGCGCCGCTGTCGTTTCGCCAGGGCGACTACCTGCCGCAGCTCACCGGCCAGGGCATGGCGCTGAGCGATGCGGTGCGCCAGTGCGTCGGCCAGGCGCTGGGCCAGGCGCCGCAGGGGCGCATCTGCCTGCTCACCCAGCCGCGCTGCTGGGGGCTGACCTTCAACCCGGTGAGTTTCTTCTACTGCTTCGACGAAGGCGGCCAGCTGGCGGCGATCCTCTGCGAGGTCAGCAACACGCCCTGGCGCGAGCGCTACCACTACGTGCTGCCGGCCGCGGGCAGCGGCAGCCAGCACTTCGCCGTGGCCAAGGCCTTCCACGTCTCGCCGTTCCTGCCGCGCGAGCTGGAGTACCGCATGCATTTCAGCGCGCCGGGGCGGCGCCTCGGCGTGCACATGGAGGACCACGACGCCGAGGGCCGCCTGTTCGACGCCACCCTCAGCCTCGAACGCAGCCCGCTGGATCGCGCCGGCCTGCATCGCCACCTGCGCGCCTTCCCGTGGATGAGCGCGAAAACCGTGCTCGGCATCTACTGGCAGGCCCTGCGCCTGGCGCTCAAGCGCGTGCCGCTGTTCTCCCACCAGCCGGCGGACGGCGACTGCCGCGTCGCCACCCGGATCCAGGAGCAAGCCCATGAAGACCTCTAGCCTGACCGCCTCCCGCGCCCGCCTGGCCGACGGCCTCGCCGCCGGCCTGCTGCGCCGCGCCGTGCTGCGCCAGCTCGGCCAGCTGCGCCGTGGCCGCCTGCTGCTGGTCGAGGGCGACGAGCGGCACAGCTTCGGCGACCCGCACGCCGCGCTGCACGGCGAGATCCACATCCACGACAGCGCCGCCTGGGGCCTGGTCGCCGGCAACGGTTCGATCGGCGCCGGCGAGGCCTACATCCACGGCTACTGGAGCAGCCCGGAGCTGACCGCGGTGATCCGCGTGCTGGTCGCCAACCTCGCGGTGCTCGACGCCCTCGAGGGTGGCCTGGCCGCCCTCGGCCGCCCCGTGCTGCGCGCCCTGCACTGGTTGAACCGCAACTCGCGGGCCGGCGCGCAGAAGAACATCGCCGCCCACTACGATCTCGGCAACGAGCTGTTCGAGGCCTTCCTCGACCGCACCATGATGTACTCGGCGGCGATGTTCCTCTCCCCCGCCGACAGCCTCGAGCAGGCGCAGCTCAACAAGCTGGAGCGCATCTGCCAGAAGCTCGACCTCCAGCCCAGCGACCACCTGCTGGAGATCGGCACCGGCTGGGGCAGCATGGCGCTGTACGCGGCCAGCCACTACGGCTGCCGGGTGACCACCACCACCCTGTCGCGCGAGCAGCACGCCTACACCGCGCGGCGCATCGCCGAGATGGGCCTGGAAGGTCGCGTCACCCTGCTGCTCAAGGACTACCGCGAGCTCGACGGCCAGTTCGACAAGCTGGTGTCGATCGAGATGATCGAGGCGGTCGGCCACCGCTACCTGCCCGAGTACTTCCGCCAGTGCGCGCAGCTGCTCAAGGCGGACGGGCTGATGCTGCTGCAGGCGATCACCATCCGCGACCAGCGCTACCGCCAGGCGTGCAACAGCGTCGACTTCATCCAGCGCTACATCTTCCCCGGCGGCGCGCTGCCGTCGATCGAGGCGATGCTGACCAGCGTCAGCCGCGACACCGACATGAACCTGCTGCACCTCGAGGACTTCGGCGCCCACTACGCACGCACCCTGCGCCACTGGCACGACAACCTGCGCCAGGTGCGCGGCCACCTCGAGCAGCTCGGCTACGACGAGCACTTCTACCGGCTGTGGGAGTTCTACCTGTGCTACTGCGAGGGCGGCTTTCTCGAGCGCAGCATCGGCACGGTGCAGATGCTGCTGGCCAGACCCGAGGCGCGGCCGGCGCCGCTGCTGGGCCAGCTGGAGCGCAGCGGCTGAGGCACCAGTCGTGCAGGCTGCGCTGTGCAGGGTGGGTCAGCCGCGCAGCGGCGTGCCCCACCAAGGATGCCGCAGGCATCCCCTTGCCGCCCTGCGCGGCTGGCCCCGACCAGCCGAGGCAGCGACAATGCCGCCCCCATTCGCAAGGTCGTGACCATGAACCGCAAACTGCTGCTCAACGCCCTGCTGTTCCAGGCCGGCTGGTTCGCCTGTGTGTTCTCCACCCAGCAGCCGTTGCTGCTCGGCGTGCCGGTCATCGTGCTGCTGGCGCATTTCCTGTGGGTCGCCGATTGGCGCTCGGAAGGCCGCCTGGTGGCCAGCGTGCTGCTCGCCGGCAGCGCTCTGGACAGTCTGCTGCTGCAGTTCGGCGTGTTCGACTTCGGCGACGACCCGGCGCGGCGGCTGGTGCCGCTGTGGCTGGCGCTGCTCTGGGCCCTGTTCGCCACCACGCTGAACCACTGCCTGGCCTGGACCGCGCGGCCCTGGTGGCTGGGCAGCCTGCTCGGCGCCGTGGCCGGGCCGCTGTCCTACTGGGCAGGCGCCAGCATCGCCGGGGTCGGGTTGCCGCTGGGCAGCGCGCCGACCCTGCTGCTGCTCGCCGGCCTGTGGGCGCTGCTGATGCCGGTGCTGCACGGCTTTGCCGCGCTGTACCGCGAGCAGGCGCGGCTGCGCGGCTGAAGCACTCAGACCTCGGGGTGGTGCTTTGCCTGTTTGGCGGACCTGCGGCCCGCATCGCCCCGGGGTCGGGCCTCCTACCGATACAGCGCCTCAGAACGAGGTGCGGTAGTGCAGGGTGTAGGTCTCGGCGCCGTCGTTGGGCTTCTTGATTCCGGCGTTGGAGTAGTGGATGGCGCGCACGCCGATCTCCTGGCCGGCGAAGCGCAGGCCGAAGCCGATGCGGTCCTCGAACTGGAAGGAGGTGCTCAGGTCGTGGCTTTCGTGCTCGGTGCTGTCGAAGAAGGCCGCGCCGATGCCGGCCTCGACGTAGGGGCGCACGCTATCGCCGGCGAACTCGTAGACGAACACCGGGGCGAACGACAGGCTGTGGTTGCTGGCCGACTCGTCGCCGGACCAGTAGGTGTAGCCGGCGTCCCAGTAACCGGTCAGGCGGCCGGTGGAGCTCTGCCACCAGCTGCGCTCAAAGTCGCGCTGCAGGCCCAGGCGCACCACCTCGGTGGACTCGCGGGTCACCCCGCCGGCCAGGGTCACGTCCCAGGCACTGGCCGGCGCACTCGCGCCCAGGGCCAGGGCCACGACGGCACCGATGCTCAGCAATCGCTTCATGGTCGGAACTTCCTTATTTTCGTTGTTGTGGAGGCGAATCCTCTGACCGCCGGTGCACCGCGCGCAGTGCCCGGCAGTGGCAATCTGCTTGCAGTATAGGAGCCGTTCGTCGGAACGAAAATGGCGCGGCGTCAGCGCTCCAGCGCGCCAACCGTCGCCGCCGCACCCCACAGCACCGGCAGCACGCGCGCCAGAGCGGCCGGCTCGCCGCTCGACCAGAAGCGCGCCGGCTGCGCCGGGCCGCTGGCCAGCAGGCCACGCTCGGCCAGCAGACGCTCGAGCTGGCGCGCCACTGCGGCGCCGGTGTCGATCAGCTCCACCCCGGCCGGCACCAGCTCGCGCAGCAGCGGCTTGAGGAAGGGGTAGTGGGTGCAGCCGAGAATCAGCGTGTCGCAGCCGGCCGCCAGCAGCGGCTGCACGTAGGAGGCGAGCAGCGCGCGGGTCTGCGCCGCCTGCAGGGCGCCCTGCTCGACGCATTCCACCAGCCCCGGGCAGGGTTGGGTGACCACCTGCAAGTCGTGGGCGAAGCGATCCAGCAGGGCGGCGAAGCGCGCACTCTTCAGGGTGCCGGTGGTGGCCAGCACGCCGACCACGCCGCTGCGGGTGGCCGCCGCGGCCGGCTTGACCGCCGGCTCCATGCCGACGATGGGCAGCCCGGGGTGGCGCTCGCGCAGCTCGGCCACCGCCGCCACGGTGGCGGTGTTGCAGGCCACCACCAGCGCCTTGGCGCCCGCGCCGAGGAGGAAGTCGGCGATCAGCCGGCAGCGCTCGCGGATGTATTCGGGACTCTTCTCGCCGTAGGGCACGTGGCCGCTGTCGGCGACGTAGAGCAGCGACTCGGCCGGCAGGCGCGCGCGGATCTCGCCGAGCACCGACAGACCGCCGACCCCGGAGTCGAACACCCCGATCGGCGCCTCACTCGACATGGCGGCCCCCGCAGACGGCGCACTGCGGGTCGCGCTTGACGCGCAGCTCGCGGAAGCGGCTGGTCAGCGCATCGACCAGCAGCAGGCGGCCGACCAGCGGCTCGCCGAAGCCGGCCAGCAGCTTGAGGGTTTCCAGCGCCTGGAGGCTGCCGACCAGGCCGACCAGCGGGCCGACCACGCCGGCTTCGCTGCAGGTCAGCTCGTCCTCACTACCCGCGCCGTACAGGCAGTGGTAGCAGGGGCTGGCGGCGTTGCGCGGATCGAACACCGCCAGCTGGCCCTCCAGGCGGATCGCCGCGCCGGACACCAGCGGCGTGCCGGCGGCGACGCAGGCGGCATTCACCGCGCTGCGGGTGGCGAAGTTGTCGCAGCAGTCGACTACCACGTCGACCGCCGCCACCGCCGCCGCCAGACTGTCGGCGTCCAGCGCCTGGCGCAGCGGTCTGAGCGCCACGTGCGGGTTAATGGCGGCGAGGCGGGCCATGGCCGAGTCGACCTTGGCCTGGCCGACGCTGGGCGTGTCGTGGATCACCTGGCGCTGCAGGTTGGTCAGGTCGACCGCGTCGAAGTCGGCCAGGTGCAGCTCGCCGACGCCGGCCGCCGCCAGGTACAGCGCCACCGGCGAGCCGAGGCCGCCGAGGCCGACGATCAGCACGCGGCCGTTCTTCAGCCGCAGCTGGCCGTCGATGTCGATCTGTTTCAGCAGGATCTGCCGGCTGTAGCGCAGCAGTTCGTCGTCACTCAACATGCGGTTCACCAAAAGAGGGCTCGCCATTCCAGCGGCCGAGGGTGATGCGCTGGTTGCCGCCCAGATCGCGGCGGCTTTCCACTTGCGTGAAGCCGCGGGCCGCGAACAGGGCGCGCACCGCTGCGCCCTGATCGTAGCCGTGCTCGAGCAGCAGCCAGCCGCCGGGCTCGAGATGCTCGGGGGCCGCGGCGACGATCTGGCGGATGTCGTCCAGCCCATCGGTGCCGGCGACCAGCGCGCTGGCCGGCTCGAAGCGCACGTCACCCTGGGCCAGATGCGGATCATCGGCGGCGATGTACGGCGGATTGCCGACGATCATCGCGAAGCGCTGCCCGGCCAGGGCGGCGAACCAGGCGCTCTCGACGAAGCGGGCATTGGCCAGCTTGAGGCGCGCGCGGTTGCGCTCGGCCAGCAGCACCGCCTCGAGCACGCGGTCGACGCCGAGCAGCTGCCAGACCGGTCGTTCGCTGGCCAGGGCCAGGGCGATGGCGCCGGTGCCGGTGCCCAGATCGAGCACGCGGGCCGGGCCGCCGGGGCACAGCGTCAGCGCGGTTTCCACCAGCAGCTCGGTGTCCGGACGCGGGATCAGGGTGTGCGGCGCCACTTCCAGATCCAGGCTCCAGAAGCCCTGCTGGCCGAGCAGGTAGGCCACCGGCTCGCCGCCGCGGCGGCGCTCCAGCAGGGCGGCGAAACGCGCAGCGGTCGCGGCGTCCACCGCTTGTTCGGGCCAGGTGCGCAGGTAGCTGCGCGACTTGCCCAGGCAGAAGGCCAGCAGCAGCTCGGCGTCCCGCCTGGGGCTGGGCGAGTCGGGCAGCTCGGCGGCGTGCAACAGGGATTCGATGGTGGGCATGGCAGCGGCGTTCTCCGGCGGAGGCGCGTTCGAATGTAGGGTGGACAACCGCACAGCGTTGTCCACCAGAAGCGACGGTGACGGCGGTAGAAAAGCGCTGCGCGCGTTTCTACCCTACGGCCTGGCGATCAAGCCACCGGCGCGCAGCATCAATCGCCCAGCGCCGCCAGCTGGTCGGCCTGGTATTCCTGCAGCAGCGGCTCGATCACCTGCTCCACCGCGCCGCCCATGATCTCGTTCAGCGAGTACAGGGTCAGGTTGATGCGGTGGTCGGTGACCCGACCCTGCGGGAAGTTGTAGGTGCGGATGCGCTCGGAACGATCCCCGGAGCCGACCAGCAGCTTGCGCGTCTCGGAGATTTCCTTGTGCGCGGCGGCGTCCTGCTGGTCCTGCAGGCGGGCCGCCAGCCAGCCCATGGCGCGGGCGCGGTTCTTGTGCTGCGAGCGTTCTTCCTGGCACTCGACCACCATGCCGGTCGGCAGGTGGGTGATGCGCACCGCCGAGTCGGTCTTGTTGATGTGCTGGCCGCCGGCGCCGGAAGCGCGGTAGGTGTCGACGCGCAGGTCGGCTGGGTTGATCTCGATGGCCGCCTGCTCGTCGGGCTCGGGCAGCACCGCCACGGTGCAGGCCGAGGTGTGGATGCGCCCCTGCGATTCGGTTTCCGGCACGCGCTGCACCCGGTGGGCGCCGGACTCGAACTTGAGCTTGGCGTAGACGTTGTCGCCCTCGACGCGGGCGATCACCTCCTTGTAGCCGCCGTGCTCGCCCTCGCTCTCGGAGAGGATCTCGACGCGCCAGCCCTGGCGCTCGGCGTAGCGCGAGTACATGCGGAACAGGTCGCCGGAGAAGATCGCCGCCTCGTCGCCGCCGGTGCCGGCGCGGATCTCGAGGAACACGTTGCGCCCGTCGTTGGGGTCCTTGGGCAGCAGCATGCGTTGCAGGCGGCTCTCCAGCACCTCGAGCTGCGCCTTGGCCGCGGTCACTTCCTCCTCGGCCATCGCGCGCAGGTCGGGATCGCTGTCCTTGAGCAGCGCCTGGGCGCCCTCGAGGTCGCCCAGCACCTTGCGGAACTCGCGGAAGGCGGCGTTGACCGGCTCGATCTCCGCATATTCGCGGGAGTAGGCGCGGAATTTGGTCTGGTCGCTGATCACCTCGGCGTCGCCGAGCAGCGCGGTCAGCTCCTCGAAACGGTCCTGCAGGGTATCGAGCTTGTTCAGCAGCGAGGCTTTCATCGGTGGTTTCACCATGGCCGGCGCCACGCCGGTCGATCGGCGCGGCGCGCACGGGCGGTTAGCGGTTGTGCCCGGCCCCGTCGAGGTCGAGCAGTTCCTGGGCTACGGCCAGCGCATCGTGGCGGCCGGCGGCGGAAAACTTCTTCAGCTGCACGCTGGGCGCATGCAGCAGCTTGTTGGTCAGGCCACGGGCCAGCTGGGCCAGCACGTCCTCGGCCGGGATGCCGTTGCCGAGCTGGCGCAGGGCCTTGGCCAGCTCCTCGTCGCGCAGCTGTTCGGCGCGCTGGCGGTAGCCGCGCAGCAGGTCGACGCTGTCGCGCTCGCGCAGGCGCGCCATGAACTCGTCGACCCCGGTCAGCACCAGCTCCTCGGCGGCGCGCGCAGCGCCCTGGCGGCTGCGCAGGTTCTCGGCGATGACCTCGTGCAGATCGTCGACGGTGTACAGGTAGACGTCGTCCAGTTCGCCGACTTCCGGCTCGATGTCGCGCGGCACGGCGATGTCGACCATGAATACCGGGCGGTGCTTGCGCTTCTTCAGCGCGCGCTCCACCGCGCCCTTGCCGAGAATCGGCAGCGGGCTGGCGGTGGAGCTGATGACGATGTCGCTGTTGACCAGTTGCTCGGGAATGTCGGCCAGCAGCACGGCCTGGCCGCCGACCTCCTCGGCCAGTTGGCTGGCGCGCTCGAGGGTGCGGTTGGCCACCACGATGCGCCGGATGCCCTGCTCGTGCAGGTGGCGGGCGACCAGGGTGATGGTCTCGCCGGCGCCGATCAGCAGCGCCTGGCTGCGCGGCAGGTCGCTGAAGATCTGCTTGGCCAGGCTCACCGCGGCGAAGGCCACCGACACCGGGTTCTCGCCGATGCGGGTGTCGGTGCGCACGGTCTTGGCGGTGCTGAAGGTGGCCTGGAACAGCCGGCCGAGCAGCGGGCCGAGGGTGCCGGCCTCGCGGGCGCTGGCGTAGGCGTCCTTCATCTGGCCGAGGATCTGCGGCTCGCCGAGGATCATCGAGTCCAGCCCGCAGGCCACGCGCATCATGTGGCGCACCGCGTCGTTGTCCTCGTGGATGTAGGCACAGGCGCGCAGTTCGTCGAGGCTGAGGCCGTGGTAGCCGGCCAGCCAGGCGAGGATCGCCTCGGCCTGCGCCTCGTCCAGCGCCAGGTACAGCTCGCTGCGGTTGCAGGTGGAGAGGATCGCCGCCTCGCGGCACGGCGTCACCCGGCACAGCTGCTGCAGGGCCTCGACCAGCTGCTCGGGGCCGAAAGCCACGCGCTCGCGGACCGCCACGGATGCGGTTTTATGGTTGATGCCGAGGGCGAGAAAAGCCATGCGGGGCTGCTGAGGTGGCCTGGAAGCCGACAATTGTCCTACTTAGGCCGGTGCAGGACAACTGCCTGACGTAGCCGCTCCCCTCGGCCCGACGATGACGCCCGGCAAGCATGGGATTGACGGGGCGCTTGTGGCATGATTGGCCGACTTGCCGGTGAGCCCGCCTAATGCCTGCCATGAACAAATCCTTCGCGTTGTTGAGCGCCTTCGCCCTGCTGGGTGGCTGCCAGATTCTGCCCTCCGCCCGCCCCGACGCGGCGGCGCCGACAACCGAGACCGCCACCCCGCCGAGCGCGGCCGTTGCCGCCGTACCCAGCGCCCCGTTCAGCCGCGACACCCTGTACAGCCTGCTGGTCGCCGAACTGGCCGGACAGCGCGACCGCTTCGATATCGCCCTGGCCAACTACGTCGAGCAGGCCCACGCCACCGGCGACCCGGCGGTGGCCGAGCGCGCCTTCCGCATCGCCGAGTACCTGGGCGCCGACGAGGCCGCGCTGGAAACCGCCCTGCTGTGGGCCGACAGCGCCGAGGACAACCTCGATGCCCAGCGCGTCGCCGCCGTCCAGCTGGCCCGCGCCGGTCGCCACGACCAGGCCATGCTGTATATGGAGCAGGTGCTGCAGGCCAAGGGCGACACCCACTTCGACTTCCTCGCCCTGAGCGCCGCCCAGCTCGACCCCGAGGCCAGGGCCGGCCTGCTGCAAAGCTTCGAGCAGCTGCTCGCGCGCTACCCGGACAATGCCCAGCTGGTATTCGGCCGCGCCGTGCTGCTGCAGCAGGACGGCCGCAGCGAGGAGGCCCTGGCCAGCCTTGAGGCACACCCCGCCGGCAGCCGCGAGGTCGCCCCGCTGCTGCTGCGCGCCCGTCTGCTGCGCTCACTGGAGCGCAGCGAGGAGTCCCTGCCGCTGCTCAAGGACGGCCTGCGCCGGCACCCCGACGACAAGCGCCTTCGCCTGACCTATGCCCGCCAGCTGCTGGAGGCGCAACAGCTGGAGGCGGCGCGCGCGCAGTTCATCGAGCTGCAGCAGCGCTTTCCCGAGGACGACGACCTGCGCCTGTCGCTGGCCCTGGTCAGCTTCGAGGCCAAGGCCTGGGACGAGTCACGCGCCCTCCTCCAGGAACTGATCGAGCGCGACAGCCATGTCGACGCCGCCCACTTCAACCTCGGCCGCATCGCTGAGCAGGAAAGCGACAGCCGCGTCGCCCTGCGTGAGTACGCCGAGGTCGGCCCGGGCAACGACTACCTGCCGGCGCAGGTGCGCCGCACCGAGCTGCTGGTCAAGGCCGGACGCAGTGGCGAAGCCGAACGCCTGCTCGCCAGCGAGCGTGACAGCCAGCCCGACTATGCCCTGCAGCTGTACCTGATCGAGATCGAGAGCCTGACCAAGCAGCAGCGCCTCGACGCCGCCTGGCAGCGCATCAGCGCGGCCCTCGAGCAGTTCCCGGAGGATCTCAACCTGATCTACACCCGCGCCATGCTCGCCGAAAAGCGTGGCAACCTGGCCGGCCTGGAACAGGACCTGCGCTTCATCATCGAGCGCGAACCGGACAACGCCATGGCGCTCAACGCCCTCGGCTACACCCTGGCCGACCGCACCACCCGCTATGCCGAGGCCCACGAGCTGATCACCAGGGCCTACGAACTCAATCCCGACGACCCCGCGATCCTCGACAGCCTGGGCTGGGTCAACTACCGCATGGGCAACCTGACCGAGGCCGAGCAACTGCTGCGCCAGGCCCTCCAGCGCATGCCCGACCATGAGGTCGCCGCCCATCTCGGCGAAGTGCTGTGGGTCAGCGGCCAGCAGGACGCGGCGCGCAAGGTCTGGCGCCAGGCGCTGAGCGATACGCCGGACAGCAGCGTGCTGCAGGAAACCCTCAAGCGCCTGACCGGCAAGGTGCAGCCATGAACGCGCGCAGCCTGCTGCTGCTCGCCGGCCTGCTGCTGCTCGCCGGTTGCGCCGGTATCGGCCCGCGCGAGGACCTCGGTGGCCAGGGCGAAGCCGCCAGCTGGCGCAGCCACAAGGCCCAGGTCGCCAGCATCGACGGCTGGCAGATCAGCGGCAAGGTCGGCATCCGCGCACCACAGGACTCCGGCAGCGGCACGCTGTTCTGGCTGCAGCGCCAGGACTACTACGACATTCGCCTGTCCGGCCCGCTCGGTCGCGGCGCCGCCCGCCTGACCGGCCGCGAGGGCGACATCCAGCTCGAGGTGGCCAACCAGGGCCGCTACCAGGCCGAATCCCCGGAGGCGCTGCTGGAGGAACAGCTCGGCTGGCGCCTGCCGGTCTCGCACCTGCTGTGGTGGGTGCGCGGCCTGCCCGCGCCGACCAGCAAGAGCCGGGTGACCCTGGATGCCGACAGCCACCTGTCCCAGCTCGAGCAGGATGGCTGGCGGGTCGAATACACCAACTACCGCCTGCAGCACGGCTACTGGCTGCCCGAGCGGCTCAAGCTGTTCGGCCAGAACCTCGACATCACCCTGGTGATCAAGGAGTGGCAGCCCCGCCGCCTCGGCCTGTAACTGCCCACCGCCCCATGACCGACATGCACGAAGCCACCCTGATCCTGCCGGCCCCGGCCAAGCTCAACCTGTTCCTGCACATCCTCGGCCGCCGTCCCGACGGCTATCACGAGCTGCAGACGGTGTTCCAGTTCCTCGACCACGGCGACGAGCTGGGCTTTCGCCGGCGCGACGACGGCGAGATCCGCCTGCACAGCGACATCCCCGGCGTGCCCCACGACAGCAACCTGATCGTGCGCGCCGCGCGGCGCCTGCAGGAGGAGTGCGGCACCGGTCTGGGCGCCGACATCTGGCTGGACAAGCGCCTGCCCATGGGCGGCGGCATCGGCGGCGGCAGCTCGGACGCCGCCACCACCCTGCTCGGCCTCGACCACCTGTGGCAGCTCGGCCTCGGCGTCGAGCGCCTGGCCGCGCTCGGTCTGGAGCTGGGCGCCGACGTGCCGGTGTTCGTCCGCGGCCATGCCGCGTTCGCCGGCGGCGTCGGCGAGCGGCTGGTCCCGGTCACCCTCGAGGAGCCGTGGTTTCTCGTTGCCGTGCCGCAAGTGTCTGTCAGCACAGCAGAAATTTTCTCGGCGCCGGAGTTGACACGCGACACCCCGGCCATTAGAGTTTGCGGCCTTCCCGAAGGGGGCGGTCATAACGACTGCCAGCCGGTGGTCGAGCAGCGTTACCCAGAAGTACGTAACGCCTTGAACTTGCTGAACAAATTTGTTCCCGCAAGAATGACCGGCACCGGAGCTTGTGTGTTTGGGAGCTTCCCAAACCGTGACGATGCTGATAAAGTCTCGCGCCAGCTTCCGGCCACTCTGCCAAGCTTCGTAGCTCAGGGACGCAACATCTCGATGTTGCATCGCAGGCTCGAAACGCTGGCACAGGAAGTGAGTGCATAGCACTCGGTTATACGATACAGGGGCGTCGCCAAGCGGTAAGGCAGCAGGTTTTGATCCTGCCATGCGTTGGTTCGAATCCAGCCGCCCCTGCCATAACCTCTCGAGGTTCGTTTACCGGGTTCGCATTCAATTTACGCCACAGGGGCGTCGCCAAGCGGTAAGGCAGCAGGTTTTGATCCTGCCATGCGTTGGTTCGAATCCAGCCGCCCCTGCCATATTTTCGAAAAACCTTTGTGGTTTTGCGGCACACCCGCGAGCTCACAAAGGTTTTTTGTTCATCCAGGTCCACCCTCAGCCGGCAGGTACTGCGCGTGTCCAAGATGATGGTCTTCACGGGGAACGCCAACCCCGATCTCGCCCGCCGTGTCGTGCGTCAATTGCATATCCCCCTCGGTGACGTTTCCGTCGGCAAGTTCTCCGACGGCGAAATCAGCGTGGAAATCAACGAGAACGTCCGCGGTAAGGACGTCTTCCTGATCCAGCCGACCTGCGCACCGACCAACGACAACCTGATGGAACTGGTGGTGATGGCCGACGCCTTCCGCCGCTCTTCCGCCAGCCGCATCACCGCGGTCATCCCCTACTTCGGCTATGCCCGCCAGGATCGCCGTCCGCGCTCCGCTCGCGTGGCAATCACCGCCAAGGTAGTGGCCGACATGCTGACCGTGGTCGGCATCGACCGCGTGCTCACCGTCGATCTGCACGCCGACCAGATCCAGGGCTTCTTCGACATGCCGGTAGACAACATCTACGGCTCGCCGGTCCTGGTCGACGACATCGAGGATCAGCGCTTCGAGAACCTGATGATCGTCTCCCCGGATATCGGTGGCGTGGTGCGCGCGCGCGCCGTGGCCAAGAGCCTGGGCGTCGATCTGGCGATCATCGACAAGCGCCGGCCGAAAGCCAACCAGTCCGAGGTGATGCACATCATCGGTGACGTGGAGGGCCGTACCTGCATCCTGGTCGACGACATGGTGGATACCGCGGGCACCCTGTGCCATGCCGCCACCGCGCTGAAGAAGCACGGCGCCGCCAAGGTCTACGCCTACTGCACCCACCCGGTGCTGTCCGGCCGCGCCATCGAGAACATCGAGAACTCGGTGCTCGACGAGCTGGTGGTGACCAACACCATTCCGCTGTCCGCTGCCGCCCAGGCCTGCGAGCGCATCCGCCAGCTGGACATCGGTCCGGTGGTCGCCGAAGCCGTACGCCGCATCAGCAACGAAGAATCCATCAGCGCCATGTTCCGCTAAGGAACGGGCGCCGATACAACCGCTCCGCCTCTGCGCGGAGCCTTAGCCAACAGCCCGAACGCTGGTCGCAAGTGTTTCGGGAGCTGTTGTCACCCTGGAGAAATACCATGACCAATTTTGCCCTGAATGCCGAAGCGCGTTCCGACCTGGGGAAAGGTGCGAGCCGCCGCCTGCGTCGTAACGCCAGCCTGGTTCCCGCCGTGATCTACGGTGGCGACAAGGCCCCGCTGTCCATCAGCCTGCTGGCCAAGGACTTCGCCAAGCTGCTGGAAAACGAAGCCAGCTACAGCCACGTGCTGAGCCTGAACGTCGACGGCACCGTTGAAACCGTGCTGATCAAGGCCCTGCAGCGTCACCCGGCCAAGGGCTTCGTCCTGCACGCCGACTTCATCCGCGCCGTGGCCGACCACAAGCTGACCACCAGCGTACCGCTGCACTTCATCAACGCCGAAACCGCTGATGCCGTGAAGCTGCAGGGTGGCGAAGTCTCCCACACCATGTCGGAAGTGGAAGTTTCCTGCCTGCCGAAGGACCTGCCGGAGTTCATCGAAGTCGACCTGGCCAAGGTCGCCATCGGCCAGACCGTACACCTGTCCGACCTGACCGTTCCGGCCGGCGTCGAGCTGGTTGCCCTGGCCCACGGTAACGACCTGGCCATCGCCAACATCCACGCTTCCCGCGTGCAAGGCGAATAAGTCACTCGTTGACTGAGCCAAGAGAGCCCCTGTCGTGACTGCCATTCAACTGATCGTCGGTCTGGGTAACCCCGGTCCCGAATACGAACAGACCCGGCACAACGCAGGGGCTCTTTTCGTCGAGCGCCTGGCCCGCCAGCAGGGCGTCAGCCTGAGCGCCGACCGCAAGTACTTTGGCCTGGTCGGCAAGTTCAGCCACCAGGGCCGCGACGTTCGCCTGCTCATCCCCACCACCTACATGAACCGCAGCGGCCAGTCCGTGGCGGCGCTGGCGAATTTCTTCCGCATTCCGCCGGCGGCCATCCTGGTGGCCCACGACGAACTCGACATGCCCCCCGGCACCGCCAAGCTCAAAGTGGGCGGCGGCCATGGCGGGCACAACGGACTGCGCGACATCATCGCCCAGCTCGGCAACCAGAATTCCTTCCATCGCCTGCGGCTCGGCATCGGCCACCCTGGCGACAAGCACCTCGTCTCCGGCTTCGTCCTCGGCCGGGCTCCGCGCAGCGAACAGGAAAAGCTCGAGGCAAGCATCGACTTCGCCCTCGACGTGCTGCCGGAAATGCTCGCCGGTGACTGGACCAAGGCCATGCAGAAACTGCACAGCCAGAAAGCCTGAGCCATCTCCACGATCGAACTCATCTCCGCGAGGGATACACCATGGGATTCAACTGCGGCATCGTCGGCCTGCCCAACGTCGGCAAGTCCACCCTGTTCAACGCCCTGACCAAATCCGGCATCGCCGCGGAGAACTTCCCGTTCTGCACCATCGAGCCGAACAGCGGCATCGTGCCGATGCCCGACGCCCGCCTGGCGGCCCTGGCCGAGATCGTCAAACCCGAGCGCGTGCTGCCGACCACCATGGAGTTCGTCGACATCGCCGGCCTGGTCGCCGGCGCCTCCAAGGGTGAAGGCCTGGGCAACAAGTTCCTCGCCAACATCCGCGAGACCGACGCCATCGCCCACGTGGTGCGCTGCTTCGAGGACGACAACGTGATCCACGTGTCCAACTCGGTCGACCCCAAGCGCGACATCGAGATCATCGACCTGGAGCTGATCTTCGCCGACCTCGACAGCTGCGAAAAGCAGCTGCAGAAGGTCGCGCGCAACGCCAAGGGCGGCGACAAGGAAGCCCTGGCCCAGAAGGCGATCCTCGAGCAGCTGATCCCGCACTTCACCGAGGGCAAGCCGGCGCGCACCCTGATGAAGAACATGAGCAGCGACGAGAAGGCGCTGATCCGCGGCTTCCACCTGCTCACCAGCAAGCCGGTGATGTACATCGCCAACGTCGCCGAGGACGGCTTCGAGAACAACCCGCTGCTCGACGTGGTCAAGGCCATCGCCGAGGAAGAAGGCGCCCTCGTGGTGCCGGTGTGCAACAAGATCGAGGCGGAGATCGCCGAGCTGGAAGACGGCGAGGAGAAGGACATGTTCCTCGAGTCGCTGGGCCTGGAAGAGCCGGGCCTCAACCGCGTGATCCGCGCCGGCTACCAGCTGCTCAACCTGCAGACCTACTTCACCGCCGGGGTCAAGGAAGTGCGCGCCTGGACCGTCAAGGTCGGCGCCACCGCGCCGCAGGCCGCCGCGGTGATCCACACCGACTTCGAGAAGGGCTTCATCCGCGCCGAAGTCATCGCCTACGACGACTTCATCCAGTACAAGGGCGAAGCCGGCGCCAAGGAAGCCGGCAAGTGGCGCCTGGAAGGCAAGGACTACATCGTCAAGGACGGCGACGTGATGCACTTCCGCTTCAACGTCTGAGCCTCCCAGCGCTCTCGCCAAGCCCCGCCTCGTGCGGGGCTTGTGCTTTCTGGCGGGATCATCGCCCCCTCTCCTCCCTCCGGGCTTGCGCACCGACAGCAGAATCGGCTGTTCCTCATCGGCTTTCAGCTTGCCAGGCTGGGCGGCAGCAGCAGATCAGCCGGGATTGTCGCCTGCGCGGGCCGACAATAGCGGCATCGCCAGACGTGCACACGCCGCCTGGCCGCTGAGCCAAGACATGGCACCACGCCCATCGCAGTGGCCGCCCGAGCCGATAGCCAAGAGGAACAACAAGATGACCCGCTATATCGACGTCAATGACCTGAGCCGCCTGGTCGCCCGCCAGGGCCTGACCACCTGCCTGGCCGAGATGACCGAATACCTCCGCCAGGACTACCTGCGCTGGCCGGAGTTCGAGAAGTGCGCGCGCCTGGCCAACCACTCGGCCGACGGCGTGATCGAGCTGATGCCGGTATCCGATGCCTCGCTGTACTCGTTCAAGTACGTCAACGGCCACCCGAAGAACACCCGCGCCGGCATGCTCACCGTGATGGCCTTCGGCGCCCTCGGCGACGTCGACACCGGCAAGCCGGTGCTGCTCAGCGAACTGACCCTGACCACCGCCCTGCGCACCGCCGCCACCTCGGTGCTGGCCGCCAGCGTGCTGGCGCGCAAGGGCTCGCGCCGCATGGCGCTGATCGGCAACGGCTCGCAGAGCGAGTTCCAGGCCATCGCCTTCCACAGCATCCTCGGCATCGACGAGATCCGCCTGTACGACGTCGACCCGCAGGCCACCCGCAAGCTGGCTGGCAACCTGGCCGGTTTCCCCGGCATCAAGGTGATCATCGCCGACTCGGTGCACGACGCGGTGCGCGGTGCCGACATCGTCACCACGGTGACCGCCGACAAGGCCAACGCCACCATCCTCACCCCGGAGATGATCGAGCCGGGCATGCACCTCAACGGCGTCGGCGGCGACTGCCCGGGCAAGACCGAGCTGCACCGCGACATCGTCGAAGCGGCCAGCGTGTTCGTCGAGTACGAGCCGCAGAGCCGCATCGAGGGCGAGATCCAGCAGCTGCCGGCCGGCTCGCCGACCACCGAGCTGTGGGAAGTGCTCAGCGGCGCGGCCGCCGGCCGGCGCAGCGACGCGGAAGTCACCCTGTTCGACTCGGTGGGCTTCGCCCTGGAAGACTACTCGGCCATGCGCTACGTGCGCGACGTCGCCGAGCGCCTGAACATCGGCAGCCTGATCGAGCTGGTGCCCAGCCCGCGCGATCCGAAGAACCTGTTCGCCCTGCTCGCCGAAGCCACCGAGCAGCCGGCCCTCAAGCGCGCCTGATCGCCGCACCGCGCTGCAGCCGAACGCCCCGCGCCGCCATGGCCCGGGGCGTTTTGCCGTTTCTCGCCCAGCTGCCGGCAAGCAAGCTCGGAGGGGTAACTGGCGCGGCGACGGGAAGCCGGCTGGTGCCATGTTCGACAAACCGCGGAATGCAAACGACCGGGGCCGCCCTGTGGCGGCCCCGGTCGCTGTCGATCCTTGAACTCGCCGGACTCAGCCGGCGGCGCGCATCAGGGTCGACTTGCCGAACAGGCTCTCGGTCAGCTCCACCGCCACCTTGGCGGTACGGTTGCGCACGTCCAACGCCGGGTTGAGCTCGACGATGTCCAGCGAACCCAGCAGGCCGGTGTCGGCGATCATCTCCATGCACAGCTGCGCCTCGCGGTAGCTAACCCCGCCCGGCACGGTGGTGCCGACGCCGGGGGCGATCTCCGGGTCGAGGAAGTCGACGTCGAAGCTGACGTGCAGGTGGGTATTCTCGTCCAGCCCGGCCAGCGCCTGCTGCATGGCGACGCGCATGCCGACCTCGTCCAGGTAGCGCATGTCCATCACCTCGAGGCCCGCCTCGTGGACGCGCACGCGCTCGCCCTCGTCGACGCTGCGGATGCCGATCTGGCGGATCGCGGCGGCCTGGATCGCCGGGACTTGGCCGGCCATCTCGACCAGTTCGCGCGGGCCGGCGCCGCACAGGCAGGCCACCGGCATGCCGTGGATGTTGCCCGAGGGGGTGAGCTCGGAGGTGTTGAAGTCGGCGTGGGCATCCAGCCAGATGATGCGCAGCTGCTTGCCGGTGTCGCGGCAGTGACGGGCCACAGCGCTGATCGAACCGACCCCCAGGCAGTGATCGCCGCCGAGCAGGATCGGCAGGCGCTCCTCGCGCAGTTCGGCGTAGATGGCGTCGTGTACCGCCTGGTTCCAGGCGATCACTTCCGGCAGGTGGCGGTAGCCCTGCTGCGGCGGCTGCCAGGGATTGGCCGGACCGCTCAGGTTGCCGCGGTCGAGCACCTGAAAGCCGCGCGCCCGCAGGCGCCGCTCCAGGCCGGCGACGCGCAACGCCTCCGGCCCCATCGAGGCACCGCGGGCGCCGGCGCCGACATCGGTGGGCGCCCCGACCAGGCTGACGATCTTGGGCAGGGCGGACAGGGCATGAATGGCTGGCACGATGGCGACTCCGGTTGAGCGAAATGGTAGGAAAATTTTAAGAAAGAGCCCGCCTAGCAGATAGATAGATAAATTACATTTTCTGCTTAACTATTGATCAAAATGACAGGGCACGCTGACGTTATGATCAAAACCGCCCGCAACCACCCGGTGACGCCCCATGCATGACCTCCCTGACGACCTCGACCGCCGCCTGCTCGCCCTGCTGCGCGAGGACGGCCGCGCCTCCACCGCCGCCCTGGCCGAACGCCTCAAGGTGTCGCGCGGCACCGTGCAGAACCGCATCGACCGCCTGCAACGCTCCGGCCTGCTGGTCGGCTTCACCATCAAGCTGCGCAACGAGCTGGAAAACAGCGGGATCCGCGCCATCACCATGATCGAGTTGCGCGGTGGCGCCAGCGATGCGGTGATCGCCGCGCTGCGCCAGATCCCCGAAGCCGTGCGGGTGCACACCACCAATGGCCGCTGGGACTTGGTGGTGGAAATCCACACCGAGACCCTCGGCGAGTTCGACCGGGTGCTGCGCGAGCTGCGGGCGCTCAAGGGCGTCGCCAACTCGGAAAGCAATCTGCTGCTGGCCGCCTACAAGTGAGGGGGCACTCGGACGGATTTGCGACACACCCAGCGACGCAGGGACATAAAAAACACGGCGCACAGCCGATTCTGCTGTTTTCGGCTTTTTAACAACGATTTATTGCTCGGCCGACGACCCTTTACGACACCAATCGAGCCGCGCCACAGGTCATTCTCACTCCCCGGCCGCACCCGGCCCGGCGGCCAGCTCCGCCCGGGCAGAGCCGCCGCACAACAAAAACAAGACAACCTGTGGGACAGCTCCATGACCAAACTTCGCACCCTGCTCGCCGTGCTTCTTGTGCCCCTGTCCGCCGGTCTGGCCCAGGCCAAGGAGTGGAAGGAAATCCGCTTCGGCGTCTTCCCCGACTACCCGCCCTTCGAGTCGGTGGCCGCCGACGGCAGCCTGAAGGGCTTCGACATCGAACTGGGCAACGCCATCTGCGCCAAGCTGGAGGTCAAGTGCACCTGGGTGAGCAATGACTTCGACGGCCTGATCCCGGCCCTGCGCGCGCGCAAGTTCGACGGCATCATGTCGTCCATGGCCGTCACCCCGGCCCGTGAAAAGCAGATCGACTTCTCCGAGAAGCTGTTCCTCAGCCCCACCTCGGTGATCACCCGCAAGGACGCCGGCTTCGGCGACACCCCGCAATCGCTCAAGGACAAGCAGGTCGGCGTGCTGCAAGGTTCCATCCAGGAGGTCTACGCACGGGCCAAGCTGGCTCCGGCCGGCGCGCGCATCAAGGCCTACCAGTCGCAGGACCAGAACTACGCCGACCTGGCCAACGGCCGCCTCGACGCCATCGTCACCGACAAGCTGGAAGCCGAGCTGAACTTCCTCTCCCTGGCCAAGGGCCAGGGCTTCCACAGCGGCCCGGCGATCCTCGACCCGGGCCTGCCCTCGGTGATCGCCATCGGCCTGCGCAAGAACGATGCCGAGCTGAAGGAGCTGCTCAACAAGGGTATCGCCGCCCTGCACGCCGACGGCACCTACAAGGAAATCGAGCGCAAGTACTTCGGTCCACAGGACATCTACCACGAGTGACCGCTCCCCGCCCGGCCCGCCGGCAACGGCGGGCGGGCTCCGCCCTCGCTTCCGAACAGGTATTCCATCGTGAATGACCTCCTGCATTCCCTCGGCCTGCCCGTCGTCGAGCTGCACGGCTTCGGCCCGCTGCTGCTCCAGGGCATCTGGATGACCCTGAAGCTGGCCCTGCTGTCGCTGCTGCTCAGCGTGGCGCTCGGCCTGCTCGGCGCCAGCGCCAAGCTCTCGCCGCGGCGCCCGCTGCGCCTGCTGGCCATGGGCTATACCACGCTGATCCGCGGCGTGCCCGACCTGGTGCTGATCCTGCTGATCTTCTACAGCCTGCAGACCTGGCTCAACGAGCTGACCGACGCGCTCGGCTGGGACTACCTGGAGATCGACCCGTTCAGCGCCGGCGCGGCCACCCTCGGCTTCATCTACGGCGCCTATTTCACCGAGACCTTCCGCGGCGCCATCCTCAGCGTGCCGCGCGGCCAGCTGGAGGCGGCCACCGCCTATGGCCTCGGCCCCCTGCAGCGCTTTCGCCTGGTGCTGTTCCCGCAGATGATGCGCTTCGCCCTGCCCGGCTTGGGCAACAACTGGCTGGTACTGCTCAAAGCCACCGCGCTGGTGTCGATCATCGGCCTTGCCGACTTGGTCAAGGCGGTACAGAACGCCGGCAAGACCAGCGGCGAGCCGTTCCACTTCCTGCTCATCGCTGGCCTGGTCTACCTGCTGATCACCAGCCTGAGCAACCTGCTGCTGCGCCAGCTGGAGCGCCGCTACAACACCGGGATCAAGGAGCTTGCGCCATGATCGAGCTGCTCAACGAGTACGGCCCGGCCTTCCTCTGGCACGACGGCTACAACCTGTCCGGCCTGGCCATGACCCTCTGGCTGCTGGTCGCCTCCATCGCCCTGGGCTTCGTCCTGGCGCTGCCGCTGGCCATCGCCCGGGTCTCACCGAACCGCCTGCTGCGCTGGCCGGTGCAGTTCTACACCTACCTGTTCCGCGGTACCCCGCTGTATATCCAGCTGCTGATCTGCTACACGGGCCTGTACAGCCTGGAGGTGGTGCGCGCGCAACCGCTGCTCGACGGCTTCTTCCGCGAGGCGATCAACTGCACCTTGCTGGCCTTCGCGCTGAACACCGGCGCCTACACGGTGGAGATTTTCGCCGGGGCCATCCGCAACATTCCCCACGGCGAGATCGAGGCCGCCCGCGCCTACGGCCTGAGCGGCTGGCGCCTGTACGCACGGCTGATCCTGCCGTCGGCGCTGCGCCGGGGGCTGCCCTACTACGGCAACGAGGTGATCCTCATGCTGCACGCCACCTCGCTGGCGTTCACCGCCACCGTGCCGGACATCCTCAAGGTCGCCCGCGATGCCAATGCCGCCACCTTCATGACCTTCGAGGCCTTCGGCATCGCCGCCCTGCTCTACATGCTGCTGTCCTTCCTGCTGGTCGGCCTGTTCCGCCTCGCCGAACGTCGCTGGATGACCTTTCTTGGCCCAACCCGGGGGTAACACGTGATGAACCAGTCCGCCTATGCCATCTCTGCCGCACCGGCCGGCATCCTGTCCACGCGCCCCGCGGCGCAGGCCCGCAGCGTCGCCGCCGGCGAGCTGTTCAAGCTGCGGGTCGCCGACCTGCACAAGCGCTACGGCGACAACGAAGTGCTCAAGGGGGTGTCGCTCGACGCCCGCAGCGGCGACGTGATCAGCCTGATCGGCACCAGCGGCTCGGGCAAGAGCACCATGCTGCGCTGCATCAACTTCCTCGAGCAGCCGGACCAGGGCAGCATCAGCCTCGACGGCCAGACCATCCGCATCCAGCACAGCCGCGCCGGCGTCCGCTCGGCCGACCAGGCCCAGCTGCAGAGCCTGCGCACCCGCCTGGCCATGGTGTTCCAGAACTTCAACCTGTGGAGCCACCTGAGCGTGCTGGACAACATCACCCTGGCGCCGCGCCAGGTGCTCGGCGTGCCGGCGCGCGAGGCCGAGGAGCGCGCCCGCGCCTACCTGGACAAGGTCGGCCTGCCGGCGCGGGTCGCCGGGCAGTACCCGGCCTTCCTCTCCGGCGGCCAGCAGCAGCGCGTCGCCATCGCCCGCGCCCTGGCCATGGAGCCGGAGATCATCCTGTTCGACGAGCCGACCTCGGCGCTCGACCCGGAGCTGGTCGGCGAGGTGCTCAAGGTGATCCAGACACTCGCCGAGGAAGGTCGTACCATGATCATGGTCACCCACGAGATGGGCTTCGCCCGCCAGGTGTCCAGCCAGGTGCTGTTTCTTCACCAAGGACGGGTCGAGGAACAGGGCGGTGCCGAGATCCTCGACCAGCCGCGCAGCGAGCGCCTGCAGCAGTTCCTGTCCAACCGGTTGAAATGAAGCCATGCCCGAGCCCAGCCAAGACCACAACCTGCCCCTGGACCGCATCGACCAGGCGATCATCGAGGTGCTGCGCCACAACGGCCGGATCACCTACCAGAAGCTCTCCGAGCTGGTGCACCTGACGCCGCGCCCCTGCCTGGAGCGGGTGCGCAAGCTGGAGCGCATGGGGGTGATCCTCGGCTACGGCGCCATCGTCGACCTGCAGCAGGTCTCCCCCGGCCTGTCCCTGCTGGTGCTGGTGGCGCTGTCCAACCAGAGCGGGCGCGCGGCGCAGAAGGCCTTCGAGTCCACCATGCGCGCCTGCCCGCAGGTGCTCGAATGCCGGCTGATCAGCGGCACCTTCGACTACAGCCTGCGCATGCGCTGCCGCGACATGGAGCACTACCGGGTGCTGACCGAGACCTGGCTGGACAACCCCGAGCTGCACATCGACAAGCTGGTCGCCCACCCCGAGCTGGCCACGGTGAAGAATCCCGCGCCGATGCCGGGCTGAGGACCACGCGTCAGGGCCGTCAGGGATGACGGTTGCCCGGCTTTCCGGCGCCACCGCCCAGGCCATGGCAAGCACTTGATCGGATTGGAATTTTCTGCGCGACGGGGGTTGACAGGCGATCTGTCGGAGAGAATAATGCGCGCCGTTGGCTACGTAGCTCAGTTGGTTAGAGCACGGCATTCATAATGCTGGGGTCCGGGGTTCAAGTCCCTGCGTAGCCACCAAATTCAGGAAAGGGCCTGCAGCAATGCAGGCCCTTTTTTCGTTGTGCCGGAAAATTGTGCAGGGTAGTCTGCAGGGGCCCGGAAGGATCCGGGGCTACTCGCCCATGCCAGGAGGCACCATGCACGCAGCCAGGACTGTCGTCCCGCAGCGCACCCGGGGTAGCGCACCCCGACTCGTATTTCTCGTCCTCGGCGGCTGGCTGCTCGGCGCCAGCGCGGCCCAACCGGTCGAATCGCCTGTGCGTCAGACGGCATTCGACGAGAACAACTATCGCCCCCGCGAGATCGTCAATCGTCTGCCACCGCCTCCGGTGGTGACAGCCCCCCGATCCACACGCAGCCCCACCGCCAAGACGCTCACCCGCTCGGCCAAATGGTCGTGGCAAAGCCGCCAGACCGTCGAGCGCGGCACCTTCCAGTGGCGCGAACACGACGGGCGCATCGACTACGCCAGCGTGTGCATGAACGAGAAGCCAGGTTCCCTGCGCTACCGCGACTGTCGCCGGGGCGCCAAGCCGGCCTTCGCCCGGCTGTGCAAGAGTGGCCGCAACCCGGCCGCCTGCCACGCGCAGAACAACTACTCGCCGCTGCGCTAGCTTGAGGCCAGCGCCTTCGTCATCGCCGGCCGGGTGGCCAGCAGCAGGCCGGCGAAAATCAGCGCCCCGCCCAGCCAGTGGTAGAAGGCCAGCCGCTCGTCCAGCAGCAGCCAGCCGAGCAGCGCGGCGAACACCGGCATCAGGTAGCTGAACAGCGAGGCACGCGCCGCGCCGAGCACCTTGAGCCCGTGGTTCCAGCTCAGGTAGGCGAGCAGCGAGGCAAACACCGCCGTATAGCCGATGGCGCCGAGGCTCAGCGGCGTCGGCGCGAAGCCGCCGACGCGCACCAGCTCGAACAGGTAGAACGGCAGCATCAGCAGCAGACCGAAGAGGATCATCACCCCCAGCAGGGCCAGCGGCGGCAGCGCCAGACGCGGCGCCCACAGGCGCATCAGCAGCGAATACAACGCCCAGGCCAGCACCGCCAGCAGCATGATCAGGTCGCCGCGGTAGAAGTCGAGGGCCAGGAAGGTCGCCGGATCGCCGCGACCGATCAGCAGCAGCAGACCCAGGGCGGCCAGCGTCATGCCGAACCAGGCGCGCCGCGCCGGCCAGTCGCCGAGCAGCAGTCCGGCGCCGAGGAAGGTGGCCAGCGGCAGGCAGGTGTTGAGCAGGGTGATGTTGATCGCCGAGGTGCTGTGCGCGGCGTGATAGAGCAGCGAGTTGTAGCAGGCGATGCCCAGCCCGGACACCACCCACAGACGCCAGCCGGCACTGCGCACGGTGGCGCGCTGCTGCCACAGCGGGCGGGCGACGAACGGCAGGAGGATGGCCAGCGCCAGCGACCAGCGCCAGAACGCCAGCGACATCGGCGGGATGCTCTCGTACACCGCCCGCGCCACCAGCGCATTGCCGGCCCAGCACAGGGCGGACAGCAGCAGTCCGGCGGACGCCCACAGGTGCCGCAGGTTCATCGGCGGCACTCCCCGCGCACGCGGGCCAGGCGCGGGAAAGAGCGCCGCCGCTCGGGCAGACGCAGCGGCAAACAGGCGATGGGCATGGACAACTCCTTGTGCAGACCAGCCCGGCACCTTACGAACTGCTGGGCCATCTTGGCAAGCCGCGGCCCGGGCAGGCGCCGGATAATCCCGTCACCCGCGCTGCCGTCTCCGGCCACCGGCGGGGAGAGGGCCGCATGGACATAGGCAGGTGGATTACACCGGGAGGTCGGGCGAGCGCGCCTCAGCCCAGCGCCAGCACTTCCTCGGCGGCCTGCTCGCCGGCCTCCACCGCACCCTCGAGGCTGCCCGGCCAGCGCCGGGCCAGGTCGGCGCCGGCGAAGTGCACCCGTCCCAAGGGCCGGCGCAGCGACGGCGCCTGCAGGCTCCAGCCGCCGGCCGGCCACTGCACGGCGGCGCTGCGCAGAAATGGCTCGTCGGCCCAGCACTGCAGCAGGCACTCCAGCGGCGTGCGCGCCGGCTCGCCCAACAGGCCGCCCAAGGTATCCAGCAACAGCTGCCGGCGCGCTGGCGCATCCAGTCGAGCGCAGCGCCGCGCCAGCTCGCCATGCAGGCGCACCCGCAAGACGCCCTCGCCGTTCGCCAGCGGCGGCTGCTCGAGGAGCAGGCAGCCGGCGGCGCTGGACGGCAGCGCAACCTGCGGCAGGCGCTCGCGCCAGAACGGTCGCGGGTAGCGCAGCTGGGCATCCAGGCTGGCCTGCGGCAGCAGGTGGCGCAGGCCGTGATCCTGCCAGCCCGCCAGTGCCGGGGAAAAGCCCAGCTGCACCAGCAGCAGCGCCGGCAGCGCCAGCACCACCCGTCCGGCGCGATAGCGGCCCTGCGCGGTGATCAGCTCGACGCCACGCGCATCCTGCTCCACAGCCAGCAGCGGCGTGTCGAGGATCAGCCCCTCGCCCAGGCGCGCGGTCAGCCCCTGGCAGATCGCCTGCATGCCGGCCGGCGGACGCTGCTGGCGCTGGCCGAGACGCAGCTCGCCCAGCCCCGCCGCGCCACCCTGGCGGCGCAGCTGCAGCAGCGCCTGCAGCAGGGACAGCTCCTGCGGCGCCGCCGCGAACAGCAACTCGGCCATCTCGCCGCCCAGCTGCCGGGCACTCCGCCCCAGCCAGCGCGCCCGCAGCCAGTCGGCCAGGCTCTGCCGATCGAACGCCAGCGCCTGGGCATGCTCCGGCGCCGGCTCGGGCGACAGCAGGGCGGCCTGCCGCTCCAGCTGCTGCCAGAGTCGGCGCAGCTGCAGGCGCGCCAGCCAGGGCAGCTCGGCCAGCGCCGGCCCGTACAGCCGCTGCAGTGCGGACGCCGGCTCGGCGGGCGACGACTCCAGCGTCAGCCCCAGCTCGCTCACCAGCTGACGCAGACCCACCTGCCGCTCACCGACACCGCCGGCGCCCAGCTCGACCGTCTGGCCGGCGGCGAACGGGCGCGTTAGGATGCGCCCGCCGATGCGCGAAGCGGCCTCCAGCACGCGCACGTCCCTGCCGGCCCAGCCCAGCCGCCAGGCGGCCGTCAGCCCGGACAGGCCGGCACCGACCACGATCACCTCGGCGGTTTGCAGCGTCATCAGCAGGAGTTCCAGACAGCGAAAGGGCAAAGATGAAACGCCGGCGCGCTTGCCGCGGGCCGGCGTCGAACACAAGCAGAACGCAGCGGCTCAGTCGAACAACGGGCAGGCCATCACCAGGGCATCCTCGCGCCCGCCCACCGCCGGGTAGTAGTCGCGGCGGCGGCCGATCTCGTTGAAGCCGAAGCGCTCGTACAGGCGGTAGGCCGACTGGTTGGAGGCGCGCACCTCGAGGAAGCAGTCGTTGCCGCCGCGCTCGCGGGCGCGCTGCATCAGGTGGGTAAGCAGGCGCAGGCCCAGGCCGCGACCCTGGCTTTCCGGCTTGACGGTGATGTTGAGCAGGTGAGCCTCGTCGAGAATCAGGTTGATCACCCCGTGACCGACCTGCTGGCTGCCCTCGAACATCACCCAGCACTCGTAGGAGGTCAGCGCATCGCTGAAGGTGCCGCGGGTCCAAGGGTGGCTGAAGGCGGCGTATTCGATCTTGAGTACCGCATCCAGGTCGTCGGCGCTCATGCGCCGGAAACTTACCGCATCAGTCATGGTTCACTCGTCCAGCGACGCATCGCGCGGCGCATGCTCTGCCACAGCTCGGCCTTCAGCGCCGGAGCCTCCATCAGTTGTTCCAGTCCCGGCAGGGTCCAGGCAGTGCCCAGCCCGCCCAGGCTGATCTCCCGGCACACGGCCAGCTCGTCCTCCTCGCCGGCAAAGCGCACGGCCGGAGTGCCGATCAGCCAGATGCAGGCCGCCGCCTCTTGCTCCAGCTGGCCCTGCAGGACCGCACGCACGTAGTCGCGCGCCGCCGCCGGGCCCTGGTCGAATTCGCGGTTGCCACGCAGCAGCGGCCAGCGGATCGGCTCGCCGAGGGGGCGCGGACTGTCCGGCAGCCTGGCGGCATGCAGCAGATCCTTGAGCAGGCGATAGGCCGGATCGCGACTGGCGAAGCCTTCGCCGGTCGGCAGTTCGACCAGCAGCAGGCAGTTGCCGGCACGCAGCACCTGCAACACGAAGCGCGGCGGCGCCTCGCGGCGCACCTCGACGAGCGGCGGCGTTGCGACGACCGGAACAGCTGCCTTGGCCGCTACCGGCTTGACCGGCAGCACGGCGATCTTGCGCGGCGCAAGCGGCTTTTTCGCTACCGGGTTTTGCGCCGGCGACGCGGCGACCTCGGCCGGCGCAGCGCCGACCGGCGCCGGTCGCTGCCGGCGCTGCGGCTCGGCGTCTGCTGCGGGCAGAGCCAGCAACGCTGCGCGCGACGGCGCAGCGAACGGCAGCACGGTACGCGGCAACCAGGTGGTTACCTGCATGGCGCCGAGGTAGGCTCGGCGCTGCTGCTCGTCGATCAAACGCCGTCCGCCTGCGGGTGGGTCTTGTGGACGCCGGCCTGCATCAGGTTCAGCGCGTTGAGATAGGCCTTGGCCGAGGCGGCGAGGATGTCGGTGTCGGCGCCGTTGCCGTTGACGATGCGCCCGCCCTTCTCCAGGCGCACGGTGACCTCGCCCTGCGAGTCGGTACCCTGGGTGATGGCATTGACCGAGTACAACTGCAGGTTGGCCTGCGACTGGGCGATCGCCTCGATGGCCTTGAAGGTGGCGTCCACCGGGCCGGCACCACTGGACGTGGCCTTGTGCTCGACGCCATCGACGCTGAGCACCAGCTGCGCCTGCGGCACCTCGCCGGTCTTGCTCGCCACTTCGAGGAAGGCCAGCTTGAAGTGCTCCGGCGCTTCCTCGCCGAGGCTGTCGGAAACCAGCGCCTGCAGGTCCTCGTCGAAGATCTCGTGCTTCTTGTCGGCCAGCTCCTTGAAGCGGGCGAAGGCGGCGTTCAGCTCGGCCTCGCCGGGCAGGACGATGCCCAGCTCCTCGAGGCGCGCACGGAAGGCGTTGCGCCCGGAGTGCTTGCCCATGACCATCTTGTTGGCGTTCCAGCCGACGTCCTGGGCGCGCATGATCTCGTAGGTTTCACGGTGCTTGAGCACGCCGTCCTGGTGGATGCCCGACTCATGGGCGAAGGCGTTGGCACCGACGATGGCCTTGTTCGGCTGCACCGGGAAGCCGGTGATGCCGGAGACCAGCCGCGAGGTGCTGAGGATGTGCTCGGTCTCGATGTTGGTATACACGCCGAGCAGGTCCTGGCGGGTCTTGATCGCCATGACGATCTCTTCCAGCGCGGCGTTGCCGGCGCGCTCGCCCAGACCGTTGATGGTGCACTCCACCTGACGCGCACCGGCGACCACCGCGGCCAGCGAGTTGGCCACCGCCAGACCGAGGTCGTTGTGGCAGTGCACCGAGAACACCGCCTTGTCGGCGTTGGGGATGCGCTCGAGCAACTGGCGCATGGTTTCCGCGTACTGGTGCGGGATCGAGTAGCCGACGGTGTCCGGGATGTTGATGGTGCGCGCGCCGGCGTCGATGGCCGCCTCGATGATCCGGCAGAGGAAGTCGATTTCCGAACGGCCGGCGTCCTCGCAGGAGAACTCGACGTCGGCGCACAGGCTGCGCGCCTTCTTCACCGCGCGCACCGCCTGCTCGATCACCTGGTCCGGCTGCATGCGCAGCTTGTACTGCATGTGGATCGGACTGGTGGCGATGAAGGTGTGGATGCGCCCGCTGTTGGCGTTCTTCAGCGCCTCGGCGGCGCGCTCGATGTCGCCGTCCAGCGCTCGCGACAGGCTGCAGATGGTGCTGTCCTTGATGGTCTCGGCAATCGCCTTGACCGCCTCGAAGTCGCCCGGGCTGGCAATGGCGAAGCCCGCCTCGATCACGTCGACACGCATGCGCTCCAGCGCCTTGGCGATGCGCAGCTTCTCTTCCTTGGTCATGGACGCGCCGGGGCTCTGCTCGCCGTCGCGCAGCGTGGTGTCGAATATGATGACGCGGTCGTTGCTCATGTCGATCTCCTGGTGATCCCGGCGCGGGCGTGTCGTTGCACGCCGATTCATCTGCAGATTGTGGCCCGAATCCCGCTGCCGGGAAAGCATCGAACCGCGCCGCTGGCCGATCAGTGCCCGAGCGGGATCTTCGGCGCCCAGCGCAGCCACTCGTCCTGAGGCTCGTCGAACAGGGCGAAGGTCTGTCCTGGATGCACCGGGCTGGGGTCTTCCGGAGTGGCGAAGGCGATGCCACCGGCAATGATCGCCTCCACCGACTCGGTGCGCACCTGCACGCCCTTGAGCAGGCCGAAGTCGACGTCGACGCCACTGGCATTCCAGAAGCGGCTGCCGCCGCGTACCAGCGCGGCATACTGCGGCTCGATGCGGATATGGATCAGCACGCGGTCGGCACGCGGTCCCAGCTCCAGACGGGTCACCTTGCCCACCGGCACCCCCCGATAGCTCACGGCATCTCCCGTGACGACCGAGCCGCGGCGGGCGGCACTCAGCACCAGCGCCAGACCGGGCTCCTCGGCCAGCGCCTGCGGTGCCTGGGCCTGCAGCTCGAAGATGCTCTGCCGCGCTCCCGCCCGCGCCGCCGGCTGCACTTCCAGATAGGGACCGCTGACCAGGGTATCGAGATTGGCCGTACGTGCCAGACCCAACTCCGGACGCACCACCCAGAAGCGGCTGCCCGCGCGGGCGATGCGCTCTTCGGCCTCGGTAACGCGCACCTGGAGCAGCACCGCCGCCATGTCGTCGCTGAGGCGTATCTGCTCCACCTGGCCGACATCCAGCCCGCGGAAGCGCAACGGCGTCCCCTCGCGCAGGCCGTCGCTGCGCGCGGCACGCAGCTCGATCAGCCGACCCAGGGCGAGCGCCTGCTTCTCGTCGGCGAACAGCGCAAAGCGCCGAAAGCGCGCCACCGGTGCCGCCTTCAGGTCGGGGGTATCGAAGGCGATGCCACCCAGCACCAGGGTCTGCAGCGACTCGCTCTTCACCTCGATTCCCGACAGGCCGCCTTTCAGGCTGATGCCGCTGGCATTCCAGAAGCGCGTCGACGCATTGACCAAGGCGGCGTAATCCGGCTCGATGTGCACATCGAGCATCACCTCGCGGCGGTTCTCCGCAAGCTGGTAGCTCTGCACGCTGCCCACGCGTATCTGTCGGTACAGAATCGGCGTGCCGACATCCAGCGACCCCAGTCGCTCGGCGGCCAGACGCAGGTGCAGACCGGGGGCGTCGACGTTCAGTGGCGGCGCCTTGGCGCGGACGCTGAACTCGCGTGCCGGGACGCCCTCCTTGCCGAAACGCACGGCGAGGAAGTTGCCCTGCACCAGCGCTTCAAGGCCGGTGATGCCGGCCAGCGAAATCGACGGTTTGACCACCCAGAACTCGCTGCTGTTCAACAGCAGCTCCTCGGTACGCGGGTCCATGGTCAGCTCGGCCATGGGCCTGGAGAAATCCGTCCCCATGTCGAGTTTCCTCAGCGTCCCCACCTGCACGCCATTGAACACCACCGGCGTGCGCCCCGGCTGCAGACCGCTGACATTGTCCAGTTGCAGCTGGACCCTGAACCCGGTCTCCGCCGCCTCGAAGTCCTCGTAGAGACGGAAGGGGAATGCCGGATCGGTTGGCGGGCTATCCTGACGATGCTCGGGGGTGGCAAAGGCGATGCCGCCGGTGGCGATGCTGACCAGCGATTCGGCTCGCAACTTGAAGCCGGACAGGCCGCCGCTGAAACTGATGCCGCTGGCATTCCAGAAGCGCGTGTGCTTGCGCACCAGATGCGCATAGGGCTGCTCGACGTAGATCTGGATCTCGATGGTGCGCAGGTCTTCGCCGAGCCGGTAGTTCTTGACCTGGCCGACCCTTATCTGCCGGTAGAACACCGGACTGCCCCGATCGATGGAGCCGAGGCGATCGGCCTTGAGGGTGATGTGCAGTCCCGGGAGGCTGTCCGCCAGCGGCGGCGGCTCGGCAAGCGCCTTGAACTCACGGACCAGCTTGCCTTTGGCCGGCTCGATGGCGATGTAGATGCCTGACACCAGGGTTTCCAGCCCCGTCACGCCGGCCAGCGAAACCCGCGGCCTGACCAGCCAGAAGCGGGTGTCCTTGCTCAGGTAGTCCTGGGCCTCGCGATTGATTTCGATGGTGGCATCCACCCCCTGGATGTCCGCGCTGACATGCAGGCCGACCACCTTGCCCACGGCGATCCCCTTGTACATGACCTGGGTCTTGTTGACCTGGATGCCGTCGCCGTCAGCAAAATGCACCTGGACATCCATGCCTGCTTCGCTGAAGGCACGCCAGAGCAGCCAGAGGCCGATCACCAGGGCCAGCAGCGGCAACACCCAGATGGCAGACCAGCTGCTGGTCTTGCGGATATTGGGCTGTTCGAGTTCAGTCATGAGCGGGGTCCGCGTCGGTGTTGTCCCAGATCAGCCGGGGGTCGAAGGTCAGCGCTGCCAGCATGGTCAGCACCACCACGGCAGCAAAAGCCATCGCCCCACTGCCAGCCTCGACACTGGCCAGGTTGCCGAAGCTGACCAGTGCCACCAGTATGGCAATGACGAAGATGTCCAGCATCGACCAGCGGCCGATCCACTCGATGAAGCGGAACATGACGATGCGCTGGCGCGGTGACAGCCGCTGATGGCGCTGCACGGAAAACAGCAGCAAGGCGATGCCCGACAACTTGAGCGTCGGCACCAGAATGCTGGCGACGAATACCACCAGGGCGATGGGCAGCATGCCCGCATGGATCAGCTCGATCACGCCGCCCATGATGGTCGCCGGGCTGCCTTGCCCGAACAGATTGACCGTCATGATCGGCAGCAGGTTCGCCGGGATGTAGAGAAGCGCTGCCGTGCACAGCAGCGCCCAGGTCCGCGCGATGCTGTTCGGGCGGCGCGGATGCAGCCGCGCACCGCAGCGTCGGCAGTGCTGATGCGCCACCGACATCCGGCGATTCAGCTGGTGGCACTCGCTGCACACCAGAATGCCGGCATCAATCGCGCGCATGTCCGTCATCCTCCAGCGCCTCCCAGATCTGGTGGGGCGACATGCTCACCTCCAGCCATATCTGGGCCAGCAGCAGACCGACGAAGCAGAAGAGGCCTGAGCCCAAGGTAAGGTCGGCCATGTCGATCAGCTTGACGATGGATACCAGAATGCCGATCAGGTAGACCTCGAGCATGCCCCACTCACGCAGGTGGTGGTAGGAACGGTACAACCGGCGGCCCCAGGCCAGCGCCAACCGCCAGCGGATACTGAGCAGCACCAGCAGCTGGCAGAGCAGTTTGAGCAGCGGAATGACCATGCTGCACAGGAAGACGATCAACGCCACGACCTCCATGCCGCCATGATAGAGGCTGACCACCCCGCTCCAGAGCGTATCCTCGGTGGTCTGGCCCAGGAGGGTGAGGCGCATGATCGGCAGGAAATTGGCTGGCAGGAACAGCACCAGCGCCGTCAGCACCAGCGCCAGACTGCGACGCTGCACTTGTGCACGATGGGCGAACAGCTCGAATCCACAACGCGGACAGGAGGCTTTCTGCTCGAGCTGCAGCTGCGGCTTACGCATCAGCAAATCGCACTCATGGCAGGCCACCAACTCGTCGAGTGGCAGGTCCTGCAGTGCACTGGCGGGAACAGATGCGGGGTCGGACATGGGACATCACTCTGGACGCAGCACGCTCATTGTATCCGAGCGTAGCAGCCAGCCGTTGGCGGTCGACGGATGCCGAAAAGCCGAAACCCCGACCAGCGTTAGCTGATCGGGGTTTCTGTATAGGTGCTTGACGATGACCTACTCTCACATGGAGAAGCTCC
>NZ_FOXM01000012.1 GCF_900115715.1 Geopseudomonas sagittaria
CGGCCTTGAGGTACTGCACGGCGCTGTTGGCGACGCTGTAGGACCAGGCGCCGTTGGCATCGATGGTCAGGCTGCCGAGGGTACCCGGGGCGGCGCTGATGTCGGCCGCGCCGGAGTGGAACGAGGCTTCGCCGTTGTCGGCATCGCTGATGTTCAGGCTGCCGGAGGCATTGAGCTTGCCGCTGCCGTCGACGTTGGCGTCTTCGGTGACCGCGCCGGTATTGGTGCCGCCGATCAGCGCGGCGTCGTTGACGCCGTGGATGGTGACCACGACCTGATGGGTGGTGCCGTCCAGCGCGCGGACGGTGAAGGTCTCGAGCTTGGTCTCGCCTTGCTTGAGGTACTGCACGGCGCTGTTGGCGACGTTGTAGGTCCAGGCGCCGTTGGTATCGATGGTCAGGCTGCCGAGGGTGCCCGGGGCGGCGACGACGCCGGAGGTCTGGAACTTGGCTTCGCCGGTGTCGGCATCGCTGATGGTCAGGCTGCCGGAGGCATTGAGCTTGCCGTTGCCGTCGACGTTGGCGTCTTCGGTGACCGCGCCGGTATTGGTGCCGGTTATAACTGCTGGGTCGCTTACTGGCCTGACATGGATGGTCAGGGTGTTTGCAGAGATACTGAAAGCTGCACCGTCGCTGACTTTGAAGCCGATGCTGCCATATGGGCTGCCATTCTCGTTGGCCCCCGGAACGAAGCGCAGCTTGCCGGCGTCAATATCAGCCTTGTTGATCTCCTGATTGAGAAGCACGGCATTCCAGTTGGTGTCATCGAAGTATTCGAGACTGCCGTTGGTTGCCAGGGCTGTGATTCTTACTTTGGTGATGGCATCACCATCGACGTCGGTGAAGTTACCGAAGTCGCCGATAGTCAGCAGCACCGCAGTGTCCTCGTCAATGGTGAGGCTATCGTCGCTACTGACTGGAGCATCGTTTACCGGATCGACAGTGATGGTCAGGGTCGAGCTGTCGTTGGCCCCGGAGCCGTCGGTGACCACATAGGTGATGACCGGGAAGCTGCCGTTCCAGTTGGCGGCCGGGGTGAAGCTGTAGCTGCCGTCGGCGTTGATGGTGATCGAGCCCTGGCCGGCGACGCTGTAGGCGCTGCCGAGCACGAAGGGACCGGTCTGGCCGGCGAGGCTGAAGCTGGCGATCGACAGCGGGCCGTCGACACTGGAGCTGCCGCTGAGCAGGCTGCCGGTGGTGGCGCCGCTGTCCTCGGCGACGCTGAGGGTTTCGCCGGCGTCGCTGAAGTCGTCGTTGGCCGGGGTGACGGTGATGGTCAGGGTGTATTCGGCGCTGCTGGTCGCTGTGCCGTCGCTGACCTTGAAGCCGACGCTGGCATAGGGGCTACCGTTCTCGTCGGCAGCCGGTGCAAAGCGCAGCTTGCCGGCGTCGATATCGGCCTTGCTGATTTCCTGGTTGCGGCTTATGGCAACCCAACTGGTGCCGTCGAAGTACTCAAGGCTGCCGTTGCTTGCCAGGGTGGTGATGATCACCTTGGCGAGTGGGTCGCCGTCGACGTCGGTGAAGGTGCCGAAGTCGGAGGTGGAGAGCACCTTCGGAGTGTCCTCGGCGGTGGTGATGCTGTCGTCGCTTCCCGTCGGGGCGTCATTGATCGCGGTGACGTTGGTGGACAGAAGCACTGTGTCTGCCGAGATGGCCGTGATGCCACCGTTGCTGCTGACATCGACGGTTGCGCCGCTGACAACTGCCGTGCTGCTGTCGATCAGGCGGACGGTCAGGTCCGGGGCTGCACCGTTGTAGTCGGCTGCTGGTAGGAAGCGCAGCAGGGCGCTGGCCTGCAGGGTCAGGGCGCTGCCGTCGCTGGCGATGCTGGTCAGGGTGATCCAGTTGTTGCCGCTGTCGGTGCTGTACTGCCAGTCGCCCTTGGTGGCATCGGCCGTGTAGCCGGTGATGGCGATGCCGGCGAGGCTGTTGGCGCTGCTGCCGCCGGCCACCTGATCGGTGCTGTCGTCGAAGCTGGCTGCGAACAGGCTGCTCACGCTGGCGCCGGGTGGAGCAGTCTCGTCCTCGGCTACCGGGGCCAGGATGGCGCTACCGGAGGCCAGGGGCGCGTCGTTGATCGGCGTCACGGTCACCGCGATGCTGTCGCTGGCGGTGCTGAAGGCGGGGCCATCGACGGGGGTATGCAGGGTCAGCGTCCAACTGGCGAGGCTGCCGCCATCGAACTGAACCACGTCGTCGGAAATGTACAGGGTCCACTGGCCGTTGGGGTTGGTGCCGATGAACTCCGCCAGTTGACTGGCGAAGGGCCCGGAAACCCCGGTGAAGCTGTCGCCGCCTTCTCCATCAGCCAGGTCGGTCGGCCTGAAGGTGCCGCTGCTCACGGGTTCGCCCACGGCAGGCAAGCTGCTGGTCGCCGCGTCGTCGAAGGTCAGGGACAGGTTGTTGAAAGCATTGCTGCTGCCCCCGCCCGCATCGGACATCAGCAGCACCTTCTGCCCCTGCGGGCCGACCAGCAGGATGTCGAGATCCTGCGGCCAGCCGTGGGTCAGTCCGTTCAGGGTGATGGTGACGCCGGTGAGCGGGCCGTTCAGGCCGCTGATGGTCTGCGAGGAGGCCAGGGTGACGCTGCCGGTCGATCCCGAAGAAGGAATTACCACCGGCTCGCTCGAGGTGTAGCTGTTCGACGGGGGCGGCAGAGTGGTATCCGCGCGGTTGCCCGCCGTGCCGCTGCTCCGATCCCAGGCCTTGAAGGTCAGGCCGGAGGCGATGCTGCCGTTGAAGTTGGCCGTCGGCTTGAAGTACAGGCGAGTGCTGGGGGTGTCGGCGAGCAGCAGCGCACTGCTAGCGCTGACGCTGCCTACGGCTTGCCAGTTGTTGCCACCATCGGTGGTGTAGTACCAGGTGCCGTGAGTCTCGTCGCTGCCGATGACGGCGATGCCTTTCACTGCACCGCTGTCGGGATCGCCGATGCCTCCGATGAAGGCGCTGAGCGGGGAGCCGATGGCGCCGCTGGGCGCGCCGGCATCTTCGGCGAAGCTGAGGCTGAGCGCGGTATCGGCGAGGGTCGGCGCGTCGTTCAACGCCACCACCGCGATGGTTGTCAGCGCGCTGTTCGACTCGCTCGCCCCATCGCTGACCTTGACTACGACGAGGCGGTCGCTGGTGTCGGGGGCGTCGCTGCTGTTGCTGAAGGTGATCGCCCGGATCGCGGCCTGGTAGTCGGCCTTGCTCGCGTTGCCGCTGAGGGTCACGGTGATCTGGCCCGCCACGCTGGTGTCGACCGTGGCGCTGATGCCCGCGGGCAGGCTGCCGACGCTCAAGCTGTCGCCGGCCTTGGCGTTGCTCAGCACGATGGTTGCAGAGGCCAGGTTGGCGCTGTCGGCGTCAACGATGCTCAGGTCGCTGTCGGCGATGGCCACGGCGCTGCCGTTCTCGGTGAAGCTGGTCCGGTAGTCGGCGCCGGTGGCGGTCGAGGAGTTGTCGGCGTCGAGGTCGAGCTCCGGCGTGCCGGCGACCGCGGTGTCGTTGTCGAGGATGGTCGCGGTGCCGGTGGCGCCCAGCGGGTTGGTCACGGTGCCGGAGACGTTGCCGCTGGACAGGCTGAAGCTCTGCGCGGGCTCGACCTCGCTGTCGTCGACGGTGGCGAGGCGCAAGCGCACCGACAGTTCGCCGGCGGCGATGGTCACCGGACCGCTGACGGCGGCCCAGCCGGTGCCGTCGTGGTACTGCAGTTCGGTGGCGGCGGCAGTGTCGCTGCCGATGATCGCCGTGCCGCTGGCGAGCAGCGGGGTGAAGCTGATGGGGGCGGCGGAGCGCTTGTCGAGGCTGACGACGAACTCGGCCGGCTCGCCCTCGGTCACGCTGACGTTGGCGATGCTGAGGGTCGGGCGGTCGTCGTCCAGTGTCGCGCTGTCGGGGGTGCTGCTGGTGTTGCCGGCCAGGTAGATGGCGCCTTCGCCCTCGTCGTTGATGGTGCCGATGCCGGTGCTCGCGCTGCCGTCGCTGGTGGTGGCGGTCAGGCTGAACGACTCGTTGCCTTCGTGGATGTCGTCCTGGTTGATCGCCACGCGCACCAGCAGGGCGCCGCCAGCGGGGATGACGGGCGGGTTGGCGGCGTCGTAGACCTTCCAGGTGCTGCCGTCGAGGTACTGCAGCGGGTTGCCGGTGTCGGCATCGCTGCCAGTCAGGCTGGCCTTGCGGTCGCCCAGCGGCAGGCCGTTCGTGTCGCTCAACGCCAGGCTGACCCGCACGCCGGCGCCGCCGGTCACGCTGAACACCGCGTATTCCGAGGCTTCGTTGACGAAGACGTCGTTGACCGCAACGGTGTCGCTGGCCCCCTGGATGGTGATGGTCAGGGTGGCGATGTCCGACAGGCCGCTGCCCGTGCGGTCGGTCACCGTGTAGTTGAAGCGCTCGGTCAGGCTCTGACCGGGAGCCAGGGCGTTGACCGCGGCATTGCTCTGGTCGACGACGTAGCTCCAGTTGCCATCGGCGGCGAGGGTCAGCGAGCCATAGCTGCCGGCCAGGGCGCTGCCCGGCGTGCCGGCAGTGCCGGAGTCTTCTGCGCTGCCGGTCCTGACCGCGGTCACCCGCAGTTCGCTGGCCGCGTCGTCGATGTCGCTGTCGTTGCCCAGCACGTTGCCACTGGGGTTGTAGCCAGCGCTGGCGTTGCCGGTGCCGCCGGCCTCGATCGCTGTGGCGCTGTCGTCGCTGGCCACGGGAGCGTCGTTGGCGCCCTGGATGGTCACGGTCAGGGTGGCTGAGTCGCGCAGCGGGGTGCTGCCGAGCAGTTGGCCGTTCTCGATGGTGTAGACGAAGGTGTCGGTCAGGCTGTTCGTGCTGTTCAGCGCCTGGACGCTGGCATGGTCGTTGTTGACGGCGTAGGTGTAGGTGCCGTTGGCGCGCAGGGTCAGGGTGCCGTAGAGGCCGACAATCTGCGTGTCGCTGGCGCCGATGGCGGTGTTGCTGGCGACACTGGCGCTGCGCGCGCTGACGATGGTCTTGGTGCCGCTGGGGGTGGTGTCGTTGTCCAGCAGGTTGCCGGTGGGGTCGACACCGGTGGTGGCGTTGGCCACACCGCCGCGTTCGGTGGCGCTGACGCTGTCGGCCACGGCATTGGGGTCGTTGGCCCCCGAGCCCAGAACGGTGATGAACAGGGTGGCGGAGCTGGTCGCGCCTGCGCCGTCGCGCATCGTGTAGGCAAAGCGCTCGACCACCGACTGCCCGGCGCTGAGGGCCGGGTTGTTGGCGGTCGGCGTGTAGGTGTAGCTGCCGTCGGCATTGAGCTGCAGGCTGCCGTACTGGCCGGTCAGCGTGGCGCCGGCACTGGCTGCGGCGCTGAAGGTGAGCGACTGGTTGGTGATGGCGACCGCTGTGCTCAGGGTGATGGAGCTGATGTTGCCGCTGGCGTCGTAGTTGACCGCGGTCACCGTGGGCGCCGTGGCCAGATTGGTGCCGCCGACGGTCATGCCGACGGCGATGGTGCCGCTGGGAGCCGAAACCAGTACGCTGGTCGAGCTACTGACCGTCGTGCTGTCGATGGTGCCGTCGTAATACTTGGTGCCATCGATGAAGCTGAACTTGGTTATGCCTTGGAGAGCGCTGGTGTCGCTGAAGGTGAATGACAGATTGGCGCCGCTGCCGATCTTGGTCAGCACTGTGACCGGGGTAGTGCCGTTCGCATGGAACAGCTGGGTTCGACTGCCATTGTCGTTCAGCTTGTAGACATACTGGGCGCCATCGACCTTGACAGAGCTTGCGCCGGAGGTGGTGACGGTCGTTGTAAAGGTGACGGTGCTGTTGGTCGTACCGGTAGCCGCCCCCTCGACCCCCACGCCGATGATGGCTTTGGTCTCGCCATAGCGATCCGGATCGCTGTCGTTGCTCAGCACATTGCCGATCGCCTGGCTGCCCAGCGGATCGCTGGCGCCGTAGGCGCCGGTGCTGAGCAGCGACTCCTTGGCCACGTTGTAGTCGTTGGTGGCCGTCGGGGTGTCGTTGGCGCCCTGGATGGTCACGGTGAGCGTGGTGGTGGAGGTCGCGCCGGCCTTGTCGGCCACCGTGTAGGTGAAGGTATCGCTCAGCGTGTTGGTGCTGGAGCGCAGTGCTTCGACCGCTGCATTGGCGTTGTCGACGACGTACTGGTAGCTGCCGTCGGCGCCGATGGTCAGGTTGCCGTACTGGCCGGTGACGAGCGTGCCGCTGGCAGCAGTGGTGGCGGCATTCACGTTGAGGTTGGCCGCGGAGGTGCCGGCCCGGATGACCGCGAGGGTATCGCCGACATTGGCGTCGAGGTCGTTGCTCAGCACGTTGCCGCTGGCGGTGTAGCCGCTGGTGGCGTTGTGCAGGCCGCCCGCCTCGACGGCGGCGCCGCCGGCCGAGCCGGGAGTGGCGTTGGCATTGTCGGCGCTGGCGACGGGGGCGCTGTTCACCGGCAGCAGGGCGTTCAGCGCGCTGTCGACGCGGTCGGAGGACGAGCCGACGTTCTTCAGGTTGGCGGCCTGGTCCTTCCAGCCGAGGCTGTCGAACCAGGCCTGGTCCACCACCAGCAGGAAGCCGCGGTTGTCGGCCACGTTGCTGTCGCCGTCCATGTTGCCGTCGGCCTGGGCGGTGGCGAGCGAGTTGAAGTTGGTGTCGGTCCAGAAGTAGAAGCCGCGGACCACGCCGCCGCTCTTGATCGGCCGGCTGATCCAGCCGAAATACTCCTGGCCGCCGATATTGATGCCGATGGCGGCGACGTCGTTGCCGCTGAACAGATTGCTGTTGGTGTCGTCGCTGATGCTGGCGATACCCAGTCCCGTGGCAATAAAGTCGTGGCTGTTCGACTCCTTGCCGGCCGGGGTGCTGGCGACGTTGACCGCGTAGGCGTTGCTGAAGCTGAGATTGGCCAGCTCGACTTCGATCGACTCACCGTCGATCTGCAGCGTAGCGTGGTCGTTGTCGGTCGCAAAGCCCGCCGCGCTGGTATCGGCCCCGATGACGACAGCCGCAAAGCGTTGGCCTTCGTCCCCGGCGGTGTCCATCCCCTGGTTCAACACATGGTCGATGTGGTGACCGTACTCCTCGATCAGCAGGCTCGATACCTTCTGTACATCCAGCACGTTCAGCCAGTCACTGTTGATGAAGATGCTTGCCGCGCCTTGCGGTCCTTCCGGGGTGTAGGCGGCCAGCGCGCCTTGCAATTGCGCGTTGTCGAGCAGCATCAGGCTGATGTCGAGGCTGCCGTTGGCAACGGCATCGCGCAGCTGGGCCAGGTTGGCGCTCCATTGGCCGTCGGGACTGCTTTGCTCGCCGTGGAACAGGACGAACAGTTGCTCGTCGCTCGCTTCGGCCAGGTAGTTCTGGATCAGCTGCGTTGCCGCGGCTGCAGCCTCGCGCAGGGCCGCGTTGTCCTCGCCCTGATGGAACAGGTTGCCGTCCGCTGCCGGCCGTTCGGAGGTCGTCACTTCAGGCGCGGTGCTTTCGGCGGCAATCGACTGCGACTCTGCCACAGGGCCATAGGCCGCCAGCAGCAGGTTTTCAGACAGGGGCTCGGTCGCTGGCGCGGCCGGCTCGGCAGCGGCGGGCGCAGTGTCGAGCACATCGGCTGCCGCGGCGCCATCGAACACGAAGCGCTGCTCCAGAGCCATCGGCGTGGGGCTGCGACGAACCAGGCGATTGCCTGGGCTGGAAGCCGAAGGTTCCGAGCTGGAGGCGGTGATTGGAGTCTTGTTGTCGCCCATGTCTGAGTCCTATTCCGTGTGGTACTACAGCCTGTGGCTGCCTGATATCTGTCCGATGCCAGGCGTGGGACCTGGCGGATTCTGAAGGTGTTTCAGAGCTGGCTTGGCGGGGTGATGCGTACCCGTCCGCTCATGCCGGTGAGCAGCTCCGCAAAGCTGCCGTCGATGGCTGCGGCGACCTTGATGGACTGGCTGACCGGGTCGATGCGTGCGCCCAGGCGGGTGAAGCGGGCCGGGTAGACCTTGCCGGTTTCGTCAATTTCGATCTCGAAGCCCAGGCCGGGCTTGAGCCAGCTCAGCCACGCGGACGGAGCCAGAAACTCCAGCTCCAGCACGCTGTCGTCGATGATTTCCAGCAGGGCTTGGCCGGGTTGCACGTATTGCTGGTTGCGCACCTTTTGCTCGGCAATGCGGCCGCTGAACGGCGCGGGGATGCTGCACTTGGCCAGTACGGCCTGTTGGGCGCCTACCTCGGCGGCGGCCCTTTCCACGGCGGATTGCGACAGGTTGAGCTCAAGCTGGCCAATCGAGTCCAGTTCGGCCAGGCGGCGGTTGGCTTTGTGGGTGTGTTCTGCGCCGTTCAGCTCGGCGCGCGCCTTCTGCAGCATGGCTTGCTGCATGGAGCAATCGAAGCGCACCAGCAGCTGTCCGGCTTTGAAGGGTTCGCCTTCGCGCAGCGGCAGCTGGCTGATCTTGGCGCCGATCTCGGCGGCTATGGTGGTGAACTGGCGGGGCATGAGCTGGGCACGGATTTCCTGACGCTCGATGCCCGCCCGCGCCGGCGATGGCGCGGCATCCTCGCTGGCATTCGCACTGGAGAGCGCGAACAGAAGTGGCAGCAGCAGACGGGCAGGGGGAGTGAGCACGATCACTCTCCCCCGACGGTGGGCTGGCCGAAATCGCCCCAGGTGTTCTGGCTGCGGATGATGTCATCGGTCAGCTGCGCCAGTGACAGGTCATCCACGCTGCTGATCCGCGGCTCTACACCGAGTGTCGACTGCAGGCGCGCTTCGGCCGCCTGGACCTGGGCCAGGGCCTGGTAGCGGCGCAGCAGGCTGAGGATGGCGGTGGTCTGGTTGGCGACCATGTCCAGCTGGCTCTGCATCTGGCTGTTCTGGCGGTTCTGCATGTGCCCATTGATGCGCTGGTCGGTGCTCCAGATGGCATCGGCGCGCTCGAACTGGTTGAGCGCGTTGGCGAGTTGCTGGCGGGCCAGGTGGGTCTGCGCCAGGGTCGCCATCTGTACGGCAATGCGGCGTTGATCGGCCAGCTTGACGCCGGCCTCGGCGAGCTTCAGCTGGCCGGGACCGGTGAACAGGTTGAACAGGTTGAAGGACAGTTGCAGGCCGGCCTCGTTCCAGTTGCTGTTCACCAGATAGCTGTCGGTGTCGTAGTTGATGCTGTAGTTGAAGCTGAGGTTGGGAAACAGGCGTACCAGGGTCTTGCGGGTTTCTTCGCGGGCGATGCGGGCGTTGTAGTGCTGCTCGCGGATGTCGGCGTTGGCGGCCATGGCCGTTTCCTCCAGACGGGTGACCGGGATCTCCAGGGCCTGGCGGCTGACCCGGAACTCAGGCTCGGCGAGCTGCAGTCGCTGGCCGATGGGCGCGTTGATCAGGGCGGCCAGTTCGATCTGGGCGGTCGACAGTTCCTGGTCGATCGCCTCGAGCAGGCGCAGATTCTCCAGTACCTGGCGCTGGTAGCGCAGGGCGTCGAGGGGGTTGCGCAGGCGCTCGGACTCCGCCGTGCGTGAGTCGACCAGGGCCTGTTCGGCCAGGGCGAGGGTGCTCTGCACCTCGGCACGCAGTTTCTGGGCGCTGGCAGCGCGCCAGAAGGCGGTGCGCACATCCTGCATCAGCACGTGCATGGCCTTGCGACGCTTCTCGACGGCGATCAGCACACGGTCGGCCTGCTGCCGGGTGTTGTAGTAGCCGACACCGAGATCGATCAGGTTCCAGCTCACGCCCAGGCTGCTCAGGGTGTGGGTGCGCTCCTGGGAAACGAACTGCGAGGGCGACAGTTCGCCGGTCTCGTTGTTGCGGCTCTGGCTGATCTTGTCGTTGTCGCGCCAGCTGTAGCCGGACTGGGCCAGCAGCTTGGGCAGCATGTCGTAGTGGCTGACGTCCAGTTGGCGGAAGGCCATCGCCTCCTCCATCAGGCGCGAGCGACGCTCGAGGTTGTATTTCAACGCGCGGGCGATGGCCTGCTCGATGGTCAGCATGCCGCTGATCGGCTCGGCTTCGGCAAGCGCTGCGCCCCGGTCGGCATGCCCCTGTTCGGTCAGCGCTTGCTCGGAGAGCTGCTGGGGACTGATGGTCGTGCATGCGGAGAGCGCGAGCGCGACCAGGATGACAAGACTGTTTTTCTTGTAGGGGGTGCCGGGCATGACTGTAGTCCTTGACTGCTGCGACGATCCTGTACAGGGGAGCGGCAAAATGAGCGGGCGAGTGGGTTGCACGGGGGTGAGGGAGACGACCAGTTTTGCGTTCAAAAAAATGGCGCAGTGGCGCAATCCCGCAGATAAGCGGTCACTTTCAATACTGGCATATTGATGCATGCCAAATAATTGGCGAAATTCTGCCAATAAATGTGCTCTGTGTCACCTTGGATTACTTGCGCTTTTGTTGCGCTTTTAGATGGATTGACGGGAGTCAAAAAATGAACGTGTTGGTGTGTGGCGGAGTAGCGCTCGTAGCGAGTCGTGGTCGTCGTCGGGCACCTGTCGCCGCTGTTCGAGCGCTTCCAGGGTGGCGGCCCTTCGCCCAGCCCAGCCAGCCGGCGACTCCGGCGACCCGGACCCGGTGAGCGCGTGCGCGATCACGCAGTGGTATGGCGGCAGCGCGCGGCTCGAAAGCGGCGAGCAGGGCATCCCCGCAATTCTGGCTTTCCCGTCCGCCGAGCGCTGAGTTCATGGACTGCAATTGTACATACTGTGAATTATCGTATAGTTTTTTAGGGGTGACCTTTCGGTCCGCTCTGCCTGCGGACAGGCGACGAGGAGCCTGCGATGAATGATCCAGCGTCCCGCCAGGGGACCAGCAAAGCCTGGCTGGTTCTGCTCTGCCTGCTCAGCAGCGGCGCGTTGGCCAACTGGCAGGAGGCCGTGCCCGAGGCCCGGGTGATCGGTGCCGGCGAGCTGCGCCTGTTCGGCCTGCGCATCTACAGCGCGCGCCTGTGGAGCCCCGCGCAGCCACTGGCGGCGGACACGCCCTTTGCCCTGGAGCTCACCTACCACCGCGCCATCAGCCGCGACGACCTGGTCGCCGCCAGCGTCAGGGAGATCCGCCGCCTGTATGGCGATGCGGTGAGCGCGGCGCAGCTGGCCGGCTGGCGGGCGCAGATGCGCCAGGCGTTCGTCGACGTCGAGCCGGGCGCGCGGATCACCGGCGTGCATCTGCCGGGCGTCGGCGCGCGCTTCTATGTTGGCCAGCAGTTGCAGCACGAGGTGCGCGACGCTGCCTTCGCCGCCGCCTTCTTCGCCATCTGGCTCGACCCGCGCACGCGCAATCCGGAGCTGCGTGCGCAGCTGCTGGGCGCCGCCGCCCCTTGAGGACACCCGCCATGCTGAAGAAATTCCTCCTGCCGCTGTGCCTGCTGCTGGCCAGTTGCGGGCAGATCGAAGTGGAGCACTATCGCGACCAGCAGCCGCAGCTCGACCTGCGTCAGTACTTCAGCGGCCGGGTGGATGCCTGGGGCATGTTCCAGAAACGCTCGGGGGAGGTGATCAAGCGCTTCCATGTGGTGATCAACGGCCATACGCAGGGCGACCAGTTGATCCTCGACGAGGACTTCACCTACAGCGACGGCAGCAGGCAGAAGCGGGTGTGGACCCTGCATCCCGACGGCCCCGGTCGCTGGCGCGGCACCGCGGACGATGTGGTCGGCGAGGCGCGCGGCGAGGTGGCCGGCAACGCGCTGCGCTGGCGCTACGTGCTGAGCCTGCCGGTGGACGGCAAGGTCTACCAGGTCGACTTCGACGACTGGATGTACCTGCTCGACGAAAACACCATGGCCAACCGCTCGTTCATGACCAAGTTCGGCTTCGAGCTGGGTCAGGTGACCCTGTTCTTCCGCAAGCAGGCCGAGTGATGGACTCCTTTCCCGACGGCTATCGCGCCCTGGTGATCGGCGCTTCCGGGGCCATCGGCGGCGCCTTGGTCGCGGCGTTGCGCGACGATCCGCGTTGCGCGCTGGTGGTGGGGCTGGACCGCCATTCGCAGCCGGTCATCGATTTCGCTCGCGAAGAGAGCGTCGCCGAGGCGGCAGCGGCCCTGGCGGCACAGGGGCCGTTCCAGCTGATCATCAATGCCGCCGGCATCCTGCATGGCGCGGCGTTCATGCCGGAGAAAAAGCTCGCCGATCTGCACTACGACCAGATGCTGGAAACCTTCAGGGTCAATACCTTCGGCCCGGCGCTGGTCTTGCGCCATTTCAGTCGCTTGCTGGACCGCCAGCGCAGCGTGCTGGCGCTGCTGTCGGCCAAGGTCGGCAGCATCGAGGACAATCGTCTGGGCGGCTGGTACAGCTACCGGGCTTCCAAGGCGGCGTTGAACATGCTGCTGAAGACCGCGGCGATCGAGGTGCGCCGCAGCAACCCTGGCGCGCTGCTGCTGGCCCTGCATCCGGGGACGGTCAACTCGCGGCTGTCGCAGCCGTTTCGCGGCGCCGAGATCGGTCGCCCGCCGGCCGTGGCGGCACAGCAGATGCTGGCGGTGATCGACGGTCTGGGTGCCGAGGCCAGCGGGCAGTTCCACTCCTGGAGTGGCGAGCGGCTGCCCTGGTAGCTGGCGGGCCGTGGAAAGCGCCAAGCCCCGCCAGAGCTGCGGGGCTTGTGCATTGGTGTGGCGGGGGCTTACAGGTCGAAGTCGTAATCGGCCAGTTGCTTCTTCAGGCGCTTTTCTTCCAGCAGGTTGTCGATCACGCGACGCTTGGCCAGGTTGGTCTTGCTGGTCGGGGCATCGCTGCTGGCTTCGGCGTCGTCCGGTTCGGCATCGACGACTAAATCTTCTTCCAGGTCGAGGTCGGTCTTGGCTTGTGCCATGGCGTGCGGCTCCACGAAATCAGGGGGCGTTTCGCGCACCTTATAGCGGCAAAGCAGAAGCGGGTAAAAGAGAATTTTTCTATCGGTCGATAGGAATTATTTTTATCTGCTCAATCGTCGGAAGTCTTGTGCTTGTACTCGCACAGATCTTCGATCCGGCAGCTGCCGCACTGCGGCTTGCGGGCCTTGCACACATAGCGGCCGTGCAGGATCAGCCAGTGGTGGGCGTCGAGCAGGTATTCCCTGGGCACGAACTTGACCAGCTTCTTCTCCACCTCGAGCACGGTCTTGCCGGGGGCGATGCCGGTGCGGTTGCTGACCCGGAAGATGTGCGTGTCCACCGCCATGGCCGGCTGGCGGAAGGCGGTGTTGAGCACCACGTTGGCGGTCTTGCGGCCGACGCCGGGCAGCGCCTCCAGCTCCTCGCGGCTGCTCGGCACCACGCTGGCGTGCTTCTCGATCAGCAGGCGGCAGGCTTCGATGACGTTCTTCGCCTTGCTGCGGTACAGGCCGATGGTCTTGATGTACTGCTCGAGGCCCTCGACGCCCAGGGCGTGGATCGCCTCGGGGGTGTTGGCCACCGGGAACAGCTTCGCCGTGGCCTTGTTGACGCCGACGTCGGTGGCCTGGGCGGAGAGGATCACCGCCACCAGCAGCTCGAACACGCTCTGGTACTCCAGCTCGGTGGTCGGCTCGGGATTGTCCTCCTTCAGGCGGCGGAAGATTTCCGCACGCTTGGCGGCATTCATGGGCTTACTCCACCACGCCGGTGACCCGCACGCGGCGGCTGGTGATCGGCTCCGGCGCCGGCTGGCGGGCCTTGGCGCGGGCTTCGGCGCGCTGGTCGATGATGTTCTTGCCGGCGATCATCAGGCCCAGCACGAGGAAGGCGCCCGGTGGCAGGATGGCCAGCAGGAAGCCCTTGTAGTCGCTGCCCAGCAGGCTGAGCTGCCAGTTTTCGGCCAGGGGGCCGAACAGCAGCTGCATGTTGGCGAACAGCACGCCGGTGCCGAGCAGCTCGCGCGCGGCGCCGAGCACCACCAGCACCAGGCCGAAGCCGATGCCCATCATCAGGCCGTCGAACGCCGAGCGGGCGATGCCGTTCTTCGCCGCGAAACCGTCGGCGCGGCCGAGGATCACGCAGTTGGTGGTGATCAGCGGGATGAAGATGCCGAGGATCTGGTACAGCTCGTAGGTGTAGGCCTGCATCAGCAGCTCGATGCAGGTGGTCAGCGCGGCGATGATCATCACGAAGGCCGGCAGGCGCACGGCGGTCTGCGTCACCCCGCGGATCAGCGACACCGCGGCGTTGGAGCAGACCAGCACCAGCATGGTGGCCAGCGCCAGGCCGAGGGCGTTGACCGTCGAGTTGCTGGTGCCAAGCAGCGGGCACAGGCCGAGCAGCTGGACCAGGCCGGGGTTGTTCTTCCACAGGCCGTTGCCGGCGATCTCGCGGTAGCTCTGGCTCATTGCACGGGCTCCTGTTGTGCGGCCGCCGGGGTGGCGGTATCCGGCAGGCCGAGCAGCTCGGCGCGGTGGGCGTCGAAGTACTGCAGGGCGTGGTGCACGGCCTTGACCACCGCGCGTGGGGTGATGGTGGCGCCGGCGAACTGGTCGAACACGCCCTGGTCCTTCTTCACCGCCCAGCCGGCCGCGTCGGGGTCGCTCAGCGACTTGCCGGCGAAGGCCAGCACCCAGGGACTCTTGGCCAGCTCGATCTTGTCGCCCAGGCCCGGTGTCTCCTTGTGGGCGAGCACGCGCACGCCGGCCAGACGGCCGTCGGCATGGATGCCGACCAGCAGGCGGATGCTGCCGCTGTAGCCGTCCGGGGCGATGGCCTGGAGGATGATGGCGCTGGGCTGGCCGCCCTTGAGGGCCAGGTAGGCCGGCAGCGGCCGGGCGCTGCCGAGCAGCGGATCGCTGAGCTGCAGGCTGTTGTCCAGCAGGTGGTTGTCGTAGCTGCCTTCCGGCAGGATCTCGGCCAGCGCGCGCACCTGGGCTTCGCGCTCGGCGACCTGGATGCGCTCGGCGGTGCCCTGCTGGGTGACGGCGACCACGCCGACGGTGGCGACGGCGAACAGGCCGAGGAGCAGGCTGTTCTTCAGCATCGAGCGGGGGATTTCCGGCAGCATGTCCTTACTCTCCCAGCTTGAAGCCGCGTTCCGGCTTGCGATGGCCGTAGGTGCGCGGACGGGTGTAGTAGTCGATGGTCGGTGCGGCCAGGTTCATCAGCAGCACGGCGAAGGCCACGCCGTCCGGGTAGCCGCCCCAGGCGCGGATCACGTAGGCCAGCACGCCGACGCCGGCGCCGAACAGCAGGCGGCCGAGCAGGCTGGTGGCGCCGGACACCGGGTCGGTGACGATGAAGAAGGCGCCGAGCATGGTCGCCCCGCTGAGCAGGTGGAACAGCGGCGAGCCGTTGGAGTCCGACCCCGAGCCGTTCCAGAACACCAGGCTCATCAGGCCCAGGCCCGCGAGCATGGCCACCGGCGCGTGCCAGGTGAATACCCGCTTGTAGAGCAGGAACAGGCCGCCGGCGAGGAAGGCCAGGTTGACCGCTTCGGCGCCATAGCCGCCGAGGCTGCCGAACGACGGATTGCTTGCCCACAGCTCGGCGATGGTCAGGCTCTTGTTGACCTTGAGGGCGTCCAGCGCGGTGGCCTGGGTCCAGGCGTCCGGCAGGCTGGCGGTCAGACCGAGGATGCGCTGCAGGCCGTCGAGCAGGCCGAGGGTCGGGTTGGCCGCCTCGAAGCCGCGCGGCGCGGGCCAGCTGGTCATTTCCACCGGGAAGGAGATCAGCGCCACCACGTAGCCGAGCATCGCCGGGTTGAACGGGTTCTGGCCGAGGCCGCCGAACAGCTGCTTGCCGAACAGGATGGCGAAGGCGGTGGCCACCAGGGTCAGCCACCAGGGCGAGTAGGGCGGCAGGGCGAGGGCCAGCAGCACCGCGGTGAGCACCGCGCTGTAGTCGCGCAGGAAGAAGCCGATCGGCCGCTGGCGCAGGCGCAGCACCGCGGCTTCGCAGCCGAGGGCGACGGCGACGGCCCAGCACAGGTTGATCAGGGTGCCGAAACCGTACAGCCAGGTCAGCACCAGCACGCCGGGCAGGGTGGCCAGCAGCACCAGCTGCATGACCTGCTGGGTGCGGTTGCGGCCCGTGGCGTGGGGCGAGGTGATGCGGGGCAGGGCCATTGATGCTCCGTTGTGTTTGGTAAGGAGCGGGAGAGACTCCCGGCTCCGGAGTTTCGTGCTCCCTCTCCCGCTGGCGGGAGAGAGGTGGAGTGAGGGCGGTGCGTCGAGTCGCGTGGCCCTCACCCCCGGCCCCTCTCCCACGGGTGGGAGAGGGGAGGGTTGTTCGTCGTTCGTAGGGTGGGTTAGCCGCTTGCGGCGTAACCCACCGCTGCCGGCGTGAGCCGGCATGTCGTGGCCGGTCTGGCGGCCGGGTGGTGGGTTACGGCCTGCGGCCTAACCCACCCTACGTTCATTGCTGCTCCGCCAGCTTGTCTTCGGCCTCGGCCAACCGAGTGCGCGCGGCCTCCAGGGCCTCGTCCGTGGCGGACTCGTCGCGCTCCAGCTTGCGCAGGTCGGCGCGGGCGAAGGCCACTTCGGTCTTCAGCGCGCGGGTGGCCTCGTCGACGGGGCGTTTCTCCGTGCGCACCAGCTCGGGTGCCGGCTTGGCGGAGCCTTCCTCGGCCGCGTGCAGGGCCTGCTCGGCGCCAGCCAGTGCCTCGCGCAGTTTGGCCAGCTCGGCGGCGTCGGCGCCGGCCTTCTCGGCCTTCTTCAGTTCGGCGCGCTTCATCGCCAGTTCGACCTTGGCCTTCTTCAGCGGGTCGATCTCGGCCTTGACCGGTTCGGCCGCGGCTGCAGGCGTCGGCGCGGCCGCCGCCTGCTCCAGGTCGGCGAGAGCCTGGTCGGCGGCAGCGAGCTGTTCGCGCAGCCTGGCCAGCTCGGCCTGCTGGGCGTCGTCCGGGGCCTCGACCTTCTCCAGCTTGCGGATCTGCGCCTTGAGCATGGCGGCCTCGATCTTGGCCTTCTTCAGCGCCTCGTCGCCGGCCGGCTTGGCTGCGGGCGCGGGCGCGCTGCTCTCGGCGGTGGCCAGGGCCTTTTCTGCCTCAGCCAGCTGCTCGCGCAGTTTGGCCAGTTCGGCCTGCTGGGCGTCATCTGGCGCCTCGACCTTCTCCAGCTTGCGGATCTGCGCCTTGAGCATGGCGGCCTCGATCTTGGCCTTCTTCAAGGCTTCGTCGCCGGCCGGCTTGGCTGCGGGGGCGGGCGCGGCGCTCTCGGCGGCAGCCAGGGCCTGTTCGGCTTGAGTTAGTTGTTCGCGCAACTTGGCCAGTTCGGCCTGCTGAGCGTCGTCCGGCGCCTCGACCTTCTCCAGCTTGCGGATCTGCGCCTTGAGCATCGCCGCTTCGATCTTGGCCTTCTTCAAGGCCTCGTCGCCGGCCGGCTTGGCGGTGGCAGGCGCGGGGGCGCTGGCCGGGGCGGCGGCCTGGGCCTCGGCGAGGGCCTTTTGCGCGGCCTCGAGGGCGGCGCGCAGTTCGGCGACCTGGGTCTGCAGCTCGGCGGTGTCGTGCTGGGCCAGCTGCTTCTCGGCCTTCTTCAGCGCCACCTGGGCCATGCTGGCCTCGATCTTCAGGCGCTTGAGGTCCTCGTTGACCGCTGGTGCGGCGGCCGCGGCCGGTGCCGCCGCAGCAGCTTCGGCCTGGGCGGCCTTGGCGCGCGCGGCCTTCTCGGCGCGGGCGCGGCGTTCCTCTTCCTTGCGCTCTTCTTCGCGGCGCAGGCGTTCCTGGCGCAGTTCGAAGCGCTGCTTGGAGTGCTCGGCCTTCTGCTGCTTCTGCTCCAGCTCGCGGATCTCCGCCTTGGACGCACGGTAGTACTGCACCAGCGGGATGCTCGACGGACAGACGTAGGCGCAGGCGCCGCATTCGATGCAGTCGAACAGGTTGTGCGCCTTGAGCTGCTCGTGCTCGCTGCCGAGGGCGAAGAAGTGCAGCTGCTGCGGCAGCAGGCTGGCCGGGCAGGCCAGCGCGCACTCGCCGCAGCGGATGCACGGCAGCGCCGGTGGCGGCGGCGGCAGCTCGCTGCGGGTCGGCGCCAGCAGGCAGTTGCTGGTCTTGATCAGCGGCACGTCGAGCGCGGGCAGGGTGACGCCCATCATCGGTCCACCCATGATCAGGCGGTCCAGTTTCTGTGCGTCGAGGCCGGCGAAGGCCAGCAGCTCCTCGACCGGGGTGCCGATCAGCGCCTCGACGTTCATCGGTCGCGCCAGCGCTTCGCCGGTGAGGGTGGTGATCCGCGAGATCAGCGGTTTGCCGAGCACCACGGCGTCGTGCACGGCCACCGCGGTGCCGACGTTCTGGCAGAGCATGCCGATGTCCGCCGGCAGGCCACCGGCCGGCACTTCGCGGCCGGTGAGGATCTGGATCAGCTGCTTCTCGCCGCCGGACGGGTACTTGGTGGGGAACACCCGCAGCTGATAGGCGCGCTCACTCAGGGCGGCCCTGAGTGCGGCGATGGCCTCGGGTTTGTTGTCCTCGATGCCGATCAGCACCTCGTCCGGCTGGATCAGCTGGGCGAGGATGTCGATGCCCGTCACCAGTTCGCGGGCCTTCTCGCGCATCAGCACATCGTCGGCGGTGATGTACGGCTCGCACTCGGTGCCGTTGATGATCAGCGTGTGGATCTTCTGCTGCGGCCGCGCGGTGAGCTTGACCGCGGTGGGGAAGCCGGCGCCGCCCAGGCCGTTGATGCCGGCGTCGCGGATCTTCTCCAGCAGCGCCTCGGGCTGCAGGGCACGGAAGTCGGCGCAGGGCTCGAGGGCACACCACTCGTCCAGGCCGTCGGCCTCGATGACGATGGCCGGGGCGAGCATGCCGGAGGCGTGCGGGTAGGGCTGCGGGCCGATGAAGGCGACGGTGCCGGAGGTCGGTGCGTGCAGCGGCACGCTGACCACGCCCGCGGCGTCGGCGATCTTCTGGCCCTTGAGCACGCGCTCGCCGACCGCGACCAGCGGCTCGGCGGGAGCGCCGATGTGCTGGCTCAGCGGCAGGATCAGCCGCTTGGGCAGCGGTGCCGGCTGGATCGGCGTGCGGTTGGACAGCGTCTTGCGCTCCGGCGGATGGATGCCGCCGGGGATGTCCCAGGTCTTCACTGCGGCAGTCATGCGGCCTGCTCCCGGTCGGTGGCGATCAACTGGCCGGGCGCCAGCGGACGCTCCCACTTCCAGCTCTGCACATTGGTGCCGATCTCGATCATGTCGATGCAGTCCACCGGGCAGGGCTCGACGCACAGGTCGCAGCCGGTGCATTCGTCGACGATCACCGTGTGCATCTGCCGCGCGGCGCCGACGATGGCGTCCACCGGGCAGGCCTGGATGCACTTGGTGCAGCCGATGCACTCGGCCTCGCGGATGAAGGCAACCATGCGCGGCTTCTCGCCGCCGGTGGCGTCCAGAGGCTCGACCTCGACGTCGAGCAGGTCGGCCAGCGCCTGCACGGTGGCCTGGCCGCCGGGCGGGCACTTGTTGATCTTGTCGCCGTTGGCGATCGCCTCGGCGTAGGGCTTGCAGCCCGGGTAGCCACACTGGCCGCACTGGGTCTGCGGTAGCAGGGCGTTGATCTGTTCGACGATGGGGTCGCCCTCGACGCGAAAGCGCACCGCGGCGTAGCCGAGGATGGCGCCGGCAACCAGGCAGATCGCCGCTAGGGCAACGACGGCAATGAGGACCAGACTCATAGCTTGATCAATCCGGTGAAGCCCATGAACGCCAGCGACATCAGACCGGCGGTGATCATGCCGATGGCGGCGCCGCGGAACGGCACGGGCACGTCGGCGATGGCGATGCGCTCTCGCAGCGCGGCGAACAGCACCAGCACCAGGGAGAAGCCCAGGCCGGCGGCGAAGCCGTTGGCGGTGGCGGTGAGGAAGGTGAACTCGGCCTTGTTGGCGTTGACCAGGGCCACGCCGAGGACGATGCAGTTGGTGGTGATCAGCGGCAGGAAGATGCCGAGCACGCGGTACAGCATCGGGCTGGTCTTGTTCACCACCATCTCGGTGAACTGCACCACCACGGCGATCACCAGGATGAAGCTGATGGTCCTGAGGAACTCCAGGTCCAGCGGCTTGAGCACGTACTGGTGGATCAGGTAGCTGCACATGGCGGCCAGGGTCAACACGAAGGTGGTGGCCAGCGACAGACCGATGGCGGTTTCGATCTTCTTCGAAACCCCCATGAACGGGCAGAGGCCAAGGAACTGCACCAACACGAAGTTGTTGACCAGAATGGCGCTGACCAGGATGAGGGCGAATTCGGTCATGGGCAGAAGCGGGCTCGCGCCGTCGATGAATGAGGGGGTCTATTATCGTGGAGCGGGTTATAGCGTACAAGTCGAGCGGGCTCGAGCTTGTAATTCCTTTTAGGAATAAAGAGTGCGGATCCGGCTATTTGTGCGACTTGCAGGCTGGCCAGAATCCGTTGCGGCCCATTGCTGCGCGCGCAGGCGCTGAGCGTGCGGCAAGGCAGAAACACAAGACCCCGCCGTGGCGGGGTCTTGTTCAAGGCGCGGCGATCAGTGCACGCGCTGGCCCGGCTTGGCGCCGGCGTCCGGGCTGAGCAGGAAGATTTCCTCGCCGCCCGGACCGGCGGCCAGCACCATGCCCTCGGACATGCCGAACTTCATCTTGCGCGGCGCCAGGTTGGCGACGTACAGGGTCAGGCGGCCTTCCAGCTTGCTCGGGTCCGGGTAGGCGCTCTTGATGCCGGAGAACACGTTGCGCTTGGCGTCGCCGATGTCCAGGGTCAGGCGCAGCAGCTTGTCGGCGCCCTCGACGAACTCGCACTTCTCGATCAGCGCGATGCGCAGGTCCACCGCGGCGAAGGCGTCGAAGTTGATCTCAGGGGCCAGCGGCTCCTTGACCAGCTCGCCATTGCCCGCGGGGGCGGCGGCTTCGGTGGACTGGGCGGCGAGGTCTTCCTTGGAGGCTTCGATCATGGCGTCAATCTTCGCGGGTTCGATACGGGTCATCAGCGGGGTGAACGGGTTCAGCTGGTGGTTGGCCAGGCGCAGCGCATGGTCATCCCAGCTCAGCGGGGCGACGTTGAGGAAGGCCTCGGCGGCGGCGGAGAGGTTCGGCAGCACCGGCTTGAGGAAGATCACCAGCTGGCGGAACAGGTTGACGCCGAAGGCGCAGATTTCCTGCACCTCGGCCTGCTTGCCCTCGACCTTGTTCAGCGCCCACGGCGCCTTGTCGGCGATCCAGGCGTTGGCGCGGTCGGCCAGGGCCATGATCTCGCGCATGGCGCGGCCGAAGTCGCGGTGCTCGTAGGCCTCGGCGATGGCCGGGGAGGCGGCTTGGAAGGCGTCCCACAGCTGCGGCTCGGGGTTGGCGTCGACCATCACCCCGGCGTTGCCCTTGTGAATGAAGCCAGCGCAGCGGCTGGCGATGTTGACCACCTTGCCGACCAGGTCGGAGTTGACCTTCTGCACGAAGTCCTCGAGGTTGAGGTCGAGGTCGTCCACCCCGCGCGACAGCTTGCTGGCGTAGTAGTAGCGCAGGTACTCGGGGTTCAGGTGGTCCAGGTAGGTGCGCGCCTTGATGAAGGTGCCGCGCGACTTGGACATCTTCTGGCCGTTGACGGTCAGGTAGCCGTGCACGTTGACCGCGGTCGGCTTGCGGTAGCCGGCGCCTTCGAGCATCGCCGGCCAGAACAGGGTGTGGAAGTTGACGATGTCCTTGCCGATGAAGTGGTACAGCTCGGCCTTGGAATCCTTGTTCCAGAAGGCGTCGAAGTCCAGCTCCGGGCGGCGCTTACAGAGGTTCTTGAAGCTGGCCATGTAGCCGATCGGCGCATCCAGCCAGACGTAGAAATACTTGCCCGGCTCGTCGGGAATCTCGAAGCCGAAGTAGGGCGCGTCGCGGGAGATGTCCCACTCCTGCAGGCCGCCATCCAGCCATTCGGCGATCTTGTTGGCCACCGCGTCCTGCAGGGCGCCGCTGCGGGTCCACTGCTTGAGCATGGCCTCGAAGTCCGGCAGCTTGAAGAAGAAGTGCTTGGAGTCGCGCAGCACCGGGGTGGCGCCGGAGATCGCCGAGCGCGGGTCCTTCAGCTCGGTCGGCTCGTAGGTGGCCCCGCACTTCTCGCAGTTGTCGCCGTACTGGTCCTCGGCGGCGCACTTCGGGCAGGTGCCCTTGATGAAGCGGTCGGCAAGGAACATGCCCTTGTCCGGGTCGAAGTACTGGGTCACCGAACGGGTGGCGATATGCCCGGCATCGCGCAGCTTCAGGTAGATGGCGGTGGCCAGCTCGCGGTTTTCCTCGGCATGGGTCGAGTGGAAGTTGTCGAAGTCGACCAGGAAGTCGGCGAAATCGCCGCTGTGCTCGGCCTGCACGCCGGCGATCAGCGCCTCCGGAGTGATGCCTTCCTTCTCGGCGCGCAGCATGATCGCCGAGCCGTGGGCGTCGTCGGCGCACACATAGATGCACTGGTTGCCGCGCAGCTTCTGGAAGCGCACCCACATGTCGGTCTGGATGTACTCGAGCATGTGGCCCAGGTGGATGGAGCCGTTGGCGTAGGGCAGGGCGCTGGTGACGAGGATCTGGCGGGCTTCGGACATGATGATCGGCTGCACTGGCAAAACGAGGGAAGTCGGCAACTATATAGCCCCGGGCGGTTTTTTTCATCCGTGGGGCTGGCGCCGGTGGGCGGCCCGCTCAGCCCATCCCTGTAGGAGGCCCGACCTCGGGGCGATGCTCTTGTTCTGCTGGCGGGCCTGCAGCCCGCATCGCCGCGGGGTCGCGCCTCCTACTGGAGCCAGAGCGTTTCTCCACCGCGTCGCTGGTCGGGTAGGATATCCCCCTGTTCCGCTCAACCTTTTCCCGGGAGTCATCCATGAGTGTCGTCACCCGCGCCGCCGTCGAGGCGGTCCTGCGTCAGTACACCGATCCGCATCTCGATCAGGACCCGGTCAGCGCCGGCTGTCTGCGCGACGTCAGCATCGACGGCGGCCGGGTGCGCGTGCGTCTGGAGCTGGGCTACGCCGCCGGGCTGTTCAAGGCCGGTTGGGCCGAGATGCTGAAGAGCGGCCTGGAAAACCTCGCCGGCGTGAGCGCGGCCGAGGTGCAGGTCGACTGCGTGATCCCGGCCCACCCGGTGCCGGCGCAGACCCCGGCGCTGGCCGGGGTGAAGAACGTGATCGCCGTGGCTTCCGGCAAGGGCGGCGTCGGCAAGTCGACCACCGCCGCCAACCTGGCGCTGGCGCTGGCCCGCGAGGGCGCGCGGGTCGGTATCCTCGACGCCGACGTCTACGGTCCCAGCCAGGGCCTGATGCTCGGCATCAAGGACGGCACCCGCCCGCAGATCAAGGACGGCCAGTGGTTCGTGCCACTGCAGGCCCACGGCGTGCAGGTGATGTCGATGGCCTTCCTCGCCGACGAGCGCACGCCGATGGTCTGGCGCGGGCCGATGGCCTCCGGCGCGCTGCTGCAGCTGATCACCCAGAGCGCCTGGGACAACCTCGACTACCTGGTGGTGGACATGCCGCCGGGCACCGGCGACATCCAGCTGACCCTGGCACAGAAGGTGCCGGTGGCCGGCGCGGTGATCGTCACCACCCCGCAGGACCTGGCCCTGCTCGACGCCAGGAAGGGCGTGGAGATGTTCACCAAGGTCAACATCCCGGTGCTTGGCGTGGTGGAGAACATGGCCGTGCACATCTGCTCCAACTGCGGGCATGCCGAGCACCTGTTCGGCGAGGGCGGCGGCGCCAAGCTGGCCGCGCAGTACGGCGTCGAGGTGCTGGCCTCGCTGCCGCTGGCGATGGCCATCCGCGAGCAGGCCGACGGCGGCAAGCCGACCGTGGTCGCCGAGCCGGACGGCCCGCTGGCGCTGCTCTACCAGCAGCTGGCGCGCAAGGTCGGGGCGCGCCTGCTGCGCCAGGCGGCCAACGCCACGGCGATGCCGAGCATCAGCATCAGCGAGGATTGAGGGTTCTGGCGGGCCGCTGGCCCGCATCGCCGCAAGGTCGCGCCTCCTACAGGTAGAGGATGGTTCTGCTTCTTGTGGGAGGCCCGACCTCGGGGCGAAGCAGTTGATCTGGCGGCGTAGCCTCAGCTCAAGTGCGTAGGCTGGACACCGGCGCCGCCGTGTCCGCCGTCAAGGGTGGGAAATCGCTGCGCGAGTTTCCCACCCTGCCCATGGCCGTGCGGCGCCCGGCCCTTTGCCCGCTGCAGGCCAGCCGGTAAGATACGCGCTCGTTTTTCCGCCACATCCCCGTTTTTACCCACCCAGGCAGGACAGTCGCATGAGCATCAAATCGGACAAGTGGATTCGCCGCATGGCCCTCGAGCACGGCATGATCGAGCCCTTTGTCGAGCGCCAGGTGCGCGGTGCGGCTGCCGACCGGGTGATCTCCTACGGGGTGTCCAGCTACGGCTACGACGTGCGCTGCGCCGACGAATTCAAGGTGTTCACCAACATCCACTCGGCCACCGTCGACCCGAAGAACTTCGACGAGAAGAGCTTCGTCGACGTCAAGGGCGACGTGTGCATCATCCCGCCGAACTCCTTCGCCCTGGCGCGTACCGTCGAGTACTTCCGCATCCCGCGCGACGTGCTGACCATTTGCCTCGGCAAGAGCACCTACGCGCGCTGCGGCATCATCGTCAACGTCACCCCGCTCGAGCCGGAGTGGGAAGGCCACGTGACCCTGGAGTTCTCCAATACCACCACCCTGCCGGCGAAGATCTACGCCAACGAGGGCGTGGCGCAGATGCTGTTCCTGCAGTCGGACGAAGCCTGCGAAGTGTCCTACAAGGACCGCGGCGGCAAGTACCAGGGGCAAGTCGGCGTGACCCTGCCCAAGGCGTGATCGCACCGCTGAGCGAATGAAGAAAGCCGGACCTCGACGTCCGGCTTTTTCATGTCTGCGCGAGCCTCACTCGCCGAACGGCCAGGTTTCGTCCTCGCCGAGATGCGGCTCCTGTCGGCCCAGCGCGGTGACGGCGTGGGTTTCCTCCAGCCAGATCCAGGCGTCGAACTGCTCGGCCAGCACGGCCTCGAAGTAGTGGCTCTGGCGCTCGGTTTCCGGGCGGTAGATCACCCCGATGGCGCGCTCCAGCAGGGTCGCGGACAGCGCTTCGCGCAGCTCGGCGCGCGTGTCGCCGCGCCAGTCGGTGAGGGTGGCGGGCAGGCCGACCTGGACGAACACCTGCTCCCAGCTGTCGCTGCGCGAGGGGCGCACCCGCTTGATCTGCGCCGGCTCGTCCCAGTTGCTCGCCGCCACCACCTCTCCGCGGTCGGTGCCCATGCCGATCAGTACCGCTTCGCGCCCCCAGGCGCTGCGGCACAGCTCGCCGATATTGAACTCGCCGGCCCAGCCCATGGCGGTGGCGGCGGCATTGCCGATGTGCGAGTTGTGCGCCCAGACCACCGCCCGGGCCCCGGGGCCGCGATGCTCCAGCAGGCGCTCCAGGGTGTCGAACATGTGCTGGTCGCGCAGGTTCCACGAGGCCGTCGAGCCGTGGTACATGGTCCGGTAGTACTGCTCGGCGGCCTGCACCACGCGGGCGTTCTGGGTGGCGTCGAAGAGGGCTTCGCCGTTGCGGCCGAGGCGCTCCAGGCGTCGTTCGAGCAGTGCGCGCAGTTGCTCGACCACGGCGTCCTCGCAGGACTGCTGGCCGTGCAGGACGTTGCGCCCATACAGGGTGGGGGCGTCCTGCCAGGGCTCCAGGCAGTCGTAGCGCTGCCGCGCGGCCTGGGCGGCCGGCGGATCGGTGCGGTCGAGGTAGGCCAGCACCGCGCCGATCGAGGCGCCGAGGCTGTAGACGTCGAGGCCACGGAATTCGACGCGGCGCTCGGCGGGCAGGCCGCGATTGTAGGCAGTCAGCCACTCGCAGAACCCGGCGACCTCGCGGTTGCGCCACATCCAGGTGGGGAAGCGCTGGAAGGCGTGCTGGTGCCAGGTCGGCGGCTGTTGCCGGCGCACCTGCTGGTCGATCTGCGCCGCGTCCGGCCAGTCCGCTTCGACGGCGACGATGTTGAAGCCGTGTTTTTCGATCAGCCGGCGGGTGATCGCCGCGCGGCTTCGGTAGAACTCGGAGGTGCCGTGGCTGGCCTCGCCGATCAGCACCACGCGGGCGTCGGCGTAGCGGTCGAACAGCGCGGCGAACTCCGCGCTGGCCAGATCCGGCAGGGGTTCGGCGCTACGGCGCAGCAGGGCGATGCTCTCATCGCCGGCGGGTGCGCTGGAATGCTCTTTCATGCGGCCTCCCGATGCGCCGGGGATCGCGGGCGCATCAAGGAAAGCCTAGCCAGTTTTGCGATTCGAGAGGGCTGCCGGGTCGAGATCAGCGCTTGCTTTGCGCCTTCTGCATGCCGGCATCGATGGCCTCGCCCGCGGCACCGCTGCACACGGCGAGGCCGAGGCCTTTCGCCAGGCATTCGAACCTCTTGCGATCCTCGCCCTTGCTGACCAGGCACTTGGGCAGGGTGATGTGGGTCTTGACCCCTTCGAGGTCCTTCAGGGCCTGCTGGTGCTGCTGGCGGTCGATCTGCCCGGCCTTGAGACGCTCCTCGCCGCTGGCGATGAGGTTGGGGATGTCTTCCTCGTGGGTCCATTGCACGGCCTGCCGGCACATCTTGCCCTCCTGGCGAGTCAGCTCCTCTTCGTCTGTGGGGGCTGCGCTGTCGCTGGTCTGGTTTTGCAGCTGGGGCAGGGTGCTGTCGCTCTGGTTGGTCCGGTGCAGCTTCACGGCTTGGTGGTCGGGCTCGGAGCTGGGCGGCTGGGTGCCAAAATGGGGCTGGCCGTTGGCGTCGACCCATTTGTAGATCTGCGCCTGGGCAGGCAGGGCGCAGCTGAGGGCGAGGAGCAGGGCAAGGCGCAGAGCGGGCATGTTGATAGTTCCTTTATCCACAGTTCGGCAACGCCGGCAGGCAGCGGGTCTGCTTGGTGCTTCCCCGCTCGGGCGGAACAGAGAATAAGCATCCGTCGCGGCATTGCCAAGCGGTTCACAGAACGTCGAAGGGTCACCCGCCCACCGTCACCCCCAGCCAGTGCCCGAGTGCATAGGTGACCGCCGCCGCGCCGAGGCCGAAGGCGACCTGGCGCAGGCCCGAGTAGAGCAGGCTGCGGCCGGTGAACAACGTGACCAGCGCGCCGATCAGGAACAGGCCGAAGCTGCTGAACAGCGCGCAGGCGACCACCGCGGCCTGGCCGTCGAGGAACAGGAACGGCAGCACCGGAATCAGCGCGCCGAGGCAGAACACCACGAAGGAGGTGACGGCCGCCAGCCAGGCCGAGCCGCCGAGGTCGTCGGGGTCGATGCCCAGCTCCTCGCGCACCAGGGTGTCCAGCGCGCGGCTCGGGTCGGCCATGATGCCCTCGGCCATGGCCCGCGCCTTGCCCTCCTCGAGGCCCTTGGCGCGGTAGATCAGCACCAGCTCCTCGGCCTCCTCGTCGGGCACCATCGCCAGTTCGTCGCGCTCGGTGGCGATCTGCTGCTGGTACAGCTCGCGGGCGTTCTGCACCGACAGCCATTCGCCCAGCGCCATCGAGCAGGCGCCGGCGAGCAGGCCGGCGAGGCCGGTGAGCAGCAGCGCCTGGGCGGAAAAGGCGGCGCCGGCCACGCCCATCACCAGGCTGAAGTTCGACACCAGGCCGTCGTTGGCGCCGAGTACGGCGGCGCGCAGGGCGTTGCCGCCGCCGGCGCTGTGGCGACCTTCCAGGCTGGCGAACAGGCGGCCGTTCCAGGTATTGCGCCGGCCGCGGGCCAGCTCGCTGAGCAAGCGGGCGTGCGAGCGTTCCTGGCCGGGCATGCCGGTATCGCAGGTTTCCGGCTGCTCGTCGTACTGGCCGCGGTCGATCTGCTCCAGCGAGGCGGCGGCACCGACCACCCAGTCCGGGCCGAGCAGGCGGGCGATGCGGATCAGCAGGCGGGTACGCCAGCTGGGCGCCAACTCCGGAGGCGTCGCGTCGATGTGGCGGAACTGCTCGCGCCAGAAGTCGGCATGGCGCTCCTCGATGCCGGCCAGGCGGCGGTACAGTTCGCCCAGCTCGGGCCGGCTCTCGCACTGGGCGAGGGTGCGGTACAGCGCGGCGCTGTCGATCTCGCCCTGCAGGTTGCGGCGGTAGCGTTCGAGGTGGGCCTCGCGTTCGTTGGGCATGGGGCGGCCTCGGCGATGCGGGAACATCCCTGAAGATTAGCCCGGTTGGGGAGGGCAGGCCGCGTGCCCTGGGATGCGCGCCCAGGCCGGAGCGTGGGCGCGATCAGCGGCGGAGTCAGCGTCCCGGCGTCAGCAGCAGGCGCTGGCTGCCGTAGGCGCGCTCGAGGTTGCGGTCCTGGAACGGGAAGGTCATGTAGCGGCCCTTGAGCCAGGCGTCGATGCCGTCGGCGTAGTGCTTGCTGGCCGGGTTGCCGGACTGGCCGGAGCTGTTGAGCGCCTGCAGCGGTTCGTCCTGGCCGAAGTCGACGACCATGCGCATGGCCGGCACCAGCCAGGTATCGAAGTCCTTGCCCCACAGCCAGGCCGACACGTTGAGGGTGCTGTGGTCGCCACCGGCCGGATAGGGGCCGCGGTCCAGATAGTCCTTGAGGGCGGCCAGACTGGTGCGCTGGCCGGCGCTCATGTACGGCGCCAGGCGGGTGGCGTCGCTGTCCCACTGGTAGCTGTGCAGCTTGCCCCACTGCCAGGCGCTGCGGTTGCTGCCCAGTTGCTCTTCCAGGCGGGCCACGGCGCTGGCCAGGCTGCGGGCGAGGATCGCCGGCTTGTCTTCCTTGTGCGGCGTGCGCACGTCGTCCCAGAACGGGCTGTCGATGCGGCCGAGCAGGTGGTCGGCCTGCGCCGAGTAGCTGAGCTTGGCGATCTCCACCAGGCCCTGCCAGGCCGCGCTGTCTTCCGGGCCCAGTTCGTCGAGGAAGGTCTGTCGCGTGCTTTCCTGCAGGAACATCGCGTACAGCGCGGCGTCGGCCGATTGCGCGCTCAGCCGGCCGTCGAAGGCCAGCAGGCGCTTGAGCGCTTCGCGGGCCTTGTCGCGCTCGCTGGCCGGCAGGGCGTCGATGGCCTGCGCCAGCGGCTGGGCCATGCCGGGATCGCTGAACACCGCCTTGAGCTTGGCGGCGAACGGCGTCTGCTGGTCGTACTGCATGGCGATCATGCTGCGCGCGTCGTGGCGCTGGCTGGCGCCGGCCAGTTCGGCGATGCGCTCGGCGCGCTCGGGATAGAACCACGAATTGGACAGCTGCACGCCGTAGCCGCCCGGCACGCTGCGCTGGTTGGCGGTGCCCAGCCAGCCCTGTGCCGGGTCCTGGTCGTAGGGGTGCAGCATGGTGTCGGCGTAGCCGTCCCAGCCGTACTGGCTGTCCCAGCCGGGCGAGGGCAGCAGACCGCGTCCGCCCTGGCGGTTGGGATAGCGGCCGGTGACCTGCCAGGCGATGTGCTGGGCGTCGGCATACACCATGTTGAGGCCGAGGGCGCGGATGTTGCGCACCGGCTCGTGAGCCTCGTCCACCGACTGCGCGCGCGACAGCTCGAAGAAGGCGTCCAGGCTCTGGTCGGCCTCGAACAGGCCGCTCTTCAGGGCGATGCCGTAGCCGCTGGCCAGGGCGATGGGCTGGCGCGGGTCCTTGCGCTCGCCGAGCACGCTGTTGAGCAGCGGGCCGTTGCGGGTTTCCATGATGGTCTCGCGCAGCGGGCGCTGGCCCTTGACGAAGAAGGTTTCCTGGCGCTCGCGCACCGGCTGCCACTTGCCGTCGGCGAGGTATTCGAGACGGCCGCCCTGGCGGCGTACCTGCTCGAGGAACAGGTCCTGGGTGTCGCCCATGACCATGGTCATGCCCCAGGCCAGCTTGCCGTTGAAGCCGGCGACCACCGCCGGGATACCGGCCACCGAGACGCCGGCGGCCTGGTATTTCGGCGCGCGGATATGCACGAAGCTCCACAGCGAGGGCATCGACAGCGGCAGGTGGGTGTCGTTGGCCAGCAGGCTCTTGCCGCTGCGGCTGCGCTGCGGGGCGATGGCCCAGTTGTTGGAGGCGGCGACGCCGAGCATGTTCAGCGACGCTACCTGGCCGGCGGCGGAACCCAGCGCGGCGAGACCGGGGAGCTGCCCGCCGAGCCTGAGGCCCTTGAGCTTGTCCGCCTCGTCCTGCGCCAGCGGCTCGTCCGGGTAGGTCGGCAGCAGCCAGGCCAGCTGCTCGGCGCCGACCTGCTGCGCCAGCGCCAGGCCGGCGATCTCCTCCTGCAGGTTGACCGACAGGCCGAAGTTGAGCAGGCAGAAGATCAGTGCCGAGTCCTCCGGCTTCCAGTACTCCGGGCGGTAGCCGGAGGCGGCCAGGTCCATCGGCAGCTTGTCGCGATGGCGGAACAGCCAGGCGTTGACGCCACGGGCGTAGACCTCGAAGAACTTGTGCAGGCGCGGCGAGGCGTTCTTGTAGACGATGTTGGCGCTCTGGCGCAGGTTCACCGCGCGCATGAAACGGTCGATCTCCAGCACGCCGGGGCCGGCCATCTCGGCCAGGCGACCCTGGGCCATCAGGCGCAGGCCGACCATCTGGCTGAAGCGGTCGCTGGCGTGCACGTAGCCGAGGGCGAACAGGGCGTCGTGGAAGCTGCGGCTCTCGATCAGCGGCATGCCCAGCGCGTTGCGCCGCACCGACACCGTGTCGGCCAGGCCCTTGAGCGGCTGCACGCCGGAGCTGGGCGGCAGGCTGGCCTGGTAGCGGTTGTCCAGCCAGGTCTGGCAGCCGCTCAGGCCGACCAGCGTGGTCAGCACGGCAGCGCCCGCCAGCGGGGCGAGAGGACGAAACGAACGCAGCGACATGAAGAAGCTCCTGGAGCGGGCAGGCAGGATCAGTTCAGCACAGGGCCGGGGGCCGTGCCGGAAAAGGTCGCTACGTTAGGGCGCGCGCCGGTGCCTGACAAGAGCCGTGCAGTGGGCGGGAGATTGTGGAGATCCGGGTCGGTCACCGGCAGGGCAGCCCGCGGGCGGACGCCATGGGGTCGCCAGCCGGTGCTCTGCGGGAGGCGTGGGGCGTCGAAGCTAGCAGGCGTGGGCGAGCGGCTGCTGCAGGCCTTCGTCGAGCAGCCAGCGGGCGGCCTTGCGGGCGGCGGCTTTGTGCTGCAGCTCGAGCTCGCTGAAGTGTTTCTCGTGCTGGCGCCGTTCCACCGCGGTCAGCGCCTTCCAGCCCGCATGGGTGGGGATGCCGGAGGTGGCGTCGAACAGGGTGTGGAACACCTGGCAGTACTCGTGGCTGCTCAGCGCGATGTCGTAGTTGTCGAGCAGCACCTTGATGCGGATGGCGCCCTCGATCAGCGGCAGCTGCTCGTCGAGCAGGCTGCTGGCGAGGATGCGCAGGTCGGCGCCCAGACGTTGCTGGCGCTCGCTTTCCGCGGCGGCAAAGGCGCGTTGCTGGGCCCAGACCCGCCGCCACAGGTGCAGGGCGTAACCGCCCAGCACCAGCACAGCGAGCAGACCGACCAGCAGTACCACGATGGACAGTGCATTCATGATCGGATCAGGCGCCGTGGCACTTCTTGAACTTCTTGTTGCTGCCGCATGGGCAGGGATCGTTGCGGCCGACTTCCTTCAGCGGGTTGCGCACCGGCTCCTGATGGCCGTGGTTGCAGTGCGGGCCGTGGACGTGGGGTTCGTGGTGATGGTCATGGTCGTGGTTGCAGTCGGGGCCATGCACATGGGCTTGCTGATTCATTACTCACTCCGGAATGAAATCGCCGGGAACAATCTCGCCGCTGCGTGCCAGCTGGACGCGGCGGCCGAACATCAGCCCGGTCTTCACTTCGCCCTCGAGGCGATAGCGAATCGGTTTGTCGGGCTTCTCCAACAGTTTGACGATGTATTTCATGTGCCGCCAGAGGTTGGTGTGCACCGGCACCTCGAATTCCTCATGTCCGTGGGCCGGAACGGTGAACCAGGTAGCGGATTCGCCGCTTGCCAGCTTCACCTCGTTGAGGAAAACGGTGTAAACGAGTCCGCGTATCGGCAGGCTCACGTCGTTGGGGTTGTCGACACGAAAGCGCAGCAGGAACTCCTGTTCCAGCAGGCGCGCACGCACCACCTCGACGTGGGCCAGTTGCACATCGGGATCCTTGAAGCCACCGCCCATCCAGGTGGCGCAGCCTCCGAGGCTGGCGCCGCCGCACAGGAGCAGCAGCAGGCCGAGGTTTCTTATTAGTGGTGCCGGAAAAAACATGCCATGACTCCATCCGATGCCCGAGTGTAACAATCACATATCAGCCTGCAACGTATTGTTGTTGCGGGAATGTTGCAGGAAAAAAACCTGCGCCATACTGCGCAGGAAAAAGGACAGGAGTGTGACGGTTGAGCAATCTTCTTGAAGTGGCCTTCGCCGGTGAGCTGGTTCCCGGTGCCGATGCGGCGCAGGTCAGGGCCAATCTGGCGCGGCTGTTCCAGGCCGATCCGCAGCGTATCGCCGCGCTGTTCTCCGGGCGGCGGATCGTCATCAAGAGCAATCTGGATGCCGAAAGTGCGGAAAAGTATCGCCTGACCCTCGAGCGCGCCGGCGCGCGAGTCGAGGTCAGTCCGGTCGGGCCGGTCGAGGTGGTCGCCCCGGTAGCCGTGGCTCCGGCAGTCGCAGTCCCGCCGCCAGCGGTCGTCGCGCCCGCCGAGCCGGTGACGACGCCCACGCCTCCCGGCGCGTTCGCCGCCCTCAAGGTGGCGCCGCGCGACGAATACATGGCGGCGTTTCGCGATGTCGCCGCGCCGGACTTCGGCCTGGCGCCGGTCGGCGCCGACCTGCAGGACCAGCGCCCTGCACCCGTGGCGCCGGCACTGGACCTGAGTCAGTTGAGCGTGGCGCCGGTGGGCAGCGACATGGGCCAGGCCAAGGCGCCGCCGGCGGCCCCGCCGCCGGATACCTCGTATCTGCAGCTGCTGGACTGAACGGGTTACCCCGCGCAGCTGCGCCTCAGAGCAGGCTCGCGCAGCACTTCTTGAGGTGTTGCAACAGTACACTACTAATTCGTTGAAGCTGCCTCAGCCGGCAGGGAGGGGGAGGGTGCAGGTTGCCTTCCCGCCCACCCCACCCACCAGTGCCGACAGCACGCCATTGCCCAGAGCGCCAGAGAGGTCATCAGGAGCGTTTCCAACCGTAGGGAGCTACCCTTTCCTATCCCAACACACGAACGTTGCACAGAACGCAGCACAGGAGCTTGCAGCGGCTCTTGCACCTGCCGGCCGACAGGCTATACTTCAAATCTCGTCACCTGCTGGGTGAGGGTATTGTTCGCACTGAAAAAAGTGTTGACAAGATCCTGAAGCCCTCATATAATGCACTGGCTCTTCAAGAGCGAAGCGCAGCGAGCGATGGGTTTGATCTTTAAGAGCTTCCTGATACCACTGATCTTCCAGAAGTACACCTTATATATAATATAATTACTCTAATCTAAGATCTTGACTTTGATCTTGATCTTATGGTGTGTAGTAACTACTCAATAGCAATATGCTATTGATATTATATCATTGAAAGATTTAAACTATCTGGTATATGTATTTGTGTTGTTATACCAGATTGATATATCCCTCTAGTGCTCCGCACTACGCCTGTCCCAATGCCATAACTTCGTTATGAGCGTCCCTCGCACAATTCTGGTGCAAACGCCCCTCCCTATAGATATCGAAATTACTGCCACCAACCGTGGTGCGGCTTACGACCCCATCAGCTCGCCACCGCTGGCGACTTGGCAGATTTGTCCGTCTGTTCGTTCGTGCATACCACCAGTTCCAGCCCCCCAGCCATACCAATACAGACGCCCAGGAAGGCCCCAACGAAGCTGCTCCTGCAGCGTTCGCTAGTGCATAGCCACAACCATACCGGGCATATACGTAGAACACTCATGCGCCCTGCTGGATCGCCTGATAACGACCATCAACCAATTGCAGCGACGACACTTCATCACAACTGTTGCCAACGCTGGTAGTGCAACTCGCAAGCGAAGCGCAGCAATTCGCACGCTCGTTCGTGCATATCGTACTCACTCCAATACTAGGGTTTGGATAACGTGGCGGTGTTCGTGTAATAGCTAAATTACCGTTCGTCGGTCAATGCATAAACAACTTGAAATTATATACTGATATGTGGTTACAGCTATTGACATATACCAGTTCCATGTTAATATTATATTGAAGATGAGGAAGTGAAAGTTTAATCAGTCATTCGTTCATTTCCGATCTTCCCTCGCTGTGGGGATGGCGAGGTAAATAGTGGAAGCGGCCCCATCCATGTCGTTCTCGTACAGCTGCCAGTATGTATTTCCACGAAACTGGCATTAATTCCAGAGCATACGATTCCATAGGGGCTCCTCGCCCTGCAGGCAGCGTTTGCCGACGCTGGTTCGCATGTCCGCTAGTACATGTCTGCAATACTAGCCTCGATTTCCTCGTGTTCTCCAACACAAACATTTAGACCAGCTCCGGCTGGTTTCTTTTTGCCTACATTACATCACCACCAATCACACTAATTATCCAGGATACACAGGAGCTATAACTATGTCCCGAAAAGACTTCGCCGCAATCGACGCGGCAATCGACTACACCGCAGACCGCCACAAGTACAGCACCCACAAGACTTGCGTAGTATGCGGCACACCCTTCGAAGCAATCCGCTCAGATGCAGAAGTTTGCAGCCACAAGTGCACACAACGTCGTTACCGCAAACGTTTGCAAGCTCGCCTTGCACTAGAAGCAGCAGCAGCACGAGAGGAGCTCGACAATGCAACCCGCCATTGAAATACAGGCAGCTTGCCTGCCCATTCCTGAAGGCTACTTCTCGGAAGTTGCCATTTGCCAGTGCTGCAAGCAGGCGATGCTTCGTGAACGCATCACCAAACGATATTGCAGCGACAAGTGCAAAGACAGGGCCTATTGGTATCGTCGCAAACTACGCGAACAGGAGATTCCACAAGATGAGTCAGAATAAAATCACGTACACACCGGAAGGTCTGGTAATGGTCGGTGCAGCATACCTGTTGAAAACAGGCTATTGCATCGATATCTGCATGGCAGGCCACCTTGTGAACAGTAACCTGATAGCCCGCACCACTGACAAAGATCTGGATGAAATCATCCAACGTCATGCCGGCATTGAACAACAACTCAACCACACTTGAACATAGCGAGAGAATATTATGCAAACTAACAACAGCTTCACCTTCGATCCAAAACAGCTGGAAAAACTCATCGCTCACCGCGCATCTTGGTATGCCGCCCAGGAAGATACACACAATACCAAAGGCGCATTGGTGAACATCTCCGAACCTTACCCCATGCTCGCATTGAAACGAGTGGTGGAGCTAACCAAGGCCGGTTATGAGCTGGCAGAAGATGCCCCATGCAATATCACTGGTGCATGGAGTTCAGTATATCTGCTTAAGCCCGCTGAAATGCAACAAGCCGAGATCGAAGAGATCAAGCGTAATGCCGAGATTGAATACCGTGCAAACCTTGAATCTGAGAAAGCCCGATACATCGAAGAACAGGCAGTGCGAATGCTCGCTGAGAAGAAAGCTCAAGCTGAGTTGAAACAAGCCGCACTCGATGCCAAAGCCCTTGAGCAGCTGAAGCGTGATTTGGCAGCACAGGTTGGTGGTGTATGAGTCGCCCTAGATTGAATCTGGTGTGCAAACACTGCAAGCAGCACTTCACGCACTATCGTCGTCAAGATTTCTGCTGCCCAGACTGCCGCATAGCTGAGCGAGACGGTAAGTAAGAACACCTGAAAGCCCCGTCCCATGGGGTAGAACTAAAAGTGTCCCGATTCTCAGAATGTAACGCCCCTCAAGATTGAACCATCCAGTTCTGTGTCATCACGTGGGGCACAAGCCCCTTATATCCATACCGAGGATTATCCAAATGAAAACTTGCTTCTGCAAGAACTGCGATGCCGTGTATATGGCAACTAAGGTGCGGCCCTTCTGCAGTGCAGCCTGTCGCTTTGCCTACGGGGTGAAACATCCCCGTTCAACAACATCCACATCAACACCAACAACATCACCAGCTAACCTTGATGGAGCATCACATGCAAACACAACCACAGAACACCAAAGCCTGTAAGCACTGCAACCAGCAGTTCACATATAAGAGCGCCAAAGCTCAGTTCTGTTCCGAGGCGCACAAGAAAGCGTTCTCAAGAGCGAGAACAGCCACCCTCGATAAGAAACGTAAGTACAGATTCGCAACTTCTGCATTCACATTCTTCCTAGCCAGTGCCGCCAAGCGTAGTGGAACAGTTGAAGTAATCCCGAATACGCTTGATGAGCTGGTGAAGCTGCACGCTGTTTACAAATATTCGCTAGCTGCCAATGGTTACGGTGAAGACGACCAATTCAGTTTGTGCCACATCTTCCCGATTCAACACCCATTCTTCATCGGCACAATGCACGCTGATAACCTCGTCATCAGTTACCGGAATCTAAACGCCAAGCATGGGGCTAGTGTTGTTAACGCTAGCTCTGGTCACAAGATTGGCCGCATGACCCTCAATCCCAAGTGGGCAGTGTCTAGCGACACAAGTTCCAAGCTGGTTATTCAGAAGATCATTGATTACCTTGGTGCAGACTTCACTGCAACAATCGCCGTAAAACTCAAGCTACAGCCAACCACTCGTCAAGCTGTTATTGATTGGCTAACAGCCTGCACTGATCCCCGCGTCCCCTCCCTCGAAGTTATGCACGATCCCAACACAACCACAGTATCACTTACCAAACTCAAGTCAGAGATTAGCGGTAAGAGTGCTGGTGGATATCTGCCTGAAGCAGATTCGGCTGTTGAAGTGTTCATGCACGAATTGAAGCGCCTGTCAGCCTCTCGCCCATCACTGTGCAGAGTGGTCGAGCTTTGGGAATCAGTGATGCCATACATTAACCCACTATTCATTGATGTGTATTGGAGCAATCCTCGAAAGGGTGGCACGAAGGAAGAGTATGCAGACGCCTTGTCTATAGTCGCACCACTTCAGGAGGCTCAGTTCCAGCTGCTACATGGTGGGTCAGTTGGAGAGTTCCTAACCGTGCTGGACACCTTCCTTGCACAAGCCGACAGCGCCAGCAATCCCGCTGAAACCCGCGCCACATCTACTGCTACTAAAGTTGTCCCGATTCTTGAGACTGATATTCCTGCCGAGATTGAACAGTCTAGTAGCGTGTTACAGCCCTGCAATGTAGCTGATTGGGTCAAGGAACTTGACGCAGAATACGAAGCCTTCATGCGGGGCATGCCGGTATACAGCCCGCAGGCGTTGCCGTCACTTGGCTGGTCTGCAGCTCATCTGCACATGGAATCCCATGTGTAGATAAGTGAGTGATTCATGCTTCCTGCCTAAATACAACCTCCCTCATTTCTGCCCAATTGGTTTAGCAAAACCGATCCTAGAGCACTCTTTTTTTAAAATGTTCCAGATGTGCAAGATGTAGCCCGCCCAGCTTGCAGCAGCATGCCAATGCAAGCCCCCAACCCCAGATGAAGCCCAGTTGCCGACAAACGGCATGCGCAGGGAGTCTCCTCAAGCACATAACAATGCTTGAACGTTCGTTCCAGCCTATGTACAATGGCGCCAAGCGTTGTTAAAGGGGCATTCCCCAGAGGGTCATCATGGAAGTTGTTGCTTACTACCGAGTATCCACAAAGCGTCAGGGAGAGAGTGGCCTAGGTCTGGAAGCTCAACGGGAGTACGTCTCCACTGCTGCTGCTCAACATGGTTGGGTGGTGGTGGCTGAATACACTGATGTGAACGTGTCCGGCTCTGTCCATCCTCTGGAGCGTGCTGAAGCTGCCAAAGCATTCACCCACGGTGTTCCTGTGGTAGTGGCGAAGCTGGACCGCCTCAGCCGTGACGTTGAACACATCGCCGGTCTGATGAAGCGTGCTGATTTCAAAGTGGCCACCATGCCAACAGCCAGAACCCTGGAACTGCACTTGTACGCAATGCTTGCCCAGCAGGAACGAGAGTTCATTAGCCAACGTACCAAGGAAGCCTTGAACAGCCTTGCCAAGCGTGCAGAAGCTGGGGACGTAGTAGCCCAGGGTAAGGTTGCCAATCGTGCTGAGTCGCTGGCCAAGGGTCGCACAAAGGCCAATCAGGAGAAGGGTGGTAATGCCACTAAAGCAAAGGCCACTTCGTTTGCCGAGAGCATCCGAGATACTGTAGAACTGTGCGTTCTTCGTGGTACACATACCCTGCAAGGGGTAGCTGATTGCCTGAATGCCAAGGGCGTCACCACTAGTCGTGGTGGTAAGTGGTCCCCCATGCAAGCCAGTCGTGTGATGAAATCTCTTGGGCTGACGTTCTCCTGATTTTCTCACACGAAAGATGTCCCTGTATCCACCGGAGTATAGGTAATGAAGTTTGTTATAGTGACAGCAGTCGCACTTTTTGCTACAACTGCGCAGGCTGAACTCGAAACAACTAAAAAGCTTGATGCTGCATATGCTATGTTCAGGTGTGCAGAGTTGTCAGAAGCTGGTGGCATAAATGAAAAATATTTATCTTCACGTATTGCTCTCAGAAAAAGAGCATTTGATTTGGCATTTAAAGCCAACCTTGGCGACTCCTCTACGAAGTCGAGGGATGAAGGTGATTGGCCTCTAGAGGTCGATGCGGCTTACTGGACGGGGTGGCTTGCTGGACAAGCAAATGCAGAAGTAACAAGGCAGTTCGGAGACCTGCCTTACGCTGAAGTTACTGCTAGATCTAATGGTCTTGATAGCCGCAAGTACAAATCCAAAATTAAACGTGCGCTCGATGCATACAAGAAGGAAAGTTGTGAAGCTTTATCTGAGCTGGAGTGAAATATGGCGAACACTGCAACGGCCCAGATATTTGGCTGAATATCGGCATCTGCATGTGCCCCTGCCGGCCCTGCTTAACGGCTCGGAGAGAGCGACAGATATATTTTTCGCAGGAATAACAAAAGCCCCAACGAAGGGGCGTTATTTCTGGCGGCGGGGCAGGGTTACTAGTAATTCAGAATTCTTCTGGTGCGTATTGCAGCCTCTCGGCGTCCTCCTCGTTCATTTCGCCCTGCATCACCATTACATCAGCAAACTGTGCATTCGTAGTGTCCACGGCAACATCAGCACCAACATGCTCAACGTAGAACAGCGTTACGTGCAGTCGTCCTGTTGCATCAACAATCTGGTAGCGTTCATCACTCCTGCCGCGCTTCTCCACCATAACCTTGATGTGCAGACGCTTCAGAAGGTTGTTGGCTGCACTACGTCCCCCGTAGCTCACTAGATCAAGTTTACGGAAGAAGTCTTCCTTGCTCACCACAACATCAGCGGCACGTGTTGCAATAAGCTTATTCTGCTCGTTCTCCAGCTGCTCCATTTCGGCTTCCATCTCGGCTAGACGCCTAGCACTAGCCCTGCTGGGAAACTCTTCGTGCAGCTCGTTCGTAATCGAATACTTCGCCTTCAGCTCAACGAGCCTGCCGTCAAGTATGGAGAGCTGCTTTGTCAGGCTGTTGGCGTTCCCCTGTACAAGTGACAGCGAATCAACTTTACTCAGAATTTCCTTGAAGATAGCCTCAGCACGACCATTACCAACACGACCACTAGCGCAGGTTCCCTTAGTTTGGTTAGTGCAACGGTAGTAGCGTTTGCCGTGTTGCCCCATGATATGCATGGCACCCCCACAACGGCAGAAGAGCACGCCAGCCCACACGTTGAAATCTTTCGAAGTCTTGGTTACTGGTGCTACGCCTTCCCCACCATTTCTGGAAGATCTGGCAGCTTGTGCAAGCCACCAAGTTTCCTCACTCACGACAGCCGGAAAGTAGTTGGTGATTGGATCGCCTTGGGGCACACGCTTACCATCAACAAACTGGTGTGGCTGATACTCTCCGAGCACGGCTCTGGATTCCAACATGTGCCGAATGGTTGACGCTGCCCACAGTCCGGTACTGTTCACCCGCTGTGCGGTGAAGGTAAGTATTCCCTGTTGGTTAAGTGTTGCAGCTATCGCCCTGCTGCCATATCCGGTAGTGCTCAGTTCAAACACTTGTCGTACAACATCAGCTCGCTCTGAAATGATGTTGTAAACATCTCCCTCCAGCACCAGCCAGTGTGGGCACAGCTTGCCAATCGGCTTCCCTGCACGTGCCTGAGTCTGCTTGTTACGCCACGCTGCCGAGACACGTTTACCCTTGGTGGCACTCTCCTCATGTGCACGAGCCATGTACGCAATGGACAGCATCAGCGAACCAGAGTCATCCCCCGGCCTGTACTCCCGCTTGTCGTTCAGCGTAACGACGGTGATGCCCTTGGCCAGCAGATCCAGAAATTGTCGGAGGGCTGCATGCACGTGATCTCTCGACAACCTGTCCAGCGACTCAACGAGCAATGTACTGCCGCTGGGGATGCTCCCGTCCTCAACGTAACTCAGGAATCGCGCTAACTCTCCAGTGTCATCAAGGTGTTGGCCCTTGTACGCGCTACGCCCGGCATCGAAGAACAGGTATTCGTTGCTGTCGGCCAGCTCAAGCCCGTTCTGCTCGCAATACGTCTGTGCAAGCTCCACCTGTCGCCGGTAGGAATCACCGCCCGCCTGCTTGGCAGAGCTGAACCGAATGTACGAATACGCCTTCACCGCTTACACCCCCGTTACCTGTTCGTCAGGAGTGTATTGTGACAGCATTTCTTGAACTTCTGCCCGCTGCCGCACGGGCAGGGGTCGTTGCGCCCGGCCTTGAGCGTCACGGTCGGGTCGACGAAGTACCAGCGGCCATCCACCCGCACGAAATCCGAACGCTCGCGATGGGCCTGCTCGCCGGCCGTATCCAGCCAGCGCGCGGTGAAGGTCACCTGGGCACGCTCCGGTGTGCCACCGAGCGGACGGTGTTCTTCCACCGTGAGGCCCAGCCAGCGGCTGTGCGCACTCCAGGCGGCCATGGCCTCGCGTTCCAGCGCCGCCTGCTGGGCCGGCAGGGTGGTGGCCACCAGGTAGTCGATCAGGCCGAGCACGTAGGCGCTGTAGCGCGAGCGCATCAGCGCCTCGGCGCTCTCCGGCAGGGCGCCGGCATGGTAGCGCCCGCAGCAGTCGGCCAGGGGCAGGGAGCTGCCGCAAGGGCAGGGAGAGAGGGTCATCTGGGTTGTCGCTACAGTCAAAAAAGAGGCGCTAGCCTAGCCGCAACGCGACAGGCTGCGCCAGCTGGCACATCCGTGACGCTCCGTCTTTACTTCTAGCATCGGCAATTAAGGACCGATGCCAAGGAGAACTGCAGCATGGGAAATATATTCGCGAAAGCGGCGCTACCCCTTGTCCTGGTCAGTGGGGTGCTCACGGGTTGCGCCTCCACCAGCAGTACCGGCGATGCTCCGCTCAACCAGAAGAACTGGCCTTGGTGCAGCCTGATCGGCGGTCTGGCCGGCGGTGGTCTGGGCGCCATCGAAAGCTCGGCCTGGGCCGGCGGTGGCGCGGCGGCCGGCGCGGTCATCGGCGGCCTGCTCTGCTATGCCCAGGATGGCGACCAGGATGAGGATGGCGTGCATGATCGCCGCGACCGCTGCCCGGATACCCCGAAGGGCACCGAGGTACGCCACAACGGCTGTCCGCTGCCGCAGTATCCCGAGGCCGCACCGGCACCGGCGGCCGCTCCGCCGCAGGATGAAGTCATCGTCCTCAGCGATCTGGGCGACGTGCTGTTCGCCTTCGACTCCGCCAAGCTGACCCCGGCCGCCGAAGCCACCCTGGACAGCGTGGTGGAGAAACTTCGCGGCGCCGATGTGCTCGCCATCAGGGTGGACGGACATACCGACAGCGTCGGCAGCGATGCCTACAACCAGAGCCTCTCGGAGCGCCGCGCGGCCAGCGTGGTGGATTATCTGATCAGCCAGGGCGTAGCGGCGCAGAAGCTGAGCTCGCACGGCTTCGGCGAGAGCAAGCCGCTGGAGGACAACGGCACCGACGCCGGGCGGGCGCAGAACCGCCGGGTGGAAATCCACGTTGATCGCTGATGACAGCTCCCATCAAGGCATGACGGCGAGGGGCCATTCGGCCCCTCGCTGCTTCAGTACATCGGCCTGTGCTTGGCAGCGGCGGGCGCTTGCCGTTAAGGTGCGCGCTGATTCCTCGCGGGTACCTCGATGAAATTGCTGACGACCCTGGGCCGGCTGCTGGCCGTGCCGTTCTGGCTGGCGGTGCTGGGCAACCTGATCGCGCCTTTCGCCGCACCCTTCGCGTTGCTGCTCAATCTGGCCGGTGCCGGCGTGCTGCTGCTGCATGTGTTGCAGCTCGGCCTGTGCCATGGCCGGCTCGTGGCCAGCCCCCGCCCGACCCGCGACCGCCTACTGCTGTTGCTGTTCGGCGCCTTCTACCTGGACGCCCTGCCGTCGGCCGAGGCGGTGGGCGAGGAGTTGCTGCAGGCGACCCGCGAGCCGGACGCCACCGTTGCCGAGATACCGCTCGCCGCTGCGCGTACGCCGGTTGCCGAGTGCGACGCCGCCTGAGCCGGCGTCGACCTTTCGGGCGATCCGTTCTGCAGCGCCGGGGCCGGCGCGCTATCATGGCCGCCCGTCCCGATCACTGAACGTTTATCCAGCGCGCCCGCCATGCTCAGCAACGAACTCAAGTCCCAGATCCAGGGCGCCTACACCCGCTTTCTCGAGGCCAAGAGCCTCAAGCCGCGCTACGGCCAGCGTCTGATGATCGCCGAAGTGGCCAAGGGCCTCGGCGCCATCGCCACCGACGACGAAGGCAAGCGCAGCGGCGAGCCGGCCGTGGTGGCGGTCGAGGCCGGCACCGGTACCGGCAAGACGGTGGCCTACGCCCTGGCGGCGATTCCCGCGGCCAAGGCCGCCGGCAAGCGCCTGGTGATCGCCACCGCCACCGTCGCCCTGCAGGAGCAGATCGTCTTCAAGGATCTGCCCGATCTGGCGCGCAACAGCGGCCTCAACTTCAGCTTCGCCCTGGCCAAGGGGCGTGGCCGCTACCTGTGCCTGTCCAAGCTGGACATGCTGCTGCAGGAGGGCGAGGCCCAGGGCGCCACCGCCCAGCTGTTCGCCGAGGACGGCTTTCGCCTCGAGATCGACGAGGACAGCCACAAGCTGTTCACCCAGATGATCGAGCGCCTGGCCGGCAACCGCTGGGACGGCGACCGCGACGCCTGGCCCGAGGCCATCGAGGACGTGCAGTGGTCGCGGCTGACCACCGACCACACCCAGTGCACCGGCCGCCATTGCCCGAACTTCCAGCAGTGCGCCTTCTACAAGGCGCGCGAGGGCATGACCAAGGTCGACGTGATCGTCACCAACCACGACCTGGTGCTCGCCGACCTGGCCCTCGGCGGCGGCGCCATCCTGCCGGCGCCGAGCGAGACCCTCTACGTGTTCGACGAGGGCCACCACCTGCCGGACAAGGCCATCGGCCACTTCGCCCACTTCACCCGCCTGCGCTCCACCGCCGAGTGGCTGGAGCAGACCGCCAAGAACCTCACCCGCCTGCTGGCGCAGAATCCGCTGCCCGGCGAATTCGGTCGACTGATCGAGGGCGTGCCGGAGCTGGCCCGCGAGATCCGCACCCAGCAGCAGTTCGTCTACAGCGCCTGCGAGGAAATCGGCGACTTCCGTCCCGGCGAGGACATGGAAGGCCGCGACCGCCCGCGCCACCGCTTCGTCGGCGGCGTGGTGCCCGTACACCTGGGCGAGATGGGCATCGAGCTGAAGAAGGGCTTCAACCGCCTGACCGAGGTGTTCACCCGCCTCAGCGACATCCTCAAGGAAGCCATGGACGGCGAGGGCAGCGCCGGGGTCAGCAGTTACCAGGCCGAGGAGTGGTATCCGCTGTTCGGCAGCCTGCTGGCGCGGGCGCAGAGCAACTGGGAGCTGTGGACCGCGTTCACCGCCGAGGACCCGGAAGACAGCCCGCCGATGGCGCGCTGGATGACCCTGGCCGAGAGCGGCAGCTATCACGACATCGAGGTCAACGCCAGCCCGATCCTCGCTGCCGAGACCCTGCGCCGCAACCTGTGGAACGTCGCCTACGGCGCCCTGGTGACCTCGGCCACGCTCACCGCGCTGGGTACCTTCGACCGCTTCCGCATGCGCGCCGGCCTGCCCAAGGGCGCCGTCACCGCCGTGGTGCCCAGCCCGTTCCGCTACGCCGAGGCCGGCCTGCTGCGTGTGCCCGATCTCAAGGCCGACCCGCGCGACGCCGCCGCGCACACCGCGGCGATCATCCGCGAACTGCCGGGCATGGTCGAAGGCGCGCGCGGCAGCCTGGTGCTGTTCTCCTCGCGCAAGCAGATGCAGGACGTGTTCGACGGCCTCGAGCGCGACTGGCGCAAGCGTGTGCTGATCCAGGGCAACCTGTCCAAGCAGGAGACCCTCAACAAGCACAAGGCGCGGGTCGACGACGGCGAGACCAGCGTGCTGTTCGGCCTGGCCAGCTTCGCCGAGGGCGTCGACCTGCCCGGCGCCTACTGCGAGCACGTGCTGATCGCCAAGATCCCCTTCGCCGTGCCGGACGATCCGGTGGAGGCGGCGCTGTCCGAGTGGATCGAGGCGCGCGGCGGCAACCCGTTCATGGAAATCGCCGTGCCGGACGCCTCCCTGCGCCTGATCCAGGCCTGCGGTCGCCTGCTGCGCACCGAGCAGGACACCGGCACGGTGACCCTGCTCGATCGCCGGGTGGTCACCCAGCGCTACGGCAAGGCCATCCTCAACGCCCTGCCGCCGTTTCGCCGGCAGATCGACTGACGCACCGGGCACTCCCACACTTGTGGGAGGCCCGCCCTCGGGGCGAAGCTCTACAGATTATCAGAGGCCCTCGCGCGGCAGCCGCGCGGGGACGCCTCGTGCCGTCATCACCGACAGGAGTTCCCATGCACATCCACGGCTATTTCGACCTGCAGTTCGAGGCAGTGAAGGAGGCCTTCGCCGAACTGTTCAACGACCCGCAGGAGCGCGGCGCCGCGTTATGCGTGCAGATCGGCGGCGAAACCGTGGTCGACCTGTGGGCCGGCGTGGCCGACAAGGACGGCGCCGAGCCCTGGCATACCGACACCATTCTCAACCTGTATTCCTGCACCAAGGCCTTCACCGCCGTTTGCGCCCTGCAGCTGGTGGGCGAGGGCAAGCTGGAGCTGGACGCGCCGGTGACCCGGCTGTGGCCCGAATTCGGCGCTGCCGGCAAGCAGCACATCACCCTACGTCAGCTGCTCAGCCACCGCGCCGGCCTGCCGGCGATCCGCCAGCCGCTGCCGCCCGAAGCGCTCTACGACTGGGACGCCATGACCGCTGCGCTGGCCGCCGAGCAGCCCTGGTGGACGCCCGGCGAAGCCCACGGCTACGCACCGATCACCTACGGCTGGCTGATCGGCGAACTGATCCGCCGCGCCACCGTACGCAGTCCCGGCGAGGTGATCGTCGAGCGCACCGCCCGGCCGCTGGGCCTCGACTTCCACATCGGCCTGGCCGACAGCGAGTTCCACCGCGTGGCGCACATCTCGCGCGGCAAGGGCAACCACGGCGACGCCGCCGCCCAGCGCGTGCTCAACGCCATGCTGCGCGAGCCGCAGGCGATGACCACCCGCGCCTTCACCAACCCGCCGTCGATCATGACCAGCACCAACAAGCCGGAATGGCGGCGCATGCAGCAGCCGGCGGCCAACGGCCACGGCAACGCGCGCAGCCTGGCCGGCTTCTATGCCGGCCTGCTCGACGGCCGCCTGCTCGACAGCGATCTGCTGACGGAAATGACCCGCGAGCACAGCCTGGGCGACGACCTCACCCTGCTGACCCGCACCCGCCTGGGCCTCGGCCTGATGCTCGAGCAGCCGGACATGGCCAACGCCACCTACGGCCTCGGTCGCCACGCCTTCGGCCACCCCGGCGCCGGCGGCTCCATCGGCTTCGCCGACCCCGAGCGCGAGCTGGCCTTCGGCTTCGTCACCAACACCCTCGGCCCGTACGTGCTGATGGACCCGCGCGTGCAGAGGCTGGCGCGGGTGGTGGGGGAGTGTTTGTAGGGGGATTTGCCCGGTAATGACTTTACTGGGCGAATTGATGCTTCAAGCGAGGCATGAGGCCTGGTGCGTTCCCGGCACCGGCGGGCACGAGCCGCACCACGCCAGGCGAGCGCGGCTGCAGTTCAAGCGTCCCTCGTTGCCAGCCAGGTCGTGCCGCTGCCCTCAGCGCTTGCCCATCGAGCGCCGGGTGCCCTTCGGGGCCATGCCCGGGCGTTTGTCGTGGTTGGACTTGTTGCCGCGCTGGTGCCACGGCTGTTCGTCGCCTTTCTTCGGCGCGTAGGCGTCCGGCGAGAAGGGGAAGCGGAAGGCGGGAGTGGCAGCCTGCGGGCTGTCCGCGGCGGTCTGCTCGTCCTGGCTGGGGGAGGTCGCTTCGGGGGCGTTGGGTTTCGACGTCATGGCAGGTCCGGATGGTGTGGTGCGTAGGGATGCGGCGTGGTGCCGGTTTTCAGGTTGCGCAGTATACCCGGCTGTCAGCGGATACAGATTGGTGATCGTCAGGAGGTCAAGGTACGCGCAAAAACTTGTACAAGAAGTTTGGTTTTCTAATTCTTGTACAATTATTTGTGCCGTCAGGGTAGTATTGGTTCACATACTGGCTTGATCACTCCTGGGCAGCCGTCGATATGCGAATCGCCTCAATCGGTCTGAACGAACACGAGCAGGGGCTGCTGGCACAGCAGCTGAAGATCCTTGCGGGCCGTACTGCCGCGCCTTGCTTGTACGTGGGCGAAGCGCAGGAGGCCGATCTGCTGATCGTGCGCAATCCCGCGCTGGTGGCGGGCGCCGGTGCGACGCTGTTGGCGCATGCGGGCACCCCGCCGAGCCGGGCCGGTGATCTGTTCCTGGAGTGGCCGCTGCGCATGTTTGCGCTGCTCGAGCTGCTGCTCGAGGTGGAAAAGCGCCTCGAGGTCGGCCGCAGCGCGCAAGCCTGCGCCGCCGAGCAGCTGGCCGCGTTGAAGCCGGATGGCTGGCTGGCGCTCGACGGGCGGCGCGTTGTCCTCCAGCCGCGCCAGGATCGTCTCGCGGCGGCGGTTGGCAGCCTCGACGAGCTGCTCGATCTGCTTCTGCGCCCGCAACTCGATCTGCTGGCCGCACTGCATCTCGATCTGCCGCCGGACGATGGCGTCGAGCTGACGTTCCAGGCCTCGCTGCGCAGCGTGATCTGGGCGCTGGCCCTGCGCAGCGGTGCGCGCTGCGGGCGCAGCTGGAACCCGGACAGCCTGCTGTTCCGCCTCTCGGCCTGGCCGCACTTCGGCGAGTGGGCGGTTTCGCCGGCGCTGCTGCGGCTGGCCGCGCTCTATACCCGCAAGCCGGCCAGTATCGCCAGCGGCTGCCGGCTGGCCGGGATGGACGAGGCCGCGGTCAGGGGCTTCCTGCTGGCCTGCGAACTCTGCCAGGTCGGGGTGACCATGGACTACGACAAGACACCCGCGCCGCAGTCGAGCAGCCCTGCAGCGCCCAGCGGTGGTCTGCTTCAGCGTCTGCGCGAGCGCCTGGGAATCAGCTTTGGAGGGAGCCGCTAGTGCCGGCCAAGATCCTGTTCATCGGTCCCATGGGGGCCGGCAAGACCACCGCCATCGCGGCGGTCAGCGATGTGGCGCCGATCGCCACCGATGTGCTCAACACCGACACCGCCCAGTGCGACAAGCCGACCACCACGGTGGCCATGGACTATGGCGAGATCCAGCTGGAGGACGACATGGTGGTCCTCTACGGCATTCCCGGCCAGGAGCGTTTCGACTTCATGTGGTCGATCCTCGCCGAGGGGGCGCTGGGCGCGGTGCTGCTGCTCAACCACGAGCGGCCGCAGGCGCGACAGGACCTGCTCGACTACCTCGATGCCTTCCCTGAACTCAGCGAGCGCGGCGCGCTGGTGGTGGCGGTCGGCCGTGCCGGTGCTGCGCCAGGCCATGCCCTGCAGCCGTACCGCGAAGCCCTGGGCGCGCGCCAGATGGCGCTGCCGGTGTTCGCCGCCGATGTGCGGCGCAAGACCGATGTGCTGTTGCTCATCGAAACCCTGATTGCCAATGCCGAAATGAATGCGTGGACCTGACTATGAGCCTCCCCGTTGACGCAACCGAAGCCAAGCAGCCGCAACTGAAGAGCCTCTGCCAGCAGCAGTTGGCCGAACTGGCGGCCACCACCCAGGGCGTGCGCGTGGCCATCGTCGCTTCGAGCGACGGCTTCCCGCTGGCCAGCCTCAATCTGGAGGCGCAGGACAGCCGGCGCATCACCGCGATGGGCGCGGCGCTGAGTGCGCTCAGCCTGCGCATCGTCCAGGAACTGGCCCTGTCGGGGCTGGAGGGCACGGTGATCGAGGCCGCGCAGGGGCTGGTGTTGTGCCGGCAGATCCCCAACAGCGTCACCCCCATGGTCCTCCTGGTGGTGACGGATGAGGAAACCAACTACGGCTATGCCCAGTGGGCCGTCAAGCATGCCGCCAAGCGGCTGAGCGAATCCCTGAACGCGCTGGGCGACCGCCCGGCCAGCAACCTGTGAGTAAAGCAATGACAGCTATCAAAGACAGCCTGGATCAACTCATGACCGTCGACGGCGCCCTGGCCTGCGCCGTGGTCGACTACGGCACCGGCATGCTGCTGGGCTCGGCGGGCGGCGGCATCGACCTGGAGCTGGCCGCTGGCGGCAACACCGAGGTGATGCGCAGCAAGGTCAAGACCATCCAGATGCTCGGTCTGGACGACGCCATCGAGGACATCCTGATCACCCTCGGCAAGCAGTACCACCTGATCCGCCCGCTGGCCAAGTCCAGCGACCTGTTCGCCTACTACGTGCTGGACAAGACCAAGGCCAACCTCGCCCTGGCCCGCCGCAAGCTGGTGGATGTCGGCGACGCCCTGGAAGTCTGAAGTCCCCCGACCTGCTGTCCGGCTGCGGGCGGCAGGTTTGCGCTTCTCGCGCCCTCCCGATTGCCTTCCTGCCCTGTTGTGTCCCTCTCCCGGCTGGCGGCTGCGCGCATCACGCCTCGCCGTGGGCGCCTGATCCGCGGGCCAGGGCCAGCAAGGCCTTGCTGCGCTGGTAGCGCGCCAGGCGCTCGGCCAGCGCTGGCGGCAGCTGGGTGGCCGGTTCGAAGCCCAGGCGTCGATAGAAGCCGACCAGGTCCGGGTGGCAGAACAGCCACACCGGCCCCGCGGTTCGCGCCAGGGCATGTTCGATCAGCTGGCTGGCCAGGCCCTGGCTGCGTGCGGTGGGCGCCACCAGCAGGCCGGTCAGCCAGTGGCCGTGGTCCAGCGGGGTCAGGTTGAGGGCGGCGAGGATTTCCTGCCGCCGCGCCACCCAGGTCTGCGCTCCGCTGGGAGCACGCATCGGCGAGCGATGGGCGCGGTAGAACTTGCCCAGCAGGGGCTGCAGCAGCGGCGCGAGCAGCTCGCAGTGGATGTCGCGTGTTTCGTGCATGCGGCTGATCGCGCCTAGCGCTGGGGTTCAGTCGAGCAGCTCGGCCGGCACGTTGCCGCCGTTGTCCGCCAGTTTCTGCAGCACGGTCTTGTGCAGCCACATGTTCATCTGCGCCGAGTCCGCCATCTTCTCCGGCGGGCAGCCCAGCTCGCTGGCGAGCTCCTTGCGGGCGGTCAGGCTGCTGTCCATGCCGAGCAGCTTGAGCAGGTCGACGATCGAGACTTTCCAGTTGAGCTTTTCCGGATTGGCGGCGGCCAGCCCTTCCAGTTTGGCGACCACGTCGACCAGGGCCATGCCCGCGGGTGCTGCCGGCGTCGGGGTGGCGGGCGTGGCGGTCGGCGGGCTTGATGGCTCCACCGGCGCGGCCTGCGCCTCTTCGCCGAAGCCGAGCTTGGCCAGGATCTTGCTGAACAGTCCCATGGGAATTCCTCTATCGAGTGAGTGGCGCAAGGGAGGATAGCCGCACACGGCAGGCGTTGCCGCCCGAGGGCGCGTGCCGGGCGACGAAAATCAGAACAGGTCGCCGATATTCACCGTCGAGCGCCGGCCGAGATCCTGGTGGTGGGCGGCGAGCCAGTCGCGGGTGCACGCCCGGCCCTGGTCGCGCAGCATCTCCAGGAAGGGCAGGCTGGTGGTCAGCTTGGACTCGCTGGCCAGCCGCCGGGTCAGCTCGCCCATGGCGATCAGGTGGAGGTTGGTCCGCATCAGGCGGCGCTCCAGGCGCCCGAGCGGCAGCAGCGAGCGCCCGACGAACTCCCGGGCGCGGGCGATGCTGCGCATCTCGCGCAGGAAGGTGGACTGGAACGCCAGGTCCTGCGAGCGGCGGCGGATCTCCTCGGGACTGTGCGGGGTCGCCCCCTGCACCGGCGGGCTGAGCAGCACCAGCAGGATGTCGGCACTGCTGCAGTCGTAGAGCAGCGGGAAGATCGCCGGGTTGGCGGCGAAAGCGCCATCCCAGTAGGGCTCGCCGTCGATCTCGATGGCGTGGTGCAGGCTGGGCAGGCAGGCCGAGGCCAGCACGCTCGCCACGCTCAGCTCGGCGGTGCGGAACAGGCGCAGCCGGCCGCTGTTGGCGTTGGTGGCGGCGATGAACAGGCGCAGCGGACTGGCGCGCAGGCGTTCGAAGTCGATCTGCGTGCTGACGATGTCGCGCAGCGGATTGATGTCGAGCGGGTTGAACTGCTGCGGCGACAGTTGCTGGATCCAGTACAGCATCATCTTGGCGCTGGGCGACAGGCTGCCGCTCTCGATGTCGGCGCCCGCGCTGATCAGCGGCGCGCTGTGCGCCACCGCCTCCCAGAAGCGCGCCAGTGCCTGGCGCGCCCCTTCGCGGCCGCCCTGCAGCAGGCCATGGGCGAGCACCACGGCGTTCATCGCTCCAGCGCTGGTGCCGCTGATGCCCTCGAAGTCGACTCGGCCGTCCTCGAGCAGGGCATCCAGCACGCCCCAGGTAAAGGCCCCATGCGCACCGCCGCCCTGCAGGGCGAGGTTGATGGGCGGCGACTTGCGCGCGCGAAGGAACATGGCGTGACCCTGCGGTTGGACCGGGAATGGCGTTAGCCCAGCAAAACCCATTCCAGTGTCACGCGTGTGTCAGCGGCGCCGGTCTGCGCGTCGCGCTCCCGCCGCGGTGGCGGGAGCGCTCGGGCTCAGACCTTCTTGACGAACTCGGACTTCAGCTTCATCGCGCCGATGCCGTCGATCTTGCAGTCGATGTCATGGTCGCCGTCGCACAGGCGGATGCCCTTGACCTTGGTGCCGACCTTGACCACCAGCGACGAGCCCTTGACCTTGAGGTCCTTGATCACGGAAACGGTGTCGCCATCCTGCAGGACGTTGCCGACCGAGTCGCGGATCACCTTGTCGCCTTCGGTCGGCGTCTCGGCAGCGAGGGCGGACCACTCATGGGCGCACTCCGGGCAGATCAGCGACGGGCCATCTTCGTAGGTGTATTCGGAACCGCATTTGGGGCAGGGCGGCAGAGTGCTCATGAATGATCCTCATGTTCTGGCAGGAAGAAAGCCGGAGATTATATGAGGTTTTGCCGCTTCCGAGTAACACCTTGCGGCGGAAGATCGCGAATGGCCGCCTCGGCGACGGACGGTTCGCCAGGCTGGGAGGCGCCCAGGCGCATGACCTTTGGTCATGTGGCGAATGCACGGCAAGGCCCGGGCAGTGGGCCGCCAGGGTGTTCGCCAGCCAGCCGGTGGTGGCAGGACAACTCTTGCAATAGCTGGATTTTGACATTGCCCAGGCGGGTTCCGAAGATGGCCATCCTTGCGGTAATCCACGGAATAGAGACAAGCATGCACGCTGAAGAGAAGAGTTTGATCGATGGCCTGTTTTCCCGCCTGCGCGACGCCGAAAGCCAGGCCGCGCCGCGCGAGGCCGAGGCCGAAGCGCTGATCAACGAGCACCTCGCCCGCCAGCCGGCGGCGCCCTACTACATGGCTCAGGCCATCGTCGTGCAGGAAAATGCCATCCAGCAGCTGGATGGCCGCGTCAAGGAGCTGGAAGCGCAGATCGAAACGCTCAAGCGCAGCCAGAGCAGCGCCCCGCAGCAGAGCAGCGGCGGCTTCCTGTCCAGCCTGTTCGGCGGCGGTCGCAGCCAGTCGCAGCCGCAGGCGCAGCAGCCCGCCAGTGCTTCGGTGGCCGCGCAGCCGGCGAAGTCGGGCTGGCAAGAACCGGCGGCCGGCAACCGCAACAGCTTCGGCCAGCCGGCACGTTTCGGTCAGCAGCCGGGTTTCGGCCAGCGCGGCGCCCAACCCCAGCAGGGCGGCGGCTTCCTCTCCGGCGCGCTGCAGACCGCTGCCGGCGTGGCCGGCGGCATGGTGCTGGGCAATATGCTGATGGACATGTTCCAGGGTGACGAAGCGGAGAAGGTCGCCGAGCAGGCGCCCGCCGAGCCGGCAGAACAGCCCGCTGCGATGGAAGAGCCGGTCGCCGCGGAAGAGAACTATGCCGACAACGGCTTCTTCGGTGGCGGCGATGAAGGCGGCTTCTTCGGTGGCGATGACGAAGACTTCGTCTGACCGTCTGACCGTCTGACCGTCTGACCGTCTGACCTTGGCCGACACCGTGCCCGCGGCGATCTACGGTGTGGTGTCGGCCGGAGGGGGAACTCAGCCGGCGAGGCCGACGTAGACGTTCTGCACGTCGTCGTGGTTGTCGAGGGCTTCGAGGAAGGCTTCGACTTCCTCGAGGTCGCTGCCCGACAGGCTGACCGGGTTCTTCGCCTTGTAGCCGAGCTGGGCCGATTGCACGGTGAAGCCGAATTCCGGCAGCGCCTTGCACACCGCGTCCAGGTCGGTCGGGTCGGTATAGAACAGGGTGGCGCCTTCCTCGGCCGGCTCGAAGTCCTGGGCGCCGGCCTCGATGGCGGCCAGTTCCGGATCGGCGTCGCCTTCCGGTGTCGCTTCGATCATGCCCAAGTGGTCGAAGTCCCAGCTCACCGAGCCGGAGGTGCCCATCTGGCCCTTGCGGAACAGCACGCGGATTTCCGCCACGGTGCGGTTCACGTTGTCGGTCAGGCACTCGACGATCACCGGCACCTGATGCGGGGCGAAGCCTTCGTACAGGGTGCGCTCGTAGTGGACGATCTCACCGGACAACCCAGCGCCCTTCTTGATCGCGCGCTCCAGGGTCTCCTTGGGCATCGACGCCTTCTTGGCCTGGTGTACGGCCAGACGCAGCTTGGGGTTCATGTCCGGGTCGGCGCCGTTGCGCGCGGCAATCATGATTTCCTTCACCAGCTTGCCGAAGATCTTGCCCCTGGCGTTGGCGGCGGCTTCTTTCGGTTTGGCTTTCCACTGGGCGCCCATATCGGTTCTCCGCTGTGACGGTTGAGTCCCGGGCCGGCCCGGGAACGGGAGGGCGATTCTAGCGGCTCGCGGGTGTGGTCGGACAAGCAAAATTTTCCGCCGGCGGAATCGGCAGGCGGTCTGCGGCACGTGCGCCGGCGCGGCCAGGCGAGCGCCTGGGCAGGGCCCAGCCGGCACGAAAAGGCTGGCAGCGACGCACAGACTGGTTACAGTTAATGACTCATTCCTTGCACGGTTCAGGAGTCGTCATGCATACGGTATTGATTCCCTTCGACGGTTCGGCAAGTGCCAAACGTGCCATCCAGTATCTGATCGATTTATCCAAGGACTTTGCGCAGATCAAGGTGCATGTGCTGAATGTCCAGACCGAGCCGGTGCTCTATGGCGAATACGTGACCCCGGATTTGCTGGATCAGCTGCATGCCGGTGCCCTGCAGCACGCCGCCGAGATCAATGCCGAAGCGACGGCCCTGCTCGGCGCCGCCAATGTCAGCCATGAAACCCATGTGGCGACGGGCATGGTGGCGCCGGAGATCGCTCGCGTGGTCAAGGAATACGCCTGCGATGCCGTGGTCATGGGCACCCGCGGCATGGGCAGCCTCAAGAACCTGGTGCTGGGCTCGGTTGCCACCCAGGTGGTGCATGAGGTGGCGGTGCCGGTAACGCTGGTCAAGTAGTCGCGGCAAGCCCCGATGGCTCCTGCGCCGCCGCGTGGGGCCGTCGCGGCCGGTGCGGATTGGCGTCAATACCAACGCTGCGGGTAGCGCGGTTGTAGGGGCGCCTGCTTTTCTTTATCCTTCCGCCATCTTTCACGAACTCCGGACAATTACCATGCTAGAAACAACCCTCGCGCAACTGGAAAGCCTGGTAGCCGAGCTGCTGCAACAGAACCAGACCCTGGCCGCCAACTGCGCACAGCTCGAGCAACAGCTGCGTCAGGCCCGTGACGAGAACGACAGCCTGCAGATGGCCGCCCTCGAGCAGGAAGAACAGCAGAGCGCCACCCTGGCCCGCCTGCAGGCGCTGGTGCAGCGTGCCGGTGTCAGTAGCGCCGCATGAAGGAGACTGGCGTCCGTGTCCTGAAGATCCTCGGGCGCGATTACTCGGTCCGCGCCTCCGCCAGCGAAGAGGCCGTGCTGCAACAGGCCGCGGCCTTGCTGCAGCAGCGCGTCAACGAGAACCAGCAGCGCTTCCCGGCTGCGGGCAGCCAGGAACTGCTGGTGCTCACCGCGCTGAATCTGTGTGTTCCGCTGCTCGAGCAGGGCGAGCAACTGCGCGCCGTGCAGGAGCGCCTGGCCGCCAGCGTGGAGCTGATCAGCCGGCAGTTGCGGGTCTAGGCTTCGTCCTGCCGGGCCTTGCGGGGCAAACGAAAAGAGGGGCTGCCAGTGGCAGCCCCTCTTTTTTATGTGCGGCGCCCTGGGGCGCGCGCCATCAGTCCTGGCGGCTGGTGACTTCCAGCAGGTGGTAGCCGAACTGGGTCTTCACCGGGCCCTGCACGACATTGATCGGGGCGCTGAACACCACGGTGTCGAATTCCTTGACCATCTGGCCCGGGCCGAACGAGCCGAGGTCGCCACCCTGGCGGCTGGACGGGCAGGTCGAATTTTCCTTGGCAACCTGGGCGAAGTCGGCACCGGCTTCGATGGCGGCTTTCAGCTCCAGGCACTTGGCTTCGCTGGCGACCAGGATGTGACGGGCGGTGGCTTTTTTGGCCATGGGGATACTCCTTTCAAAGAAGCTCCTGAGCCTACCGGAATCCGCGGACGATTCAAGCGCCGGGAGGGGGCGCTGACCTCTGGCCGCGGCGCCCGCTACTGGCTGGCGGTGTCTCGGGAGTGGCAGGCCGGGACTCAGCCGATGCTGAGGGTGCGCTTGATGATCGCCTTGAGGCGCCCGCCGATACCCTTGTGCTGCGGGCATACGCCCTTGCCGTTGTCGGCGCCCACGGAGCGCTTGAAGGCGCGGACCTGGTCGGTCTCGACCGGCAGGCGGCACAGCGAGCAGGCCGGTGCGCACTGGTCGCAGAGCGGGAATACCCCGCGCAGGGCGTCGACCGTCATGGACATGACCAGGAAGCCCTTGGCCGGGGTGTCGTCCTTCGGATAGGCGCGTTCGAGAACATGAAAGGCGAGGGGGCGGTCAGTGGCGCCGCACATGGCGCAGGCGCAGCCATCGCTCACTTGGTGCTTGAGGGCGTTCTTGGGGTCGTGAGCGATTTCTTCGGAGGGCATGGCATCTTTTCTTGGTGAGATTGCCGATATCTTAGGCGATTGGCCGATTTTATGCACGGAAGCGCTGGCGGGCGGCTTGCCGCCAGGCGGGCCTGGCCGGCGAGGCCCTGAGCGTTTCTACCCTGCGCAAGAGTTTCCCCTGGAGAATCCTCGCTGGCATGGCGCCTTGAACACGGTGAACGGCGCCTGTCCCGCCTGCGGCAGGGCGGGGCAGGCGAGCTGGCCTCAGTGCCTGCTCTTGATGGTCTTCAGCAGATCCTCGGGGCTGATGTGACCGACGATGCTCTCGGCGCTGCCGGGTTGCGGCAGGTTGAGGATGTGGCCTTTCATCTTGCCGATGATGTGCATCTCGCACGGCTTGCAGTCGAAGGTCAGGGTCAGCACCTCGTCCTGATGCACCAGCTGCATCGGCGCGACCTTGGTGCGCACGCCGGTGACGCCCTTGGCCTGCTTGGGGCACAGGTTGAAGGAGAAACGCAGGCAGTGCTTGGTGATCATCACCGGCACTTCGCCGCTTTCCTCGTGGGCCTCGTAGGCCGCATCGATCAGCTGCACGCCGAAGCGGTGATAGAAGGCGCGGGCCTTCTCGTTGTACACGTTGGCCAGGAAGGTCAGGTGCGACTCCGGATACACCGGAGGCGGCACGCTGACCGGCTTGCGAGCGCCGCGCGGGTGGGCGGCGATGCGCGCGGCGGTCAGCGCCTCGATGGCCTCGCGGCGCAGGGCCTTGAGCTGCGAGTTGGGCACGAAAAAGGCCTGCGGCGCGTCGATCTGCACGTCTTGCGCATGGTAGATGGTGGTGCCCAGCTTGCTCAGGGTATCGCGCAGCTGCTCGTGGGCCTGCTCGGGGTTTTTCGCCAGCCCGAACGGCCCGGCCAGGCTGGCCGAGGCGCTGATCCCTTCCTCGCTGGTCACGCTGAGGGTGAGCTGCTGCGCGCTCAGCCGGGCCTGCCAGCTGACCGCCACGCGGCGCTCGGCGGAAGTCTTCAGCAGCGCCTGCTGCCAGTTGTGGTCGAGGTTACGGTTCAGCACGTGCTGCGGGCGCAGCTGCTTCAGCTCCGCCGGCATCTCGTTGGGCACGATGCGGTACTGCCAGCGGGGCTGGCCGTCCTCCTCGAACTGGCCGAGCGGCTCGACCGTGTTGGCGCGAAAACCCACCACCTCGCGCTTGACCAGCACGTTCAGGCCATCGCCGTTGCTGAGCGGTTCGCTGGTGTTGGCGGTGAAGTCGTGCTTGCCGACCTTGATGATCTCGCCCACCGGCAGGCCGATGAACTTCGGCGACTCGAAGGCGCCGATGTCGATCTTGCGCTCGCTGACGAAGTAGTCGGTGCTGCCGCGGTGGAAGGTCTTTTCCGTGTTGGGCACGAAGAAGTGCTCGGTGAAGCCGCTGGAGGCGCGGGCCAGCTCGGGACGCTCGGTGAGGATCTGGTCCAGCTGCTGGCGGTAGTGCGCGGTGATGTTCTTCACGTAGCTCACATCCTTGTAGCGGCCTTCGATCTTGAACGAGCGCGCGCCGGCATCCACCAGCGCCCGCAGGTTGTCGGTCTGGTTGTTGTCCTTCATCGACAGCAGGTGCTTGTCGTAGGCGACCACGCGGCCCTGATCGTCCTTCAGGGTGTACGGCAGGCGGCAGGCCTGCGAGCAGTCGCCGCGGTTGGCGCTGCGCCCGGTCTGCGCATGGGAGATGTTGCACTGTCCGGAAAACGCCACGCACAGCGCGCCGTGGATGAAGAACTCGATGGTCGCGTCGACCTGCGCGCTGATCGCGCGGATCTCCTGCAGGTTGAGTTCGCGCGCCAGCACCAGCTGGGAAAAGCCGGCGTCGGAGAGGAATCTGGCCTTTTCCAGGGTGCGGATATCGGTCTGGGTACTGGCATGCAGCTCGATCGGCGGAATGTCCATCTCGAGGATGCCCATGTCCTGCACGATCAGCGCATCGGCGCCGGCCTCGTAGAGCTGCCAGATCAGCTGCCGGGCGGGCTCCAGCTCGTCGTCATGCAGGATGGTGTTGATGGTGACGAACACCTTGGCGTGGAACAGGTGGGCAAATTCCACCAGGCTGGCAATCTCCGCCACGCTGTTGCCGGCGTTGTGCCGCGCACCGAAGCTGGGGCCGCCGATATACACGGCATCGGCGCCATGCAGAATGGCCTCCTTGGCGATCGACACATCCCGCGCGGGGCTCAGCAGTTCCAGGTGGTGCTTGGGTAATGACATGGGCGGGCTCATGACCGGTACGAAACAGGCGGCCATTTTAGCCGCCCGCAACGCATTTGGAGCATCCGCGTGACGCGCGGGGGCGCCGGCCTTGTGTGGGGCGGGCGGTGGCGCAGCCTTGTCCGATCGTACCGGCGGCTGCCGGGTGTGCGCAAAAGCCCTGCAATCGCGCATCATGGGCGCAGTCAGATCAAGGAGGTTGCCATGCGTAGCGCTTCATTCATGGCGCGGTTTGCCGCGCTGTCGCTGGGTTGGGTGTTTGCCGCCGCTGCCGGGGCGAGCGAAGAGACGCAGTTGCTGGAGTCGATCAACGGCTACCGCAGCCAGGTGCAGCGCTGCACCGGCCAGGCGCTGGGCGAGCTGCCGCCGCTGGCGGCCGATCCGCGGCTGATCCTGCCGGCCGGCGCGGTCGGGGACTTGCGGCAGGCGCTGACCCGCACGGACTACCAGATGGTCAGCGCCCAGGCGATCAGCCTGTCCGGCCCGCGCGACGCGCAGGCGGCCATGACCACGCTGCAGGCGAACTACTGCCAGGTATTGCTGGACCCGCAGTTCGTCGATATCGGTGTCAGTCGCGCGGGGCGCGACTGGCGCATCGTGCTGGCGCGACCGCTGCTGGCCGGGCGCATGGGCGACTGGCAGGCGGAAGGGCAGAAGCTGCTCGAGGGGATCAATGCCGCCCGCGCGCAGGCGCGCCAGTGCGGCGGCCAGGCCTTCGCCGCGGCGGCGCCGCTGGCCTGGAACGCCGTGCTGGGGACGGTGGCCGAGACGCACAGTCGGGCCATGGCCAACGGCAACTTCTTCGACCACCGGGACCGCGACGGCCGCACCCCGGGCGACCGGGCGGAGCTGGCCGGCTACAGCGGCGGGCAGATCGGCGAGAACATCGCCGCCGCGCAGGACAGCGCGCGCAAGGTGGTCGACGGCTGGCTGGCCAGCCCCGGCCACTGCGCCAACCTGATGAACCCGCAATTCCGCGAGCTGGGCGCGGCCTACGCGGCCGACCCGAAGAGCGATGCGGGGATCTACTGGACGGCGCTGTTCGGGGCGCCGTGATCTGGGGGAATGGTGGAAAACCGCGCAGCGGTTTTCCACCAGGGATGCCAGGGCTACTCGCCAGAGTAATCAGTGGACCGCGATAGTGCCTTCCAGACGGCCAGCTCGGCGGCGACCTGCGCATTCTTTTCCTCGATCCGTGCTACTGCGTCACTGCCCAGCGGCAGGCGCAGCGGTGGCTGCTCAGCATCTGCCAGGGCGAGGATGGCAACCGCTAGCTTGGCTGGATCCCCAGGCTGGGCGTGGTTGGCCGAGTGGGCGAAGCGCCGCATGGCGCCGACGGTTTCCTCGTAGTCCGGCAGCTCCAGAGCGGTCTTAACCAGCGACTGCTCGTCAAGGAAGTCAGTACGGAAGAAGCCAGGCTCGACCACCGTGACGCTGATGCCAAGCGGCGCGACCTCCTGCTGCAGGGCTTCGGTGATGCCCTCCACCGCGAACTTGGTGGAGCCGTACACGCCCCAGCCCATATAGGCCTGGTAGCCGCCCAGAGACGAGATGTTGATGACGTGGCCGGAACGCTGCTGGCGCATGTGCGGTAGCACGGCGCGGGTCACATTGAGCAGACCGAAAACGTTGGTGGCATACAGCCGTTCGACCTCACCTGCGCTGGTTTCCTCCACCGCGCCCAGTACGCCGTAACCGGCGTTGTTGAGCAGCACGTCGATGCGGCCGAAGCGCTCCACGCCCGCGGCGACGGCCTGATGGGCCTCGCTCTCCTGGGTCACGTCCAGCCGGACGGCCAGCAGGTTGGGATGGTCGCCCAGCCGGGCGATCACGTCGGCGGGCTTGCGGGCGGTGGCGATGACGGCATCGCCGGCTTGCAGGGCCTGTTCCGCGATCAGGGCGCCGAAACCACGCGAAGCCCCGGTAATCAGCCAAGTGCGCATGTTTGAATCCTCGTGTCTTCGGTCCCGCCGCTTGCGAGGCCGTTGATGTAACTCTAGGGCTGGATTACTCATGTGATAATCCCAAAAGAATGGCATGGGCTTTTGAGCTGGAATCACAAATGAAACCCGTCTCCGCCGCCGATCTGGCAATCTTCCTCGCTATCGCGCAGCACCTCAGCTTCAGCCGCGCGGCGGTCGAGCTCGGCCTGTCACCGTCGGCCCTCAGCCATGCGCTGCGTGGACTAGAAGAGCGCCTGGGCGTGCGCCTATTCAACCGCACCACCCGCAGCGTGGCCCTCACCGAGGCGGGCGAACATCTCTATGTGCGAGTCAAGCCGGCATTTCGCGACATCTACGATGCTCTGGAAGACCTCAACAGCTTCCGCGACAAGCCTTCGGGCACGCTGCGCATCAATGCCGGCCGTCCGGCTGTCCAACTGTTGCTGCTGCCGCTGGCGAGTCGCTTCCTCGCCGCCTATCCGGACGTGCGTCTGGAGATCGTCTCGGACGATGCACTGGTGGACGTGGTGGCCGCCGGCTTCGACGCCGGCGTGCGCTTCGGCGACCGCCTGGAGATGGACATGGTGTCGCTGCCCATCGGCCCTCGCATGCGCTCGGTGGTGGTAGGCGCGCCGGCGCTGTTCGAGAGATACCCCGTACCGCAGACACCTCAGGACCTGCAGGGGCTGCCATGCATCAGGCATCGCTTTCCCAGTGGCAGCCTCTACCAGTGGGAGCTCGAGCGAGGCGGCATCAAGCTGGAGGTCGAGGTGGACGGCCCGCTCACCCTGAGCGACGTTGGCCTGATGGTCGCACCGGCGGAGCAGGGTGTCGGGCTCGCCTATGTATTTGAGGCGATGGTCAGAGAGTCGCTGGCCGACGGTCGCTTGATCCAGGTGCTGGCGGACTGGTGCCCAGACTACCCGGGCCTTTTCCTCTACTACCCCAGCCGTCGCCATGTACCGGCTGCCCTCCGCGCTTTCGTCGAGTTTGCTCGTACCGCCCTGGAAGCTGGTGGCTCGAGGCCTGGCTAACTGCTCGAGCGGTGCTCAAGAGCGTTGGGCAAGATCAATCCGCAATTTCGCGAGCTGGGCGCGGCCTACGCGGCCGACCCGAAGAGCGATGCGGGGATCTACTGGACGGCGCTGTTCGGGGCGCCGTGAAGCGGGCCCGCCGCAGCCGCTCACCCGGGTAACGGGTTGGGGCTGCGGTGGCGGGAGGTGTTACCGCTTCGCTGCGGCGTAACGCCGGCTGGGGTCGCGGGTAACGGATTCCCGGTTTTTTCCGCTCGCTCCGTCATGGTGAAAATGTCTAAGTCATTGAATTTAAAGGATTTTCAAAAGTTGGCACGGCACCTGCTTTAGCATTCGAACAACAAGAACAATAACGCTGAACCAACACAACAAAAACAAGACGTAACGACTCCAACACAACAAAAACAACAGGGTGGGGGCGTAGCAAGCAGATTCTTTTGGAGAGGAGTTGCCCGATGGGGTTCTCCCTCGACCGGACCGAGAACAACAAAACTGCCCCGAGGCAGCTCCAGAACCGGTTGGACCCGCAAGGGTGGTGGCAATATCAGCGTCCAAAGGAATACGTTTGTTCTTCTGGTCCCGACTTGGGACTACTACCGGACTCTGGTCCGGGCGGGTTGCCAAAAACAACAACAAACCCGTCAGCACAACAAGAACAAAGCATGACCTATTCGAAGGGGGAGCCAATGGCTCCCCCTTGTGCTTTCTGGCTTTCCGAGCGTGCCCGCGCTTCTGCCGGGAAGCGGAGCCGTCCCGCCTACTGCCGCTCGCCCAGAATGATCCGCCACTCCTCCTCGCCGACCGGCATCACCGACAGCCGGCTGCCGCGCTGCACCAGCGGCAGGTTGTCCAGGCCGGGCAGGGTCTTGAGCCGGTCCAGGGAAATCAGCCGCGCCAGCTTGCGCTCGAAGACCATGTCCACCGCCTGCCAGCGCGGCTTGTCCGACGAACTCTTGGCGTCGAAGTAGGGCGACTCGGGATCGAACTGGGTCGGGTCGGTATAGGCCGTGCGCGCCACCCGCACCACGCCGGCGATGCCGATGTCCTTGCAGCTCGCGTGGTAGACGAACACCTCGTCGCCCTCGGCCATCGCCTTGAGGAAGTTGCGTGCCTGGTAGTTGCGCACCCCGTCCCAGCGGATCGGCGTTTGCGGAGCCTTGGCGAAGTCGTCGATGCCGCATTCGGCGGGTTCGGTTTTCACCAGCCATTTGGCCATGGGGGCGATCCTGTGCGGAGGGAGGCGGGCAATCATAATGCAGCCGGGCGGATATGCGCCTCGCCGGGCTGGACAAGCAGGCTCATCCCCCCTACAAAGACGGCCTCGCGCAGGCCGGTTGCCGGCTCATGCGCCTTGTTTTCAGCGAGAGGCAGGTGGACTTGTGAGAAAGAAGAAACCCGTGGACCCCGTTCGCCAGGCGAACAAGAACCGTGGCTACCGGATCGGCTGGCTGATCGCTCTGGCCGGCATCGTCTGCGGCTTCGCGCTGGTGGCCCTGAAACAGGGGTGAGACCAGCATCCGTGGCGACAGGGAGTCCTGCCGCCAGGGTTCCTCCCCCCAGGGTGGAAGTACCCCGCAGCGGTTTTCTGCCCTGCACCTCCAGGTGCGACCGGTGGACAAGGCTGCGCCGTAGTCCACCCAACGTCATCCGCCGGTCGGCTTCATTCTCCCCCCCAACCCCCGTTTGGCCGCGCCCTCATCGCCCACCCAATCCCGCGGGGCCGGTGCGATCCGCCGCAACATGCTGGACGGTAAACGCTACGTCAGCGTAGCGGGTGCGACTGACAGCTTTGCCAAGGGCTTCTGGAGGGGCTGGCCGCAAGTGCGGCGATCCTCCCTGGCAACCTACCGCTCTCGATACCCAGCGTTGAGCTGGTAACACGGCAGCAACGCACAAGGGCAGGACTTTGGACTAGCCTGTTGCGGGAAGCGGCTGCTGAGTGCATCCCGCGGATGCCTGAAACGGCCAGAGGATGACAATGAAACACTATTCAAAAGTTATCGGCGCAGCACTTACTTGCACGTGTCTGGTATTTCTGAGCGGCTGCAACGGCCTCAATAAAGAGTCTGAACTGCATGCCGACGCACTGCTGGCCGCGAAGATCGAGCAAGCCGAGTCCGAGAGTATGTATCAACGGGGGCTCGACTACCTGGAAGGACGTAATGGCTCCGAAAGATCAAGTGCCAAGGCGGTCCATTGGCTTGAACAAGCCGCCGACAGGGGGCATATCCAGGCGCAGATGGCTCTGGCCGAATTCTATCGACTTACAGACGGCAAACAATACGTCTACTGGATGCAAAGAGCCGCCGAGCGAGGCAGTACGGAGGCGCAACTGCTGTTGGCCCACGCCTACGGTAGGGGGGAAGTACTCAAGACGCCTAAATACGCAACTGCCTTTTACTGGTACAACAAGGCCGCGCTGAATGGGAATAAAAATGCGCTGTACTGGCTAGGATGGTCATACCTGAAGGGTGAGGGGATACCCGTAGATATCGAATTGGCGAAATACTGGTTCCGAAGATCTTCTGACCCAAGAGCGGCAAAGGAACTTGCCAAGCTTAAATAGGTACCAGCATGCCTACTTGAAGTTAAGCTCCAGTCTTCACTGAGGACTACCCCCCGTCATCCCGACTGGCGTGGGGTTGAAAACTCGCACAGCGATTTTCCACCGAGGTGCTTCAAATGACCTCGCAGGCCAGATCCCACCCGTACCCGGCAACGCCTGGGAACGGGCAGGACTCGCAGGCGCTTACTGCTGCGGGGCGGGACTGCTGTTTTCCGCGGCCGACCAGATGCGGTAGCGCACCTCCACGTCGGCCGGAGCGTAGATCACCAGCGGCAGCTTGCTGTTGTAGCGCACCAGCATGGGCTCGCCGCCCACCGGCACGAAGGCCTGTTTGCGGCTGCTGTCGGGGCAGGCCATCAGGGTGCTGATCGCCGGGCCAACCTTCTCCAGTTGGTAGTAGCCATAGCCCCAGCCTTCCACGGTTTTCTCCTGCCACTGCCCACCCAGGCGGCGCAGGTTGCAGTCCACCTCCATGGTCTTGCCGGCGATCAGCTCAACCTTGTGGTCGGCCTCGTTCGGCCGGGCCGGCAGGTCGATCACATGGCGCTGGAAGCCTGCGGCCGCCGCCGGATAGGGCTTGAGCGCCTCGGGCGTGGCGGCGCAGGCCGCGAGGGGCAGGGTGCAGGCGAGGGCGATAAGGGGGAGTTTGCGATGCTTCATGGGGAATCCTTGCTGAGAGGCCTTGTGGGCCGTCCGTTGGGGTATGCCGCCTTGTCGGCGAGGCAGCAGAGACCATTGTGGATAGGGCAAGTTCCGGGCGTTGGCAAGCAGTCGCATTCGGTGCGCGGGCCGTCCCTGCACGTCAGGACGGCACCAGGCGTGCGCTCTGCCCCCTTTCCGATTCGGCTGGAAACGGTAGATTATCGTCGGCACCCGCAACCACCGCGAGAGGAACCACCATGCCGACCTACGACTACCGCTGCGAAGCCAACGGCCAGGTGTACGAAGTTCACCATCCGATGGCCCTGAGCCCGAAGACCTGGGGCGAACTGCGCGCCGCCTGCACCCTGGCCGAAGACCCGGCGATCCCCGACGACGCCCCGGTGACCAAACTGCTCGGCACCTCCGCCGTGGTCAACAGCCGCGCCCTGAAGAACCCCGAAGCCCCGGCCTGCGCCCGCGGCGGCTGCGCCGGCAATTGCGTCTGAACAGGTCGCCGTAGCTCGCCGGGCCTATTCCGTAGGGTGGAAGATCCGCGCAGCGATCTTCCAGCGAAGATCTTCAGGACTCCGCCTGCTTCGCCGCTCTCTGGCCGCCGGGCGTGCTTCCAATGTCCCCATGCCCGGGTTGGGCTATGATGCGCGCCCCCACGCTCCGCTTGGAACATCAGGCCATCATGTCCGGCAATATCCTCTATAACGACTTGTCCGGTTATTACGACCTGATGTGCGCCGATATCGACTACCTGGCGCAAAGCCACTGCGCTCACCGATTGCAGCAGTTGTTCGGCAATGGCGGGCGCCGGCATCTCGATCTGGCCTGCGGAACCGGGCCGCATGTCCGCCACTGCATCGACGCTGGCTATGCGAGCAGTGGCCTCGACATCAACCAGCCGATGCTGGACCGCGCCGCGGTGCGTTGCCCGGAGGCGCACTTCTCCCGCCAGGACATGTGCGCCTTCACGGCGGACGAGCCGCAGGATCTGATCACCTGCTTCCTCTACTCGATCCATTACAGCGGCGGACTCGACCGGCTGCAGGCCTGCATCGCCACCGCGCATCGCGCACTGGCCAGCAACGGGCTGTTCTGCTTCAACGCGGTCGACAAGGGCAGGATCGACAACGCTTCATTCGTGAGCCACACCGCACGGCACGCGGACGGCCTGTTCAGCTTCAGCTCCGGCTGGAACTACCCCGGCCAGGGCGAGCAGCAGTCGCTCAAGCTGTGTATCGAGCGCAGCGTGGCGGGCGAGACTCAGGTGTGGCACGACGAGCACCCGATGGTCGCGGTGAGCTTCGACGAGTTGCAGACGCTGCTGCAACCGTACTTCGAGGTGCATGTGCTCGAGCATGATTACGAGAAGCTGATTCCCTGGAACGGAACCTCCGGGAATGCCCTGTTTGCCTGTGTGAAGCGCTGAGCCCTTCCAGGCGCCTGATCGTTCCCACGCTCCTGCGTGGGAATGCATCCCCCGACGCTCTGCGTCAGCTCAGCTCCAGGGTAGATCGCGCCGAATCCCGCCTCACACTGATCGTTCCCACACTCCTGCGTGGGAACGCATCCCTCGACGCTCCGCGTCAGCTCAGATCCAGCGGTCGATACCGATCAGTCCAGGCTGTCCCTGATAGTCCCGAGCACTGGAGTAGCGCCAGTGCTCGGGCTGATCCACATAACCGCGCCGCACCGGATTCTGGTGGATGTAATCCAGTTTCTGGCGCATGACGTCCTCACTGCAGACCAGCTCGGCATGGCTGCCTTCCTGCCAGAGCTGGAATTCCCGGTCTTGTTTGTGCGCCCGCTTGCTGAAGCGCAGCCGCTGCAGGGCCGACTCCGCGCCGCATTGCTCCAGGTGATCGAGCATCCGGCGGGCGCTGTAGGACTTGAAGCTGCTGACGCATCGGGCCAGATCGGGTGCCTGTGCCAGGTAGTGGAGGTGGTTTTCCATCACCACGTAGCCGTACAGCCTGAGTCCCTGACGAGCCTGCTGATAACGCCAGCAGTCGAGCAAAATGTCGACCAGTGCGGGGCGGCTGAACAGCGGTAGCCACTCCATCACCGTATAGGTGAGGAAGTGCGGTTGCGTAGGAACGGTAATGACGTAGCGGCTGCGGCCCATGGGATTCGTCCGTGAATCGGTTGGCGGGTTGCGCGGGGATGCCTCCTTGGCTGACTGATGGCTCCCACGCTCTGCGTGGGAGCCTAGCCCGTGACGCTCTGCGTCGCTACGGGGTTGGGGTGTATGCAGGGCTTCAGGTGGACGCGGAGCGTCAAGAGATGCGTTCCCACGCAGAGCGTGGGAACGATCAACTTAGGTTGTTATCTTCCAGAGGATTAAGCCGGCTATCATGCTTACTAGGAATCCTACAATAACAACCCAAAGAATGTTGTTTAGTAATTTCGAGTTTCTTTCGAATGAGATTTTTCTTTTTCCAAAGAGGAAAAGGTTTTTAGGGAACGCTAGGTCTATTATTTTATCGGTGACTCCGGATAGAGAGATTATCACTAGTGCGATTATTGCTATCAAGCCGCCGGAGCGCTTTAGGGAAGGGCTTGAGCTGGCTCTATCATTTATCAGGAAGTCAAGCTTGTCCAGTTCGCTGCTTGAGGTTAATGCCTGGCTAATCTCTTCTGGGTTGTTTGCTAGGCTTGCGTTGGTTGAGCTGTATATGGTGAATGAAAGTATTGCTAGGATGGCGACCATAAATATAATTAGTGAGCCATTGCTAGCCGCTTTTCTTTTTAGTAAAACCTCGTTTTGCATGTATTCACGAAGGTCGCTGAATAGTAAAAACACGCTATCTCTATCGTCGCCTGAGATTAGTAGCTCGACGCCGCTTTTTGAGAACTCAAGCCTGAGTTCGAATGATTCTATTTTTTGGCAGAGTACCTCAAGCCTTGTGATTGATCTCCAGTCGTCGTTGTCTTCATTTAAAACGTCCTGGATATTTTCTGTTGTATATGAGTAGGAGTCTCCTCGATATACTCTGTATTCTGGGTTTTGTGGGGGCGACAGTTTTTCGAGGCGAGTACGAACTAATTCGTGAATTTTTCTGAGGTTTTCTTCTGTTAGAAGAAAGGCTTTTTCAAATTTGTGTTCTACAAATGCTGGCATTATCTTGTTCCCTTTGCATAAAGCCCCGCGCACGGCGGGGCTTTAGTCCTTCTGCGCTTAGCCTAAATAGAGTCTCGGGCTAAGCGCATTGCTTCTTTGTGGTCCAGGCCGGAATCAATCCCAGGCCAGCGCCCCACCCGTCTGATACTCGGTCACACGGGTCTCGAAGAAGTTCTTCTCCTTCTTCAGGTCCATGATTTCCGACATCCACGGGAACGGGTTGGTGGTGCCCGGGTATTCTTCCTTCAGGCCGATCTGGGTCAGGCGGCGGTTGGCGATGAACTTGAGGTAGTCCTCCATCATCGCCGCGTTCATGCCCAGCACGCCGCGCGGCATGGTGTCGCGCGCGTATTCGATCTCGAGCTGGGTGCCCTGCAGGATCATCTGGGTGGCTTCGTCCTTCAGTTCGGCATCCCACAGGTGCGGGTTTTCGATCTTGATCTGGTTGATCACGTCGATGCCGAAGTTCAGATGCATGGATTCGTCGCGCAGGATGTATTGGAACTGCTCGGCGACGCCGGTCATCTTGTTGCGGCGGCCCATGGAGAGGATCTGGGTGAAGCCGCAGTAGAAGAAGATGCCTTCCAGCACGCAGTAGTAGGCGATCAGGTTGCGCAGCAGCTCCTTGTCGGTCTCGACGGTGCCGGTGTCGAACTCGGGATCGGAGATGGCGCGGGTGTACTTGAGGCCCCAGGCGGCTTTCTTCGCCACCGACGGCACCTCGTGGTACATGTTGAAGATTTCGCCTTCATCCATGCCCAGCGACTCGATGCAGTACTGGTAGGCGTGGGTGTGGATCGCTTCCTCGAAGGCCTGGCGCAGGATGTACTGGCGGCACTCGGGGTTGGTGATCAGGCGGTACACGGCCAGCGCCAGGTTGTTGGCGACCAGCGAGTCGGCGGTGGAGAAGAAGCCGAGGTTGCGCATGACGATGCGGCGCTCGTCCTCGGTCAGGCCGTCCTGGCTCTTCCACAGGGCGATGTCCGCGTTCATGTTGACCTCTTGCGGCATCCAGTGGTTGGCGCAGCCGTCGAGGTACTTCTGCCAGGCCCAGTCGTACTTGAACGGCACGAGCTGGTTGAGGTCGGCGCGGCAGTTGATCATGCGCTTGGCGTCGACGGTGACGCGGGCGCCTTCGCCTTCCAGCTCGGCCAGGCCTTCGGCGATGTCGAGCTGGTCGAGGGCGGCCTTGGCGCGGGCCACGGCGGCGGAGTCGTCGGCGGACACGGCGCGGGCGTCGTGCACGGCGGCCTCGGCGGCGTTGTCGAGCTTGTCCGGGGCGGCGTTGGCGGCAGCCTTGGCCGCGGCCGGCTTGGCTACGGTTTCTTCTTCGGTATCGAATTCATCCCAGCTCAGCATGATGCTTCTCCTGCCTGGTTGAGCGGGCCGACGCTGATCGGCCTGTATGGATAGACAGTAAATTGATTCTATGACGTTGCGGCGTGTGCGCAAGACGAAAAACGGGGCCGTTGGTCTGGGGAGGGCCTGGCCTGGTTGACCCCTCTCCCTGGCCCTCGCCGCAGAGGCGAGGAGGAGTAATCACTACTTGAACGCGAGCGGGCTGTGCCCTCTCCCCCGGCCCCTCTCCCGCGGGCGGGAGAGGGGAGGGTTCGCGCCTTACTGGCAGGCTTCGCAGTCCGGGTTGTCGATGCTGCAGGCTTGCGGGACCGGAGCCGGCTTGGGCTCGGCAGCCGAGAGGCTTTCGTCGATCACCGAGGACACGGCGTTGAGCTTGCCGGTGTTGATGGTCGACTTCTCGGTGCTGGTCGCGGCCAGGGCGCGGAGGTAGTAGGTGGTCTTCAGACCGCGGTACCAGGCCATGCGGTAGGTCACGTCGAGCTTCTTGCCCGAGGCGCCGGCGATGTACAGGTTGAGCGACTGGGCCTGGTCGATCCACTTCTGGCGGCGGCTGGCGGCCTCGACGATCCAGCGGGTCTCCACTTCGAAGGCGGTGGCGTACAGGTCCTTGAGGTCCTGCGGAATACGCTCGATCTGCTGCACGGAGCCGTCGTAGTACTTGAGGTCGTTGACCATCACCGGGTCCCACAGGCCGCGGGCCTTGAGGTCGTGGACCAGGTAGGGGTTGATCACGGTGAACTCGCCGGACAGGTTCGACTTCACGTACAGGTTCTGGTAGGTCGGCTCGATCGACTGCGACACGCCAACGATGTTGGAGATGGTCGCGGTCGGCGCGATGGCCATGATGTTCGAGTTGCGGATGCCTTTCTGCACACGGGCACGCAGCGGCGCCCAGTCCAGCGACTCGCTCAGGTCGACGTCGATGTACTTCTGGCCGCGGGCCTCGATGAGGATCTGCTGGGAGTCCAGCGGCAGGATGCCCTTGGACCACAGCGAGCCGTCGAAGCTGGAGTAGGCGCCGCGCTCGTCGGCCAGGTCGCAGGAGGCCTGGATCGCGTAGTAGCTGATGGCTTCCATCGACTGGTCGGCGAAGGCCACGGCAGCGTCGGAGCCGTAGGCGATGTGCTGCAGGTACAGCGCATCCTGGAAGCCCATGATGCCGAGGCCGACCGGACGGTGCTTGAAGTTGGCGTTCTGCGCCTGCGGCACCGAGTAGTAGTTGATGTCGATGACGTTATCGAGCATGCGCACGGCGGTCTTCACGGTGCGGGCCAGCTTGGAGCTGTCCAGCTTGCCGTCGACGATGTGGTTGACCAGGTTGACCGAGCCCAGGTTGCAGACGGCGATCTCGTCCTTGTTGGTGTTCAGGGTGATCTCGGTGCACAGGTTGGAGCTGTGCACGACGCCGACGTGCTGCTGCGGGCTGCGCAGGTTGCACGGGTCCTTGAAGGTCAGCCACGGGTGGCCGGTCTCGAACAGCATGGACAGCATCTTGCGCCACAGGTCCTTGGCGGCGATGGTCTTGTGCAGCTTGAGCTTGCCGTAGCCGGCCATGGCTTCGTAGTACTCGTAGCGCTCTTCGAAGGCCTTGCCGGTCAGGTCGTGCAGGTCGGGGACGTCGGACGGCGAGAACAGGGTCCACTGGCCGTCGTCGAACACGCGCTTCATGAACAGGTCGGGAATCCAGTTCGCGGTGTTCATGTCGTGGGTGCGGCGACGGTCGTCACCGGTGTTCTTGCGCAGCTCGAGGAATTCCTCGATGTCCAGGTGCCAGGTTTCCAGGTAGGCGCAGACCGCGCCCTTGCGCTTGCCGCCCTGGTTGACCGCGACGGCGGTGTCGTTGACCACCTTGAGGAAGGGCACGACGCCCTGGCTCTTGCCGTTGGTGCCCTTGATGTAGGAGCCCAGCGCGCGCACCGGAGTCCAGTCGTTGCCCAGACCGCCGGCAAACTTGGACAACAGGGCGTTGTCGCGGATGGCGTCGTAGATGCCGCCCAGGTCGTCCGGCACGGTGGTCAGGTAGCAGCTGGACAGCTGCGGGCGCAGGGTGCCGGCGTTGAACAGGGTCGGGGTCGACGCCATGTAGTCGAAGCTGGACAGCAGGTTGTAGAACTCGATGGCGCGGGCTTCGCGATCCTTTTCTTCGATGGCCAGGCCCATGGCCACGCGCATGAAGAACACCTGCGGCAGTTCGAAGCGGATGTCGTTCTTGTGGATGAAGTAGCGGTCGTACAGGGTCTGCAGGCCGAGGTAGGTGAACTGCTGGTCGCGCTCGTGATCCAGCGCGGCGCCCAGCTTGGCCAGGTCGTAGTCGCGCAGCTTGGGATCAAGCAGTTCGAACTCGATGCCCTTGTCGATGTACACCGGCAGGGCCTTGGCGTACAGCTCGGCCATCTCGTGGTGGGTGGCGCGCTCGGCGACGCCGAGGAAGCCCAGCGCTTCGGCGCGCAGGGTGTCCATCAGCAGGCGGGCGGTGACGTAGGAGTAGTTCGGCTCGCGCTCGACCAGGGTGCGCGCGGTCATCACCAGGGCGGTGTTGACGTCCTGCTCGGAGACGCCGTCGTAGAGGTTCTTCAGGGTCTCGCGCTGGATCAGCGCGCCGTCCACTTCGGCCAGGCCTTCGCAGGCCTCGGCGATGATGGTCTGCAGGCGGCCGAGGTCGAGCGGGATCTTCTCGCCGTTGGCCAGGCTGATGCGGATGCTCGGGTGCGGCTGGGCCACTTCGCTGCCGGCGCTGCGCTTGCGCTCCTGGGCGCGGGCTTCGCGGTAGATCACGTAGTCGCGGGCGACCTTCTGCTCGCCGGCGCGCATCAGGGACAGTTCGACCTGGTCCTGGATTTCCTCGATGTGGATGGTGCCACCGGAGGGCATGCGACGCTTGAAGGTGGCGGTGACCTGCTCGGTCAGGCGCGCGACGGTGTCGTGGATGCGCGACGAGGCGGCGGCGTTGCCGCCTTCCACGGCGAGGAACGCCTTGGTGATGGCCACGGTGATCTTGTCGTCGGTGTAGGGCACGACGGTACCGTTGCGCTTGATCACGCGCAGCTGGCCGGGGGCGGTGGCCGCCAGATCCTGGCTGGCCGTCGGGTTCTCGCGGGTGGTGTCGGTATGCATCGGAGTCTCCACGATTTCGTATGTTCAGTTTGAGCACCTGGGGTGCCCGCCGTTCGAAAAGAGCGCCCGTCACGCGTCAGCGCGCACGGGTGAAGCGGAACAGGGCGGGCGGCACGTAGCAGGCGCCGGTATGGCCCATGATCAACAGGTGCGATTGCAGCGTGTTGACCAAACACAATATGTGGTGGTGGGCATGCATCTGGCATGCCACCTCCAAACGTCCCTGGCCGATGCCTGCATCGGTGGGCATGCACGCCGCGCGCGGGGCGGCGACGTGCGGAAAAGCGTTGGCGGACAACCACCCTGGCGGCCCTGGCGGGACCTGTGACCGGCTAGGCCGATACAATGTGGTTGTCGTCACAAAACCCAATATCTAGTGGGTCCCTGCGAATTGGCTACAAGATAGTGCGCTTGCGGCCCATATGCAAATGACCTTCTGTGGATAACGCTGTGGGTAAGGTGTGGGTGGCTTGTGGGCTTCCTTGCTGGCCCTGATGCTAGCTGCAGTCTTGCTGCGTCTATGCCATTCGTCGCCTGTGCGGAGCCACTTTGCGCGGCGCTCGGGGCGTCGAAGGGCGCGCAAACTAACACAATATCTTGTGCCTTGGCAGGCTTGGAAAAACGCGCCGAGTGTGCGAGGCGGGTCAGTCGACGGGGATCGCCACCAGGCTCAGCAGGCGTTCCTCGTGGAGGGCGAACTGGCCCTCCAGGCAGCGGCCGAGGCGCCATTCGGCGCTCAGATCCTCGCGCAGTTGCAGGCGTACCCGGCCGTTGCCGGCCTGTTCGACCAGCGCGGCGGCGTGGAAGTAGAAGCGCCGCTGGACCAGCGGGTAGAGCGCCTTGAACAGGCTCTCCTTGAGCGAGAAGCACAGGGTCAGGTAGGGCGCGCGCTGGTCGCCGGGCAGCTGGCGGAAGTGCTGCAGCTCGGCGGGAGTGAGGATCTGTTCGGCGAGGCGTGCGGCGCGCTCGGCGCTCAGCAGGGTTTCGGCATCCAGGCCCAGGCCGCGCCAGGCGTCGCTGGGGCCGACCAGGGCGGCGGCCCAGCCGTGGCTGTGGGTGATGCTGCCGGTGCTGCCGGCAGGCCAGCAGGGGGCGTTGTCTTCGCCACGGGGCGGGAAGCTGGCGGTGCCGCTGAGCTGGCGCAGGGCGCTGGCGGCGCACAGGCGCCCGGCGAGGAACTCGCTCTGCCGCTTGGCGGCGGCGGTGGCGATGCCGGGTGGCGGCGTCAGCCGACTGCGGGCGAAATCGTCGGTGGCGAGCTGCGCGGGATCGAAACGGCAGCTGTGCAGGATCAGGCCGGGCAGCGCCTGCGGCAGCGGCCAGTCGGTCTGGAGGGCGCTGCAGCAGGCGGGCAGGGTGGGGGTCGGCGCGGACATGCGGGCAGTATGGCGCAGCGCGGCGTGGATCAGTAGATGACCTTGTCGCGCAGCTTCTCGGCGGCCTGCTGCAGGGCGAGGATGACCCGCTCCTTGTCGTAGTTCTGGATGCTGTTGGTGTCCATGTACATGGAGAAGCCCGGCAGCTCGTGCTCGAGGAAGCTGGCGGCGGCGCCGAGGTCGCGGCGGAAGTCGACCACCTGGTAGATCTGTACCGGACGGGAGAAGCCCTTGACGCTGATCTGGCCCTTGTCGCGGCACATGATCACGTCCTTGATCATCGAGTAGGTCTCGTGGGAGATGAGGATCTCGCCGGATTCGGAGGCGCTTTCCAGGCGGCTGGCGAGGTTCACCTCGCGGCCGATGATGGTGTAGTCCATGCGCGTGTCGGCGCCGAAGTTGCCCACGGTGCAGTAGCCGGTATTGATGCCCATGCGGATTTCCAGCGGCTTGGTGATGCCCTGGCTGCGCCACTGCTGGCGCAGGACCTTCATGTGCTTGCGCATGGCGATGGCCATGGACACCGCGGCCACGGCGTCCTTCTTGGCGCCCTGGGTGGTGGGGTCGCCGAAGAAGATCATCACCGCGTCGCCGATGAACTTGTCGATGGTGCCGCCGTACTTGAGGGCGATCTTCGACATCTCGTTGAGGTAGGTGTTGAGGACGTCGGTCAGCGCCTCGGCTTCCAGTTCCTCGGACAGTTCGGTGAAGCCCTTGATGTCGGAGAAGAACACCGTGAGCTTCTTGCGCTGGGTTTCCAGGCGCACGCTCTTCTTGCCGCTGAAGATCGATTCCCAGACCTGCGGCGACAGGTACTTGGCCAGGCTGCTGGCCAGGCGTGCGGCCTTTTCCTGCTCCTTCTTGACCTCCTCGCGGGCCACGTCCAGGCGGATGGCCTGCTGGTGAACGAGGAAGGCGGCGATGCACAGATAGAGGAGGGTGAACAGGATGCTCACTGCGGAGACCAGCGCCGGGGTGGCCAGCTTGAGTGCAGGGTCGATCGCCACGAAGCTGAGCACCGCACCGATCAGGCTGCCGAGCAGGGCGAGGGTGAGCGAGCGCAGGCCGCCGAGGATCAGCGCGCTGAAGCTCAGGGTCAGGACGAACATCAGGCTCGGCACCAGCGAGAGGCCGAGCAGGATCATGCCGACGCCGGCATGCACGGCGTCGATCAGCAGCAGGGCCCGATCGGTCTGCTGCGGATGGCTGAGCTTGAAGCGTTGGCTCAGGTGGTGGGCCAGGTGCGGGTAGAGCAGGGTGTAGGGCACCAGCCAGAGGATGTCGTAGCCGAAGTGTTGGCTGTAGGTGCCGGCGGCGATGCTGGCGGCAGCGGCCAGGTAGGCCAGGGTACGGGACTGGTATTCGCGCAAACGAGGGTCCGGCAGTCGCATGGCCGAACGCTCGCGGGTCAAGAATTTCATCTGGTCGGGGACTTCCCTGACAGGTGCCGGCACCTCTGCTGGGTGCTACAGGCTGGACAAGCCACGGGCAATGCGTGGCGGACGGGCGATCTTAGCCGAGGCGCTGGCGAGACGCAAAGTGCGCCTTCGGCAGTTGCCTTTGCTGTCGCAGAATGCCCGTCAGTGGCGCCAGAATCCGGGGGTCAGCACCACCAGGATGGTGATGATTTCCAGGCGGCCGAGCAGCATGCCGACCGACAGCAGCCACTTGGCGGCGTCGGGCAGGCTGGCGAAGTTGCCGGCCGGGCCGATGATCGGACCGAGTCCCGGGCCGACGTTGCACACCGCGGTGGCGGCGCCGGTCAGTGCGGTGACCCAGTCGAGGCCGAGCAGGGCCAGGCCGAGGGCGATCACGCCGATGGTGATGGTGAAGAAGAAGGAGAAGGTGACCAGCGAGCGGACGATGTCCTCGTCGATCTGGTGGTTGTTGTACTGCTGCTTGATCACCGCGCGCGGGTGGATCATCTGCTGCAGGTTGGCCTTGAGCATCACGTAGGCGACCTGGAAGCGGAAGATCTTCAGGCCGCCGGCGGTGGAGCCCGAGCAGCCGCCGACGAAGGTCAGGTAGAAGAACAGCAGCACGGCGAAGCCGCCCCACTGGCTGTAGTCGCCGAGGGCGTAGCCGCTGGTGGTGACCACCGAGGTGACGTTGACCGCGACGATGCGCACCGCGTCCAGCCAGGCATTGTCCGAGTTGAACCACAGCCAGGTGCCGAACAGCAGCCAGGTCAGCAGCAGGAAGCCGACGAAGCCGCGCACCTGCTGGTCGCGCAGCAGGGCCTTGCGATGGCCGCGCAGGAAGGCGACGTAGAGGGTGAAGGGCAGGCCGCCAAGCAGCATGAACACCACGGCGACCCAGTGCACGGCCGGTTGGCTCCAGTTCGCCAGCGAGTTGTCGGAGGTGGAGTAGCCGCCGGTGGAGATGGTGGTCATCGCATGGTTGATCGCCTCGAACGGGCTCATGCCCGCCCACCAGTAGGCGAGGGTGCACAGCAGCGACAGGCCGAGGTAAACGAACAGGATCGATTTGGCCACCATGTGCGAGCGCGGCATGACCTTCTCCGACCAGTCGGAGGATTCGGTCTGGAACAGGCGCATGCCGCCGACGCGCAGCAGCGGCAGCACGGCCACGGCCATGCCGATGAAGCCCAGTCCGCCCAGCCATTGCAGCATGGAGCGCCAGATCAGCAGGGCCGGCGAGGCGTTGTCGAGGCCGGTGAGGATGGTCGAGCCGGTGGTGGTGATGCCCGACATGGTCTCGAAGAAGGCGTCGGTGTAGCTGATGTGCTGGATGAACACCATCGGCAGGGCGGCGAAGATGCACACCACCACCCAGCTCGAGGTGGTCAGCATGTACATGTCGCGCGGACGCAGCTGGACATTCTTCGGCTGGCCGGGCAGCACCATGGCCAGTCCGCAGCCGAAGGTGATCAGGGTCGGCCAGAGGAAGTCCGAGAGGCCCTCGGGCGTGCCCATGCTCAGCAGGGTGATGATCGGGATGACCATGCTGACGCCCAGGGTGATCAGGAAGATGCCGAGAATGAAGGCGATCATGCGCAGGGTCGGCAGGGCCATGGTGGTGCGCTCTCAGGCTCGAAAGGGCGGCATTCTGCGCGCCTGCGCAGGCGCTGTAAACGGCGGAAAAAATTTCTGCCGGACGGCCTTTCCAGCGCGATTGGCCACTCGCTAGAATCCGCGGCTCCCGCCGGCAGTCGCCGGTTTCCGCGGTATTGCACCGATGTCCGACAATAATCCCTGCCTTGCGTGCGGCGCCTGCTGCGCGCACTTTCGTGTGTCCTTCTACTGGGGCGAATGCCAGTCGGCCGGCGGCCTGGTGCCGGACGAGTTGGTCGAGCAGATCACGCCGCATCACGCGGCCATGCGCGGCACCACCAGCAAGCCGTCACGCTGCGTGAGCCTGCTGGGCGAGGTCGGTTGTGGCGTGCGCTGCACTATCTACGAGCAGCGCTCCTCCCCCTGTCGCGAGTTCGAGGCCTCCTGGGAACATGGCGAGCACAACCCGCGCTGCGACGCAGCCCGCGCCGCCCATGGCCTGCCGCCGCTGACCCCGCCGCTGGAGCCGGATCTGGCCCCGGACCGCGTGGCCTGAGGGTAGAATCCCGGCACTGTCTTTCTACTGGAGAAACCCCATGGAGGCTCTCGAAGCCCTGCTCAACCGTGTCTCGGTGGCACGTCTGGACGAGCCGGCGCCGACCCCGGCGCAGCGCGAGCTGCTGTTTCGCGCCGCGCTGCGCGCACCGGATCATGGCCAGCTGCGCCCCTGGCGCTTTCTCACGGTGGAAGGAGCTGCTCGCGAGCAGCTCGGCGAGTTGTTCGTCCGCGCCCAGCTGGCGCGCGACCCCGCGGCGCCGGCCGCGGCGCTCGACAAGGCCCGGGCCATGCCGCTGCGCGCGCCGCTGCTGGTGGTGGCCATCGCCTGTCTCAAGGTGCATCCCAAGGTGCCGGAGTCGGAGCAACTGCTGGCCGCCGGTTGTGCGGTCCACGGCCTGCTGCTGGCGGCGCATGTCCAGGGCATCGGCGCCGTCTGGCGCACCGGCGAGCTGGCCTACGACGCCACGGTGCACGCCGGGCTGAACCTGGCGGACAGCGAGCGGATCATCGGCTTCATCTATCTGGGCACGCCGGCGGGCGAGCTGCGCAAGCCGCAGCCGCTGCAGCCGGCGGACTTCGTCGCGGCCTGGCCGTCAGGCCTCGGCGCCGAGGTTGAGAGGTAGCTCCAGGCGGGCGACGAAGCCGCCCTGCGGGTGGTTGGCCAGCACCAGCTGGCCGCCATGGCGCTGGGCGGCGCGGCGGGCGATGGCCAGGCCGAGGCCGTGTCCCGCGCTGGCCTGGCCGGGGGCGCGGAAGAACGGCTCGCCGAGCTGGGCCAGATGCTCGGCCGCGGCGCCGGGGCCGTGGTCGCGGACCTCGATCAGCAGCTGCTCGCCGTCGCGGCGGGCGCTGACTTCCAGCGGCTGCCCGGCCGGATTGAAGCGCAGGGCGTTGCGCAGCAGGTTGTCCAGCGCGCGCTCGAGCAGGTCCGGCCAGCCCTGCAGCTGCAGGTCGGCGGGCACCTCGACGCGCAGTTCCTGCTGCGGCGCCAGCAGGCGCGCATCGTCGCGCAGCTTTTCCAGCAGCGCCGCCAGGTTGACCGGCTGGCGCTGGCTGCTCTCGGCATCCACGCGGGCCAGGACCAGAATCTCGCTGATCAGCGCTTCCAGGCGGTCGCACTCCTGCACCAGGCGTGGCCACAGGCGCGCGCGTTCGGCGTCGCTGGCGCGCTCGGCCAGGGCCAGGGCGATGCGCAGGCGGGCCAGCGGCGAGCGCAGTTCGTGGGAGACGTCGCGCAGCAGCTGGCGCTGGCTGCCGATCAGGTCCTGCAGGCGCGCGCCCATGCGGTTGAAGTCGCGGGCCAGGGTGCCCAGCTCGTCGCGCCGGGACGCCAGGCGAGCCAGGCTGTGCTGCTGGTAGGTGGTCCGGCCGAGATCGTGCACCGCCCCGCGCAGGCGGTTGAGCGGGCGGGTGATCGACAGGGTCAGCAGCACGCTGAGCAGGGTCAGCACCACCACGGCGATGACCAGCGCGCTGAGTGGCCAGAGCAGGCTGTCGCGGTGCCAGGTGGCCAGCTCGGGATGCGGGATGCGGTAGATGAACAGGTAGGTCTGCTCGCTCTGCGGACTGGTGTAGTCCTCGGTCAGGCGTCGCCAGGGCAGGCGCTGCGGGTTGTGCTGGCGCGCTTCGAAGGCGGCGGCGCGGCGTGGGAAGGTGCCGCGCACCAGCAGCTGGCCGGTTTCGTCGAGTACCTGGATGTCCACGCGATGGCGATGCCGGTGGCGTTCGAGGAACTCCTGGGCGGCCTCCGGCCCCTGCTGCTCGAAGCGCAGGCTCCATTCGGCGGCCACGCCGCGAATGCCGGGGTGCTGGGCGAGGATCCAGGCGTCCTGGTTGAGGGCGCGGCCGAGCAGCAGCGACAGGCCGGCGACCAGGGCGATGGCCAGCCAGAAGGTGGCGAAGATGCGCCAGAACAGGGTGCGCATGCGCGGGTCCGTTATCGAGGTGGAATGAAAAACGGGGGCATCCTGGCGGATGCCCCCGTTGGGTCTTACTGGGCCTTCTTGTCGCGCTCGGCCTTCCAGGCTTCGAACTCGGCGCGTTCGGCGCGGCGCGCCTCACGCTCTTTCTGCATCTCGTCGTAGCGCTTCTGCTGCTCGGGCGTCAGTGCGTCGCGAATGATCTTGGCAGCCTTGTCGCGGTTGTCCTGCAGCTCCTTCTGCATGGCGGCCTTTTCAGCGGCCGGCAGCTTTTCGAGGTAGCGCTGGGTGATCTCGTGCTTGCTCTTCACCTGCTCGCGCATCTGGCTGCGGATCTGCTGGCGCTGCTCGGCGCTGAGGTCCAGGCCCTTCATCATCATGTGGCCGCCGTGGTGGTAGCCGTCGCCACGCATGTGGCGCGGCCCCATGTCGTCAGAACCGGGAGCGGCGATGGCCAGGGTCGGCAGGGCGGCGGCGAGGAGCAGGGCGGAGAGGGTCTTGCGCATGGTCTGATTCCTTCTCGATGGCGGCGTGGTCGCCGGATGAGTTCAGTCTAGGGGGCGCAAGGTCAGCCGCGGTCAGTCATGGGTAAAGGGAGGGTAAAGACGCTCAGGGTGCGTAGTAGTAGCCGCGCCCGCGGCTGGCGAGGATGCGCGGGCGGCCGTCGGCATGCGGGCCGAGCTTCTTGCGCAGGTTGCTGACGTGCATGTCCAGGCTGCGGTCGTAGAGGGTCAGCTTGCGGCCGAGGGCGAGCAGGGCGAGGGCCTGCTTGTCCAGCGGCTCGCCGGGCTGCTTGAGCAGGGCTTCGAGGATGTGGCTTTCCGAGACGGTCAGGGTGATTTCCTGCTCGCCGAGCATCGCCACCCCGCGGTTCGGGCTGTAGCTGAGGTCGCCCAGCTCCAGGCGGGTATTGCCGGCGGTGTCGGCGCTGCCGCCGCTCTGCGTGCGGCGCAGCACGGCACGCAGGCGTGCGGTCAGCTCGCGGGGGTCGCAGGGCTTGGCCAGGTAGTCGTCGGCGCCCAGCTCCAGGCCGAGGATGCGGTCCAGCGGCTCGCCGCGGGCCGACAGCATCAGCACCGGCAGCTGCGGGTATTCGCCGCGCAGCTGCTTGAGCAGCTCCAGGCCGCTGCCGTCGGGCAGCATGACGTCGAGTACCACGGCATCCGGCGTGCGCTCGGCGAGGGCGTCGCGGGCATGGCTGCCATCGTGGCAGGCGCGCACCTGGAAGCCTTCCTGGCCGAGCCAGGCGGCCAGCAGGTCGGTGAGCTCGCGGTCGTCGTCGATCAGCAGCAGTTCACTCATCACGTTCTCGGGGCGGTGCAGCATGAGGTACGGGGCGCGCTCGGCCGGCCGCTCAGGGCAGGGTCTGGCGGAACGGCTTGACCACCACCTCGGCGTAGACCCCGGCGGCGCAGAAGGGGTCGGCGTCGGCCCAGGCGCGGGCGGCTTCCAGCGAGTCGAATTCGGCGACGATCAGGCTGCCGGTGAAGCCGGCCGGGCCCGGGTCGTTGCTGTCGATGGCCGGGTGCGGGCCGGCGAGGACCAGGCGGCCGGCGTCCTTGAGGGCGTTGAGACGCTCGAGATGGGCCGGGCGGTTGGCCAGGCGGGCGTCGAGGGAGTTGGCGGCGTCGCTGGCGATGATGGCGTAGAGCATGTCAGTCCTTGGAGGCGGATTGTGCGCGGACGGTATCGTGCATGTGGCGGGGATTGGCGGGGTGAAGTCGATGAATTGTTTCACGGCACACGCCACGGGCAGGATGAGGGGGCATAATAACAGACCACCCAAGACGGAAAAGCATCGCCCATGTACGTTGATCTGCACTGCCACAGTACCGCCTCCGACGGCATGCTCACGCCTGCCGGGGTGGTGGCGCGGGCGCACGAGCACGGCGTGGGGGTACTGGCGCTGACCGATCACGATACCCTCGACGGGCTGCCCGAGGCGCGCGCCTGTGCCGCAGCGCTGGGCATCGAACTGGTCGACGGCATCGAGCTGTCCTGCACCTGGGCGGGGGCGACCATCCATGTCCTCGGCTACGCCTTCGCGCCCGACGCGCCGGCCCTGCAGCGGGCCATCGCGGCGCTGCACGAGGGGCGCTGGGCGCGCTCCGAGGAGATCGACCGGCGCCTGGCGGCCAAGGGCATGCCCGGCTGCCTGGACGGGGCGCGGGCGGTGCAGCAGGAGCGCGGCGAGAGCGGCAATGCGCCGTCGCGGCCGCACTTCGCCGAGTTCATGGTGCGCGCCGGCTTCGTCAAGGATCACGCCCAGGCGTTCCAGCGCTGGCTGGGCGCCGGCAAGCTGGGCGACGTCAAGCAGCACTGGCCGACGCTGGAGAGCACCCTGGAAACCCTGCGTGACTCCGGCGCCTCGATCAGTCTGGCGCATCCGTGCCATTACGACTTTACTCGAACGAAAAGACGCAAGTTGGTGGCGGCCTTCGTCGAGGGGGGCGGGCATGCGCTGGAAGTGTCCAACGGCCCGCAGGTGGACAGTCAGGTCGGCATGCTGGCCAATCTCGCCCGCGAATTCGGTCTGCTGGCCAGCGCCGGCAGCGACTTTCACGGGCCGCGGCAGTGGTCCGAGCTGGGCAGCTACCGGGCGCCGCCTGACGATGTGGCGCTGCTCTGGCGGCGTCTGACGCGACAGGAACATCCGATTGCTTAAGGAACAGCAATGAGCCAATTCTTCCAGATTCACGCGGAGAATCCGCAGGCGCGGCTGGTCAAGCAGGCCGTGGACATCATTCGCCAGGGCGGCGTGGCGGTCTATCCGACCGATTCTTCCTATGCCCTCGGTTGCCTGATCGGCAACAAGAGCGCGATCGACCGCATTCGCCAGCTGCGCCGGTTGGACGACAAGCACAACTTCACCCTGCTGTGCCGCGACCTGTCGCAGCTCGGCGAGTACGCCAAGGTCGACACCAGCGCGTTTCGTCTGCTCAAGGCACATACTCCGGGGCCCTATACCTTCATCCTCGACGCCACCCGCGAAGTGCCGCGCATGCTGCTGCATCCCAAGCGCCGCACCATCGGCCTGCGGGTGCCCGGCAATCCCATCGCCCACGCCCTGCTCACCGAGCTGGGCGAGCCGCTGATGAGCGTGAGCCTGATCATGCCGGGCGACGAGCAGCCGCTGAGCGATCCCGAGGAGATTCGCGATCGTCTGGAAAAGCTGGTCGACCTGATCGTCGATGGCGGTTATGGCAGCCTCGAGGCGTCCACCGTGATCAGCCTGGTGGGCGGCGAGCCCGAGGTGGTGCGCGTCGGTTGTGGCGATCCGGAACCGTTCATGGTGCCGGCCTGAGTTCGATGATTGCGAGAAACGCCGGTGACTGAGTGCCCCATGCCCGCCGAGGCCCCCGTTGATCAGGCCCGCCCCGAGCAGCTGGCGCTGGTCTATGGCCAGGCCTTCACCGAGCTGCCGCAGGATCTGTACATCCCCCCGGATGCGCTGGAGGTGTTCCTCGAGGCCTTCGAGGGGCCGCTCGACCTGTTGCTGTACCTGATCCGCAAGCAGAACATCGACATCCTCGACATCCCGGTGGCCGACATCACCCGCCAGTACATGGGTTATGTCGAGCTGATGAAGACGGTGCACCTGGAGCTGGCCGCCGAATACCTGGTGATGGCGGCGATGCTCGCCGAGATCAAGTCGCGCATGCTGCTGCCGCGCTCCAGTGAGGCGGTGGAGGATGAGGAGGATCCGCGCGCCGAGCTGATCCGTCGCCTGCAGGAATACGAGCGCTTCAAGCAGGCCGCCGAGGAGCTTGACGATCTGCCGCGGGTCGGTCGCGACCTGCAGGTGCCGCTGCTGCCGGCGCCCCAGGCGCGCGGGCGCACGCTGCTGCCGGAGGTCGGCCTGGACGAGCTGCTGCTGGCGATGGCCGAGGTGCTGCAGCGCGCCGAGCTGTTCGAGAGCCATCAGGTCAGTCGCGAGCTGCTGTCCACCCGCGAGCGCATGAGCGATGTGCTCGAACGCCTGCAGGGCGGGGCCTTCGTCGCCTTCGTCGAGCTGTTCAGCGCCGAGGAGGGCAAGCTCGGGGTGGTGGTGACCTTCATGGCGATCCTCGAGCTGGTCAAGGAGTCGCTGGTCGAGCTGGTGCAGAACGAGCCGTTCACGCCGATCCATGTGCGCCTGCGTGGCGAGGTGCTCGAAGAGAGCCTGTCTGAAGACGTTGTCGAGAGTATTGCCGAATGAACCTTGCCGATCCGCGCCAGCTGGCGACCGTGCTCGAGGCCATCCTCCTGGCGGCCGGCAAGCCGCTGCCCCTGGAGCGCCTGGCCGAACTGTTCGACGAGGCCGAGCGGCCGTCGCCGAAGCTGCTCCGCGAGGCGCTGGGGGTGCTGGGCGGCTCCTGTCTGGGGCGCGGTTTCGAGCTGAGCGAGGTGGCCTCGGGCTACCGCCTGCAGGTGCGCGAGCGCTTTGCGCCCTGGGTCGGGCGTCTCTGGGAGGAGCGTCCGCAGCGCTATTCGCGAGCCTTGCTGGAAACCCTGGCGCTGATCGCCTACCGCCAGCCGATCACCCGCGGCGAGATCGAGGAGGTGCGCGGCGTGGCGGTCAACAGCAATATCGTCAAGACCCTGCTCGAGCGTGAGTGGGTCCGCGTGGTCGGCTATCGCGAGGTGCCCGGCCGGCCGGCGATGTTCGCCACCACCCGCGGCTTTCTCGACCACTTCAATCTGAAGAGCCTCGACGAGCTGCCGCCGCTGGCGGCGCTGCGCGAGCTGGAGCCGCGCCTGCCGGCCGAGGACCTCGATCCCGATGTGCCGGCCGGCCTGCAGGCGCGTGCCGACCTGGTGCTGGCCGATGGCGAGGGGGGCGAGGCGCTGGAGCAGGCGGAGGCGCCGCGCAGCGAAACCAACTTCCGCAGCCTGCTGGCCGAGCTGGATGCCATGGAGCAGGGCCTGAAGAGCGATTTCGACGATCTGCCGCTGGCGCCGCTCGAGGACGAGGGCGGCGATGAGTCCGTCGCCCGCCTGGCCGCGGACGAACTGCAGCCCGACTGAAGGCCTGCTCCGGATCGCCCCGCTCGGTCGTCTCGCGGGTGCGCCCGGCCGCCCATAGGCGTATGATGCTTGCCCGCTCTTTCGTAGAGTCAGTTCACAGAATCCGGTTACACCGGGAGGTGCCCAGAATGAACGAAGAACACAATTCCGCCGAGTCCGCCGCAGTCGGCGAAGAATACCGCCCCGCAGGCGAAAAGCTGCAGAAGGTGCTGGCGCGCATGGGCGTCGGCTCGCGCCGCGACGTCGAGGAGTGGATCACCCAGGGTCGCGTCAAGGTCAACGGCGCCCAGGCGACCCTGGGCCAGCGCATCGGCTACAGCGATGCCATCGCCCTCGACGGCCGCCTGCTGCGCCGCGAGGAAGACGAAGTGGTGCGCCGCGTGCTGATCTACAACAAGCCCGAAGGCGAGGTGTGCACCCGTTCCGACCCGGAAGGGCGCCCCACCGTGTTCGACCGTCTGCCGCGCCCGAAGAGCGGTCGCTGGATCAACATCGGCCGTCTCGACATCAACACCACCGGCCTGCTGATGTTCACCACCGACGGCGAGCTGGCCAACCGCCTGATGCACCCCTCCTACGAGATGGACCGCGAGTACGCGGTGCGCGTGCGTGGCGAAGTCACCGACGAGATGCTCGAGAACCTGAAGAACGGCGTGGTGCTCGAGGATGGCCCGGCGCGCTTCACCGACGTCAAGGAAGCCCCGCAGGGCGACGGCTTCAACCGCTGGTTCCACTGCGTGGTGATGGAAGGCCGCAACCGCGAGGTGCGTCGCCTGTGGGAGTCCCAAGGCCTGGTGGTCAGCCGCCTGAAGCGCGTGCGCTTCGGTCCGGTGTTCCTCACCTCCGACATGTCGGTCGGCCGCTGGCGCGAGATGGATCAGATCGAGGTGGATATCCTCGCCGGTGAAGTCGGTCTGCGGCCGATGGCCCTGCCGGGCATGAAGGGCAAGACCCGCGAGAAGCTCGACCGCCAGCAGCGCAAGTCGGCCAAGCCGGTGGTTGGCGAGCGTGGCCGCTCGAGCCGTGGCGAAGGTCGTGGCCAGGGCTCGCAGCTGGCCGAGCGCCCGGCCGACGTCAAGCGCGGCCAGCGTCCGGCCAAGGGGCGCGACGAGCGCTCCTCGCCCAACCTGACCGAGCGCCCCTCGCGCAAGCCGGCCGCAGCGCAGCCGGCCAAGCGCCGCCCTCAGCCGTCCGGTGAAGGCCAGCGTCCGGGGTTTCGCAGGAAGTAAGCCGTCACTAGTGAGCCGTCGCCGCTAGGCGTGGCTGAATGAAGAAGGCGACCCGCGGGTCGCCTTCTTTGTGTCCGGGGTTTGCCGACCCGGTCAGATGCCCTGGGGGATTTCCTCGCCGCCGAGGGCCTCGATCAGCTGCGGCAGGAACTCGGTGAAGGTCAGCATCATCAGGGTGAAGCTGGCGTCCTGCTGGGCCAGGGCGTCGTCGCCGCCGTCCTGCTCGGCCTGATCCTGCAGCAGGTCCTCGAAGCGCAGGCGCTTGAGAGCCAGCTTGTCGTCGATCAGCAGGGACAGCTTGTCCGACCAGGCCAGGCTCAGCTTGGTCACCAGCTTGCCGGCGGCCAGGTGGTTCTGCACCTCGTCGCTGCCCAGGTCCTGGCGCTTGCAGCGCACGATGCCGCCATCCTCGTGGGTGTCGCGCAGCTCGCACTCGTCGAGCAGCTGCAGGCCGTTGCTGGCCTGCGGACTCTTCATCCACTCGGTGAAAGTGGCGGTGGGGGCGACCTTCACGCTCAGCGGGCGCACCGGCAGGCTGCCCAGGGCCTCGCGCAGGGTGGAGAGCAGATCCTCGGCCTTCTTCGGGCTGGAGGCGTCGACCAGGATCAGGCCCTGCTTTGGCGCGATGGCGGCGAAGGTGGTCTGGCGGCGGAGGAAGGCGCGCGGCAGGAAAGCCTGCACGATGTCGTCCTTGAGCTGGTCGCGCTCCTTCTTGTAGACCTTGCGCATCTGCTGCTCTTCGATCTCGTCGACCTTCTCCTTCAGTGCGTCGCGCACCACGCTGCCGGGCAGGATGCGCTCCTCCTTGCGCGCGGCGATGAGGAAGAACTCCTGGCTGACATGCGCCAGGGGGGCGTCGGCGCCCTTGCCCAGCGGCGCGACGAAGCCGTAGGTGGAGAGTTCCTGGCTGGCGCAGGGGCGGGCCGGCTTGCTGGCCAGAGCCGCTTCGAGTTTCTCGGCGTCCAGTTGCAGATCCTGGGTAAGGCGATAGACGAGCAGGTTGCGGAACCACATGGCGGCGGGGCACTCCTTGAGCAAAGGAGACCATTATTCCCCCTGGCGCGTCTGCCGGCCACCGTGGATTGCGGCAAGTGTTTGGTTTGCCTCGAAAATTTATTTCAGAAAACACTTGCCAGGTGCGAATTTGATCCCTAGAATGCGCACCACTTCGAGAGCAAACGCAAACATGCGAATGCAGCAGAATGGGTGATTAGCTCAGCTGGGAGAGCATCTGCCTTACAAGCAGAGGGTCGGCGGTTCGATCCCGTCATCACCCACCACTCTCGAGGTTGCGCGCAGCGGTAGTTCAGTCGGTTAGAATACCGGCCTGTCACGCCGGGGGTCGCGGGTTCGAGTCCCGTCCGCTGCGCCATTTTTCTCCCCAAAGTGACAAGTCAAGCCAATACCTCCCCCAAAGTTCAACGCGGAATGTCGCGATTTGAACTTTTCGTCGTTTCTGCATTCCAACTTTTCCCAGCCATGGCAGCCGCCGCGCCGGCCTGCTAAGCTCGCGCTTTTCCGAGTTTGCCGCTGTGGCACCCATCACTAAGGAACATGCATGAAACATCATCGGTTGGCCGCTGCGGTGGCTCTGGTCGGTCTGGTCCTCGCCGGTTGCGACAAGCAGGCGGCGGAGAAGGAGCAGGAGCTCAAGACCCCGGCACAGAAGGCCTCCTACGGTATCGGTCTGAACATGGGGCGCAGCCTGAGCCAGGAAGGCATGGATGACCTCGACTCCAAGGCCGTGGCCCTCGGTATCGAAGATGCCATGGCGAAGAAGGAGCAGCGCCTGAGCGACGAGCAGCTGATGGAGGCCTTCGGCTTCCTGCAGAAGCGTGCCGAAGAGCGCATGGCGGCGATTGGCGATGAAAACGCCAAGGCCGGCAAGAAGTTCCTCGAGGACAACGGCAAGCGCGAAGGCGTGATCACCACCGCCTCCGGCCTGCAGTACGAAGTGCTGAAGAAGGCCGACGGCGCACAGCCCAAGGCGGATGACGTGGTCAGCGTGCACTACGAGGGCAAGCTGGTCGACGGCACGGTGTTCGACAGCTCCATCCAGCGTGGTGCGCCGATCGATCTGCCGGTTGGCGGCGTGATCCCCGGTTGGGTCGAAGGCCTGCAGCTGATGCACGTCGGCGAGAAGTACAAGCTGTACATCCCCAGCGAGCTGGCCTACGGTGCGCAGAGCCCGAGTCCGATGATTCCGGCCAACTCGGTACTGGTGTTCGAGCTGGAGCTGCTGAGCATCCAGGAAAAGGCCGAATAAGGCCGATCGGACCACCTGTAAACGCCCCGCTAGTCGGGGCGTTTCTGTTTCTGTCGGTAACACGCTTGACGCATGCGGTGGAAAGGAGGCTGGCGCTGGCGGTTGTGCCCGCTGGTTATGCACATCTGGATACGCCCTTGCTGGCGCTGTCAAGGGTGCTGATGTGTTCGATTTTAATATTTTTAAGAGTTTGATTTGTAAAGGCTTTTTTTGTTGAGCAAAAAATACCCGATCTGTCTGGAAGCCTCATTTCATGGGCTCTTGGGGGAGTCATCCAGTTATTGTTCACAAGGTTATCCACAGCTTTTGTGGGTAACGCCAGCAAGCCCTCTAGCCATGCGCTCTGGCGGGGTGCGGACGGTGGCGGAGGCCAGAGCAGCGCCTCCCGGGCAGCTTGGAAATGAGTGCGCGACAAGGCGGATTGGCAGCGCGGGGCCTGCAGCCGCCGCAAGGCAGGCAATGGCCTGTTAAAATGAAACAGGTTACTGATAAAGGCGGTAAGAGCATGAACGTACAGGTGATCGAGCGCGACGGACAGGCGGAGTACGCGGTGCTGCCGTGGGCCGAATATCAGGAGCTGCTGGCTGCGGCCGGGCGCCAGCCGGCGGCCCGCTCGGCAGCGCCGCTGTCGCTGGAGCCGCCGGCCTTCGATCTGGCTAATCTGCGTCGCCTGCGCGAGGCGCGCAATCTCGCTCCCGAGCAGCTGGCGCGGGCGATCGGCATCAGCCCGCATTACCTGGCGATGATCGAAAGTGGCGAGCGCGAGCCCGACCAGGCCATCCACCGGGCGCTGGTCAGGGTATTTGCCGCGCCCGCCGAAGGGCAGCCGGGTTGATCCTGCGGATCAGCCGCCAGCACTGGCAGGCGCTGATTGACGAGCTGGACGACGCTCGTCGGCAGCGGCACCTGCTGACCTACCGCTCGTTGATCGAGCGTCTGCAACTGCCTACCCCGGCCATGACCACGCTCACGGCCGCCCTCGAGCATCTGGCCATGCTGGATGCGCAGGCCGGCCAGCCGCTGCGCAGCGCGCTGGTGATCAGTCAGGGCGCCAGCCGCTTGCCACGCCCCGGGTTCTTCGAGCATGCCACGCGGCTTGGTCGTTTCGTGGGCGCGCCGGACGGCACCGCGGCGGCCGCCTGGCATGCGGCGGAAGTGGCCCGGGTGTTCGACTTCGAGTTTCTGGAGCCGCTGCAATGATGGGCCTGCTGTGGCGTCTGCGTGCGCGGGCGGGTTATTGGCTGGCGCGACGCTTGTTCCACTGGCCGTGGCTGCTGCGTCAGCCGCGGGCCTGGGGCTGGATGGAGGGGCAGTTCGCGCGCATGGCCCGGCTCGGCGATGCCGGGGCCGCAGACTTCTACGGGCATCTGCTGCTGTTTCGCGGTCAGGGGCTGGCCGCGCAGGAGGAGGGGCTGCGCCTGTTGCGTCAGGCGGCGGCCCAGGGTCAGCTCAAGGCGGCCTTCCAGCTCGGCGTGCAGGCGCTCAAGGGCAGTGCCCGGCACGCGCCGGATGCGGCCGAGGCGCGGCGCTGGTGGCAGCAGGCGGCCGACGGCGGCCATCCGCTGGCGGCGCTCAAGCTGGCGCAGCTGCTGCGCGAGGGTGGCCCCGGGCTGGCTGCCGATGCCGAGGCCGCCGAGCGGCTGGCCACGCGGGCGCGCGAGCTGGGCCTGTAGTCGTCTCAGCCTTTCAGGCGCTGGCCCTGAGGCTGATCAACGGCTCGCTGACCGGCTGCTCCTGCGGGCGGCCGAGCAGGTAGCCCTGCACCAGATCCACGCCCATCCGCTCCAGCAGTTGCAGCTCCTCGGGTTGCTCCACCCCTTCGGCGATCACCCGCGCGCGGGCGGCCTTGGCCATCTGCAGAATGGAGCCGACGAATTCGCGCTTGAGCGGGTCGAGGTGGATGCCGTCGATGAAGTGGCGGTCGATCTTGACGATGTCCGGGCGCAGCTCCGACCACAGGCGCAGGCTGGAGTAGCCGGCGCCGAGATCGTCCAGTGCGATGGAAAAGCCCATGGCTCGGTAGTGGTGCAGGGCGCGGTCGAGCAGGTCGAAATCCTCGATCGGCGTTTGCTCGGTCAGCTCGATCACCACCCGCTCCGGTGCGATGCCGCAGCTCTGCAGCAGCTGCAGGGTGCGTCCGGACTGGTGGCCCGGTTCGACCAGCGATTCGGGCGAGACGTTCAGGTACAGCGTCTTGTGGCCGCCATGGCGGCTGTAGCGGGTACAGGCAAGGGCGCGACAGGCCATTTCCAGTTCGCTCAGGCGTCCGGCACTGCGGGCCACGGAAAACAGGGCGAGCGGTGCATGCAGTGGGCTGTTCGACGGCCCTCGGCTGAGGGCTTCGAAGCCGTGAATGCGTCGAGCGGCGAGGGAGAAGATCGGCTGGAACAGGGTGTTGAGCTGGTTGTGGGCGAGAATTCGCTCCAGTTCGCTCAACTGTTCGGTGGTGGTCATGCAGGGCTCGGCAGTCAATGAAAAAACGCCCCGGCATTGGCCGGGGCGTGGTGATTTCACGACTAAATTGTGACTGCCTGATGACAGGTGCGGCTGAGCGCTGCCGGTCTGGCTTCTCAGTGGTGGGCGATGGCCGTATTGAGATTGAGGTAGTCCAGCAGGATGCGTCCCGACTCGGCGAGGAAGGCATCCTTCTCCGGCGGCAGCTTGTCTTCTTCTTCGCTGCTGGCCAGATCCTCTTCCTCATCCTTGAGTTCTTTCAGCAGGGTTTCGCCCTTGGCGCTGCGGCGGGCATTCTCCAGGGCCAGCTGGCGGCTTTCGATGGTGCTCTGCTGGGCGCGGCGCTTCTCTTCGTTGAGGCTGACCACGGTCTCCTGCATGAGCTGCTGGCTCAGTTCCAGGCGCTGGCGGGCGAACAGGAAGTCCGGATCCTGCGTCGTGCGGGCGGCATGGCGGGCCTGCAGTTCGGCGAGGAACGGCCGGAACGGATTGGCGGCCTGATCGATGGCCGGCGCGATGCGGTCCCACGGCATGGCCGCCGGCAGGGCGCTCTCGCCGATTTCCTTGACGTCGACCACGGCCGGGTAGGGGATGTCCGGCAGCACGCCCTGGTGTTGGGTGCTCTGCCCGGAGACCCGGTAGAACTTGGCCAGGGTCAGCTTCAGTTCGCCGTGGTTGAGCGGCTGGATGGTCTGCACGGTGCCCTTGCCGAAGGTCTGCCCACCGAGGATCAGCGCGCGGTGGTAGTCCTGCATGGCACCGGCGAAGATCTCCGAGGCCGAGGCCGACAGGCGGTTGACCAGCACGGCCATCGGGCCGTTGTAGTGGGTGCCGGTGTCCTCGTCGGTCAGCACGTCGACGCGGCCGTCACTGTTGCGCACCAGCACGGTCGGCCCCTTGTCGATGAACAGGCCGGTGAGTTCGTTGGCCTCCTGCAGGGAGCCGCCGCCGTTGTTGCGCAGGTCGATGACCACGCCGTCGACCTGCTCCTGCTCGAGCTCGGTGAGCAGCTTGCGCACGTCGCGGGTGGTGCTCTTGTAGTCCGGGTCGCCGCTGCGATAGGCCTTGAAGTCGAGATAGAAGGCGGGGATCTCGATCACCCCGAGCTTGTAGTCGCGGCCTTGGTGCGCAAGCTTGAGCACCGACTTCTTCGCCGCCTGCTCTTCCAGCTTGACCGCCTCGCGAGTGATGGTCACCACCTTGCTGCTCTGGTCGTTGGGGGCATTGCTGGCCGGGATCACCTCCAGGCGCACCTGCGAGCCCTTGGGCCCGCGGATCAGCTTGACCACCTCGTCCAGGCGCCAGCCGATCACGTCGACCATTTCCTTGTCGTCCTGGGCGACGCCGACGATGCGGTCCGCCGGCTGCAGCTGCTTGCTCTTCTCCGCCGGTCCGGCGGGGACCAGGCGCACGACCTTGACGTGCTCGTTGTCGCTCTGCAGCACCGCGCCGATGCCTTCCAGCGACAGGCTCATGTTGATGTCGAAGTTTTCCGCGTTTTCCGGTGACAGGTAGTTGGTGTGCGGATCGTAGGTCTGCGCGAAGGCATTGATGTAGGCCTGGAAAATGTCTTCGCTACGGGTCTGCGCCAGGCGCTTGAGCTGGTTCTTGTAGCGCTTGGTCAGCAGTTCCTCGATCGCCTTGGGTTCCTTGCCGGCGATCTTCAGGCGCAGCACCTCGTCCTTGACCCGCTTGCGCCACAACTCGTCGAGCGCCTTGCTGTCAGCGGCCCAGGGCGCCTTCTCGCGGTCGATGTCGAGGCTTTCGTCGGCGCTGAAGTCGAGCTTGTCGACCCCCTTGTCGAGCAGGGCGAGGGCGAACTGGAGGCGCTCCTGCATGCGCTCGAGCTGGCGCTTGTAGATCACGAAGCCGGGCTGCAGCTCGCCGCTTTTCAGGTAGTCGTCGAAGCGATGGCGCCAGGCCTCGAAGTCGGCAATGTCGCCGGCGGTGAAGTAGCTGCGCGCCGGGTCGAGGCTTTTCAGGTAGTCGTCGAACATCTGCGACGAGCGGGCATCGTCCAGCGGCGGCTTGTTGTAGTGATGACGCTTGAGCAGCTCGACCACGTTGAGGCTGGCGATGGTCTGATCGCGGTCGGGCTGCAGGCCGTCCCAAGGGTTGCTGAGCGTGGCCGCGGCCGACAGCGGCAGGGCGCTGGTGGCCAGAGCGAGGGCTAGGGCAGTGCAGGACAGAGTGCGTTTCATGAGTTATATGCGTCGCAGAGTGTTACGCCGTTAGGCAGCGTAAGTGGCACCTAGTTCCATGGTGCCATCATGAACGTGCGCCCGGAGGGGAAGGGGAGGCTGACGCGGGGGCAGTTTCCGGGTCACAATCCGGGCGGATTCCGGCGGCCAAAGGGCGGCGGGCTTTTGACAATATGGAGGTAGTGTGAACGCATTGCAAGGTATCGACGGACAGCTGGAATGGGGCGTGCAGCCGCGTCCGGAGTGCGATGTGGGGCAGATTCGCATCCGCGTGGCCGCAGCCGGTCTCAATCGCGCCGATCTGCTGCAGCGCAACGGCCTGTATCCGCCGCCGCCGGGGGTGACCGAGGTGCTCGGCCTGGAGTGCGCCGGGGTGGTCAGCGAGGTCGGCGCCGGCAGCCGCTGGCGGGTCGGTGACCGCGTGTGCGCGCTGCTCGCCGGTGGCGGCATGGCCGAGGAAGTGGTGGTGGACGCGCGCCATGCCCTGCCGGTGCCCGAGGGCCTGAGCCTGCAGGAAGCCGCCGCGCTGCCGGAAGTCTACGCCACCGCCTGGCTCAACCTGTTCCAGCTGGCGCGCCTGCAGCCGGGCGAGAAGGTGCTGCTGCACGCCGGCGCCAGCGGCGTCGGCTCCGCCGCCATCCAGCTGTGCAAGGCCTTCGGCAGTCCGTGCTGGGTGAGCGTCGGCTCGCGCGAGCGGGTGGAGTACTGCGTGGCGCTGGGAGCCCAGGGCGGGGTGGTGCGCAGCGAGGATCTCGACGGGCTGCGCGACTTCGCGCCCTTCGACGTGATCCTCGATCCGGTCGGTGCCAGCTACGCCGAGCTCAACCTCAAGCTGCTGGGGCAGGGCGGGCGCTGGGTGATCATCGGCCTGATGGGCGGGCGCAAGGCGCAGCTGGATCTGGCCCAGTTGCTCGGCAAGCGCATCCAGATGATCGGTTCGACCCTGCGCAGTCGCGACGCCGAGGCCAAGGCCCAGTTGATCGCCGAGCTGGAGCAGCAGGTCTGGCCGCTGTTCGCCGAAGGCCGACTGAAGCCGCAGCTGGAGCGCAGCTACCCGATCAGCGCCGCCGAGGAAGCCTTCGCCGCGCTGGCCAGCAACGAGGTGCAGGGCAAGCTGGTGCTGGTGGTGGACGACAGCCTGAGCTGAGTGGTCTCGCCACAGCCGACGCGCAGCGCCTCGCTGGCTGTGGCGCGGTTGGCGGGTGCTCAGCGCCAGTGCAGGATCTCCCAGCCCTGCCGCTCGGCATGCGCGCGCAACGCCGCATCCGGATTGACCGCGTGGGGATGCGCGACGTGGCTGAGCAGCGGCAGGTCGTTGCGCGAGTCGGAATAGAAGTGCGCGCCCGCCAGCGCCTCGCCCTGCTCCTCCAGCCACTGGGCCAGGCGCTGGATCTTGCCTTCGCGGGCGGTGGCGATGCCGCTGATGCGGCCGCTGTAGTGGCCGTGCTGCAGCTCCAGGTCGGTGCCCAGCACGTCCGCGATGCCCAGGCGCTCGGCGATGGCCCGGACCAGGAAGGACGGCGTGGCGGAGATGATCAGGATGCGCTCGCCGGCGGCGCGATGGCGAGCGACGGCGCGCATGGCGTCGCTGTGGATCAATGGCTCGATGACCGCCTCGACGAAGGGCCCGGCGATATAGTCGACCTCTTCCGGAGTGCGCCCGACCAGCGGCTGCAGGCTGAAGGCGAAGTAGTCCTCCAGGCTGATCTGCAGCGCGGCGTACTGCGCCACCAGCTCCTGCTCGCGGGGGATGAAGGAGTCGCGGTCGAGCCAGCCGAGGTCGGCCAGGTGTTCCAGCCACAGGCTGGGGCTGTTGCCGTCGATCAGGGTGTCGTCGAGGTCGAAGATCGCCAGGGTCAATGGGTGTGCTCCCGCATCAGGCCAGTTCGGGGCTCTGGTAGAAGGCGCCGAGCACCTTGACCAGATGGGCGAGGTCGTAGCTGCCGGCCAGTTCGCGGATCGAGTGCATGGCGAAGGTCGGCAGGCCGATGTCGATGGTGCGCACGCCCAGCCGGCTGGCGGTGATCGGGCCGATGGTCGAGCCGCAGCCGAGGTCGCTGCGGGTGACGAAGCACTGCACCGGCACCGCGTGTTCCTCGCACAGATGACGGAAGAAGCCGGCGGTTTCGCTGTTGCTGGCGTAGCGCTGGTTGTTGTTGACCTTGATCACCGGGCCGCCGTTGAGGCTCGGGCCGTGGTTGCCATCGTGCTTGTCGGCATAGTTGGGATGCACGCCGTGGGCGTTGTCGGCCGAGACCAGCAGGGAGCGCTGGATGGCGCGCACGTAGCTTTCCTCGTCGCCGAGCAGGCGGCGCAGCACCTGTTCCAGCAGCGGGCCATCGGCGCCGCAGGCCGAGCAGGAGCCGATTTCCTCGTGGTCGGTGCACACCAGCACGCAGTTTTCCTCGTCGCCGGCGGCCAGCAGGGCCTTGAGGCCGGCGTAGCAGGACAGCAGGTTGTCCAGCCGCGCGCCGGCGATGAACTCCTGCTCCAGGCCGATGACGGCCGCACTCTGGGTATCGTAGAAGCTCAGCTCGAAGTCGAGCACCGCGTCCACCTGGAGGCCGTGCTCATGCTCCAGCTGCCTGGCGAGCAGGGTGCGGAAATCGCGCTGCTCGCCCGCCGCCAGCTGGGCGAGGATCGCCGGCAGCTCGGTCTGCTTGTTGATTTCCCAGCCCTGATTGGCCTCGCGGTTGAGGTGGATGGCCAGGTTGGGGATCACCGCGATGGGGGCCTTGAAGTCGATCAGGCGACTGTGCAGCTTGCCGTCCAGCCTGAAGGTGACCCGCCCGGCCAGCGACAGGTCGCGGTCGAACCAGGGGGCGAGCAGGGCGCCACCGTAGACCTCCACGCCCAGCTGCCAGAAGCCCTGGCGGGCCAGTTCCGGCTGCGGCTTGACCCGCAGGCAGGGGCTGTCGGTGTGCGCGCCGACCAGGCGCAGGCCGCCCTCGAGCGGCGCGCGGCGGCCGAGCTGGATGGCGATCAGCGAGGAGTCGTTGCGGGTGACGTAGTAGCGCCCGCCGGCGTGCGCCTGCCACGGCTCGCGCTCGTCGAGACGCTGGTAGCCGGCGATCTCGAGGAGGCGGGCCAGGCTGGCGGTGGCATGGAAGGGCGTGGGCGAGGCCTTGAGGAAATCGATCAGGCCCTGGTTGAGTTCTTCGCGCATGACAGCTCCGGCGGCGGTGATTCGCGCAGTTTACCGGAATATGCCTGGCCCGCGCCTTGCGCCGGCGCGGGCTTTTGGCCCCTCGCCCCTGCTTGGGCGAAGGGAACTTGCACGCCGGCCTTGGCCGAGAGACTCAGAACGGCGCCGGGCTTTCGAAGCGCATGCGCTCGCCGCTCTGCGGATGGGTCAGGCACAGCAGGCTGGCGTGCAGGCACAGCCGCTCGTGGGCGGCCAGCGCCTGCTCGTGGGCGTACAGGCGGTCGCCGAGCAGCGGGTGGCCGATGGCCAGCATGTGCACGCGCAGCTGGTGCGAGCGGCCGGTGATCGGCGTCAGCTCGACCCGGCACCAGTCGCCGCAGCGCTCGACCACGCGCCAGAAGGTCAGTGCATGCTTGCCCAGCTCATGGTCGACGATGTGCCGCGGCTTGTTCGGCGGGTCGTAGCGCAGCGGCAGCTCGATGCGTCCGCTGTCGGTAGCCGGCTGGCCCCAGCACAGCGCGGTGTAGGCCTTTTCCGTCTCGCGGTCGTGGAACTGCCGCGACAGTTCGCGGTGGCTGTCGGCGTCGCGGGCCAGCACGATCAGCCCGGAGGTTTCCCAGTCCAGGCGGTGGACGATGCGCGCCTCCGGATAGCCGTTGTCCTGCAGGCGGGTGACCAGGCAGTCGCGGTTGTCCTCGGCCCGACCGGGCACCGAGAGCAGCAGGGTCGGCTTGTTGATCACCAGCAGGGCGGCGTCCTGGTGGACGATTTCGATATTCGACAGCGGCATGGAAAATCCCATAAATGAAAACGGCGACCCGCAGGCCGCCGTAGTACACGCCCCTATCCGATCAGCGATCGGGCAGGGTGATGTTGAGCTCGAGGATCGAGCAGGTGCCCTGGTTTTCCAGCGCCACCTGGACCTGGTCCTGGTCGATGGGCACGTACTTGCGAATCACCGCGATCAGCTCTTCCTGCAGCGCCGGCAGGTAGTCCGGCTGGCCGCGGTTGCCGCGCTCGTGGGCGACGATGATCTGCAGGCGCTCCTTGGCGATGGAGGCGGTATTGGTCTTCTTGCGGGCGAGAAGGAAGTCGAAGATGCTCATTCGCGACCTCCGAACAGGCGTTGCAGCAGGCCCTTCTTCTGCACTTCGAGGAAGCGGTGCTTCACTTCCTTGCCGAGCAGGCGGTCGACGGCATCGCTGTAGGCCTGACCGGCGTCGCTCTGATCGTCGAGGATCACCGGCACGCCCTGGTTGGAGGCCTTGAGCACCGCCTGGGATTCGGGAATCACGCCGAGCAGGCCGATGGAGAGAATCTCCTCGACGTCGTCGACGCTGAGCATCTCGCCACGGGACACCCGCTCGGGGTTGTAGCGGGTCAGCAGCAGGTGCTCCTTGATCGGCTCCTCGCCCTTTTCCGCGCGCTGCGACTTGCTGGCAAGCAGGCCGAGGATGCGGTCGGAGTCGCGGACCGAGGACACTTCCGGGTTGGTCACCACGATGGCGACATCGGCGAAGTACATCGCCAGGTGCGCGCCCGTCTCGATGCCGGCCGGCGAGTCGCAGATGATGTACTCGAAGTCCTTCTTCAGTTCCTCGATGACCCGTGCCACGCCCTCCTTGTTGAGGGCCTCCTTGTCGCGGGTCTGGCTGGCGGCCAGGACGTAGAGGTTGTCGAGGCGCTTGTCCTTGATCAGGGCCTGGCTCAGGGTCGCTTCGTTGTGGATCACGTTGATGAAGTCATACACCACGCGCCGTTCGCAGCCCATGATCAGATCGAGGTTACGCAGACCGACGTCGAAGTCGACGATCACGGTCTTGTGCCCGCGCAGGGCAAGGCCGGTGCCGATGGCGGCGCTGGAAGTCGTTTTGCCCACGCCACCCTTGCCGGAAGTTACAACAATAATTTGCGCCAAGGTGTTTACCCCAAATGAATGGTTTCAGGTCCCTGAATTTGCCGGGAGTATCCGTTAAAGGCGGGTGATGTTCAACACATCTCCCGACAGGCTGACGTGCACCGGTTTGCCCCACTGCGGACTGCGGCGCAGGTCCTCGGCGACCTTGTAGCGGCCGGCGATGGAGAGTAGTTCAGCGGTCAGTTGCTGGCAGAAAATTCGCGCTTCGGCATTGCCGCTGGCGCCGGCCAGAACGCGGCCACGCAAGGGGCCGTACACATGGATGTTGCCGTCGGCGAGAAGTTCCGCCCCCGGGCTGACCGTCGACAGCACCACCAGGTCGCCGCCGCGGGCATAGATCTGCTGGCCGCCGCGCACCGGGCGGGTAATCACCAGGGTCGGTTGCATTGGCGCTTCGGCCGGCTCGGCCTCCTCGACCGGCTCCGGCTCCGGCTCCGGCTCCGCTGCCTGGGGCTCGGCCAGCAGCCGTTCGCGGCCGCTGGCCGAGGGCAGCAGCGGCAGGCCCAGCTCGTCGGCGGCCTGGATGTCGCCGGGGCGGCTGGCACGGGCGCCGAGGGCCAGCAGGCCGTGGCGGCGGCAGATGTCCAGCAGGGCGCCGAGGTCCAGCTCGGCGTCCGCGGCCGCCAGCTGCTCGAGACCGAGCAGTACCGGCGTGTCGTTGAAGAAGTTGGGGGCCTTGGCGACCTTGTCGGCCAGCTGCCGGTCGAGGCGCGCCAGGTCGTTGCGGGCGAGCTCCAGCACGGTGACGGCGAGCATGTTGCCCTTGAGCCGGAAGATGGGGTCTTGGTCGGTCAGATCTGCTTGATTCATGGTGATTGCAGCCAGGGAGATGCCGGGACTTATAACGACATCACCTCGTGCCCGCAAGTTGCAGCCACGGCTGATTCGCTGCGGCGTGACAAGGTAGAATGATCCGCTCGTTCGCCTGACTGGATGTGCTGATGGACCGTCCCCGCTTTCGTGCCGCTTTTCTTCATCCGCGCTACTGGCCGCTGTGGCTGGGCCTGGGCGTGCTGTGGCTGGTGGTGCAGCTGCCCTATGCGCTGCTGCTGAAGCTGGGGCGCGCCCTGGGGGCGTTGATGCTGCTGGCGGCGAAATCGCGTCGGCAGATCGTCACGCGCAATCTCGAGCTGTGCTTCCCCGAGCTGTCCGCCGCCGAGCGCGCCCGCCTGCTGCGCGAGAACTTCGCCTCCAACGGCATCGCCTTCTTCGAGATGGCGATGAGCTGGTGGTGGCCGTCGGCCCGCCTGGCGCGCCTGGCGCACGTCGAGGGGCTGGAGCACCTGCAGGCGGCGCAGCGCGAAGGGCAGGGGGTGATCCTGATGTCCCTGCATTTCACCACCCTGGAGATCGGTGCATCGCTGCTCGGCCAGTTGCACACCATCGACGGCATGTACCGCGAGCACAAGAACCCGCTGTTCGACTACATCCAGCGTCACGGCCGCGAGCGGCACAACCTCGATGCCAGCGCCATCGAGCGCGATGACGTGCGCGGCATGCTCAAGGTACTGCGCGCCGGGCGGGCGATCTGGTACGCGCCGGACCAGGACTACGGCCGCAAGCAGAGCATCTTCGTGCCGCTGTTCGGCGTGCCGGCCGCCACCGTCACCGCCACCAGCAAGTTCGCCCGCCTGGGCAAGGCGCGCGTGGTGCCCTTCACCCAGCAGCGCCTGGCCGACGGTTCCGGCTATCGGCTGACCATCCATCCGCCGCTGACCGACTTCCCGAGCGACAGCGAGGAAGCCGACTGCCTGCGCATCAATCAGTGGATCGAGCAGGCGGTGCGCCGGTGCCCCGAGCAGTACCTGTGGGCCCACCGGCGCTTCAAGACGCGCCCGGAGGGGGCGCCGAAGCTTTACGCCTGAGCGTGTCTGGCAGGCATGGCGCTCACGCGAAGCGCCCGCTGCGAAAGTCCGCCAGCGCCTGTTCGATCTGCTCGTGAGTGTTCATCACGAACGGCCCGTGCTGGACGATCGGCTCGTGCAGCGGGCGTCCGGCGATCAGCAGCACGCGGGCGCCCTGGGCGCTGGTCAGGTGCAGGCTGTCGCCATCGCCGAGGCGCGCCAGCTGGCCGGTCTTGACCGTGTGGTCGCGCTGACCGCGCACCATCAGCTCACCCTCGAACACGTGCAGCAGCACAGTGTGCCCGCGCGGCAGTTCGGGCATCACGCAGGCACCGGCCGGTAACTTGAGGTCGAACAGCTGCGGTTCGGTATGCGGGCGCTGCACGGCGCCGCTCTGCTCCTGCTCGCCTTCCTTGAAACGTCCGGCAATCACCGTCACCTCGACACCCCGGACGCTGGTCAGGCGCGGAATCTCGGCGGGGGCGAAGTCTCGGTAGCCGGCCGGCCCCATCTTGTCCGCCGCCGGCAGGTTGAGCCAGAGCTGGAAGCCGAACATGCGGCCCTGCTCCTGCTCGGGCATCTCGCTGTGGATGATGCCGCGCGCGGCGGTCATCCACTGCACGCCGCCGGGCTCGAGCAGGCCGCGGTGGCCGAGATGGTCCTCATGGCGCATGCGCCCCTCGAGCATGTAGGTCACCGTCTCGAAGCCGCGGTGCGGATGCGGCGGGAAGCCGCCGATGTAGTCGCGGGCATCGAAGGAGTCGAAAGCGTCCAGCATCAGGAACGGATCGAAACGTTCCAGGCCGGGGCCGCCGATGATGCGGGTCAGGCGTACGCCGTCGCCATCCGAGGTGGCGCGGCCGCTGTGCAGGTCGAGTACGTCGCGATAGTGGGGATAGCTCATGGCGCAGCTCCTTGTGGGCTTCACGCCATGTTAGTTCAGCTCCGCGGATGGATGGTTGCGCATTCCTAGTGCAACCCATCGAGCGAGTCGATGGGTTGTCGGTCACTCGCTGATCTGCAGGCGGCGTGCTTCGGTGTAGACGTAGCGCACCTTCTCGTACTCGAACGGCGAGTTGAGCTGGCCGTAGCGGAAGTCGTTGATGTGCCGGCGGTCGATGGCCATCAGCCCGTAGTAGGTCGTGCCCTGCGCGGTGAGGCCGGCTTCCACGGCGGGGTTCGCCGCGCTGCCGAGGGCGGTGTCGAACACCAGCCCGCCGGTGTCGCGCAGGTTGGAGGGGCCGAGTAGTGGCAGCACCAGATAGGGGCCCTCCTCGGCGCCCCAGTAGCCGAGGGTCTGGCCGAAGTCCTCGCTGCGCCGCTCCAGCCCCATGCGGCTGGCCGGATCCCACAGGCCACCGATGCCGAGGGTGGTGTTGAACAGCAGGCGGGCCGTGGTGGTCATGGCGTCCTTGCCCTGCAGCTGCAGCAGGTGGTTGGCCAGGCTGGGCACCTCGCCGAGGTTGGCGAAGAAGTGGCTGACCCCGCTGCGCACGAAGCGCGGGGTGACGAAGCGGTAGCCGTTGACCACCGGCAGGTAGACCCATTCGTCGAAGCGCTGGTTGAAGTGGTAGATGCGCCGGTTCCACTCCTCCCAGGGGTCGTTGTTGACCAGCGCCACCAGGGTGGCGCGCTCGAATTCGCGCTGGTTGAGCTGGGGGTTGAACTTCAGCTGTTCCAGCGGCCGGGTGAAGCCGTCGGCGTCGGCGGGCTGCTCGGCCAGGGCGCCAGTGCTCAGGGCCAGCAGGATGGCCGGCAGCAGGCGGCGAAGAGAGTCAGTCACGGAAGAACTCCAGCATGGCCTGAGTGTTGACCCGGTAGTTCAGGTTGCCGCAGTGCCCGCCGCGAGGGAACAGGGTCAGGCGCGCGCCGAAGGTGCGGCGCAGGAAGCCGAGATCGCCGGGGCTGAGGATCATGTCGTCGCGGTTGTGGAAGACCTTGATCTTGTCGCTGCCGGCCAGGTAGGTACGCAGCGAGTAGAGGCTGACCTGGTCGATCAGCTGCAGCAGGCTGTTGCCGTCGCCCTGGCGGCGCCAGTACGGCATCAACTGCTCGCGGATGTAGCACCCGAAGTCGCAGAGCAGGGCGCGCTTGAAGAAGGGCGTGAGGCTGGTGCCCTGATCCATCGGGTAGGTCGGCGGGATGATGAAGCCGCGCCGGTTGATCAGGTCCGAGGTGAAGGAAATGTCGGCGGCGGCGAAGCGGAAGGCGGCGCCGATCAGCATGGCCATCTCCTCGTCGGACAGGCGCTGCCTGGACTGCTGGAAGTCGTAGAGCATCGCCGCGTCGATCTCCACCGCGCCGCGTTCCTCGAAGTAGCGCGCCAGCTTGCCGAGCACCAGATCATAGAAGGTACTGCTGCTGTCGATGCCGCTGACCTCGGTCTGCACCAGGCGATCGAGATTGGTCACCGAGGTGAACAGGTTGACCGGCGGGTTGACCAGCAGCACGCGGCGGAAGTTGAACGCCTGGCGGCTTTCGTCGAGATGGCTGACGAAGGCGGCATGCAGGCCGCCAAGGCTGTAGCCGATCAGGTAGTAGTCGCTGACCGGCAGATCCTTCTGCTGTGCGCGGACGCTCTCCATGACCCGGTACAGGTCGATGGCGTCGCGGTCGGAAATGCCCGGCGTGGCGTGCCGCGAGGCGGCGGCCATGAAGTCGTAGCTGGTCGGCGAGGACAGCTGCACCACGTGGTAGCCGGCGCCGTAGAACAGGCGCTTGAGCTCCTCGGTCTTGCCGTTGGCGTAGTGCGCGCCGGTGCCGGAGATGATGAACACCAGCGGCGCGCGGCCCTCCTGGCGGGCCAGACGGTACTTCAGCGACTTGACCGCCCAGAAGTTGTCCGGCAGTTCGCGACGGGGGCGCAGGCGCAGGCTGTAGTCGGCCTGGTCGATGTCGGCATCGTCCGGCAGCGTGGGGCGCAGTTCCGGCGGGGTGGTGGCGATGGTCGCCTCGAACGGGTTGGTCAGCGGGAAGCCGTAGCTTGCGGCGTCGATCTCGTTGACCGCCGCCTGGGCGCCGCCCAGCCAGAGGATGGCGAGGAGCGCGAAGAGGCGTGAAGCAAGGGGCATGCAGTAGCAACCTTCCGCAGATGTCGGTTTCGGGCAAGGGAGAGTGTGACCCGCCGCCAGCCGCCGAGTTGCGCCGGGGGTCGCAAGGTTCTGACCGGCGGCCCCCGAGCGGGTAGTGTCGAACAGTGTGTCACCTGCAACGGGAAAGGGAAGTCGCGGCGGTTTTTTCGGCAAAACGGCAGGCACACCCTTTGGCCGGCGCGGAGACATCCGGACCGGCGAAAGCCCCGTATCGGGACTGTAACTACGTACAGCGGTTACTCAGTAGTCGCTATCCTCGTCGCGACTGTTCAACTCCTGCAGATGCTTGCGGGCCAGGGCCAGAAAGCGTGGCGTCAGGCCGACATCCTCGTACAGCGGATCACCCTGCTCGTCGGTGGCGACCACCTTGCTGCCCTTCACGTAGGGAAAGCTCCCCTCCAGTTCCTGCAGCGCGACGCCGACCAGTTCGCTCAGCAGCTCCTCGGGGCGGCGCTTGGGGTACATCTCGCTGAGGGCGGCCAGGCGAGCGGCCGACTCCACGTCGAGCGGAATGCTGTAGATGCTCTTGCTCAGCTTGCCCTTGGCGCTGAGTTCCCATTCATTGACCAGATCGCGGATTTTCATGCATGCCTCCGGCCTTGTACTGTGGTCGGTAACGGGGATGTCTTTAGACTGAGCCTAGACTGCTCTTGCGGCTCCTGCCGCAAGGCTAATCGTGCCGAACCGGCAAGGGTTACAGGGAGGAGGGCGAAGATGGCGGAAATCGATGCGCGCCTGCGCGAGGACGTCCACCTGCTGGGCGAGCTGCTGGGGGAGACCTTTCGTGCCGAACGCGGTGCGGATTTTCTGGCCAAGATCGAGCGCATCCGCAAGGGGGCCAAGGCGGCCCGGCGCGGCTCGCTGGCCGGCGCACAGCAATTGGCAGAGACCCTCGATGCCCTCGCCGAGGATGAGCTGCTGCCGGTGGCGCGGGCGTTCAACCAGTTCCTCAACCTGGCCAACATCGCCGAGCAGTACCACCGTATCCGCCGCCGCCGGCCGGCCGAGCCGTTGCCGTTCGAGGAGCGGGTGCTGGGCGAGGTGCTCGAGCGCCTGCAGGCCGCCGGCCACAGTTCGCAGGGCCTGGCGCAGCAGATCGCCGGACTGGACATCGAGCTGGTGCTCACAGCCCATCCGACCGAGGTGGCGCGGCGCACCCTGATCAAGAAATACGACGACATCGCGGCCTGTCTGGCCGCGCGGGATCATGCCGATCTGTCCGTGAAGGAGAAGGCGCAGACGCTTCGCGAGTTGCGCCGGCTGCTGGCCGAAGTCTGGCATACCGAAGAGATCCGCCGCAGCAAGCCGACCCCGGTGGATGAGGCCAAGTGGGGCTTTGCGGTGATCGAGCATTCGCTGTGGAGTGCCCTGCCGGGGTTCCTGCGCGGCGTCGACGAGCTGCTGCACGGCTGCTGCGGTACCCGCCTGCCGCTGGAGGCGGCCCCGGTCCGCTTCGCCTCGTGGATGGGCGGCGACCGCGACGGCAATCCCAATGTCACCGCGCAGGTCACCGCCGAGGTGCTGCTGCTGGCACGGCGCATCGCTGCCGAGCTGCACCTGCGCGACGTCGAGCGTCTGATCACCGACCTGTCCATGCACCAGGCCAGCCCGGCGCTGCGCGAGCGGGTCGGCGAGGCGCCCGAGCCCTACCGGGCGCTGCTGCGTCAGTTGCGTACCCGGCTGTTCGCCACCCGCGACTGGGCGGCTGCGGCTTTGCAGGACGGCCAAGCCCCGGGTGCCGCGGTGCTGCAGGACAACCGCGAGCTGCTCGAGCCGTTGCTGCTCTGCTACGACTCGCTGGTCGCCTGCGGCCTGGGCACGATCGCCGACGGCCCGCTGCTCGACAGCCTGCGCCGCGCGCACACCTTCGGTCTGTTCCTGGTGCGCCTGGACATCCGTCAGGATGCCGGGCGGCATGCCGCGGCGCTCGACGAGATCACCGCCTACCTGGGTGTTGGCCGCTACGCCGAGTGGGACGAGACGCAGCGCCTCGACTTCCTCCAGCGCGAGCTGGACAACCCGCGGCCGCTGCTGCCAGCGCATTATCGGCCGTCGGCGGATACCGCCGAGGTGCTGGCCACCTGCCGGGTGGCGGCGCAGGCACCGGCCGCGGCGCTGGGCTCCTACGTGATTTCCATGGCCGGCGCGCCCAGCGACGTGCTGGCGGTCGAGCTGCTGCTCAAGGAGGCCGGCCTGCAGCGGCCGCTGCGCGTGGTGCCGCTGTTCGAGACGCTGGACGATCTGGAGCACGCGGGGAGCGTGATCGACCGCCTGCTGGGCGTGCCCGGCTACCGCGCCCGCCAGGCCGGGCCGCAGGAGGTGATGATCGGCTACTCCGACTCGGCCAAGGACGCCGGCACGCTGGCGGCGGCCTGGGCGCAGTACCGCGCCCAGGAGGCGCTGGTCGACGTCTGCCAGCGCCACGGTGTCGAGCTGCTGCTGTTCCACGGTCGCGGCGGCACCGTGGGGCGTGGCGGCGGCCCGGCGCACGTGGCCATCCGCTCGCAGCCGCCGGGCTCGGTGGCCGGGCGTTTCCGGGTCACCGAACAGGGCGAGATGATCCGCTTCAAGTTCGGCCTGCCCGGCGTCGCCGAGCAGAACCTCAGCCTCTATCTGGCCGCAGTGCTGGAGGCCACCCTGCTGCCGCCGCCGGCGCCGACCGCCGAATGGCGGGCGCTGATGGAGCGTCTGGCGGCCGACGGGGTGGCGGCCTATCGCGCGGTGGTGCGCGAGCATCCGCAGTTCGTCGCGTACTTCCGCCAGGCCACTCCGGAGCAGGAGCTGGGCCGCCTGCCGCTGGGCAGCCGGCCGGCGCGGCGGCGCAGCGGCGGGGTGGAAAGCCTGCGGGCGATTCCGTGGATCTTCGCCTGGACCCAGACGCGCCTGATGCTGCCGGCCTGGCTGGGCTGGGAAGCCGCGCTGGGGCAGGCGGCAGAGCGCGGCGAGACGCGCCTGCTGCACGAGATGCGCGAACACTGGCCGTTCTTCCGCACGCGTATCGACATGCTCGAGATGGTGCTGGCCAAGGCCGATGCGGGGATCGCCCGGCTGTACGACGAGCGTCTGGTCGAGGAAAACCTGCGCCCGCTGGGGCAGCAGCTGCGCGACCTGTTGTCGCAGGCCAGTGACGCGGTGCTGCGTCTGACCGGCCAGGCGCAGCTGCTCGGCAGCGACCCCGTGCTGCGTGAGTCGATCAGCGTGCGCGATGCCTACCTCGACCCGCTGCACCTGCTGCAGGTCGAGCTTCTCGCCCGTTCGCGCCGCCTCGCCGAGCATGCCGAGAGTCCCCTGGAGCAGGCGCTGCTGGTCAGCGTGGCGGGCATTGCCGCGGGGCTGCGCAACACCGGCTGAGCGGCCCCTCGCCAGCATCCCGCTATCTTGTGTCGGGCCGGGTAGCTGTGTATTTTGGTCTGCTTTTTCACCGCCCCATTTCATGCTAGGGCGCAAATAAAAATTTCGAGATTGGCCCCACGAGGCGAATCCAGGATTTCCTACATCCTTTCTGGAGCAACAAGATGCGTGTGATTCTGCTGGGGGCACCGGGTGCCGGCAAAGGTACTCAGGCCCGCTTCATCACCGAAAAATTCGCCATTCCGCAGATCTCCACCGGCGACATGCTGCGTGCCGCGGTCAAGGCCGAGAGCCCGCTGGGCCTGCAGGTCAAGGAAGTGATGGCCAGCGGTGGCCTGGTTTCCGATGAGATCATCATCGGCCTGATCAAGGAGCGCATCGTCGCCGCCGACTGCGCCAACGGCTTCCTGTTCGACGGCTTCCCGCGCACCATCCCGCAGGCCGAAGCCCTGCGCGACGCCGGCGTGGAAATCGACCACGTGCTGGAGATCGCCGTGGAGGATGCGGAAATTATCAGCCGCATGTCCGGCCGCCGCGTGCACCCGGCTTCCGGGCGCACCTACCACCTGCAGTACAACCCGCCGAAGGTGGCCGGCAAGGACGACGAGACCGGCGAAGAGCTGATCCAGCGCGAAGACGACCTGGAAGCGACCGTGCGCAAGCGCCTGGACGTCTACCACGCCCAGACCCTGCCGCTGGTCGGCTTCTATCAGGACCTGGAGCAGACCGCCGGCAAGCCGAAGTACTCGCGCGTCGAGGGTGTCGGCAGCGTCGAAGAGATCACCGCCAAGGTGCTCGCCGCACTGAGCTGATCCGCTCTCTGCTGCAGCAAACGGCCCGCCCTGTGCGGGCCGTTTGCATTTCCGGGGCACGGCGAGGGCTGCCCGGCCCGCGTGCCGTGGCTGCCCACGCCGCGACCAGCCGCGGCTGCTACAATGCGCGCCCGTTTCCCAACGTACCGGACCTCCGTCATGACCACCCTGCTGGCCCTGGATACCGCCACCGAAGCCTGTTCCGTCGCACTGCTGCACGAGGGGCGTGTCTACAGCCGCTACGAGGTGATCCCGCGCCTGCATGCCCAGCGCGTGCTGCCGATGGTGCAGGAAGTGCTGGCCGAGGCCGGTATCGTCCTCGGCGCCGTGGAGGCCATCGCCTTCGGTCGCGGTCCGGGCGCCTTCACCGGCGTGCGCATCGCCGTCGGCGTGGTCCAGGGCCTGGCCTTCGCCCTCGGCCGCCCGGTTCTGCCGATCTCCAACCTGGCGGTCATGGCCCAGCGCGCCCATCGCGAGCAGGGGGTCAGCCAGGTGGCGACCGCCATCGATGCGCGCATGGACGAGCTGTACTGGGGTTGCTATCGCCTGGAGGACGGCGAGATGCGTCTGGCCGGCGTCGAGGCGGTGCTGCCGCCGGAGCAGGTCGCCCTGCCGCGCGCTGCCGAGGGCGAGTGGTTCGGCGCCGGCACCGGCTGGGCCTTCGCGGCGCGCATCCCGGTGGCGGTCAGCGGCATGGATGCCGGCCTGCTGCCGCATGCCGAGGACCTGCTGACCCTGGCCACTTTCGCCTGGGCGCGTGGCGAGGCGGTGGACGCCGAGCAGGCGCAGCCGGTGTACCTGCGCGACAACGTGGCCACCCCGAAGAAGGGCTGACGCGGCCGTGCTGCCGTACTTTCTCGGCTGCCCGGCGTGGAACGAGCCGGCCTGGCGCGGCTCGCTGTATCCGGACGGCCTGGCCGGTCGCGATTTCCTGCCGGCCTATTGCCGGGTGTTCAACGCCGTGGAAGGCAACACCACCTTCTATGCCCGGCCCGCGGCGGCGACCCTGGCGCGCTGGGCGCAGCTGATGCCGGAGGGCTTCCACTTCTGCGCCAAGCTGCCGCGCGACATCAGCCACGAAGGCGACCTGCGCGACAATCTGGCTGCCGCGCGCGACTTCCTCGACCTGCTGGCGCCGCTCGGCGCGCGTGTCACGCCGCTGTGGCTGCAGCTGCCGGCCAGCTTCGCTCCGCCGCGCCTCGCCGAGCTGGCGGCGTTCATCGACGGTCTGCCGTCCGCGCGCAGCCTGGCGGTGGAGGTGCGCCATCCGGCGTTCTTCGCCCGAGGCGGCGAGGAGAGGGCGCTCAACCGCCTGCTGCTGGAGCACGGTGTCGAGCGCATCGGCCTCGACTCGCGGGCGCTGTTCAGCTGCACCGAGCGCAGCGCGGCGGTGCTGCATGCGCAGAGCAAGAAGCCGCGGCTGCCGCCGCGTCCGGCGGCATTCAGCCAGGCGCCGCAGGTGCGCTTCATCGGCCATCCGCAGCTGGAGGCCAACGATCCCTTCCTCGCCCCCTGGCTGGACAAGGTCGCCGGCTGGATCGAGGAAGGCCGCACACCCCACGTGTTCCTGCATACCCCCGACAACCACTTGGCGCCCGAACTGGCGCGGCGTTTTCACGCGCAGCTGATGGCGCGCCTGCCCGGCCTGCCGGCGCTGCCGGAGAACACGGCCGGCGAGCAGTTGGGCCTCCTGTAGGGAGCGCAAAGCGCACCCTGCCTGCGCCAGGCGTTGCCAAGTCGCCCCTGCGACCGCGCCTTTCGCGCTACCCTCTGCGCACGACCAAAGACCGGGAAGTCTTCCATGCCCCTGCTGCGCCTGTCGCTGCTCGTCGCCCTGGCCATGCTGGCCTTCGCCGCCAACTCGCTGCTGTGCCGCATCGCCCTGCGCGACGGCCATATCGACGCCGCCAGTTTCACCGCCATCCGCCTGCTCGGCGGTGCGCTGGCGCTGGGGTTGATCGTCTATCTGCGGCCAGGTGCGAAGTGCGCGGTGCTGGCCGGCAGCAACCTGTCGGCGCTGGCGCTGTTCGCCTATGCCGCCGGGTTTTCCTGGGCCTACCTGCAGCTGGCCGCGGCGACCGGCGCGTTGCTGCTGTTCGGCGCGGTGCAGGCGAGCATGATCCTCTGGGGCCTGTGGCGCGGCGAACGGCTGGCGCTGGGGCAGAGCTGCGGCCTGCTGCTGGCCTGCGGCGGCCTGGCCGTGCTGCTGTTGCCCGGCGCCAGCGCGCCGCAGCCCTTGCCGGCGCTGTCGATGCTGCTGGCCGGGGTGGCCTGGGGCGTGTATTCCCTGCGCGGTCGTGGCGCCGGCGATGCCACCGCGAACACCGCCGGCAATTTCATCCGCGCGTTGCCGCTGGCGCTGCTGCTCGCTGTGCTCGGCCTGCCGTGGGCGCGGCTGGACGCCGCCGGACTGGTCTATGCGCTGCTCTCCGGCGCCCTGGCCTCGGGCCTCGGCTACGCGCTGTGGTACGCGGTGCTGCCGGCGCTGCGCGCCACCCAGGCGGCGACCGTGCAGCTCAGCGTGCCGCTGATCACCGCCCTGTTCGGCGTGCTGCTGCTCGGCGAACCCTTCGATCTGCGCCTGCTGCTGGCCTCGGCGCTGCTGCTGGGCGGGGTGGCCTGGGTGCTGCTCGGGCGCGCGCCAGTGCCGCGATAGGGCGGGCCGCTGCGTTATTTGGCAAAATGGCCGCCCCACTGTCCCCGCCCGGAAGTCCCGATGTCCGCCAGCCCTGTTCGCATCCGCGTCGAAGCCCTGAGTCCCGTCCACGCCGCTGCCGCCGCGCAGTGGGCCGAGCGCCTGGGGCTGAGCGTCGAGGGCGAGGCCGAATTCGCCCTGCAGCTGGGTGACGCCGGCCTGCAGCTGGCCGAACTCGGCCCCGATGCGCCGGGGCCGGTGCGCGTCGACTTCGTCGAGGGCGCCGCCGCCCATCGCCGTCTGTTCGGCGGCGGCAGCGGGCAGATGATCGCCAAGGCCGTCGGCGTGCAGCCCGGCGTGCGCCCGCGGGTGCTGGATGCCACCGCCGGCCTGGGACGCGATGCCTTCGTGCTGGCCAGCCTGGGCTGCGCGGTCAGCCTGATCGAGCGCCAGCCGCTGATCGCCGCGCTGCTCGAGGATGGCCTGGCGCGTGCCGCCCGCGCCCCCGAGGTGGCGCCGATCGTCGCGCAGATGCGCCTGCTCACCGGCAACGCCGTGGAGATCATCGGCGCCTGGCAGGGCGAAGCGCCGCAGGTGATCTACCTCGACCCGATGTTTCCGCACCGTGACAAGAGCGCGCTGGTGAAGAAGGAAATGCGCCTGTTCCGCCCGCTGGTCGGCGACGACCTCGATGCCCCGGCCCTGCTCGCGGCGGCCCTGGCCCTGGCCAGCCACCGCGTGGTGGTCAAGCGCCCGCGCAAGGCGCCGTGCATCGACGGGCCCAAGCCGTCCTACCAGCTCGAAGGCAAGTCCAGCCGCTACGACATCTACCCGAAGAAGGCCTTGAAGTAGCAGGCTGTTGTAAGGCCAGCGGCGTCACCGGAACTGCGTTGGAAACGGCCTGCTAGGCTGAGGCTTACTGGCACGGGGAGGGCAGGAGTGTGCAGAACGTCCGCGTAGCGCTGTTCATCGATGCCGACAACTCGCCGAGCCGCAAGATCGAGGCGATCCTCGCCGAACTGGCGGTGCTCGGCATGGTGTCCATCCGTCGTGCCTACGGCAACTGGAAAAGTCCGCGGCTGGAATCCTGGGTGGAGGTGCTGCACGAGCACGCGATCCAGCCGGTCCAGCAGTTCGACCTGGTCAAGGGCAAGAACGCCACCGACATGGCCATGGCCATCGACGCCATGGACGTGCTGCACGGCAAGCCGGTCGAGGTGTTCTGCCTGGTGTCCTCGGACTGCGACTTCACCCCGCTGGTCACCCGCCTGCGCGCCGACGGCAAGCAGGTCATCGGCTTTGGCGAGCGCAAGTCGCCGGTGCCCTACGTCAACGCCTGTTCGCGCTTCGTCTTCCTCGACGACATGCCGGTCGAGGTGACCATCCAGCCGCTGGGCAGCAGCGCGGTGACTGCCGAGGCCGGCGCGGTCGGCGCGCCGCCGGAGGTGGTCTGCCGGCTTACGGGGCATGAGCTCAAGGGCAACAGCAAGCTGATGAGCCTGCTGCGCAATGCCGTGGCCTTCGCCGCCGACGACGAAGGCTGGGCGCATCTCAGCCTGGTCGGCGCACGCATCGCCAACCAGGCCTCCTTCGACCCGCGCAACTACGGCTATGCGCGGCTGGTGGATCTGTTCGCCGCCATCGACCTGTTCGAGATCAAGCGGGTGGGCAACCACCCGAAGGTGCGTTACAAACGCCGCCAGCAGGTCTGAATCAGCCCCGCGGCAGGCCGCGCAGGTAGGCCAGCCAGTAGACGCCGGCGACCAGCAGCGTGCCGCCGACGATGTTGCCGGCGGTGACCACGGCCAGGTTGCGCGCCGCGGCGGCCAGCGACAGGCTGTCCTGCCCATCCAGGGCCAGGCCATAGGGCAGGAAGAACCAGTTGGCGATCGAGTGCTCGAAGCCGAGGCTGACGAAGGCGGTGATCGGAAACAGGATGGCCAGCAAGCGGTCGGTCAGGCTGTGCCCGCCCATCGCCAGCCACACGGCCAGGCACACCAGCACGTTGCACAGGATGCCGCGGGCAAAGGCGGCGCCCAGCGGCAGCTCCGTCTTGGCGCGGGCGATGCCCAGCGCCGCTTCTCCCACGGCCCCGCCGGCCAGGGCGGCGCTGTCCGCCCACAGCACCAGCAGCACCGTGCCCAGGCAGCCGATGACGTTGCCCAGGTAGACCAGCAGCCAGTTGCGCAGCAGCTCCCGGCTGGCGATCAGCCGGCTCGCCCAGGCCATGGCGAGCAGGTTGTTGCCGGTGAACAGCTCGGCCCCGCCGATCACCACCAGCACCAGGCCGAGACAGAAGCCCAGGCCGCCGAGCAGGCGGGTGACGCCGAAGCCCAGCTCGCTGCCGGTCACCACCACGGTGAACAGCAAGGCGCCGAGGGAAATGAACGCCCCGGCCAGCACCGCCAGGACCAGCAGGGTCAGGCCGTCGGCGCGGGCCTTGGCCACGCCCATTTCCGCGACCCGCCGGGCGATCTGCTGCGGCTGGTAGGCATCGCCGAACAGCTGTCTCTTGACCATGCTCACTCACCTTGCCGAGGAAATGGAGGGTTCTGGGACTGTAGCTCAGGCCGAGCGCGTGACGGCAAAACTCTCATGCCGCGGTGCCCCCCGATCCTGGCCGCGCGGGCGGGCTGGCTGGGGTGCGGCGCTGTGGGTCGGCCGAACAATTGCCAACCGCGTCGCTGAAATGCATTAACACGCGCATTTCTTGTGGTTTTTGCTTTGACATTCTGCGGCGCTGATTTAGCTTCGGGTGGCCGTCGGGAATAGCGGCGGTCCCTCCCCATCTGACAAAGGAATTGTCGAACATGTCGAAACTGCGTCTTTCTTCCCTGCTGTTCGCACTGCTCAGCGGTTTTTCCGTCGCCACCATGGCTGCCGAGGCGCCCGCCACACCCCAACCGGTGGTGCAGGCGCAGGCCGTCGTGCCGGTGACCCGGATCGACCTGAACAGTGCCGATGCCGAGACTCTGGCCCGCGAACTCAATGGCATCGGCGAGGCCAAGGCCCGTGCGATCGTCGAGTACCGCGATGCCAAGGGGCCGTTCACCTCGGTGGATGAGTTGCTCGAGGTGAAGGGAATCGGTACGGCCACGCTGGAGAAGAACCGCGAGCGTTTGCGTGTGAACTGAGTTGTTGCCGTAAACAAAAAGGCCGGTCAACTGACCGGCCTTTTTGTTTACGGCATCTGGCGCAATCAGCGGAAGAACTTGCCCAGCATGCGGGCGACGAAACCGCCTTCGATGTTGCGTTTCACGAAGGAGACATAGTGCTTGTCGTCGCGCTTGATGTGGTTGGTCAACCACAGGCCGATATCGGTGCGGATCTCCCTGGCCACGCGGAAGGTATCCTCGCCCTGGGCCAGGCGGTCGCTGTAGGCCTGGGCGCGGGCCTTGAAGGCTTCGTGGACCTGATGATGCGGCTCCAGCATGGGATAGCCGGCCTTCTCCATCAGGCTCTCCTCGAAGGTATTGTGCGAGATGGCGTAATCGATCAGCGACTTGATGACGTGCTCGACCTCATCGGCGTTGTGCGTCTTGATGGCGTGATCGATTTCTTCCAGATACTCGAAGATGCGCTTGTGCTGCTCGTCGATGATGTCGATGCCGGTTTCGAATTCAGTAGTCCAGGTGATGACAAAGCTCATGGCTCGATCCCTCTCGTATGAACAATGAATCTGGCTGGCGTGGTGCCCTGGATATCCGGCAACGGGCGGACCATTGGCGGTCGCCGCGGATCAGTGGGAGCTGCCTGGAGTCCCGCTCGGGCACGCACATCCTGATGGTGTCGTGCTGGCAGGCAGGGAGTCAGCAGTACGGCGTGGCAGGCATCTGGGGTGCCCGTTTTCGCGTGGAGTGGGGTAGGGCGGCGGCAGGCCGGGGGTAGGTGATGATCATGTAATTCGTCCTGTTCTTGTTGTTATGTCGTGCTTTCTGGGTGTTGCTTTTGTTGTGTTGACTATCAGGTGTTGCAGGGGCACGGGGGTGTTGTTTTCAGGTCTTGCTGCCTGTTGGTTCGGTGCGATGGCGCAGGGCTGATCAGCCGAAGAACTTGCCCAGCATGCGCGACACGAAGCCGCCGTCGAGGCTCTTCTTCACGTAGGGCACGTAGTGCTTGTCGTCGCGCTTGATGTGGTTGGTCAGCCACAGACCGATGTCGGTACGCACTTCGCGAGCCAGGCGGAAGTGATCTTCGCCGCTGGCCAGACGGGCGCCATAGGCCTGGGCGCGGGCCTTGAAGGCTTCATGGACCTGGTGATGGGCGTCCAGCATCGGATAGCCGGCCTTTTCCATCAGGCTTTCTTCGAAGGTGTTGTGCGAGATGGCGTAGTCCAGCAGGGCCTTGACCACATACTCGACTTCGGCAGTCGATTGAGCCTTGATGGCGTGGTCGATTTCGGTCAGGTATTCAAAAATCCGCTTGTGCTGTTCGTCGACGATATCGATACCGGTCTCGAACTCGGGTGACCAGGAAATGACAAAGCCCATGTAAAAAATCCTCGTGCAATATATTGCAAGCTGTTGCGGTGGGTGGGTTGAAAGGTTGTGCCCCAGAAGGGTGCCTATGAGCCTTTAGTAGCACGGTGCCATTTTAAAGGCCATGAGGTGTATGCGGTCTTTACAGCGATTCGGTTGTTTTGTGAAATTCATCACATATGTGTTTTGTTGCAAGTATTGGCCTCGGTTTGAGCGCAGCGTTTGACGCATTCCTCACGACCCTCTAACCTTCGCGCCCTGCTTCAGGTGCCCCCCAGCCAAGGCTCGGCGGGGTGAAACAGGGAAGCCGGTGCGTGTGCGAAATGTCGCACACAAGTCCGGCGCTGCCCCCGCAACGGTAGGCGAGTCAAGACGTCGCTATTGACCACTGTGCTCAGGCATGGGAAGGCGCGACTTCGGGAACCCAGGTTCCACTCGCAAGCCCGGAGACCGGCCTGTCGCATCCACGGTATCGCGGAGGGCGCTACCCGTCGGGTGGGCGGCTTTCCTTGGATATTCCGTCTGTTCGTCGTCATGTCCTCTGCATGCCTCCTGCAATCCTGATCGCGCGGGTGAGCGCGATGCAGAGAGTGATCGATGAGCAAAGTCGTTGTGACCCCCGCAGCCATCCTGCTGTGCGCGGTATCCCCCTTTTCCCTGGCGGCCGAAGCGCTGCCACTCGCGCCGCTGCTGGTGACCGCCAGCCGTACCCCGCAGACCGCCGAGCAGTCGCTGGCCGCGGTGACGCTGATCGACCGCGCGGAGATCGAGCGCAAGCAGGCGACCTCCGTGCCCGAGCTGCTGCGCGGCGTGCCGGGCGTGTCGCTGGCCAACAATGGCGGCCCGGGAAAGACCACCTCGCTGTTCCTGCGCGGCAGCGAGTCCGACCACGTGCTGGTGCTGATCGACGGCATCAAGGTCGGCTCGGCCACCAGCGGCAGCGCCGCCTTCCAGGATCTGCCGGTGGAGCTGATCGAGCGCATCGAGATCGTCCGCGGCCCGCGCTCCAGCCTGTACGGCTCCGAGGCCATCGGCGGGGTGATCCAGATCTTCACCCGCAAGGACGCCGGCGCCGGCCTGCGGCCTTTCCTCTCGGCGGGGACGGGCAGTCACGCCAGCCACAGCGGCAGCGCCGGGCTGTCCGGTCGCGCTGGTTCGAGCTGGTTCAACTTCGGCGTGTCCGCCAGCGACACCGACGGCATCAACGTCAAGCCGCGCAGCGCCAGCGGCTACGAGGACGACCGCGACGGCTACCGCAACCTGTCCGCCTCGCTGCGCGCCGGCCATCGCTTCGCCAATGGCCTGGAGCTGGACGGCAACCTGCTGCAGGCCAAATCCCACAACGACTACGACCAGGTGAACACCCGGCGCACGGCGGGCTTCGGCGCCAACGCCGACGGCGTGCAGAAGGTCGCTGGCCTGCGCGCGCGTTTCGCCCCGCTCGATCCCTGGCAGGTGACCCTGCAGGCCGGGCGCGCCGAGGACAAGTCCGATGCCGATCAGGACGGTGCCTTCTATTCGCGCTTCGACACCCGTCGCGACTCGCTGTCCTGGCAGAACGATGTGAGCCTGGCCGCTGGCCACACCCTGGTGCTCGGCGTCGACCACCAGCACGACGAAGTCAACGGCAGCACCGCCTATGCCGAGGACTCGCGCGACAACGACGGCTACTTCGCCCAGTACCTCGGCGGCAGCGGGCGTCACGACTGGCAGCTGGCGCTGCGCCGCGACGACAACCAGCAGTTCGGCGACCACGAGACCGGCAGCGTCGCCTACGGCTACGCGCTGAGCGACGAGCTGCGCGCCTACGCCAGCTACGGCAGTGCGTTCAAGGCGCCGACCTTCAACGAGCTGTACTACCCCGGCTACGGCAACCCGGCGCTGGACGCGGAAACCTCGCGCAGCCTGGAGCTCGGCCTGCAGGGCCAGCCGGCCTGGGGCCACTGGCAGCTGGCCGCCTTCCGCACCCGCGTCGACGACCTGATCGCCTACGACTCGCGCCTCGAGGCGCCGAACAACGTCGACCAGGCGCGCATTCGCGGTGTCGAGGCCAGCCTCGGCAGCCAGTGGCTGGGTTGGGACTGGAACGCCAACCTGACCCTGCAGGAGCCGGAGAGCCGCGCCGACGGTGCCAGTGACGGCAACGAACTGCCGCGCCGCGCCAGGCAGATCCTCAACCTCGACATCGACCGCGCCTTCGGTCGTTTCAGCGCCGGCGCCAGCCTGCATGCCGAAGGCCAGCGCTACGACGATCTGGCCAACCAGCGCGAGCTGTCCGGCTTCGCGACCCTCGACCTGCGCGGCGAATACCGCCTCGACGAGCAGTGGCGGCTGCAGGCGCGGGTGACCAACCTGCTGGATGCCGACTACCAGACCGCCGCCGGCTTCAACCAGCCGGGCCAGGCCGTGTACTTCACCGTGCGCTATCAGGCGCTTTGACCCGCCGGCGCCCCGTGCGAGCGGGGCGCCGTCCTTCGTTATCTGGAGATTCAGCATGCTCGACCTGTCCCCCCGTATCCGCCTGGCCATCGGCATCGCCCTGGCGCTGCTGCTGGCCGTGACCCGCGGCCACCACTTCAGCGAGATCAACCTGCCCAGCGCTTCCTGGGCGGTGTTCTTCCTCGCCGGCGCGCTGCTGCCGGCGCGCTGGGCCTTCCCGGCGCTGTTCCTCGAAGCGGTCGGCCTCGACCTCGCCGCGGTCACCTGGGGCGGCGCGAGCAACTGGTGCGTGACCCCGGCCTACTGGCTGCTGCTGCCGGCCTACGCCGCGCTGTGGTTCGGCGGCCGCACGTATGCGCGCCTGCACCGCGACGCCTGGTCCAGCCTCGCCAGCCTGCTGGCCTGCCTGCTCGTTTCCAGCGTCGTCTGCCACCTGCTGTCCAGCGGCGGCTTCTACTTCTTCTCCGGCCGCTATGCGGACGCGAGCCTGGCCGGCTTCCTGCCGCGCATCGCCGCCTACTATCCGCTGTCGCTGCAGGCGCTGGCCCTGTATGTCGGCGTGGCGGCGCTGCTGCTGGCGGCCGCGCATGCCTTCAGGCAACTGCGTAGCGCCGAGGTGAGCCGATGAGCGCGCCGGACGAAACCGCCCGCGACCAGCGTCACAGGGCGCGCATGCAGCGCAAGAAGGCGGTGGTCGACGCCAAGATCGCCGAGGCCAGTGACGAGCGCGGTCTGCTGCTGGTCAACAGCGGCAACGGCAAGGGCAAGAGCAGCGCCGCCTTCGGCATGCTGGCGCGCACCCTCGGCCACGGCCGCAAGGCCGGCGTGGTGCAGTTCATCAAGGGCGCGGCGAGCACCGGCGAGGAAGCGTTCTTCCGCCGCTTCCCCGACGAGGTGCGCTACTTCGTGATGGGCGAGGGCTTCACCTGGGAGACCCAGGACCGCCAGCGCGACATCGACAAGGCCGAGCAGGCCTGGGTGGTGGCGCGCGAACTGCTGCAGGACCCCGAGATCGCCCTGGTGGTGCTCGACGAGCTGAACATCGCCCTCAAGTACGGCTACCTGCAGCTGGACCGCGTGCTCGCCGACCTCGCCGCGCGCCCGCCGCTGCAGCACGTGGTGGTCACCGGCCGCGGCGCGCTGCCGGGGCTGATCGAGGTGGCCGACACGGTCAGCGAGATCGGCCTGGTCAAGCACGCCTTCCAGGCCGGGGTGAAGGCGCAGAAGGGCGTGGAGTTCTGATGCGCTTCTCCATTGCAGCCGCAGATGCGAATTTATTCCCGACGAACGGGTCAGTCATGGTAGCCCGGTCGCCAATGAATGCGTGCCTGTCCGCGTCCCTATGGAGTAACCCATGAACAACCCTCGCCACTGTCCCGCCCTGCTGATCGCCGCCCCGGCGTCCGGCCAGGGCAAGACCACCGTCACCGCCGCCCTGGCCCGCCATCATGTCAACCAGGGCTTGCGCGTGCGGGTGTTCAAGTGCGGCCCGGACTTTCTCGACCCGATGATCCTCGCCCGTGCCTGCGGCATGCCGGTCGACGCGCTGGACCTCTGGCTGGTCGGCGAGGAGGAGTGCTGCCGGCGCCTGTGGCAGGCGGCGAGCGAGGCCGACCTGATCCTCATCGAGGGGGTGATGGGCCTGTTCGACGGCACACCCTCGGCCGCCGACCTGGCGCGGCGCTTCGGCGTGCCGGTGCTGGCGGTGATCGACGGCTCGGCGATGGCGCAGACCTTCGCCGCCATCGCCCATGGCCTGGCCAGCTACCAGAGCGACCTGCCGTTCGCCGGCGTGCTGGCCAACCGGGTCGGCAGCGCGCGGCACGGCGAGATCCTCCGCGACTGCCTGCCGGCGCACCTGGCGTGGTACGGCGCGCTGCCGCGCAACGCCGCCATCGAACTGCCCAGCCGTCACCTGGGGCTGGTGCAGGCGGCCGAGCTGGCCGACCTCGACGCCCGTCTGGATGCCGCCGCCGCGGCGCTGGCCGCGAGTGCCGCGTTGCGCCTGCCGGCGCCGGTGGAGTTTTCCGCGCCGGAGCCCGCCGCCAGCCAGCCGCTGCTGCAGGGTGTGCGTATCGGCGTGGCTCGCGACGCCGCCTTCGCCTTCGTCTACCCGGCCAACCTCGACCTGCTGCGCGCGCAGGGGGCCGAGCTGGTATTCTTCTCGCCGCTCGCCGACCGCCAGCTGCCGCAGGTCGACAGCCTGTACCTGCCCGGTGGCTATCCGGAGCTGCACCTGCAGCAACTGGCCGACAATGTCGCGATGCGCGTGGCGATCCGCGCCCATCATGCCGCAGGCAAGCCGATCCTCGCCGAGTGCGGCGGCATGCTCTACCTGCTCGACGGCCTGACCGATCTCGACGGCCAGCGTGGCGAGCTGCTCGGCCTGCTGCCGGGCGAGGCGCAGATGCAGCCGAAACTGGTGACCCTGGCCATGCAGGAGGTCGAGCTGGACGGCGAGCGGCTGCGCGGGCACAGCTATCACCATTCGACGATGGACTGCGCGCTGGAGCCCATCGCCCACGGCGAATGCCCCAACTACCGGCGCGTCCGCGAGCCGCTGTACCGCAGTGGCCGGCTGACCGCCAGCTACATCCACTTCTACCTGCCCTCGGCGCCGCGCGCCGCCGCCGCGCTGCTGCGCCCGTGACCCCCTCTGGAGATCCTGCCGGCCTCGCGCCTGCGACCCATCCGCCAATGACCGACGAAAACGCCAGCAAGCCGCAGGAAACTGCGATGAACCCCCATGCCTTCAGCGCCCAGGACAAGGCCGCGGTCTACCGCGCCATCGCCGAGCGCCGCGACATGCGCCACTTCAGCGGCGGCACGGTGGCGCCCGAGCTGCTCGCCCGCCTGCTGAATGCCGCTCACCAGGCGCCCAGCGTCGGCCTGATGCAGCCGTGGCGCTTCATCCGCATCACCGACCCCATGCTGCGCCGGCAGATCAAGGCGCTGGTCGAGGCCGAGCGGGTGCGCACCGCCGAGGCCCTCGGCGAGCGCTCCAGCGAGTTCATGCGCCTCAAGGTCGAGGGCATCGAGGACAGCGCCGAGCTGCTGGTGGCAGCGCTGATGGACGGCCGCGAGCGCTACATCTTCGGCCGCCGCACCCTGCCGCAGATGGACCTGGCCTCGCTGTCCTGCGCGATCCAGAACCTCTGGCTGGCGGCCCGCGCCGAAGGCCTGGGCATGGGCTGGGTGTCGCTGTTCGAGCCCGTGGCGCTCGGCGCGCTGCTCGGCCTGCCGGAGGGCGCCGAGCCGCTGGCGCTGCTGTGCCTCGGCCCGGTCGAGGAGTTCTACCCGCGGCCGATGCTGGTCGAGGAGGGCTGGGCCGAGGAAAAGCCGCTGGCCGACATGCTGTTCGAGAACCACTGGGGCCAGCAGTCGTGAGCCTGGGCCTTGCCCTGCTCGCCGGCGTCGCGCTGGACGTGGCGCTCGGCGAGCCGCGCCGCTGGCATCCGCTGGTGGCCTTCGGCCGCCTGGCCAATCGACTGGAGGCGCAGTTCAACGGCCACGGTCGCGGCTGGCGCAGCCACGGGGTGAGCGCCTGGTGCCTGGCGGTGCTGCCGCTGACCGCGCTCAGCTGGCTGCTGGTGCAGCTGCCGCTGCTCGGCGGCCTGCTGGAAATCCTCGCCCTGTACGCCGCGCTGGGCCTGCGCAGCCTGCACGAACACGCCCTGCCGGTGCTCGATGCCCTGCGCCGCGGCGACCTGCCGGCGGCGCGTGACGGCGTGGCACGGGTGGTCAGCCGCGATACCGCCGCGCTGGACGAGGGCGGCGTGGCCCGCGCCGCCACCGAGTCGGTGCTCGAGAACGGCAGCGACGCGGTGTTCGCCGCGCTGTTCTGGTTCGCCGTGGCCGGCGCGCCGGGCGTGGTGCTCTATCGGCTGAGCAACACCCTCGACGCCATGTGGGGCTACCGCACGCCGCGCTTCGAGCGCTTCGGCTGGGCGGCGGCGCGCATCGACGACGGCCTCAACTATGTGCCGGCGCGCCTCACCGCGCTGACCTACGCGCTGCTCGGCCAGACCCGCCGCGCGCTGGCCTGCTGGCGCCGTCAGGCGCCGCAGTGGGACAGCCCCAACGCCGGTCCGGTGATGGCCGCCGGCGCCGGCGCGCTGGGCGTCGAGCTGGGCGGCGCGGCCGTCTACCACGGCGAACTCCACCAGCGCCCGCCCCTCGGCGAGGGCGCGCCGGCGAGTGCCGAGAGCATCGCCGCCGCGCTCAGTCTGCTGCGCCGCGGCGTGCTGCTGTGGCTGGCGCTCGTGCTGCTCGGAGGCTGGCTGCATGCTTGAGCACGGTGGCCGTCTGCGCGCCGCGGCGCAGCGCTACGGCATTCCCTTGGGCGACTGGCTGGACCTGTCCACCGCCATCGCCCCCGAACCCTGGCCCGTGCCGCCGATGGCCGTCGAGGCCTGGGCGCGCCTGCCGGAAGACGACGACGGCCTGAGCGAGGCCGCCTGCAGCGGCTACGGCGCGGCCAACGCGCTGCCGGTGGCCGGCAGCCAGGCGGCGATCCAGGCGCTGCCGCAACTGCTGCCGCCCTGCCGGGTGGGCGTGCTCGAGCCGAGCTATGCGGAGCACGCCCAGGCCTGGCAGCGGGCGGGGCATCGGCTGGTCCGCCTGGCCGCCGCCGACATCGAGCGGCGTCTCGACAGTCTCGATGTACTGGTGCTGGCCAACCCCAACAATCCCACCGGCGAGCTGTTCGCCGCCGAGCAACTGCTCGACTGGCATGCGCGGCTGTACGCCCGTGGCGGCTGCCTGCTGGTCGACGAGGCGTTCATCGACTGCACGCCCGAGCACAGCGTGGCGGCCCATGCCGACAAGCCGGGACTGATCGTGCTGCGCTCGTTCGGCAAGTTCTTCGGTCTGGCCGGCGTGCGTCTGGGTTTCGTGCTGGCCGAGGCGGCGTTACTCGAGCTGCTGGCCGAGCGTCTCGGCCCCTGGACGGTCAGCGGTCCGGCGCGGGCGCTCGGCGTGCAGGCGCTGGCCGAGTCCAGCGCGGCGGCGCGGCGCCTGCGTGGCCTGCGCCTGCAGGCGGCCGGGCAGCGGCTGGCCGCCTTGCTGTGCGCCCACGGCCTGGCGCCGGCTGGCGGCACGGCGCTGTTCCACTGGCTGCGCACGCCGCGCGCGGCCGAACTGCACGAGTTTCTCGCCCGCCGCGGCATCCTGGTGCGCCTGTTCCGCGAGCCGGCCAGCCTGCGCTTCGGCCTGCCGGCGGACGAGGCGGGCTGGCAGCGCCTGGCCCAGGCGCTGGCCGACTATCAGAAGGAATCCCCATGACCACCCTGATGGTGCAAGGCACGACTCTAATGGTGCAGGGCACTACCTCCGACGCCGGCAAGAGCACCCTGGTGACCGCGCTGTGCCGCTGGCTGGCGCGCCAGGGCGTCGCCGTGGCGCCGTTCAAGCCGCAGAACATGGCGCTCAACTCGGCGGTGACCGCCGATGGCGGCGAGATCGGCCGCGCCCAGGCGGTGCAGGCCCAGGCCGCCAATCTGGCCCCGCACACCGACATGAACCCGGTGCTGCTCAAGCCGAGCAGCGACATCGGCGCCCAGGTGATCATCCACGGCCGCGCCGTCACCAGCATGGACGCCGCCGCCTACCACGACTACAAGCGCGTCGCCATGCAGGCGGTGCTCGAGTCGCACCAGCGCCTCAGCGCGCAGTACCCGGTGGTGATGGTCGAGGGCGCCGGCTCGCCAGCGGAGATCAACCTGCGCGCCGGCGACATCGCCAACATGGGCTTCGCCGAGGCGGTCGACTGCCCGGTGATCCTCATCGCCGACATCGACAAGGGCGGCGTGTTCGCCCACCTGGTCGGCACCCTGGCACTGCTCAGCGAGTCGGAGCAGGCGCGCGTGCAGGGCTTCGTGATCAACCGCTTCCGCGGCGATCTCGCCCTGCTGCAGCCGGGCCTCGACTGGCTGGAGGCGCGCACCGGCAAGCCGGTGCTCGGCGTGCTGCCCTATCTGCACGACCTGCACCTGGAGGCCGAGGACGCCATCGACCAGCGTCAGGTGGCCAAGAGTGGCGAGCGGCTCAGGGTGGTGGTGCCGGTGCTGCCGCGGATCAGCAACCACACCGACTTCGACCCGCTGCGCCTGCATCCGCAGGTGGAGCTGAGTTTCGTCGGCCCCGGCCAGAGCATCCCGCCGGCCGACCTGATCGTGCTGCCCGGCTCGAAGAGCGTGCGCGCCGACCTGGCGTTCCTGCGCGAGCAGGGCTGGGAGCCGGCGCTGCAGCGCCACCTGCGCTACGGCGGCAAACTGCTCGGCATCTGCGGCGGGCTGCAGATGCTCGGCGGCGAGATCGCCGACCCGCTCGGCCTGGAAGGCGCGCCGGGCAGCAGCCGCGGCCTCGGCCTGCTGGCGCTGGACACCGTGCTGGAGGCCGACAAGCAGTTGCGCAACGTGCGCGGCTGCCTGGCGCTGGAGGAGGCCGAGGTGAGCGGCTACGAGATCCACGCCGGGGTCTGCCGCGGCGCCGCTCTCGAGCGTCCGGCCGTGCGGCTCGACGACGGTCGCGGCGACGGCGCCCTCAGCGCCGACGGCCAGGTGCTCGGCACCTACCTGCACGGCCTGTTCGAATCGCCGGCGGCGTGCAGCGCGCTGCTGCGCTGGGCCGGTCTGCGCGAGGTGGTCAGCCCGGACTACCAGGCCCTGCGCGAACGCGACATCGAGCGCCTGGCCGATTTGGTCGAGGCGCACCTGGATACCGCGCGGCTGCGTGAGCTGTGCGGGTTGGCGCCTTGACCGCGCCGCCGCTTGTCGCGCCGGTCCCGGAAGCGGGGCCGGGGGTGAGGGCCTGCGGGCGTGACCTGTCCACCCTCACCCCAGCCCTCTCCCGCCGGCGGGAGAGGGAGCGATCCGCCGCCAGTCCGTTGAAATGCACGATTGCCCCCACCCCTGAATCGACAGAGACGAACCTCAATGCTTGAACTGATCCTCGGCGGCGCCCGCTCCGGCAAGAGCCGTCTGGCCGAACGCCTGGCCCTGGAGTCCGGCCTGGCGGTGACCTACGTCGCCACCGCGCAGGCCGGCGACGGCGAAATGGGCGCGCGCATTGCCCATCACCAGTCCCGGCGTCCGGCCGACTGGGCGCTGGTGGAGGAGCCGATCCAGCTGATGCAGGCGTTGAGCGACCACGCGGCGGAAAACCGCTGTCTGCTGGTCGACTGCCTGACCCTGTGGCTGACCAATCTGCTATGCCTTGATGAGGGCGCACAGCTTGCCAAGCAGCGCGACGCCTTGCTGCAGCGCATTGGCGAGCTGCCCGGACGCATCATCCTGGTCAGCAACGAGACTGGCCTGGGGGTGGTGCCGCTGGGTGAGTTGACCCGTCGCTATGTCGACGAGGCCGGCTGGTTGCATCAGGCGCTGGCCGAACGGGCGCAGCGGGTTACTTTCTGTGTGGCAGGGCTGCCCATGGTTCTGAAGGGGGAGTCCCTATGAGCGAATACTGGTGGCAGGCGCCCTGCCAACCGACCGACCACGTGGCGCGGCAGAAGGCCGTGCAGCGCCAGGCGCGACTGACCAAACCGGCCGGTGCGCTGGGCCGCCTAGAGCAGCTGGCCATCGACCTGGCCGCGCTGCAGGGCCGCGAGTGCCCGCACCTTGAACAGCCGTGGATCGCCGTGTTCGCCGGTGACCATGGGGTGGTCGAGGAGGGCGTTTCCGCCTATCCGCAGGCGGTCACCCGGCAGATGCTGCACAACTTCGTCGCCGGTGGCGCGGCGATCAGCGTGCTGGCCCACCAGCTGCACGCCCGCCTGGAGGTGATCGATCTGGGCACCGCCGGCGACGGCGAACCGCTGGGTGGCGTGCACAGCTACGCCCTCGGCCCCGGCACCGCCAACTTCACCCGCGAGCCGGCGATGAGCGCCGAGCAGTGCCACGCGGCGCTGGCCGCCGGTCGCGCCAGCGTCGAGCGCGCGCGCCAGGTCCACGCCGGACTGTACATCGGCGGCGAGATGGGCATCGGCAACACCACCGCCGCGGCGGCGCTCGGCTGCGCGCTGCTCGACCTGCCGGCGCTGGCGCTGACCGGCGCCGGCACCGGACTGGACGAGGCGGGGGTGACGCACAAGCAGCGGGTGATCGACAGCGCCCTGCTGCTGCACCGCCACGATTGCAGCGAGCCGCTGGAGGCGCTGCGTCGCCTGGGGGGCTTCGAGATCGCCGCGCTCACCGGCGCCTTCGTCGCCTGCGCCCAGTACGGCCTGCCGGTGCTGGTCGACGGCTTCATCACCAGCGTTGCCGCGCTCTGTGCGGTGCGCCTGAACCCCGGCTGCCGGCCGTGGCTGCTGTTCGGCCACCGCAGCGCCGAGCCGGGGCATGCCCTGGTGCTGCAGTCGCTCAAGGGCGAGCCGCTGCTCGACCTCGGCCTGCGCCTGGGCGAGGGCAGCGGCGCGGCGCTGGCGGTGCCGCTGCTGCGCCTGGCCTGCAGCCTGCACGGCGGCATGGCCACCTTCGCCGAGGCGCAGGTGAGCGACAGGCCGTCATGATTGTCGACCTGTTGCGCCACGGCGAGACCGAACGGGGCGGCGGCCTGCGCGGGCGCATCGACGATGCGCTGACCGAGCGCGGCTGGCAGCAGATGCGCGCGGCGCTGGACCCTGACGCGCGCTGGCAGCGGGTGGTCAGCTCGCCGCTGCAGCGCTGCGCCGCCTTCGCCCGCGAGCTGGCCGCTCGGCACGCGCTGCCGCTGCAGCTGGAAGACGGCCTGCGCGAGCTGGACTTCGGCGCCTGGGACGGCCGCAGCGCCGCCGAGCTGATGCAGACCGACGCCGAGGCGCTGGGCCTGTTCTGGAACGACCCCTACGCCTTCACCCCGCCGGACGGCGAGCCGCTGAGCGCTTTCGAGGCGCGCGTGCTCGAAGCCATCGAGCGGCTGCATGAACAGTTCGCCGGCGAGCAGGTGCTGCTGGTCACCCACGGCGGGGTGATGCGCCTGCTGCTGGCCCGCGCCCGCGGCCTGCCGCGCAGCGATCTCATGCAGGTCGAGGTGGGCCACGGCGCCCTGCAGCGCCTGCGGGTGAGCGAGGGGCTGGTGCTGGTCGAGGGCTGAACGCCGGTGGCCGGCGCATAGGCGTGTTCAGCCGCTGTGCTTGGTTGTCGTGTCGGTCGCGCTGCGCGCGCATTCGGGACACAGGCAGCTGCGGCCGCGGGCCTCCTCAGGAACGCGCTCCAGCGCCTGGCGGTCGATCCTGGCCGAGAAGCACCAACAGGGCTGGTCGCGGTTCGCCGGGTCGGCCTGGCCGCACTGATTGGGGCGGCCGCACAGCGGGCAGTACAGCGGGTCGGGGCTGGGCATGGGTTGCGGGCTGCAGGGGGAAGACCGGGGCAGCATGCTGGGCTGGCCCGACCTTGGCAAGCCTTCAGCCGCGTGCCTGCAGCCAGGCGCGCCAGCCGCCGCAGGCGGTGATGTCCTCGGCGCCCTCCAGGCCGTAGGCATCGCAGATGAAGCCGGTTTCCCAGCGGCCGTCCGCTAGCTCGACCTTGCCCAGGCCCAGCGGCGCCGGGATGCCGGTGAGGAAGGAGCCGAGTTCCGTGCTCGGCAGTTCCCACACCTCGACCTCGATGGCCGCGCCGCCCTCGGCCACGCGCAGCATGCCCGGGCGCAGCGGCGGGCCGCCGGCCAGGGCATAGAGCTTGTAATGCGGTGCGCTGCGGGTGGCCTCGACCAGCCGGCCGCCGCGCTGGCGCAGTTGCCAGTTGAGCGGCAGGCCATCGAGGTGCGCGCCGCACACCACCACCCGCGCCTTGTCGTGGCGCGCCGGCCCGGCCGGTGCCGGCAGCTGCAGCGCGCGGCCGCCGGCCAGCGGCAGGGCGTGTTGGCGCTGCACAGCATCGGCCAGACCGAGCAGGTACTGGTCGGTGAAGGCGCGGCCGAACAGGGTCACGCCCCACGGCAGGCCGTTGGCCATGACCCCGGTCGGTACCGCCACCGCCGCGTAGTCGAGCAGGTTCATGAAGTTGGTGTAGTAGCCCAGCTCGGCGTTGCGCAGCACCGGCTCGGCGTGCAGCTCGGCCAGCGTCACTGGGCGGCCGATGGTCGGGGTGAGCACGCAGTCCAGTTCGGCCATGGCGCGGTCGCAGATCGCCTTGATCGCCTGCAGGCGGTACTGGGCGCGGAACGCCTCCACCGCCGTGGCCCCCGGCGCCTTGGCCAGCACGGCGCGGATCACCGGCAGCACCGCCTCGGGGTTCGCCTCCAGCAGTTCGCCGGCCACGCTGTAGCGCTCGGCGACCCAGGGGCCCTCGTAGAGCAGGCGCGCGGCCTCGAGGAAGGGCGCAAAGTCGACCTCCACCGACGTGCCGCCGAGGGCCTCCAGCTGGCGCACGGCGGCGGCGAACTGCAGCGGACCTTCGCTGCAGCCGAAGAACCGCAGGTCCTGGGCGCGCGGTACGCCGAAGCGGAACGGTCGCGGCGTGCCGAAGGCCGAAGCTTCGTTCCACAGCGGGTTGGCGCGGCTGTAGTCGTCGCGCGGATCGAGCCTGGCGGTCAGCGCCAGCAGCGCACTGGCCTCGCGGGCGGTGGCGGTGAAGTAGGTGACGCAGTCCAGGGTGCGACAGGCCGGCACCACCCCGGCGGTGGAGATCAGCCCCTTGCTGGCCTTGAGGCCGACCAGGTTGTTCAGCGCCGCCGGCACCCGGCCGGAACCGGCGGTATCGGTGCCGAGGGCGAAGCTGGCCACGCCGAGGGCCACGGCCAGCGAGGAGCCGGAGCTGGAGCCGCCGGAGGGATAGTCCGGGTGCAGGCTGTTGCGGCACGCGCCGTACGGCGAGCGGGTGCCGTTGAGGCCGGTGGCGAACTGGTCGAGGTTGGTCTTGCCCAGCGGTATGGCGCCGAGGGCGATCAGCTGCTCGACGAGGGTCGCGCTGCTTTCCGGAACGTAAGCGAAGGCCGGGCAGGCGGCGGTGGTCGGCATGCCAGCCAGGTCGATGTTGTCCTTGATGGCGAAGGGCACGCCGTACAGCGGCAGCTCCGCCGGACTCTTGCCGTCGAGGGCGGCCAGATAGGGCTCGATTTCCTCGGCGGACAGCAGGTGGATGAACAGCCGGTACTCGGGATTGAGCGCTTCGGCTTTGGCGCGCAGGGATGCGATCAGCCCGCGTGGGGTGGTGCGGCCATCCAGGTAGGCGGCGCGCAGGGCGTCGAGGCGCAGGTCGAATTCGTGGGGCATGGTCATTTCTCCGGTACGGCGGCGGGGCGACTGGCCCTCACCCCCGACCCCTGTCCGGCGGGCGGGCGAGGGGCGTGTTCGTGTTGTGCCTGACACTCCAGGCTGGCTGCGGTCTGCCCCCTCTCCCCGCGGGGGAGAGGGCTGGGGTGAGGGGGTCAGGCCTCCTCGAGCACCACCACGCGCTGGCCGGCGCGCACCGGCGAGCCGGGCTGCACGCGGACCTCGCGGACCACGCCGCCGACCGGGGCGGTGAGGGGGATCTCCATCTTCATCGACTCGAGGATCACCAGCACGTCGCCGGCCGCGACCGTCTCGCCCTCGCTCACCTGCACCTGCCAGAGGTTGCCGGCGATATGGCTGTCGATGCCATGCTGGCCGTGGCCGAGGGGCGCGTCCTCGCCGAGGTCGGCGCCGACTTCCTCCACCTCGAAGTGCGCCTGGCCGGAGTCGATCCAGCGCTGGCGCTCGGCGGCGAAGGCGCCGCGCTGATGGCTGCGGAAGGCGGCGATGCCCTCGGCCTCGTCCTGCAGGAACTGCTGGTAGTCGGCCAGTGCCAGCTCGCTGTCCTCGATGCGCAGTTCGAAGCGGCCGAGCGGGAAGTCGCGGCGGATACGCAGCAGTTCCTCCGCGCTCACCGGGTAGAAGCGGATCTGGTCGAAGAAGCGCAGCAGCCACGGCTTGCCGCGGAACGCTGCGACCTCGCGGTAGCGGTTCCACATCTGCAGGGTGCGGCCGACGAACTGGTAGCCGCCGGGGCCTTCCATGCCGTACACGCACATGTAGGCGCCACCGATGCCCACCGAGTTCTCCGCGGTCCAGGTGCGCGCCGGGTTGTACTTGGTGGTGACCAGGCGGTGGCGCGGGTCAAGCGGGGTGGCCACCGGTGCGCCCAGATATACGTCGCCGAGGCCCATCACCAGGTAGCTGGCGTCGAACACCGTGCGATGCACCTCGTCGAGGTTGGGCAGGTCGTTGATGCGGCGGATGAACTCCAGGTTGCTCGGGCACCAGGGCGCGTCCTTGCGCACCGTGGTCATGTACTTGTCGATGGCCAGTTGGCAGGCCGGATCGTCCCAGGACAGCGGCAGGTGGACGATGCGCGACGGCACCTTGAGATCCTGCGCGCCACACACCGCGTCCCACAGGCCGGCGACCGTCTCCAGCAGCACGGCCAGCGGCAGGGTTTCCGGCTGGTAGTGGACCTGCAGCGAGCGGATGCCAGGCGTCAGGTCGATCACGCCGGCGAGGTCCTTCGCCTCCAGCGCCTGCATCAGCGCGTGGCCGCGGAAGCGCAGCACCAGATCCAGCTCCGGCGCGCCGATCTCCAGCAGCAGGTGGGTGTCGCCGGACAGGCGGGCGACCAGGCGGGTGTCGTCCGCGCCGATGTCCAGCACGATGGGCGACTGCGGCGCGATTGCCTGCCACTCGACCGCCGCCGGCGCGAGATCCGCGCACTCTTCACGGCGCGCCCGTGCCAGTTCGCGCGCGGTGTCGAGGCTCACCGGCACGAAGCGCACCTTGTCGCCGGCCTTGAGCTGGCCGAGCTGCCAGAGGTCGGCCTCGATCACCGTCACCGGGCAGACGAAGCCGCCCAGGCTCGGGCCGTCCGGGCCGAGGATCACCGGCATGTCGCCGGTGAAGTCCACCGCGCCGATGGCGTAGGGGTTGTCGTGGATATTCGACGGGTGCAGGCCAGCCTCGCCGCCGCTGTCGCGCACCCACTCCGGCTTCGGGCCGATCAGGCGCACGCCGGTGCGGCTGGAGTTGAAGTGCACCTCCCAGTCGGTGGCGAGGAAGGTGTCGATGTAGGCCGGGGTGAAGTATTCCGGCGCGCCGTGCGGGCCGTAGATCACGCGGATCTGCCGCACGGCCGGTAGTTCGCCGCACAGCTCGGCGGCCAGCGCAGCGCCGGCGCTGACATCGGCCAGCGGGGCGAGGTGCAGCACGTCGCCGGCGCGCAGGGCGCGGCCGCCGTGGCCGCCGAACTGGCCGAGGGTGAAGGTGCTCTTGCTGCCCAGATAGTCCGGCAGCTGCAGGCCGCCGCGTAGGGTCAGGTAGCTGCGCGCGCCGGCACCATTAATGGTACCGAGGCTCAGGGTGCTGCCGGCCTTGATCAGTAGCGCGGTGTGCATGGGCTGCTCGACGCTGTCGAGCTGCACGGGAATGACCGCGCCGGTCACCGCCACCACTGCGTCGGTGTTGAAGCGCAGCAGCGGCCCGCTCATGGTGATTTCCAGGCCGGCGGCGCCCTCCGGGTTGCCGAGCAGGCGGTTGCCGAGGCGCAGGGCGCGGTCGTCCATCGGCCCCGACGGCGGCACGCCGACCGCCCAGTAGCCGAGGCGGCCGGGGTAGTCCTGCACCGTGGTCTGGGTGCCGGCGCTGAGTACCTCGAAGGTCGTGGCCCGGTAGCTCAGGCCTTCCAGGCAGCGGGTCCAGGGATTGCCGGAGGCAAAAGGCGCATCGGCCAAGATCTGCCGCAGGTAGTCGCGGTTGGATTCCACCCCGTACAGCACTGAGTCGGCCAGCGCCTGGTCCAGCGCGGCGCGGGCCTGCTCGCGGTCCGCCGCCCAGGTGATGACCTTGGCGATCATCGGGTCGAAGTAGGGCGGGATCTCGCAGCCGGCCTCGACCCAGGTGTCGATGCGCAGGCGCTGGCCGTCTGCTTCGGGAAAGGCCACGGCGGTGAGCAGGCCGGGGCTGGGCTGGAAGTCGCGGCCCGGGTCTTCGGCGTACAGGCGTGCCTGGATCGCGTGGCCGCTGGGCTTGAGGCCCTTGGCCAGTTCGGCCAGCGGCGCCAGCGTGCCGGCGGCCAGCTCGATCATCCAGCGCACCAGGTCGACGCCCCACACCTGCTCGGTGACGCCGTGCTCGACCTGCAGGCGGGTGTTCACTTCGAGGAAGTAGAAGCGCCCGGCCTCGCTGTCGTAGACGAACTCGACGGTGCCGGCGCTGCGGTAGTTCACCGCCTTGGCCAGCTTGATCGCCGCCGCGCACAGCTCCTCGGCCATGCCGGCCGGCAGGTTGGGCGCCGGGGTTTCCTCCAGCACCTTCTGGTTGCGGCGCTGCACCGAGCAGTCGCGCACGCCGAGGGCCAGCACCTCGCCCCGGCCGTCGCCGAACACCTGCACCTCCAGGTGGCGGGCGCGCTGGATGTACTTCTCGATGAATACGCCCGAGTCGCTGAAGTTGTTCTGCCCCAGGCGCTTGACCGCCTCGAAGGCCTCGGAGAGTTCTTCGGCACTGCGGCACACGCGCATGCCGATGCCGCCGCCGCCGGCGGTGCTTTTCAGCATCACCGGGTAGCCGACCTGTTCGCCGGCGACCAGCGCCGCGTCGAGGCTGTCCAGCAGTTCGGTGCCTTCCAGCATCGGCACGCCGTGCTGCTTGGCCAGCGCGCGGGCGGTGTGCTTGAGGCCGAACACGCGCAGCTGCTCGGGCGTCGGGCCGACGAAGGCGATGCCGGCGGCCTCGCAGGCCTCGGCGAAGGCCGCGTTCTCGGAGAGGAAACCGTAGCCGGGGTGGATGGCCCGGGCGCCGCTTTGTTTGGCGACGGCGAGGATCTTGTCGACCAGCAGATAGGTGCTGGCAGCCGGGCCTTCGCCGAGGCTGAAGGCCTCGTCGGCCTGCTGGATATGCAGGCTGGCGGCGTCGGCTTCGGAGTAGACGGCCACGCCTTTGACGTCGAGGGAACGGAGGGTACGCAGGATGCGGCAGGCGATGGCGCCGCGGTTGGCGATCAGGAGCTTATTGAACATGGAGGAGGCCACCATGCAGTGGCGGGTCGTCCCGCCGGAAATCTTCTGCACCACGGTCGTCCGTGGTTGGAGGCTCGGTACGAGCTGGTATGGGAGCGTGCGGGTTCAGGCACGGTGCCATTGACTGAGCAAATTGCGGGCCAGCCCGCTATTACCCGCTTACGGCGGCTATCCCGACGCAGATTTGCCCTGTGACCGTGCGTGTCCGGCAGGTTGCACCGTCCGCTCGCACCGTCGTGGGGCGTAGCGTTTCAAGCCCAGATGAGCACCTCGGCCGGGGTCGGGTTCCAGCCGTTGCACGGGTTGTTGAGCTGCGGGCAGTTGGAGATCAGCACGATCACGTCCATGTGCGCCTTGAGCTCGACGTACTTGCCCGGCGCGGAGATGCCGTCGGCGAAGGTCAGGCCGCCTTCCGGGGTGACCGGCACGTTCATGAAGAAGTTGATGTTGGCGCCGATGTCGCGCTTGTCCAGGCGGCCGTCGTGCAGGCTGGCGCGCAGGAAGTTGTCGCGGCAGCTGTGCATGTAGCGCTTGTCCAGCGCGTAGCGGACGGTATTGCTCTCCTGCGCGCAGGCGCCGCCGAGGGTGTCGTGGCGGCCGCAGGTGTCGGCGACGATGGTCAAGAGCGGATTGCCGAGGTTGGAATACAGCACCGTGCCGGTGGTCAGGTAGACGTTGTTCTGCCGGCGCAGGGTGCGCTGCGGGTCGTAGCGCTCGCGCGGATTCTTCGCGCTGTAGAACAGGGTGTCGACCGCCTGGTTGCCTTCCAGGTCGAGCAGGCGCAGGGTCTGCCCGGCCTTGACCTCGAACAGGTACGGCTCGCCGGCCGGAATGACGTGGCGGAACGCGGCGGTTTCGGGATGCAGGGAGCTTGCGACGAGGCTCATGTCGGGTCCTCAGATGTACAGACGTTCGGTGTTGTGGAAGCCGCGGCCGTTCTCCGGACGCGAGGTGCGGCACAGCACGCTGATGCCGTCGCTGTCGACCCGGTGCCAGGTGAGCTGCACCGGCTTGGGCGAGTAGACCGGGTTGGGGTCCTGCGGGTGCTGCAGGGCGGTGAGCACCACCAGGGTGTCCATCGGCGCGTACAGCTCGACGTAGTCGCCGGCGCGCGAGTTGCCGGCCTCGAAGGCGAAGGCGCCGCCTTCGTCCACGCTGACCTTGCTGAACAGGTTGAGGGTCATCAGCAGGTCCTGCAGGTTGAGGTTCCACTTGCCCATCTCGACCAGCAGGTTGTCGGTGCCGTTGCGGTGGAAGCCGTTGCGCAGCTCCTGGTAGCGGCCGGCGCCGTACTTCTCGCGTACCTCCTCGGCATTCAGCACGCCGCCGAAGCTGTCGTGCCAGCCGCAGGTGTCGGCGGTGATCGCCGCGAGCACCCGGCCCATGTCCGAGTACAGGCAGTGGCCGGCGGTGAGCTTGGCGGTGTGCTGGCACTTGAGGGTGTCCGGCAGGTTGAGGCGCTCGCTCTTCTCAACGGCGTTGAGCAGCAGCAGGCTGACGTTGGCGCCGCCTTCGAGGTCGGTGATGCGCAGCACCTGGCCGCGCTTGAGCACGAAGGAGGTGTGGCCGCCGCCGGGCACGAGTTCCTCGTACAGGGTCGGGCGCAGGGTCAGGGAGTCGCTCATGGTTGGCTCCTTACAGGATCGGTTGCAGGCCGGCGCCGATGTGCGCGGGCAGGGCGTCGACGGCGGCGCGCGCGGCGCGGCGGTCGCTGTTGAGGGGAATGTCGTAGGTGACCCGCGCGCCGTAGGCGTTCGGCGCGTGCGGGTCGACGCGCACCTTGTCGAACACCAGCAGGCGCGTGCCGAGGCTGAAGCCCTCGGAGAGGTCGTGGGTGACCATGAACACGGTCAGGTTGGTCTCGCGCCACAGCTCCAGCAGCAGGGCGTGCATGTCCTTGCGGATGCCCGGGTCGAGGGCGCCGAACGGTTCGTCGAGCAGCAGCACGCGCGGCTTCATCACCAGCGCCTGGGCGATGGCCAGGCGCTGCTGCATGCCGCCGGAAAGCTGGGTGGCGTACTTGTCCAGCGCATGGCCGAGGCCGACCTTTTTCAGCATCTCGGCAGCCTGCTCGCGGGCCTCGCGCTTGGCGCCACCGAACAGGCGACCGAGCAGCTTGGAGCGCGGCAGTTCCAGGCCGAGGGCGACGTTGTCGAGCACCGACAGGTGCGGGAACACCGTGTAGCGCTGGAACACGATGCCGCGGCTGGCGTCCGGCTCGCCGGCCAGCGGCTGGCCGCCGAGGAGGATCTCGCCGCGGCTGGGGCGCTCCTGGCCGAGCAGCAGGCGCAGGAAGGTCGACTTGCCGCAGCCTGAGGCGCCGACCAGGGTGCAGAACTCGCCCTCGGCGACCTTGAGGTTGAGGCGCTCGATGACCACCTGGTCGGCGTATTCCTGCCAGACGTTCTTCACTTCCAGGAACGGGGTCATGCCTTGGCTCCTTCATACCAGGGGAAGGCCAGCCGGGTGAGCTGGCGCAGGCCGAGATCCATCAGCCAGGCGAGCAGGGTGATCCACAGCACGTAGGGCAGGATCACGTCCATGGCCATGTAGCGGCGCACCAGGAAGATCCGGTAGCCGAGGCCGTCGGTAGCGGCAATGGCTTCGGCGGCGATCAGGAACAGCCAGGCCGAACCGAGCACCAGGCGCAGGGCGATCAGCAGGCGCGGCAGCAGTTGCGGCAGCACCACGCGGAGGATCAGCGTCCAGGTGCTGGCGCCGAGGGTCTGCGCCTTGATCAGCAGCTCGACCGGGATTTCGCGGGCGCGTTGTTCCAGATCGCGGGCCAGCACCGGGGTGATGCCGAGGACGATCAGCATCACCTTGGCCAGCTCTCCGAGGCCGAAGACGATGAACAGGATCGGCAGGATCGCCAGCGGCGGCACCATCGACAGCACGGTGAGCAGCGGCGACAGCGGCGCGCCGAGCAGCGGCAGGCTGCCGGCGGCGATGCCCAGGCCCAGGCCGACCAACGCGGCGATGCCGATGCCCATGCCGAGGCGCGCCAGGCTGGCGCCGGTGTCCTTCCAGAACAGGTAGTCGCCGCTGCGCTTGTCGGGAGTGAAGGCCAGGCGGTCGACGGCGGCGACCATCTGCGTGGCACTGGGCAGCAGCTTGTCGTTGGGGTTGTCGGCCAGCCGCGCCGCCGAGCCGCTGAAATAGGCGAACAGCAGCAGGGCGAAGGGCAGCAGCACCAGCAGCAGGCGGCCGGCGCGGTCCGGATGGCGGTTGATCAGGCGCATGGGAGTTTCTCTCTTGGCAGATTGCCCTCTCCCCCAGCCCCTCTCCCGCAGGCGGGAGAGGGGAGGGAAGCCGTTACAGCTGGCCGTCCGCCGCCAGCTTCATGTAGCTCGGCTCGAAGCGCAGCTTGACGTTGTCGGCATTGCCGGTGACCAGGCCGCCGGCGAAGCTCATGCCGATGGCCTCGGCATCGGCCGCGCCTTCACCGAGCAGGCCGTGGGAAAAGGAGAATTCGGCGACGCGGGTCATGGTGTCCTGCAGCTGGGCGCTGCTGGCGAAGGCCACGGCATCCTTGGCCGTATAGAACATGCGGGTGGCGGCCAGCTGCGCCTCGAAGCCGGCCAGGTCGGTGCCGGAGGCCTTGGCCATGTGTTCGCGGGCCGCCTTGCCCGCGGCGCTGTCGGCGGCCATGGTGGCCATGATCTCGTACCAGGCGCCGGTCAGCGCCTTGCCGAAGGCCGGGTTGTCCTTGAGCGTCGCGCTGTTGACCACCAGCAGGTCGATGATCTCGCCGGGAATCTGGCTGGAGTCGAACACCTTGCTCACTCCGGGAGTGGCGGCGACTTCGGCGAGCAGCGGGTTCCAGGTGGTGACGGCCTGCACGTCGTCGCTGGCGAAGGCGGCGACCAGGTCGGCGTCGGAGGTGTTGACCACGCTGAGGTCCTTCTCGGCGAGACCGACCGTTTCCAGGCCGCGGGCCAGCAGGTAGTGGGAGACGGACAGCTCGACCAGGTTGACCGGGGTGCCCTTGAGGTCGGCGAGGGTCTTGTTCTCGCCCTTGACCACGATGCCGTCGTTGCCGTCGGAGAAGTCGCCGACGATCAGCGCGGTGGAGTCGACGCCGCCGGCGGCCGGGATGGTCAGCGCGTCCATGTTGGTCATGGTGCAGCCGTCGAACTGGCCGGCGCTGTACTGGTTGATCGACTCGACGTAGTCGTTGATCTGCACCACATCGATGTCGATGCCGTACTTCTTCGCCCACTTGTCGACGATGCCCTGGCTGTCGCCGTATTCCCACGGCATCCAGCCGGCGTAGATGGTCCAGCAGACGCTGAAGTGTTCCTTGGGAGCGGCATGGCTGCCGAAGCTGATGGCGGCAGCGAGGCTGGCGGCGAGGGCGGCGAACAGACGGGGCTTGCGCATGGAGTACCTCCGGGTCGGTTGGGGCGGGCAGGAGTCGCGCGGCGTCCCTGCAAACGGGTGGTCGCGTCATCTCCCGGGCTTTTGTCCCGCCGTGTAACCTCGCTGGAGGTCGCCAACTCTCGGACCAGCCACCTGCGATCCGTTCGATCGCAGGCCGGAACCCTAGTCGGCCATTTGCAGATTGTCGTGCCGCGAACCCAGTCCCTGGGTAGCTCCTGCTCGAATTTCCGTGTAGCGCTGTTCCCTAAGCGAACGGCGTGCCAGCTTTGCTCAGGCCGCACTGCGCGGGGTTTGCAGCGCTGTTGGCCGCACTGCAGCAGCGCTGGTTGCGGTCCGCTTGGGGGCAGGGCCGGTGCGCGGGCGCACCATCGTGGCGCGTTTGGTGGCGTCGGCCGCTGCGGGTTAAGGTGGCGCCCCCGATCCTGTTCGCCATCCCGGAAGTCCCGCGTGAAAGTTCCGCTGCCCCTGCTGATCGCCCTGCAATTTCTCACCCGCCTGCCGATTCGCCTGCCCGGCATGCCCGCGCCCGAGGCGCTGGGTTGCTCGCTGCTGTGGTATCCGCTGGTCGGCCTGGCGCTCGGCGGCGTGCTGCTGGCGGCGGCCTGGCTGCTCTCGGGGGTGTTCGCGCCGCTGGCGGCGGCGCTGCTGCTGGCGCTGTGGGTGCTGGCCAGCGGCGGCCTGCATCTGGATGGTCTGGCCGACACGGCGGATGCCTGGGTCGGTGGTTTCGGCGACCGCGAGCGAACCCTGGCGATCATGAAGGACCCCTGCTGCGGGCCGATCGCCGTGGTGACCCTGCTGCTGGTGCTGCTGCTCAAGTTCGCCGCGCTGTGGGCGCTGCTGGAGGGCGGGCAGTGGCTGGCCCTGCTGCTGGCGCCATTGCTCGGCCGCGGCGCGCTGCTGCTGCTGTTCCTCGGCACGCCCTACGTGCGCGCAGGCGGCCTGGGCAGCGCGATGGCTGCGCACCTGCCGAAGCGGGCCGGCTGGCGGGTGCTGCTGGCGGTGGTCGTGGCGACCCTGCTGTGCGGCTGGCCGGGGCTGCTGGCGCTGGCGAGTGCCGCGCTGCTGTTCGCCCTGTGCCGGCGCGCCCTGTTGCAGCGCATCGGCGGCACCACCGGCGATACCGCCGGCGCGGTGCTGGAGTTGCTGGAGTGTGGGGTGCTGGTGGTATTGGTCATTTAGGCACTGTTGCTGTGCATCAGTTGAGCGGGCAGGGGGCAGGGCGCCACCTATTGGTGCTTAACTCTGCCGTCAGCTCCCGGCGAGCGCGCCGTTGGGATGTCGGCACAAGTCTTGCGTGGCCGGGCTATCGCTCAGGCTCGCAGGAGGCCCGCTGTGTCGATCCATGTCGCACTGCATCACGTCACCCATTACCGCTATGACCGCCAGGTCAACCTCGGACCGCAGATCGTCCGTCTGCGCCCGGCGCCGCACAGCCGCACCCGCATCCTCTCCTACGCCCTGAAGGTGCAGCCGGGCGAGCACTTCATCAACTGGCAGCAGGACCCGCAGGGCAACTACCTGGCGCGCCTGGTGTTCCCGGAGAAGACCGGCGAGCTGAAGATCGAGGTCGATCTGGTCGCCGAGATGGCGGTGTTCAACCCCTTCGACTTCTTCCTCGAGCCCTACGCCGAGCAGATTCCCTTCGCCTACACCGCCGGCGAGCGCCTGGAGCTGGCGCCCTACCTGGCGACCCTGCCGGCCACCCCGCGGTTCGCCAGGTACCTGGCCGCCATCGAACGCACGCCGACGCCCAGCGCCGACTTCCTGGTGGCGCTCAACCAGCGCCTGTCCGCCGACATCGGCTACCTGATCCGCCTCGAGCCGGGCGTGCAGACCCCGGAGGAAACCCTGCACAAGGGCTCCGGCTCGTGCCGCGACTCGGCCTGGCTGCTGGTGCAGCTGCTGCGCCACCTGGGCCTGGCGGCGCGCTTCGTCTCCGGCTACCTGATCCAGCTCACCGCCGACGTCAAGGCCCTCGACGGCCCGTCCGGCACCGCGGTGGACTTCACCGACCTGCACGCCTGGTGCGAGGTGTACCTGCCCGGCGCCGGCTGGATCGGCCTCGACCCCACCTCCGGGCTGTTCGCCGGCGAGGGCCACATTCCGCTGGCCTGCAGCCCCGAGCCGTCCTCGGCGGCGCCGATCAGCGGCGGCGTCGACCCGTGCGAGTGCGAGTTCTCCCACGCGATGCGCGTCGAGCGCGTCTGGGAAGCGCCGCGGGTGACCAAGCCGTACAGCGAGGAACAGTGGCAGGCCATCGCCGAACTCGGCCAGCAGGTCGACGCCGACCTCGCCAGTGCCGACGTGCGCCTGACCATGGGCGGCGAGCCGACCTTCGTGGCCATCGACTACCCGGACGACCCGGAGTGGAACACCGCCGCGCTGGGGCCGCACAAGCGCCGCCTGGCCGCCGAGCTGTTCCACCGCCTGCGCGAGCACTACGCCCCAGAGGCGCTGGTGCACTTCGGCCAGGGCAAGTGGTATCCCGGCGAGCAGCTGCCGCGCTGGTCGCTGAACTGCTTCTGGCGCAAGGACGGCGAGCCGATCTGGCGCGATGCCGCGCTGCTGGCCGACGAGTCCGCCGACTACGGCGCCGATGCCGCACTGGCCGCGCGCTTCCTCGAGACCCTGGCCGGCCAGCTCGGCCTGAGTGGCGAGCACGTCTTCCCGGCCTTCGAGGACTGGCTGTACTACCTGTGGCGCGAGCGCAACCTGCCGAGCAACGTCACCCCCGAGGACGCGCGTCTCGGCGACCCGCTGGAGCGCGAGCGGCTGCGCAAGGTGTTCAGCGCCGGGCTCGGCGCGGTGACCGGCCATGTGCTGCCGCTGGCGCGCAGCGACGATGGCGCCCGCTGGATGAGCGGCTCCTGGTTCCTGCGCGACGAGCACTGCCGCCTGGTGCCCGGCGATTCGCCGCTGGGCTATCGCCTGCCGCTGGACGCGCAACCCTGGGTGCGTGCCAGCGACTACCCCTACGTGTCGCCGCTCGACCCCAACCAGGCGTTCGCGGCGCTGCCCGACAGCCGGGCGATCGAACAGCAGCTGCAGGCGCCGGCCAAGCCGGCGCGCGGCCGCAAGGTGGACAAGCTGGCCGAGGCCGCCCCGGCGCCGTTCCAGTCCGCCGCGGACATCGTGCGCACCGCGCTGTGCGCCGAGCCGCGCGACGGTCGCCTGTATTTGTTCCTGCCGCCGCTGCAACGTCTGGAGGATTACCTGGCGCTGGTCGCCGCCATCGAGGCCACCGCCGCCGAGCTGCGTTGCCCGGTGCTGCTGGAAGGCTACGAGCCGCCGGCCGACCCGCGTCTCGCCCACTTCCGCGTCACACCTGATCCGGGCGTGATCGAGGTGAACGTCCACCCGGCGGCCAGCTGGGCCGAGCTGGTCGAGCGCAGCGAATTCCTCTACGAGGCGGCGCGGCTGACCCGCCTGTCCAGCGAGAAGTTCATGATCGACGGCCGCCATACCGGCACTGGCGGCGGTAACCACTTCGTCCTCGGCGGCGCCACCCCGGGCGACTCGCCGTTCCTGCGCCGCCCGGACCTGCTGCGCAGCCTGATCAGCTACTGGCACAACCACCCGTCGCTGTCCTACCTGTTCAGCGGCCTGTTCATCGGCCCGACCTCGCAGGCGCCGCGGGTGGACGAGGCGCGCAACGACGCGCTGTACGAGCTGGAGATCGCCTTCGCGCAGATGCCCGCGCCGGGCGTCGATTGCCCGCCGTGGCTGGTTGACCGCCTGCTGCGCCACCTGCTGGTGGACGTCAGCGGCAACACCCACCGCGCCGAGTTCTGCATCGACAAGCTGTACTCGCCGGACTCAAGCAGCGGCCGCCTCGGCCTGCTCGAGCTGCGCGGCTTCGAGATGCCGCCGCACGCGCGCATGAGCCTGGCCCAGCAGGTGCTGCTGCGCGCGCTGGTCGCGCGCTTCTGGCATGAACCCTACCGCCCGCAGCGCCTGGTGCGCTGGGGCACCGAGCTGCACGACCGTTTCCTGCTACCGCACTTCGTCGAGCAGGACTTCCACGACGTGCTGCACGAGCTCAACGAGTACGGCTACGCGATTCGCCCGGAGTGGTTCGCCCCGCACTTCGCCTTCCGCTTCCCCAAGCTCGGCGACTTCGCCGTGCAGGGCATCGACCTGGAGCTGCGCCAGGCGCTGGAGCCCTGGCACGTGCTGGGCGAGGAGGGCGCGCCGGGCGGTACGGTGCGCTACGTCGACTCCTCGCTGGAGCGCGTGCAGCTGCGCGTCAGCGGCATGGCCGCGGACCGCTACGTGCTGACCTGCAACGGCGTGCCGGTGCCGCTCACGCCCACCGGCACGCCCGGCGAGTTCGTCGCCGGCGTGCGCTACCGAGCCTGGCAGCCGGCCAACTGCCTGCAGCCGACCATCGGCGTGCATGCGCCGCTGGTGTTCGACCTGGTGGATACCTGGATGCAGCGCTCGCTCGGCGGTTGCCAGTACCATGTCGCCCATCCGGGCGGGCGCAACTACGAGACCCTGCCGGTCAACGCCTACGAGGCGGAAAGCCGGCGCCTGGCGCGCTTCTTCCGCCACGGCCACACGCCGGGCAAGGTCGCCGCGCCGCAGGCGGTCGACAACCGCGAACTGCCGATGACCCTCGACCTGCGCCGGGTCTGAGTTGACGAGTAACCCATGTCCGACCTGTTAGCCGACTACCCGCGCAGCGCCGCGGCCTACCACGAACTGCTCGATGCCAAGGGCGAGGTGCGTCCGCACTGGCGGCGGCTGCTCGCCCACCTGCAGCGCTGCTCGCCGGCGCAGTTGCGCCAGCGCCAGGCCCTGCTGGCCCGGCAGATCCAGGAAAACGGCGTGACCTACAACGTCTACGCCGAGCCGGACGGCGCCGACCGCCCGTGGGAGCTGGACCTGCTGCCCAACGTCATCCCCGCCGAGGAGTGGGCCGAGCTGGCCGCCGGGGTGGCGCAGCGCGCCAGCCTGCTCAACGCGGTGCTGGCCGACATCTACGGTCCGCAGCAGCTGCTCGCCGAGGGCCTGCTGCCGGCCGACCTGGTGTTCGGCCACGACAACTACCTGTGGCCCTGCCAGGGTATGCAGCCGCCGGGCGGCACCTGGCTGCACGTCTACGCGGTGGACCTGGCGCGTTCGCCGGACGGCCGCTGGTGGGTGACCGCCGACCGTACCCAGGCACCGTCCGGGGCGGGCTACGCGCTGGAGAACCGGCAGATCGTCTCGCGCGCCTTTCCCGAGCTGTACCGCGACCTGCGCGTGCAGTACCTGGCCGGCTACTTCCGCACCCTGCAGGACACCCTGGCCCGCCAGGCACCGACCGATGGCGAGACGCCGCTGGTGGTGCTGCTGACCCCTGGGCGCTTCAACGAGACCTACTTCGAGCACCTCTACCTGGCCCGCCAGCTCGGCTACCCACTGGTCGAGGGCAGCGACCTGACCGTGCGCGATAGCACCGTCTACCTGAAGACCCTCGGCGGGCTGAAGCGCGTGCATGCGCTGCTGCGCCGCCTCGACGACGACTTCTGCGACCCGCTGGAGCTGCGCACCGACTCGGCGCTGGGCGTGCCGGGGCTGCTCGATGCGGTGCGCCAGGGCCGCGTGCTGGTGGCCAATGCGCTGGGCAGCGGCGTGCTGGAATCGCCCGGCCTGCCGGGCTTCCTGCCGCTGATCTGCGAACGGCTGCTCGGCGAGGAGCTGCAGCTGCCGTCGATCGCCAGCTGGTGGTGCGGCGAGCCGCCGGTGCTCGAGGAGGCGCTGGACAAGCTGGATCAGCTGCTGATCCGCGCCGCCTTTCCCTCGCAGCACTTCGCCCCGCAGTTCGGTCCCGAGCTGGATGCCGAGCAGCGCGCGGCGCTGGCCGAGCGCCTGCGCCAGCGGCCCTACGCCTATGTCGGCCAGGAACGTCCGCTGCTCTCGCAGGCGCCGATCTGGCAGGCCGAGAGCGGCCGGCTGGAGGCGCGACCGATCGGCATGCGGGTGTTCGCCGTGGCCGGCCCCGACGGCTACCGGGTGATGCCCGGCGGCCTGACCCGGGTGGCGGCCAGCGCCAGTGCGCGCACCCTGTCGATGCAGTGGGGCGGGGCGAGCAAGGACACCTGGGTGCTCGGCGAGCGGCACATCGGCAGCGAACCTTGGCAGTGGGGGCGTGCGCTGGGCGTGGCCGACGTGGTGCGCAGCGACCCCTACCTGCCGTCGCGGGTGGTGGAAAACCTGTTCTGGTTCGGTCGCTACTGCGAGCGCTGCGAAGGTAGTGCGCGCCTGCTGCGCATCCTGCTGGCGCGCTACGTGGACGACGATGACGACCCGCAGGCCCTGCACGCGGCGCTGACCCTGGCGGAAACCCTCGGTCTGCTGCCCCCGCTCGGCGAAGAGGATGCCAGCCTGGAGACGCGCCTGCTGCAGTCCATTCTGGACAAGGACTGGCCGGCCAGCCTGCGCGTCGTCCTGCAGCACCTGCAGTGGGCTGCCGCCAGCGTGCGCGGCAAGCTGTCGCGGGAGAACTGGCAGGCGCTGGTGGAACTGCACCAGGAGGCGCAGGGACTGGACAGCGCGGAAGCCGATCCCGGAGCGCTGCTGGAGTTTCTCGATCGCCTGCTGATGTCGCTGGCGGCGCTGTCCGGCTTCGCCCTCGACGACATGACCCGCGACGACGGCTGGCGCTTCCTGATGATCGGCCGGCGCATCGAGCGCCTGCAGTTCCTCGCCGAGAGCATCGCCGACTTCGTCGCCGGCCCGGCGGCCCACGACCAGTCGGCGCTGGCCTGGCTGCTCGAGCTGGGCAACAGCAGCATCACCTACCGCACCCGCTACCTGGCCGCGGCGCAGCTGATTCCGGTGCTCGACCTGCTGGTGCTCGACGCGCAGAACCCGCATGCGGTGCTGTTCCAGCTGCGCTCGCTGCAGCGTTCGCTGGCCAGCCTCGGCGAGCGCTTCGAGCTGGGCGAGGAGGGGGCGGGCTTGCAGGCGCTGAGCGCCCGTCTGGCCGGCTTCGATCTGGGCCCGCTGGAATTCAACCCGCTGGCCAGCGCCGGCAGCACGGCGGTACTGGCGGTGCTGGCCGAACAGCTGCTGGAGGTCGCCGCCGCGGCCGGCCAGCTTTCCGATCACCTTGGCCTGCGCTTCTTCGTGCACGTCGACGCCAGCCAGCAGACCCAGTCTTTATGAGCAGTGCAGTTGTAATGAACGGCGCCCACTACCGGATTCTCCACGACACCCACTACCACTACTCGGCGCCGGTGTCGCTGGCCCAGCAGCTCGCCCACCTGTGGCCGCGCGAGAGCCTCTGGCAGCGCTGTCGCAGTCGCCAGCTGAGCGTCAGCCCGGAGCCGACGCGGCGGGTCGACGGCCTCGACGTGTTCGGCAACCCGCTGACCCGCCTGGCCTTCGAGCGCCCGCACGACGAGCTGAAGGTCGGCGCCTGCCTCGACGTGACGGTGCTGCCGCGGCCCACCCTGCAGCTGGCCGACTCGCCGACCTGGGAGCAGGTGCGCTTGGAGCTGAGCTATTGCGGCAAGCGCCTCGCTGCCGAGGAGCTGGAGGCGGCGCGCTACCGCTTCGAGTCGCCCTACGTGAACCTCAAGCAGGGCTTCGTCGCCTGGGCCGACGACTGCTTCGTGCCCGGCCGCCCGCTGCTGCTGGCGGTGCAGGCGCTGATGGCGAAGATCTTCGGCGAGTTCACCTACGATGCCGCCGCCACCCAGGTGGCCACCCCGCTGGCGCAGGTGCTCGAGGAAAAGCGCGGCGTGTGCCAGGACTTCGCCCACCTGATGCTTGCCTGCCTGCGCTCGCGCGGCCTGGCGGCGCGCTACGTCAGCGGCTACCTGCTGACCCAGCCGCCGCCCGGCAAGCCGCGGCTGATCGGTGCCGACGCCTCGCACGCGTGGATTTCGGTGTGGTGCCCGCGTCTGGGCTGGGTCGACTTCGATCCCACCAACAACCTGATCCCGGCGCTGGAGCACATCACCCTGGCCTGGGGCCGCGACTTCGGCGACGTCTCGCCGTTGCGCGGGGTGATCCTCGGCGGTGGCAGCCACGATCCCGAGGTCAGCGTGACGGTGATGCCGCTGGAGGAGGCGCTGGCGCGGGGCATCTGAGGGCGGGCACGAACGGGCGATTTTCCGCAGAGCTGCTAGCGTTTTCGGAGTCAGTCTCTCCGCACAGGTGCTCCGCCGTGGACGAACAAGCTCTGATTACCGCCGGTACCGAAAAGGCCAGCCAGCTCTGGCAGCTGGTCACCGACTACGGCGCGGCCTTCGCCGTGAAGATCCTCGCCGCCATCGCCTTCTGGGTGGTCGGCCGCTGGCTTATCGGTGTCGCCGTCGGCCTGGTGCAGAAGACCCTGGGCAGCCAGCAGGTCGACCCGACGGTGCTGCGCTACCTCGGCTCGTTCATCACCGTCACCCTCAACATCCTCCTGGTGATCGGCATCCTCGGCTACTTCGGCGTGCAGACCACCACCTTCGCCGCGCTGATCGCCGCGGTCGGCCTGGCCATCGGCATGGCCTGGTCGGGGCTGCTGGCCAACCTGGCCGCCGGTGGCTTCATCATCGTCCTGCGCCCGTTCAAGGTCGGCGACTTCATCAGCGCCGGCGGGGTGACCGGCACGGTCACCGAGATCGGCCTGTTCGCCACCGCGATCACCACCCCGGACAACGTGCTGACCCTGGTCGGCAACAACAAGATTTTCGCCGACAACATTCTCAACTACACGGCCAATCCGTATCGCCGCGTCGAACTCAAGGCCCAGCTGTCCGGCGCCGCCGACTGGAAGGCGGCGGCGGCCCTGCTCAAGGAGCGCATCGGCGCCATCGACAACGTGCGTGCCGATCCGCCGGTGGAGGTGGAAATCCTCGAGTTCAACCTGGTCGGTCCGGTGCTGGCGGTACGCCCGTTCTGCCACACCGACCACTACTGGCAGGTCTACTTCGACACCAACCGGACGATCAAGGACGCCCTCGGCGAGGCGGGCTTCCCGGCGCCGATGCCGGCGCAGCTGGTGATGCTGCAGCAGACAGGGGGAGGCCAGGGCTGAACGGGGCGGCGACCAGCGGTCAGGCCCGGCCACGCTCATGGCAATCGTGGCCGGGCCTTGCGATGCTCGTCGCTGCCGCGCCATCCCGGGAACCCAAACGCAAGGAAGACCCCCGTGTTCGATCTCATCGTCCGCAACTGCACCCTGCCCGACGGCCGCAGCGGCCTCGACATCGCCATCCGCGACGGCCGCATCGTCGCCCTGCAGCCGGCGCTGGCCGCCAGCGCCGCCGAGGAGCTGGACGCCGCCGGCCAGCTGGTCAGCCCGCCCTTCGTCGACGCCCACTTCCACATGGACGCCACCCTGTCCTACGGCCTGCCGCGGGTCAACGCCTCCGGCACTCTGCTCGAAGGCATCGCCCTGTGGGGCGAGCTGAAGCCGCAGCTGACCCAGGAGGCGCTGGTCGAGCGCGCCCTGCAGTACTGCGACTGGGCGGTGGCCAAGGGCCTGCTGGCGATCCGCAGCCATGTCGACGTCTGCGATCCGCGCCTGCTGGCGGTGGAAGCGCTGCTGCAGGTCAAGGCGACGGTGAAGCCCTGGCTGGACCTGCAACTGGTCGCCTTCCCGCAGGACGGCCTGCTGCGCAGCGCCGGCGCGCTGGACAACCTCAAGCGCGCGCTGGACCTGGGCGTCGAGGTGGTCGGCGGCATCCCGCACTTCGAGCGCACCATGGCCGACGGCGCCGAGTCGGTGCGCATCCTCTGCGAACTGGCCGCCGAACGCGGCCTGCGCGTCGACATGCACTGCGACGAGTCGGACGACCCGCTGTCGCGGCACATCGAGACGCTCGCCAGCCACACCCAGCGCCTCGGCCTCGGCGGCCGGGTCACCGGCTCGCACCTGACCTCGATGCACTCGATGGACAACTACTACGTCTCCAAGCTGCTGCCGCTGCTGGCCGAGGCCGGCGTCGCCGCGGTGGCCAACCCGCTGATCAACATCACCCTGCAGGGCCGCCACGACAGCTACCCGAAGCGCCGCGGCATGACCCGGGTGCCCGAACTGCTCGCCGCCGGCATTCCGGTCGCCTTCGGCCACGACTGCGTGATGGACCCCTGGTACAGCCTGGGCAGCGCCGACATGCTGGAGGTCGCCCACATGGGCCTGCATGTGGCGCAGATGACCGGCCAGGAGGCCATGCGCGCCTGCTTCGCCGCGGTCACCAGCACGCCCGCGGCGATCCTCGGCCTGGACGGCTACGGCCTGGAACCCGGCTGCCGCGCCGACCTGGTGCTGCTGCAGGCGCGCGACCCGATCGAGGCGATCCGCCTGCGCGCCACCCGCCTGGCGGTGGTGCGCGGCGGGCGCATCGTGGCCCGTACGCCGCCGGCAGTGGCCAGGCTGGCCCTGCCGGGGCGGCCGGCGACGGTGGACTGGCAGACCGGCCGTCCCTGAAGGTGCCGCGCGGACGGCTCTTGCCGCCAGGCCCGGTTTTGACAGGGGGATGTGGCGCTCCTACGCTGCTCATGCATCGACTCGATGCATGAGTGTGCAGGCCTGCCGCGAGCAAGGTGTCGTTGGGCCCTGCCGTGGCTGCGGCTGGTGCGGTTGTCGGGGTGTCGAGGCGGTGTTCCAGGGCGATTCCCGCGGGGGCGAGTCGGGTCGTCCTTGTTCGGGCAATCCAGGGTCGGTTCGTTCTCGGTGGCTGCGCTGCAGCTCCGGCCGACCCGCAACGAGGAACACGTCATGAAATCGCTACTGCTGGCCCTGTTGACCGTGCTGCCCGCGTCCACCGCGCTGGCCGCGGACCCCGAGGTGCCCTATCCGACCGGCTATCGGCACTGGCATCACGTCAAGAGCATGGTGATCGAGCAGGGCCACCCGCTGTTCGAGGCCTTCGGCGGCATCCATCACCTGTATGCCAATGCGGCGGCCCTGGAAGGCTATCAGGCCGGCAAGTTTCCCGATGGCGCGGTGATCGTCTTCGACCTGCTGGAAGCCCAGCGCGCCGACAGCGCGGTGACCGAGGGCGCGCGCAAGGTGGTCGGGGTGATGCACAAGGATGCGCAGAAGTACGCCGCCACCGGCGGCTGGGGTTTCGAAGGCTTCGCCGGCGGCGATCCGACCAAGCGCACCGTGGGTGCCGACGCGGCGACCGCCTGCTATGCCTGCCATGCTCCCGAGAAGGACCACGACTACGTGTTCAGCCGTCCGCGCGATTGAGTTCGCCCGGCGCGGCGGGGCGGTCATGGCCATCAGTCACGCTGCGCGCCTGCGCGCACCGTGCAGCCTCGCGCCTATCGCCGGCGGCGAGCCGCGCCGGCCGGCCGCGCCATGAGCCGCGCCATCATCCTGCGCAGCCTGCTGTTCGCCCTGCTCTGGTGGGTGCTGGTGGAAGGGCGCGCGGACAGCTGGGGCCTCGGCGTGCTCGCGGTCTTCGCGGCCCTGTGGGCGAGCCTGCGCCTGCTCCCCCCCGGATCGCGGCGCATCAGCCTGGCGGGTCTGCTCGGCTATCTGACCTTCTTCGTCTGGAACTCGGCGCGCGGCGGGGCACAGGTCTCGTGGATGGCCTTGCGTGGCCGCCAGACGCTGCAGCCAGCCATACTGGAGTGGAAGCTGGGCTTGCCGCCCGGCGCGCCCAGCGTGCTGTTGCTCAACACGCTGGGGCTGATGCCCGGCACGCTCGGGGTGGAGCTGCGCGACGACCGCTTGCGCATTCATGTGGTCGATGAACGGCTGCCGATCCTCGCCGAGGTCGAGGTGCTGGAAGCGCACATTGCACGGATGTTCGGAGTCAGCCAATGACCGGATTCGAGTTGCCCATCGCGCTGTTCCTGCTGGTCAACCTGCTGGTGGCGCTGTTCGCCGCCGCGCGCGGGCCGACCGCCGCCGACCGCATGCTGGTGGCGCTGCTGTTCGGCACCACCGGGGTCGGCATCCTCGTGCTGCTGGCCCATGGGGGCGGAGGAGGGCCGTTCGTCGACGTGGCGCTGGTCATCGCGTTGCTGGCCGCGATCACCGGCATCGCCTTCGCCAGGCGCGCCTGGCACCGCAGGGAGCACCCCGATGCTTGAGCTTGCCAGCAGCGGCCTGCTCTGCGCCGGTGCCTTCTTCTATTTCGCCGGCACCCTCGGCCTGCTGCGTTTTCCCGATGTCTATTGCCGGCTGCATGCGCTGGCCAAGGCGGACAACCTCGGCCTCGGCTGCCTGCTGCTGGGGCTGGCTCTGCAGGCGGACAGCCTGGCCGCCGCGCTGAAACTGCTGCTGATCTGGCCGCTGTGGCTCGCCGCCAGTGCGGGGGTCAGCTATGCGATCGCCCGCCGTGCCGATGCGCTGGGCATCGTCCCCTGGCGCAAGGAGCAGCCGTGAGCCTCGCCCTCGGCTTCGACCTGCTGCTGGGCTGCGCCCTGCTGTGGAGCGCCTGGCGCGCCCTCGCGGCGCCCGGACTCGACCGCGCGGTGGTGATGTTCATCGTCTTCGGCCTGCTGATGGCGCTGGCCTGGGCGCGGCTGCAGGCCCCGGATATCGGCCTGGCGGAGGCGGCCATCGGCGCGGGACTGACCGGCGCGCTGCTGCTCGACGCCTATGGCACCCTGCGCCGGCGCGACACGGACCAGGAGGGCTCATGAAACGCCTGGCCGGCATGCTCGGCGCGCTGCTCTTCAGCCTGGGGCTGATCGGCGCCCTGTTCGAGCTGCCCCCGGCGGCGATCGATCTGCGCCCCGCCGTGGCCAGCAACCTGGCGGCCAGCGGCGTGGCGCATCCGGTCACCGCCGTGCTGCTCAACTACCGCGGCTACGACACCCTGCTGGAAATCGCCGTGCTGCTGCTCGCCCTGTTCGCGCTGCTCGCCCTCGGCCTCGAACGCCGGCTGTGCGCCCTGAGCTCCTTCGAGCCGCCGCTGGCCCTGTTGGCGCGTGTGGCCGCCGCACCGATGGTGGTGGTCGCCGTCTACCTGCTGTGGGCCGGCGCCTTCCGGCCCGGCGGCGCCTTCCAGGCCGGCGCCGTGCTGGCCGCCGCGGCCGTGCTGCTGCATCTCACCGGACTGCTGCCGGGCTGGATGCAGCCGCGTGCCTGGCTGCGCTGGGGGCTGGTCGGCGGCTTCCTGATCTTCCTCGGCGTGGCAGCGGCCATGCTGGCTCGCGGCGCGCTACTGGAGTACCCGCCGGCCCAGGCCGGTGCGCTGATCCTGCTGATCGAGGCCGGCCTGACGCTCTCCCTCGGGTTGATCCTTGGCGGCCTGTTCCTGTTCATGTCCTGCGACGAAGGTGGCGAGCGATGACCAGCGGCCTGCTGTTCGCCATCGTCGGCGTGCTGCTGTTCGCCATGGGCGGTGCTGGCGTGCTGCTCATCGACCACCTGCTGCGGCGCATCCTCGCCTTCAACCTGATGGGCAGCGGCGCCTTCCTGGTCCTGGTCGGCCTGGCCCAGCGCCATGACGTGGCCGATCCGGTACCGCATGCCATGGTGCTGACCGGCATCGTCGTCGCCGTCGCCTCCACCGCGCTGGCCCTCGCCCTGCTGCGCCGCCTGCATGCACTGACGGGCCGTACGCAACTGCCCGAGGTGGACGATGACTGAGCCCGGCACCTGGATGGTCTGGCTGGTCCTGCTGCCGCTCGCCTGGGCCTGCCTGGCCTTCCTGCTCGGCCCGGGGCAGGGCGCGCGGCCGGCGATCATCGGCCTGGCGCTGCAGCTGGGGCTGGCCCTGCTGCTGGCGATCGCGCTGTCCGGCTCGCTCGCCGCCAGCCATGCCGTCGGCGGCTGGCCGGCGCCGCTGGGCATCGCCCTGGCGGCGGACGGCCTGTCGCTGCTGATGCTGCTGCTGGCCCAGCTCATCGCCCTGCCACTGGCCGTCTATGCTCGGGCCTACTATGCCGATGGCAGCGCCGAGGCCGGCTACTTCTGGCCGCTGACCGGCATCCTGATGGCCGGTCTCAATGCGCTGTTTCTTTCCGCCGACCTGTTCAACCTCTACGTCACGCTCGAACTGGTCGGCCTGTCTGCCGTCGGTCTGGTCGCCGCCGGCGGCGGGGCGAGCCAGGTCGCCGCCGCGCTGCGCTACCTGTTCGCCGCCCTGGCCGGCTCCGGCGCTTACCTGCTCGGCGTGGCGCTGATCTATGGCGCCTACGGCACGGTCTCCCTGGCCACCCTCGAGCCGCTGCTGAGCAGCGAGGCGCCGCGCGCCGTGTGGATCGCCGGAGGCCTGATGCTGGTCGGGCTGATGCTCAAGACGGCGCTGTTTCCCTTCCACTACTGGCTGCCGTCCGCCCACGGCGGCGCTCCGGCGCCGGTTTCCGCGCTGCTCTCGGCGCTGGTGGTCAAGGCGTCGTTCTACCTGATCCTGCGCCTGTGGCTGGGGCCGTTCGGCGCCCTCACGGCGCACGTCGAGCTGATCGCCTGGTTGCCCGTGGCACTCGGCTCGGCCGCGATCCTCTGGGGCTCCTGGAAGGCGATCCGCGCGCCGCGCCTGAAGATGCTGATCGCCTATTCGACCGTGGCGCAGCTCGGCTACCTGTTCCTGATCTTTCCGCTGCTCGGCGCCGCCGGGGCGCTGCAGGCCGGCATGATGCATGCCTTCGCCCACGGCCTGGCCAAGGCCGCGATGTTCACGGCGGCGGGCGCACTGATCAAGGCCACCGGGCAGGACACGGTGGCCGGCCTGGCCGGCGTGGCCGGGCGCCGCCCGCTGAGCCTGTATGCCTTCGGGCTGGCCGGCATCACCATCATGGGCCTGCCGCCCTCGTCGGGATTCCTCGCCAAGTGGCTGCTGATCGAGGCGGCGCTGCAGCAGGGGCACTGGATCATCGCCCTGATGGTGCTGGTCGGTGGTCTGCTGGCGACGGCGTACGTGTTCCGCGTGCTGCGCCAGGCCTTCCTGCGTGCGCCGCGGGCCAGCAAGCTGGTGGCGGTGCCGCGCAGCCTGGAACTGATGGCCTTCGTGCTGGCGGCGGCGAGCGTGCTGCTCGGGTTGCGCGGTGTCGAGCTGATGGCGCTGCTGTCCATCGGGAGCGCGGCATGACCGGCCACGAGCTGTTGCCGCTCGCCGTGCTGGCCTCGTCGCTGCTGCCCGGCCTGCTGATCTTCGTCCTGCCGGAAACCCGCCACGGCCTGCGCACCGCGCTCAACCTGTTTGCCGCGATCACCAAGCTGGTGCTGGTCGGCATCCTGATCGCCGGCGTGCATGCCGGCGAGGCCTACCAGGTGCGCTTCGCCGTGCTGCCCGGCCTCGACCTGGCGCTGAATGCCGATGCCCTGGGCATGCTGTTCATCACCCTGTCGGCGATTCTCTGGCTGTTCACCACCCTCTACGCCATCGGCTACCTGGAAGGCAAACCGCACCGCAGCCGCTTCTTCGGCTTCTTCAGCGTCTGCGTCACCGCCACCATGGGCATCGCCATGGCCGCCAACCTGTTCACCTTCTTCGTCTTCTACGAGCTGCTGACCCTGTCCACCTTCCCCCTGGTGGTCCATCGCGGCAGCGCCCAGGCGTTGCGGGCGGGCGCCGTCTACCTGGCCTACACGCTGATCGGCGGTACGCTGCTGCTGACCGGCATCGTCTGGCTGAACCACCTGCTGGGGCATACCGAGTTCGCCCACGGCGGCATCGCGGCGGCCCTGCAGGCCGAGCACGGCGGCGAGCTGCGGATCATCTTCGTGCTGCTGATCGTCGGCCTCGGCGTCAAGGCCGCGCTGGTGCCGCTGCACGGCTGGCTGCCCCTGGCCATGGTCGCCCCGGCGCCCGTCTCGGCCCTGCTGCACGCGGTGGCGGTGGTCAAGGCCGGCGCCTTCGGCATCGCCCGCATCGTCTACGAGGTGTATGGCGTCGAGCTCAGCCAGGCGCTCGGCCTGCTCGCCCCGCTGGCGGTGGTCGCGGCGATCACCATCATCTGGGGCAGTCTGCGCGCGCTGTTCCAGGACGACCTGAAGCGGCGCCTGGCCTACTCGACGGTGAGCCAGGTGTCCTACATCGTCCTCGGCGTCGCCCTGTTCGGCCCCATCGGCAGCGTCGGCGGCCTGGTGCACCTAGTCCACCAGGGCATCATGAAGATCACCCTGTTCTTCTGTGCCGGCAACTACGCCGAGACCCTCGGCATCCACAAGGTCAGCGAGATGGACGGCGCCGGCCGGCGCATGCCGCTGACCACCCTGGCGTTCAGCATCGCCGCGCTGAGCATGATGGGCATGCCGTTCACCGCCGGCGCGGTGAGCAAGGCCTGGCTAATGGAGGGGGCGGCGCTGGCCGGCATGCACTGGGCCATCTGGGTGCTGTGGATCTCCAGCCTGCTCAACGCCGCCTACTTCCTGCCCATCCTCTGGCGCGCCTGGTTCCGCCGCCGGCCCTTCGCCTGGCCGCACGAACCCACCCACACGCGGCAGTGGTACCAGATTGCCTGGCTGCTGCTCCTGCCGCCGCTGGTCACCGCAGGCGCGGTGCTGGCCGCCGGCCTGTTCGCCGACACGGCCTGGAGCCCGCTGGCCTGGGCGCAACTGATTGCCGAGCGGGAATACCAGCGGGAAATACCGTGAGAGCGCGGCCGTCCTATTTGATCAGGTTAAGTATTTCTTTGAATTCCGGTGCTCGGCAGTCTTTAACCAGTTCATACAGGCACATTTCCAAGCCGGTGATTGAAATCCCGTGATTAGCCAGTTTGGTTATCGCGAGTTCTTTGTTGACAAGCTCGCGAGAGGAAATGCAGTCGCTCACCAGATGCACATCGTAGTTCAGGTTTTTCAAGTGAGAGGCTGTCTGGTAGACGCATATGTGAGCTTCTATGCCACAAACGAGCCATGTGTTCCTGCCTGATGCCCGGATGGCGTGCATGAAGCCGGGCTCTTCGCATGCGTCAAAAGTGAACTTGGGGATTGGCTCTTGCTCGACTAGAAGCATGCTGAGTTCGTCAACGGTTGCGCCCAGTTTTTCAGGGTTCTGCTCAAGCCATACTATTGGCAGGTCTAGCGCTTTTGCTCCGTTGATAAGCTTCTGGCAATGTGCAATCAGAGAGTCGCTATTGGATACCAGACGAGCCAGCTTGCCTTGAATGTCGACGATGATAAGGCCTGTGTTCTCTTTGCTCAGCATGTTTTTTCCTTGGAGCGAGTTGTCTTGCATGGTGTATTTTCTCAACCATGCCGTTCTGGAGTATTGCGCTGAAGCACCGTTGCGGCCCGTCAGTGACCCCCAGCGACTGGGGTGCGTACTGCTGCGGTTGGTTATACATGGCGGCGGCCAACGGCTGCCCTAGACGCATTCCAGAAACGCCCTCATCGCGGCGAGAACCGGTTTCTGACCTCTGTCCTGGAGATGCAAGAGGTGACCGACTCCCTTGATCTGGGTACATTGCACATTGCTGAAATTGTGTTGCAGTCAGGCGATTTCCTCATCCGTAATTAGCGCGCCGAGCTTGCTCTCACCCCGTAGAAACAGCACCGGACATTCAATCTTGGACAGGATGTCCTGACAATAGTACCCTTCGGTAAAGCCATCGAAATCGTGTAACAGCGCATTGAAAAAAGTGGGGTCGAGTTGCCACAGACATCCGGCGAAGAACAAAGTCCATGTACTGGTTGCATCGGGGTAATCCTTGTATGCTTCCGCCAGCGCCAAGGATAGTTCTTGTTCCGATTGCGCCGATTTCTTGAGTCTCAGCCAAAGGCCAAACATGTCACGGCTTGAATCGATGACTCTCCTGTAGTTGTCTAAGGTAAGAGGCGAATCCTCGATGATCAAGGCCTTCACCTTGCCTGGGCATCGCGCGGCGACCATGAGCGCGATTACACCTCCGATCGAGTGTCCCACCAGCACCGCGGGCGCGTTCAATCGGCTCAAGAATTCAGCGTTGTCTTCTGCGAAGTCCTGCAGACGATATTTGTTTGGAACCCATCCGGATCGCCCGTTTCCCCGCAGATCCAACGAATAGGTGTGCCATCGTTGTCCCAAGCTCGGAATCAGCGAGAGGTACTCTTGCCAACGCCAAGCTCCGCCATGCAGCATGATCAACGGTTGGTCCGAGGAAGACCCGTAGTCAAGGTAGTTCAGTCTCGCCCCATTTGCGTCAAACCTTCTCTCTCGTGGCATGTGCAACACCGTGGGCCTCATCTTTACCGTGCGGGTTAATCGGGACAACCAGCTGGCATGACGGCAACTGACTGAATTCGGACGCCGGATCACCACAACAAAGGGTTGACGGCCAACGCTGAAGCTAAAGGATGCGCTTTAGCGCGTCCCAGGTGAGCGCCGAGTCAGGCAGAGGAGTCCAGCCGAGCGCAGTGGATGAAGGCTACACGAACAGCGTGGCCGCAAACAAAACGGAAACCACAGGCACGCTACCGCCACCTGCCCTCACCTAATGAGAGTAGCCGAAAAAGGTGGTGCCGCCAGCGGCCTGGAGGCCAGCCCAGTGGCGACGAACCGCAAAAGGAAAGCGGCGCCGGAACGGGCGAATACGTGACGGTAAAACACATGTTGCGAGAGGGTAATCGGAATGGAATGAGACTTTCTGACTTTCATGCCCGCACGTGCAAAAAAAACAATAGCGCCTAACGAAGCTGTAGAAAAAACCCGAAAACACCACTGCCACCTCCCCGCGCCGCGATTTTTTGCGTGCGGCCGGGGTGGGTGATCAACAGGGTGTTCGGGAGTCTCTGGATTGAAAGTCGGCCCGGTTGACGCCCATGCAGAGCTGGCAAGCCCTGGCGATGGGCGCGGTCGGCTCGGTTGCGGGGGACGGCATTCATCGCCAGGCCCTGTGGGTAGCCAGTTTTTCGATGTTGTGGGTCAGGCAATAGAGTTTCCATTGCCCGTCCACACGCGCCCGGCCCCGCAGGGTGAAGCGGTCCAGCCGTTTGTTGTGGCGCAGGTTGCCGAACACCGGTTCCACCGTGG
>NZ_FOXM01000013.1 GCF_900115715.1 Geopseudomonas sagittaria
GTGAGGCTTGACCATATAACACCCAAACAATTTGTTGTTTGCGTGTGACAGGCCGAAAGCTTGCAAGAGCACGTGAAATTACCGAAAATACACCGATATCACATACCCAATTAGGGGAAGCGACTAAAAACGATTCCCCAACAAATTGCTTGACGACCATAGAGCGTTGGAACCACCTGATCCCATCCCGAACTCAGCAGTGAAACGACGCATCGCCGATGGTAGTGTGGAGCTTCTCCATGTGAGAGTAGGTCATCGTCAAGCACCTATACAGAAACCCCGATCAGCTAACGCTGGTCGGGGTTTCGGCTTTTGGTGGATTCTTTGCCGGATGCCGTTCCTGCCGTATATGATTTCGTGGCGTGCCGATTCGAGGTCTCTAGCTTGCAATTATTACGTCTACTGGCGGACGGTCGTTTCCACTCCGGGGAGGAGTTGGGGCAGCGGCTGGGTATCAGTCGCAGTGCGGTCTGGAAGCAGCTGCAGCAGCTGCAAATCGATTCCGAGGTCCGCTTGCACCGGGTGCGGGGCAAGGGCTACCGGCTTGAACAGCCATTAAGCCTGTTGTCGGCGGAGGCTATCAGGGCGCGCCTGCCTGGCCGGCGAGTCTGGGTCGAGGATCGGGTCGATTCGACCAATGCTCTGGCGCTTCGCTATCTAACCTGTCATGAGCCTCCGTTCGTGGTCCTGGCTGAAGCGCAGACTGCCGGTCGCGGACGACGCGGGCGCCACTGGGTCAGTCCGTATGGAGAAAATCTGTATTTCTCCCAGGTCATCAGAATCGAACGCTCGGCTACACAGTTGCAGGCGCTTAGCCTGGTGGTGGGGGTGGCTGTGTTACGCACCCTGCGCCAGCTGGGCGTGGCCGGTGTTGGCCTGAAATGGCCGAATGATCTGCTGGTGGAGGGGAAAAAAATCGCCGGCATACTGCTCGAATTGAGTGGTGATCCCGCAGACGTGTGCCAGGTAGTGATTGGCGTCGGGATCAATGCCAACATGCGGGCGGGGAGTGGTATCGATCAGGACTGGACCTCCGTGTGTCTGGAAACGGGCCGGCAGGTGGAGCGCAGCGAGCTGGCCGCTGCACTGGCGGTTGAGCTTGAGCAGGTGTTGCGCGTCCATTGCGAGCAGGGCTTCGCCGCCTTTCACGGGGAGTGGGAAGCCAGTCATGCGTGGCAGGGACGTGAGGTTCGGCTGATCAGCGGCGTGCACGAGATTGGTGGCACGGTATTGGGTGTGACCATTGATGGCGGCTTGCGGCTGGCTGGCGAGGGTGGTGAGCAGGTTTACAGTGGCGGCGAACTGAGCCTGAGGCTGCAGCATGATTCTTGAGCTGGATTGCGGCAACACCCTGATCAAGTGGCGGATATTGCCAGGCGAAGGTCAGGCGCCGCGGCATGTCGGCTCTGCTGGGTCGGATGTCGATCTGGTGGGGCAGCTGGATGGGCTGCCTGGGCTGCATTTGCGCTGGTGCCGGATCGTCAGTGTCAGAAGCGACGAAGAGACCAGTCGGTTGCTGGAGAAGTTGACGAGGCGTCACCCCGTGGAAGTGCGGCAGGCGACTGCTGCGCCATTCTGCTCCGGGGTGCGCAATGGCTACGAGGACTATCGGCGGCTAGGGCTTGATCGCTGGTTGGCTGTCCTAGGCGGGTATCGGCTGGCCGGCAAGGCCTGCATGATCATCGACCTTGGCACGGCAATCACTGCGGATTTCGTCAATGCCGGCGGCGAGCACCTGGGGGGGTACATCTGTCCTGGTTTGCCGCTGATGCGCGCCCAGCTGCGTACGCATACGCGGCGCATTCGTTATGACGATGCCGAGGCGGATCAGGCGCTGGCTGATTTGTCGCCGGGACGCACTTCCGCCCAGGCCGTGGAGCGGGGCTGTCTGCAGATGCTCAGGGGGTTTGTCGGTCTGCAATGTGCGCAGGCGGCAAGCCTTCTGGGGGCGGACTTCGATGTTTTCCTTACCGGGGGTGATGCAGCCCTGGTAGTCGATGTGTGGCCGGGGGCAAGGAATGTCGCCGACCTGGTCTTCGTGGGTCTGGCGCTGGCCTGCCCGATTGAGCGGGGTTGAGCGGATGCGTTGGTTGTTTCTGTTTCTGTTGTTGATGAATGTCGGACTATTTGTCTGGCAGCACCGATTGGCGCCGAGTGGTTCCAGTGAGCTGCCGCTGCTGGCTGGGCAGGCTGAGCGGGCTCCTGTGCAGACCGTGCCGGGGTTGACGCTGATGGCTGAGGCGCAGAACTCAAGGCCACAGAATCAGGCATCCGTCGTCGCAGACGGTGCCGCCCACTGTCTGGTGCTGGGCGGGTTTGACGCGCTCGAGCCCGCCCGCCAGCTCGAACAGCGGCTGCTGAGTCTGGACGTGGGCGTGCGTGTGGTCACCAGCGAGGCCTCATACGGTGCCGATCACTGGGTGTATATCCCGCCGCTGGCGTCAAGGCAGGCCTCGCTGCGACAGTTGCGCGAACTGCAGGCGAGAGGCATCGACAGCTACCTGATCACCGAAGGCGAGCTGGCCGACGGCATCCTGCTGGGGGTCTTTCCGCGCCTGGACTCCGCGGTGAGTGTCGCTGAGAAGCTGCGCGCGGCGGGTTACGAGCCGCAGGTGCGTGAATTGCCGCGGATTTATCAGGAGTACTGGGTTCGCGTGGCCAAGAAAAGCCAGCGCTTGCTCGATGACGCCATGCTGGCTCGCCTGTCTGCCGACTTTCTCGATCTAAAACATCAACTTATCTCGTGTGGGGGGTTGCGTAGTGCGGAATGACTGCCTATACTGCGCACCACTTGAGACGCACTGCTAGGCAGGCATCGGAAAGTAGTCAAGAGGCTGTTAATTGTTCTTGACATGAGTGTGGCAAGCATTCAGAATGCCGCACCGTTTGGAGGGGTTCCCGAGCGGCCAAAGGGATCAGACTGTAAATCTGACGTCATCGACTTCGAAGGTTCGAATCCTTCCCCCTCCACCAGATTTAAGCGTGAGCCACAAGCTCCGCGGGTATAGTTCAGTGGTAGAACCTCAGCCTTCCAAGCTGATGATGCGGGTTCGATTCCCGCTACCCGCTCCAGTTATGTTGTTCGTGCACAGCGTTTCGCTCATGTAGCTCAGCTGGTAGAGCACACCCTTGGTAAGGGTGAGGTCAGCGGTTCAAATCCGCTCATGAGCTCCAACTAAACAAAGGCAGATATGAAAATATCTGCCTTTGTTCTATGTGGGCAATTTGTCCAGTTCCTCGACGGGAGAGTGTCTCGATGGCTAAAGAGAAATTTGAACGTAACAAACCGCACGTCAACGTTGGCACCATCGGTCACGTCGACCATGGCAAGACCACTCTGACTGCTGCTCTGACCAAGGTCTGCGCTGAGACCTGGGGTGGTTCCGCTCGTGACTTCGCCCAGATCGACAACGCTCCGGAAGAAAAAGCTCGCGGTATCACCATCAACACCTCTCACGTTGAATACGATTCCGCCATTCGTCACTACGCTCACGTTGACTGCCCTGGTCACGCTGACTACGTGAAGAACATGATCACCGGTGCTGCGCAGATGGACGGCGCGATCCTGGTGTGCTCGGCTGCCGACGGCCCGATGCCGCAGACCCGCGAGCACATCCTGCTGTCCCGTCAGGTGGGTGTTCCCTACATCGTCGTGTTCCTGAACAAGGCCGACATGGTGGACGACGCCGAGCTGCTGGAACTGGTCGAGATGGAAGTTCGTGATCTGCTGAACACCTACGACTTCCCGGGCGACGACACTCCGATCGTTACCGGTTCGGCGCTGATGGCCCTGAACGGTCAGGACGACAACGAAATGGGTGTTTCCGCCGTGCGCAAGCTGGTTGAAACCCTCGACTCCTACATCCCGGAGCCGGTTCGTGCCGTTGACCAGCCGTTCCTGATGCCGATCGAAGACGTGTTCTCGATCTCCGGTCGTGGCACCGTGGTGACCGGTCGTATCGAGCGCGGCATCGTCAAGGTCCAGGAAGAAGTGGAAATCGTCGGCATCCGTCCGACCTCCAAGACCACCTGCACCGGCGTGGAAATGTTCCGCAAGCTGCTCGACGAAGGTCGTGCCGGCGAGAACGTGGGCATCCTGCTGCGCGGCATCAAGCGTGAGGACGTCGAGCGTGGCCAGGTTCTGGCCAAGCCGGGCACCATCAAGCCGCACACCAAGTTCGAAGCTGAAGTGTACGTGCTGTCCAAGGAAGAAGGCGGTCGTCACACCCCGTTCTTCAAGGGCTACCGCCCGCAGTTCTACTTCCGTACCACCGACGTGACCGGCAACTGCGAGCTGCCGGAAGGCGTTGAAATGGTAATGCCGGGCGACAACATCAAGATGGTTGTCACCCTGATCGCTCCGATCGCCATGGAAGACGGCCTGCGCTTCGCGATCCGCGAAGGCGGCCGTACCGTCGGCGCCGGCGTGGTTGCCAAGATCTTCGAGTAATCGAAGTCTGGTGACAGAGGAGCCCCCGCTTTGCGGGGGCTTTCTCGTTTCCGCCCATTGGTTGACACCCCGGAGGGGCGTCCGTACAATTGCGCCTCCTTTTACCGGGCGTAGTCCGTCTGGTGGGAATAGCTAGAGTCTGAGGTCAAAATGCAAAATCAACAAATCCGTATTCGGTTGAAGGCTTTTGACCACCGCCTGATCGATCAATCAACCCAGGAAATCGTGGAAACCGCGAAACGTACTGGTGCTCAGGTCCGTGGTCCGATTCCTCTGCCGACCCGCAAAGAGCGGTTCACCGTGCTGGTTTCTCCGCACGTCAACAAGGATGCGCGTGATCAGTACGAAATTCGTACTCACAAGCGCGTGCTCGACATCGTTCAGCCGACCGACAAGACCGTCGACGCGCTGATGAAGCTCGACCTTGCTGCCGGTGTCGAAGTACAAATCAGCCTCGGCTGAAATCCATTCCCGGATTTCGGTCGTGTAACGCTCTGAAATGGGCGGCCATAGCGGGTGAAAGCCCCGTACACTCATGAGGTTCAAGACATGACTATTGGTGTAGTCGGTCGCAAGTGCGGCATGACCCGCATTTTCACCGAAGATGGTGTCTCTATTCCGGTTACGGTCATCGAAGTCGAGCCGAATCGCGTCACCCAGTTCAAGAATGAAGAGAGCGATGGCTATCGCGCCGTACAGGTAACTGTTGGCGAGCGTCGCGCTTCCCGTGTGACCAAGGCGCAAGCCGGTCACTTCGCCAAGGCCAGTGTTGCTGCCGGTCGCACCGTCATGGAATTCCGCCTCGAAGGCGAAGAGTTCCAGGCTGGCGATCAGCTCACCGTTGAGCAGTTCCAAGCCGGACAGATGGTCGATGTGACCGGTCAGTCCAAGGGTAAAGGCTACGCCGGTACCATCAAGCGCTGGAACTTCCGCGGCCAGGACAACACCCACGGCAACTCCGTATCTCACCGTGCTCCGGGTTCCATCGGCCAGTGCCAGACTCCTGGTCGAGTGTTCAAGGGCAAGAAGATGTCCGGTCATATGGGCGCCGAGCGCGTGACCGTTCAGTCCCTGGAAGTTGTTCGTGTCGATGCCGAGCGCAATCTGCTGTTGGTCAAGGGCGCAGTCCCGGGTGCCACTGGCGGTGACGTGATCGTGCGTCCGGCAGCCAAGGCTTAAGGGAGATTCGAGAGATGCAACTGAATGTGAACGGTGCGCAGGCGATCGAAGTCTCCGAGCGTACCTTTGGTGATGAGTTCAACGAGACCCTGGTGCACCAGGCTGTCGTTGCCTACATGGCAGGTGGTCGTCAGGGCACCCGCGCGCAGAAGACCCGCTCCGAAGTGCGTGGCGGTGGCAAGAAGCCGTGGCGCCAGAAGGGTTCGGGCCGTGCCCGTGCCGGCACCATCCGCAGCCCCATCTGGCGCTCGGGTGGCGTGACCTTCGCCGCCAAGCCGCAAGACCACTCGCAGAAGCTCAACAAGAAGATGTACCGCGCGGCCATGCGCTCGATCCTGAGCGAGCTGGTGCGTCAGGACCGTCTGATTGTTGTTGAAGATTTTGCCGTTGATGCCCCGAAGACCAAGAGCTTGGTTGGCAAGCTGGATGGCCTGGGCCTGAGCGACGTGCTGATCGTGACCGACGGTGTCGATGAGAACCTGTACCTGGCAGCGCGCAACCTGCCGCACGTCGACGTTCGTGACGTGCAGGGTTCCGACCCGGTCAGCCTGATCGCCTACGACAAGGTGCTGGTCACCGTGTCCGCCGTGAAGAAATTCGAGGAGCTGCTGGGATGAACCAGGAACGCGTATTTAAAGTGCTGCTTGGCCCGCACGTCTCCGAGAAGGCCACCACTCTTGCCGATGGCAAGGGTCAGTTCGTTTTCAAGGTTGCCACTGATGCAACCAAGCTGGAAATCAAGAAGGCCGTCGAATCCCTGTTCAGCGTCAAGGTGGAGCGTGTAAGCACCCTGAACGTCAAGGGCAAGACCAAGCGCACTGCCCGCGGTTTCGGCAAGCGCAACGACTGGAAAAAGGCGTACATCGCCCTCCAGCCGGGCCAGGATCTCGATTTCGCCAGCGGCGCTGAGTAAGGTAGGAGTGCATCATGGCAATCGTTAAATGCAAGCCGACTTCCGCTGGCCGTCGTTTCGTGGTCAAGGTGGTCAATTCCGACCTGCACAAGGGCGCTCCGTTCGCTCCGCTGGTCGAGAAGAAAAGCAAGACCGGTGGTCGTAACAACAACGGCCGCATCACCACTCGCCACATCGGCGGTGGTCACAAGCAGCACTATCGTCTGGTCGATTTCCGTCGCAACAAGGATGGCATTCCTGCCACCGTTGAGCGTATCGAATATGACCCGAACCGCACTGCCCACATTGCCCTGCTGCTGTTCGCAGACGGCGAGCGTCGCTACATCATCGCGCCGAAGGGCGTGAGTGCTGGCGATCAGCTGGTCTCCGGTGCCCACGCACCGATCAAGGTTGGCAACAGCCTGCCGCTGCGCAACATTCCGGTTGGTTCGACCGTTCACGGTATCGAGCTGAAGCCGGGCAAGGGTGCTCAGATCGCGCGTTCCGCTGGTGCATCCGCTCAGCTGGTTGCTCGCGAAGGCGTCTACGTGACTCTGCGTCTGCGCTCCGGTGAGATGCGCAAGGTCCTGGCCGAGTGCCGTGCGACCCTGGGCGAAGTCTCGAACTCCGAGCACAGCCTGCGTTCGCTGGGTAAGGCCGGTGCCAAGCGCTGGAAGGGCATTCGTCCGACCGTGCGTGGTTCCGCGATGAACCCGGTCGACCACCCGCATGGTGGTGGTGAAGGTCGTACCTCTGGTGGCCGTCATCCGGTGTCGCCGTGGGGCTTCCCGACCAAGGGCGCGAAGACCCGCTCCAACAAGCGCACCGACAACATGATTGTCCGTCGCCGCAAGTAACTAGAGGGATACGACAGTGCCGCGTTCTCTGAAAAAAGGTCCGTTCATCGATCTTCACCTGATTAAGAAGATCGAAGTGGCGGTGGAAAAGAACGACCGTAAGCCGATCAAGACCTGGTCGCGTCGTTCGATGATTCTGCCGCAGATGGTCGGTCTGACCATCGCCGTGCATAACGGTCGTCAACATGTCCCGGTTCTCGTGAACGAAGACATGGTCGGCCACAAACTGGGCGAGTTCGCCGCTACCCGCACCTATCGCGGGCACGTGGCTGACAAGAAAGCCAAGCGTTAAGGGGTAGGAAATGGAAGTAGCCGCTAAGTTGTCGGGCGCTCGCATCTCCGCCCAGAAAGCCCGCCTGGTCGCTGACCAGATCCGTGGCAAAAAGGTTGGTGAGGCGCTCAATCTGCTGGCTTTCAGCAACAAGAAAGCCGGTGCCATCATCAAGAAAGTGCTTGAGTCGGCCGTGGCCAACGCCGAGCACAACGAAGGCGCAGACGTGGATGACCTGAAGGTTTCCACCGTTTTCGTCAACGAAGGGCGTTCGCTGAAGCGCATCATGCCGCGTGCCAAAGGCCGTGCTGATCGCATCGTCAAGCGGTCTTGCCATATCACTGTCAAGGTTGCGGACAAGTAACGGAGTCGATCAGATGGGTCAGAAAGTACATCCCACTGGCATTCGCCTGGGAATCGTCAAGGAGCACACCTCCGTCTGGTACGCAGATAAGCGCACTTACGCTGATTATCTGTTTGCCGACCTGAAGGTTCGTGAGTACCTCCAAGACAAATTAAAAAGCGCTTCCGTGAGCCGTATCGACATCGCTCGTCCGGCTCAGACCGCTCGCATCACCATCCACACCGCTCGTCCCGGCATCGTGATCGGCAAGAAGGGTGAGGATGTTGAGAAGCTGCGTCAGGAACTGACCAAGCAAATGGGTGTGCCGGTGCACATCAACATCGAAGAGATCCGCAAGCCGGAACTCGACGGTATGCTGGTTGCGCAGAGCGTAGCTCAGCAGCTGGAGCGTCGCGTCATGTTCCGTCGCGCCATGAAGCGCGCCGTGCAGAACGCCATGCGTATTGGTGCCAAGGGCATCAAGATCCAGGTGAGTGGTCGTCTGGGCGGGGCTGAGATTGCCCGTACCGAGTGGTATCGCGAAGGTCGTGTGCCCCTGCACACCCTGCGTGCCGACATCGACTACGCCACCTACGAAGCGCACACCACCTACGGTGTGATCGGTGTGAAGGTTTGGATCTTCAAGGGCGAGGTCATCGGTGGCCAGCACGAAGAGCTCAAGCCGCAAGCGCCTGCGCCTCGCAAAAAAGCTGCTAAGTAAGAGGAGTACGCAACATGCTGCAACCCAAGCGTACAAAATTCCGCAAGCAGATGACCGGCCACAACCGTGGTCTGGCTCAGCGCGGTAGCAAGGTCAGCTTCGGCGAGTACGCGCTGAAGTCTGTTAGCCGTGGTCGCCTCACCGCACGTCAGATCGAGTCCGCTCGTCGCGCACTCACCCGTCACGTCAAGCGTGGCGGCAAGATCTGGATCCGCGTGTTCCCCGACAAGCCGGTTACCAAGAAGCCCCTCGAAGTTCGTATGGGTAAGGGTAAGGGCGGCGTCGAGTACTGGGTAGCCCTGATCCAGCCGGGCAAGGTCCTGTACGAGATCGAGGGTGTATCCGAAGAGCTGGCTCGCGAGGCTTTCGCCCTGGCGGCTGCAAAGCTGCCGCTCGAGACCACCTTTGTTAAGCGGACGGTGATGTGATGAAAGCGAATGAACTTCGTGAAAAATCCGCGGAGCAGCTGAACGAGCAACTGCTCGGCCTGCTGCGCGACCAGTTCAATCTGCGCATGCAGAAGGCAACTGGCCAGTTGGGGCAGTCCCACCTGCTCTCGCAAGTTAAGCGCGACATCGCTCGCGTGAAAACTGTGCTCAACCAGCAGGCAGGTAAGTGATCATGGCTGAAGCTCAGAAGACCGTCCGTACGCTGACCGGCAAAGTCGTCAGCGACAAAATGGACAAGACCATCACCGTCCTGATCGAGCGTCGCGTAAAGCACCCGATCTACGGTAAATACGTGAAGCGTTCGACCAAGCTGCACGCCCACGACGAAAACAACCAGTGCCGCATGGGTGACCTCGTCACCATTCGCGAGACTCGTCCGCTGGCCAAGACCAAGGCCTGGGCTCTGGTCGAAATCGTCGAACGTGCCGTGGAAGTCTAAGGACTAAGGGTCGGAGAAAGATATGATTCAGACTCAATCCATGCTCGACGTCGCCGATAACAGCGGTGCCCGTCGCGTAATGTGCATCAAGGTCCTTGGTGGTTCGCACCGTCGTTACGCCGGTATTGGCGACATCATCAAGGTGACCGTGAAGGAAGCGATTCCGCGCGGCAAGGTGAAAAAAGGCCAGGTGATGAGTGCGGTCGTAGTCCGCACCCGTCACGGCGTGCGCCGTCCGGATGGCTCGATCATCCGCTTCGACGGCAATGCTGCGGTCCTGCTGAACAACAAGCAGGAGCCCATCGGCACCCGTATCTTTGGCCCGGTGACTCGCGAACTTCGTACCGAGAAGTTCATGAAGATCGTCTCCCTGGCCCCCGAAGTACTCTAAGGAGTAGCCGTCATGCAAAAGATTCGTCGTGACGACGAAGTCATCGTCATCGCCGGCAAGGACAAGGGCAAGCGTGGCAAGGTGCTGAAGGTGCTCGCCGAAGACCGTCTGGTCATCGGTGGGATCAACCTGGTCAAGCGCCACACCAAGCCGAATCCGATGTCGGGCGTTCAAGGCGGTATCGTCGAGAAAGAAGCGCCGCTGCACGTTTCCAACGTTGCGATCTTCAATGCTGAAACCAACAAGGCTGATCGCGTTGGCTTCAAGGTCGAAGACGGCAAGAAAATTCGTGTCTTCAAGTCCACCCAGAAGCCGGTTGGCGCTTGAGAATCATAGGTAAAACACCATGGCACGATTGAAAGATATTTACCGGAACGAACTCGCTCCCAAGCTGAAGGAAGAACTCCAGCTTGCCAACGTGATGGAAATTCCGCGCATCACCAAAATCACCCTGAACATGGGCCTCGGCGAAGCGATCGGTGACAAGAAAGTCATCGAGCACGCGCTGGGCGACATGGAGAAGATCGCCGGCCAGAAGCCGGTGGTCACCTATGCTCGCAAGTCCATTGCCGGTTTCAAGGTCCGTGAGGGCTGGCCGATCGGTATCAAGGTGACTCTGCGTGGCGATCGCATGTACGAGTTCCTGGATCGTCTGATCACCATCTCCCTGCCGCGCGTGCGTGACTTCCGCGGCCTGAATGCCAAGTCCTTCGATGGTCGTGGCAACTACAGCATGGGCGTGAAAGAGCAGATCATCTTCCCGGAAATCGATTACGACAAGATCGATGCGCTGCGTGGTATGGACATCACCCTGACCACCACCGCCCGTAGCGATGATGAAGGTCGTGCCCTGCTGCGCGCCTTCAAATTCCCGTTCCGCAACTGATTGGAGTAGGAACATGGCCAAAACTAGCATGAAGAACCGTGAGCTGAAGCGTCAGCAAACGGTCGCGAAGTACGCCAAGAAGCGTGCCGAGCTGAAAGCTGTCATTGCCAGCCCGAACTCCACTCCGGAGCAGCGCTGGGAAGCCCTGGTAGCCCTGCAAAAGCAGCCGCGCGATGCCTCGCCGAGCCGCCTGCGCAACCGCTGCCGCATCACCGGTCGTCCGCACGGCTACTACCGCAAGTTCGGCCTGAGCCGTAACAAGCTGCGCGAAGCGGCGATGCGTGGTGACGTGCCGGGTCTGGTCAAGGCCAGCTGGTAAGGCGTCGCTCCCGGGCTTGCCCGGGAGCCTCGCAAGACGAATCAAGCCCCTCTGGGGCTTGATTCGTTTTTGATCATTCTCTAGAATGTCTGGCTCGCCTGAGCCTGGCATTCGTGCCCGGGTTGCGGGCAAATACGGCCGAAAGGCTTTTTTTTGTTTCAGGAGCATCAAGCCCATGAGTATGCAGGACCCGTTAGCGGACATGCTAACTCGTATCCGTAATGCCCAGATGGCTGAGAAGACCGTGGTTAGCATGCCGTCTTCCAAGCTGAAGGCAGCAGTCGCCAAAGTCCTCAAGGACGAAGGCTACATTGCGGATTTCCAGGTCAGCGGCGACGTCAAGCAGCAGCTGTCCATCGAGCTGAAGTATTTCGAAGGCAAGCCGGTCATCGAAGAGCTCAAGCGTGTGAGCCGTCCCGGCCTGCGCCAGTACAAGGCTGTTGAGCAGCTGCCGAAAGTTCGCGGCGGCCTCGGCGTTTCCATCGTCTCCACCAACAAGGGTGTGATGACGGATCGTGCTGCTCGCGCTGCCGGTGTCGGCGGCGAAGTGCTCTGCACCGTATTCTAAGGGGGGATCAGCATGTCTCGCGTTGCTAAGAACCCCGTCAAGCTGCCCGCCGGTGTCGAAGTTCAGTTGACCGGCCAGCAGCTTTCGGTGAAGGGTGCCAAGGGCGCTCTGGAACTGAAGGTGCATCCTTCGGTGGAAGTGATTCAGGAAGCTGGTGAGCTGCGCTTTGCTGCACGCAATGGCGATCAGCAGACCCGCGCCATGGCCGGTACCACCCGTGCCCTGGTGAACAACATGGTGGTAGGTGTCAGCGAAGGCTTCCAGCGCAAGCTGCAGCTGGTTGGCGTCGGCTACCGTGCTCAGGCCAAAGGTCAGATTCTGTCGCTGGCCCTCGGCTTCTCGCATCCGGTCGAGTACGAACTGCCGGAAGGCGTCACCGCCGAGACCCCGAGCCAGACCGATATCCTGATCAAGGGCATCGACAAGCAGGTGGTTGGTCAGGTGGCTGCCGAAATCCGCGACTTCCGTCGTCCGGAACCTTACAAAGGTAAGGGTGTGCGTTACGCCGACGAAGTTGTCCGTCGTAAAGAAGCCAAGAAGAAGTAGGGCATAGCAAATGAGCGACAAGAAAGTAATCCGTCTGCGTCGCGCTCGCCAGGCACGCCTGAAGATGCGCGAGCTGGAGGCCGTACGCCTTTGCGTGTACCGCTCTTCTCAGCACATGTACGCCCAGGTCATTTCGGCCGACGGCGGCAAGGTCCTGGCCAGCGCATCGACTCTGGACGCAGAGCTGCGTGGCGCTGCCAGCGGCAACGTCGAAGCTGCCAAGAAGGTTGGCCTGCTGGTCGCCGAGCGCGCGAAAGCCGCCGGTGTCACCCAGGTGGCATTTGACCGTTCTGGCTTCAAGTACCACGGCCGTGTCAAGGCACTGGCCGACGCTGCTCGTGAAGGCGGGCTGGAGTTCTAAGTTATGGCTAATAACGAGCAGAAGCGCGACGAAGGCTACATCGAGAAGCTGATCCAGGTTAACCGCGTTGCCAAGACCGTGAAAGGTGGTCGTATCTTCACCTTCACCGCGCTGACCGTGGTGGGCGATGGCAAGGGTCGTGTCGGCTTCGGTCGCGGCAAGTCCCGCGAAGTGCCGGCCGCCATCCAGAAGGCGATGGAAGCTGCACGCCGCAACATGATCCAGGTCGATCTGAACGGCACCACCCTGCAGTACCAGATCAAGTCTGCCCATGGCGCCTCCAAGGTGTACATGCAGCCGGCTTCGGAAGGTACGGGTGTCATCGCCGGCGGCGCCATGCGTGCCGTGCTGGAAGTGGCTGGTGTGCAGAACGTCCTGGCCAAGTGCTACGGTTCGACCAACCCGGTGAACGTGGTACACGCCACCTTCAAGGGTCTGAAGAACATGCAGTCCCCGGACTCCGTGGCAGCCAAGCGTGGCAAGCGTGTCGAGGAGATTCTCTGATCATGTCGAATGCCAAGATCAAGGTCACTCTGATCAAGAGCGTGAACGGTCGTCTGGCCAATCACAAGGCGTGCGTCAAGGGTCTCGGCCTGCGTCGCATCAACCACACAGTAGAAGTCATTGATACTCCCGAGAATCGCGGGATGATCAACAAGGCCTACTACCTGCTGCGTGTGGAGGGTTAATCCATGCAACTGAACGATCTGCGTTCCGCGCCGGGTGCCCGTCGCGAAAAGCTGCGTCCGGGCCGTGGTATCGGTAGCGGCCTCGGCAAGACCGGTGGCCGCGGCCACAAGGGTCAGACCTCCCGTTCCGGTGGCAAGATTGCTCCCGGCTTCGAGGGCGGCCAGCAGCCCCTGCACCGTCGTCTGCCGAAGTTCGGCTTCACCTCGCTGAAGGCCATGGATCGTGCGGAAATCCGCACCTCCGAGCTGGCCAAGGTGGCAGGTGGTGTCGTCACCGTGCAGGCGCTCAAGGATGCCAACCTGATCAACCAGCACGTACAGCGCGTGAAAGTCATGCTGTCCGGCGAGGTTGTCGGTGCGGTCACTCTGAAAGGTATCGCCGTCACCAAGGGTGCGCGTGCGGCTATCGAAGCAGCTGGCGGCAAAATCGAGGACTAAATGGCTAAGCAAGGTGCTCTCTCCGCGCTCAGCAATGGCGGGCTGTCCGAGCTCTGGGCTCGTTTGCGTTTCCTGTTCATGGCGATCATCGTCTATCGGATCGGCGCGCACATCCCAGTGCCCGGGATCAACCCTGACCGGCTGGCCGAACTGTTCCGGCAGAACGAGGGGACCATTCTTAGCCTGTTCAACATGTTTTCCGGCGGCGCGCTCGAGCGCATGAGCATCTTTGCACTGGGGATCATGCCGTACATCTCGGCATCGATCATCATGCAGCTGATGACGGCGGTCAGTCCGCAGCTGGAGCAGTTGAAGAAGGAAGGTGAGGCTGGTCGTCGCAAGATCAGCCAATACACCCGCTACGGTACTGTTGTCCTGGCACTGGTTCAGGCCATCGGTATGTCCGTTGGTCTGGCCAGTCAGGGTGTGGCCTTCAGCACCGATTTCGGCTTCCACTTCGTGGCCGTCACCACCTTCGTGGCGGGGGCGATGTTCATGATGTGGCTGGGCGAGCAGATCACCGAGCGCGGCGTCGGCAATGGCATCTCGATGCTGATCTTTGCCGGTATCGTTGCTGGTCTGCCGTCGGCGATCGGGCAGTCTTTCGAGTCTGCCCGCCAGGGTGATATCAACATCTTCGCCCTGATCGCCATCGGTCTGCTGGCGGTAGCGATCATCGGTTTCGTGGTGTTCATCGAGCGTGGTCAGCGTCGCATCGCGGTGCACTACGCCAAGCGTCAGCAGGGCCGCAAGGTCTTCGCTGCGCAGACCAGCCACCTGCCGCTGAAGGTGAACATGGCCGGGGTCATCCCGGCGATCTTCGCCAGCAGCATCCTGCTGTTCCCGGCCTCCCTGGGCGCCTGGTTCGGTCAGAGTGAAGGCATGGGCTGGATGCAGGACATCGCGCAAGCCATCGCTCCCGGTCAGCCTTTGAACATTCTGCTGTTTGGTGCAGGGGTGATTTTCTTCTGCTTCTTCTACACAGCACTGATGTTCAATCCGAAGGACGTGGCGGAAAACCTGAAGAAGTCCGGTGCCTTCATTCCGGGTATCCGTCCCGGCGAGCAGTCCGCGCGCTACATCGATGGTGTGCTGACCCGCTTGACCATGTTCGGTGCTCTGTACATGACGGCCGTCTGCCTGCTGCCCCAGTTCCTGGTGGTGGCGGCCAATGTGCCGTTCTATCTTGGCGGGACCTCGTTGCTGATCGTCGTGGTGGTTGTTATGGACTTCATGTCCCAAGTACAATCGCACCTCGTTTCGCACCAGTACGATTCCCTGATGAAGAAAGCCAACCTGAAGGGCTATGGCAGCGGAATGCTCCGCTGATCCACCCGTAAGGTTCGAGGAGTTGGTGATGAAAGTTCGTGCATCGGTCAAGAAGCTGTGCCGCAATTGCAAGATCGTTCGCCGTGAAGGCGTCGTCCGTGTGATCTGCAGCGCAGAGCCGCGCCACAAGCAGCGCCAAGGCTGAGTGTGATCTGCGAACCAACCCGGTAGCTAGTGCGCTGCCGGGTTGATTATTTGTTTTTACAGCGTTAACATTCGCGCCCTTTTCTTGGCTTCCGGGGCGCGGATAGCTGTCAATTGGAGTTTTTCTGAATGGCCCGTATTGCAGGCGTCAACATTCCGGATAACAAACACACTGTTATCTCGCTGACCTACATCTATGGTGTTGGTCGCACTACCGCGCAGAACATCTGTGCGGCCACCGGGGTCAACCCGGCGGCGAAAATCAAGGATCTCTCGGACGAGCAGATCGAGCAGCTGCGTGGCGAAGTCGCCAAGTTCACCACTGAAGGTGACCTGCGCCGCGAAATCAACATGAACATCAAGCGCCTGATGGACCTCGGCTGCTACCGCGGCCTGCGTCACCGTCGCGGCCTGCCGGTTCGTGGTCAGCGCACCAAGACCAACGCCCGTACCCGCAAGGGTCCGCGCAAGCCGATCCGCAAGTAATCGCATCCGCGCATCGACAGGAATCTAGTCATGGCAAAACCTGCTGCTCGTCCTCGCAAGAAAATCAAAAAGACAGTGGTTGATGGCATCGCCCACATTCACGCGTCTTTCAACAACACCATCGTGACCATCACCGACCGTCAGGGCAACGCTCTGTCCTGGGCGACCTCGGGTGGTTCCGGTTTCCGCGGCTCGCGCAAGAGCACTCCGTTCGCTGCCCAGGTTGCAGCCGAGCGCGCCGGTCAGGCCGCTCTGGAGTACGGCCTGAAGAACCTCGACGTCAACGTCAAGGGTCCGGGTCCGGGCCGTGAATCCGCTGTGCGTGCTCTGAACGCCTGCGGCTACAAGATTGCCAGCATCACCGACGTGACGCCCATCCCGCATAACGGGTGCCGTCCGCCGAAGAAGCGTCGCGTGTAAAAGGAGACAGTGAAGAATGGCTCGTTACATTGGTCCCAAATGCAAACTGTCCCGTCGCGAAGGCACTGACCTTTTCCTCAAGAGCGGCGCTCGCGCCCTCGAGTCGAAGTGCAATATCGAAGCGGCTCCCGGTATCCACGGCCAGCGTCGTGGTCGCCTGTCCGAGTACGGCACCCAGCTGCGTGAAAAGCAGAAAGTCCGCCGCATCTACGGTGTGCTGGAGCGTCAGTTCAGCGGTTACTACAAGGAAGCAACCCGTCGCAAGGGTTCGACCGGCGAGAACCTGCTGCAACTGCTCGAGTGCCGCCTGGACAACGTCGTATACCGCATGGGCTACGGTGCTACCCGCGCCGAATCCCGTCAGCTGGTTTCGCACAAGGCCATCACCGTCAACGGTCAGACCGTCAACATCCCGTCTTACCAAGTCAAGGCCGGCGACGTAGTCGCTGTCCGCGAGAAGGCCAAGAACCAGCTGCGTATCGCCCAGGCTCTCGAGCTGTGCGCCCAGCGTGGCCGCGTTGAGTGGGTGGAAGTTGATGCCGAGAAGAAGTCCGGCGTGTTCAAGAGCGTGCCGGCTCGCGGCGATCTGTCCGCTGACATCAACGAAAACCTGATTGTCGAGCTCTACTCGAAGTAAGAGCTAGAAAATAGGTGCATCCATGCAGAGTTCGGTAAATGAGTTTCTGACCCCCCGTCATATCGACGTTCAGGTGGTCAGCCCGACCCGCGCCAAGATCACGCTCGAGCCTCTCGAGCGCGGCTTTGGTCACACACTGGGCAACGCGCTGCGTCGCATCCTGTTGTCCTCCATGCCCGGCTGTGCAGTGGTTGAGGCTGAAATCGATGGCGTACTCCACGAGTACAGCGCCATCGAGGGTGTGCAGGAAGATGTCATCGAGATCCTGCTCAACCTGAAAGGCCTGGCCATCAAGCTGCACGGTCGTGATGAAGTGACGCTGACCCTGGCGAAGAAGGGCGCGGGTGTGGTGACCGCTGCCGATATTCAGCTGGATCACGATGTCGAGATCGTCAACGGTGATCACGTGATCGCCCACCTGGCGGACAACGGCGCCCTGAACATGCGTCTGAAAGTGGCGCGCGGCCGTGGCTACGAGCCCGCCGACGCCCGTCAGAGCGACGAGGATGAAAGCCGTTCGATCGGCCGCCTCCAGCTCGACGCCTCGTTCAGCCCGGTGCGTCGTCTCGCCTACGTGGTGGAAAGCGCCCGTGTCGAGCAGCGCACCAACCTGGACAAGCTGGTGCTTGACCTGGAAACCAACGGTACCCTCGATCCCGAAGAGGCCATTCGTCGTGCCGCGACCATCCTGCAGCAGCAGCTGGCCGCGTTCGTCGACCTCAAGGGTGACAGTGCACCGGTGGTGGAAGAGCAGGAAGACGAGATCGATCCGATCCTGCTGCGCCCCGTCGACGATCTGGAACTGACCGTGCGTTCGGCCAACTGCCTGAAGGCAGAGAACATCTACTACATCGGTGACCTGATCCAGCGCACCGAAGTGGAGTTGCTCAAGACGCCGAACCTGGGCAAGAAGTCCCTGACCGAGATCAAGGACGTTCTGGCTTCCCGCGGTCTTTCCCTCGGCATGCGCCTCGACAATTGGCCGCCGGCAAGTCTGAAAAAGGATGATAAGGCGACTGCCTGATCGTCCCTAATCACCGAACTCAAGGTTTGGTAAGGAATTTCAATCATGCGTCATCGTAAAAGTGGCCGTCACCTGAGCCGCACCAGCGCCCACCGCAGTGCCATGTTCCAGAACATGGCGGTGTCGCTGTTCGAACACGAGCTGATCAAGACCACCCTGCCCAAGGCGAAAGAGCTGCGTCGCGTTGCCGAGCCGCTGATCACCCTGGCCAAGGAAGACAGCGTCGCCAACCGTCGTCTGGCTTTCGACCGCACCCGTTCCAAGGAAGCGGTCGGCAAGCTGTTCAACGAGCTGGGCAAGCGCTACGCCAACCGTCCGGGCGGCTACCTGCGCATCCTCAAGTGCGGTTTCCGTGCTGGCGACAACGCGCCCATGGCGTACGTCGAGCTGGTTGATCGTCCGGTTGCCGGCGCTGTGGAAGCAGCTGCCGAGTAAGTTCGGGTGATTCACAAGAAACCGGGCCCAGTGCCCGGTTTTTTGTTGCCTGCGTTTTCTGCTCAGGGAATCGCTGCCGAGCATTCCGGGCACGGATGCGACAAGGCCGGGCATGAAGGCCCGGCCTTGTCGCATGCGACTGGATGGGCGAAGGATTTAGACCCTGTCGCGCTCCAGCAGCGGCTTGAGGAAATGCCCGGTGTGCGACTGCGGCATGGCCGCGACCTGCTCCGGCGTGCCGCTGGCGATGATCTGCCCGCCGCGCGAGCCGCCCTCGGGACCGAGGTCGACCAGCCAGTCGGCGGTCTTGATCACGTCCAGGTTGTGCTCGATCACCACCACGGTGTTGCCGTGGTCGCGCAGGCGATGCAGCACGTCGAGCAGCTGCTGGATGTCGGCGAAATGCAGACCGGTGGTCGGCTCGTCGAGGATGTACAGGGTCTTGCCGGTGTCGCGCTTGGACAGCTCGCGGGATAGCTTGACCCGCTGCGCCTCGCCGCCGGACAGGGTGGTGGCGCTCTGTCCCAGCTTGATGTACGAGAGGCCGACGTCGATCAGCGTCTGCAGCTTGCGCGCCACCGCCGGCACGGCGTCGAAGAATTCGCGCGCCTCCTCGATGGTCATCTCCAGCGCCTCGTGGATGCTCTTGCCCTTGTACTTCACCTCGAGGGTCTCGCGGTTGTAGCGCTTGCCCTTGCACACGTCGCAGGGCACGTAGATGTCCGGCAGGAAGTGCATCTCCACCTTGATCACGCCGTCACCCTGGCAGGCCTCGCAACGGCCGCCCTTGACGTTGAAGGAGAAGCGCCCGGGGTTGTAGCCGCGCGAGCGCGACTCCGGCACGCCGGCGAACAGCTCGCGGATCGGCGTGAACAGTCCGGTGTAGGTGGCCGGGTTGGAGCGCGGTGTGCGGCCGATCGGACTCTGGTCGATGTCGACCACCTTGTCGAGGTGCTGCAGGCCGTCGAGCGACTCGTAGGCGGCGGCTTCCAGCGAGGTGACCCCGTTCAGCGCGGTAGCGGCCAGCGGGAAGAGGGTGTTGTTGATCAGCGTCGACTTGCCCGAGCCGGACACCCCGGTGACGCAGGTGAACAGGCCGACGGGGATTTCCAGATCGACATTGCGCAGGTTGTTGCCGCGCGCGCCTTTGAGGCGGAGCAGCTTGTCGCGGTCGACCGCGGTGCGCGCGGCCGGGTAGCGGATCTTCTCGCGCCCGGACAGGTACTTGCCGGTCAGCGAGTCGGGATGGGCCATCACCTCGGCCGGGGTGCCCTCGGCGACGATGCGCCCGCCGTGCACGCCGGCACCGGGACCGATGTCGACCACGTAGTCGGCCAGCCGGATGGCGTCCTCGTCGTGCTCGACCACGATCACCGTGTTGCCGAGGTTGCGCAGGTGGGTGAGGGTGGCCAGCAGGCGCTCGTTGTCGCGCTGGTGCAGGCCGATCGATGGCTCGTCGAGGATGTACATCACGCCGACCAGGCCGGCGCCGATCTGGCTGGCCAGGCGGATGCGCTGCGCCTCGCCGCCGGACAGGGTGTCGGCGCTGCGGTCCAGGGTCAGGTAGTCGAGGCCGACGTTGACCAGGAACTGCAGGCGCTCGCGGATCTCCTTGAGGATCTTCTCGGCGATCTCGCCGCGCCGCCCGCTGAGGGCCAGCTCGGCGAAATAGCCGCAGGCATCGCCCACCGGCAGCGCGCTGACCGCCGGCAGGGTCTTGTCGCCGACCCACACGTGGCGTGCCTCGCGGCGCAGGCGGGTGCCGCGGCAGTCCGGGCAGGCCTGGGTGCTGAGCAGCTTGGCCAGCTCCTCGCGCACGCTGTTCGACTCGGTCTCGCGGTAGCGGCGCTCGAGGTTGGGCACGATGCCCTCGAACGGGTGGGCGCGCCTGACGATGTCGCCACGGTCGTTGAGGTAACGGAACTCCACCTCCTCGCGGCAGCTGCCGTGCAGCAGCACCTTCTGCGTCGCCACCGACAGCTCGTCGAACGGCACTTCGAGGCTGAAACCGTAGTGCGCGGCCAGTGAGCCGAGCATCTGGAAGTAGTAGACGTTGCGCCGGTCCCAGCCGCGGATCGCGCCCTCGGCGAGAGTCAGCTCGCCGTTGACCAGCCGGCGCGGGTCGAAGAACTGCTTCACGCCCAGGCCGTCGCAGGTCGGGCAGGCGCCGGCCGGGTTGTTGAAGGAGAACAGCTTGGGTTCCAGCTCGCTGATCGAGTGGCCGCAGTGCGGGCAGGCGAAGCGCGCCGAGAAGATGATCTCCTCGCCGTCCTCGCCTTCCATGGGGGCGGCCAGGGCGATGCCGTCGGCCAGCTTGAGGGCGGTCTCGAAGGACTCGGCCAGGCGCTGCTGCAGGTCATCGCGCACCTTGAAGCGGTCCACCACGACGTCGATCGAATGCTTCTTCTGCTTGTCGAGCTTGGGCAGCTCGTCCAGCTCGTGCAGCTTGCCGTTGACCCGCGCCCGCACGAAGCCCTGGGCGCGCAGCTCCTCGAACACCGACAGGTGCTCGCCCTTGCGCTCGCGGATCACTGGGGCCAGCAGCATGCGCTTGCTGCCTTCGGGCAGGGCCAGCACCTGGTCGACCATCTGGCTGACGGTCTGCGCCTCCAGCGGCACGTCGTGGTCCGGGCAGCGCGGCGTGCCGACACGGGCATAGAGCAGGCGCAGGTAGTCGTAGATCTCGGTGATGGTGCCGACCGTGGAGCGCGGGTTGTGCGAGGTGGACTTCTGCTCGATGGATATCGCCGGCGACAGGCCCTCGATGGTGTCGACGTCGGGCTTCTCCATCATCGACAGGAACTGGCGGGCGTAGGCGGACAGCGATTCCACGTAGCGGCGCTGGCCCTCGGCGTACAGGGTGTCGAAGGCCAGCGACGACTTGCCCGAGCCGGACAGGCCGGTGATCACGATCAGCTTGTCGCGCGGCAGGGTCAGGTCGATGTTCTTCAGGTTGTGGGTACGTGCCCCACGAATCAGGATCTTGTCCACTGCGGCCTCGCATGGCGGGCGGAAACCCACGAGTATACGGCCGCCTTCGGCCGAGCGGCAAAGCGCCGCGCCTGTGCCGGCGGGCGTGGTGCTGCTAGAATTGCGCCCCCCGTTTTTCGAGATGTAGCCATGCACGATCCGCACATCGAGCGCATGAGTCCGACCGAGCAGCGTGCGGCTGCCGGTCTGGCTGCCGTGTTCGCTTTCCGCATGCTCGGCATGTTCATGGTGCTGCCGGTGCTGGCGACCTACGGTCAGGAGCTGGCCGGCGCCACGCCGCTGCTGATCGGCCTGGCCATCGGCGCCTACGGCCTGACCCAGGCGCTGCTGCAGATCCCCTTCGGCATCGTCTCCGACCGCATCGGCCGCCTGCCGGTGATCTACGTCGGCCTGCTGATCTTCGCCGCCGGCGCGGCCCTGGCCGCCACCGCCGACTCGATCTGGGGGGTGGTCGCCGGCCGCGTGCTGCAGGGCGCCGGAGCGATCTCGGCGGCGGTGATGGCGCTGCTCTCCGACCTGACCCGCGAACAGCACCGCACCAAGGCGATGGCGATGATCGGCATGAGCATCGGCCTGTCGTTCGCCGTGGCCATGGTGGTCGGCCCGCTGCTGACCCGCGCCTTCGGCCTGTCCGGGCTGTTCTGGGCCACCGCCGGCATGGCCGTGCTCGGCATCCTGATCATCGCCCTGCTGGTGCCCAAGCCGCAGCAGGCGCTGCACCATCGCGAGTCCGGCGTGGCGCGCCAGGCGCTGTGGCCGACCCTGCGCCACCCCGACCTGCTGCGCCTGGACTTCGGCATCGCCGCGCTGCACGCCATCCTGATGGCCAGCTTCGTCGCCCTGCCGCTGGCGCTGGTCGAGCAGGGCGGCTTGCCCAAGGAGGAGCACTGGTGGGTCTACCTGACCGCCATGCTGGTCGGCTTCTTCGGCATGATTCCGTTCATCATCTACGGCGAGAAGAAGCGCCAGATGAAGCGCGTGCTGCTCGGTGCGGTAGCGCTGCTGCTGCTCTGCGAGCTGTTCTTCTGGCAGTTCGGCGGCGGCCTGCGCGCGCTGGTGATCGGCAACCTGCTGTTCTTCACCGCCTTCAACCTGCTCGAGGCCTCGCTGCCGTCGCTGATCAGCAAGATGGCGCCGGCCGGCGGCAAGGGCACGGCGATGGGCGTGTATTCGACCAGCCAGTTCCTCGGCGCCGCCCTCGGCGGCCTGCTCGGCGGCTGGCTGTTCCAGCAGGGCGGGGTCGAGGCGGTGTTCCTCGGCTGTGCGCTGCTCTGTGCCCTGTGGCTGGGGTTTGCTGCTACTATGCGCGAACCGCCGTATGTGACCAGCGTGCGCCTGCCGCTGTCTGCCGAGGCCCTGCGCGAGGCGGGACTGGCCGCGCGCCTGAAGGCGACGCCCGGAGTGGCGGATGCCTTCGTGGTGGCCGAAGAGGCCGCCGTATACGTCAAGGTGGATACCCAACAACTGGATCGCACGTCCCTCGAGCGCCTGGTCAATCCGGCGCCGGCGTGCTGAAGCCGAGGAGAATTCTATGGCTCGTGGAGTCAACAAAGTCATTCTGGTGGGTAACGTCGGTGGCGACCCGGAAACCCGCTATCTGCCCAACGGCAATGCGGTGACCAACATCACCCTGGCCACCAGCGACAGCTGGAAGGACAAGCAGACCGGCCAGCTGCAGGAGCGCACCGAGTGGCACCGCGTGGTGTTCTTCGGCAAGGTCGCCGAGATCGCCGGCGAGTACCTGCGCAAGGGTTCCCAGGTGTACGTCGAAGGTCGCCTGCAGACCCGCAAGTGGCAGGGTCAGGATGGCCAGGACCGCTACACCACCGAGATCGTGGTCGACATGGGCGGCCAGATGCAGCTGCTCGGCGGTCGCGGCGGCAACGCCGGCGACGATGCCCCGCGCGCGCCGCGTCCGCCGCGCGAGCCGCAGCAGCAGGCCCCGCGCGAGTCGCGTCCGGCACCGCAGCAGCAACCGGCCGCCCAGCAGCCGGCACCGGACTACGACAGCTTCGACGACGATATCCCGTTCTGACAACGAGGTAGTCCATCACCATGCGCATGCGCCTGATGCTGCTGGGCGGCGGTAATGCCCTTGGACAGGCGCTGCTGCGTCTGGGGGCGGAAGAGAACGTCGAGTTCCTCGCTCCCGTGCCGCCGCCGCAGGGCTGGGATCCCGCCAGTCTGACCTGCCTGCTGGACGAGCAGCGCCCCGATGCGCTGGTCAACCTGGCCTACTACTACGACTGGTTCCTGGCCGAGCAGGTCGAGGCGGAGCGCCTGTTCATCCAGGAGCGGGCCATCGACCGTCTGGCCGAGCTGTGCCTGCACCACGAGATCATCCTGCTACAGCCGTCCAGCTACAAGGTGTTCGACGGTGCCCGCGCCACCGCCTACAGCGAGAAGGACGACGTGCGTCCGCTGAGCCTGCGTGGCCAGGCGCTGTGGCGCTTCGAGCAGCAGGTGCGCACCATCTGCCCGCGGCACATCCTGCTGCGCTTCGGCTGGCTGCTCGACGAGAGCCCGGAAGGGCGCATGGGTCGCCTGCTCAAGTGGGCCGAGAGCGGCGAGGAGCTGTTCCTCGCCGACGACCGGCGCGGCAACCCGACCCCGGTGGACGACGCCGCGCGGGTGATCCTCTCGGTGCTCAAGCAGCTCGACTGCAACGCGCCGCTGTGGGGCACCTACCACTACGGCGGCATCGAGGCGACCACCAGTCTGGCCATGGGCCAGGCGACCTTGGCCGAGGCGCGTCGCTACCGGCCGGAGCTGCCCCAGGACTTCACCCCGCAGGCTCATGCCGAGCGTCCGGATGCCCCGGAAGAGCCGCAGCATGCGGTGCTGGCGTGCAGGAAGATCCTCAATACCTTCGGCATCAAGCCGCGCGCCTGGCGCGCCGGCCTGCCGGCCTTGCTGGAGCGTTACTACCGTCATGGCGGCTGACTCACGGATTCTGGTCACCGGCGGCGCCGGCTTCATCGGCTCGCACCTGGTCGACGCCCTGCTGGCGCGCGGCCACGCGGTGCGTGTGCTGGACAACCTGTCCACCGGCAAGCGCGCCAATCTGCCTCTGGGCAACCCGGCTCTCGAGTTGATCGAAGGGGATGTCGCCGATGTGTCAACCTTGGCGGCCGCGCTGCGCGGCTGCACGGCGGTGGCGCATCTGGCCGCGGTGGCCTCGGTGCAGGCCTCGGTGGACGATCCGGTGGCGACCCACCAGAGCAACTTCATCGGCACCCTTAACCTGTGCGAAGCCATGCGCGAGCAGGGCGTGCAGCGGGTGGTGTTCGCCTCCAGCGCCGCGGTGTACGGGCAGAACGGCGAAGGTACGGCCATCGACGAGGATACGCCGAAGGCGCCGCTGACCCCCTACGCGGCCGACAAGCTGGCCAGCGAGTACTACCTCGACTTCTATCGCCGCCAGCACGGCCTCACGCCGGCGATCTTTCGCTTCTTCAACATCTTCGGTCCGCGCCAGGACCCGTCCTCGCCCTACTCGGGGGTGATCAGCATCTTCACCGAGCGCGCCCTGGCCGGCCTGCCGATCAGCGTGTTCGGTGATGGCGAGCAGACCCGCGACTTCGTCTACGTCGCTGATCTGGTGGCGCTGCTGGTGCAGGCGCTGGAGGTGCCGCAGGTGGAGGCGGGGGCGGTGAATGTCGGCCTCAATCGCGCCACCAGTCTCAATCAGCTGCTGACCGCCCTCGGCGAGCTGCTCGGCGGCCTGCCGCCGGTGAGCCATGCTGCTGCCCGCCCCGGCGATATCCGCCACTCGCGGGCGGATAACCGGCGCCTGCTGGCGCGCTTCGCCTTTCCCGAGCCGACGCCGCTGCGCGATGGGTTGGCGCGGCTGCTGGGGCGCTGAGGCCAGGCATCAGGGGGCGGCCGCTCAAGAAAGCAGTCAAAGCGCACCCTCGATAACGACAAAAACGACAAAAGGCACCCGAAGGTGCCTTTTGTCGTTTCTATCGCCGCTGGGGTGACGGGATCAGAACTTGTAGCCGAGGCCGACCATGTAGACCATCGGGTCGACGTCTACGTCGACCTTGGTTTTGCCGACGCTCAGTGCGGTCGGGCCATCGACGGTGGCGTCGGTGTCGATGTCGATCCAACGCACTTGGGCGTTGAGCATGATGTTGTCGGTCAGCATATAGTCGGCGCCGATCTGCGCCGCCAGGCCGAATGAGTCGTCCAGATCGAGATTGCTGAAGCCTTGAGCTGTACGGGTACTGTCCAGATCTTCCTGGAAGAAGGTGGTGTAGTTGAGGCCGAGACCGACATAAGGCTGGAAGGCGGACTGGCTGGCCAGTGGGTAGTAGACCACGCTCAGAGTCGGCGGCAGGTGCTTGATGTCACCCAGCTTGCCGTCCAGGCCGCCAAGGCCCTTCACACCCACTTCATGGCTGAACGGGGTAGCTGCAAGCAGTTCGATACCGATGTTATTGGTCAGCATGTAGGCGAAGTTCAGGCCCAGCTGGGTGTCGCTGTCCAGAGTAGCCTGACCGCCGAGAGTTGCACCGTCAACTTTCAGGGCGCTGCTGTCTTCATGCGGATCAACGGTGATGGCACCGGCACGCACGATGATGTCGCCGGCTTCGAAAGCCTGGGCAAAGGGAGCAACTACGGCCAGGGCCAGCAGGGAAGCGCTGAGGGTTTTGCGGATCATAGGAGAACTCCATCCAAATGTTCTGTATCGACTGGTGCTTATGCTAGCGGGACGGCGAGCTCGTGCGTTGATCCAGCTCAACAGTGCTGCGCAGGAATATCGGCGAGGTTCTTAACCGTGTGGCAATTCATAAGGACGGATGTGCTCGGCTTGCATCCGGTAGCCGGCTTCGGCCAGTTCGCTGGAGCTGGCCTCGACGCGCAGTTCGCCGGCGATCCAGAACGGCTGCCACAGCTCGTCGAGCTGCAGCGGCGTGGCGGTGTGCACGTGGACGATCTGGTTGGAGGGCGGCGGCGGGACGTGGATGCAGGCGCCGTAGTACGGCACCAGCAGAAACTCGCGCACCCGACCGGCCTCGTCCATGTCCAGCGGTACCACGTAGCCGGGAATCCGCACCCGCTGCCCATGCAGTGCCTCGACCACCGGCGCGGCGGGCGACTGCTGGGTGGCGGCCGGAGCGCCTTCCGCCGCCAGGGCGTCGGCCAGCCGGGACAGGTCGTGGAAGGCGATCGGCGGCGGTGGTGGCGGCGCGCCCTCGGGAATCATTTCCTCCCAGCTAAGAATGCGCGGCTCGGCGGCCAGCACCGGGGTGGCCAGCAGGGCCAGGGCAAGTAGCAGGGCGCGCAGCATCGGGGATCTCCGGAAGGTATTCACAGGCGGATGGTCAGGCCGTCGGTCAGCGACTGGCGGTAGGCGCGCCAGGCCGGCAGCAGGCCGAGCAACAGGGCGGCGCCGAGGGTGGCACCGAGCAGCAGCCATTCGTGACGGCTCGGCCAGGCCAGTGGCAGGTAAAGGCCGTAGTGGGTCTGCACCCAGCCCTGGCCGGTAGCCAGTGCCAGATACAGCAGGACGAGGCCGAACAGCAGGCCGGCGAGGGTCAGAGCCAGCGCCTCGGCGAGCAGCAGGCCGGCGACCTGCCAGGGCCGGGCGCCCACCGAGCGCAGGATGGCCATCTCGCGGCGCCGCTCGCCCAGGCTGGCGAGCAGCGCGGTGAGCATGCCGACCAGGCCGACCAGCACCACGCAGGCGGAGACCAGCAGCAGCGCCTGCTCGGCCGTGCCCATCAGGCTCCACAGCTCCTGCAGGGCGACGCCGGGCAGGATCGCCAGCAGCGGCTCGCCGCGATGATCGTTGATCGCCCGCTGCACGGCGAAGGTGGCGATACGGCTGTCCAGGCCGAGCAGCACGGCGGTGATCGCCTGCGGCTGCAGGTCCAGCTGACGCGCCTGCTCGGCATCGATGCGCGCCGCGCCGCGGGCCGGCATGCCGTGCTGCCAGTCGACGTGCAGCGCCTGCATGCCGGCCAGGGAGATGTGCAGGGTGCGGTCCACCGGGGTGCTGGTGCGGGCGAGGATGCCGGCCACCCGGAATGGCTTGTCGTCGTGCCGGGTCAGGCTGATCTTGCTGACGCCGTGGGCGAGGACGATCTCCTCGCCCAGCCGGTAGCCGAGAGCATCGGCCACCTCGGCGCCGAGCACCACCTCGAACATGTCCTCGAACGCGCGTCCTTCGGCCAGGCGCAGCGGCTGCTGGGCACCGTAGCGGTAATGTGCGAAGTAGGCCGCGCTGGTGCCGAGCACCCGGTAGCCACGGTGCGAGTCGCCCAGTGACAGCGGGATGGCCCATTTCACCCGCGGCATCGCCGCGATCTGCTGGTAGCTGTCCCAGCGGATGTTGTTGGTGGCGTTGCCGATGCGGAACACCGAGTAGAGCAGCAGGTTGACCGCCCCGGAGCGCGCGCCGACCACCAGGTCGGTGCCACTGATGGTGCTGGCGAAGCTGCTGCGCGTTTCGCTGCGCACCCGCTCGACGGCCAGCAGCAGGCAGCTGGACAGGGCGATGGCCAGCACGGTGAGCAGGGCGGTAGCGCGGCGGTTGGCGAGGCTGGCTAAGGCCAGGCGCAGAAGGTGCATGCGGTCAGTCTCCCCGGCGCGCGGTGCGGTTGAGCTGGTCCAGCGTCAGGTGGCGGTCGAACAGTGGCGCCAGGCTCTGGTCGTGGCTGACGAACAGCAGGCTGGCGCCGGCGGCCCGGCACTCGGCAAACAGCAGGGCGAGGAAGGCCTCGCGGGCATCGGCGTCCAGCGCCGAGGTCGGTTCGTCGGCGATCACCAGTTCCGGCTGGCCGATCAGCGCACGGGCGGCGGCGACGCGCTGCTGCTGGCCGATCGACAGCTGGTCGGCGCGCCGGGCATGCAGCTCGGCGCCGAGGCCGAGGTGCTCGAGCAGGCTGGCGGCCGCCGCAGCCACACTGCCATGGCGCTGGCGCGCGCGTTCGGCGCGCAGGGACGAGAAGCGGCAGGGCAGCTCGACGTTGGCGCGCACGCCGAGAAACGGCAGCAGGTTGAACTGCTGGAAGATGTAGCCACTGTGGTCGACGCGGAAGCGGTCGCGGGCGCCGGCGGACAGCGCGGTCAGCTCCTTGCCGAGCAGGCGCACGCTGCCGCGCTGGGGCAGCTGCACACCGCCGAGCAGGCCGAGCAGGGTGGTCTTGCCGCTGCCGCTGGGCCCCTTGAGAAACAGGCGTTCGCCGCGTTCCAGGCGAAAGCTGGGGATGTCCAGCAGCTCGGCACGGCCGGGCCAGGCGAAGCCGAGGTCGGTGAGTTCGATCAGCGCTGAGGTCATGGGTTTCAGAAGCGCAGGCGGCTATGCGCCGCACTCAGTTCGCGGCCCTGCTGGCCCTGCGGGCCGATCAGCTGCACCTGCAGCTTTTCGGTGGCGGGGAAGCGGCGGAACAGCTCGCCGAGGTCGAGCGCCTCGAGTGCCGCCGGCTGACGACAGGTGAAGCGGTAGCGGGCATGCACTTCGTTGTGCGTGCCGGCAGGCTGCTCGTGCTCGTGCTCGTGCTCGTGCTCGTGCTCGTGCTCGTCGCCCGGCGCGGCGGCGAACAGCGGGCTGTCCAGCTGGGGTTCGGCGAGGCGGCAGTCGGCGGCGGCGGGGATGCCGAACAGTGTTGTGGCCTCGCGCAGCTGCGCCTGCACGAGCGTGACGACGGCGCGTTGCTCGGCGCTGCGCGGGGCATGCTCGAAGCCCAGCAGGTTGGCCGCCGGGCTGCGCCAGTCCAGCTCGAGGAGGTTGCCGTCGAGCGCCACGTCCAGCTCGCCGATGCCATGCGCGTGCTTGCCGAGGCTGCTGGCCGACTCGGCATGGGCATGGGCATGCGACGCGGCGTGGCCATGATCATGCTGGCCGGCCTGTACGCTCAGCGACAGCAGGGTGAAGGGCAGGACAAACAGCAGTGCGCGCATGCGGACTCCGGCTACGGCGGGGAGATTTTGTTACGTTGTAACAAAACTCCACCGTTCTGGCCAGTGCAGCTCGGCGCCCCGTCGCAGGCAGGCGCTCCGTTTGCGGCTCAGTACAACGCCTGATAGAGCCGGCGCCGGTAGGTGATCACCAGCGGATGCTGGTTGCCGAGCAGGTCGAACACCTGTACCAGGGTCTTGCGCGGCAGGTCGTCGGCGTAGCCGCGGTTGCGCAGGAACAGGCGCAGCAGGCCATTCAGGGCCGTCTCGTATTGCTGACGGGCGAGCTGATGGATGGCCAGCTGGTAGGCGGCTTCGTCGTCGCCGGCGTCCAGGGCCAGGCGGCTTTTCAGCGCGGCGGCTTCCGGCAGGTCGGCCACCCGGCGCAGGAAGGTCAGCTGCGCGCGCGCGCCGACCAGCTCCGCCTTGTGTTCGTCGCCTGGCACCGCATCGAGCACCGCCTGCGCCTCGTCCAGTGCGCCGCGCTCGGCCAGGCAGCGGGCATAGAGGATCAGCGCCGCGGCGTTGCCGTTGTCCTCGCCGAGCAACTGCTTGAGCAGTTGTTCCGCGGCGCCGATCTGCCCGGAGGCGTACTGGACGCGGGCGCTCTCCAGCAGGTCGGCCTGCGGCGGCGCCGGCTCCTCGACGTGGGGTTCGAGCATGGCGCGGATCGCCGACTCCGGCTGGGCGCCGGCAAAGCCGTCGACCGGCTGGCCGTCCTTGAACAGCACCACGGTGGGCAGGCTGCGGATGCCGAAGCGGGCGACTACGCCCTGCTCGATGTCACAGTTGACCTTGGCCAGCAGCAGTTCGCCTTGGTAGCCCTCGGCGATCTTGGCCAGCAGCGGCATCAGCGCCTTGCACGGCGCGCACCACTCGGCCCAGAAGTCCACCAGCACCGGCTTGTGGAAGGAGTTTTCGATCACCAGCTGCTCGAAGCTGGCGTCGCTGACGTCGAAGATGTACGGGGTTTCGCTCATCGGGAGTCTCGGCATGGACGCTGCGGATGAAAAGGCCTGCATGGTAAGTGGGGATGCGCGCGGCGGGAAGCAAGGGCGCGTACGGCTTGCCCCCGGCCGAGGCTGTGGTGCTGTGCGGTCCTGCTCTGGCTGGACAGGACGCGGTCTCAGCGCGGTGTGCCCGGTCGGCGCAGCGGCTGCAGTCCCGGCACCAGCGGCCAGCTGCCCAGCTCGCGGTGGCGCACGCCGCGGGCGGTGGTTTCCGAGGCGTAGAGGGCGAAGCGGTCGACCGGCCAGGCGAAATCGGGCGCCGCCTCGGCCGGCCGGGCGCCGGCGTGGCGGACCAGGGTCAGGTGGGCGCGGAACGGGCGAGTGTCGAGGCCGATGCCGGCGGCCAGCAGGCGCTGCTGCAGGTCGCCGACCAGCGCCGGCAGGGGCTCCGGCACGCGGCTCGGCTCCAGCCAGAGCAGGCCGCGGCGGCCGCCGCCGAGACGGTCCAGGTGCAGCTCGAAGGGCGGCGCCTCGATGCCGGCGGCGAGCAGCTGCAGCTCCTCCAGGCGGGCGCGCGGCTGCTGGCCGAGGAAGGCCAGGGTCAGGTGCAGGTTGTCCGCCGCCACCGGCTTGCCGCCGATGGCCAGGCCGTCGCGCCAGATGCAGATGGCCGTGGTCAGCTCGGTCGGGCAGGGCAGGGCGAAGAACAGGCGCAGGGTGTCGCTGGGCATGGCGAGGTTCCCGGGCAGGATGTCTGCCTGACAGTATTGTCGGGAGTGGCCGGATGCGCCTGCGAGGTGGTGCCGCGGGCGAGCGCTGGGAGGCCCGACCGCACGGAGATGAAGGGGCGCAGCTCCGCCACAAGAGCAAAGGCATCGCCGCGAGGTCGCGCCTCCCGCAAGGGGCTGGGAGGCTCAGCCCCGTCGGGCGTGGTACAGGCTGACCGTGCGGAATTCGTCGGGCTCGGCCAGGTCCGGCCAGGTGCAGGCCTCCAGCACGGCCAGGCGCCGGTACAGCGGATGCTGGAAGTCGCGCACCCGCGAGTCGGCCACCAGCGCCTCGCGGCCGCGGGACAGGAAGGCGTCGAGCAGCGGCAGGTTGGCGCGGTCGTAGAGCACGTCGGCAACCAGGATCAGGTCGAAGCGATCCGCCTCGGCGAAGAAGTCCGCCGAATAGCCCAGCGCGACGCCGTTCAGTGCGGCGTTGGCACGGCAGGCGGCCAGGGCCTGCGGGTCGAGATCGCAGGCCACCACCTCGACCGCACCGGCGCGGGCGGCGGCGATCGCCGCCACGCCGCTGCCGGCACCGAAGTCGAGCACCCGCTTGCCGCGCACCCACTCGGGGCGCTCGGCCAGCCAGCGGGCCAGCGCCAGGCCGCTGGCCCAGCAGAAGCACCAGTACGGCGGCTCCTCGAGGATGCGCCGGGTCTCCTCCGGGCTGAAGGCGCGGTCCATGTTGGCGGCGTCGATCAGCCACAGGCGGATATCGCTGCCCGGCAGCGTGGCGGGGCTCAGCTGCGCATCGCCGAGCAGGGCGTGCAGCGGGGCGAGCAGTTCGGCGGGCGGATGGGGCATGGGCGGCTCCGGTGCGTTGGTCCGGGCGTCCTTATAACCCGCTGCCGGCGGCTTGTCTTGACTGCGCCATGGGTTACCATGACCGCCCACTTTCTCCCTCTGCCGGCCGAGCCATCATGCACTGTCCCTTCTGCGGCGCCCACGACACCAAGGTCATCGACTCGCGTCTGGTCGCCGAGGGCCAGCAGGTGCGCCGGCGCCGCGAATGCCTGGCCTGCCAGGAGCGCTTCACTACCTTCGAGACCGCCGAGCTGGTGATGCCGCGGCTGATCAAGTCCGACGGCGTGCGCCAGCCGTTCGACGAGGACAAGCTGCGCGCCGGCATGCAGCGCGCGCTGGAAAAGCGTCCGGTCAGCGTCGAGCGTCTCGAGGAGGCCATCGCCCACATCAAGCACAAGCTGCGCGCCACCGGCGAGCGCGAGGTGAAGTCGCGGGTGGTCGGCGAGATGGTGATGGACGAATTGCGCCGCCTCGACGAGGTGGCCTACATCCGCTTCGCCTCGGTGTACCGGCACTTCCAGGACCTCGACCAGTTCCGCGAGGAAATCGAGCGCCTGTCCCGCGAACCCGGCAAGGGCTGATTTCCCATGCAAGATTCCCTGCAGGCCGCTGATCCGGCCTACATGGCCCGTGCGCTGCAACTGGCGCGCCAGGGCCTGTTCTCCACCCATCCCAACCCGCGCGTCGGCTGCGTGATCGTCGCCGACGGCGAGATCGTCGGCGAAGGCTGGCACGTGCGCGCCGGCGAGCCGCACGCCGAGGTGCATGCCCTGCGCCAGGCCGGCGCGCGCGCGCGCGGCGCCACCGCCTACGTGACCCTCGAACCGTGCAGCCATCACGGGCGCACCCCGCCGTGCGCCGAGGCGCTGGTCCGCGCCGGGGTCGGCCGGGTGGTCGCGGCGATGCAGGACCCCAATCCGCAGGTGGCCGGGCGCGGCCTCGCCCTGCTGCGCGCGGCCGGCATCGCGGTGGCCTGCGGCGTGCTGGAAAGCGAGGCGCGCGAGCTGAATGTCGGCTTCATCAAGCGCATGGAGCGGGGCCTGCCGTATGTGCGGGTCAAGCTGGCGATGAGCCTGGACGGGCGCACCGCCATGGCCAGCGGCGAGAGCCAGTGGATCACCGGACCGGCCGCGCGCGCGGCGGTGCAGCGCCTGCGCGCGCGCTCCAGCGTGATCATCACCGGCGCCGATACCGTGCTGTTCGACAATGCGCGCCTCACCGTGCGTCCCGACGAGCTGGGCGTGGCGGCCGAGCAGGCGGCTCTGGCCGCGGGCCGGCCGCCGCTGCGCGTGCTGATCGACGGCCAGCTGCGCGTGCCGCTGAGTGCGGCCTTCTTCCAGGCCGGCCCGGCGCTGGTGGCCTGCTGCGACGATGACGGCCGCGCCGCCGAGTACCAGGCCGCCGGCCACGAGCTGCAGGCCCTGCCGCGCGGCAACGGCCATGTCGATCTGCCCCTGCTGCTCGCCGGGCTGGCCGCCGGCGGCGCCAACGAGGTGCTGGTGGAAGCCGGTCCGCGTCTGGCCGGCGCCTTCGCCCGCAAGGGCCTGGTCGACGAGTACCAGATCTTCATGGCCCCGCAGCTGCTCGGCTCCAGCGCCCGGCCGCTGCTCGACTGGCCGCTCGAGCAGATGAGCGAGGCGCCGCAGCTGGCGATCCGCGAGATCCGCGCGGTGGGCAACGACTGGCGGATCATCGCCGTACCGGCCTGACCCATCCGCCCTGCGCCGGGCTGCGGTGCGCCGCGCTGGCAAAAATATGGTACAAAGTCCCGCGCGGTCGTCAGCGGCCGCGACGTTCTCAGGGCGGGGTGCAATTCCTCACCGGCGGTGATGGCGCAGCCTGCGCCCAGCCCGCGAGCGCTTGTCTTCCCGCATGGGGCCGGCAAGGTCAGCAGATCCGGTGCGATTCCGGAGCCGACGGTTACAGTCCGGATGATAGAGAGCGGGATTCCTGCCACGGGGCGGCCCATCCGCGCCCGCGCGATCCCTTCCTGTCCGTGCCCTGTTTTAGCCAAAACAGGAGTTCGACCATGCAAGTGAAGACCCCCATCGTGATGCGGGAGGCCTGATGTTCACCGGAATCATCGAAGCCATCGGCAGCATCCGCGCCATGACCCCCAAGGGTGGCGACGTGCGCGTGTACGTCGCCACCGGCAAGCTCGACCTGGGCGACGTCAAGCTCGGCGACAGCATCGCCGTCAACGGCACCTGCCTGACCGCGGTGGAACTGCCCGGCGACGGCTTCTGGGCCGACGTCAGCCGCGAGACCCTGACCCGCACCGCCTTCGGCGACCTCAAGGTCGGCAGCCCGGTCAACCTGGAGAAGGCGCTGACCCCGACCACCCGCCTCGGCGGCCATCTGGTCAGCGGCCACGTCGACGGTGTCGGCGAGATCGTCTCGCGCGCCGACAATGCCCGCGCCATCCAGTTTCGCGTGCGCGCACCGCGCGAGCTGGCCAAGTACATCGCCCTCAAGGGCTCGATCACCGTCGACGGCGTCAGCCTGACGGTGAACGCGGTGGATGGCGCCGATTTCGAGCTGACCATCGTCCCGCACACCCTGCAGGAAACCATCATGGCCGACTACCGCAGCGGCCGGCGGATCAACCTCGAGGTCGACCTGCTGGCGCGCTACCTGGAACGTCTGCTGCTCGGCGACAAGGCCGCCGAGCCCCATGCTTCCGGCATCAGCGAAAGCTTCCTGGCCGAGCACGGTTACCTGAAAGGCTGAACCGCCCTGCAAGGGCTTTACCCACGAATTCTGAAAGGGGGTGCCTGTGGCGCTCAACAATATCGCCGAGCTGGTCGAGGACATTAGCCAGGGCAAGATGGTCATTCTCATGGATGACGAGGATCGCGAGAACGAAGGCGACCTGATCATGGCCGCCGAGTGCGTGCGCGCCGAGGACATCAACTTCATGGCCAAGCATGCGCGCGGGCTGATCTGCATGCCGATGGACCGCGCGCGCTGCGAGCGCCTCGGCCTGCCGCTGATGGTGCAGCGCAACGGCTCGGGCTTCGGCACCAAGTTCACCGTGTCCATCGAGGCCGCCGAGGGGGTGACCACCGGCATCTCCGCCGCCGACCGCGCGCGCACCGTGCAGGCCGCCGCGGCCCGCGAAGCCAAGGCCGAGGACATCGTCAGCCCCGGCCACATCTTCCCGCTGATGGCCCAGCCCGGCGGCGTGCTGGCGCGCGCCGGCCACACCGAGGCGGCCTGCGACCTGGCGCGCATGGCCGGCTTCCAGCCCAGCGGGGTGATCTGCGAGATCATGAACGACGACGGCAGCATGGCCCGCCGCCCGGAGCTGGAAGAGTTCGCCGCCGAGCACGGCATCAAGATCGGCACCATCGCCGACCTGATCCACTACCGGCTGGTCCACGAGCACACCGTCGAGCGCATCTCCGAGCGCCAGCTGGACAGCGAGCTGGGCCAGTTCAAGCTGTACACCTACCGCGACCAGGTCGAGGGCCAGGTGCACCTGGCGTTGATCAAGGGCGAGATCAAGGCCGACGAGCCGACCCTGGTGCGCGTGCACAACATGGACCCGCTACGCGACCTGCTCAGCGTCAAGCGCCCGGGCCGCTGGAGCCTGCGCGAGGCGATGATCAAGGTCGCCGAGCAGGGCAGCGGCGTGGTCCTGCTGCTCAACCATGCGATCAGCGGCAACGAGCTGCTGGCCCTGCTCGAGGAGCAGCTCGGCGGCGGCAAGCCGGCCGAACCGACCACCTACAGCACCGTCGGTGCCGGCTCGCAGATCCTCCGCGACCTGGGCGTGCGCAAGATGCGCCTGCTCAGCTCGCCGGTCAGGTTCAACGCGATATCCGGCTTCGATCTGGAAGTTGTAGAATACGTCACCTGCGAATAACGCTATCTGTGAATAACACCTCGGGGCGCACTGGCGCCCCGGCTCTTTATCTGGAATCCGTCATGACCCTGAAGACCATCGAAGGTACCTTCATCGCCCCCAAAGGCCGTTACGCCCTGGTGGTCGGCCGCTTCAACAGCTTCGTCGTCGAAAGCCTGGTGCAGGGCGCCATCGACGCCCTGGTGCGCCACGGCGTCAGCGAAAGCGAACTGACCATCATCCGTGCGCCGGGTGCCTTCGAGATCCCGCTGGTCGCCCAGAAGGTCGCCCAGCGCGGCGAGTTCGACGCCATCATCGCCCTCGGCGCGGTGATCCGCGGTGGCACCCCGCACTTCGAGTACGTGGCCGGCGAATGCACCAAGGGCCTGGCCCAGGTGTCGCTGCAGTTCGGCGTGCCGGTCGCCTTCGGCGTGCTGACCGTCGACTCCATCGAGCAGGCCATCGAGCGCTCCGGCACCAAGGCCGGCAACAAGGGCGCCGAAGCCGCGCTGTCCGCCCTGGAAATGGTCAGCCTGCTGGCGCAGCTGGAGGCCAAGTGAGCGAGCACGACAGCCAGACCCCGGGCCCCAAGGCCTCGCGCGGCAAGATCGCCATGCGCCAGAAGGCGCGCAGCCTGGCGGTGCAGGCCCTGTATTCGTGGCAGCTGGCCGGCCAGCCGATCAACGAGATCGAAGCGCAGTTCCGCGTCGACAACGACTTCAGCGATGTCGACGGCGCCTACTTCCGCGAGATCCTCCACGGCGTGCCGCGCCTGAAGTCGGAGCTGGACGCGGCCTTCGCACCCTGCCTCGACCGTCCGGTGGAGGAGCTCGATCCGGTGGAGCTGGCGATCCTGCGCCTGTCCACCTACGAGCTGCTCAACCGCGTCGACGTGCCCTACCGCGTGGTGATCAACGAGGGCATCGAGCTGGCCAAGGTCTACGGCGCTACCGACGGTCACAAGTTCGTCAACGGCGTGCTCGACAAGCTGGCGCCGCTGCTGCGCAGCGCCGAAGTGCGCGGCAAGCGCAGCTGATCGCCTGCCGATGGCTGCCCTCGGCGAATTCGAGCTGATCCACCGCTACTTCGCCGCAGCGGCCTGCGCCGCGCCGGCTTCCGGCGTGGCGCGCGGCATCGGTGACGACTGCGCGTTGCTGCAACTGCCACCCGGCGAACAGTTGGCGGTGTCCACCGACACCCAGGTCGCCGGGGTGCACTTTCCCCATGCCCACGATCCCTTCCTGCTCGCCCAGCGCGTGCTGGCCGCGGCGACCAGCGATCTGGCGGCGATGGGCGCCACGCCCGTCGGCTTCACCCTGGCGCTGACCCTGCCGAGTGCCGATCCGGCCTGGCTGGAGAACTTTGCCCGCGGCCTCGACGTCATGGCGCGCGCCTGCCAGCTGGCGCTGATCGGCGGCGACACCACCCGCGGTCCCCTCAACATCAACGTCACCGTGTTCGGCCGCCTGCCGGTCGGCCAGGCGCTGTTGCGCTCGGGTGCGCGCCCCGGCGATCTGCTGTGCATCGGCGGGCCGACCGGCGAGGCGGCGGCGGCCCTGCCGCTGGTGCTTGGCGAGCGTGATCCGGCCGGTGCGGGCGATGCCGAACTGCTGGCGCGCTACTGGACGCCGCAGCCGCAGCTGGCCCTCGGTCAGGCCCTGCGCGGCCTGGCCAGCGCGGCGCTGGACGTCTCCGACGGCCTGCTCGCCGACTGCGGGCACATCGCCGAGGAGTCGGCGGTGCGCGTGGTCATCGACGCCGAGCGCGTGCCACTGGCATCCGCCCTGCGCGCGGCGGCCGGCGCGCGCGCCCTGCAGCTGGCGCTGAGCGGCGGCGACGACTACGTGTTGGCCTTCACCCTGCCGCCCGCCGCCCTGCCGACGCTGCAGGCCGGCGGTCTGCCGTGCCATGTCATCGGTCGGGTCGAGGCGGGCAGTGGCGTGTGCGTGCTCGACCGCGACGGTCGCGACATCACCCCTGCCGCCGGCGGCTACCAGCATTTCGGAGGCCCGGATGGCCAAGCCTGAGCGTCCCGACGTCGCGCCTGACTCGATCTGGCGCGATCCCTGGCAGTTCATCGCCTTCGGTTTCGGCTCCGGTGCGCTGCGCAAGGCGCCGGGCACCTGGGGTACCCTGGTCGGCCTGCTGTTCGTGCCGCTGCTGCAGCTGCTGCCGCACTGGGGCTACGGCCTGATCCTGCTGCTCGGTTCGCTGTTCGGCTGCTGGCTGTGTGGCAAGGTAGCCCGCGATCTGGGCGTGCACGACCACGGCGGCATCGTCTGGGACGAGATCATCGGCATCTGGATCACCCTGTGGCTGGTGCCGCCGGGCTGGCAGTGGCTGCTGGCCGGCTTCGTGCTGTTTCGTCTGCTGGACATCCTCAAGCCCTGGCCGATCAGCTGGGTCGACCGCCATGTGCACGGCGGCGTCGGCATCATGCTCGACGACCTGCTCGCCGGCATCGCTGCCTGGGGCCTGCTGCACGGGTTGGTCTGGCTGCTCGGCTGAACCCCGAATTCCCACGCCCCTGCTCCCGCGCGGGAGAGGGCGGACAAAAAGGAGATTTGTCATGCGTTGCTTACTCGCTTTCTGTGTCGGCGTGCTGCTGAGCGCCCCCTTGGCCGCGGCGCCCCAGGTGCAGGTGGTCGGCCTGTTCCCCGGTGCCGCGGTGGTCACCGTCGACGGCCAGCGCCAGCTGCTCAAGGTCGGCCAGAGCGGCCCGGCCGGGGTCACCCTGGTCAGCGCCGATGCGCGCGGCGCGGTGCTGCGCGTCGATGGCGTCGACAAGCCATACAGCCTGTCGCGCGAGTACAGCGGCGCCGGCTACGCCGAACCGCAGCGCCAGCAGCTGAGCATCGCCCGCGGCCAGGGCGGCCACTACTGGGTGGCCGGCTCGATCAACCGCCAGGGCGTGCAGTTCCTGGTCGATACCGGCGCCAGCTCGGTGGCGATGAACGAGGCCCAGGCCAGCCGTCTGGGCCTCGACTACAAGACCCGCGGCATCCCGATGCAGGTCAACACCGCCGGCGGCGTGGTGCCGGCCTGGAGGATGACCCTCAATAGCGTCAAGGTCGGCAGCCTCGAACTGCTCGGCGTCGAGGCGGCGATCATCGCCGGCGGCTCGCCCGGCGAGGTGCTGCTGGGCATGAGCTTCCTCAATCGCGTCGGCTGGCGCGAGGAGCAGGGGGTGCTGCGCCTGGAGGGCAAGCACTGACCGCGGGAGTCGATCCGCTTGCCGCTGGCGCCTGCCCGGCGGCATAGTCGTCAGATTGCTCAAACCGGAAGCGCCCCATGAAGAAGACCTCGCCAGCCCCCGACGTCGGCTGCGGTGCCGCGACCCTGCAGCTGCACCGTGTCGCCATCGACACCTACCGCGAGAACGTCGCCTACCTCAACCGCGACTGCGGCGTGTACCGCGCCGAGGGCTTCCAGGCGCTGTCCAAGGTCGAGGTGCGCGCCAACGGCCGGCGCATCCTCGCCAGCCTCAACGTGGTCGACGACCCCGCCATCGTCGACTGCGGCGAGCTGGGCCTGTCCGAGGACGCCTTCGCCCAGCTCGGCGTGGAAAATGGCCATCCGGCGACCATCTCCCAGGCCGAACCGCCGTCGTCGATTCCCGCCCTGCACCGCAAGATCGCCGGCGAACGCCTCGACCGCGAGGATTTTCGCGCCATCGTCCGCGACATCGCCGAGCACCGCTATTCGAAGATCGAACTGACCGCCTTCGTGGTCGCCACCAACCAGGGCGAGCTGGACCGCGAGGAGGTTTACTTCCTCACCGATGCGATGACCGGCGTCGGCCGCCGCCTCGACTGGCACGAGCACCCGGTGGTCGACAAGCACTGCATCGGCGGCATCCCCGGCAACCGCACCTCGATGCTGGTGGTGCCGATCGTCGCCGCCCACGGCATGCTCTGCCCGAAGACCTCGTCGCGAGCGATCACCTCGCCGGCCGGCACCGCCGACACCATGGAGGTGCTGGCCAACGTCGAGCTGCCGTTCGCGCGCCTCGAGGAGATCGTCCGCGAGCACCGCGCCTGCCTGGCCTGGGGCGGCACCAGCGAGCTGTCGCCGGCCGACGACGTGCTGATCGCCGTGGAACGGCCGCTGTCGATCGACTCGCCGGGACAGATGGTCGCCTCGATCCTCTCCAAGAAGGTCGCCGCCGGTTCCACCCACCTGGTGCTGGACATTCCGGTGGGGCCGACCGCCAAGGTGCGTTCGATGCCCGAGGCGCAGCGCCTGCGCAAGCTGTTCGAGTTCGTCGCCGGGCGCATGGGCCTGACCATCGACGTGGTGATCACCGACGGTCGCCAGCCGGTGGGCAGCGGCATCGGTCCGGTGCTGGAGGCGCGCGACGTGATGCGCGTACTGGAGAACGATCCGCGGGCGCCCAACGACCTGCGCCAGAAGGCCCTGCGCCTGGCCGGGCGGATGCTCGAGTTCGACCCCGACGTGCGCGGCGGCGACGGCTACGCCATCGCCCGCGACATCCTCGACTCCGGTCGCGCGCTGGCCAAGATGCAGGCGATCATCGCCGCCCAGGGCCACAAGGCGTTCGACCACAACGCGCCGGCGCTGGCGCCGCTGAGCTTCGAGGTGAACGCCGCGCAGGCCGGCGTGGTGGTGGCCATCGACAACCTGCTGCTGGCGCGCATCGCCCGTCTGGCCGGCGCGCCCAAGGTGCAGGGCGCCGGGGTCGACCTGCTGTACAAGCTCGGCGAGCGGGTCGAGGCCGGGGCGCCGCTGTACCGCGTGTACGCCGCCTATCCGGCCGATCTCGAGTTCGCCCGCCAGGCCAGCCAGCGCAGCGGCGGTTTCACCCTGGGCAGCGCCGACGAGCTGCCGCACCTGTACGTCGAGTTCTGAGGAAGGTCATCGATGAGCGCACTGCTGCTGTATTTCGCCGACGAACGCGCCGCCGCCGAGCGTCTGGCCGCGACGGCCGGCCTGCCCTGCGCGGAGATCGAGCGCCACCGCTTCCCCGACGACGAGCTGCGCCTGCGCCTGCCGCTGGCGGCGGGCGAGGCGCTGGCCGACACCCTGGTGCTGTACCGCAGCCTCGACCGCCCCAACGAGAAGCTGGTCGAGCTGCTGCTGGTGGCCGGCGAGGCGCGCCGTCTCGGCGCCCGTCGCCTGCTGCTGGTGGCGCCGTACCTGGCCTACATGCGCCAGGACATCGCCTTCCATCCCGGCGAGGTGGTCAGCCAGCAGGTGGTCGGCCGCTTCCTCGCCGAGCGCTTCGATGCGGTGCTCACCGTTGATCCGCACCTGCACCGCATCGAAACGCTGGCCGAGGCGATTCCGCACGGCGCCGCCGTCAGCCTGTCCGGCGCGCCGCTGCTCGCCGAGCTGATCGCCAGCAAGGTCGCCAACCCGCTGCTGATCGGTCCGGACGCTGAGTCGCGGCAGTGGATCGAGGCTGCCGCCGCCGGGCATGGCTTCGACTTCGGCGTGTGCAGCAAGGTGCGCCACGGCGACCGGCAGGTCGATATCGCCCTGCCCGCGCTGGCGGTGCAGGGCCGCGCGGTGGTGCTGCTCGACGACGTGGCCAGCTCCGGGCGCACCCTGGCGCGCGCCGCCGAGCTGCTGCTGGCCGCCGGCGCCGCCTCGGTGGATGCGGCGGTGACCCATGCGCTGTTCGCCGCCGATGCCCTGGAGATCATCCGCGCCGCCGGCGTGCGCGAGGTGTGGAGCAGCGACTGCATCGTCCATCCGAGCAACGCGGTCAGCGTGGCGCCGCTGCTGGCCGGCGCGTTGGCGCAACTGGGCGTCGGTACGGCAGGGGAAGGCAATCCCGACTGACTTCCTCGGCGATGCTGCTGTTACAATCGACGCCTTACATCTCGCAGGAGTGTCCCGGTGCCCGTCGTCTTTGTCGCCGCCTCGAAGCTGCCAACCCCCTTTGGCGTGTTCACCATGCATGGCTTTCTCGATGAGGCCACCGGCAAGGAGCACGTCGCCCTGACTCTGGGCGACGTCGCCAACGGCGAGCCGGTGCTCGGCCGCCTGCACTCCGAGTGCCTGACCGGCGACGCCCTGTTCAGCCTGCGCTGCGACTGCGGCGCCCAGCTGGAGGCCGCGCTGGCGGCCATCGCCGCCGAGGGCCGCGGCGTGCTGCTGTACCTGCGCCAGGAGGGCCGCGGCATCGGCCTGCTCAACAAGATCCGCGCCTACGAGCTGCAGGACGCCGGCGCCGACACCGTCGAGGCCAACGAGCGCCTGGGCTTCGGCGCCGACCAGCGCGACTACGCCATGTGCCGGCCGATGCTCGACCACCTGGGCATCAGCGCCCTCAAGCTGATGACCAACAACCCGCGCAAGCTCAAGGCGCTGGAGACCTACGGCATCCGCCTGGCCGAGCGCGTGCCGCTGCACAGCGGCCTCAACCCGCACAACAAGCACTACCTGGCGACCAAGGCCGGCAAGCTCGGCCACCTGCTCGGCAGCCTGCATCAGGGCGAGACGGAGTGAGCCAGGCCAGTGTGCAGCGGCCGCTGTTCGCCCGCCGCTGGTGGGGACTGCTGGCCGTGGCGCTGCTGCCGCTGGCCCTGCTCGGCGCCTTCGGCCCCGAGCGCGCGCCGCTGGCGGACAGCCTGGCCATGCCGCTGTTCATCGCCGCGCTGCTGAGCATGTTCGTCGGCTTGCCGCTGTTCCGCCGCTACAAGCATGCGCTGATCGCCTGCGGCCGCGCCCTCAACGGCGCGGACGAAGGCGCCGCCTGGGCCGAACTGGCGCTGGCGCAGCGTTACGGCCTGCTCGGCGCCCTGCTGCCGGCCTGGTTCGCCGCGCTCGGCCGGCTGGCCGACCTGCACGGCGTGCCGGTGCTGCTGCTGGTGTTCGCCAGCGTGCTGATCGCCATCCTCTACCGACTGCCGCGCCAGCTGCGCTGATGCGCCGCCTGCTGTTCGCCGTCCTGCTGCTCGCCAGCGCGCTGGTGCAGGCCGGGCAGGACGGCGCCCGGCGGGTGGTGGCGCTGGCGCCGTCGCTCAGCGAGATCATGGTCGAGCTGGGCGCCGCCGAGCGTCTGGTCGGCGTGCTCGACGGCGGCCCGCGGCCGCCGGCGCTGGCCCATCTGCCCTCCCTTGGCCGCCATGGCCAGCTCAGCATGGAAAGCCTGCTCAGCCTGCAACCGGACCTGATCCTGCTCTGGCCGGACAGCGTCGGCCCGGCGGTGCAGGTGCAGCTGCAGAGTCTCGGCATTCCGCTGATCGAGGCGCAGCCGCACAGCCTCAACGAACTGGCCGGCCAGCTGGCGGTGATCGGTGCCGCGGTCGGCCATGCCGAGGAGGGCGAGCGGCTGGCCGCGCGGATGCGCGCGGGCGTGCGCGAGCTGGCACTACGGCATGCGCGCGCCGAGCCGCTGACGGTGTTCTATCAGGTCTGGGAGCGGCCGATGTACACCCTCGGCGGACAGCAGATCATCAGTGACGCCTTGCGCCTGTGCGGCGCGCGCAACGTGTTCGGCGATCTCGCGCTGCCGGCGCCGCAGGTCAGCGTCGAGTCGGTGCTGGCCCGCGATCCGGCGGTGATCCTGGTCGGCGAACCGGGCCAGGCCGGCGCCTGGCAGGCCTGGCCGCAGCTGACCGCGGTGCGCCGCGGCCAGGTGTGGGAGGTGCCGGACGAGGGTATTGAGCGGCCTAGTTTCCAGATGCTCGCCGCTACGGCGAGGCTGTGCGAATTGCTGGCGCGGGCGCGCTGAGTGCCTACTGCGTGCAACTACATAAGGATTTTGCGAGCAGGCGGGCGAATTAGGGCTGGTGTTGGTCGTGGGTTTCCACTGCTCTGAAAAAACAGAAGGCCCCACAGGGGCCTTCTCCAAGGGCAGACTGCCGCTTAAATTTTCGGCGTCCAGACGAACCCTAGCAGCGCGGTACGGCCTGCCTGTCGGTAGGCATAGCGTGTGCCCTCGTGTTCGTACAGAGCTTGCTGGTAATCCTTGTCCATCAGGTTGTCGATCTTGGCCTCCAGTTTCAGCTCGGGGGTCGCCTGCCAGCTGCCGCGAAGGCCCAGCAGGCCGTAGCCAGCCAGTTCGTACTTGTTGTTCGGGTCGTCGTAGCTGCTGCTGACTGCCCGCCAAGTGGCACCCACGGCGAAGTCACCGAAGGTGCGGTCCAGATCAAGGCTGAGGGTGCGGCGCGCACGGCGGTTGAGGGTGTGGCCGCTGTCGCGGTCGCGCGGATCGACGAAGGCGACACCCAGCTGGCCCTGCCAGCCGAACAGCTCCTGTTGCAGTGCGGCCTCGAAGCCGTGGATGCGCGCCTTGGCGATGTTCTGCGGGATGAAGTTCTGGTCGCTGGCGATCGCGTCCTCGATATCGGTGCGATACAGCGAGGCCTCCAGGCGGGTGGTCTCGGCCAGCTCGCTGCGCCACTGCAGCTCGTAGCTCTTCGAGTGCTCGGGCTTGAGGTTCGGGTTGCTGTAATCCGGGTAGTAGAGGTCGTTGAAGGTCGGCGCGCGGAAGCCTTCGCTGTAGGACAAGATCAGGTCGTTGGCGGCGTTCAGCGGCAGGGTCAGGGCGCCGCTCCAGGTGTTCTCGCTGCCGAACTGCTCGTTCTTGTCGTGGCGCAGGCCCAGTTCGGTGGAGAAGCTCTCGCCCTCGTAGCGGTGCTGGACGAAGGCGGCCTGGTTCCAGCGCTGCTGCTCCTCGAAGGCGGTGTTGCTGTTGAGCTGGTCCTCGTACCAGTCGGCACCCAGCAGCAGGCTGTGGCTGTCGCTCAGGGTCAGGGTGTTCAGCCAGTTCACCGAGTCGCGGTAGGTGTTGAACACGCCGCGCTCGTCGCTGAGCTTGTCCAGGCTTTCCTCGCGGTTCTCGCTGTGACCTACTTCCAGGCGGCTGCCCCATGTGTCGTTGATCTGCGCGTCCAGATAGCTGGAGACGCTGCTGACGGTAAAGTCGCTGTACGGAGCCTGGCCGACCGACTCGAAGGTGGTCATGTCGAAGCGGCCGAAGGGGTTGTCGAATTCGGTGCGGCCGCGCTGGTCGAGCACGTTCACGCCGGCCTCGATGCTGTCGTTGAAGCTGTGGCTCAGGCTCAGGCTGAAGGCCTTGTTGCGGTAGGCGTCGTGGTCCTGGTCGGAGGCGTAGGAGGTGCCGGTGCGATCGATGCCGTCGGTCTCGTCGAGGCTGCCGGCCAGGCTGAAGCGGGTCTGCCCGTCGCCGCCGGAGAGGCCGGCGCTGCGCTGCCAGGTGTGGTTGCTGCCGTAGCTCGCGCGTACGAAGGGCTTGAGGCCTTCGCCGGCACTGCGGCGGGTGAAGATTTGCACCACGCCGCCGATGGCGTCGGCGCCGTAGACCGCCGAGCGCGGGCCGCGCAGCACCTCGATGCGTTCGATCTGATCGACGTTGATGTGCTGCAGGTTGCTGTCGCCGGAGCTGGCCGAGCCGATGCGCATGCCGTCGACCAGGACCAGGCTCTGTGCCGACTTGGTGCCGCGAATGTACAGGCTGGCCAGGCTGCCGCTGCCGTTGTCTGTCACTTGCACGCCGGGCACCCTCCTTAGCAGTTCGACCACCGAGGTCGGCTGCAGACGCTCAATATCGGCGCGCGAGAATACGCTAGTGGCTGTAGTGGCTTGTGCACGAGGCTCGGCCTGACGGCCGGAGGTGATCACCAGCGCCGGTACCTTGAGTTGCTCTTCAAGGCTGCCGGGCTGTTCGACAGCCAGCAGGCTGGCAGGGAGAACGCTGACGGCCAGCGCCAGACGGGAAAACTTCATCAGGAAATCCTCAAAAGTGATGGGCAGACTTTCGAGGAGGGCAGGAACCAGCGACGCGCCCGCGCGGCGGGGCGTGACTGACGGTGCGGCCCTCCGCAACACCTGTCGAATCCGTCGGGGCCGGTCTCCGGGCTGTCGACGCGCACCGCGCTCGCCTTCCCATGCGCGAGGCACAGTGGCGGTTGAGCGGGCGGCGATCCGTGGGATCGCGGTCGATTACCGTTGCGGGGGCAGCGCCGGGATTGTCCGCAGACGCACCGGCTTCCCGTTTAATGCCGGCCAATGCCGGCACACCCTGACGAAAAGTAAAACGCCGCGCACCTTAGTGCGCGGCGTCATGGAACTCAAGCGGCTTTCAGACGACTTGAGTTGAATCTTTCTCAAGCAGCGCCAGGCGCTGACGCACCGCGGCTTCGATGCCGGCGGCGTCGAGGCCGCATTCGGCGAGCATCTCGCTCGGCTTGGCGTGCTCGACGTAGTAGTCGGGTAGGCCGAGGTGCAGCAGCGGCTTGACGATGGCCTCGGCGGCGAGGAATTCGCCGACCGCCGAGCCGGCGCCGCCCATCACGGTGTTCTCCTCGATGGTCACCAGCAGCTCGTGGTGGCTGGCCAGCTGGCGCACCAGGGACTCGTCCAGCGGCTTGACGAAGCGCATGTCGACCACTGTGGCGTCGAGCCGCTCGGCGACCTGCAGGGCTTCGGCCAGCTGCACGCCGAACACCAGCAGGGCGACCCGCTGGCCCTGGCGACGCACCACACCCTTGCCGATTTCCACCGTCTGCAGCGCCGGGTCGATCGCTGCGTTGGGGCCGCTGCCGCGCGGGTAGCGCACCGCCGCCGGGCCGCGGTGGTGGTAGCCGGTGGAGAGCAGCAGGCGCAGCTCGTTCTCGTCGCTCGGGGTCATCACCAGCATGCCGGGGATGCAGCGCAGGAAGGAGATGTCGAAGCTGCCGGCGTGGGTCGGGCCGTCCTCGCCGACCAGGCCGGCGCGGTCGATGGCGAACAAGACGTCGAGGTCCTGCACCGCCACGTCGTGGATCAGCTGGTCGTAGGCGCGCTGCAGGAAGGTCGAATAGATCGCCACCACCGGTTTGGCGCCCTCGCAGGCCAGGCCGGCGGCGAGGGTCACCGCGTGCTGCTCGGCGATGGCGACGTCGAAGTAGCGCTCCGGGAAGCGCTCGGCAAAGGCCACCAGATCGGAGCCTTCCTTCATCGCCGGGGTGATGCCGATCAGCCGTTCATCGCGCGCGGCCATGTCGCACAGCCACTGGCCGAATACCGCCGAGTACTTCGGCCCTGCGGCCTTCTTGGGCGCCTGTTCGCTGCCCGGCTCGAGCTTGCTGATGGCGTGGTAGCCGATCGGATCGGCCTCGGCCGGCGCGAAGCCCTTGCCCTTCTTGGTGACGATGTGCAGGAACTGCGGGCCCTTGAGCTCGCGCATCTTGCGCAGGGTGGCGACCAGGGTCGGCAGGTCGTGGCCGTCGATCGGGCCGATGTAGTTCCAGCCCAGCTCCTCGAACAGGGTGCCGGGCACCAGCATGCCCTTGGCGTGTTCCTCGGTGCGCCGGGCGATTTCCCAGGCGCCGGGGATGCGCGAGAGGATCTTCTTGCTGCCCTCGCGCATGCTGGCGTAGGTGCGGCTGGAGAGGATCTTGGCCAGGTAGTTGGACAGGCCGCCGACGTTCTTGGAGATCGACATGTCGTTGTCGTTGAGCACCACCAGCATGTCGGCGTTGGTTTCCGAGGCGTGGTTGAGCGCCTCGAAGGCCATGCCGGCGGTCAGTGCGCCGTCGCCGATCACCGCCACGGTGCGCCGCTCGTTGCCCTGCAGGCGGTTGGCCAGCGCCATGCCCAGCGCGGCGCTGATCGAGGTGCTCGAGTGGCCGACGCCGAAGGTGTCGTACTCGCTCTCCGCGCGGCGCGGGAAGGCGGCCAGGCCGTCCTTCTGGCGCAGGCTGGCCATGCGCTCGCGGCGCCCGGTGAGGATCTTGTGCGGGTAGGCCTGGTGGCCGACGTCCCACACCAGACGGTCGCGGGGCGTGTCGTAGACGTGGTGCAGGGCGATGGTCAGTTCGACCACGCCGAGACCGGCGCCGAAATGCCCACCGGTGCGTGCCACGGTGTAGAGCATGTACTGGCGCAGCTCGTCGGCCAGGGTCTCCAGCTCGCCTTCGCTGAGGGTGCGCAGCGCGGCGGGGCTGTCGATGCGGTCGAGCAGGGGCGTGTCGGGCCGCTGGCGGGGAAACTCGTGCAGCGTCTTGGGCATCGGACGGGTTCGGCAGTCGGACAAAAGATGCGGGAGTTTACCCGAAGCAGCGCGGCCTGCCCAAGCCGGGCGAAGGTCGAGAGACAAGGGGCGGTGTGCTGCCTTGCCCCCCTCTCCCGGTTCCGGGAGAGGGGCCGGGGGTGAGGGCGAGCAGCCGTGACGCTTCCACCCTCACCCCAATCCTCGGCTTGAGCCTGCTGCGTCGCCCTACCTCCTGCATCCCTGCAGTCGTCTCCCGCCAGCGGGAGACGGGGCTGCCTGCTGCCGCTCAGTGACTGCGCGCGACGATGTAGCGGGCCAGCTCGCGCAGGGCGTCGGCGCGCGAGTCGAAGGGGGCGAGGGCGGCCAGCGCCTGGTCGCGCAGCTCGCCGGCATAGGTCTTGGCCGCATCGAGGCCGAGCAGGGCCGGGTAGGTCGGCTTGTCGTGGGCCTGGTCCTTGCCCTGGGTCTTGCCGAGGGTGGCGGTGTCGCTTTCCACGTCGAGGATGTCGTCCTGCACCTGGAAGGCCAGGCCGATGGCGCGGGCGTAATCCTGCAGCGCCTGCAGGCTGGCGGCATCGCTGTGGCCGCTGGCCAGGGCGCCGAGACGCACGCTGGCCTCGATCAGCGCGCCGGTCTTGTGGCGGTGCATGGTTTCCAGCGCGGCCTGGTCGAGCCTGTGGCCGACCGAGCCGAGGTCGATGGCCTGGCCACCGGCCATGCCGGCCGGACCGGCGGCGTGGGCCAGGCTGGCGAGCATGCGCAGGCGGGTGTCGGCGTCCACCGGCGACAGGCTGGCGTCGCACAGCACCTCGAAGGCCAGCGCCTGCAGGGCGTCGCCGGCGAGGATCGCGCAGGCCTCGTCGAAGGCGATATGGGTGGTCGGCTGGCCGCGGCGCAGGTCGTCGTCGTCCATCGCCGGCAGGTCGTCGTGGACCAGCGAGTAGGCGTGGATCAGCTCCACCGCGCAGGCGGCGCCGTTGGCCTGCTCGGCCGCGCCGCCGAGGGCCTCGCAGGCGGCGTAGGCGAGCAGCGGGCGCACGCGCTTGCCGCCGTTGATCACGCTGTAGCGCATCGCCTGGTAGAGGCGGGCGAGTTCTGGCTGCGGGGCGACGAACAGGGCGTCGAGGGCGGCATCGACACGCGCCTGGCAGCGGGCCTGGTACTGCTGGAGACTCATTGCGCCTCGCCCTCCGCGTCGAAGGGCGCGGTCTCGCCGCTCTGGCCGAGGAGGATCTGCACCTTCTGTTCGGCCTGGCTGAGCGCGCCCTGGCATTCGCGGGTCAGGCGGATGCCTTGCTCGAAGGCGGCCAGCGAGTCCTCGAGGGACAGCTCACCACTTTCCAGGCGCTCGACCAGCGTCTGCAGTTCGGTCAGCGACTGTTCGAAATCGGGGGTGGCTTTCTTGCGGGCCATGGCGGCAGTCTCGGGCGGCGGAAAACGGGCGCGACACTAGCAGAGCCGCGGCCGGCGGGCAAACGGCGGGCGGCTCGAGCCAAGGCAATCGCGCCATGTTCAGACCGACACCGAATGCGCCCTCTCCCGCTGGCGGGAGAGGGGAGACAGGCGCCGCGCCTGCCGTGCTCAGGCGATCGCGCCGGGCAAGCGGCTCAGCGCCCGTAGGTCGCCCAGAAGTAGTACAGGGTCATGCCGCTGCCCACGGCGATCACCAGGACGCGCAACCAGCGCGCGGGCAGGCGCTGGCCGAGCGCGCCGCCGACATAGCCGCCGAAGGTGGCGCCGGCCAGCAGGATCAGCAGCTCGCTCCAGCTGACCCGCCCGGCGATGATGAAGGTGAGGCTGGCGACGCTGTAGATCACCGCGGAAATCAGGTTCTTCAGCGCATTGGCGCGCGCCAGGGCATGGCCCTCGATGGCGAAGGCGGCCAGCTGCAGGATGCCCATGCCGGCGCCGAAGTAGCCGCCGTACACCGACACCAGCGAGTGGGCGCCGAGCGACAGCGGGCCGTGCGGCGGTACGGCCGTCGCCTCGCGGCGGCGCGCGGCGAGCAGGCGGCTGAGCCACGGGCTGGCGGCGAACAGCGCGGTGGCGGCCAGCAGCAGCCAGGGGATCAGCACGCGGAACACCTCGTCGCCACCGGCCAGCAGCAGCAGGCCACCGCCCAGGCCGCCGGCCAGACCGGCCGCCAGCAGCGGCAGCAGGTAGGGGCCGAGCGGGCGCAGCGAGCTGCGTGCGGCCCAGGCGCCGGCGATGCTGGCCGGCCACAGGGCCACCGCGTTGGTGGCGTTGGCGGTGACCGGCGGCAGGCCGGTGGCCAGCAGCGCCGGGAAGGAGAAGAAGGTGCCGCCGCCGGCCAGGGCGTTCATGCCGCCGGCGGCGAAGCCGGCGAGCAGCAGCAGGAGCAGGTCGCTGAAGGGCATGGAATGGTCTCTGCACTCAATTGGTGCGCCAGCTTAGCAGCTGGCGGCGGTGCTGTTGCCGGTCGCGTCGGTGCGCGATGCCTGGCAGGGGTGTTCAGGCGTTCACCAGGCTGGCGCTGGAGGATGCTTCGCTGTTCTGGACGCAGGCCGCGGCCGACTGCGGGCGGCCGAACAGGAAACCCTGCAGGCGGTGGCAGCCGTTGCGGCGCAGGAAGTCGGCCTGGCGCCGGTTTTCCACGCCCTCGGCGACCACCTGCATGCCCAGCTGTTCGGCGATCACCAGGATGCCGCGCACCAGCGCCACCGACTCGCGGCAGTCGGGCAGGCCGGCGACGAACTGGCGGTCGATCTTCACCCCGTCGAAGGGGAAGAACTGCAGGTAGGCCAGCGAGGCGTAGCCGGTGCCGAAGTCGTCGAGGAACAGGGTCAGACCGGCCTGCTTCAGCGCATGCAGGGTGTCGAGGACCTGCTGGTCGGCATCCAGCAGGGTGCTTTCGGTGATCTCCAGCTCCAGGCGCTGCGCCTGCGGCTGTTCCTCGGCGAGGATCGCCAGCAGCGTGCCGGCGAGGTCGCTCTGGCGGAAATCCAGCGGCGACAGGTTGACCGCGATGCCCCAGTCGCGCCCCTCCGCCTGCCACTGGCGCTGCTGGCGGCAGGCCTGGCGGAACACCCAGCGGGTGGCATCGAGGATCAGCCCGGTCTCCTCCAGCACCGGCATGAACTGCGCCGAGCCGACCAGGCCGCGACGCGGCGAGTGCCAGCGCAGCAGGGCCTCGAAGGTGCGCTGCTGCCCGCCGTCACGGTCGATCTGCGGCTGGTAGTACAACTCGAATTCGTCGCGGGCCAGGGCACTGCGCAGCTCGGCCTCGAGCTGGCGGCGCTGTTCGGCGTCGTCGGCCAGGCTGTGATCGAAGTGGGCGAGGCGGTTGCGCCCGCGGCTCTTGGCCTGGTAGAGGGCGAGGTCGGCGGCCTTGAGCAGCTGGGAGGCGCTGGTCTGGCCGTCGGCATGCAGGGCGATGCCGATGCTCGGCGTGGTGAACAGCTCGTACTGGCGCACATGGAACGGCTGGCGGAAGGCCAGCAGCAGCTGCTCGGCCACGGCGTCGGCCTGGCCGGCCAGCTCCGCGGAGAGCAGCACGATGAACTCGTCGCCACCGAGGCGGGCGAGCAGCGCGCCGGGCGGCACGTACTTGCGCAGGCGCTCGGCCACGCCGCGCAGCAGCTGGTCGCCGATCTCGTGGCCGAGGGTGTCGTTGATCCGCTTGAAGTGGTCGAGGTCGATGAACAGCAGGGCCTGCGCCTCGCCGCACTGCAGGCCGAGCTCGAGGCGGGCGAGCAGATGGGTGCGGTTGGCGATCCCGGTCAGCGGATCGAAGTGGGCGAGATAGTGCAGGCGGTTCTCGGCCGCCTTGCGGTCGCTGATGTCGCGCACCAGCAGCAGCTGCAGCGCCTGGCCGCTGCGCAGGAAGGGCGTGCACGAGGCTTCCAGCGGGAAGCTGGTGGTGCCGCGGCGGGCGGCGAACTCGAGGCTGCAGTTGGGCTGGGCGAGCAGGCGGGCCCAGGCGTCCTGGCCGAGCAGCAGGTCGTCGGCGCTCTGCGCGCACAGCTGTTGCGGCGGGCAGTCGAAGATCTGCGCGGCGGCCGGGTTGGCCGAGTCGATGCGTCCCTGCGGGTCGATCACCAGCATGCCCACCGGTGCGGCGTTGATCAGGCTGCGCAGCTGCTGCTCGCTGTCGCGCAGGGCGCGGCGCTCGTCCTCGAGCTGGCCGATCATGTGGTTGAGGTGCTGGGCCAGCTGGCCGATGGCGTCAGCGCCGCCGATCTCGGCGCGCACCAGGTTGTTGCCGGCGGCAAAGGCGTCGGCCACGGCGGCCAGGCTGCTCAGTCGGCGCCTGCTGCGCTGGCGGTGGTGCAGGCCGAGGAGGATGCCGCACGCCAGCGCCAGGAAGACGAGCAGGGCGAACAGGCCGGGCAGCTGGGGAAGGGGCATGGGCAGACGGGTCCTGCGAAGAGGCGTGCCACATTAGCGGAAAGGCTCGCTGAGGAAAATCCTGGCGGAAACCTGTGGGCATAAAAAAGCCCGCCTTGTGGGCGGGCTTTCCGTAGCGGGTTCGGCTTACTTCTGGTAAGCCGCAACCGCCTTGAGAATCAGTTGGCGGGCTTCTTCGGCGCCGCCCCAGCCTTCGACCTTGACCCACTTGCCCTTCTCGAGATCCTTGTAGTTCTCGAAGAAGTGCTTGATCTGCTCGATCAGCAGGGCCGGCAGGTCGGTGTATTCCTGCACGTCCTTGTACAGGACGGTCAGCTTGTCGTGCGGTACGGCCACCAGCTTGGCGTCGCCGCCGGCCTCGTCGCTCATGTTCAGCACGCCGACCGGACGGGCGCGGATCACCGAACCGGGGGCCACCGGGTAGGGGGTCACGACCAGCACGTCGAGGGGGTCGCCGTCGTCGGCCAGGGTGTGCGGGATGAAGCCGTAGTTGGCCGGGTAGAACATCGGGGTGGCCATGAAACGGTCGACGAACAGGCAGTCGCTGTCGTGATCGATCTCGTACTTGATCGGCGCGTGGTTGGCCGGGATCTCGATGGCGACGTAGATATCGTTCGGCAGGTCTTTGCCAGCCGGGATCTTGCTGTAGCTCATGGGTGACTCCAAAGGGTCAGGGCCAAAATTTGGCGCGGATTATAGGCGCATTCGTGCCGATGCGCCACGTTGTCGCAGCCGCTCAGTGCATGGCCGCCGGCAGGGCGGCGGTCAGCGGGGCGAGGCGGGTCAGCGGGTCCTGGCGGTAGAACGCCTGCAGCTGCGCGTACACCGCGGGAAAGGCGGCGTGCAGCAGGTCCGGGGCGCTGAAGAAGTATTCGCTGGCGACGGCGAAGAACTCGCCGGGGCTTTCGGCGGCGTAGGGATCGATGGCGGTCGCGGCGTCGGGGTCGCGGTCCAGTTCGGCGTTGAGGGCATCGAAGGCCGTCTGCATGGCCTGGGTCCAGTCGCTCAGGCGCATGTTGGCATGCAGCGGCGGCAGGCCGTTGGCGTCGCCGTTGAGCATGTCCAGCTTGTGCGCCAGCTCGTGGATCACCAGGTTGTAGCCGTCCAGCGTGCCGCTGGCCGCCACTCCCGGCCAGGCGAGGATTACCGGGCCCTGCTGCCAGGCCTCGCCGCTGCGCTCGTCGTCCCAGACGTGCTCGATGCCCGCCTCGTCGCGGTGGCGTTGCGGGCTGACGAAGTCGTCGGGATACAGCAGCAGCTGGTGGAAGCCCTGGTACCAGTCGAGATCGGGCAGGTGCAGCAGCGGCAGGCAGGCCTGGGCGGCCAGGCGCAGGCGCGCGGCATCGTCCAGCGCGACGCCGGGCAGGGCACTCAGGTGCTTGTCGTGGAGGAACAGCAGGCACAGCTCGCCGAGGCGTTGGCGCTCGGCGTTGTCGAGGCCGGCGAGGATCGGCAGCTCGGCACACACCGCGGCCCACAGTTGCGGGTCGAGCGGATGGCGGGCGAGCAGACGGCGGCGGCGCCAGTTGCGGAAGAACACGGCGGACAGTCCCGGTGAGCGGCGAAGGCGATGGCCGATTGTACGCCATCGGTGCCCCGCCGCGGCCGGGCGGGGCGCTCCTGGGATGGTTCGAACGGATTGCGTTGCTCGGCCCTTGGCGGGCGAGGGGGAGGCAGGACGGCCGGCGGCTACTTGCGCCGCCACTGGCCGTCGAGGCGGATGAACTGGCCGGGCGCGGTCTTCTCCACCGCCTTCTTGCCGGCCATCGCCTCGACGTCGCGCAGCTGGATGCCGTTCTGGGTGGCCAGCCGCTGGTATTCGGCACGGCGGGCCTGGTTGATCAGGCGGGCGATCTCGGCGGCCTGGCCGCCGGGCTGGACCACGCCGAGATAGCCATCGGTCTGCTCGCCCAGCTGGCCGGAAGCCTTGGCGGCCGGCAGGGCGGTCATCGCGCCGGACAGGTCGAGGGCCAGTACCGGCAGGCTCAGGCACAGGCTCAGCAGCAGGGCGGTGATGCGGGGCGGGAAGGTCATGTCGGGCTCCTCAGAACAGGCCGCTGGATTCGTCGAGAATGTTGTCCAGCGCCTTGTCGACCTTGATGTAGATCTCGTGCTCGATCTTCACGTTCAGGTTGATGTTGATCGGCTCCTTGGGTGCGGCCAGCTGCACCGTGGGAGTGCAGGCGCCGAGCAGCAGGCCGAGCAGCAGGGCGGAACCGATGTAACGCAGGCGCATGCTTGCGGTCTCCCGTGTCAGTTGCGCGGCTGCAGGCGTTGCTGCACGCGGCGCTGGATGGCTTCGTTGACCCGTCCGGACAGCTGCAGGCTGGTCAGCAGGCTGGGCACGTCCTCTTCCAGGTTGATGGTGAAGTTCACCGGCCGGCCGCCTTCCAGCGCCGGGTTGCGGCCGTGCAGACGCAGGGCCAGCAGCAGCTTGCCCTGTGGATCATAGCTGACCTGGCTGTGCAGCTGATCGTAATGGAAATCCTCGAGGGCCAGGGTGGCCAGTTGCAGGGCCGGGTTGCTCTGTCCGAAGGCGCGGATGCGTTCGGAATGGAACCGCAGCACCCCGCCCGGCGCGCGCGCCTGCAACTGGCCCTGGTCGATGCTCGGGCCATCGCTGTCGATCTGCAGCGGCAGCTGGCCGTCGAGGGTGCCGCTGCCAGACAAGCCTTCTGCGGGATAGACCTCGAGCAGTTTGGCCAGTTCCAGGCCGCGCACCTGCAGGTTCAGTTGCAGCGGCCGGCGCGCCAGCTCGAGACGGGTCGGCGCAATGCGCAGCTGGCCGCCGAGCAGGCCGCTGTCGGCCTGCCACAGCTGCAGGCGGCCGGCCAGCGGCTCGGCCAGCGCGGCCTGGTAGTCGGCGCGCAGCTGCAGCGGGCCGAGCGGCACGCCGGGATTGAGGCTGGCCAGGCGCAGGTCGGGCAGTTCGATGAACAGCTTCGCGCCGCGCAGCTCGGCGGCAAGGCGGGCGTCCAGGCCGCTCAGCTCGCTGCGATCAACGATGCCGCCGACCTGCTGCAGCTGCAGGTTCAAATCGGCGCTGGGCGCCAGGCTGCCGGCGGCCAGCTGCAGTGTGCCGTTGCCCTGGAGTCGCCCGCCGGTCAGCTCCAGCAGCGCCGGCCAGTCGCGCAGGGTCTTCGCCAGCGGGTTGCCGCCGGCCAGGTCGATCTCGCCCAGCTTGCCCTGAATATTCACGGCGCCGTTGGCCGGGCGCTGCAAGCGCAGGTCGAGCGCCAGGCCGGCGTCGTTGCCCAGCTGGCCGTCGAGGCGGCTGCTCGGCGCGCGGGCGTCGAGGCGGCCCTGCCAGCGCCAGCCCTGGGGCTGCAGCTGCGCCTGCTGCAGGCGGCCGACCTGCACGGCCAGGGGCCCGTGCAGGTGGAAACTGCCGCGCTGCGCGCCGTCCAGGGTCATCTGCAGTTGCAGGCCTGCCGGAGCGCTGCGCAGCTGTTCGAACTGCAGTCCGGCCTCACGCAGGTCGAGACGGGCGAGGCGCAGCTGCGAGCCGGCCAGCAGCCGGGCGTCCAGCTGGCGGGCCTCCAGGCGGGCGTCCAGGCGCAGGTCGGCCTGCAGGTCGCGGGCGTCGAGCGGCGTCGGGCGCAGGCGGGCGGCGCTGGCCTGCAGGCGGCCGCGCTGCAGCTGCACGGCCCAGTCCGGGCGCAGCCAGGCGTGCAGTTCGCCGCCGAGTTCGAGGTTCAGCGGGCCGCTGGCGCTGAGGGCCAGCTGCAGGGCCAGCGGCGTATCGGCCGGCGCGGCGCTGCTGGATGGCTGCGCCGGCGCGGCCAGCGGTTGCAGCTGCAGGCGCACGCTCTGCGGGCGCAGCTCGGCGGGCAGCGCCTGCAGCCAGTCGCCCTGCGCCTGCTGCAGCTGCAGGTCGGCGTGCAGCTGGCGGGCCTGCCAGTGGCCGGCACGGCCGAGCAGGTCGAGGTGCAGTTCGCCCTGCAGCTGACCGACGCCGGCCAGCAGCCAGGGCTTGGGCAGCTGCAGGGCGGCGCGCAGCGGGCCGCTGGCGCCGCGCAGGGTGGCGGCATCGAGGGCGCCGCCGGCCAGCTGCAGCTGCCAGTCGGCTTGGCCCTGCAGGTCGCGCGGCAGCTCCGGCAGCGGCTGCGCGGGCAGGCTCAGCCATTCGCCGAGCCACTCGCGCAGCCCGCTGGTCTCGGGCAGCGTGGGCAGCTCGAGGCGGCCCTGCCAGAGGTGGCCGGCGGCGTTGCGGGTCAGCTGGCTGCGCAGCTGCAGCTGGGGCTGGCCGTCCAGCTCGGCGGCCAGCTGCAGGGCCAGCTCGTCGAGGCGGCCCTGCAGCTCGCCGTGCAGGCGGATGTGCTGCGGCGGGCGCTGCAGCTGCAGGTCGAACGCCACCGGCAGCAGCGCCGCGCCGCCATGGTCCAGTTCGAGCGCACCCTGCAGCGGGCACTGGCCGCGGGCGCAGGGCAGGCTGGCGACGAACTGTTCGATGTGGGTGCGCCGTGGCAGCCAGGCCAGCAGCGGCTGCAGCTGCTCGAGGTCGGCGGGGGCGCTGCTCGGCTCGGCTGCCGGGGCGGTGGCGCCCTGCCAGTCCACTTGCAGGCGCTGCACCTGCAGGGCGGTCAGCTCGGGGCGCGCGGACCAATGCAGCCGCCAGGCGAGGTCGACGCCTTCGGCCTGCAGGCGCAACTGGCGGCCCTCGGCGGTGTGCTGCTCGACGTCCAGACGCTGCAGGCGCAGGCCGTCGCCCGCCAACGCGAGGCCCTGCCAGTCGAGGCGGACGATGCCCTGTTGCTGCTGCAGGTGCTGCCACTGTTGCCAGCCGTAGGCGAAGGCGGCCAGCAGGGCGAGCAGCAGGCCAAACGCCGTCCATCGCAGCATGCGGCGCCAGCGCTGCGGGCGTGCCGCCATCGGGGTGTCCTCGTGTCCGTTGCGGGTTTCCGCCAAGGGTGGCCCGCCTGTCCGCCGGGGGCAAGCGGCCGGCGCCCGGAATTGTTGCCCTCTGCCTGTTGTCCATGGGGGGCTGTGCTAACCTGCGCGACAGTTTTCCGGGCTGCGCCGCCCGTATTCGAGGTCATCCATGCATATCCACATTCTCGGCATCTGCGGCACCTTCATGGGCTCGCTGGCGGTGCTGGCCAAGGAACTCGGCCACCGCGTCACCGGCTCCGACGCCAACGTCTACCCGCCGATGAGCACCCAGCTGGAGGCCCAGGGCATCCAGCTGACCCAGGGCTACGACCCGGCGCAGCTCGACCCGGCGCCGGACCTGGTGGTGATCGGCAACGCCCTGTCGCGCGGCAACCCGGCGGTCGAGCATGTGCTCAATACCGGCCTGCCCTACGTCAGCGGCCCGCAGTGGCTGGCCGACCACGTGCTGCAGGGCCGCTGGGTGCTGGCGGTGGCCGGCACCCACGGCAAGACCACCACCAGCAGCATGCTGGCTTGGGTGCTGGAAGACGCCGGGATGAGCCCGGGCTTTTTGATCGGCGGCGTGCCGCAGAACTTCGCGGTGTCCGCGCGCCTGGGCGGCACGCCGTTCTTCGTGGTCGAGGCCGACGAGTACGACAGCGCCTTCTTCGACAAGCGCAGCAAGTTCGTCCACTACCGCCCGCGCACCGCGATCCTCAACAACCTGGAATTCGACCACGCGGACATCTTCCCGGATCTGGCGGCCATCGAGCGGCAGTTCCACCACCTGGTGCGGACCATTCCCGGCCAGGGCCTGATCATCCGCCCGGCTGGCGAAGCGGCGCTGGCGCGGGTGCTGGAGATGGGCTGCTGGACCCCGGTGCAGACCACCGGCGCCGGCGGCCAGTGGCAGGCCCGCCTGCTCAGCGAGGACGGCTCGCGCTTCGCGGTGCTGTTCGAGGGCGCCGAGCAGGGCACCGTCGACTGGGAGCTGACCGGCCAGCACAACGTCGCCAACGCCCTGGCCACCCTGGCCGCCGCGCGGCATGTCGGCGTGCTGCCGGCGCAGGGCTGCGCGGCGCTGAGCGGCTTCAAGAGCGTCAAGCGGCGCATGGAGAAGGTCGCCGAGGTCAACGGGGTGACCATCTACGACGACTTCGCCCACCACCCGACCGCCATCGCCACCACCCTCGACGGTCTGCGCAAGCGCGTCGGCAGCGCGCCGATCATCGCGGTGATCGAGCCGCGCTCCAACTCGATGAAGCTCGGCGCGCACCGCGACGGCCTGGCCGCCTCGGTGAACCTGGCCGACCAGGCGATCTGGTACGCGCCGGCCAACCTCGGCTGGGACCTGGCCGCCAGCGTGGCCGGGGCGACGGTACCGAGCGCGGTGTGCGACTCGCTGGAAGCGATCATCAGCACGGTCAAGGCCTGCGCGACTCCCGGCACCCAGGTGGTGATCATGAGCAACGGCGGCTTCGGCGGCCTGCACGGCAAGCTGGCTGACGCATTGGCCCAATAAGGAGCATGGATATGTCGGGACCGGAACGTATCACCCTGGCGATGAGCGGCGCGTCCGGCTCGCAGTACGGCCTGCGCCTGCTCGACTGCCTGGTGCAGGAGGAGCGCGAGGTGCACTTCCTGATTTCCAAGGCGGCGCAGCTGGTGATGGCCACCGAGACCGACGTCGCCCTGCCGGCCAAGCCGCGGGCGATGCAGGCCTTCCTCACCGAGTACACCGGCGCCGCGCCGGGCCAGGTGCGGGTGTTCGGCCAAGACGACTGGATGGCCCCGCCGGCCTCCGGCTCCAGCGCCCCGGCGGCCATGGTGGTGGTGCCGTGCTCGACCGGCAGCTTGTCGGCGATCGCCAGCGGGGCCTGCAACAACCTGATCGAGCGCGCCGCCGACGTCGCCCTCAAGGAGCGCCGCCAGCTGATCCTGGTGCCGCGCGAGGCGCCGTTCTCCAGCATCCACCTGGAGAACATGCTCAAGCTGTCCAACCTCGGCGTGGTGATCCTGCCCGCCTCGCCGGGCTTCTACCACCAGCCACAGACCATCGACGACCTGGTCGACTTCGTGGTGGCGCGCATCCTCAACCTGCTGAACATCCCCCAGGACATGCTGCCGCGCTGGGGCGAGCACCACCGGGTCAGCGAGGACTGAGATGCGCCGTCTCGCCGCCCTGCTGCTGGCGCCGCTGCTGCTCGGCGGCTGCGCCAGCGTGCGTACCCTCGACGCCGCCAAGCCCGGTGCGCCGCTGATCTATGCCGGCACCCGCCTGGACTGGTACGCGCTCAACGGCGGCTGCTGCCCGCTGGACCGCTTCGGCGCCGAAGCGCCCAGGCATCCCGGCCTCGACCTGCCGGCCAGTGCACTGCTGGACACCCTGCTGCTGCCGTTGTCGATTGCCGCCGAGCTGGGGCTGGGACTGCAGGTGATTGGCGGCAACTGAGTGGCGGCGGCCAAGGGCGCGGGGGCTTGGGGTGATCGGCGTGGCGTTCGGTGCGCCTTAACATGCGCGCAACAATTGCCGCCTAGGATGAAGCCAAGTTCACGGATGACCGACCATTGCACGGAGTGCAGCCGACAGGATGTCAGCCGGCAGGATGTTGGCATGGTCTAAAAAACCCGCTTCGGCGGGTTTTTTGTCGCCTGCAGAATGCGTCTGCAGCGCTGGCGCCCGCCCGCCTGGGCTGCTTACTCCACCAACCCCACCACCTCCGCGCAACTCTCGCTCAACCCGAACTTGCCCTTGGCATCGCGCGTCACCCGGCCCATCGCCACCTTGGGATCGTGGGTGAACACCAGGCGGCCATTGCGCGCCAGCAGGTCTTCGAGCAGCGCGGTCTTCTCCTCGATCAGCCCTTCCGGAAAGCGGTCGTAGCCCATGGTGATCGGCAGGTGGACCCAGGGCGCGCCGGGGATCAGGTCTCCGGCGAACACCACCGGGCCGCCGGGCATCTGCACCTCGGGGAGCAGCTGGCCGGGGGTGTGGCCGTCGCTGACGTGAAAGCGCCAGTCGGCGCCGAGGGTCGGCGAGGTCTGGCCGTCGTCGAGCAGTTCCAGGCGGCCGCTGGCCTCCAGCAGTTCGAGCAGCTCGGGAATGTACGAGGCGCGGTCGCGGGCGTGCGGCGCCATGGCGCGCTGCCACTGGCGGCGGCCGGTGACGAAGCGCGCGTGGGGGAACAGCAGGCGCGGCGGCTGGCCCGCGGCCCAGGGTGCGAGCAGGCCGCCGGCGTGGTCGAAGTGCAGGTGGGTGAGCACCACCACGTCGATGTCGGCGTCGCACAGGCCCTGGGCGGCGAGGTTGTCGAGCAGCACATGACGGCTTTCCTGCACGCCGAAGCGCTCCTTCAGCTCCGGGCTGAAGAAGGCGCCGATACCGGCCTCGACCAGGATGTTGCGCTCATCCTCGCGCACCAGCAGGGCGCGGCAGCCCAGGTCGATGCGGTGCAGGGCGTCGGCCGGCATCCAGCGCTCCCACAGGGCGCGCGGCGCGTTGCCGAACATCGCGCCGCCGTCGAGTTTCTGGCTGTTGCCAGACAGGGTGGTCAGGATGCGCATGGGCAGGCCTCTCTTGTTGTTGTCGGAATCGGATGTGGGCAGGCGCGCAGTCTGCCACACGGAATAAAAAGGCGCGGCGGCGGGGGAGCACGCCGCGCAAGACGCTCAAAGCGGGTTCAGAACTGCTCGGCCGTCAGGCCGTACAGCGGCTCGCTGCCGGCGCGGATGCCGGCTTCCAGCGAGTGGATGCGCGGCAGCAGCTTGCGGAAGTAGAACTGCGCGGTGGCCAGCTTGGCGGCGTAGAAGGTCTCGTCGGCGGCGCGGTTGGCCTGGGCCACCGCAGCCATGCGCGCCCACATGAAGGCGTAGGCGACATAGCCGAACAGGTGCAGGTAGTCCACCGCGGCGGCGCCGATCTGCGCCGGGTCGCGGGCGGCCTCGCCCGCCAGCCAGGCGCTGACGCTTTCCAGGCGCTCCAGCGCGCCCAGCAGCTCGCTGGCGAACGGCTGGGCGACGCCGGCCGGGCTGTCGACGAAGGCGCGCACCTCGGCGGCGAACAGGCGCAGGCTGGCGCGGTCGTTGCCCAGCACCTTGCGGCCGAGCAGGTCGAGGGCCTGGATGCCGTTGGTGCCTTCGTAGATCTGCGCGATGCGCACGTCGCGCACCAACTGCTCCTGGCCCCACTCGCGGATGTAGCCGTGGCCGCCGAACACCTGCTGGCCGTGGATACAGCTTTCCAGCCCGGTGTCGGTGAAGAACGCCTTGGCCACCGGGGTGAGCAGGGCGATCAGCGCGTCGGCGTTGCTGCGCTCGTCGGCGTTGTCGCTGAACTTGGCGAGGTCGAGCTGCTGGCCGACCCAGGTGGCGAAGGCGCGGCCGCCCTCGGTCAGCGCCTTCATGGTCAGCAGCATGCGCCGCACGTCGGGGTGGGCGATGATCGGGTCGGCGCTCTTGTCCGGCTGCTGCGCGCCACCCGGAGCACGCCCCTGCAGGCGCTCGCGGGCGTATTCGACGGCGCTCTGGTAGGAGGCCTCGGCGCAGCCGATGCCCTGGATGCCGATCGACAGGCGCTCGTAGTTCATCATGGTGAACATTGCCGCCAGACCCTTGTTGGCTTCGCCGACCAGGTAGCCGGTGGCGCCGTCGAAGTTCATCACGCAGGTGGCCGAGGCCTTGATGCCCATCTTGTGTTCGATGGAGCCGCAGTTCACCGGGTTGCGCGCGCCGAGCGAGCCGTCGGCCTCGACCAGGAACTTGGGCACCAGGAACAGCGAGATGCCGCGCGAGCCGGCTGGTGCGTCGGGCAGGCGGGCCAGCACCAGGTGGACGATGTTGGCGGTGAGGTCCTGCTCGCCGCCGGTGATGAAGATCTTGCTGCCGCTGATCGCGTAGCTGCCGTCGCCCTGCGGTTCGGCGCGGGTGCGCAGCAGACCGAGGTCGCTGCCGGCCTGGGCCTCGGTCAGGCACATGGTGCCGGCCCACTCGCCGCAGTACAGGCGCGGCAGGTAGGTCTGCTTGAGTTCCTCGCTGGCGTGGGCATCGATGGCCAGGCAGGCCCCGGCGGTCAACGCGGAGTACAGGCTGAAGCTGGAGTTGGCGGCGTAGAGCATTTCCTCGAACTGCACGGCGAGCATCTTGGGCATGCCCAGGCCGCCGTAGGCCGGGTTGCCGGCCAGGCCGACCCAGCCGCCTTCGATATAGGTGGCGTAGGCGGCGCCGAAGCCGGCCGGAGTGGCGACCTGGCCGTTGTCGAAGCGCGCGCCTTCCTCGTCGCCGCTGCGGTTGAGCGGGGCGAGCAGCTGGCCGGTGATCTTGGCGGCTTCCTCGAGGATGGCGTCGGCGGTGTCGGCGTCGACCGTGTCGGCCAGCGCCGGCAGGCGCGCCCACAGCTCGGGGGCCTGGAAGACCTCGTGGAGGACGAAGCGCATGTCGCGCAGGGGGGCATTGAAGGCGGCCATGGATTACCTCATGACGGTGAAGGCGCAGCAGGGCTGCGCCGCAATCGTAGGGAAAGGCGCTGCGCGGCGAAGCGGCGCAGCACCGGGGTTCAGTCGCTTTCGGCCGGCACGGCCGGCTTGCCCTTCACCGAGGCGAAGCGCAGCAGGTGGGTGCGTTCGACCAGGATGTACAGCACCGCGCCGGTGGCCAGGCCCCAGCCGGCGCCGTACACGGCGAGGACCACGCCCATGGTGCCGGCGACGCCGCGCTCGGTGTTGTTGTCGAGCTGCTCGAAGCCGACCATCAGGCAGATGTAGCCGGTGAGCACCAGGGTCAGCGACAGGGCGATCGGCAGCACCGGCTGGAAGAAGCTCACCAGCGGCAGGATGAACAGGGCGATGAAGCCGGTGATCCAGAAGGTGCCGGCGCCGCTGTAGATCGAGTCCATCGCCTTGCGTCCGTACTTGTAGCGCTCGGCCATGGTTGCGGCGACCGCGGTCCACAGCGGCCCGGCCAGGCCCGGATAGGGCGCGAAGAAGGCGTGCAGGCCGTTGCGCAGGGCGGTGACCAGGTGGATGCGGTCGACGTTGTTCTCGATCTGCTCGTCGGTGCGCAGCTCGTCGGCGCGCTGCATCAGCGACTGGCCGACGATGATGTCGCCGAAGGCGATGATGTAGGCGATCACCGCGGTGGGCACGGCGAGCATGAACACCTTGGCGTCGGGGAAGCCGACGCTGAACGGCAGGTAGTTCCACATGCCGACGAAGTCAGGCGCGGTGATGCCGAAGCGCACGTCGGGCATCTTGTACTCGCCGACGGCGATGCCGGCGACGATGGCCACGATCATTCCCGGCACCATGCCGTAGTTGACGATCTTGCGGGCGAACGGCACCCGCTCGGTGAGGCCCTTGAACGACACCGAGAACATCAGGTACAGGCAGATCAGGCTGCCCAGCACCAGCGAGATCGGCGTGTTGGCCAGGCGGCCGCCGCTGGAGATCTCGCCCATCAGCGCGGCGATGCCGGCGCCGATGATGATGCCGCCCTTCATCGAGTTGGGTACCAGGCGCACCATCACGCTGCCCAGGCGAGTGAGGCCGAGCACCAGGAAGATGAGGAACACCAGAAACTGCAGGGCGAACAGCGCCTGGATGGCTTCCGGGCCGGGCTTGAACTGGCCGAGGAACAGCAGCACCACGGGGATGCCGGGGGTGATCCAGCCGGGTACCAGCGGCACGCCGAGCAGCGCCGGCAGCATGAAGCCGACGCCGCAGACCACCACGTAGGCCAGCGCCACGTCGTAGGGCAGGCCGAGGTATTTCTCCAGCAGCGGGATCATCGCCAGGCTGACCACGAACATGATCAGCGCCTGGAGCATCTCCGCGGTTTCCCAGCGGTAGTGGACGAAGGGCAGACGCACCTTGAACGGGCCGAGCGGCCAGTACGGTTGTTCGTCGCCATCCTTGCGGTTGTACAGTTGCATGGGGGCCTCCCGGGCCGCGCGCGGGGCGCGGCCGGTTTGTTGTCGTTGGAAACGGAAAGGTGGGCGGAGGGCTACAGCGCCTTGACCCAGTCGCGCAGCACGTACTTCTGGATCTTGCCGGTGGAGGTCTTCGGCAGGGCGTCGAACACCACGGTGCGCGGCACCTTGAAGTGCGCCAGGTGCTCGCGGCAGAAGGCGATGACCTCGGCCTGGCTGGCCGCGTGGCCCTGCTTGAGGGTGACGAAGGCGCACGGCGTCTCGCCCCACTTGTCGTCCGGGCGGGCCACCACCGCGGCTTCCAGCACCGCCGGGTGGCGATACAGCACGCCTTCCACCTCGATGGTGGAGATGTTCTCGCCGCCCGAGATGATGATGTCCTTGAGGCGGTCCTTGATCTCCACGTAGCCGTCCGGGTGGCACACGGCGAGGTCGCCGGTGTGGAACCAGCCGCCCTCGAAGGCCTCGGCGGTGGCGGTGGGGTTCTTCAGGTAGCCCTTCATCACCGTGTTGCCGCGCATGAAGATCTCGCCGAGGGTTTCGCCGTCGCGCGGCACCGGCTCGAGGGTCTTCGGATCGCCGACCATCACCCCCTCCAGGGTCGGGTAGCGCACGCCCTGGCGGGCCTTGATCCGCGCCCGCTCGTCCAGTGGCAGGGCGTCCCACTCCTCGTGCCAGGCGCACACGGTGACCGGGCCGTAGACCTCGGTGAGGCCGTAGACGTGGGTGACCTTGATGCCCATCTCCTCGACCGCGCCGATCACCTTGGCCGGCGGCGCGGCGCCGGCGACCATTGCGTTGACCGGGTGGTCGATGGCCGCCTTGGCGGAGTCGGGCATGTTGACCAGCGCGTTGAGCACGATGGGCGCGCCGCACAGGTGGCTGACGCGGTGCTCGCGGATCAGGGTGAGGATCTTCTGCGGGTCGACGCGGCGCAGGAACACGTGCACGCCGGCCAGCGCGGTGATGGTCCACGGGTAGCACCAGCCGTTGCAGTGGAACATCGGCAGGGTCCACAGATAGACCGGATGGTGGCCCATCGCCCAGGTCATCTGGTTGCCCATGGCGTTGAGGAAGGCGCCGCGGTGGTGGTAGACCACGCCCTTGGGGTTGCCGGTGGTGCCGGAGGTGTAGTTGAGGCTGATGGCGTCCCACTCGTCCTGCGGCCACTGCCAGGCGAACTCGGGGTCGCCCTCGGCGAGGAAGGCCTCGTAGTCGAGCTCGCTGACCGCCTCGCCCTCGCCGTATTCGGGGTCGTCGACGTCGATCACCAGCGGCGGGTGATCGAGCATGCCGATGGCGGCGTGGATCACCGCATGGAACTCGCGGTCGGTGATCAGCACCTTGGCTTCGCCGTGCTGGAGCATGAAGGCGATTGCCTCGGCGTCCAGGCGCACGTTGAGGGGGTTGAGCACCGCGCCGATCATCGGCACGCCGAAGTGCGCCTCGAGCATGGCCGGGATGTTCGGCAGCATCACCGCCACCGTGTCGCCACGGCCGATGCCGCGACCGGCCAGCGCCGAGGCCAGGCGCCGGCAGCGCCGGTAGGTCTCGCGCCAGTCGCGGCGGATGGCGCCGTGGATCACGGCGAGGCGTTCGGGATAGATGCTGGCGGTGCGCTCGATGAAGCTGAGCGGGGAGAGGGCGACATGGTTCACGGGGGCGGGCGCAAGGCCCTGCTCATAGATCGACATGAGAATATCCGCTGGCTGATTGTTAGCTCGTTATTTTTTGGTCGCGGCAACGGGGGCGGCGCTGACCATGCCACCACGTTCCTGTGGCGACTTGTCCCGAGCATAGCCGGGGAAAATGGAAATGTGTATGGGTTTTTAACTATAGTTATATGGTGGAAATACCATATAAGGGGTGGTTTCTGTGGCCGAGAGCGCGAAACAGAGCGGCGCGGGGTGTGCAGCTCCTGGGCAGGAACTGCAGGAATTGTTGCGTCTGGCCAGCGAGGGCGTGGCGGGTCACCCGCTGGCCGATGCCCTGCTGCGCCTGGCTCTGCGCCAGCCGCAGGTGACCCGGGCCTACTACCTGGCCTGGCAGCCGGCGACCGGCACCTACGCCGAGCTGGGCAGCGCCGAGCGCCTGCCGCCGGGGCAGGGCGATCCGCTCGCGGCCAGCGACGCCGAGCTGCACGCGCGGCTGGCGGCCGGCGGCGAGCTGGACCTCGCCGAGCTGCGCCGGCTGCCCTGCTGGCTGGCCGGACGCCTGCGCCGGGCCGGCATCTGCCAGGGCGTGGCGCTGGCCCTGGAGCTGACGCCCGGCGCGCCGGGATTGTTGCTGCTGGAGCTGGAGGAGGCGGGCAGCGGGCTGGCCGGCTGGCTGGCCCAGCTGCTCGGCGCCGTCCTGCTGCTGGCGCGCCAGCAGCTGCGCCCGTCGCCGCTGCTCGACGCCGATGGCGAGCCGAGCCTGCTGCTGGATGGCGCCGGGCGCCTGCTCGATCGCAACCGGGCTGCCCACCAGCTGCAGCAGGACTGCGGCGTGGCCGAGGCCGGCACGCTGCTGCCGGTCAACCACGCCGCGCTGCTGCACGCCTGCCTGCAGCAGCGCCGGGCGATCGGTCCGGTGAGCGTGGAGGTGGCCGGGCGCATCCTGCTCTGGCAGTTCGTCCCGGAACCGGCCAGCGGCCGCGTGCTGGCGCGCGGCCGCGATGCCAGCGAGCAGATCCGCAGCGAGCGCGCGGCGGCGCGCGCCAGTCGCCTGTACCGGCTGATCACCGAGAACACCACCGACCTGATCTCCCGGCATACCCCGGGCGGACGCTTCCTCGATGCCTCGCCGGCCTCCTGGACCCTGCTCGGCTACTGGCCGGAACAGCTGCGTGGCAGCGCCCTCAAGGCGCTGCTGCACCCCGACGACCTGGCGCTGATGCGCGAGGCGCGCGAGGTGCTCGAGCAGCACGGCTACCACACCCTGAGCTACCGCCTGCGTCACCGCGACGGCAGCTACCGCTGGTTCGAGACCGCCAGCCGGGCGATCCGCGAGACCTACACCGGCGCGGTGGTGGAGATCGTCAGCGTGTCGCGCGACATCACCGCGCGGGTGCAGGGTGAGGAGGTGCGCCGGCGCCTGGCCGAGGTGATCGAGGCGACCACCGACCTGGTGCTGTTCATCGACCGCAGCGGCGCTATCACCTACCTCAACCAGTCGGCGCGGCGCACCCTCGGCCTGGACGAGGGACAGGACGCCCCGCCGCTGGCGGCGCTGCTGGATGCCGGCGACCTGCACCGCCTGCTCGACAGCGGCCTGCCCTGCGCCGAGCGCAGCGGGGTGTGGGAGAGCGACATGCGCCTGCACCCGCCGCGCGGTGCGGATTCGCTGCCGGTGTCGCTGGTGCTGCTGGCGCATGCCAGCGCCAGCGACGCCGGCTACTTCTCGCTGGTGGCGCGCGACATGACCGAGCGCGAGCTGCGCGAGACGCAGATGCGCCACCACCAGGACGAGCTGGCGCACACCGCGCGGCTGATCACCCTCGGCGAGCTGGCCTCGGGGATCGCCCACGAGATCAACCAGCCGCTGGCCGCGGTGGTCAACTACGCCAGCGCCAGCCAGCGCTACCTGCAGCAGGTGGCGGACGATCCGCAGGCGGCGAGCCGGGTGGCCCAGGGCCTGGAGCGGATCACCGCGCACGCCAACCACGCCGCCGAGGTGATCCGCCGCCTGCGCGCCTTCCTGCGCAAGGAGCCGCGCCGCCTGCAGGCGCTGGATGCCGCGGCGCTGGCCCGCGAGGCGGTGCGCCTGTGCGCCTGGGAGGCCGGCAACAGCCGGGTGGCGATCGTCGAGCTTCTGCCGGACAATCTGCCGCCGGTGTACGTCGACCGCGTGCTGCTCGAGCAGGTGCTGCTCAATCTGCTGCGCAACGCCATCGACGCCAACCGCGAGGCGCATCCGCACGCGGCCTCGACGATCCGCCTGCAGGCCGCCCTGGAAGCGGACGGCCAGCAACTGAGCATCAGCGTCGAGGACCAGGGGCCGGGGGTGAGCGAGGACGCGCTGGCGCACATCTTCACCCCCTTCTACACCAGCAAGGCCGACGGCCTGGGCCTCGGCCTGTCGATGAGCCGTTCGATCGTCGAGGGCTTCGGCGGCGAGCTGCTGGCCCGCCGCCAGCCCGGCGGGCTGTGCCTGGTCTGTCGCCTGCCGGTGGCGGCGCGCGGCGAGGTGGCCGAGCCTGGCGAACCCCACCAACAACAGCAATGAGGAATGACGCCGGTGAAGGAACAAGTGGTGTATGTGGTCGATGACGATCAGGGCCTGCTCGATTCGACGGTCTGGCTGCTCGAGTCGGTCGGCCTCAAGGCCCTGCCGTTCACCAGCGGGCGGGCCTTTCTCGACGCCTGCGACCCCGGCCTGACGGCCTGCGTGCTGCTCGACGTGCGCATGCCCGGCATGGGCGGCCTCAACGTGCAGGAGGAGCTGCGCGCGCGCGGCATCGACCTGCCAGTGATCTTCGTCAGCGGGCATGCCGACGTGCCGATCGTGGTGCGCGCGTTCAAGTCGGGGGCCTGCGACTTCATCGAGAAGCCGTGCAACGAGCAGCTGCTGCTCGACAGCGTGCAGCAGGCGCTGCGCCGCCAGGCCGAGCGTCGCGGCCGCCAGGGCGGCCCGGCCGCCCTGCGCGCGCGGCTGGACAGCCTGACCCCGCGCGAGCGCGACGTGCTGCTGCCGCTGGTGCAGGGCTACACCAGCCGCGAGATCGCCGAGCAGCTGGAGATCAGCGTGAAGACCGTCGACCTGTACCGCGCGCGGGTGATGAAGCGCATGCAGGCCGAGCGCCTGGCCGATCTGGTCGGCATGGCCTGCGCCGCCGGGCTGGTCGATCCGCTCGACCTGCGCGGCAGCGCATCCGCTCAGTCGGCGCAGGCTCCGCAGACGCAGCAGGCATAGGCGACCAGCAGGCTGTCGATGAGCTCGTGAATGGTCATGGGCGTTTCCTCCGCGTGGATGCGGCCAGTGTCCGCCGTCGGGCGGGCGGCGGCCGCTTGAATCCCTCAATCACTACGATAGCCGACCGCTGGCAAGGAACTTGCCCGGCGGCATGACGGTCTGCAGGGGAGTGTCGATGCCTTCATCGAGGAGTTCCCCTGTCGTGACCCGCCAAACCCTAGTCGCCGGCCTGCTGGCCCTGCTCAGTCCATCGCTGTGGGCGGCGGACTGCAGTGTCGCTATCGAGGCCAGCGACCGGATCGCCTTCAACACCGACCTCATCGAGGTCAGCCGCAGCTGTCGGGAGTTCACCGTCCACCTGCACCACACCGGCCGTCTCGAGCACACCCGCATGGGCCACAACTGGGTGCTGGCGCGCGCCCGCGAGCAGCAGGCGGTGGCCAACGCCGGCCTGTTCGGCGGTCTCGGCCACAACTTCGTGCGCCCCGGCGATGCGCGGGTGATCGCCAGCACCCGCCTGCTCGGCGGCGGCGAGGCGGACTCGGTGACCTTCCCGGTCAGCCTGCTCGAGGACGGCGAGCAGTACCAGTTCTTCTGCTCGTTCCCCGGCCATGCCCCGCTGATGCGCGGCACCCTGCGCCTGGTCGACTGACCCGCTCCCCCCACGGCTGGCTCTATCGCGGGCTTCGCGGCGACGTCGCGGGCGGCGTATGCTGTGCGCCCGCTGCCCGCGAGCCCGTCGGCGGCTCTCTGCTATTGGCCGCTCAAGGAGTCTGCCGCCGATGATTGCCCTTCAGGCGATAGTGCCGATCTTCCTGCTGGTCGCCCTCGGCTACCTGCTGTCCTGGCGTGGCTGGCTCGCCGCCGAGGCGGTGGGCGGGCTGTCGACCATGACCTTCAAGCTGTTCATGCCGACCCTGCTGTTCACCGGCATCGCCCGCGCCGATCTCGGCGAGGGCCTGGCGCCGGGCCTGCTGCTGGCCTACTTCGTGCCGGTGCTGGCGGTGTTCGTGCTGGTCAACCTGTGGGTCCATCGCCAGCGCGGCAGCGCCAGTCCGCTGGGCCTGACCGCCAGCTACTCGAACAACGTGCTGATCGGCATCCCGCTGGTGACCACTCTGCTCGGTGCGGACCAGCTGGTCTACCTGTTCGCCGTGCTGGTGTTCCACAGCCTGACGCTGTTTTCCCTGCAGTCGCTGTACGTCGCGCTGGGCCAGGGCGACGGCAGCCGGGTCGACCTGCGCGGCCTGCTGAAGAGCCTGTTCAACCCGGTGATCAACGGCCTGCTGCTCGGCGCGCTGGTCAACGGCCTCGACCTGCCGCTGCCGGCGGCGGTGTGGAAGGTGGCCGACTGGCTGGCCGCCGCCGCGCTGCCCTGCGCGCTGATGGTGCTGGGCATGGGGCTGAGCCGCTACCGCTTGCACCCGTCGACGGCGGTGTTCGCCCTCACCGCGATCAAGCTGCTGGCCTTTCCGGCGCTGGTCTGGTGGTGCAGCGGCCTGCTCGGCCTGAACGAGGCGGCGCGCGGTGTGCTGCTGCTGATGGCCGCCTGTCCGACCGGGGTCAACGTGCTGGCCTTCGCCACCACCCCCGAGGACAACCGCACCCTCGGCTCCGCGGTGTTCCTGTCCACCGTGCTGGCGGTGGTCAGCCTGCCGTTGTGGATGCTGCTGGCCGGCCGCTGAGCGGCGGGACCTGCTGCGGGCGCTGAGCCGTTCAGGCCGAGGGGACGCGGCGCGCGCCCTGCTGCTCCTTGTGGGCGATCCAGTGCTCGACCAGCTCGCGCAGTTGCGACAGCTCCACCGGCTTGGCCACGTGGCCGTCCATGCCGGCCTCGAGGGCGCGCTGGCGGTGCTCGCCGAGGATGTGCGCGGTCAGCGCCACCACCGGGGTGCGCGGGCGCTGGCCGGCGGCCTCCCAGGCGCGCAGTTGCTCGGTGGCGGCGAAGCCGTCGAGCACCGGCATCTCGCAGTCCATCAGCACCAGGTCGTAGTGGCGGTTCTGCATGGCGCGCAGCGCATCGCGGCCGTTGCTGACCAGGTCGGGGACCAGATCGAGCTTGCCGAGCATGCCCTGGATCACCTTGGTCGAGATGCTGTTGTCCTCGGCGACCAGCACGCGGAAGTCGGCCGGCACCTGCAGCGCCGGCGCCTGGCGGTGACTGCCCGGAGCGGCGAGACCGCGCCGCTGGCGGCCGAGCTCCTCGGCGAGGGTGGCCTTGAGGGTGTAGCCGGCCACCGGCTTGGCGAGGATGCGGCTGATGCCGGCATTGCGTGCCACCAGCTTGCTCGGCGCCTGGCTCTGGCCGCCGAGCATCACCAGCAGCAGGTCGTGGTTGATGTAGGGGTCGGCCTTGATCCGCGCCGCCAGCTGCAGGCCGTTCATGCCCGGCATGTCGTAGTCGAGCAGCACCGCATCGAAGTATTCGCGCAGGTTGGCCTTGGTGCGCAGCAGCGCCAGCGCCTCGGTGCCGGAAGCGGCGCTGCTGGCCTGCAGGCCCCAGCTGCTGCACTGCTGGAGCAGCACCTTGCGGCAGGTCTCGTTGTCGTCGACCACCAGCACCCGCGCCTCGCGCAGCTGCAGGTCGGGGTCGAGGGCCACCTGGTTGAGGCTGGCCGGGTCCAGCGGCAGGCTGAGCCACAGCGTCGAGCCCTGCTGGTTGCCGCTCTCGATGCCGAACTCGCCGTGCATCAGGTCGACCAGCTGGCGGCTGATGGTCAGGCCGAGGTAGCCCTCGGAGTGGTTCTCGTCGAGATAGTCGCGGCTGTGCAGCTGGCGGCTGAGCAGCATGTCGCGCTCCACGGCGCTCAACGGCCGGCCGCTGTCCTGCACGGCGATGCGCAGGCGCGGCGGCGTGTTGTCGCGCTCCAGGGCGGCGACCAGCAGCACCTCGCCCTCGTCGGTCTGCCTGAAGGCGTGGTCCAGCAGGTTGAGCAGGGTCTGGCGCAGGCGGCCCGGGTCGCCGCTGATGGTGCGCGGCACCTGCGGCTGGATGAAGCCGATCAGCTCGACGCCCAGCTGTTCGGCGCGGGCGCGGAAGATGTCGAGACTCTCCTCGATCAGCGCGTGCAGGTCGAACTGCACGTCGTCCAGTTCGATCTCCCCGGACTCCAGGGCGGAGAGGTCGAGGATTTCGTTGATCAGCAGCAGCAGTTCGTTGCCCGAGCTGTGGATGGTCTGCACGTAGTCGCGCTGCTTGGCCGACAGCGGGGTGCCGAGCAGCAGCTCGCTCATGCCTAGCACGCCGTTCATCGGGGTGCGGATCTCGTGACTGATGCGCGCGAGGAACTTGGCCTTGCCGGCCTGTTCGGCGCGGCTGGTAGCCTCGGCGCGGCTGGCGCTGAGGTGGGCATGGGCGCGCTCGCGCTGGGCGCTCCTGAGCACCAGGCTGTAGAGGAACAGGCCGATCAGGGCGGTGGTCAGCAGCGCGGCATTGACCTGCGCCGGCAGCTCCGGCCAGACCCCGCTGAGGCCGAGCAGCGGCGGCAGGGCGCACAGCCCGGCCTGCACCAGGTTCTGGCGGTCGCCGCCGTAGCTCAGGCGCATCAGGTGGTAGACCAGCAGCATCAGCAGCACGCCGAACTGCATGCCGAGCAGCAACCGGCTGTCGAGCGCCGCCAGGCCGGAGGCGTGATCCAGCTGGCTCAGCAGGGCGAGGGGCAGCGCCAACAGCGCGCTGGCGAGCAGGGTCATGGCAATCCGGAGCCGGCGCACCATCGAGCATCCATTCTGGCTGAAAGTCGGCGAATTATAGAGAACAGCGCGGGGGGAGGGGGGAATTCTGGACAGAAAACAGACAATCCGTAGCGCTTGGCCGGCGGGCGCCGCTGCCGGCGCGGCCGGGCCGCCTGACGCGCCGTTGTGGCGCGTCAGGCGGCGAGGGCATCAGCCTTCGCCGCGCTCGCGGGCGATGGCGCGGTAGCCGATGTCGTGGCGGTAGAACATGCCGTTCCAGCGGATCTTCTCGGCCAGGCGATAGGCCTGCTGCTGGGCGTCGGAGACGCTGGCGCCGATGGCGGTGGCGCACAGCACGCGGCCGCCGGCGGTGACCACCTGGCCCTGGGCGTTCAGCGCGGTGCCGGCGTGGAACACCTTGCCGTCCAGCTGCGCGGCCGCGTCGAGGCCCTCGATGACGTCACCCTTGGCGTAGTCGCCCGGGTAGCCGCCGGCAGCCAGCACCACGCCGACGGTCGGCCGCGGGTCCCAGGTCGCCTCGACCTTGTCCAGCGCCTTGGCCAGCGCGGCCTCGACCAGCAGCACCAGCGAGGACTCCAGGCGCACCATGATCGGCTGGGTTTCCGGGTCGCCGAAGCGGCAGTTGAACTCGATGACCTTGGCCTTGCCGGCCTTGTCGATCATCAGCCCGGCGTACAGGAAGCCGGTGTAGACGTTGCCTTCGGCGGCCATGCCGCGCACGGTCGGGTAGATGATCTCGTCCATCACCCGCTGGTGCACCTCGGCGGTGACCACCGGGGCCGGCGAGTAGGCGCCCATGCCGCCGGTGTTCGGGCCGCTGTCGCCGTCGCCGACGCGCTTGTGGTCCTGGCTGGTGGCCATCGGCAGCACGTGCTCGCCGTCGACCATGACGATGAAGCTGGCTTCCTCGCCGTCGAGGAATTCCTCGATGACCACGCGCGCGCCGGCGTCGCCGAAGGCGTTGCCGGACAGCATGTCGCGTACCGCTTCCTCGGCCTCGGCCAGGGTCATGGCGACGATCACGCCCTTGCCGGCGGCCAGGCCGTCGGCCTTGACCACGATCGGCGCGCCCTTCTCGCGCAGGTAGGCCAGCGCCGGCTCGACCTCGGTGAAGTTCTGGTAGTCGGCGGTGGGGATGTTCTGCCGGGCCAGGAAGTCCTTGGTGAAGGCCTTGGAGCCTTCCAGCTGGGCGGCGGCGGCGGTCGGACCGAAGATGTCCAGGCCGCGCGAACGGAACAGGTCGACCACGCCCTTTACCAGCGGTGCTTCCGGGCCGACGATGGTCAGCTGCACGTTGGCGGCGGCGAAGTCGGCCAGCTGCTCGATGGCCAGCACGTCGATGGCGACGTTCTCGCACTTGGCCTCGGTGGCGGTGCCGGCGTTGCCCGGGGCGACGAAGACCTTCTCGACGCGCTTGTCCTGCGCCACTTTCCAGGCCAGGGCGTGCTCGCGGCCGCCGCTGCCGATGATCAGTACGTTCATGTTTCAAGCCTCATGTTGATCGTTCCCACGCTCTGCGTGGGAACGGCGCTGTGGACGCTTGGCGTCCGCGGCATGGGACGCCGAGCGTCCCGGGCTGCATCCCCACGCGGAGCGTGGGGACGATCGGCAATCGGATCTTAGTGACGGAAGTGGCGCATGCCGGTGAACACCATGGCAATGCCCGCCTCGTCGGCGGCGGCGATCACCTCGGCGTCGCGCATCGAACCGCCCGGCTGGATCACCGCGGTGATGCCGGCCTTGGCGGCGTTGTCGATGCCGTCGCGGAACGGGAAGAAGGCGTCGCTGGCCATCACCGCGCCCGGTACCGGCAGGCCGGCGTGTTCGGCCTTGATCGCGGCGATGCGCGCGGAGTTGACCCGGCTCATCTGGCCGGCGCCGACGCCGACGGTCTGGCGGTTCTTGGCGTAGACGATGGCGTTGGACTTGACGAACTTGGCCACCTTCCAGGCGAAGATCAGGTCGTGGATTTCCTGCTCGCTCGGCGCGCGCTGGGTGACCACCTTGAGGTCGGCCTCGGTGATCATGCCGATGTCGCGGCTCTGCACCAGCAGGCCGCCGTTGACGCGCTTGTAGTCCAGGCCGGCGATGCGCTCGGCCGGCCACTGGCCGCATTCCAGCAGGCGCACGTTGGCCTTGGCGGCGACCACTTCGCGGGCCTCGGCGGACACGCTCGGGGCGATGATCACCTCGACGAACTGGCGCTCGACGATGGCCTTGGCGGTCTCGCCGTCCAGCTCGCGGTTGAAGGCGATGATGCCGCCGAAGGCGGACTCGCTGTCGGTGGCGTAGGCGAGGTCGTAGGCCTTGCGGATGCCGCCCTCGTTCTCCGGGACCACGGCGACGCCGCACGGGTTGGCGTGCTTGACGATCACGCAGGCCGGCTTGGTGAAGCTCTTCACGCACTCCAGCGCGGCGTCGGTGTCGGCCACGTTGTTGTAGGACAGTTCCTTGCCCTGCAGCTGCTTGGCGGTGGCGATGCTGGCCTCGGCCGGGTTGGCCTCGACGTAGAAGGCCGCGTTCTGGTGCGGGTTCTCGCCGTAGCGCATGTCCTGCGCCTTGATGAACTGGCTGTTGAAGGTGCGCGGAAACTCGCTGCGGCCTTCGGTGGACAGGGTCGCGGCGCTCTGGTCGACGGTGCCCAGGTAGTTGGCGATCATGCCGTCGTAGGCGGCGGTGTGCTCGAAGGCCTTGAGCGCCAGGTCGAAGCGCTGGGCGTAGGTCAGGCCGCCGCTCTTCAGGGATTCGACGATGCCGGCGTAGTCGCCGGCGTTGACCACGATGGCGACGTCCTTGTGGTTCTTGGCCGCCGAGCGAACCATGGTCGGGCCGCCGATGTCGATGTTCTCGATGGCGTCCGGCAGGGTGCAGCCGGGCTTGGCCACGGTGGCGGCGAACGGGTAGAGGTTGACCGCGACCAGGTCGATCGGCTGGATGCCGTGCTCGGCCATCACCGCGCCGTCGAGGTCGCGACGGCCGAGGATGCCGCCGTGGATCTTCGGATGCAGGGTCTTCACCCGGCCGTCCATCATTTCCGGGAAGCCGGTGTAGTCGGCCACTTCGACGGCATTGACGCCGTTGTCACGCAGCAGCTTGAAGGTGCCGCCGGTGGAGAGGATCTCGACGCCGAGGGCGGCGAGTTCGCGGGCGAAGTCGACGACGCCGGTCTTGTCGGACACGCTGATCAGCGCGCGGCGGACGGGGAGGCGGGTGGTCTGGTCGGTCATCTCGGATTCCATCAGGACAGGATTGGACAGAAGAGGAGGCGGTCGGCCGCCTCCTTTCGAGCGGATAGGGTCAGAGCAGGTCGTACTGCTTGAGCTTCTTGCGCAGGGTGCCGCGGTTCAGGCCGAGCAGTTCGGAGGCCTTGGTCTGGTTGCCCTTGACGTAGCGCATCACGGTCTCCAGCAGCGGCGCCTCGACCTCCGACAGCACCAGATTGTAGACGTCGGTCACCGGCTGGCCGTCGAGGTGGGCAAAGTAGTTGTGCAGGGCCTGCTCCACGCTGTCGCGCAGGGTCTGACGCTCCTCGCTGGGGGCGATGAGGTGCTGTTTCAGGTTGGCGTTGTCGCTCACGGCAGTCGTTCCACTCACTAAATTCTCGGTCAGGGTCGTCATGCGGCCGTCCCTCTGCAGATGTCCCTTTGCCTGGCGAAGAAGCCGCGCACCTGCTCGTGCTGGGCGTGCGGACAGTCCAGGCGATTGAAGTCGTTACGAAAATCCCTGGCACCGGGCAGAGTGGCCAGATACCAGCCGACGTGCTTGCGGGCGATGCGCACGCCCATCACCTCGCCGTAGAAGGCATGCAGCTCGGCCAGATGCTCGAGGAGGATGCGCTCGACCTCCTCGAGTGGCGGCCCGGCCAGCAGTTCGCCGGTCTGCAGGAAATGGTCGATCTCGCGGAAGATCCACGGCCGGCCCTGGGCGGCGCGGCCGATCATCACCGCATCGGCGCCGGTGGCGTCGAGCACGGCGCGGGCCTTGTGCGGCGAGTCGATGTCGCCGTTGGCGAACAACGGCAGGCTGACCGCCTCGCGGATCGCGGCGATGGTGGCGTACTCGGCCTCGCCGGTGTACAGGTCGGCGCGGGTGCGGCCGTGCACCGACAGGGCGGCGATGCCGGCCTGCTCGGCGATCCGCGCGACGGTCACGCCGTTGCGGTTGTCGCGGTCCCAGCCGGTGCGGATCTTCAGGGTCACCGGCACGTCGACGGCAGCGACCACGGCATCGAGGATTTCGCCCACCAGTTTTTCGTCCTTCATCAGCGCCGAGCCGGCGGCCTTGTTGCACACCTTCTTGGCCGGACAACCCATGTTGATATCGATGATCTGCGCGCCCAGGTCGACGTTGCGGCGTGCCGCCTCGGCGAGCATCTGTGCATCGCCACCGGCGATCTGCACCGAGCGCGGCTCGGGATCGCCGGCGTGGAGCATGCGCAGGCGCGATTTGCGGCTGTGCCACAGGCTCACGTCGCTGGTGAGCATTTCGGCCACCACCAGGCCGGCGCCGAGACGGCGACACAGTTGGCGGAACGGACGATCGGTGACGCCGGCCATGGGAGCCAGGATCACCCGATTGGGGAGCGTGTAAGGGCCGATGCGAACCACCGACATGGGGTATCCCTGCCGCAGGGGCAAATCAGCTGCTGGAAAAGGGTGGCGATGATACCCGCTCCGCAGGTGCGGTTAAAGACTGTTCTGAGTATTTTTTGAACAGCGCCCGCTGCATCTCAGTCCGGCGAGTGGAAGCCCAGGCTGTAGTTCACCGCGCGGGTGCCGGGGTCGACGATCTCCAGGGAGATGTGGATCGGCGTCTGCGGCGGCATGTCGGTGCGCCCGGCCAGCTCGCCGGCGAGGTACTCGCCGGGCTTGAAGCTGCGCCTGGCCAGCGGCTGGCCGTTGATGTCCTCGAAGCGCAGTTCGAGCAGCGGGAACGGCTGGCTGAAGGTGGCGCGGTTGTAGATGATCGCGTCCACGGTCAGTGCGCCGGGATGGGTCGGGTGGTTGCGCACGGTCAGGTTGCTGCTCTTCACCAGGCTGACGTCGACCCGCGGCGGCAACTCGCAGCCGAGCAGCGGGCAGACCTTGTCGAACCAGGGGCGCAGACGGTCGTCGCGGGCCAGCTCGTCGAAGTGGTAGTAGACGTACTGGCCGGCCAGGCCGCCGAGGGCCAGCAGGATCAGCAGCAGCCAGAGCAGGCGGCGGGCCCAGCCCGGTCCCTGCTGCGGCTGCCAGTCGAGCTGCAGCGGTTCGTCGCTGAGGCTGAGCAGGCCTTCGTCGCGCAGGCGCGGTTCGCTGCGCCGCGTGCTGCCGGCGGCGGCTGCCGCCGCCAGGCTGGCGGCCGCGGCGCTGACGGTGATCGGCTCGTCGCGCTCGGCGCTGAGGCCGCCGTCGAGGTGTCGCGCGGCTTCCTCGGCGTCATCGGCGAATTCGGCCAGGTCCTGGTCGCCGTTGTCCAGCTCCAGCGGCAGCTCGTCGCTGAGGCTCGGCTCCGCACGCAGGCTGCTCGGCGCGCTCGGCGGGACCTTGGCTGCCGGCTGGTCGTTGAGCAGGGCTTCGACCCAGCTTTCGTCGTGGGGATCGCGCCGGTTGTCCGCTGCCGCGCCGAAGGAGCCGAGCAGTGGATTCTCCGGCGGCTGGTAGTCGCGGAACTCGCTGCTCAGCTCGAAGCTGTCCTCGTCGAGCTTGTCGAACTCCTCGTCGAGATCGAGATCGTCGAGGTCGAGATCGTCGTGGATCCACAGGGTGTCGTCGACTGGTGCCGGTGCCGGTGCCGGTGCCGCAGGCGCTGCGGCTGGGCTGACGTCGTCCGCCGGCAGGGGCGGTGCGGGCTGGTAGCCAGCCGGCTCGGCGTAGGTGCCGGCATCCTGGTCGAGGGCGCTGCTGGCCAGGGCGCCCGCCGCGCCGCCAGCCAGGGCGCCGCCCACGGCCGCGCGCACGTCGCTCGCCGCGACCGCGTTCTGCACCATGCTGTGCGGCGCGCGCGCTGTGCTGTCCGGCACTGCTGCCGGGCTGGCCGCCCGTTCGCCGGCCAGCTGCTCGGCGGCGTTGAACACCTGCAGGCAGGCGCCGCAGCGCACGGCGCCACGAGCCATGCCCAGCTGCGCGCGGGTGACGCGGAAGCGGGTCTGGCAGTGCGGACATTGGGTGACGAACGACTCGGTCATGCTGCGGCAATCCGGAACAGGTCAGATGCTCATTCTAGCGCAGCCGGAGCGCCCCGGCTGCGCCTCGCGCGGGGGTCAGCGGCGCACGCCGCTGATGCGTACCCAGCCGTCCTTGACCGCGGTCGGGTCGAGGTCGAAGGCGGCGGCGTAGGCGTCGCGCACTTCCTCGGCCTGCTCGGCGAGGATGCCGGACAGCGCCAGGCGGCCACCCGGCTTGACCAGCGCGGTGATGGTCGGCGCCAGCTGCACCAGCGGGCCGGCGAGGATGTTGGCGACCACCACGTCGACCGGCTGCTGCGGCAGCTGCTCGGGCAGGTAGACCGGGAAGGCCTCGGCCGGCAGGCCGTTGCGCCCGGCGTTGTCGCGCGAGGCCTCCAGCGCCTGCGGGTCGATGTCGGTGCCGAGCGCCGACTCGGCGCCGAGCAGCAGGGCGGCGATGCCGAGGATGCCCGAGCCGCAGCCGAAGTCGAGCACCCGGCAGCCGCCCAGCTGCTGGCCGTCCAGCCACTCCAGACACAGCGCGGTGGTCGGGTGGGTGCCGGTGCCGAAGGCCAGGCCCGGATCGAGCAGCAGGTTGACCGCGTCGGGCTCCGGCGCCTCGTGCCAGCTCGGCACGATCCACAGGCGGCGGCCGAAGCGCATCGGCTGGAAGTTGTCCATCCAGCTGCGCTCCCAGTCCTGGTCCTCGATGCGCTCGACCTGGTACTCGGGCAGCTCGCCGCCGCGCTGCAGCTTGAGGTGGGCGAGCACCGCGTCGGTGTCGGTGCCGTCCTCGAACAGGGCGAGCAGGTGGGTGTGGGTCCACAGCGGGGTGGTGCCCAGGTCCGGCTCGAAGATCGGCTGGTCCTCGGCGTCCATGAAGGTCACCGAGACCGCGCCCAGCTCCAGCAGCTGGTCTTCCAGCACGGCGGCCTGGTGGGGAGTGATGGCGAGTCGGACTTGCAGCCAGGGCATGGCGGAGGCCTCTTGAAGATGGGCGGGCGAAGGCGGGCAAGCTTACTGGAGGGGCGGCGGAAACGACAGAGGCCGCCCGAAGGCGGCCTCTGTGCAAGCAGCGAGTCAGACTCAGTGCTTGTCCATACCCAGTTTCTTTTCCAGGTAGTGGATGTTGACGCCGCCCTTGCAGAAGCCTGCGTCGCGGACCAGGTCGCGGTGCAGCGGGGCGTTGGTCTTGATGCCGTCGACGATCAGCTCGTCGAGGGCATTGCGCATGCGGCCCAGCGCCTCGTCGCGGCTGGCGCCGAAGGTGATCAGCTTGCCGATCAGCGAGTCGTAGTACGGCGGTACCACATAGCCGTCGTACAGGTGCGAGTCGACGCGCACGCCGTTGCCGCCCGGGGCATGGAAGTGCTTGACCTTGCCGGGGCTGGGCATGAAGGTGCGCGGGTCTTCGGCGTTGATCCGGCATTCCACGGCGTGACCGCGGATCACCACGTCTTCCTGCTTGATCGACAGCTTCTCGCCGCCGGAAATGCGCAGCATCTCCTTGACGATGTCGACGCCGGTGACCATCTCGGTGACCGGGTGTTCCACCTGCACGCGGGTGTTCATCTCGATGAAGTAGAAGTGGCCGTCTTCATAGAGGAACTCGAAGGTGCCGGCGCCACGGTAGCCGATGTCGATGCACGCCTGCACGCAGTGGGCCTGGACCTTGCGGCGCGCGGTCTCGTCGATCAGCGGGGCTGGGGCTTCCTCGATCACCTTCTGGTGACGGCGCTGCAGCGAGCAGTCGCGATCGCCCAGGTGGATGGCGTTGCCCTGGCCGTCGGCGAGTACCTGGATTTCCACGTGACGCGGATTGGTCAGGAACTTCTCGAGGTAGACCATCGGGTTGCCGAAGGCGGCACCGGCTTCGGTACGGGTCAGCTTGGCCGAGGAGATCAGATCCTCTTCCTTGTGCACCACGCGCATGCCGCGACCACCGCCGCCACCGGCGGCCTTGATGATCACCGGGTAGCCGACCTGGCGGGCGATCTCCAGGGCTTCGGCCTCGTCTTCCGGCAGCGGGCCGTCGGAGCCGGGCACGGTCGGCACGCCGGCCGCCTTCATGGCGTCCTTGGCCGACACCTTGTCGCCCATCAGGCGGATCACGTCGGCGGTCGGGCCGATGAAGGCGAAACCGGACTTCTCCACCTGCTCGGCGAAGTCGGCGTTCTCGGCGAGGAAGCCGTAGCCGGGGTGGATGCCGTCGGCGCCGGTCACCTCGGCAGCGGCGATGATCGCCGGGATGCTCAGGTACGACTGGGTCGCGGACGCCGGGCCGATGCACACGGATTCATCGGCGAGGGAGACGTGCATCAGGTCGCGGTCGGCAGTCGAGTGCACAGCCACGGTCTTGATGCCCAGTTCCTTGCACGCGCGCAGCACGCGCAGGGCGATCTCGCCGCGGTTGGCAATCAGGACTTTTTGCAACATCGCAGGAATCTCCGCGTGTTAGACGATGGTGAACAGCGGCTGGTCGAATTCGACCGGATGACCGTTTTCCACCAGGATCGAGCCGATGGTGCCGCTGGCTTCGGCCTCGATGTGGTTCATCATCTTCATCGCTTCGACGATGCACAGGATGTCGCCCTTCTTCACGGTCTGGCCGACTTCGACGAACGAAGCGGAGGTCGGCGAGGAGGCGCGGTAGAAGGTGCCGACCATCGGCGAGCGCACCACGTGGCCGCTCAGCGCCGGAGCAGTCGGGGCGGCGGCAGCGGCCGGAGCGGCAGCCGGGGCAGCGACCGGAGCCGGTGCCGGAGCCGGGGCGTACATCGGCTGGGCGGCGTACTGCGGCTGCTTGCTGTGGCGGCTGATACGTACCGACTCTTCGCCTTCACAGATTTCCAGCTCGTCGATACCGGACTCTTCCAGCAGTTCGATCAGTTTCTTGACTTTACGAATGTCCATCAGGGCGCTCCAAAAGAGGTCAGGGGCGTTGCAGTTGTTCGATTGCGGCTTCCAGTGCCAGGCGGTAACCGCTGGCGCCGAGCCCGCAGATCACGCCTACCGCTACGTCGGAGAAGTAGGAGTGATGGCGAAAGGGTTCGCGCTTGTGCACGTTCGACAGGTGAACTTCGATGAATGGGATGCTCACCGCCAGCAACGCGTCACGCAATGCGACGCTGGTATGGGTAAAAGCGGCCGGATTGATGATGATGAAGTCGACACCTTCGCCGCGGGCGGCGTGGATGCGCTCGATCAGTTCGTACTCGGCATTGCTCTGCAGGTGCTGCAGGTGATGGCCGGCGGCACGGGCACGGGCCTCCAGGTCGCTGTTGATGTCGGCGAGCGTGGTGGCGCCGTAGACGCCCGGCTCGCGGGTGCCCAGCAGGTTCAGGTTGGGGCCGTGCAGAACCAGGAAGGTGGCCATGCGTGCGTCCTGTCAGAGGGAGGTTCGGAAAAAGCTGCCGGAATATGCCGGAAAAACCGACCGCCTGTCCAGCAGCCGTTTTTTTGCCGTAGATGGCCGCATGATGGCTGACGATGACCGGAGACGTCCGTTCAGAGGCGCTGCGCCGCCTTTTCCAGCACCGCCGCGAAGCTGGCCGCGTCGGTTTCGCCGATCATCCGCAGGTCGCTCCATTCGCTGCCGTCGGCGGCGAACAGCAGCAGCGCCGGTGGGCCGAACAGCCGGTAGCGGTCGAGCAGGGCGCGCTGATCGGCGCGGCTTTCGGTCATGTCGAAGCGCACCAGACGCCAGGCGGCCAGCTGCGGGGCCACGGCCGGCGCCTGCAGCACCTCGCGCTCGATCACCTTGCAGCTGATGCACCAGTCGGCGTACCAGTCGAGCAGCAGCGGCTGGCCAGCGCTCCTCGCGGCAGCGAAGGCAGCGTCCAGCTCGGCCGGGGTGCTGATGGTCTGCCAGCCGGCGTGGGCTACCGGGTTGCCCGGCGCTGTCACTGTGGCAATGGCCGGGTGGCCGAACGGGCGCAGCGGGTCGGACTCGCCGCGCAGCGCGCCGACCCAGGCGGCCAGCGCGTAGACCAGCAGGAGCAGGCCGAACAGCTGGGCCACGCGCTGGCGGTGGGTCTTGGGCACCATTTCCAGCGCGCCGAGGTTGAGCGCCACGCCGCCGGCCAAGAGGCCCCACAGCGCCAGGCTGAGCTGGCCGGGCAGGATGCGCTCGAGCAGCCAGATCGCCACCGCCAGCAGCAGCACGCCGAAGGTGTTGCGCACCGTCACCATCCACACCCCGGCGCGCGGCAGCAGGGCGTTGCCGCCGGTGGCGAACAGCACCAGCGGCGCGCCCATGCCGAGGCCGAGGGCGAACAGCTTGAGGCCGCCGCCGAGGGCGTCGCCGCTGGCGCTGATGTACAGCAGTGCGCCGGCCAGCGGCGCGGTGACGCAGGGCGATACCAGCAGGCTGGAGAGCACGCCGAGCAGTGCCGCGCCGAGCAGCGAGCCGCCGCGGGCGTGGCCGGCCATGCGGTCCAGCGGCTCGCGGACGAAGGCCGGCAGGCGCAGTTCGTAGACGCCGAACATGGCCAGGGCGAAGGCGCTGAAGAACAGCGCGAAGGGCACCAGCACCCAGGGCGACTGCAGGCGGGCCTGCAGGTTGAGCTCGGCACCGAACAGGCCCATCAGCGCGCCGAGCACCGCGAAGCAGGCGGCCATCGGCAGCACGTAGGCCAGCGACAGCGCCAGGCCGCGGGCGCCGCCGACCTGGCCGCGCAGCACCACGCCGGTGAGGATCGGCAGCATCGGCAGCACGCAGGGGGTGAAGGTCAGGCCGAGGCCGGCGAGGAAGAACAGCGCCACCTCGCTCCACTGCCAGGCTGTTGGGCCGCTGCCGGCGGATGCGGCAACCGCGGGGCTGGCCGAGCCGGAAGCGGCGTTGCCGTCGATGCGCAGCACGGCGGTTTCCGGCGGATAGCACAGGCCCAGGTCGGCGCAGCCCTGGTAGCTCACCCGCAACGTGAAGGCCTGGCCGGACGGGTTGGCGATCGGCACCTCCAGGTCGGTCACCCCGTAGTACACCTCGACGTCGCCGAAGTACTCGTCGTGCTTGGCCTGGCCGGCCGGCAGGATCAGTTCGCCGCCGACCAGGCCGGCCGGCTCGCTCGCCACCTGGAAGCGGTGGCGGTACAGGTAGTAGCCCTCGGCATTGACGAAGCGCAGCTTCACCCGCTGGTCATCGGCCTCGACCAGACTGAGCTTGAAGGCCTCGGCGACCGGCAGGAAGTCGCTGCTGTTGTTCAGCGCGGCGCCACCGAGGAGCGGGGCCGGGCGGCTGTCGAACAGGCCGGCGCTGGCGGGCAGGGTGAACAGCAGCACGAGCAGGAGGAACAGGCGATGCATTGCAGTCTCTCGTTCGGGGAGGCGGGCATGATAGCGGAAAGGGGCGCGTGACCGGACTGCGGCAGACTGGCGTGCTTTTCTGCCGACGGTCGGCGCGGCCGTGCTTTTCATGCTTTATAGTGCAAGGCAATGTGCAGCCCGCCGCGCGCGGCTGCCAGCCTGAAATTGTTTCTCGGTGAGTAAGGACAAATCCATGCTGGACTGGAAGAAGAAGGTCGGCGCCATGCGCGACAGTGTCGATGACTCGGTGGAAGGCGCGAGCAGCTACTTCGGCGGCATCTGGGCCAGCCGGGCGGTCGGTGGCGTGGTCGGCGTCTACCTGCTCGGCGCGCTGGTGGTCGGCTGGTACTGGAGCATCGAGCCCGAACTGTTCCCGGTGCAGCAGCAGGCCCAGGCCACTGCGGAACAGGCCCAGGTCAAGATGGTGACCGGCTACACCACGGTGGAAACCCTGAAGAGCGTGGCCGGCACCCTGCTCGACAAGCCGGGCGGCTACCTGTCCAACGACCTCGCTCCACCGGGGCTGTGGCTGGACAACATGCCCAACTGGGAATACGGCGTGCTGGTGCAGGTGCGCGACCTGGCCCGCGCCCTGCGCAAGGACTTCGCCCGCTCGCAGTCGCAGTCCACCGAGGACGCCGACCTGGCCAAGGCCGAGCCGAAGTTCCATTTCGACAGCAACAGCTGGGCGCTGCCGGCCAGCGAGCAGGAATACCGCGACGCCATCCGTTCGCTGACCCGCTTCCAGAAGCGCCTCGGCGATCCCACCCAGACCCAGGCGCAGTTCTATGCCCGCGCCGACAACCTGCGCAACTGGCTGACCGACGTCGAGACCCGCCTCGGCTCGCTGTCGCAGCGCCTGTCCGCCAGCGTCGGCCAGATGCGCCTGAACACCGACGTCAACGGCGCCATTCCCAGCGGCAGCGAGGAGATCGTCAAGACGCCCTGGCTGCAGATCGACAACGTGTTCTACGAGGCGCGCGGCCAGGCCTGGGCGCTGTCGCACTTCCTGCGCGCCATCGAGGTCGATTTCGCCGACGTGCTGGCGAAGAAGAACGCCACGGTCGGCGTGCGGCAGATCATCCGCGAGCTGGAGGCGGCCCAGGAACCGCTGTGGAGCCCGATGATCCTCAACGGCGACGGTTTCGGCATCCTCGCCAACCACTCGCTGGTGATGGCCAACTACATCTCGCGCGCCAACGCCGCGATCATCGACCTGCGCCAGCTGCTCGAGCAGGGTTGATCTGCGTGCTGCCCTTTGTTCGAGCCGAAGGGCGGGCACTGGGCAGAGAGTTCATGCAGGCTGTCTGAGGACTGCCTGACTGTGCAAGTCCTTGCGCAGTCAGGCCTGCTGGCGTGATCCGGTGCATGAAACCGCTCCTGCGGTTTGTCCGCCGGCGCCTGTTGCGGCATGGTTGTGGCGATACCACCGATAGGGAGATCGGTCATGTCCGCCAATGGAAAACCTGCCGCCCGCCAGGGCGACCCCACCGCCTGCCCGTTGCCGGGGCACGGCAACAACCCGATCGTCGACGGGTCGCCCGATGTGCTGTTCGAGGGCCAACCGGCCGCCCGCGCCGGCGATCCCACCGCGTGCGGCAGCATCCTGACCGGCAACCTGGTGCCCAACGTGCTGATCAACGGTCGGCCGCTGGCGACCCAGGGCAGTCTCGGCAGCCATGGCAATGTCGTGATCGGCGGCTCGGGTACGGTGATCGTCGGCAGCGGTTTCACGCCGGCATCTTTCGAGGCTCCCGTTCCGCTCTCAGGCTGGCCGTCGACGCCCGCGCCGCCGGCTGCACCACGACCGACAGGCAGGGCTGAGCCCGAGCTGGCGCATGACTGGCGGGAGGAGCCCGGCGATCCGGTGCCGGCGGAGCTGGAGGAAGAGGACGAAGAGGAGGAGCTGGAGGACACTACCCGGCAGGGCATCGTCCTGCGCATCGGGGTGTTCTTCGACGGCACCGGCAACAACCTGGCCAACGCCGCGCTCACCGAGCGCTGCCGCCGCGACGACCGCGAGCTGATGGACGAACGCTCCCTGGCGGAAACCACCGCTCATTGCACCGCCCACGGCTATCGGGACAGCAACAGCGACGGTCGCTTCGACCGTCTGCCCGACAACAGCTATGGCAATGCGCCGAGCAATGTGGCGTTGCTGTATCAGCTGTATCACGACGAAAGCGATCAGGTGCTGCCAGGCGATGCCCAGACTGCTCACCTGGCTGTCTATCTGGAGGGCGTTGGCACCCGCAGCGGCGGCAGCGATTCGCGCTTCAGCCAGGGCACCGGGCTGGGGGCGACCGGGGTGCTGGCGCGGGTGGCGGAGAGCCCCGCGGCGATCCAAGCACAGTTGCTTCTGCTGTTGTCCAATAACCCCGCGCTGCAGATAGACGCCATCGAGTTCGATATCTTCGGCTTCAGCCGCGGCGCCGCCTCGGCGCGGCACTTCGCCAACGAGGTGCTTAAGGGCACCGCCGGTGTGCTGGGCGGGCTGCTGGGGCCGCAGACACCCGGTTTTTCCACCAGATTTGGCTGGTCGGCGGTGCGCATCAACTTCATCGGCCTGTTCGACACCGTGGCGGCGATCGCTGACCTGACCCGAATGGATGCCAGTCCGGCCGACGACCACAACCCCGGGGTCAACCTCTACCTGCCGCCGGGCTGCGCGCGCAAGGTGCTGCAGCTGACCGCCCGCGACGAGCGGCGCTGGAACTTTTCCCTGAACAGCGTGCGCGCTGGCCCGGAAGATGACGCCGGCCATGAGGAGATCAGCCTGCCCGGCGTCCACTCGGATCTCGGCGGCGGCTACCCGCCGCAGATGGAAGAACGCCTGCTGCTCAGCCGTACCCGGACTTCCATCGTCCCGCAGGGTCATGCGCCCGAGCGCACCGCGGCCTGGCGGGACACCGAGCGCGAGGGGCAGGCCTGGCTGCAACGTGGCCTGCCCGGCGACGGCGAGCTGCGCGTGGACTGCTGGACGACTCCGTTATTCCACGATCAGCGCGCCGCACCTGTCGACGAACAGCGGGTACATGCCGCGCTGGCCATCCGCCGCCGGGTACGCGGGGAGCTGTCGCTGATCTACCTGCGGGTGATGCGTGATCTGGCCGAGCAGCACAGCGTGCCCTTCAAGCCCATCAATGAGCGTGCCCCTCAGTTGCGTATTCCGGTCGATCTTCAGCCGATCGCCGCGAAGATCATGGCCTACGCCCGCGGCGCTGCCGATACGCTGACCGCCGAGGACAACGCCTTCCTGCAGGCCCGCTATATCCATCTGTCCGCACACTGGACGCCCAGCGCTGGGCTGCTGGTACACAAGCCGGCCCCCAATGCGCGGCTGGTGTTCAACAACCGGCCGCAGAAGGGCTACCTGCAATGAAGCGCCTGCTGCTCGCCCTGCTGCTGAGCCTGAGCGCCTGCGCTACGGGCAGCCAGCCGCGCCTGCCTTACCGGGCCTGGTACGTCGGCCTGCTGGCACCCGACTACATGGAGGTATGGGTGGAAAGCGTCGACGTGGTCGACCGCCGTGGCCTGGTGTTCGAGCGGGTACATGCCGGCGTAGTGTCGATTCTCACTCCGCCGGACAACAGCGGCGAACCGCACGGCTGGCCACAGCGGGTCGGTGCAGGCTCTGGCAAGAGCCTGCCGGGCATCGACCTGCCGGAGATCGTCTTCGTGCACTGGCAGTCGCTGGTGGAGCCGCAGACCTACAACGTGCGCATCAATATCCCGGCGTGGGTGCGGGAGGCGATGGAAACCAAGGTATCCCCCAAATGTCCCTGGGCGAGCGACTGGGGCAAGGAGGTGCTGACCGGCTATCGCTACATGCTCACCATCGGCCTGGCACCGGGTGGTATCGCCAAGGTCTGGCTGCAGGGACCCTGTCTCGAGCCGCTGGAAGTCGGCCGTTTCGAGGGGGCGGTCAGCAAGCTGGGGCCCTATGACGGCCTCACGGAGGGGGAGCATTACCCGCTCTCCGATACTTCGAGAACTTACATCGAGACCCACGGGGTGCCCTATGGCAGCTGGTAGGCGCGAGCATGGGCGGCCAGATAATTGAGGTTTAGCTGGCATTAGCATTTGCCAGCTTTGCCGTTACACTCCGACTCATACCCGGGCGTGCTGGTGCGCACGCCCCTTCTCATTGATGTCCGTACGCCGTGCGTGCCGTCAGCTGCAGCTATTCCAAGAGTCATACTGTGAGCAAGAAGTCTTCCTCCTTCGCCGCCCTCGGCGGCTTGGTCTATTCCACCGACGCCGGCCGGCACTGCCCGGACTGCGGCAAGCCGGTGGGCGAGTGCATCTGCGGCCAGCCGGTGCTTGCGGAGGGCGACGGCATCGCCCGGGTGCGCCGCGAGAGCAAGGGGCGCGGCGGCAAGACGGTGACCACCGTCAGCGGCGTGCCGCTGGTCGGCGAGGAACTCAAGGAACTGGCCACGGCGCTGAAGAAGCGCTGCGGCACCGGTGGCGCGCTCAAGGACGGGGTGATCGAGATCCAGGGCGAGCACGTCGAGCTGCTGCTCGCCGAACTGACCCGGCGCGGCTTCAAGGCGAAGAAGTCAGGCGGTTGAGTGCCGCCCCGCGCCCGTGAATGGGCGCGGGGAGAGGTCTTCCTGGCCCTGAGGCAGCGTGGCTGCTACCCCCAGGTGGCGGCATCGAACTCGCACGATCAAGGAGAGCAGGGACATGGCAAAAGGCAAGACGGCAAGCAGCGAGTGGAGCGTGGTCGACAGCCGCCGCGTCTACGGCATCCGCCACTGGGGCGCCGGCTACTACGCGATCAACGAGGCCGGCAACGTCGAGGTGCGTCCGCACGGCCCCGACGGTGCGCCGATCGACCTGCACGATCTGGTCGGTCAGCTGCGCGCCTCCGGGCTGTCGCTGCCGCTCTTGGTGCGCTTCCCCGGCATCCTCCAGGATCGCGTGCGCCAGCTCACCGGCGCCTTCGACGCCAACATCGCCCGTCTCGGCTACGGCAACCGCTACACCGCGCTGTACCCGATCAAGGTCAACCAGCAGGAGGCGGTGGTGGAGAACATCATCGCCACCGATAACGTCGCCATTGGCCTGGAGGCCGGCTCCAAGCCCGAGCTGATGGCGGTGCTGGCGCTGGCGCCCAAGGGCGGCACCATCGTCTGCAACGGCTACAAGGACCGCGAGTTCATCCGCCTGGCGCTGATCGGCCAGCGCCTCGGCCACAACCTGTTCATCGTCATCGAGAAGGAGTCCGAGGTGGCGCTGGTGATCGAGGAGGCCGCCGCCCTCGGCGTCGCCCCGCAGATCGGCCTGCGCGTGCGGCTGTCCTCGCTGGCGTCCTCGAAGTGGGCCGACACCGGTGGCGAGAAGTCCAAGTTCGGCCTGTCCGCCGCCCAGCTGCTGGCGGTGGTCGAGCGCTTCCGCGCCGCCGGCCTCGACCAGGGCATCCGCCTGCTGCACTTCCACATGGGCTCGCAGATCGCCAACATCGCCGACTACCGCAAGGGCTTTCGCGAGGCGATCCGTTACTACGGCGAGCTGCGCGCCCTCGGCCTGCCGGTCGACCACGTCGACGTCGGCGGCGGCCTCGGCGTCGACTACGACGGCACCCACTCGCGCAACGCCAGCTCGATCAACTACGACATGGACGACTACGCCGCCACGGTGGTCGACATGCTCAAGGAGTTCTGCGACCGCCAGGAGCTGCCGCACCCGCACATCTTTTCCGAGAGCGGCCGGGCGATGACCGCCCACCACGCGGTGCTGGTGATGCAGGTCACCGACGTCGAGTGCCACAACGACAGCGTGCCGGCGCTCGACCCGGCGTGGGAGCAGCCGGAAACGCTGCAGGCGCTGATCGACCTGCTCGGCCCGAGCGATCCGGAGATGGTCGCCGAGACCTACTGGCGCGCCACCCACTTCGTCGGCGAGACGGCCGCGCAGTATTCCGCCGGCAAGCTGTCGCTGGCGCAGAAGGCGCTGGCCGAGCAGTGCTACTTCGCCATCTGCCGGCGCCTGTACGACCAGCTGCAGGCGCGCCAGCGCTCGCACCGCGCGGTGCTCGACGAACTCAACGACAAGCTGGCCGACAAGTACATCTGCAACTTCTCGGTGTTCCAGAGCCTGCCGGACACCTGGGCGATCGACCAGATCCTGCCGATCCTGCCGATCCACCGCCTCGACGAGCAGCCGCAGCGCCGCGCGGTGCTGCAGGACCTGACCTGCGACTCCGACGGCAAGATCAAGCACTACGTCGACGAGCAGAGCATCGAGACCAGCCTGCCGGTGCATGCGCTGCGCGAGGGCGAGGACTACCTGCTCGGCGTGTTCCTGGTCGGCGCCTACCAGGAGATCCTCGGCGACATGCACAACCTGTTCGGCGATACCGATTCGGTGAACATCTACCAGCGCGGCGATGGCAGCGTGTTCCACGCCGGCATCGAGACCCACGACACCATCGAGGACATGCTGCGCTACGTGCACCTGGAGCCGGCCGAGCTGATGTCGCTGTACCGCGAGAAGGTCGCCAGCGCCAGCCTCAGCGTCATCGAGCGCACGCGCTTTCTCGACGCCCTGCGCCTGGGGCTGACCCGCTCGTCGTACCTGTCGACCTGAATCGCTGCCTGTAGGGTAGGTGTAGGGTGGACAACCGCGCAGCGTTGTCCGCCCTGGTCGGGGCCGGTGTCCGGGGCGTGGTAGAAGATCGCTGCGCGAGTCTTCTACCCTACGACCGAGCCCTCAGCGCAGCCCGAATTCCTCCCACACCTGCGCGGCGCTGTGCTGGAGGATGGCGTGGCGGCGTGCCAGCACCTGGCGGTCACGGTCGTAGCCGCCGCCGATCAGCCCGGCCACCGGGATGTCGCGGCCCAGGCAATGGCGCAGTACCGTCAGGTCGCGCGCGGCGATGCCGGCATCGCTGAGCTCCAGCAGGCCGAGGGCGTCGTTCTTGTGCACGTCGACTCCGGCGTCGTAGAGCACCAGGTCGGGCTGGTAGATGGTCAGCAGGTAGTTGAGCAGTTCGTCGACCGTCTGCAGGTACTCGGCGTCGCCCATGCCGGCGGCCAGGGCGATGTCCCAGTCGCTGTGCGCCTTGCTGGCCGGGAAGTTTCGCTCGCAGTGCAACGACACGGTCACCGCGTCGCGGCAGTCTTCCAGCAGGCGCGCGGTGCCGTCGCCCTGATGTACGTCGCAGTCGAAGATCAGCACCCGGTGCACCCGCCCGCTGGCCAGCAGGTAGCGGGCGATCACCGCCAGGTCGTTGAAGATGCAGAAACCGGACGGATGGTCGTAATGGGCATGGTGGGTGCCGCCGGCGAGGTTGCAGGCCAGGCCATGGGCGAGGGCCAGCTCGGCGGTCAGCAGCGAGCCGCCTACCGCGCGCACCGTGCGCCGCGCCAGCGCCGCGCTCCACGGCAGGCCGAGGCGGCGCTGTTCCTCGCGCGGCAGCTCGCCGCTCAGGTAGCGCTCGATGTAGGCTGGAGCGTGGGCGAGGGCGAGGATGTCCCGCGGGCACAGCTCGGGCGCGTGGTAGTCCGCTGCCAGGGCCGTGCCGCGCAGGTGCTCGTGGAGCAGTCGGAACTTCTCCATGGGGAAGCGGTGCTCGGCCGGAAACGGCGGGCTGTAGTCGTCGTGATAGACCAGGGGCAGCGGCATGATCGGCGGCAGGCGAGGAGGGATCCGTCATTATGCGCCGCACGGCGCCGAATGGCAGAGTGCCGGTGGCCGCCGGCCCCGCATAAAGTGCTCGGCAGTGCCGGCATAAAGCCTTTACCATTTCGTCAACCGCCTGCGCGGCGCAGTCCGTCTCCGCCGTCCGCCGGCCCCTTGTTCAATAGCGTCGGCCGGCGCCTGCGCGCGATCGCCCAGCCGTGCCTGAAGGAGAGACAGCATGACCCAAGTGCTCGACGAGCTGGTGGCCCTGCTCAGCCTGGAAACCATCGAGGAAAACCTGTTCCGCGGCGTCAGCCAGGATCTGGGCTTTCGCCAGCTGTTCGGCGGCCAGGTGATCGGCCAGTCGCTGTCGGCAGCCAGCCAGACGGTGGCGGTCGAGCGCCACATGCACTCCATGCATGCCTACTTCCTGCGCCCAGGCGACGCCACCCTGCCGGTGGTCTACGAGGTCGACCGGGTGCGCGACGGCGGCAGCTTCGCCACGCGCCGCGTGCTGGCGATCCAGAAGGGCCGGCCGATCTACAGCTGCAGCGTTTCGTTCCAGCAGGAGGAGGAGGGCTTCAGCCACCAGACGCCGAGCATGCCCGACGTGCCAGGGCCGGAGGAGCTGGCTTCCGAGCAGGAGCTGAGCAACGCGCTCGGTTACGAGCGTCCGGAGGGGATGCGCGAGCCGCTGTTCTTCGACATGCCGATCGAGATCCGCCCGGTCGACCCGGCCGATGCCGGTCATCCGCAGGCGCGTGCGCCGTTCAAGTACCTGTGGGTGCGCGCCGCCGGCACGCTGCCGGACAACCCGGCGCTGCACAAGTACCTGATGGCCTACGCCAGCGACTTCGGCCTGCTGACCACCGCGCTGCTGCCCCATGGCGTGTCCTTCTGGCAGCGCTCGATGCAGATCGCCAGTCTCGATCATTCGCTGTGGTTCCACAGCCGTGACGTGCGCGCCGACGAGTGGATGCTGTATGCCCTGGACAGCCCCTGGGCCGGCAACGGCCGCGGCTTCACCCGCGGCAACATCTTCAACCGGGCGGGGCAGTTGCTCGCCTCGGTGGCCCAGGAAGGCCTGATCCGCCACCGTGCCGACTGGGCCTGACGCCGTGGCCATGCCCAGCGGGACGGCCCTGGCGCAGCTGCGCCACTGGGTGTTCGACATGGACGGCACCCTGACCATCGCCGTGCACGACTTCGCGGCGATCCGCCGGGCGCTGGAGATTCCGCCGCAGGACGACATCCTCGCCTTCCTGGCGGCCTTGCCGGAGCAGGAGGCGGCGCCCCGGCACGCCTGGCTGCTGGCCCACGAGCGCGAGCTGGCCGAGGCCGCGCGCCCGGCACCCGGTGCCTGCGCGCTGGTGCGCGCGCTGCACGCCCGCGACTGCCGGCTGGGCATCCTCACCCGCAACGCCCGACCGCTGGCGCTGCTCACCCTCGAGGCGATCGGCCTGCTCGACTGCTTCGTGGTCGACGACATCCTCGGTCGCGACGAGGCGCCGCCCAAGCCGCAGCCGCACGGCCTGCTGCAGCTGGCGGCGCGCTGGGCGGTGGCACCGGGCGAGCTGGCGATGGTCGGCGACTTCGTCCACGACCTCAACTGTGCGCGGGCCGCCGGCGCGCGCAGCGTGCTGGTCAACCACCCGGAAAACCCCTGGCCGGAACTCACCGACCTGTACGCCCGCGACTGCGCCGAGCTGCAGCGCCTGCTCGGCTGAGCACGCTCGGCTGGCGGCGCGCAGGGGCAGGCGCAGTGCGGCCAGCCTACAGCCGCGCGGCCTTGAAGGTGTCGCAGCTGCCCGGGTCGCCGGCGTCGAAGCCGTTCCTGAACCAGCGCACGCGCTGCGCCGAGGTGCCGTGGGTGAAGGAGTCCGGCACCACCTGGCCCTGGGTATGCCGCTGCAGGCGGTCGTCGCCGATGGCGTTGGCGGCGTTCAGCGCCTCTTCCAGGTCGCCCGGCTCCAGCCAGTCGAGGCGGCGCTGGGCATGGTGCGCCCAGACCCCGGCCAGGCAGTCGGCCTGCAGCTCCTGACGCACCAGCAGGCCGTTGGCGCCCTCCATCGTGGCGCCACGCTGGCGGGCAGCGTTGACCTTGGCCGAGACACCGAGCAGGGTCTGCACGTGGTGGCCGACCTCGTGGGCGATCACGTAGGCCTGGGCGAAGTCGCCGGCGGCGGCAAAGCGCTGCTCCAGCTCGGCGAAGAACTGCAGGTCGAGATACACCTGGCGGTCGGCCGGACAGTAGAAGGGGCCGACCGCCGCGCTGGCCAGGCCGCAGGCCGAGCGCACGCTGGCGCTGAACAGCACCAGCTTGGGCTCCTGGTATTGCTGGCCGGCGTCCTGGAACAGGGCGCGCCAGGTGTCCTCGGTATCGCCAAGCACGGCGCGGACGAACTCGCTGTGTTCGTCGCCGGCGCCCGTGCTTGGCTGGCTGTCGCCGGGAACCTGCTGCTGCACCAGCTCGCCGCCGATCTGGCCGAGGATCTGCAGCGGATCCTTGCCCATCAGCAGGCCGATGATGACGATGGCGGCGATGCCGCCCAGGCTGAGTTTGCCGCTGCCGATGTGCATGCCGCCACGGCCGCGGGCGTCCACCACGTTGTCGCTGCGTCGCGCCCGTTTCCAGCGCATGAGCATTCTCCTGTCAGGTCGGCGACCAGCCGCCGCACTCCCTGCAGTGTCGCCGCTGCGCGGCCGGTCGGCCAGTCCGATCGTCCGTGCCGCTGGTGCTGCGCGGTTCTTCTCGCCGCGCGCCTGGTGGGCGATCCTCGTCGCTGGCGGCCTGATCACTCTGGCGCTGCTCGGCGTCTACTGGCAGGCGTTGGGGTGCTGCGCCTGCTGCCGCGCTAGCGCGGGATCTTCACCTTGGCGAACGAGCCGCGCGCGACCTTGCGGTGGCAGGCCGCGCAGTTGCCGGCGCCGCCGACCGATTTGCCGGCGAACTGCTTGGCGCTGACCGCATGGTGCCTGCGCTTGAACCAGCGGGTCGCGGTGATCCGCGGCTGCTCGTCGGCGCTGACGGTGCCTTCCAGCGGCTGGCGGTTGTTGCTGGAGACCAGCAGCAGGAAGTCGCGGATCGCCTGCTCCTCGGCCGGGCCGAGGGAGGCGTCGCTGCCGTAGTGATGGCTCAGGCTGTTCATGTGCCGCTCCCAGGCCTTGGCCGGCAGCAGGCCTGGCGGGTAGGCCATGTGGCAGCGGCCGCATTCGGTCAGCCACTTTTGCGCGGCACCGGCGGGCAGTTCGAGCTGCGGCGCTCGCGTGTATGCGCCGGCGGTGACGACGTCGGGCTGGACGAGCGGTGCGCCGCCGCTGGCGCGCAGGGAGGCGGATTCGGCCAGCGCCAGCGAGCTGGCCAGGACGAGGAGCAGGGCGATGCCGTGGCGTTTCATGGGGGGCTCCGAAGCGGTGTGGCGCCATCCTCCGCCGCCGCGCTGAATCCAACCTTAAAAAATGTATGGGTATTGTCAGGCTGCCTGCCCGTCGGGGCGCCACCTCCGCGCTCGCCGTGCCGCCGCACCTGCAGGCGCGGTTCCTGAGCATTCGCGCGCCCTGCGCGGAGCCGCCAGTGCAGCGCTGCCATTCGCTGTCGGTGCCGGAAGGCTGTGGACGCTGGCCTGCCAGACGCAGCCGGCCAGTGGCGCTGCGGTGGTCGAGTATTGATGCTCGCGGCAGACGCCCGAGCTTTGGCTAGGCTTGCTGCAGTCGACCTTGAAAGGAGTGCGCCATGAAACCTCTGTTCCGCCTGGCCGCGGCGGCCAGTCTGCTGGTCGCCGCAGCTCCGGCTCAGGCCCAGGAGGTGCTCCCCGGGCTGTGGGAGCTGAGCAGCGACAACATGCAGGTCAATGGTCAGCCGCTGCCGCCCATGCAGGAGCTGCTCGGTCAGGTGGAGAGTCTGCCGGCCGAGCAGCGGCAGATGCTGGAGGAGGCTATGGCCGGGAAGGGCATCCAGGCCGGCGGCCAGGGCCTGCGCGTGTGCCTGAGCGAGGCCCAGGTCAAGGCGCAGGAGCTGCCGCTGCAGGATGCGCAGAGCGGCTGTAGCCAGGAGATCACCGAGCGCAGCGAGCGGCTGTGGAAATTCCGCTTCCGTTGCCCGGATGCCGAAGGGCAGGGCGAGACCCGCTTCGTCAGCGAGCGCGAATTCGTCACCCGTATCGACAGTCGCTTCAACACGGCCGGTCAGGCCGGCAGCTCGCGTATGGAAACCCGCGCGCGCTGGCTGGGCGAGGACTGCGGGGAACTCAAGCCGAGGCCCTGAGGGTGATTTTCGCCGGCCAGAATGCAGAAAGCCCCGGCACATGGCCGGGGCTTTCCGTACTGAATCAGTGGTGCCCAGGGACGGAATCGAACCGCCGACACGGGGATTTTCAATCCCCTGCTCTACCGACTGAGCTACCTGGGCATATCAGGGATTGGGCACCTGAAATAAGTGGTGCCCAGGGACGGAATCGAACCGCCGACACGGGGATTTTCAATCCCCTGCTCTACCGACTGAGCTACCTGGGCAACAACGGCCGGCATTAAACCGTCTTTCCCGCTGGAGCGTCAACTGCTGCCAGCGAAAAAATCAGTTTTTTTAAGCACTTGGCCGCGGTGGAGGGTTGTTGGCCGGACTTCACTCGCTCGGCGGCACGTAGCCTTCGGCCTGGGCGTAGTCCTCGCCGGCGAAGAACTTGTCCATCTCGGCCTGGAGGAACTTGCGGTCGGCGGCGTCCATCATGTTCAGCCGGCGCTCGTTGATCAGCATGGTCTGGTGCTTCTGCCATTCGTTCCAGGCTTGCTGCGAAATGTGGTTGAAGATGTCCTCGCCCTTGGCGCCCGGGAAGGGCTGGCGGTCGAGGCCGGGGAGTTCCTGGTTGTACTTGCGGCACATCACCATGCGGGTCATACGTTGTCTCCTCGAAACGGGGTGGCGAGCGGCGCATGCAGGCGCCTCTGCGAGGCCGGATGCTGCGGGCGCGGGGACCCTAGGCGGGCTGGCCCTGCAGTTCGGCTTGCGCGCGCTTGAGCAGCTTCTTCACCGGAGCGGCGAGGCCCAGGCGCGGCGGGTTGGCGAGGTTATACCAGAGCCAGTCGCCTTCGGCCACGCCGTGGCCTTGGCGGGCGGCAGCGACCAGCAGCGGCTCGATGTGCAGCTGGAAGTGGCTGAAGGTGTGGCGCAGCGGGGCGAGGGTCTGCTCGCTGCCCAGGCGCAGGCCGTGGCGGGCGGCCAGTTCGGCCAGTTCGCCGCGCTGCGCCAGTTCCGGCAGGCTCCACAGGCCACCCCACAGGCCGCTGGCCGGCCGGCGGTAGAGCAGGATGGCACCCTCGCCGTCGTGCAGCAGCGGCATCAGGGTGTGTTTCTGCGGCAGCGCCTTGCGTGGCTTGGGCTGCGGGTAGTCGGTTTCGCGGCCGAGGCGGTGCGCCTGGCAGTCGGCGGCTAGCGGGCAGAGCAGGCAGCTCGGCTTGCTGCGGGTGCACAGGGTGGCGCCCAGATCCATCATCGCCTGGGTGTAGTGGTTGACCCGCGCGTGCGGGGTCAGGCGTTCGGCGGCGTCCCACAGCTGCGCGGCCACCCGCATCTCGCCGGGATAGCCGTCCTGGGCGAGAAAGCGTGCCAGCACGCGCTTGACGTTGCCGTCGAGGATCGGCGCGCGCAGGCCCATGCTGATGCTGGCGATGGCGCCGGCGGTGGAGCGGCCGATGCCGGGCAGCTCGGCGAGCGCCGCCACCGCGCGCGGGAACTCGCCGCCGTGCTCGGCGACCACGATCCGCGCGGTCTGGTGCAGGTTGCGCGCGCGGCTGTAGTAGCCGAGGCCGGTCCACAGGTGCAGCACCTCGTCGGCGCTGGCGGCGGCCAGCGCTTCTACCGTCGGTAAAGCGGACATGAATCGCTGGTAGTAGCCGAGCACGGTGGCCACCTGGGTCTGCTGCAGCATGATTTCCGACACCCACACCCGGTAGGGATTGATGTCCTGCTGCCAGGGCAGGTCGTGGCGGCCATGCTGGTCGAACCAGGCGAGCACGCGGGCGGCGAAGTCGGCGGTGGGGGCGGGAGCGGTCATAGGCTGGGCGGCAGGGGATCGCAGGAGGAGTTCGACCGCCATGGTACAGGGTCATGGCGGTCGAATCGTCCCCACAGGCTGTGGGGCAATCGCATGAGCTGGCAGCTACCGCTATCGCCTCCCGCTGGCTGGACAAGGGGAGCGCGGCGCTCGTGCGATTGCCCTGGGCTGAGGGGGTCAGCGCTGGAACAGGCCCTTGAGGGCGTCCTTGAGTTCCGGGCTGACCTTGTCGCCGAGCTTCTCGTCGAGCTTCTCGGTCAGCTTCTCGCCGGCCAGTTTGGCGGCGATCTTACCGAGGCCGTCCTGGTCCAGGCGGCAGGCCTTGGCGCCCAGCTCCAGCGGGCCGCGGCAGCGCAGCGGCCATTCGATGCCGACGTAGCGTTCGTTGACCTGGCAGGCCGGGTCGGGCATCTCGCGCTGGTCGCCTTCGAGCACCACGCCGACGCGGTAGTCGAGGCCGAGCACGCGCAGGTCGATGTTGCCCTTGCCGTTGACGGTCAGGCCGGGGATGCGCGCGCGCAGGTCCTGGTTGCTGGCCACGCCATTGCGCAGCAGCAGGCTGCCGCGCAGTTCGCGGAACGGGGTGTCCTTGTCGGTGAATTCGCGGCTCGGCACCTTGCGGTTGAGGGTGGCGATGCCACGGCACAGCTGCTGCTCGAGGTTGGCGTCGGCCAGCGCGCCGTCGTCGATGACAAAGCTGGCGTTGCCGCCGAGGCTGTCGATCAGCGCCTTCTCGCTGTTGCCGCGGGCCTGGAGATTGGCGTCCAGCTGCAGGTTGCCGCGCAGCGGCGGTTTTTCCTCCGGCTTGAGGGTCTTGAGCAGGCGCTCCAGGGGGATGTCGTTGAGCTGGGGGGCGAGCTGCAGCTGCGGTGCGTCGCTGCGCGCATCGAGGTTGCCGCTGAGGGCGAAGCGGCCGTCGAACAGGTTGCCGCGCAGCTCGTTGAGGGTGAGCTGGCCGCCCTGGGCCTTGAACTTGAGGCTGGCGCTGTCGATCGGCAGCTTGCGCAGGGTCAGCTGGCCGAGGCTGAGGGCGACTTCGGCGTCCAGCTTGCGCAGGGCCTCCAGAGGCAGCAGTTTTTCCTCGCTCCACGCCTGGTTGGTCGGCTGGTTCGGCAGCGGCGTGCTGCCGTTGCCGGCACCCTGGGCGACCTCCTGCTTGACTTCGGCCTTGCGGCTGGCGCTGGCGGCATCGGCTTGCTGGCTCGGCGGCGCCAGGTAGCGGTCGAGGTCGAGGCGGTTGCCCTTGAGCTGGGCGCGCAGGCTCTGCCGGCTGAAGTCGGTCACCGCGAGCTGGCCGGTGAAGCTGCTGTCGTCGAGCTGCAGCTTGAGGTCCTGCAGGGTCAGACTGCTCGGGCTGCCACTGAGGCGGCTGGCCAGGGCGAAGCGCTGGAGACTGTTGCCGTCGGCCATCGGCGGCAGGCTCTGGCCGATGCCCGTGAGGAAGGCGCGCAGGTCGAACTCGGCGATCGACAGGCCGCCTTCGAGCTTGGGCTGCTTGTCCAGTTCGCGCACCTTCAGCTCGCCGAGCAGGCTGAGCTGGTTGGCGGTCAGCTTGAGGCTGTTCCATTCGGCGACCTGGGCGGCGAGGTCGGCGAGCAGCTGGCCCTGCAGGTCGAAGGCGAGGGTCTGATTGTTCAGCGGTTCGCCGGAAACCTCGCCCTTGAGCTGGGCATTCTCCAGCTGGTAGCGCTTGAGGGCGGTGTCGAAGCGCAGGCTGGCGGTGAGTTCGCCGCGGGCGCGCAGCACCGGCTGGTTGGTGCCGAAGTAGCCCTTGAGGGTCAGCGGGATGCTGGCGCCCTCGCGGATCGCGCCGGTGCGCAGATCGAGGCCTTCGAGGGTGTACTGCTGGCCGCTGCGCGCGTCGCGGTATTCGATGCGCGCGTTGCTCATCGCCAGGCTGTCGATGTCCAGCTTGAGCGCCGGGGCGGCCTTGCTCGCGGTCGTCGCCGCGGCGGGCGCCTCGCTGCCGCCGGTCGGGGTCTGGGCGGCGGGCGTTTTCGCGCCGCTGGCGGCCGGCTGGCCGATGTCCTGCCAGTTGCCGCGGCCCTTGGCGTCGCGTTCGAGGCGCAGGGTCAGGCCGTCGACGCGGATGTCGCTCATCTGCACTTCGCGGCTGAGCAGCGGCAGCACGCGCACCGACAGGCCGAGCATGCCGACGTCGGCGAACGGCTGCTGCGGGCTGGCGGCGCTGGCCAGGGTGGTGTCGTGCAGCTCCAGGCCCAGCCAGGGGAACAGGCTCCAGCCGATCTCGCCCTTGAGCTCGAGCTCCAGATTGGCCTTGTCGCGGGCCAGCTGGCGGATCTCATCCTTGTAGTCGTTGGGGTCGAACAGCTGGGTGAGGGCGAAGCCCAGCGCGACTATGACCAGCAGCAGGCCGAGCAGCAGCAGGCCGAGAAACTTGCCGAAGGTTTTCATGGCGGACGAGTCCTTGTGCAATGCGGAGGCTGGGGCGAAGTATATCGCTCCGGCGCCGAAGGAGAGTCCCGGCACGCTTGCGCCGGGTCTTGCAGCAGGAGTTGGAGGGCAATTGCGCGGGGTGGTTCCCCGCGCGGCCGCCTCAGTCGGTGAGGTCGACCAAGGCCAGGTCCAGGCGGCGTGCCAGTGCCTGCACTTCCAGCTGGCGGGTCGGCGCCTGCAGACGCAGGGGCTGGCAGGTCTCGCCGGCACGCTGGCGGGCCTCGGCGATCAGGCGCTGGCCGACCCCGCGGCCGCGGGTGATCTTGCGCACGCACAGGTGCGACAGGTTCCAGCCGTCGGCGTCCTGGCGCAGCCAGGCGGCGCCGAGCAGGCGGGCGTTGAAGCGCCCGGCGATCAGCCAGCCGCCGGCCAGGCCGGCGTCGATCAGGCTGGCCGCGTCGGGGTAGGGGGCCAGCAGCCAGGCGGGGGCGTCGGCGTAGATCTTTTCCAGGTCGCTACGGTCCTGCGCGCTGGGCTGGACGACGGTTTCGACAATGACGGGCATGGTGCACTCCTCGGAACGATGGGCGAATCTTATGCCTTTTGCCGGGGACGTGCTCCGAACTGCGGCACAGCCGGCGCCGGTAGCCCGCCGGGGTGGCCCCGGCCTATAATGCGCGTTCATATCCGCCCGTGATTCTGTGGAGCTGGCAATGGCCGAACGCAAGGCGTCCGTCGAGCGCAATACCCTGGAAACCCAGGTCAAGGTTTCCATCAATCTGGATGGCACCGGCAAGGCCCGATTCGACATCGGAGTACCCTTCCTCGAGCACATGCTCGACCAGATCGCCCGCCACGGGCTGATCGACCTGGATATCGAGTGCAAGGGCGACCTGCACATCGACGACCACCACACCGTGGAGGACGTCGGCATCACCGTCGGCCAGGCCTTCGCCCGGGCCATCGGTGACAAGAAGGGCATCGTCCGCTACGGGCACTCCTACGTGCCGCTGGACGAGGCGCTGTCGCGCGTGGTGATCGACTTCTCCGGCCGTCCTGGCCTGACCATGAACGTGCCCTACACCCGCGCCACGGTCGGCGGCTTCGACGTCGACCTGTTCCAGGAGTTCTTCCAGGGCTTCGTCAACCACGCCCTGGTCAGCCTGCACATCGACAACCTGCGCGGCAGCAACACCCACCACCAGATCGAGACGGTGTTCAAGGCCTTCGGCCGCGCCTTGCGCATGGCCGTCGAGCTGGACCCGCGCATGGCCGGGCAGATGCCGTCGACCAAGGGGTGCCTGTAATGCAGACCGTCGCCGTCATCGACTACGGCATGGGCAACCTGCACTCGGTGGCCAAGGCGCTGGAGCACGTCGGCGCCGGTCGGGTGCTGGTGACCAGCGACGCCAACGCGATCCGCGAGGCTGACCGCGTGGTGTTCCCCGGCGTCGGCGCGATCCGCGACTGCATGGCCGAGATCCGCCGCCTGGGCTTCGACGAGTTGGTGCGCGAGGTCAGCCAGGACCGGCCGTTCCTCGGCATCTGCGTCGGCATGCAGGCGCTGCTCGATCGCAGCGAGGAGAACGACGGCGTCGACTGCATCGGTCTGTTCCCCGGCCAGGTGCGTTTCTTCGGCAAGGGCATGGTCGAGGACGGCGAGCAGCTCAAGGTGCCGCACATGGGCTGGAACGAGGTGCAGCAGAGCATCGACCACCCGCTGTGGCACGAGATCCCCGACGGCGGGCGCTTCTACTTCGTGCACAGCTACTACGTCGAGGCCGGCAACCCGGCGCAGGTAGCCGGCCGCGGTCACTACGGCAAGGACTTCGCCGCGGCGCTGGCCGAGGGCTCGCGCTTCGCCGTGCAGTTCCACCCGGAGAAGAGCCACACCCACGGCCTGCAGCTGCTGCAGAACTTCGTGAGCTGGGACGGCCGCCGCTGATGAGCCGGGCCAAGGGCAAGGCGCCGCTCCTCGCGCTGGACAGCGCGCAGGAGCAGGCCGCGCAGCAGATCCTCAAGCGCTTCCTCTCCGAGCGCTTCGAGCTGGAGCTGGGCTCCTTCGAGGCGCAGGAACTGCTGGATCTGTTCGCCCGCGACATTGCCCCGCACTTCTACAACAAGGCGATCCTCGATGTGCAGGCGCACCTGAAAGACAGGTTCGAGAGCATCGAAAGCGACTTGTGGGCGCTCGAGAAGAGCTGACCCTTACCGAATTCAAGACTTGAGCAGGTTCAACCGATGCTGATTATCCCCGCGATCGACCTCAAAGACGGCGCCTGCGTGCGTCTGCGCCAGGGCCTGATGGACGACGCCACGGTGTTCTCCGACGATCCGGTGGCGATGGCCGCCAAGTGGGTCGAGGGCGGCTGCCGCCGCCTGCACCTGGTCGACCTCAACGGCGCCTTCGAGGGCCAGCCTGTCAACGGCGAGGTGGTCACCGCCATCGCCAAGCGCTATCCGCAGCTGCCGATCCAGATCGGCGGCGGCATCCGCTCGCTGGAAACCATCGAGCACTACGTGCGCGCCGGCGTCAGCTACGTGATCATCGGCACCAAGGCGGTCAAGCAGCCGGAATTCGTCGCCGAGGCCTGCCGCGCCTTCCCCGGCAAGGTGATCGTCGGCCTGGACGCCAAGGACGGCTTCGTCGCCACCGACGGCTGGGCGGAAGTCTCCAGCGTGCAGGCCACCGACCTGGCCAAGCGCTTCGAGGCCGATGGCGTGGCGGCGATCGTCTACACCGACATCGCCAAGGACGGCATGATGCAGGGCTGCAACGTCGAGGCCACCGTGGCCCTGGCCAATGCCAGCCGCATCCCGGTGATCGCCTCCGGCGGCATCCACAACCTCGGCGACATCCAGAAGCTGCTCGACACCCGCAACCGGGGCATCGTCGGCGCCATCACCGGCCGGGCGATCTACGAAGGCACGCTGGACGTGGCCGAGGCGCAGGCGCTGTGCGACGGTTTCAAGGGCTGAGGTAGTGACCGTTCCCACGCTCTGCGTGGGAACGCAACCGGGGACGCTTCGCGTCCCGATAACGATTGATGGCCCCATGCGCCGGTGTGGGGACGCAGCCGGGGACGCCGAGCGTCCCGAGCGGGGTTGCCACGCAGAGCGTGGGAACCATCAGCGAAGCCGGCATGCAACCGACGAGAGAGACAGACCATGGCCCTCGCCAAACGCATCATTCCCTGCCTCGACGTGGACAATGGCCGCGTGGTCAAGGGTGTCCAGTTCGAGAACATCCGCGACGCCGGCGATCCGGTGGAGATCGCCCGCCGCTACGACGAGCAGGGCGCCGACGAGATCACCTTCCTCGACATCACCGCCAGCGTCGATGGTCGCGACACCACCCTGCACACCGTCGAGCGCATGGCCAGCCAGGTGTTCATCCCGCTGACCGTCGGTGGCGGCGTGCGCACCGTGCAGGACATCCGCAACCTGCTGAATGCCGGTGCCGACAAGGTGTCGATCAACACCGCCGCGGTGTTCACCCCGGAATTCGTCCGCGAGGCGGCGCAGCGTTTTGGCTCGCAGTGCATCGTGGTGGCCATCGACGCCAAGAAGGTCTCCCTGCCCGGCGAAACCCCGCGCTGGGAAATCTTCACCCACGGCGGGCGCAAGCCCACCGGTCTGGACGCGGTGCTCTGGGCGAAGAAGATGGAAGACTTCGGCGCCGGCGAGATCCTGCTGACCAGCATGGACCAGGACGGCGTGAAGAGCGGCTACGACCTAGGCGTGACCCGCGCGATCAGCGAGGCGGTGGGCATCCCGGTGATCGCCTCCGGCGGCGTCGGCAACCTCGAGCACCTGGCCGCTGGCATCCTCGAGGGCAAGGCCGACGCGGTGCTGGCGGCGAGCATCTTCCACTTCGGCGAGTACACCGTGCCGGAGGCCAAGGCCTACCTGGCCAGCCGCGGCATTGTGGTGCGCTGAGCGCGCTTCGCCTGCTCCAGAATGCAGAAGCCCGGGCACAGTCCCGGGCTTCTGCGTTTCAGGCCTGGGCTCTCAGGCCATGCAGCCTGGAGGAGGCGCGCCCTCGCGGCGATGCGCGGTGCAGGCCCGCCAGCAGGGCAAAAGCTTCGCCCCGAGGTCGGGCCTCCCACAAGAGCCGGGGGCGTTGGCTGGAGCCCTTACTGCTTGCGGGTGATGTTCAGGCCCTTGAGCAGGTTGAGCGCCTGGCTCAGCTGGTAGTCCTTGTCCTGCGCACTCACGGTGGCTGGCGCGGTCTTGCCGTTGCTCGGCCGGTCCGCGCCGCCGTTGCCGTTGCCGAGGTGGCCGGGCAGGTCGGCTTCCTTGATGCCCTGCGCCTGGCTGCTGTCGCGGGTCACCGTGCCGCGCTCGACGACGATGTCCGGGACTATGCCCTGGGCCTGGATCGAGCGGCCGTTGGGGGTGTAGTACAGCGCGGTGGTCAGCTTCAGCGCGCGGTCGTTGGTCAGCGGCAGCACGGTCTGCACCGAACCCTTGCCGAAGCTGTCGGTGCCCATCAGCACGGCGCGCTTGTGGTCCTGCAGGGCGCCGGCGACGATCTCCGCCGCCGAGGCGCTGCCGCCGTTGATCAGCACCACCAGCGGCACGCCCTGGCTGGCGTCGGCCGAGTCGGCGGAGAAGCGCAGCTCGGAGTTGGCGATGCGCCCCTTGGTGTAGACGATCAGGCCCTTGTTGAGGAAATGGTCGGAGACTTCCACCGCCGCCTGCAGCACGCCGCCGGGGTTGTTGCGCAGGTCGAGGACCAGGCCGCCGAGCTTGCCGCCGTTGTCCTTCTGCAGCTTGGCCAGCGCCTTGGCGACTTCCTCGCCGCTGTTGACCTGGAACTGGCTGATGCGCAGGTAGCCGTAACCCTTTTCCAGCAGCTCGCTCTTCACGCTGAGCACCTTGATCACCGCGCGCTCTAGCTTGAGGGTGAACGGCTTGCCGCCTTCGCGCACCAGGGTCAGCTCGATCTGGCTGCCGGGCTTGCCGCGCAGCTTGTCCACCGCCTCCATCAGGCTCCAGCCCTTGGTCGGCTGGCCGTCGATGCGCAGGATCAGGTCGCCGGCCTCGATGCCGGCGCGCGCCGCCGGGGTATCGTCGATCGGCGAGATCACCTTGAGCAGGCCGTCCTCCTGGCCGACCTCGATGCCGAGGCCGCCGAATTCGCCGCTGGTGCTTTCCTGCAGCTCCTGGAAGTCCTCCGGCTCGAGGTAGGCGGAGTGCGGGTCGAGGTTGCTGAGCATGCCCTTGATGGCGTTTTCCAGCAGGGTCTTGTCGTCGATCGGCTCGACATAGGCGCTCTTGATGCGGTCGAGCACTTCGGCAAAGGTGCGCAGTTCGTCCAGCGGCAGGACGGCCTTGCCGGCCACCGCGGCGCTGTCGGCGCCTGCGGCCGGCTCCGCGGCCTGCACCAGGGGCGCGGCGCCGAGCAGCGCAAGGGACAGGGCCAGGGCGGAGAGACGGAAACGCGACGACATGGGGAAACTCCTGAGTGGGCGTGCCATCAGCCTTGAGCGCGGCACCAGCGCAGCGGGTCGCTGGGCTGGCCCTGCTGGCGGATGGCGAAGTACAGCGCCGGGGTATCCTGACCTCCGGTGCTGCCAACGGTGGCGATGGCTTCACCGGCCTTGACCTGGTCGCCGGCGGCTTTCAACAAGGTCTGATTATGGCCGTACAGGCTGAGGTAGCCGCCGCCATGGTCGACGATCAGCAGCATGCCGGCGCCGCGCAGCCAGTCGGCGAACACCACGCGACCGGCATGGATGGCGCGCACCCGGGTGCCGGCGGCGGCGCCGATCAGCACGCCGTCCCACTTCAGCCGGGCATCGCCGCGCGGCGTGCCGAAGCGCGCCAGCAGGCGGCCGTCCACCGGCCAGGGCAGTTGGCCACGGGCCTTGGCGAATGGGCCGCCGAAGGCCGGCGTGTTGCTGGAAACCAGCGGGCCGCTGTTCGCGGTCGCCTTGCGTTCGCTGGTGCCGCTGCTGGCGGCCAGGCGTTGCCGTTCGGTTTCCTCGCGGGCGCGCCGTTCGGCCAGCTGGCGCGCCTGCTCGGCTTCGCGAGCCTGGCGGGCCAGGGTTTCCTCGATGGTCTTGAGCACCTTGGCCAACTGGGCCTGCTCGCGCTGGCGCGACTTGAGCTGGCGGTCGCCGTCACCCAGTTCGCTGTTGAGCTTGGCCAGGGTGGCGCGGCGCTCGTCGCGGACCTTGTCCAGCGCGCTGCGGCGGTCCTGCAGTTCCAGTTGCTGGCCGGCCAGCAGTGCGTGCTGGGTGGCCAGGTCGGCCTCGATGGCCTGCAGCTGGCGCAGGGTGTCGTTGTAGCTGGCCAGTTGCTCGCTGCGCGCGCGGCTGAGGTAGTCGTGGTAGGTCAGGTTGCGCGCGAACTGTTCGGGCTGCTGCTGGTTGAGCAGCAGCTTGAGGTATTCCTGGCCGCCGCTCTGGTGGGCGGCGCGCAGCTGGATGGCGATCAGCTTCTGCTGTTCAGCGCGCTGGCTCTGGAGTTTTTTTTTCTCCTCGTCGAGGCGCTCGATCTCGCTCTCGCCGTCCTTGAGCTGCTGCTCGAGGCTGTCGATCTGCTGCTGCAGGGTGCCCATCTCGCGCTCGGTGCCCTGCAGCTGCTTCTGGATGCCGGATTTCTCCTGCTGCAGGCCGCCGAGCAGCTTCTGCAGCTCGGCGATGTCGCGCTGCGCCGCTTCCAGCTGGCGCTGGGTATCGGCGCGCTCGTCGGCGATGGCCGGGGCGAGGCAGCAGGCGAGCAGGGCAAACAGGGCGGCACGCAGCATGGGCAGGGGATCCGTTCGTTGAGCGGCCTAGTATGCATCCGGGCGCAGACAAAAAGAACGCCCCGGCGGAGCGGGGCGTGATGGTTACTACAGCTCCACCAGCGGCGTGCCGGTCATTTCCGCCGGGATCGGCAGGTCGAGCAGGCGGAGCATGGTCGGCGCCACGTCGGCGAGCACGCCGCCCTCGCGGATGCGCAGCTGGCGCGGGCCGTAATAGAGGAAGGGCACCGGCTCGCAGGTGTGCGCGGTGTGCGCCTGGCCGGTGCACTCGTCCTCCATCTGCTCGACGTTGCCGTGGTCGGCGGTGATCAGCGCCTCGCCGCCGACCTTGTCCAGGGCTGCGGTGATGCGGCCGATGCACTGGTCCAGGCACTCCACCGCCTTGACCGCGGCGGCGAACACCCCAGTGTGGCCGACCATGTCGCCGTTGGCGTAGTTGACCACGATCACATCGAAACGCTGGTTCTCGATGGCGTCGACAATGCGGTCGGTGACTTCCGGGGCGCTCATCTCCGGCTGCAGGTCGTAGGTGGCGACGTTCGGCGAGGGGATGAGGATGCGCTCCTCGCCCGCGAACGGCTCCTCGCGGCCGCCGGAGAAGAAGAAGGTGACGTGGGCGTACTTCTCGGTTTCGGCGATGCGCAGCTGGGTCTTGCCGTTTTTGGCCAGGTACTCGCCGAGCACGTTGTCCAGCGAGGCCGGCGGGAAGGCGCAGGGCGCCGGGATGCTCGCCGCGTACTGGGTGAGCATCACGAAGCCGGCCAGCTGCGGCACGCGCTGGCGCGCGAAGCCGGTGAAGTCGGCCTCGACGAAGGCGCGGGTCAGCTCGCGGGCGCGGTCGGCGCGGAAGTTCATGAACACCACGGCGTCGCCATCCTCGACGCGCACCGGCGCGCCGATGGTGGTGGCCTTGACGAACTCGTCGCTCTCGCCGCGCGCATAGGCGGCCTGCAGGCCCTCCACCGCGCTGGCGGCGGCGAACTCGCCCTGGCCGTCGACGATCAGGTTGTAGGCCTGCTCGACGCGGTCCCAGCGGTTGTCGCGGTCCATGGCGAAGTAGCGCCCGGTCAGGCTGGCGATGCGGCCTTTGCCGAGCTTGGCGAAGGTGGCGTCGAGCAGCTCGATGGACGGCTGCGCGCTCTTCGGCGGGGTGTCGCGGCCGTCAAGGAAGGCGTGCAGGTAGATTTTCTCGGCACCGCGGCGGGCGGCCAGCTCGGCCATCGCGGCGATGTGCTCCTGATGGCTGTGCACGCCGCCCTCGGAGAGCAGGCCGAGGATGTGCACCGCCTTGCCGGCCGCCACCGCCTGGTCCACCGCCGCGCCGATCACCGGGTTGGCGAAGAACTCGCCGTCGCGGATCGCCTTGGTCACCCGGGTGAAGTCCTGGTACACCACGCGGCCGGCGCCGAGGTTCATGTGGCCGACCTCGGAGTTGCCCATCTGCCCGTCGGGCAGGCCGACGTCCATGCCGCTGCCGGAGATCAGGCCGTGCGGGCGGGTGGCGGACAGGCGGTCCCACACCGGGGTGTTGGCGTGGAAGATGGCGTTGTAATCCGGGCTGTCGCTGTGACCGAAGCCGTCCAGGATGATCAGAACCAGAGGTTTGGGCGTGGCAGGCATGCGTCCGACTCGTGCAGGTGATGGCAAAAGAGCGCCAGTCTAATGGCTGAGTCCGCGAGCGTCACGGCGGCGTGACTGGCGGCGGGCGGTTTCGAGGTATCCGCGGCGGCGCCCGTTTGCTCGGGTTCAGCCGCTCGAACTGGCTGTGTATACTGCTGGCCATTTTACCGTGCCGGATGCTTGCGATGGTTGCCCAGCTGATTGAGTTTGTCTCTAACCACTATGTACTCAGCACCCTGTTCGTGGTGCTGCTGGCCCTGCTGCTGGCCAGCGAGGCGCGTCGCGGCGGGCGCAGCCTGACCTGCCGCGAGCTGACCGCCAAGCTCAACGCCGGCGAGGCGCTGGTGCTCGACGTGCGCCCGCACAAGGAGTTCGCCAGCGGCCACATCACCGGCGCGCTGAACATCCCCTTCGACAAGCTGGACAGCCGCATCGGCGAGCTGGACAAGCACAAGTCCAAGGTCCTGATCGTGGTCGACGCCATGGGTCAGCATGCCGGCAGCGTCTGCGGCAAGCTGAAGAAGGCCGGCTACGACGTCTCCCGTCTGGGCGGCGGCATCGCCAGCTGGCGCGGCGACAACCTGCCGGTGGTGAAGTGACATGCAGTCGGTGGTCATCTATTCCAGCGACTACTGCCCCTACTGCATGCGCGCCAAGCAGCTGCTGAGCCGCAAGGGCGTGGACTTCACCGAGATCAACGTCGACGGCCAGCGCGAGCTGCGTGCCGAGATGGCGCGCAAGGCCGGCAAGACCTCGGTGCCGCAGATCTGGATCGGCGCCACCCACGTCGGCGGCTGCGACGACCTGTATGCCCTGGAGCGTGCCGGGAAGCTGGACGCGCTGCTGCGCGGCTGAATCAACCATTGCTACTAACAAGGAAGCGAACATGACCGAACAAGCCAACGGCGCCGCCGCGCAGAACGACCAGCCGCAATTCGCCCTGCAGCGCATCTATGTGCGCGACCTGTCCTTCGAAGCGCCGAAGAGCCCGGAAGTCTTCCGCCAGGAGTGGAAGCCAGCCATCAGCCTCGACCTCAATACCCGCCAGAAGGATCTGGGCAACGATTTCCACGAGGTGGTGCTGACCGTCTCGGTGACCGTGAAGAATGGCGAGGACACCGCTTTCATCGCCGAAGTGCAGCAGGCCGGCATCTTCCTGATCAAGGGTCTGGACGCCGCCTCGATGAGCCACACCCTCGGCGCCTTCTGCCCGAACCTGCTGTTCCCCTACGCCCGCGAGACCCTGGACAGTTTGGTGGTGCGCGGCTCCTTCCCGGCGCTGATGCTCTCGCCGGTGAATTTCGATGCGCTCTACGCCCAGGAGCTGGGGCGTCTGCAGGCCGCCGAAGCCCAGGCCTGACGCTCTGCTGCGCGGCTGCCGGCCGCACTGCGACAAAAAACCCCGCCCTGCGCGGGGTTTTTTTGTGCGCGCAGTACTAAGGGATGGTTCAAAAATGTGACAGGTTTGGCTATGTTGATGCGCGTCAGTACGCATTGCGCTTGACCTGTCATGATTCTGGCGCATTGTCGCCGGGGCTTTGGCGGCCTCAGTCGAGGCTGAAATCCTGCTGGCGCCAGGCTTCGTAGACGGTCACCGCCACGGCGTTGGACAGGTTGAGGCTACGGCAGCCCGGACGCATCGGCAGGCGCAGCAGCTGCTCGGCCGGCAGGCTGGCGAGTATCTCGGCCGGCAGGCCGCGGCTCTCGGGTCCGAACAGCAGCACGTCGCCCGGTAGGTATTTCATTTCGGCATAACTGTTCTTGGCTTTGGTGGTGAGTGCCAGTATCCTGCCGCTCCCTAGTGCTTCCAAGCAGTCGCTTAGGGATTGGTGACGGATTACCGTCGCGTATTCGTGGTAATCCAGCCCTGCACGGCGCAGGCGCTTGTCGTCGAGTTCGAAGCCCAACGGCTCGATCAGGTGCAGCTGGCAACCGGTATTGGCGCAAAGCCGGATGATGTTGCCGGTGTTCGGCGGGATTTCTGGTTGAAACAACACAACGTGAAACATGGTGTGTGCCTGTACGGATCGGGACGGCACGCATTCTAGCGGTTTGTGGCCGCTTGCAGCGGTCTGCCCGCCTGCCCCTGGCAGGTTGTACGGGCAAGGAGAATTCATTTGCTGGCCTGGCTGAAACGAACCAAAACCACTGCGGACAGCCTGCTCGGACTGGCGCCGGTCGCCGGCGGCTGCGTGCTGGTCTGCCTGCAGCGTAGCGCGGGGGCCGTGCGGCTGCCGGCCTGCGAGTTCGTCGCCGCCACGCCGGGCAGCCAGGTCGAGGTGCTGCGCCAGCGCGTCGAGGCACTCGGCCTGCAGGGCCAGCCGGTCAACCTGCTGCTGTCCGCCGCCGACTACCAGCTGCTGCTGGTCGAGCGCCCCGACGTGCCGCCCGCCGAGTTGCGCGCCGCGGTGCGCTGGCGCATCCGCGAACTGGTCAACGCGCCGCTGGACAGCCTGGTGGTGGACGCCTTCGCCCTGCCCGACGATGCCTACCGCGGCCGCACGCCGATGGCCTACTGCGCGGTGCTCGCCCGTGCGCGCATGCAGGCGCTGGCCGAGTGGGTGGCGGGCGCCGGGCTGCGCCTGCACAGCATCGACATCGCCGAAATGGCCCTGCGCAACCTCGGTCTGCTCACCGTCAGCGAGGGGCAGAATCTCGCCGTGCTCAAGCTCAATGCCCGTGACGGACTGATCTGCGTGCAGCACGGTCGCGACCTGTACATGGCGCGGCGCATCGAGCACGGCCTGGACAACCGCGGCGCCGACAGCGCCCAGCTGGCGCTGGAGATCCAGCGCTCGCTGGACTATTTCGAAAGCCAGCTCGGCAAGGGTGCGGTCGCCCGCCTGCTGGTGCTGCCGGTGCCGGCCGTCGGCGAGCAGCTGCTCGCCGAACTCGGCCGGCAATTGTCGGTGCGCCTGACGCGGCTGGCCCTCGACGAGCTGTTCGCCGGTTCGCCGCTGCTCGAACTGCCGGCGGATCAGCAGGCGCTGTTCCTGCCGGCGCTCGGCGCCGCGCTGCGCCAGGAGCAGGCCGAGGCCGCCGCGCCGCGCCAGGCACCGCGCCGGTCGCAGCAGGCCGCGACCCTGCACCTGGAGGCCAGCTGATGGGTGCCAGCATGCCGTTGCAGAATCTCAACCTCTACCAGCCGCCGCAGGCGGACAGCGCGGGCCGGCCGGCGCCGCGCCCGCTGGTGCTCGGCCTGCTGGCCGTGCTGCTGGCGATCCTCCTCGATGGCGGCTGGCAGCTCTGGCGCAGCCAGCAGCTGCAGGCCGCGCTGGCCCAAAGCCGGCAGGCCGCCGAGCAGGCCGAAGCCGAGCTGGCCAGCCTGCGCCAGACCTTCCGCGAGCCGCAGGCCGACCCGCGCCTGCCGCAGCAGCTGGCCGCGCTGGAGGCCGGCAACCGCCAGCTGCAGCAGCTGGCCGCCCACCTGCAGCTGTTGCTGGCCGAGCGCAGCGCCGGCTTCAGTGCGCCACTCGACGCCCTGGCCGAGCGCCACCTCGGCGGCGTCTGGCTCAGCGCCATCCGTTTCGAGCAGGGCGGCCGCGACCTGCTGCTCGAGGGCGCCAGCCAGCAGCCCGACCTGCTGCCCGGCTACCTGAACAGCCTGGGCCGCAGTCCGGCCTTTGCCGGGCGCCAGTTCGCCCGTTTCGACCTGGATCGTGACGAGGCCGGCGTGCTGCGCTTTCGCCTCGCCTCGCAGGCGGCCAGCGCCGAGGAGACGCGCCGATGAACGCCCTGCAGCACTACTGGAGCGCCCGCGCGCCGCGCGAACAGTGGCTGGCCGTCGCCGTGGCCCTGCTGGTGCCGGCGCTGGCCTGGCTGGCCTTCGGCCACGAGCCGCTGGCGCTGCGTCTCCAGCAGCTGGACAACGAGCAGCGCAGCGCCGAGACGCGTCGGCTGGAGGCCCGCACGGCTCTGGCCGAGCTGCAGGCGCGCGCCGCCGTCGACCCCGACCAGGCCCTGCGCCAGGCACTGCGCGCGGCGCAGGCGCTGCGCGATCACCAGCTCGAGAGCCTGGACCGCGAGACCGCCGCGCTGATCGACCCGCAGCGCATGCAGCAGGTGCTGCAGGACCTGCTGCAGCAGCGCCCGGGCCTGCGCCTGCTGGCGCTGGAAAGCTTTTCCGCGCCGCTCGAGCTGCCGCCGCCGGCAGCCGCTGGCCAGCCGGCTACCGCCGCGAATGCCGCGGCGGACAGCGCGGCGCCCGCGACGCCGGTGCTCTACCGCCACGGCATGCGCCTGACCCTGGAGGGCAGCTACTTCGAGCTGCGCGACTACCTGCAGGGCATCGAGGCGCAGAGCCTGGCCGCCGGCGGTCGCCGGCTGTTCTGGGAGCGCCTCGACTACCAGGTCGGCGAGGCCGGCCCGGGCCAGGCGAAGATCACCCTCGAGCTGTACACGCTGAGCCGTGAAGCGGGGTGGGTCGGTGTCTAGATGGCTGCTTGCCCTGTGCTGTACCGCGCCGCTGCTGGCGCTGGCCGCCGTCGACCCGACCCTGCCGCCGCCAGCGCTGGCCGCTCCGGCCACGGCCGACGCCGCGGCGGCGCCGGCCCCACTGCTGCAGGCGATCCTGCACGGTCCGGGCGGTGCCCGCGCGGTGCTCGGCGGGCGCAGCCTGCGCGTCGGCGAACAGCAGGGCGACCTGCGCGTGCTGGCCATCCGTGCGCGCAGCGTGGTGATCGAACGTCAGGGGCAGCGCAGCGAGCTGCACCTGAGCCAACCCATTCTGACTCCATCCACGCGGAGCCCGAGCCGTTGATGCCCATGATGTCATTCCGTCTGTCCCAGCTGGGCCTGCTCGCCGCCTGCTGTCTGCTCGCCGCCTGCCAGACCTTTCCTGATGGCGATCGCCAGCTGCGCGAGCAGACCGACCGCCTGCTCGAGGACAGCCTGGCGCAGAGCCGGCGCAGCGCCACGCCGCCGCCGGCGGTGCAGGCCGCATTGCTGCCGCCGCTGCTGGCCGACGGCCCGCTGCTCGCCCAGGGGCCGCGCTTCGATGTCGCGGTGCGCGACATGGACGCCCGCGAGTTCTTCCTCAGCCTGATGGACGGCGCCGGACAGAACCTGGTGGTGCACCCCGAGGTCAGCGGCCAGGTCACCTTCAGCCTGCGCAACGTCACCCTCGACGAGGTGCTGGCCGCGGTGCGCGACAGCTACGGCTACGACTTCAAGCGCACCGCCTACGGCTACCGCATCCTGCCCAACCAGCTGCTGACCCGGACCTACGACCTCAACTACCTCAACCTGCAGCGCCGCGGCGAGACCGATACCCGGGTCAGCTCCGGCCAGGTCACCACCTCGGAAAGCGCCGACAGCGGCAGTGGTAGCGGCAGCGGCTCCGGCGACTCCGGCGGCGGCAGCACCTCCGCCACGGTCAACGCCAGCCAGGTGGTGACCACCAGCGAGGTCGACTTCTGGCGCGAGGTCGGCGACGTGATCGGCGCGCTGATCGGCGACGATCCCGGCAACAAGGTGGTGGTCAATCCGCAGGCCAGCTTGCTGGTGGTGCGCGCCTCCAGCGGCGACCAGCAGAACGTCGAGGCCTTCCTCGAGCAGGCCGAGCGCAACCTGCAGCGCCAGGTGATCCTCGAGGCGAAGATCCTCGAGGTGCGCCTGAGCGACAGCTTCCAGGCCGGAGTCAACTGGACCCAGATCGGCAGCAAGCTCAGCCTCGACCTGGCGGGTGACCCGCTGAGCGGTGCCGCGGGCATCGGCGGGGTGTTCAGCGCGCTGTACACCAGCGGCGACTTCACCGCCCTGCTGCAGCTGCTGGAAACCCAGGGTCAGGTGCGCGTGCTGTCCAGCCCGCGCATCTCCACGCTGAACAACCAGAAGGCGGTGATCAAGGTCGGCACCGACGAGTTCTTCGTCACCGACGTGTCGTCGGCCAACACCATCACTTCCGGCGGCGTCTCCGAGCCGACCCAGGATGTCACCCTGACGCCGTTCTTCTCCGGCATCTCGCTGGACGTCACCCCGCAGATCAATCAGCGCGAGGAGGTCACCCTGCACGTGCGGCCGACCGTCAGCCGCGTGCAGGACCAGAACAAGGAGATCAGCTTCGGCGATGACCGCGTGCTCAACCTGCCGCTGGCGCTGTCCACCACCCGCCAGTCCGACTCCATCGTCCGCGCGCGCAGCGGCCAGGTGGTGGTGATCGGCGGCCTGCTCGAGGATGTCAGCGACAACACCGACGCCAACGTGCCCTGGCTGTCCAAGCTGCCGTTCCTCGGCGGGTTGTTCCAGCAGCAGCGCAAGGAGCTGGTGCGCAGCGAGCTGGTGATACTGCTGCGTCCGCAGGTGATCGGCGCCGACACCTGGATCGACGAGCTGCAGAAGAGCGCGGCCAGTTTCCGCGAGCTGAGGTAGGCGCATGTATCAGGGCTTCTTCGGCCTGCGCGAAAAACCCTTCGCGCTGACCCCCAACACCGCGTTCCTGGTGCGGCTGGCCCCCTATCAGGCCTGCCTCAACCTGCTGCGCGTGGCGCTGGGCGAGGGCGAAGGCTTCATCAAGGTCAGCGGCGAGGTCGGCACCGGCAAGACCCTGCTGTGCCGCGCCCTGCTCAACGCCCTCGGCGCGGACGGCGAGCGCTGGCAGGTCGCCTGGCTGCCCAATCCGGGCCTCAGCCCGCGCGGCCTGCGCCAGGCGCTGGCCCATGAGCTGCACATCGCCGCGGCCGACGAGCTGGACGACCACAGCCTGCTGGCGGCGCTCAACCACCGGCTGATCGAGCAGGCGGCGGCGGGCCGGCGCACTGTGCTGCTGATCGACGAGGCCCAGGCCCTGCCGGAGAAAACCCTCGAGTCCCTGCGCCTGCTGACCAACCTGGAAACCGAGCACTGCAAGCTGCTGCAGGTGGTGCTGTTCGGCCAACCGGAACTCGACGAGCTGCTCGAGCGCGGCGAATTCCGCCAACTGCGCCAGCGCATCACCTTTTCCTATCGCCTGCGTCCGCTGGATCTGGCCGACACCCGCCGCTACGTCGAGGAGCGGCTGGTGCATGCCGGCTACCGCGGCGAGCCGCTGTTCGACGCCCGCGCCCTGCGCCGCCTGGTCGCCGGCAGCGGCGGCATCCCGCGGCTGATCAACATCCTCGCCCACAAGGCGCTGATGGTCGCCTTCGGCGCCGGCAGCCGCCAGGTGCGCGCCGCCCACGTGCAGCGGGCGCTGGAGGATACCGAAGGCGCCCGGCCGTTCCTGCGCCAGGGCTCTGTGCGCCTGGGCTGGAGCCTGGCCGGCGCGGGCGTGCTGCTGGCGCTGCTCGGCCTGTGGCCGTGGCTGCAGGCCTGGCTGCCGGGAGGTGCCGCGTGAGCCTGGTCAACGACATGCTGCGCGACCTGGAAGCGCGCCGCGCCTCGCCGGCCGAGCGTGCGCCGCTGGACGGCCTGCTGCCCGCCGACGAGGGCGCCAGCGCTCGCCGCGCCGACCGCCGGCGTCTGCTGCTGGGCCTGCTGTGGGGCGCTCTGGCGCTGCTGGCCGCGCTGCTGCTGGCGCGCCTCTGGCTGACGGGCGAGGCGGCGCCCGTGATGGCCGCAGCGCCCGGTGTGGCCAGTGAGCCGCCCGCCGTGGCGCCCGCAGCGACCGCGCCGGCCCTGACCGCCGCTGCCGCGCCCGCCGAGGCCAGCGCGCCGCCCATCCAGCTGCTCGCCACCCTGCCGCAGCATGGCGAGGGCCGCTTCATCCTCCAGCTGCTGCTCGACCGCGCGCCGAGCTACCAGCGCAGCGAGCAGAGCGGGGTGGTCGGCCTGCGCCTGCCGCAGCTGCGCCTGAGCGACGATGGTCCGCGCTCCGGGCGCTTCGAGCAGGGCGGCCGCAGCCTGAGCTGGAGCCTGCAGCCGCTGGGCGATGGCGCCGAATTGCTGCTGGTCGGCCTTGGCGACGGTCTGCAGGTGCTCGACCGCCTGGAGCCGGCCGGCGAACGCTGGCAGCTGTGGGTCGAGGTGCCGTTCAGCGCCGCAAACAGCGAGGTGTTCGATCCCGAGCAGCTGCCGGTGGCCGGTGGCGAGGAGGAGGCCGCGGCCGACGACGACTACCCGCCCGCCGTGCAGACGGCCGCCGCGCCGGTCAAGCGCGACCCGCCGCCCGCGCCGCCCGCTACCCGTGCGGCGATCCCGGAACTACGCACGCCTGCGATTGCCGCGCCGGTCAGCCGTAGCCCGCAGGTCAGCGCCGCGCGGGTCAGCGTCGCCAGTCACCAGCCGGATGCGCTGGCCGAGGCGCGCCAGGCGCTGCTGGCCGGCGATAGCGAGCGCGCCATCGCCCAGCTCGAAGACCTCAACCGCCGTCAGCCGGACAACCGCGAGGCGCTGCGCTGGCTGGCCCGCGCCTGGCTGAGCGCCGGCCGGCACGCCCGGCTGGTCGCCGAACTGCCGGCGCAGCTGCAACGCTTCCCGACCGACAGCGAACTGCGCGTGCTGCTCGCCCGCGCCCAGCTGCAGGGCGGCGACGGCGCCGCGGCGGTGGCCACCCTGGCCGAGCGCATGCCGGCGCTGGCCAGCGACCCGGCCTACCACGCGCTGCTCGCCGCCAGCTACCAGCAGACCGGCCAGTGGCGCGAGAGCGCCCAGCTGTACCGCAACCTGGTGCTGCTGCGCCCGGCCCACGGCGCCTGGCAGCTGGGCCTGGGCATCGCCCTCGAACAGCTCGGCGAGCGCGCCGCCGCCGCCCAGCACTACCGCCAGGCCCTGCAGGGGCAGGGCCTCGATGAAGACAGTCGGCGCTATGCCCGCGAGCGGGCACAGGCCAGCGGAGGAGAGTCCTGATGGGTGGCGGCGAACAGCCCCGGCGCAAGCTGCGCCTAGGCGACCTGCTGGTGCAGAGCGGCCTGATCAGCGAGGGCCAGCTGCAGCTGGCGCTGGACGAGCAGAAGCGCAGCGGCGCCAAGCTCGGCCGCGCGGTGGTCGACATGGGCTTCGTCACCGAGCAGAAGCTGCTCGAGGCGCTGTCGCGCCAGCTCGACATTCCCTACGTCGACCTGCGCCAGTTCAAGTTCAACGAGGCGCTGGTGCAGCGCCTGCCCGAGGCGCTGGCGCGGCGTTTTCGCACCATCCTGCTGGTCGAGGAGAGCGACGGCCTGCTGGTCGGCATGAGCGATCCGCTCGATCTCTACGCCCTCGACGAGCTGAGCCGCCTGCTGCGCCAGCCGCTCAAGCCGGCGGTGGTGCGCGAGAGCGAGCTGCTCGACAACCTCGACCGCTTCTACCGGCGCACCAACGAGATCGCCGAGCTGGCCGGCCAGCTCGACGAGCGCCTGGAGGAAAGCGACTTCGACTTCAGCGGCCTCAGCCTCGACAACAGCGACGCCCCGGTGGTGCGCCTGCTGCAGATGCTGTTCGAGGACGCCGTGCAGATGAAGGCCTCGGACATCCACATCGAGCCGGACGAGAAGGTCCTGCGCCTGCGCCAGCGCATCGACGGCGTGCTCAACGAGCAGCTGATCAAGGAGACCCGCATCGTCTCGGCGCTGGTCATGCGCCTGAAGATCATGGCCGGCCTGGACATCTCCGAGAAGCGCCTGCCGCAGGACGGCCGCTTCAACATTCGGGTCAAGAACCACAGCCTCGACGTGCGCGTGTCGACCATGCCGGTGCAGTTCGGCGAGTCGGTGGTGCTGCGTCTGCTCGACCAGAGCGCCGGGGTGTTCAGCCTCGACCGCACCGGCATGCCGGCCGACATGCTGGCGCGCTTTCGCACCCTGCTGCAGCGCCCGCACGGCATCGTGCTGGTCACCGGCCCCACCGGCTCGGGCAAGACCACCAGCCTGTACGCCGGCCTTTCCGAGCTGAACAGCCCGGAGAAGAAGATCATCACCGTCGAGGACCCGGTGGAATACCGCCTGCCGCGGATCAGCCAGGTGCAGGTCAACCCGAAGATCGAGCTGACCTTCGCCCGCGTGCTGCGCGCCGCCCTGCGTCAGGACCCGGACATCGTCCTGGTCGGCGAGATCCGCGACCGCGAGACCGCCGAGATCGCCCTGCGCGCCGCGCTGACCGGCCACCTGGTGCTGTCCACCCTGCACACCAACGACGCCCTGACCTCGCCGCTGCGCCTGATCGACATGGGCGCCGAGCCGTTCCTGGTCGCCAACGCCCTCAACGCCGTGCTGGCCCAGCGCCTGGTGCGCCGGGTCTGCGAGCACTGCCGCGAGGAGCACCTGCCCGAGGAGCGCGAGCGCTACTGGCTGGAAGGCATCGGCGGCCAGTCGCTGGCCGGTCGCCGCTTCGTGCGCGGCAGCGGTTGCCACCAGTGCCACAACACCGGCTACCTGGGGCGGATCGGCGTCTACGAGCTGCTCGAGATCGATGCGCCGCTGGCCGCCGCGCTGCGCCGCCACGACGCCCAGGGCTTCATCGACGCCGCGCGCGCCCAGCCGTACTACCGGCCGCTGGCCGCCGGTGCGCTGGACTTCGCCCTGGCCGGGCTGACCAGCGTCGAGGAGGTGCTCAAGGTCAGCGCCAGCCTCAGTGACGAGCGGATCGGCTGATGGCGCAGTTTCGCTTTAGCGGGCGCGATGCTCAGGGCCGCAAGATCAGCGGCAGCCGCCAGGCGGCGAGCGCCGAGGCGCTGGCCGGCGAGCTGCTGGCCGAGCGCATCACCCCGCTGAGCATCGACGCCCAGGCGGAAAAGGCCGCCGCAGGCGACGCCGATGTCCTGCGCCAGCTCAACAAGCTGCTTGGCCGCGAGCGCGTCGAGCTGGAGGAGCTGATCATCTTCTGCCGGCAGATGTACAGCCTCAACAAGGCCGGCGTGCCGATCATCCGCGCCATCGGCGGCCTCGCCGAGTCGACCCGCAACCCGTACTTCCGCGAGGTGCTGCAGACCCTGCGTGCCGACCTTGAGGGCGGCACGGCCATGGCCGCGTCGCTGGGCAACCACCCCAAGGTGTTCAACCCGCTGTTCGTCAGCATGATCAGCGTCGGCGAGAACACCGGCCAGCTCGACCAGGCCTTCCGCCAGCTGGCCGGCTACCTGGAGATGGAGCGTGAGACGCGCAAGCGCATCAAGCAGGCCACCCGCTACCCGCTGTTCGTGCTGATCGCCATGAGCGTGGCGCTGGCGGTGATCAACCTGCTGGTGATCCCGGCCTTCTCCAAGGTGTTCGCCCAGTTCCATGCCGAGCTGCCGCTGCCGACGCGCATCCTCATCGGCTTCTCCGAATTCATGCAGCAGTGGTGGTGGCTGCTGGGCCTCGGGCTGGCCGGCGGCATCGTCGCCTTCGTGCGCTGGATCGCCACCGAGCCCGGCGCGCTGGTCTGGGATCGCTGGAAGCTCAAGCTGCCGATTGTCGGCGGCATCTTCGAGCGCATCGCCCTGGCCCGCTTCACCCGCACCTTCGCGATGATGTACCGCGCCGGCTTGCCGCTGCTGCAGACCCTGGCGATCAACAGCCACACCGTGGGCAACCGGCATATCGGCACGGCGATCACCGGCATGCGCGAGGGTGTCGAGCGCGGCGAGGCGCTGACCCGCGGCGCCGCCGCCAGCGGCCTGTTCACCCCGCTGGTGCTGCAGATGATGGCGGTCGGCGAGGAAACCGGCGCGCTCGACGACCTGTTCATCGAGGTCGCCGACTTCTACGAACAGGAGGTGGACTACGACCTCAAGCGCCTGGCCGACGCCATCGAGCCGATTCTCATCGTCGCCATGGGCATCATGGTGCTGATCCTCGCGCTGGGGGTGTTTTTGCCGATGTGGGAACTGTCGGCGGCGGCCAAGGGCGTCAAGTGAGGCCGTTGCCGGCGCGCGCCGAGCGCCTGCTGCTGGTGGCACCGCTGCAGCGTCTTGCCCGCTGGCTGCTGGCTTTGATTTTTGCCAATGTGATCTTTATCTCGTTATGGCATATTGCGACCGACAGCGAGACGCAAGCCATGAATACGACGGCGGCGCACCTGGCGCGCAGTCTCGACGCGTTGGCCGCCGAGAATATGGCGCAGGGACGCCCGCTCGATGAGGGCTGGGCCACGCGCAATCCGTTCGTCCTGCTGCGTGGCCAGCAGGGCAACTACTGCGGCGAACTGGCTGACGACCAGACGCCGCGTCGGGGCTGCTGGTACTTCCTGCCGCAGCAGGCCCGCGTGCTGTACCGCGCCCGCTTTCGCGGCTGGCGCAGTGGTGGGGAGGAAGGCGTGCAGGCCTGGCAGCTGGTGCGCCTTCCGCTGCAGACGATGGCAACCGCAAAGACCGAACGGCTGATCGCCGTGGAGCTGCGGGCGGTGGACTGGACCGACCCGTGACAACGCCCTCAGGGCAAATGGAGATGGAAATGCAACGACAGAAGGGCTTTACCCTGATCGAACTGGTGGTGGTGATCGTGATCCTCGGCGTCCTCGCCGCGGTGGCGCTGCCGCGCTTTATGAATGCGACCGACGATGCGCATACCTCGGCGGTACAGGGCACCGGTGGTGCGCTGGCGGCGGGTGTGGCGTTAGTGCGCTCGCAGTGGGAACTGAATCGAGTCAAGGGCATCGCTACCCCGAACCTCAACGTGACCGGCTTTGGCGCGAACGATGTGGACGTGAACGGCAACGGTTGGCCGATCAGTGCTGTCAGTGATAGTGCGGCCAACCCGAACGCAGCCCGTTGCGTGGAGGTGTGGAACGCAGTACTACAGGGCTCTGCTCCGTCTGTAGCCACTAACACTACCGCCGACTATCAGGCTTCGGTCGTTACCGCTGGCGAGTGCACATTCACTTATCGCCTGGATGGACGCGCTGCTGCCAGCACTACCCCACTGCGCACTATTGTCTATAGCACCGCTACCGGCGCCGTGACCACCTCTGCCAATTGATTTGCTTTTCTTCCAACTTAGTTAACCATTCGAAAGGGATTCAATCATGAAAAAACAGCAAAGCGGTTTTACCCTGATCGAACTGATCATGGTCATTGTGGTGCTGGGCATTCTGGCGGCGTTTGCCTTGCCGCGGTTTGCCAATTTAGGTGGTGATGCACGAGCTGCGACTCTTAATGGTGCATTGGGCTCCGTCAGGTCTGCTGCAGCTATTGCACACTCCGATCAGTTGGCTAAAGGTCTGGGGACCGGTGCTAGCGTGACCCTTGAAGGTCAGCCAGTCACCATGTTGAACTCTTATCCGACTGCCAATGCTGCAGGCATCATGGTTGCCGCCCAGTTGAGCGCCGAGTTTGACTCCACTGGCGGCGGCACTGACGCTGGCGATACCCTGCTGATTCGTGTGGTTGGGGCTACTGACCCCGATACTTGCTCATTTGAGTACACCGCGCCCGCTGCCAACGCTGCCCCGGCCATTAACAACCTGGACGACTCGGGCTGCTGAGGAGCGCGTGAGCAGTCAATGGGGACAGGCCCCATTTCTGCCATTTCCGTTTGACACAAGACAGGTGCCTCCGGGCACCTGTCGACTAATTATTCAACGGTCGGCTCGGAGCTGGCCGATCTACCCGGACAAGGACTGTCTGCATGCAACAACGTGGCTTCACCCTGATCGAACTCATTCTGGTGATCGTGATGCTCGGTATCCTCTCCGCCTTCGCCTTGCCGCGCTTTGCCGATCTGGGCCGCGATGCGCGCATCGCCAGCGTGCAGGGCGCCGCCGCGTCTATCCGCTCGGCAGCCGCCATTGGCCACGCGGCCTGGCTGGCCGGGGGCGGCACGGGAAACGACATAGCTTATGAGGACACCTTTGTGCTGATGCAAGGCGGCTATCCTCAGGCACACATAAAGCTCGCCGGTGCCGTCGGCATTGCCGGTGCTGCCGGTATCGATGCCGGCAGCTACCAGATCGATCCGCTGCCGTATACCAATGTGAACACATCCACGGTGACCTTCCGGCCGCTGGGCGTTGCCGCCACAGCGACATGTTCTGTGAGCTACACCCAAGCCAATATGACTGGCACAGTACCCCCGTCCATCACCGTGCAGACCGGCGGCTGCTGACCCCATGCATTCCCGCGGCTTCACCCTCGTCGAGTTGATCCTGGTGATCGTGGTCATCGGCATCCTCGCCGCCGTGGTGGGGCCGCGCTTTTTCGAGCGTTCGACCTTCGACGACCGCCTGTACGCCGAGGAAGTCCGCGCCGGGCTGCGCCATGCGCAGAAGCTGGCGCTGGCCGGCGGCTGCAGCATCCGCTTCAGCCTGGACACGACGGGCTACCAGTTGCTGCGCGATGCCGATTGCGAGGGCAGCGGCAATACCTTTACGCCCAGCGTGCTCGACCCGTCCACCGGGCAGGCGCCCTACGCCGGCACGCCGCCGACCGGCATCACGCTGTCGGCGGCCTTCAACGTCGACTTCGACTCCCTCGGCCGACCCAGCCAGGCGGTCAGCGTCACTCTCGGCGCCGGCCATGCAGTCCGCGTCGAGGCGGTCACGGGGTTCGTGCCATGAACCGCCAGCGCGGCATGACCCTAGTCGAGCTGGTGATCGCCATCGTCATCGTCGGCATCGCCGCCGCTGCGCTGTACAGCGCCATGGCCAGCATCACCAGCCGCTCCGCCGACCCCATGCTGCGCCAGCAGAGCCTGGCCATCGCTGAGGCCTATCTGGAGGAAATTCTCGCCGAGGACTTCCTCGATCCGACCAGCCATACCCAGTGCCCGCCGCGACCTGCCGTGCGCGCCGACTACGACAACGTCTGCGACTACGCTGGGCTCGACGACAGCGGTGCCCGTGGTACCGATGGCAACCTGGTTCCCGGCCTGCAGGACTATCGGGTCCGCGTCGCCGTCACCCCGCAGGCCTTCAATGGCCTGACTGCCGCCGCGGCGCTGCATGTGACAGTGACGGTCGAGGCGCTGGATGGCCAGACGCTGACCCTTGCCGGCTGGCGCACCTGCTACGGCGAGTACGACGGCGCGGGGGCCTACGCATGCGTGCCCTGATGGCAGGCAACCCAGCCCGCCAGCGCGGCTTCACCCTGGTCGAGTTGATCCTGGTGATCGTCCTCTCCGCCATCGTCGGGGTGATGGTCAGCAGCGTGCTGTCGCGCCCGCTGGAAGGCTTCGTCGCCCAGAGCCGCCGCGCCGAGCTGGTGGATATCGGCGCCAGTGCCCTCAACCGCATGCAGCGCGACATCCGCATGGCGGTGCCCGGCTCGCTGCGGGTCAGCGCCGATGGCCGGGCATTGGAGCTGCTGCTGATCCACAGCGGCGGGCGCTATTTGCCCAATCGTCCGCTCGACAACAGCCTGAACTTCTCCGCCACGCCGGATGCGCAATGCAACGGCCCGCTGGTGGCGGGTGTGCCGGCTTGCGATGTGCTGCAGGTGTTCGCCCCGGGTTTCTCGCCGCCGGCCGCCGGCTGGCTGGTGATCGCCAGCAGCCCGTTCAGCTGGACGCCGAGCAATCCGGGCAATATCACGCCGACCAACACCGTCTTCACCCGCTTGCCAGAGTCGGATACGGCGGCCTATCCAGGCATCAGTCTGATCCGCGTCACGCCGCCGGGCGGCGCTTTCGCCTTCACCGCGCCCTCGGCGCAGCGGCGCATCTATTTCGCCGACCGGGTGGTCGGCTATCGCTGCAGCGGCGGCCAGCTGCTGCGCTACGAGCACGACCAGCTGCAGCCCACGCTGCCCGCCGCCTTGCCGGCCACCGGCCGCCTGCAGGCCGACCGTGTGGAAAGCTGCGACTTCCGTTACGCCAGCGCCAGCGGACTGGCCACCTTGCGTCTGAACATCGGCGCGGCGGGGGAGAGCATCCGTCTGGCCCAGCAGGCACAGGTGAACAATGCGCCCTGAACGTGGATTCGCCCTGGTGGCGGCGCTGTTCGTGATGGTCATCATCGCCGTGGTGGTGGCGACCATGAGCAGGCTGTCGGTCACCCAGAACACCAGCCTCGACCTGGCCATCCAGCAGGCCCGTGCCTACCACGCCGCCCGCGCCGGCCTGGAGTGGGGGCTGCACCAGCTGATGGCCGAGAGCAACACGACGGGCATCTGCCCGGTGGGTAATCCATCCCTGGCCGGCAGCGGCCTGAGCGAGTACAACGTGAGCCTCACCTGCGTCAAGCTGCCCTGCGCCACGGCCACATGCGCGCAGAGCTACACGGAAGGCATCCGCACCTTCAACCTGTACCGCCTGACCGCCACGGCCGCCAACGGCAGCCCGGACAGCCGGGTTGACTATGCCTGGCGGCGGCTGGAAGTGATGGTGGAGCGATGAGCATGCGGCGTTTACGTGGATGGTTGGTCGCGTGCCTGTGCGCCCTGGCAATGACCGGCAGCCCGGCCGCCTGGGCGGTGTTGTGCTCCGAGGTGTTTTTCCCCGGACCGGCTGGCGATGGTCTGAATGCCTATGTGCCGCCGTTGTCGCTGGAGGACTTCGATGCTTCGACGCGTCCCGTCCTGACGGCAGCGAGTCCGCGGACGGTGCCGGTGAGCGACAGCTACTGGGCGGGCGGCATATCGCCCAACGGCTGGATATTGACGGCACCGACGGCAGGAACGGCAAGGGTCTACGTCAAGGGCGATTTGTTCATCGGCAATAACGCCGAGATCAACAAGAATGGCAATCCGAGAAATCTGATCATTATCGTGATGGGGAATCTCGATATCCAAAACAGTAACAATACCCGGCTTAATGCGCTGATCTACGTGACGGGCAATGTGACCATCGGCAACAACCCAGCCATCTATGGCGGGGTCTCTGCCGTGGGCAGCCTGCAAAAGGGCAACAACATTGTCTATGACTCCAGCGCTCTCGCGGGAGCGGACTTCGGCGCGCTCTGCGACAACCCGGATTCTGTCGGGCAGATCGACCACTTCCGTTTTCTGCATGCCGCCACTGGGCTGACTTGCAGTCCGCTGGACGTCACCCTGAAGGCCTGTGCCGATGCCACCTGCAGCCGCCTGTACGAGGGCAGCGTCAGTCTCACCCTGAGTCCCACCAGTTGGGCGCCTGGTAACGTGGTGACCTTCAACAGTGGCCAGGCTGCCCTCAAGCTGCATGGCAATATGCCGGGCTATGTGGCCCTTGGCGTGACGTCGGCCGTTCCGGCGGCCAACAACCCTCGGCAATGCAGTACCGCCGATTGTCGGGTGCTGTTCCACGACAGCGGCTTCGTCTTCGACGTACCGCATCTGCTCGCTGCCAAAGCGCAGACGGGCATCGTCCTGCAGGCCGTACGCAAGGACGCCACCAGCCAGACGTGCGTGCCGGCCTTCGGACCGGCCACGCGCACCCTGCAGTTCTGGAGCGACTATGTTGATCCCGGCGCGGGGAGCATGAAGGTGCAGGTCAACGACACGGCGATAGGTAACAGTGCGGCTTCGCCGACGGCACTGCCTCTCGTTTTCGACTCCGAAGCCAAGACACAGTTGAAGGTGCGTTACGACGATGCCGGCAAGATGCGTCTGAATGCGCAATATGTTGGAACAGGCGTCGAAAGCGGTCTGACCATGCTTGGCTCGGACGAATTCGTCAGCAAGCCCTATGGGCTGCATATCTCCACACCGGCCGACAGCACCTGCAGCACCGCCAGCGTGGCTGGCTGTGCTGCCTTGAGCGTGGCTGGAGTGCCACGTGCGGCTGGCGATAGTTTTCCGCTGACCATCCGGGCAGTGGCCTGGCAGGCCGACGGCGAGGCGCTTACCGAAGCCGCGCTGAGCGACAACCCGACCACGCCGAACTTCCAGCTGAACGGCATCGCCCTCAATTCCACGCTGGTCGAACCGAGCGCCGCGAGCGGTGGCGTGGCTGGCGCCTTCTACAGGCATGCCGTCGATGGTAGTCGGCAGGCCGCGCTCACCAGCTACGACCATGCAGTGGGCGCCTCCACCACCCTGCAGGTAGGTCAGAGCGAGGTGGGCATCTACCGCATCACCGCCACGCCGCCGGCCTATCTCCTGCAAACGATCGGCGGCGGCGAAAGCGCGCTGATCGGTCGCTTCACCCCCGCGTATCTGGGGGTGACCAGCACCGCCAGCCTGACCCCGGCCTGCGGCGCCTTCAGCTACCAGGGCCAGTCCATCAACTTTGCCGGCGGCCAGCCGGGCATCGTGGTTACCGGCTACAACCGCCAGGGTGCTGTCACCAATAACTACGACCGCGGATCGTTCTGGAACTGGCCTGTAACCGATCCTTCTCGATATCCCCCTACTCGTCAGCCGTACAGCTTCAGCGATGCGAGCAAGCCGGGGCTGGTCGCACGTCTGCAGAGCCTGGGCGATGCGCAGTCGCTGGTCATCTCTGACAGCGGCGGCGCTGATGGCAGCCGGGCCTTCGACTGGCGGGCTGAGGGTGTGCGCCAGGCCGATGCGCTGCTCTGGCAGCTGCCGTCGCCACCCACGGCCGAGGACCTGCCGTTCGTGCTGACCTCTGCCGGCACGCATGTGCAGCTGAAGTTGCTTGCCGGCCAGCTCAGCGATGCTGACGGCATCTGCTACCGCGGCAGCGACGGCAGTGCGGCCGCCTGCGAGGACTTCGTCCATGCCTTCGGTGGCACCGAGCTGCGCCTGGGCCGACTGCGCATCGATGCGGCCAGTGGTCCGGAGAACCAGGGGCTGGATCTGCCCTACTGGCTGGAAAGCTGGCAGACCTCGGCTGGTGGTCCGGTGTTCGGCGCTACGACAGGCGATACCTGCTCGACGCAGGCAGCGCTGGGCCAGGTGGTGCTGTCCGGCTTCATCGGCGACCTGCTGGCGAGCCATTTCCCGACGCCGCCCGGCATGCTGGAGGCGGCGAGCGGAACACCGCTGGCAACCGGTGTCATCCGCTTGCCGGCGCCGAACCACAAGGGCAGCGCCCTGGTGAGCCTGTCCGGCCTGAATGGTACTTCCCCGGTGCTGCCCTGGCTGTTGTATGACTGGGATGATGATTCCAACACTGCTCCCGAAGCCCCATCGGCACGGGCTACCTTCGGCGTGCTGTCCAGCCAGAGAGCACTGATCTTTCGCCGCGAGGTCTATCGCTGATCCCGCACTCCTGCGGTGCAAGTGCACAGTCCGTGTGCGGGAAACGACAGTCTGGCGAGTCCGCTTTCCCTCTATCTAGAGCGTCTCCCGCTGGCCGGAGAGGGGAGGCAGACCCGCCAGACACGAAAAAGCCCCGGATCGCGCTGCGATCCGGGGCTTTGGGCATAAAAGGGGGAATCCCCGGCCTGCCTGTACCGTGGTCCCCGAAACTGGGTACGGTACTTAAAGCACATGACGTGCCAATTACAGCATGCGGGCTATTTTTCCTGTGTTGCAGTGGCTCCTCGCTCCGGAATGCGGGTCAGCAGCAGGGCCAGCAGGCTGCCGATGCCGGTGGCGCCGACCACCAGGCTCATCGGCAGCGGGCTGCCGTCGTGCAGGGCGCTGACCAGGGCGCTGGCGGCGGTGCCGAGGCCGAATTGCAGGGCCACGGCGAGACCGGCGGCGGCGCCGGCCTGCTTGGGGAAGCGCGCCAGCAGGCTGGCCACGCTGTTGGCGCCGAGCAGGCCGGTGACGCTGACGTAGAACACCAGGCAGACGACGATGGCGCTCAGGCCACCGAGGCCGCTGGCGCCGAGAATGGCTAGGCCCAGGCCGGACAGCGCGGCGATGCTGGCGCCGCACACCAGCAGGCGTTGCGGGCCGAGGCGGGTGACCAGACGGGCGTTGAGCAGGGTGGCGACGATGATGCCGCCGACGTTCAGGCTGAACAGCCAGGCGTACTGCTGCGGCGACACGCCGAAATACTGGATGTAGACGAACGGCGAGGCGGTGATGAAGGCGAACATGCCGCCGAACGACAGGCCCATGCACAGGATGTAGCCGAGCGCCTGGGGCTGCATGGCGATATGTCCGTAGGAGCGGAACACCGCAGCGACCGAGGCGCCGCGCTTGTCGGCGGGATGGGTTTCCGGAATCTTCCAGGCGACGGCCAGCAGGCACAGGCCGGCGAAGACCATCAGTACCACGAACAGCGAGCGCCAGCCGGCGAGCAGGATCAGGTAGCCGCCGATCAGCGGGGCGATCAGGGTGGCGAACATGGTCACCAGGTGCATCAGCGACAACACGCGGGCGGCGTCCTTGAGCGGGAACAGGTCGCGGACGATGGTGCGCGCGAGCACCGAGGCACCGGCGCCGCCGAGGGCCTGGAGCACGCGCCAGAACACCAGTTGTTCGGCCCTGGCGGCGACGATGCAGCCGATGCTGGCGAGCATGTACAGGGCGATGCCGCCGAGCAGCAGCTTGCGGCGGCCGAAGCGGTCGGACAGCGGCCCGTAGATCAGCATGCCGGCGCACAGGCCGGCGAGGAACACGCTGATGGTCAGCTGGATCTGCGCCTCGGGAGCGCCGAGGTCGCTGGCGATCAGCGGCAGGCTCGGCAGGTACATGTCGATCGACAGCGGGCCGAAGGCCACCAGCGCGGCGAGCAGGACGATCAGGCGTTGGGGGTTGGCGACGGGCATGCGGTCTCCATCGGGGTGCCGGGTTGCGGGGCGGGTAAATGCATAAAGAACAAGGCCGCCCGGAGGCGGCCTTGAAGTCTACCGGCTACAGGGTGAGCAACCAGAGACAGATGCCGGGGAACAGCGCCAGCAGGATGATGCGCAGCAGGTCCGAGGCGAGGAACGGCAGCACACCCCTGGCGGTTTCCATGAACGGCACGTCGGCCGCCGCGCGCTGGACGATGAACAGGTTCATCCCCAGCGGCGGGGTGATCAGACCGATCTCCACCACCATCAGCGCCAGGATGCCGAACCAGATCGACTTCGAGGACTCGTCCAGGCCGAAGAAGTCCAGGCCCATGATCATCGGGTAGAAGATCGGGATGGTCAGCAGGATCATCGCCAGCGAGTCCATCACGCAGCCGAGGATCAGGTAGGTGA
>NZ_FOXM01000014.1 GCF_900115715.1 Geopseudomonas sagittaria
GTTTGGCGACAACCACCGTGCCCGCCCATGCAGGCATCTTCAAGCCCTATCCTTTTGATTCGTAAAGATTTTTTGTGGGGATTCCTCAGGGGCAGCCCCCCTTTCCGGCCCCGTTTTCCGCGAGAGAAACCGGGGCCTTCCCCCTATTGCTCAAACAGCCTGATCGTACCTTTTGGCAGTTTCAGTTAGCTGTTCGATGAAGCTGTAGATGTCATCAACCGCCTCAATCGGATGGCGTGTTTCAGCCTTCTCTTGGTCAAAAACGCCAATGTATTTCTGGCCACGATTGAAGTGAAGCCGGCAGATCGGTTTTCGGTTGTTGTCGTCAAGCAAGACTCCGCAGTAGCTCTGCGTGTCACGCATGGTGATGCGCTTGACGTCAATGACGCTACGCACGATGGCCTTCACGATGTGGAAGCCTTCCAGTTCTTCCTCGGTCGTCACCACCCGATCAGCAGCAGAGTCCTGCTCTGTGTCGTTCGCATCAGCCTCTGCAGGAGGCGTGCCCGCTGTAGCCGAGACAGAAGCGGCCACAGCCGTGCCACTCATTGCCGACTTGAGCCTGTCGTTTACTTGATCGCTGAGAAACTGAGAGGCTGCTTTCCGCGTAAGCTCCCCAAACTGCTCGCGCACTTTTTGGGTAATCACGCCGTCATAAACGCGGGTGGCGACAAGCTTGATGAAGTCGTCGTCCGGGTTACTGAGCTGGGCCGCCAGGATCTTTTTGATCTGGCTGACATACTTGAGTTCGCCTGCCGCACTGATGATCGACTCTACGTCGAACGCCGTTTTGGTGAGTTTCACCAGCTCAGGCAAAACATGATCATCTATGTCGAGTAGATCCAGCTCCAGGAACGGCTTCTCGTCCATCTTGTTTGGCGCATCGAGGTCAGTGAAGAACTTGTAGACCTGCCCGTTCGTGAGGATCGCAATCCGCGCATTCGTGACGTGGAAGTAGCGGAACAGCTGCCCGGCATGATTGAGGCTGAGTGGCTCCCCGATCTTCTTGCACTCAATGAGGATCTGCACGTCGCCAGCACTCAGGATGGCATAGTCGATCTTCTCCCCCTTCTTGGTGCCCACGTCACAGACGTATTCGGGAATAACTTCCGTTGGATCGAATACGTCATAGCCCAAAACAGAGTGAATGAACGGCATCACGAAGGCGTTCTTCGTGGCTTCCTCTGTCTGGATGGCTGTTCCCTGCTGACGGATCTTGGTGGCCAGACCGCTGAGTTTTTCGATGAACTCCATGAAGCACTCGTCCTTGGGTGGGGGTGGAGTCTGGATCGTATCACTTCGGCAAGAGAGATCGATTAACGCCTCTGGTTTCGGAAAAAGGGGGGGCAGGCCACGTGTTCTACGGCATCTGGGAAAAAACGGGGGCGAGCAAGGCGGCTACCCAACCTCGTCCCCTCCTCCAGCACCGCCCTCTGTTCGCCGCCGCGCACCTCCAAGTTCGCGGGTCATCGACAGGCGCGGCACCCATGCCACGCCGATACCCTGCAGGGCCATGTTCTTCAGGCTCTCACCCCGCTTCCCGAAATGGTGCAAAAAAGCCACCACCCCGCCCCACGGCGAAGCACCTTGTCGTAAATGACCGGAAAACAGCGGATAAAATGCCGATAAACGGCCAATTCATTGTGCAACCTGCACAAAACCGCTGAGGCAAAACGCCAAATCCAAGACCTGGCACGGCCTTCGCAGAAGACTCCGTATCCCCACCCATTACGGAGCACCCGTCATGACCCAGACAGACAGTGACTTCCCCCTCAGCGAAGTGCCCGCCGGCGCGCGCCAGGGTCTCTGGTCCACCACCCTCCTGCTGTTCGGCTTCACCTTCTTCACCGCCACCATGTTCGCCGGCGGCAAGATCGGCCTGGCCTTCGACTTCAAGACCATGCTGTGGGCGGCGGTGCTGGGCAATTGCCTGCTCGGCCTGTATGCCGCGGTGCTCGGCCTGATCGCCTGCCGCAGCGGCCTGAACTCGGTGCTGATGGGCCGCTTCTGCTTCGGCGAGCTGGGCAGCAAGCTGTCCGATGCCCTGCTCGGCTTCACGCAGATCGGCTGGTACGCCTGGGGCACCGCGACCATCGCCATCGTGCTGGTCAAGCTGCTCGGCCTGCCACAAGGCTGGACCATCCCGCTGATGGTGCTGTTCGGCTTCGGCTTCTGCCTGACCGCCTATGTCGGCTACAAGGGCATGGACCTCCTGTCGCGCTTCGCCGTGCCGGCGATGCTGATCCTGCTGGGCATTTCGCTGTGGATCGCCACCCGCGACATCGGCGGGCTGGACCGGCTGCTGGCCGTGCAGCCGAAGGAGAGCATGAGCCTGAACATGGCCATCACCATGGTCTTCGGCACCTTCGTCAGCGGCGCCATCCAGGCCACCAACTGGACCCGCTTCGCCAGGAGCAGCCGGGTGGCGGTGCTCTCCAGCCTGTTCGGCTTCTTCATCGGCAACGGCCTGATGATCGTCACCGGCGCCTACGGGGCGATCATCTACCAGCAGCCGGACGTCGTCGAAGTGCTGGTCCTGCAGGGGCTGTCGATGGCCGCCGTGGTGCTGCTGTTCCTGAACATCTGGACCACCCAGGACAACACCATCTACAACTTCGCCGCCGCGGGCTGCAACCTGGTGCGCAGCGACCGCCGCAAGACCATCACCCTGTGCGGCGCCGCGATCGGCACCCTGCTGGCCATCGGCGGCATGTACGAGATGCTGATTCCCTTCCTGATCCTGCTCGGCTCGGTGATTCCGCCGCTGGGCGGGGTGATCATGGCCGACTACTTCCATGCCCATAAGGGCCGCTATCCGAAGCTCGCCGACGCCAGCCTGCCGAAGTTCAACCTGCTGGGGCTGACCGCCTACGCCATCGGCGTGGCCTGCGCCTACGTCTCGCCCTGGCTGGCGCCCATCGCCGGCATCGCCGCGGCCTTCTTCGGCTACATCGCCCTTTACGAGATCCGCCGCGCGGCCCTGGCCCAGCGCGTCGAGGCGCCCAGCGCATGAGCCTCTGCGTCGCCGACGTGCTCGCCCTGCCCGGCCTGGAGAGCCTGACCCTGCGGGCCGGGCAGGCCCGCCTGCACAACCAGATCAGCTGGCCCTACGTGGCGGAAAACGAATCCATCGCCGAGTGGGTACTGGGCGGCGAGCTGGTGTTCGTCACCGGCATCAACCACCCGCGCGACGAGGCCAGCCTGCTGCGCCTGGTGCAGGAAGCCCACGACAGCCTGTGCGCCGGCCTGGTGATCCTCACCGGCGGGGACTACATCCACGCCATCCCCGAGTCGGTGAGCGCCGCCGCCGAGCGCCTCGGCCTGCCGCTGCTGGAGCAGCCCTACGCGCTGAAACTGGTGCTGGTCACCCACAGCATCGGCACGGCGCTGGTGCAGGCGCAGATGCTCGGCCGCTCGCGCCAGCATGTGCTGGAGCAGCTGCTCGAGGGCGACTACCACTCCCTCGACCTGCTGCACCAGCGTGCCGACGCCGTGCAGCTGTCGCTGAGCGCGCCGCAGCAGATTGCGCTGTTCAAGCTGGAAGGCAGCGAGGCGCTGTTCGCCGCGCAGTCCGCCAGCGAGGCCGAGCAGAAGCTGCAGGCCCATCGCCAGCGCGTGCAGGTCAGCCTGCAGCAGGCGCTGAGCGAGCTGGGCGCATCGCTGCCGCTGGTGCCCCAGGGCGAGCACTGGATCGCCCTGCTGCCCTGTGCCGACAGCCAGGCCGCGGCGCGCAACCGCCAGTGGCTGGCGGACTTCCTGGCCACCCTCAAGGCGGACCTGGCGCCGCTGCGCCTGTTCCTCGGCCTCAGCACCGGCGAGCATCGCCCGGAGCGCTATGCCGCGGGGCTGCGCGAAGCGCGTCAGGCGCTGCAGGCAGCGCAGAGCTTTCCCGAGCGGCTCGGCCTGTGCAGCTTCAACGAACTGGGCGTGCTGCGCCTGCTCGGCGCGATCGGCGATCGCCATCTGCTCGACCGGTTCGTCGCCGAGGTGCTCGGCGCGGCGCTCGGCGACGACCTGCGCCACGAACCGGTGCTGCTGCCGACCCTGGAAGCCTGGACCCACGAAAACGGCAACCTGGCCCTGGCCGCCCAGCGCCTGGGCGTACACCGCAACACCCTGAGCTACCGCCTGCAGCGTTTCGAGACGCTCACCGGGCGCAGCCTCGACGCTCCCCACGTGCGTCTCGACATCGCCGTCGCGCTGATGATCCGCCGTCTGTTTTCCACCCAACTGCCCCGGAGTACTTCATGAACATCCTCAACGCCCGCCTGCGTGGCCGTGACGGCCTGTTCCGCATCGAACTGCACGACCAGCGTATCGCCGCCATCGTGGCGCAGCCGGGCCTGGTCGCTCCGCTCGCCGCCGGCGACCTGGACGCCGCGGGCAACCTGGTCACCGCCCCCTTCGTCGAACCGCACATCCACCTGGACGCCGCGCTCACCGCCGGCGAGCCGCACTGGAACATGAGCGGTACCCTGTTCGAGGGCATCGAGCGCTGGGCCGAGCGCAAGGCACTGGTCACCCACGAGGACACCAAGAGCCGCGCCAGGCGCACCATCGACATGCTGGTCGACCACGGCATCCAGCACGTGCGCACCCATGTCGACGTCACCGACCCGTCGCTGGCCGCGCTCAAGGCCATGCTCGAGGTGCGCGAGGAGACCCGCCATCTGGTCGACCTGCAGATCGTCGCCTTCCCCCAGGAAGGCATCGAGTCGTTCAGCAACGGCCGCGAACTGATGACCGAGGCGGTGGCCATGGGCGCCGACGTGGTCGGCGGCATTCCGCACTTCGAATACACCCGCGACCAGGGCGTCAGCTCGGTGAAGTTCCTCATGGACCTGGCCGAACGCAGCGGCTGCCTGGTCGACGTGCACTGCGACGAGATCGACGACCCACAGTCGCGCTTCCTCGAGGTGCTGGCCGAGGAGGCCCGCGTGCGCGACATGGGCGAGCGGGTCACCGCCAGCCACACCTGCGCCATGGGCTCCTACGACAACGCCTACTGCTACAAGCTGTTCCGCCTGCTCAAGCGCTCGAAGATCAACTTCATCTCCTGCCCGACCGAGAGCATCCACCTGCAGGGGCGCATGGACAGCTACCCGAAGCGCCGCGGCCTGACCCGCGTCGCCGAGCTCGACCGCGCCGGGATGAACATCTGCTTCGCCCAGGACTCGATCGTCGATCCCTGGTACCCGCTGGGCAACGGCAACATCCTGCGCGTGCTGGAAGCCGGCCTGCACATCTGCCACATGCTCGGCTACGAGGACCTGCAGCGTGCCCTCGACCTGGTCACCGACAATGGCGCGAAGACCCTGCAGCTGGGCGAGCGCTACGGTATCGAGGTCGGCCGCCCGGCCAACCTGCTGATCCTCTCCGCACCGAGCGACTACGAGCTGCTGCGCAGCCAGGGTCAGGTGCTGACCTCCATCCGCCACGGCGAGGTGCTGCTGCAGCGCACGCCGGCACAGGTGCAGCGCTTCAGTGGCTGAGCGGCGCCTCGCTGGCCTCGCCGGACTCCAGCACCTTCCACAACCGCCTTACCGCCGGCTTGTGCAGCAGCGCGCAGCGGTACAGGCGGATTTCCAGCGGCACCTGCCAGTGCTCGGCGCCGCACACCACCAGTTCGCCGCGGGCCAGTTCGCTGGTCACCGACAGGCGCGGCACCCAGGCCACGCCGAGGCCCTGCAGGGCCATGCTTTTCAGGCTGTCAGCCATCGCCGTCTCGTATACCGTGGTGGAGCGCAGGGCGCGCTGGCGCAGCAGCAGGTTGACCGAGCGGCCGAGGAAGGCGCCGGCGGTGTAGGCCAAGAGCGGCACGCTCTGTCCGCTGTCGAGGTCGAACAGCGGGTGGCCGTCCGCGTCCACCGCGCACACCGGCAGCATGGCGGTGGCACCCAGGTGCAGCGAGGGGAACAGCTCGGGGTCGAGCTGCAGGGCGGCGTCCGGATCGTAGTAGGCGAGGATCAGGTCGCAGGTGCCGTCGCGCAGGGAGAGCACCGCCTCGCCGACGTTGCTGGCCACCAGGCGGCTCTTCAGCGGCAGGCCGGCGCGGCGCAGGCCGGCGATCCACGCCGGGAAGAAGCCGAGGGTCAGCGAGTGGGCGGCGGAGATCTGCAGCACCTCGCCCTGGTCGCCTTCGAGGTCGTGCAGGTGGCGCACCGCCTCGCCGAGCTGGGTGACCACGCTGCGCGCGGTGACCAGGAACAGCTGGCCGGCCTCGGTCAGCTCCACCGGGGTGCGCGCGCGGTTGACCAGGGTCAGGCCGAGGGCTTCCTCCAGGGTGCGGATGCGCCGACTGAACGCCGGCTGGGTGACGAAGCGCCGCTGCGCCGCCTGGGAAAAGCTGCGGGTGGCGGCCAGGGCGACGAAGTCCTCCAGCCACTTGGTTTCCAGGTTCATCGCGCCTCCCTCGGCCACAGCCGGACACCCCGGCGTCAATTTGTCGTTACGGCCTCATTATGCCGATTCGGCATGACCCAGCAAGCAACAGCATTGGCCGTCGCTCCGCCACAGCCCCTAATCTATGGGCGTCGCGGTGCTTACCGCCATCCTTTCGGAACCTGACGCCATCATGTCCGCTGCTGCATCCTTCCGTCTCGAAAAAGATTTGCTCGGCACCCTCGAAGTCCCTGCCGATGCCTACTACGGCATCCAGACCCTGCGCGCGATGCACAACTTCCGCCTGTCCGGCGTGCCGCTGGCGCACTACCCGAAACTGGTGATCGCCCTGGCGATGGTCAAGCAGGCCGCCGCCGACGCCAACCACCAGCTGGGGCATCTCGACGGCGACAAGCATGCGGCGATCAGCCAGGCCTGCGCGCGCCTGATCCGCGGCGAGTTCCACGAGCAGTTCGTGGTCGACGTGATCCAGGGCGGCGCCGGCACCTCGACCAACATGAACGCCAACGAGGTGATCGCCAACCTGGCGCTGGAGGCCATGGGCCGGGCGAAGGGCGACTACCAGGCGCTGCACCCGAACAACGACGTGAACATGGCGCAGTCGACCAACGACGCCTACCCGACCGCCATCCGCCTGGGCCTGCTGCTTGGTCACAACACCCTGCTGGCCAGCCTGGACAGCCTGATTCGGGCCTTCGCCGCCAAGGGCGAGGAGTTCGCCGGCATCATCAAGATGGGCCGCACCCAGCTGCAGGACGCCGTGCCGATGACCCTCGGCCAGGAGTTCCGCGGCTTCGCCACCACCCTCGGCGAGGACCTCGACCGCCTCAAGCGCCTGGTGCCGGAGATGCTCACCGAGGTCAACCTCGGCGGCACCGCGATCGGCACCGGCATCAACGCCGACCCGCGCTACCAGAAGCTGGCGGTCACCCGCCTCGCCGCGATCAGCGGCCAGCCGCTGGTGGCGGCCGCCGACCTGATCGAGGCCAGCTCGGACATGGGCGCCTTCGTGCTGCTGTCGGCCATGCTCAAGCGCACCGCGGTCAAGCTGTCGAAGATCTGCAACGACCTGCGCCTGCTGTCCAGCGGACCGCGCACCGGGATCAACGAGATCAACCTGCCGCCGCGCCAGCCGGGCAGCTCGATCATGCCGGGCAAGGTCAACCCGGTGATCCCCGAGGCGGTCAACCAGGTGGCCTTCGAGGTGATCGGCAACGACCTGGCGGTGACCCTCGCCGCCGAGGCCGGCCAGCTGCAGCTCAACGTGATGGAGCCGCTGATCGCCTACAAGATGTTCGACTCGATGCGCCTGCTGCAGCGCGCCATGGACATGCTGCGCGAGCACTGCATCGTCGGCATCACCGCCAACGCCGCGCACTGCCAGCACCTGGTCGAGCACAGCATCGGCCTGGTCACCGCGCTCAACCCGTACATCGGCTACGAGAACGCCACGCGCATCGCCAAGCTGGCGCTGGACAGCGGCCGCGGCGTGCTGGAGCTGGTGCGCGAGGAGCAGCTGCTCGACGACGAGATGCTCGCCGACATCCTGCGCCCGGAAAACATGATCGCCCCGCGCCTGGTGCCGCTGAGGGGCTGATTTCCCGAACCGCACCGCGTGGCGCAGCGCCTGTGCTGCACCGCGTGGTGCCACCCCGTTCCAGGCGCCGTCGGCCTGCTTATTGTCGGCAAACATGACCAGCCGACGGCGCCTGACACTCTCCTACTCGATCTCGAACAGACCGTCGCGCAGGTGCGCCGCGCCCAGGCAGCGCCGTACCTCGGCATCGATGCGCGGGTCGTCCGGCCGGTAGAGCATCAACTGGCGATAGGCATTGATCCGGTTGATCTCGGTACCGAGAAATTCCCACACCACCCGGGTGCAGGCCGGCATGCGCCGGTCGCCGCTGGAGACGCCGGTCTTCAGGCCGTTGAGGCGGGTGATGCGGCTCTTGAAGCTGGGGATGAGGATGGTCTGGCTCATCTCGTTGCCGGTCAGCGACTCGTAGTCGATCAGGAACAGGCGGTCCTGCAGGTAGAAGGCCGCGCCCAGGTAGCGACAGCGCGCCCACTCCTCGCCCTCGCCGCCCAGCGTCGTTGCGGGCGCCGGGGCCTGGCGCTCCTGGCGCTCGAACAGGTAGCTGCCGCGCTCGGCACGCAGGTGCACCAGCGACACCAGGATGTAGCCGGGCACCGACATGCAGTTGGCGTATTCGAAGTAGTAGCCGCAGTAGCGATCCAGGCTCGCACCCTGGTCGCGCAGCGGCTGCAGCAGGTCGAGCAGCGGATCGCTCGCCGGCTGCGGGTCCGCCGCCCCAGCGCGCACGCCGATCAGGCGGGCGAACTGTTCGGCCGGCAGGCCCAGCTCGTACTCCTCGACCCCGAAGAAGTCGCAGATGCGCTTGAGGTTGTAGGGAGTCGGGCGGCTCTGGCCGCCGAGGTACTTGTTGAACTGGGCGCGGTTGATGCCCAGCTTGCGGCAGACCTCGGCGATCGAGCGGTAGTGGCTGCAGAGCAGCTTGAGGTTGTGGCCGAGATGCTCGGACATGGCGCTGCTCCTGTGGCGCTAGTGACGCGATTATAGCGCCAACTAGCGCCAACTCGCCGTCACCCGCGAAATTGTCTGACCGGTGGACTTGGCCAACCATTGCCGCTTCCACGACGGGCATCTGCAACACCCGGCAACACCCCCACTAAAACAACAAGAGAGGCACCCCACATGCTCGATCTTCTCAACGACCTGCTCTGGAGCAAGGTCCTCATCGTCGCCCTGGTCGGTATCGGCCTGTTCCTCACCCTGCGTTCGTCGGTGGTGCAGCTGCGCTACTTCGGCGACATGTTCAAGATCTTCGCCAGCGCCACCCAGCGCAAGGAAGGCCAGCTCAGCTCGTTCCAGGCGCTGATGCTCAGCGTCGCCGGCCGCGTCGGCGCCGGCAACATCGCCGGGGTGGCGGTGGCGATCATGCTCGGCGGACCCGGCGCGATCTTCTGGATGTGGGTGGTCGCCCTGCTCGGCATGGCCACCAGCTACTTCGAGTGCTCGCTGGCGCAGCTGTACAAGCGCCGCAGCGCCGACGGCACCTATCGCGGCGGCCCGGCCTTCTACATCCTCCACGGCCTCGGCCAGCGCTGGATGGCGGTGCTGTTCTCGGTACTGCTGCTGGTGACCTTCGGCTTCGGCTTCAACGCCCTGCAGTCCTTCACCGTGGCCAGTTCGATGCACGACGCCTTCGGCGTGCCGACCATCGTCAGCGGCGCGGTCCTCGCCGCGGTCATGGCACTGATCATCTTCGGCGGCATCAAGCGCATCGCCAGCATGGCCGACGTGCTGGTGCCGATCATGGCGGTGTCCTACATCGGCATGGCGCTGTTCGTGGTCGGCAGCAACATCAGTGAAGTGCCGGCGACCCTGGCGCTGATCGTCAAGAGCGCCTTCGGCCTCGAGGAAGCCTTCGCCGGCAGCGTCGGCGCGGCGATCCTGATGGGCGTCAAGCGTGGTCTTTTCTCCAACGAGGCGGGCCTGGGCAGCGCGCCCAACGTCGCCGCGGTGGCCGAGGTGCCGCACCCGGCCTCCCAGGGCATCGTCCAGGCGCTCAGCGTGTTCATCGACACCATCCTGGTGTGCACCAGCACCGCGCTGATCATCCTGCTCTCCGGCGTCTACCAGCCGGGCACCGAGATGGCCGGCGTGGTACTGACCCAGACCGCCCTGGCCGCCCTGGTCGGCGAGTGGGGACGGATCTTCGTCAGCACCGCACTGCTGCTGTTCGTGTTCACCACCCTGGTCTACAACTACTACCTCGGCGAGAACGCGCTGGGCTTCTTCAGCCAGAAGCCGGCGCTGGTCAAGGCTTACCGCGCCCTGGTGATCGCCCTGGTGCTGTGGGGCTCGGTGCAGGACCTGTCCACCGTGTTCGCCTTCGCCGACGTGACCATGGGCCTGCTGGCGCTGGTCAACCTGGTGGCCCTGGCACTGCTGTACAAGACCGGCCTGCGCCTGATGCGCGACTACGACGCGCAGGTCAAGGCCGGCGTCGAGCAGCCGGTGTTCGACCGTCGCCAGTTCGCCGACCTCGACCTCGACCAGGCCGCCTGGCCGCTGCCCACGGCCAGCGCGCCGACCGCCAGCGCCGCTCCGGCCAACGCCGCCGCCCAGCGGAGCTGAGTCATCCGGCCGGCAGCCGCTGCCGGCCGTCCTTTACGGGTCCCCGCTGGCCACCTTGTTGTCGGCAGCCTTAGCGGCCAGCGGGCCTTTTTTACACTCTCTGCGAAGAACTCACCATGCCGAAGACCTTAGGCCGGCTCCTGCTGCTCGCCCTGTTGCTGGGCACCAGCGCCGCCAGCGCCGAACTCCCCGCCGGTTACCGCATCAACCTGCTGACCGAGAACTTCCCGCCCTTCAACATGGCCGCCAACGGGCGCAACTTCGCCCGCGACGCCAAGATCGAGGGCCTGTCCACCGCGCTGGTGCGCGAGATGTTCCGCCGCGCCGACCTCGACTACAGCCTGACCCTGCACTTCCCCTGGGATCGCATCTACCGCCAGGCCCTGGAGACTCCCGGCTACGGGCTGTTCTCCACCTCCCGCCTGGCCGAGCGCGAGGCACTGTTCCAGTGGGTCGGGCCGATCGCCGAGTACGACAGCGTGCTGGTCGCCGCCCCCGGCCGCCGCTTCGAGCTGAACAGCCTCGAGCAGGCCCGCGCCTACCGCATCGGCGCCTACAAGAACGCCGCGGTCAGCCAGCACCTGCAAAGCCGCAACATCAGCGCCATCGACACGCTGAGCGACCAGGGCAACATCGACAAGCTGCTGCGCGGGCAGATCGACCTGTGGGCCACCTCCGCCCCGGTCTGGCAGCATCACGCCCGCGCCGCCGCCGCCGAGGGCCTGCACGAGGTGCTCAAGTTCCACAGCGACCCGCTGTACCTGGCCCTGCACAAGGACACCCCCGACGAGGTGGTGCAGCGCCTGCAGCGCGCGCTCGACGAACTGCGCCGCGACGGCTGGAGTGCCTGCACCGCTCAGCCGCAGCTGTGCCAGTAAACCTGGGCCAGTAAATCCGACGCGGGGCAGCACAGCCTGCTAACGGCTAGCTGCCGCCTCGCCGCTCATGCTGCGACAATCCCGATCTTTCGTTGACGCGCGCCCAGGAGTCGATGCCATGAACGCCCCCCACAAGCTGCTGGTGCTCTACACCGGCGGCACCATCGGCATGCAGATGAGCGCGGACGGCCTGGTGCCGGCCGCCGGCTTCGAGGCGCGCCTGCGCGCCGAGCAGGCGGCCCACCCCGAGCGCCCGGCGCCGGCCTGGGTGTTCCGCGAGCTCGCGCCGCCGATCGACAGCGCCAACATGAACCAGGGCCACTGGCTGGCGATGCGCGACGCCATCGTCGCCGCGGTCGAGGAGGACGGCTGCGACGCCGTGCTGCTGCTGCACGGCACCGACACCCTGGCCTACAGCGCGGCGGCGCTGTCGTTCCTGCTGCTCGGCCTGAACCTGCCGGTGCTGCTCACCGGCTCGATGCAGCCGGCCGGGGTGCCCGGCAGCGACGCCTGGGCCAACCTGTTCGGCGCCCTCGCCGCACTGGCGCGTGGCGTCGCCCCCGGCGTGCACCTGTACTTCGCCGGCCGCCTGTTGCACGGCGCGCGCGCCAGCAAGCTGCGCAGCGAAGCCTTCGACGCCTTCGCCGAGGTCGCCCGCCCGCGCCACGGCGAGGCCGCCGGCGCCCTGCCCGCCGCCCTCACCTGGCGCCAGCGCCGGCAGCCGGCGAATGTCGCCGTGCTGCCGGTGTTCCCCGGCCTGCAGGCCGCCCACCTGCAGGCGCTGCTCGCCAGCGGCGTGCAGGCCCTGCTGCTGGAGTGCTACGGCAGCGGCACCGGCCCGTCCGACGACGAGGCGCTGCTCGCCGCGCTGCGCGAGGCGCATGCGCGCGGCGTGGTGCTGGCGGCGATCAGCCAGTGCGCCGAGGGCCACGTCGAGTTCGGCGTCTACGCCGCCGGCAGCCGCCTGGCCGCCTGCGGCCTGGTCAGCGGCGGCGGCATGAGCCGCGAGGCGGCGCTGGCCAAGCTGTTCGCCCTGCTCGGCGCAGGCCTGAGTCAGGCTGAGGTGGAGCGCTGGTTCGCCCGCGATCTGTGCGGCGAGCTGCGCGACTGATCCCCCTCGATGAGGGCGGCGCGACCGCCGCCCCACGCCCTTTAGAACACCGACCAGCCGATCCGCTCACTAAGCTTCTCCAGCGCCGCCATGCCGGCCAGCGAGTTGCCCGAGGCGTTCAGTTCCGGCGACCACACGCACACCACAAAGCGCCCCGGCACCACCGCGACCAGGCCGCCGCCGACGCCGCTCTTGCCCGGCAGGCCGACCCGGTAGGCGAAGCTGCCGGCCTCGTCGTACAGCCCGCTGGTGGCCATCACCGCGTTGACCTGGCGGGTCTGCTGCGCCGTCAGCACCTGCTCGCCGCCGTGCGGGCAGACGCCCTGGTTGGCGAGGAAGCCGCAGGCGCGGGCCAGATCCACGCAGCTCATCGCCAGCGCGCAGTTGTGGAAGTAGCTGCGCAGCACCGCCTCCACCTCGTTGTCGAAGTTGCCGAACGACTGCATCAGGTAGGCCATCGCCGCGTTGCGCGCGCGGTGCTGGTATTCGGAGTCGGCCACCTTGGCGTCGGAGACGACGTGCGGGTTGCCGGACAGGCGGCGGACGAAGTCGCGCATCGACAGCGCCGGCGCGGCGAAGCGCGACTGGTTGAGGTCGCTGATCACCAGGGCGCCGGCGTTGATGAACGGGTTGCGCGGCTTGCCACGCTCCAGCTCCAGCTGCACCAGCGAGTTGAACGGCTGGCCGGACGGCTCGTGGCCGAGGCGCTGCCAGATCGCCTCGCCGGAATGCTGGATGGCCTGGACCAGGGCGAACACCTTGGAAATGCTCTGGATGGAAAACGCCGTATCGGCAGCGCCGGCGCTGTACAGCTGGCCGTCCACGCCGTACACGGCGATGCCCAGCTGGTTGCCCGGCACGCTGGCCAGTGCGGGGATGTAGTCGGCTACCTTGCCCTGCCCGAGCAGCGGGCGGACCTCGTCGAGAATCTCGTTCAACAGCTGTTGCATGACCGGCGCACACTCGTGCAGTGGGGAGGAAAATAGACGTCCTCATCTACCCGCAAGAGCACGGCCGGCGAGCCCTTTCCGGTAAAAAAACCTGGCCGCCAGTCGGTCGGCAACCCCCCCTCGCCGCAGCCCCGCCGACAATGCGCTATGGTCCTGTACAGGCCCTGCGCACTTGCCGGAGAACGTCATGCGCCGTCCATTGCACTTCCTGCCACTCCTGTCCCTTCTCCTCCTGCTCGGCGCCTGCGCCAACCGCCTGCCGCCGCACGACCCGCAGCAGGCGTGGATCGACCTGCACGGCGCCCCGGGCAGCCAGGTCGGTGCCGACAGCCTGAACGACCGGCACTGGCCCGACCGCCGCTACTTCCAGGTCAGTCCCGGCGAGCACCGCCTGCAGACGCGGGTGGGTTTCGAGGTGTCGAGCAGCAACCTCGGCCGCACCGACGCGGAGGTCTGGCGCACCTGCATTGTGCAGGTCGACTACGACGGCTTCGCCGCCGGCCAGCGCTACCAGCTGGAAGCCCGCCCGTACGGCTTTCGCGCCATGGCCCGGCTGCGCGACAGCAGCGGCCAGGTGGTGGCCCGTGGCCGGCTGGTGCGTTGCGGGATCTAGTGCGTGATTCAGGAACCGGCGGGAGCGGTTGACCGCGCCCCCGCCGCGCCGGCTCAGCTGCCGACGATGCGGAAACCGACCTTGATGCTCACCTGGTAGTGGCCGACCTTGCCGTTGGTGATATGGCCGCGGGTTTCCACCACCTCGAACCAGTCCATGTTGTGTACGGTCTTGGCCGCTTCGGCCAAGGCGTTGTTGATCGCGTCCTCGATGCTGACGCGCGACGAACCGACCAGCTCGATCTTCTTGTAGACGTGGTTATCCGACATGACGGCGCTCCTTTGCGCAGGGGTCTCCTCAACGCTAGTCAAGCCTGGGCGGTCCGGCAAATCCGGTGCCCGCCTGCAGTGCGACCAAGGCGCGCCGGCGCTCTTCCTCCGCCAGACCGGCCAGCTCGCCGACCCGGGCGTAGAAGCGCCGCCAGTCGCCGCCACTCTCGCGAAACAGCGCGGCGAAGGCCGGCACCCACTGCTCGTAGAGGCCGAACGGCAGCAGGCGGGCGTTGTTCAGCGGGCGGGCGAACCAGCCATCGAAGCGCCCGTCGCCCTGCCAGGAGCCATCGCGCAGGACGGCATAGTCGCGGCGCAGGCGCTGGAACTCGGCCTGCTTGGCCTCACGCAGCACCTCCACCGCCAGCGGCTGGGCATAGAGCTGTTGCAGACGCGCGCGACTGGCCAGCACCAGTTCGACGAACTGCTCGCGCTGGCGCGCCAGGTGCGGCGCCGGCGGCGGCAGACCGTGGCGGCGGCGCCACTGGCGCAGGCCCTCCTCCTCGACGAAGCGGGCGAAGGACTCGTTGAAGGCGGTGTCGCCCGGCAGGTACAGGCGCTGGTGAGCCAGCTCGTGGAAGATCAGCCCGGCCAGGCGCTCGTCGCTCCAGGCCAGCATGCCGCCCAGCAGCGGGTCGTCGAACCAGCCGAGGGTGGAATAGGCCGCGACCCCGGCCACCTCGGTGTCCAGCCCCTGCACCCGCAGCAGCGCGGCGGCGCCGCGGGCGCGCTGTTCGTCGAAGTAGCCGCGATAGGCCACGCAGCCGGCGATGGGGAAGCAGTGGGTCAGCGGCTCCAGCGAGAACTCCGGCGTGGCGAACAGATTCCACACCACGTAGGGCCGCCCGAGGTCGGCGTACAGGCGGTAGCTGCGGTTGTCCGGCAGGGCCAGCCGGGTGCTGGCGAAGTCGCGGGCCGCCTGGGTGTGCTGCAGGCGCTGGCGCAGCTCGACCGGCTGCCGGGGATCGGCGAGCAGCGCGGCGACCGGCTGGCGGGCCTGCAGCAGCTGCCACTGGCCCCCGGCCAGCTGGGCGTAGTAGCCGAGGCTGGAACAGCCGGTGAGAAGGACGAGCAGGGGTAGCAGGCGCAGCATCGACAGGGAGCCCAGGCGAAAGTCGTTTCCCGGCAAGCTAACCGATAGCCCCACCTGCCGCCAGCCGCGCCGTGGCGCTATGCTGAACATTCACTCCCCCATTGCGGAGCCCGCCATGCGCTCCCTCATCCTGCTGGCCGCCCTGGCGCTGCTCGGCGCCTGCGCCGGCCCCCTGCCCGCTCCCGACCCGCAGCAGGCGTGGATCGAGCTGCGCACCCAGCCCGGCGAACTGCTGATGGCCGAGAAGCTCGATGGCAAGCGCCTGGACGACGGCCGCTACTTCCAGGTCAGCCCCGGTGCCCACCGCCTGCAGGCCAGCTACCGCTTCGAGGAGTACATCGGCTCGATGTTCGCCCGCGACCCGGTGTACATGCTCTGCTACCTGCGCCTGGACTACGCCGGCTTCGCCGCCGGCCAGCGCTACCGCCTCGAAGCCCGCCACCAGCTGCTGCGCACCGAGTCCTGGCTCAGCGACGCCAGCGGCAAGCGCCTGGCCGAAGGCCAGGAGTGGCACTGCATCAGCCAGTGAGCCGCAGCGCCCCTCCCGCCTGCGGGAGACGACTGCCGGGACGCAGGAGGTAGGGCGACGCAGGATGCTCAAGCCGAGTGACCGGGGGTGAGGGCTAAACCGCCAGCTCCGCGCGCAGCCACTCGGCCAGCTCGACCGCGCGGCGGTCAGCGCCGCGCGCCGGCACCCACAGCGCCAGGCGCGCCGGGGTTTCGACGAAGCCCCAGGGCGCCTCCAGCCGCCCGGCGGCCAGGTCGTCGGCCACCAAGAGCTGCGGCGCGATGGCCACGCCGAGGCCGGCCACCGCCGCTTCCAGCAGGTAGTAGAGATGCTCGAAGCCCTGGCCGAGGACCAGCCCGGCCGGATCGAGCTGCTGCCCCCGCGCCCACTGCGGCCAGGCCTGCGGCCGCGACACCGTGTGCAGCAGCGGCTCGCCGAGCAGCGCGCCGGCCGGCGCCTCGCGCAGCGCGGCGTAGCGCGCATGGCGGGCGGACAGCACCGGGCCGATGCGCTCCACCGCCAGCTCGAACACCTGCATGTCCGCCGGCCACGGCGGCGCGGCGAACCACAGGGTGGCGTCCAGCCCCGGCCGGCGCGGATCCAGCTCGCCCTCGCTGGCGGAGAGCTGCAGGCGCAGCTGCGGCAGGTCGCGCTGCAGGCGGTCGAGGCGCGGGATGAACCAGCGCGCCAGCAGGCTGCCCGGGCAGCCGAGCACGAACGGCGCCTGCGCGCGGCCCTCGCGCAGCTCGGCGCACACGCTGCGCAGTTCGTCGAAGGCCGCCGCGGCGACCGCGCTCAGGCGCTGGCCGGCATCGGTGAGTTTCAGGCCGCGTCCGTCCTTGGCCAGCAGGGCCACGCCGAGGTGTTCCTCCAGCGCCCGCAGCTGGCGGCTCACCGCGCCGTGGGTGACGTGCAGTTCCTCGGCCGCACGGCTGACACTGCCCAGCCGCGCGGTGGCTTCGAAGGCGCGCAGGGCGTTCAGCGGCGGCAGATCGCGGGGCTGGCTCATCTGTGAGTTTTCCTGACAGGTTGCGGCGATCTTATCGCTTTTCCGCCGACGCGCCATTGGTTAGTTTGTCGCCATCGGCAAGACTTGCCCGCAGCCGCCCCAGGCGCCTGCCCTCGCCCCCTACAGGAGCACCGCATGACCCAGACCTATTCCCACGGCCCCGACCAGCGCGGGCTGTTCGGCCCGTTCGGCGGCCAGTTCGTCGCCGAAACCCTGATGCCGCTGATCAACGACCTGGCCGCCGAGTACGAGAAGGCCAAGAAGGACCCGGCGTTCCTCGCGGAGCTGGCCTACTTCCAGCGCGACTACATCGGCCGCCCGAGCCCGCTGTACTTCGCCGAGCGCCTCACCGAGCACTGCGGCGGCGCGAAGATCTACCTCAAGCGCGAGGAGCTGAACCACACCGGCGCGCACAAGATCAACAACTGCATCGGCCAGATCCTGCTGGCCCGACGCATGGGCAAGAAGCGCATCATCGCCGAGACCGGCGCCGGCATGCACGGCGTGGCCAGCGCCACCGTGGCCGCGCGCTTCGGCCTCGAGTGCGTGGTGTACATGGGCACCACCGACATCGACCGCCAGCAGGCCAACGTCTTCCGCATGAAGCTGCTCGGCGCCAAGGTGATCCCGGTCACCGCCGGCACCGGCACCCTCAAGGACGCCATGAACGAGGCGCTGCGCGACTGGGTGACCAACGTCCACGACACCTTCTACCTGATCGGCACCGCCGCCGGCCCGCACCCCTACCCGGCCATGGTCCGCGACTTCCAGTCGGTGATCGGCCGCGAGACCCGCGCGCAGATGCTCGAGCACGAAGGCCGCCTGCCCGACTCGCTGGTCGCCTGCATCGGCGGCGGCTCCAACGCCATCGGCCTGTTCCACGAATTCCTCGACGAGCCGAGCGTGCAGATCGTTGGCGTCGAGGCCGCCGGCCACGGCATCGACACCGGCAAGCACGCCGCCAGCATGGCCGGCGGCGCGCCGGGCGTGCTGCACGGCAACCGCACCTACCTGCTGCAGGACGCCGACGGCCAGATCACCGACGCCCACTCGATCTCCGCCGGCCTCGACTACCCCGGCGTCGGCCCCGAGCACGCCTGGCTGCACAAGGTCGGCCGCGTCGAGTACGTGCCGATCACCGACGACGAAGCCATGCAGGCGTTCCAGCAGTGCTGCCGCCTGGAAGGCATCATCCCGGCGCTGGAGTCGTCCCACGCCCTGGCCGAAGCCTTCAAGCGCGCGCCGAGCCTGCCCAAGGACCACCTGATGGTGGTCAACCTGTCCGGCCGCGGCGACAAGGACATGCAGACCGTCATGCACTACCTGAACCTGGATGAACAAGCCGCCGAGGAGACCCGCGCATGAGCCGCCTGCAGAGCCGCTTCGCCGCCCTGAAGCAAGAGAACCGCGCCGCCCTGGTCACCTTCGTCACCGCCGGCGACCCGGACTACGCCACCTCGCTGGAAATCCTCAAGGGCCTGCCGGACGCCGGCGCCGACGTGATCGAGCTGGGCATGCCGTTCACCGACCCGATGGCCGACGGCCCGGCGATCCAGCTGGCCAACATCCGCGCCCTCGGCAACGGCCAGAACATGGCGAAAACCCTGCAGATGGTCCGCGAGTTCCGCACCGGCAACCAGGACACCCCGCTGGTGCTGATGGGCTACTACAACCCGATCTTCTGCTACGGCGTGGCACGCTTCGTCGCCGACGCCAAGGCAGCCGGCGTCGACGGCCTGATCGTGGTCGACCTGCCGCCGGAGCACAACGACGAACTGTGCGACCCGGCCCAGGCCGCCGGCATCGACTTCATCCGCCTGACGACGCCCACGACGGACGACGCCCGCCTGCCCACCGTGCTCAACGGCAGCTCCGGCTTCGTCTACTACGTCTCGGTGGCCGGCGTCACCGGCGCCGGCGCGGCGAGCATGGACCAGGTGGAAGAAGCCGTCGCCCGCCTGCGCCGCCACACCGACCTGCCGCTGTGCATCGGCTTCGGCATCCGCACCCCCGAACACGCCGCCGAAATCGCCAAGCGCGCCGATGGCGCGGTGGTGGGGTCGGCGTTGATCGACAGGATTGCCAAGGCTTCGTCGAAGGAGCAGGCCGTCAGCGATGTGCTGGGGTTGTGCAGGGAGCTGGCCGAGGGCGTGCGCGGGGCGCAGCAATAAGCGCTTGCGTTACCTGAGCCAGAGGTGAGAAAAAGCCGCTGCTTCCTGGAGGAGGCAGCGGCTTTCTTCGCAAATGGATCGTATCAATTAATCAAGGAGCTCATAGATGTCCTTCACGCCTGATATGGCATCAGCCTCTCACCGCCATTTGCAAGCGGCTGACGTGTTGGAGGGGGGGAACGGTCGAGCCGTTGCCGGTTATCTCTATGGGTTGGCCGCAGAATGCGCAGTGAAAGCAATGATGCTTGAGGCAGGCATTAGACAGTTGTCGCAGAACGAAAAGAGCGATGACCCATACTATGCGCATTTTCCACATCTAAGAGTAATGCTGCGTGAGAGTTTGGAAGGGCGTTCAGCGACAGTTCTTAGACGATTTATTGAGGACGACAATTTTTTCTCTTACTGGGACATCAAAATACGCTATTGCAGGAGAGACCAAGTTCTTGAAAGATGGATAGACACATGGAGAGATCAGGCCCGCCAAGTTGTTTCAGCAATAGGCACTTGAGGAGAAAAAATCATGGTTAGATTTGACGACAGTCTGCAAGTGCTTGTAAGAAAAGTTGCCGAACTCCTTGGGCGGGACCTCCTCTCCACTGGGACGGTCCTGCGGGATGCAACAGGCAGGCTTTCTTTCTTTTGCTCTGCAGAGCTAGATGAAACCATGCACTCCAACTTGACAGAGGCATTAAGAATAGAGCTAGGGCCTTATGCCGGAAAAGATCGAGTCGTGGTTAGCTCCTCCGAGTACGGTGCATCCCGAGTTCTCCAGGACAACAAGGCGATTAAAATAAAAGTTGGCGACTTCCTTATCAGACTGATTGATAGACGCATTGTTGGGGCCGACTGGCTCCGTGCACCTGTTAGGCTGGCGCCACCACCCCCTCGATTTGTCTTCTCTAGCATTAAGGGTGGGGTTGGTCGATCAACTGCACTGGCAGTGGCTGCATCGGCCTTATCGAGGCAAGGTCTTCGAGTGCTGGCAATCGATTTAGACATTGAGGCGCCTGGGCTTGGGCCAATTCTGCTTAACAATGACACCTTGCCCGAGTTCGGATTGATTGATGCCCTTGTTGAAAATGGAATATCCTCACTGGATAGACAGTTCCTTGCCGATCTAATAGGGCCATCTGACCTCTCGAATGGACGCGGACGTATTGATGTTATTCCAGTGCTTGGCAAGAGATCATTGAATAATCCTGGGGATGTCTTGTCAAAAATTGCACGCGCATATATGGAAGACATTAGGGAGGATGGAAGTGTTGCAACAATTTTGGACCAAATAAGCGAACTGATTGACTATTTCTCCGACTCAAGACAGTACGATGCAATATTAGTTGACGCTCGTGCGGGGCTGCATGAGACGACTGCGTCTGCCATACTAGGAATGGGAGCAGAAGTTCTTCTTTTTGGACTTGATGAGCCCCAGACATTTCAGGGATTCAAAATTCTTCTCTCTCATATGGCGAGATTTGGTGATGAGGGAGCGGTTCCAGAGTGGCTTTCGAGATTTACAATCGTCCAAGGCAAGGCACCCAGCGAGCTAGAAAGCCGACAGCGTTTTGCAGATCAATGCCGAAGCCTGTTTGCTGACCTCGGCTTGGTTGAAAAGCCCGACATTTGTAATCCTGAATCCTTCTCACAAGAGATTGGATTTGGGGACATTGAATGGAACGACGAAGCTTCAGATGAAGACATCCTTCCAAAAGAAGACTATCAATACCTAGAGCCTTTAGCGATCTTGGATGATCCTAAATTTAAAGGATTCAACCCTCAGGCACATACTGACCTTCTGGAAAGTGGAGTCTATGTCGCAGCTTATGAGCAGCTACTGGCAAAAATTCGCGCCACTATCCCTGATAGTTTGGAGGGTATAAATCCATGATGAACCAAGCCGACTACCTTGCTATACGCCTTGCTATTTCTTCCATCCCTGGCGATGTTTCCAATGATGCTGTCGGAGCGCATGTCGCGAGAATAGAGGAATTATTTGCGCCAGACTCACATGCTGTTGCCCTTAACCCAACTACTCCAGTGGTCGTAGGGGCAAGAGGTAGTGGAAAAAGCTTCTGGTCAGGCGCATTAGGCCAAGAAAGCACTTTAAAGGCAGCGGCGAAAGCCTACCCTAAGTTGGGCCTGGAGCGCCTTGACGTTCGATTTGGCTATACTGGAATCCCTGGACCTGGAGGAGTTTCCTCAGATGCTGTTGACTCCTTGGTTCCCTCAGACGCCTCGCTTGAGCAGGCCAAGATATTTTGGTGGGGAACAGTAATTCATGCCATACAGCGAAACCGAGGAACTGACAAGAAGTTATCTGACTGCATGGCATTAGGTGCTAGCTGGGAGGACAGAGAAAACATCATCCTAAAATGCGAGAATGAACTGTCGCCCCAAGGAAGGATGCTTCTCATTGTATATGATGCTGTTGATACAGTAGCGAGAACCTGGCCTCGCAGGCGCCTTTTGACAGAGGCGCTGTTTGAGGTTGTTTGGGCGATGAGGGCTTATCGGAACATTCGAGTTAAAATTTTTATCAGACCTGACCAGATAGATGATGATTCTCTTCGGTTTGTTGAGCTTCCCAAGCTGCGAGCAGGTTCGGTTCGCTTAACTTGGCAATGGACAGATCTTTATGGCCTTTTGTTTTCCAGGATGGCATTAAATTCCTCATCGGACGCAAAGAAGGCTTTCGAAAAACTCCTTATTTCGTGTGGTTTGCCAGCGGCTGATCAAGAATCCGTGCTAACCAGGCGTTGGTCATTGGTCACAGACGAAGCGGACCAGAAGAAACTGATGAGCGCCATCTCTGGACCTTATATGGGATCAGGAGTTCATGCCTATAAAAAAGGGATAACATACGACTGGCCTTTAAAACACTCTGCTGACGCTTTTTCTGAAGTAACTCCACGAAGTTTTTTAGGCCTAATGGTTGCGGCCGCCAAGCACGGAATGGCACCTGTCGACAAAGTGGTGAGCCCAGATGGGATTAGGCATGGCCTGAGGGAAGCGTCGAAAACGCGTGTGGATCAGCTACATCAAGAGTTCCCCTGGATTAAAGGTGTATTGGCGCCAATGGCGGGCCTTCTTTTACCTCAGGAAGAACAGACTGTATTTGAAGTCTGGACTCGGGCTAACACGGTAGCAAAGCTAATCTCTGATGCTTCCGAACAAAAATATTTGCTTCCATTCAAAAGCAACGAAGACCGTTCAGAATTCGGCCTTTTTAGTGTTCTGGAGGAAATAGGGGTTATGTTCAGAAGGAAAGATGGCCGACTAGACATGCCAGATCTATTCAGGGTAGCAGCTAGACTATTGAAGAAGGGTGGGATCACCCCCAATGGTTAGTTAATCATTTTGATCGTGCCACGCTCCTGCGAGAGTACTTCGCCCGGACCGTTCTTGGGACGGGAGGCGGAGCGTCCTTGGTCCGGCTACCACACAGAAGCGCGGTAGCCATCAGCATGTAGGGAGGACAACGGCGCAGCCTTGTCCACCAATCCACATCGGCAGAGGCGGACAATCGCTACGCGAGTTGCCCACCCTACGAATACCGAACGCCTCAGGACGCCGCTCTCCCATTTGATCGTGCCCACACTCCCGCGTGGGAACGCGGCTCAAGCCGCTCCTGCGGCTGAACACGGAGCGTCCAGAGGTCAGGAGCCATCAGAAAAAACCATGGGCTGTGGAAAAGTGGTTATCCACAGCCATGCGGAGGGCCGCTCAGGGCAGCGGCCTGACCTCCGCCAGCTCAAGCTCCACCGAAAGCAGATCGACCAGCGCGGCCAGGCTCATGCTTTCGTAGTTGTCGAAGGCGTCCTCGTCGAGTTGCTCGACATACACCCTGTAATGCTCCGGTGGCTGGCCCAGGGTGTTCAGCCAGATCCGCAGATGCGAATCGCTGGAGTGCAGGAGATAGACCGCCCTCGCGTCCTGCTGGCTCCCGGTATCCACCACGAAGGCATCCGGCCCCAGTTGCTCGGTCAGCAGTAGCAACACGTGCCGGATGTCCTGATGTTTATCCAGCGCCCAGATGTTCACCATGTCTAGCTTCTCCAAGCTTCACTGCGCCAGCCGCGCCCACCGGACGGCACAGCAGCAGCCCCAAATACCGTTCTACCCGTACCACAAGCAAGAAATCGACCGCCTCTACCGGAGATCTGGCTGGAGACAGCTGCTGCGTGGGGTACAGCGGCTTTTCTGCGGCTGGCGGAAGGAAGTTATCCACCGTAGCCAGGGGCCGAGACGGATAAAATCTGTCCACTTTCGGACAAGGGAAGACCGTGTACCATGTGGCACCAATACCGCTTCCAGCTCAAACCCCGCCGCCGCGGCTTCCACCTGGTGACGGACGAGATCCTCGCCCACTGCCCGGCGATCCGCGAGATGCGCGTCGGGCTGATGCATGTGTTCATCCAGCACACCTCCGCCTCGCTGACCCTCAACGAGAACGCCGACCCCACGGTACGCAGCGACTTCGAGGCCTGGTTCAACCGCGCCGTGCCCGAGGACGAGCCCTACTACCAGCACACCCTGGAAGGCAGCGACGACCTGCCGGCGCATATCAAGAGCAGTCTGCTGGGCAACAGCTTGAGCCTGCCGATCACCAATGGCAGGCCGAATCTGGGTACCTGGCAGGGGATCTACCTCTGCGAACACCGCGAGCACGGCGGGGCGCGGACACTGGTGGTGACCTTGCACGGGGAATGAGCCGCTCGAAGTCGAGCCTGCAGCCGGCGGGCGCTTGCGCATCGTATCCAATTGGATACACTCGATGCCTGAACTACCTCATCCAGCAAACCGACACCTTCGCCAACTGGCATACCGCGTTGCGCGACCTGCGCGCCAGGATCGCCATCGCCCGGCGCATCGACCGTGCTGCGGCCGGCAATCTGGGCGACGTGAAGCCGGTAGGCGAGGGAGTGTCGGAGATGCGTGTGGATGTTGGACCGGGTTACCGGCTGTACTTCACGCGGCGGGGCGAGATGCTGATTCTGCTGTTGTGCGGCGGGGACAAGTCCTCGCAGTCGCGTGACATTGCGCTGGCCAAGAGGCTGGCTGGAGAGATCGAATGAAACCCGTGATTACCGAGTTCGACCTGGCGGCGCTGCTCGACAGCGAAGAAGCAATCAGCGAATACCTGTCCCAGGTGCTGGCCGAGGGCGATATCGACGAACTGATTCGCGCCGTCGGCCATGTCGCCAAGGCGCGCGGCATGGCGCAGATCGCAAGGGATTCCGGTCTGGGCCGTGCCAGCCTTTACAAGGCCTTCGCCCCCGGCGCCAAGCCTCGCTTCGATACCGTGGTGAAGGTGATGCGCGCAATGGGAGTCGAGCTGGCGGCGCATCCGCTGCGCGCCTGATCCACCACGCTGTTTTGATCGTGCCCACGCTCCCCAGGCCACTCCCGCGGCTGGACGCGGAGCGTCCGGAGGTCAGGCTCCCACGCAGGAGCGTGGGAGCCATCGGTTACGCCCCAGCGGCTCACCTCAATACGGCGCCCGCCCCAGATAATTGCCCTTCGGCTCGTAGTGACAGACCACGATCATCTTGTCGCCGCATTCGCTGACGCCGCAGCCGAGGCGGCGGGTGTCGCGCCAGACCATTTGGGTGTAGTGGCCGCTCGGTGCCCAGTTGTGCGGGCGCAGCGGACCGCCGCGGTAGAGGCGTTTCTCCCGCGCCCAGGCGCGGGCGGCGTCGGGCACCTCATAGTAGTCGGCGGTGGCCCGGTACAGGTTCTCTCCGTAGCCCGAGCCACGGCTGTGCTGCATGCGGCAACTGCTGTCGGCGAGGTGGTCCGCCCAGCGCTGGGCGCTGCGGGCGACCTGGGGCGACCATTGCAGGGGCCGCACGCCGACATCGGCGCGCGCCCGGTTGTGTTCGCGCAGCAGGTCTTTCACCTCGTCCGGGTAGAGTCGCGAGCCGTTCGCGGCGGAGGCGGCGGGGGTGCCGGTGCAGGCGAACAGCAGTAGGGTGGCGACACACAACGACAGGCAGCGGGCAGGGCGGATAGGCATGGGGAACGCTTCGCGTGGGCAGGTGGATGGAATGCACCGAGCGCAGACCACACGCCGCCCGCCGCGTTCCCTATGCCGCCCCTGCCGCGCCAAATTCCCGCCCGACGACTGCGGCGCCGGTCGCCTGCCCGCCGAGGGCGTCCACGCCGCGTGCCGGCCCGCGCGCGTTGCGCCGGCGCTGAGGAAAAGCCGCTTTGCTGGTCGGCAGCGCCCCGCCGGCCGCCGGCTGCGCTTAAAATAGCCGGCAACACCTGCCCGATACCGAGCCATGCACCCACAAGCCATCGCCACCCTGCACGAGCAATTGATCAACGCCCTGAGTTCCCTGCCCGACGAAACCCGTCGCCTGTTCCACGGCCGCGGCCGGCGCTGGGCGGGGCTCGAGCATGTCACCGCCGACTGGCTGCAGGGCGTGCTGCTGGTGGCGCTGTTCCGCGAGCCGGGCGAGGCCGAGCTGGCCGCGCTGAAGCAGATGCTGCTGGCGCTGACCGAGTCTCCGGCCTGGCAGGCCAGCCAGGCGCACACCCTGCTGCTGCAGCACCGCTACCTGCCGGAGAGCACTACCGAATTCCTCCGCGGCGAGCCCATCGACGAATGGCTGATCAGCGAGAATGGCCTGCGCTTCAAGCTGGACATCGGCAGGAAGCAGAACAACGGCCTGTTCCTCGACATGCGCTACGGCCGCCGCTGGGTGCAGGAGCAGGCGCAGGGCAAGCGGGTGCTCAACCTGTTCGCCTACACCTGCGGCTTCTCGGTGGCGGCGCTGGCCGGCGGCGCCGAGCAGGTGGTGAACCTGGACATGGCCAAGGCGGCGCTGAACCGCGGGCGCGACAATCACCGCCTGAACGGCCAGGATCTCGACCGGGTGAGCTTTCTCGGCCACGACCTGTTCAAGTCGTGGGGCAAGCTGAAGAAGTACGGCCCCTACGACCTGATCATCATCGACCCGCCGTCTTTCCAGAAGGGCAGCTTTGCGCTGACCAAGGACTACCAGAAGATCCTCCGCCGCCTGCCCGACCTGCTGACCGCCGACGGCACGGTACTGGCCTGCGTGAACGATCCGGCCATCGGCGTCGACTTCCTGATCGACGGCATGGCCAGCGAGGCGCCCAGCCTGCGCTTCGCCGAGCGCCTGGAAAACCCGCCCGAGTTCGCCGACATCCACCCCGACAGCGGCCTGAAGGCCCTGGTGTTCATCCAGAACAGTCCCAGCGCCGCCGCTCACCCCGCGTAAACGACCCGGGAGCGCGCGCCCACAGGCCCGCGCTGCTCGCTCCCGGTGCAGTACAGCCAACAGGTTTTTCGCTCATGAACAAGGCAACGCAACCCCGCTGGACGTCCGGCCGAGTCCGCGACGGCATCGAGGAGATCCACATCCGCAAGTGGAACTTCTTCATCGACTACGTGCAGGAAACCTTCTCGCCCGGCTGCGGCTGGATCTATCGCGGCCATCGCAAGGACTACTACAAGCTCGAGTCGACCATCGACCGGCGGATCGCCGACAAGTCGAAGACCGCCAAGCTGCGCCAGGAGCAGCTCAATCGCTTCAAGATGGCCATCCGCGGCAAGCGGGGCGCCAATCCGCCGCAGTACGACGAGCCGCTGGAGTGGTGGGCACTGGGCCAGCACTTCGAGCTGCTGACGCCGCTGGTCGACTGGACCCACTCGCCCTACACCGCGGCGTTCTTCGCCTTCGCCAACACCGACAAGGACGACACCCGCAAGCGCATCATCGTGTCGCTGAACAAGCACGAGGTCGAAGGGCGGCCCAATCTGGCCCGGATGGTGCGCTTCTACACGCCGAACTCCGACGAGAATGCGCGGGTGCTCGGCCAGAACGGGCTGTTCTCCTATTCGGAGACCGGCGAGGAGCTGGAAGCGCTGATCGCCAGCGAGTTTGCCGGCTCCAACCAGGCGATCATCCGCAAGATCCACCTGCCCAACGCGGAAAGGATCGACGTGCTGCGCGGCCTCGAGCAGATGAACATCAACCACCTGACGCTGTTCCCCGATCTCAGTGGCGCGAGCAACTACGCCAACATGCAGTTCGAGCTTTACTCCAGATAGCCTGCGCCGCGCGTGCACCGGCAAGCGCTGGGCTGAGCAGGATGCGGTGGCGCGGTTCAGGAAGGAGAGGCGTGATGCACGGCAAATGGGCTGAACTGCAACGACTGCTGCAGGCGCAGTGGCGCCAGCTGCTGACCATCAACCCCAGCGACCGGCCCTGGCAGAAGCCCTTCGCCGCGGCGCTGGCCAGTGGTCTGCCGCTGCTGATCGGCGCGCTGCTGGACCGGATGGATTTCGGGCTGGTTTCCGCGCTGGGCGGGCTGGTGTTTCTCTACACACCGCGCACGCCGCTGTACCACCGCATGCTGACGGTGATGGCCAGCGCCTTCGCGATGATCGCCTGCTACACGCTGGGCCTGATGAGCCACTTCCTGCCGCTGTTGATGATGCCGACGCTGGTGTTCGTCACCATCCTGGTGACCATGGCCTGCCGCTTCTACGGTCTGGGGGTGCCCGGCAGCCTGTTCTTCGTCATGGCCGCGTCGATCGGCGCCTACACGCCGCTGGAATGGGAGCAGGTGCCGCAGATGGTCGGCCTGCTCGCCATGGGGGCCCTGCTGGCCTGCCTGATCGCCTTCTTCTACAGCGCCCACATCCTGCGCCAGCGCGAGCCGGATCCTGTACCGCCGCTGCCGGTGCCGACCTTCGACTTCGTGGTGTTCGACTCGGTGCTGATCGGCGTGTTCGTCGGCCTGGCGCTGGCCCTCGCCCAAGCCCTGCAGCTGGAGAAGGCCTACTGGGTGCCGGTCAGCTGCCTGGCGGTGATCCAGGGCGCCTCGCTGCAGGCGGTGTGGAACCGGCAGCTGCACCGTCTGCTCGGCACCGGCATCGGCCTGCTGCTGGCCTGGGGGCTGCTCCTGCTGCCGCTCGACCGCTGGAGCATCACCCTGGCGATGATGCTGCTGGCCTTCGTGGTCGAGACGGCGGTGGTGCGCCACTACGGTTTCGCCGTCATCTTCATCACGCCGATGACCATCCTGCTCGCCGAGGCCGCCACCCTCGGCCAGGGGCCGGTCGCCGCGCTGATCGAGGCGCGCTTCTACGACACCGTGCTGGGTTGTCTGGTCGGCCTGGCCGGCGGCATCTGCATCCACAACGCGCGCTTTCGCGCCGTGGTGGGGCGGCAGATGCGCCGGCTGGTGCCGGCGCGCTTCGGCGGCTGAGGCGCCTGTCAGGCGGGGCTGGGAGCGCTCCAGCGCCGCCGTCCCAGCCGGCACAGCCACAGCGAGGCGAGGATCACCGCGCCGCCGGCGGCCAGGCGCGGCAGGTCGGCGTCGCGGTTCCAGATCAGCAGGTTGACCACCAGGCCGGCCGGCACGTGCAGCTCGTTGAGCACCGCCAGGGTGCCGGCATTCACCCGCGTGCTGCCCTTGACCCACCAGAACATGCCCAGCGCGGTGGCGAACAGGCCCATCCACAGCAGCACGCCCCACTGCACGGCGGTGTGCGGCAGCTTGGCCGGGTTGCCGAACAGCAGGAAGGAGGGCAGGGCGAGGACCAGTGCACCGAGGAAGAAGTGGCCGAAGTAGCGATGCAGCGGCTGCTCGACCGGATAGCGCGCCAGCAGCTGGCGGCACAGCACCTGGCCGGCGGCGAAGGTGGCGTTGGCGACCTGCAGGAGCAGGAAGCCGAGCAGGTAGTCGCCCTCCAGCGGCTTGAAGCGGATGATCGCCCCGCCGCCCACCGCCACCACGGCGGCGACCAGCGCCCAGGGGTTGAAGCGCCGCGCCAGGGCGTCGTCGAGCAGGGTCACGTAGATCGGCGTGAGCACGGTGAACAGCAGCACCTCGGGCACCGTCAGCACGGTGAAGCTGCGGTACAGGCACAGGTAGGTGACGCCGAACTGCAGCGCGCCGGCCAGCCAGAAGCCGGCCACCAGCCGCCCCGGCAGGCCGCGCCAGACGGTGAGCGGCAGGAACACCAGGGCGGCGATCACCACCCGCGCCAGCACGGCGAAGTCGCTGTCCACCTGGCCGGCCAGGTACTCGCCGATCAGGCTGAAGGAGAAGGCCCAGAGCAGGGTGACGGTGAGCAGGTAGGGCATGGCTGGCGTGGCTCGCGACGGACGGGGCGCGGATCATAGGCCGCGGCGGCGGGGAACGTCGAGGCGCCGCCGGCCGCCGAGGCGCCGCCGGCCGCGGGACGCACTGAGGACGGAGACCCGCGCAGCGTGCGTCGCTGGCCTCAGTCCGCCGTATGCCGCAGCAGCTTGAGGCAGGTCTTCGAAGCGGCCAGCTCCACCGCGCGCAGGTCGTCGAAGTTGCGCAGCTGCGGGTCGGCGCCGGCGGCGAGCAGCAGTTCGAGCAGCTGCGGGCGGTCGCTGGAGGCGGTGTACATCAGCGCGGTGGAGCCGGCGTCGTTGCGGTTGTCCAGCTCGATGCCGGCCTCGATCAGGTCCTGCACCAGGCCGGCGTCGCGCGACACGCAGCCCAGCCACAGGGCGGTGTTGCCGTCGTCGTTGCGCGCGTGCAGGTCGACGCCGAGGGCCAGCAGTTCCTCGACGATCGCCCGATCGCCCTGCAGCGCGGCGCGCATCAGCGGGGTCAGGCCGTGCCGGCCGCGGGCGTTCAGGTCGCCGGCCGGGTACTCCCAGTCGGCGAGGAAGGCGGCGAGGATGGGGCTGAGCGCATCGCTCGGCGCCTCCTCGGCGGCGGGCGCGGCCAGGGCGTTGGCCAGCGGCCGGAAGCCGCCGTCGACGCTGTAGACGCGGGCGAAGCGGAAGTCGCTGAACATCTGCGCGAAGGTCTTGCTGGCGTTGCCGTGGTAGCAGTAGACCAGCACCGGCGCCTCCCTAGGCAGGCGGCCGAGCCACAGCGGCACGCGCTCCTCGCTGAGGTGCATGGCGCCTTCGAGGTGCTCCTGCTGGTAGCTCTGCAGGTCGCGCACGTCGAACAGGCGGATCTCCGGCTCGCTGCGGATCAGCGCCGCGGCTTCGTCGGCAGCGAGGCATTGGAAGGGCACGCGTTCGGCGCTGGTCATGGGAAATCTCCGCAGGAAAGTCAGTCGGCGTAGGCCGGCGCGGTTTCGATGCGCGCATCGTCCAGCGCCCGGCCGACGGTGAAGTGGTAGAGGCTCTGCCAGGCCGTGCCGGACAGGCCGAGCAGTTCGTGCACCGGGTCGTCGAAGAAGCAGCCGATGCCGGTGCCGCGCAGGCCGTGGACCTCGGCTTCCAGGTAGAGCGCCTGGCCGATCAGCCCGCACTCGCGCTGCAGCGCGCGATAGGCGGCCGGGCCGGCGGCCAGCGCGGCGTCGAACTCGCAGAGCATGCCGACGGCGAAGCAGGCGCTGGACGCCAGCTCCTGGTGGCAGTGCAGGGCGCGGGCGGTGCGCGCCAGGGCGAGCGGCTCCAGCGCGCTGAGCTGCAGCAGCGATTCGATACCGGGGATCGGCCAGAGACGGAAGCGCTCGGCCAGCAGCGGGCGCAGGGCGGCCAGCTGCGCCTCGCTGCGCGGCAGCAGGTAGAGGCCGGGCACCAGGCCCTCGACGTGGGAAACGAACAGCAGCAGCGCCGCGCGCGGGTTGCCGGCGAACACGTCCCAGGGCGCGCCGGCGGCGGGCTGCAGGCGGGCGAGCAGGGCGGTGAACTGGGCGAGCGGTATGTGGTGCCGGTGGTCGAAGCGCTGGGCGCTGCGCCGGCCAAGGATGAGCGGCTGCAGCGGCTGGGCGGCTTCGCCCGGCGCGCGCGGGAGGGGCGGCGCCAGCGCGGTGGCGGGCGGCACCGCGCCATCCTCGCTGCGGCTGGCGACAGCGACTGCGCCGATCAGCGGCCAGCTGCACAGCGGCTGGCGGTCGATGGGCGAGGCGACGCCGTGCCACTGCGCGCTGGCGGCCAGCGCCTGCAACTCGGCGACCGCCAACGGCGCCGGCGGCGCGCCGCTCAGGCCGACGGCGAGGAGGATCTCGGCTTCCTCCACTTCGCTTTCGGCGCGCTTGCCGGCGGAAAACTCGCTCAACCGGTCGCTGCCGGCGAGCAGAGCCAGCGTGGCGCTGCCAACCTGGCTCTGCTCGGTGAGCGCCCAGCCCAGCGCGGCGGCGGCGTAGCGCAGGGCGCCGGCGGCGTGGCCGCTATCGAGCTGGCAGTAGCGGAAGGCGCGCTCGCCGTACTTCCAGGCCTCGCGCCACATCACCGAGGTGAGCAGCACGGCGAGGCGCGGGCCGCCGCCAGTGGTCGCGTGGCTAGCGCGCAGCTCCAGCGCGTGGCTTTCCGGGCGGTAGTGGTAGAGGCCGTCGGCCAGGCCGGCGATGCCGCCGACCAGCAGGTAGGCCTCGCTGGGGTGCAGGTTGCCGCTGGAGGGGTTGGCGCGCACCGCCCAGCGGTCCGGGCCGTAGCGCTTCCAGGCGCTGAGGCCGAGCGACAGCTGCAGCAGAGCGCCGATGCTGGCCAGGTCCGCCGGCTGCGGCGGCTGGGGTTCGTCCAGCGCGGCGAACGGGCGTTGCAGCGCCGCGTGCAGGGCGCTGCCGGGCGCCAGCGCGGCCAGGCGCGGCAGGGCGATCTGCGCGGCACCGTCGAAATGGCGGAACGGCGCCGGCTGCGCATCCCAGTCGAGGGTGCCCGGGCCGTGGGCGTAGGCGCTGAAGCGGTGCTTGGTGCGCTGGTGATAGTCGCGCACCACGGCGAGGGCAGCTGCGGGGTCGGGCAGGGTCTGGGTCGACATGGGACGGGCACGCTCCTGTAGGCCTGGGGAAGACCTTTGCAAGAGCAATACCAGAATGGCGCCCGGTCTGCAGGCCAGTCGCTACGGGCGGTTGGTCGGCCAGCCGGCGGGGCGGCCTGTCGGCTTTGCGACATTCGACGGGGGCGACGCCACAGCAGCGTCGCTTCAGCCGGTGGCGCCGCGGCCGAGGCGCGTCAGGCGCCTTCCAGCCAGACCTCGTCGATCCAGTGCCAGACCGAGTCCCAGCTCTGGTCCTCGTCGATCTCGCCGTCCCAGAGCAGCACCTGGCCTTCCGGGTCGACGGCGTAGTAGCGACCGCGGTCCTCGCACAGCGGCACCAGGTAGCGCGGCAGGCCCTCGTGCCAGGCGCGGGAGGCGACGTCCGGCAGGTAGGTGTGCGAGTGCGGGTCGCTGGCGGTCACCGGCTCCAGGTGGCCGTAGACCACGTCGCTGGCCTTGAGCAGGTACTCGCGCAGCTCGAAGGGCAGGTGGATGAGGATCTGCTCCTGGATTTCCACCAGCATGTCCTCGTCCGGCAGTTCCAGCGGCACCGGCACCGGCTCGTTCAGCTCGCGCAGTCGGTCGATCACTTCTTCCACGGCAACAGCCCTCTTGATGGGTAATGGGAACGGCAAAGCGGGGTGCTTTATAGCCTAACCGCGCGCCACTCGCGAATGGCCGGAACGACAAGACCCGGGCCAGGCCCGGGTCTTGTCGTGATTGCCGATGGTTTGGGTCGTGCGCTGCGGATCAGCCGTTCTGGCGGATGCCGGCGACCAGCCACGGCTGGTTGTCGCCGTCGGCACGCTCCATGCGCCAGCTTTCGCTGAAGGCTTCGCCCTGGTCGAAACGCGAGGTCTTGGCCACGCCGTCGAAGGTCAGGGTGGCGATGGTCTTGCCGCCCTGCTGCTCGATGCCGTCCAGGTTGACCTGCAGGTTGTCGACGTAGGTGGACTGGAAGCCGTCGCCCAGGCTGGCGCGCTCTTGCTTGAGGAACTCGAGCATCTGCGGGGTGACGAACTCGGCGATCTTGTCCATCTCCGCGGCGTCCCAGTGCTGCTGCAGGTTGAGGAAGTGCTCGCGGGCCACGCCGACGAAGCGCTGCTCGTCGAACCAGGCCGGGGCGTTGAAGGTGCGCGCCGGCTGCGCGGCACCGCCACCGAACACGGTATTGGCGGCCGGGGCCGGGGCAGCGTGCTGCGGCTGGGCCTGGTAGGCCTGGGTGTTGCCCATGCCGGCGTAGGCCGGGGTGGCACCCTGGGCCTGCAGCTTGCGGCGGGCGAAGGCACGGAAGGCCATGAAGGCGAGCAGGGCCAGGCCGCCGAACATCAGGAAGTCGAAGATCTGCAGGCCGTCGAAGCCGTCGCCCATGAACATGGAGGCGAGCAGGCCGCCGGCAGCGATGCCGGCCAGCGGACCGAGCCAGCGCGAGGCGCCGCTGGCCGGCTTGGCGGCCGCGGCGGCACCGGCGGTCGGCGCGGTGGCAGTCGGCGCCGCCGGCTGGGTCTGGCGCTGCTGGGTCTGGTGCGTCGGCGTGGAGCCGAACGACTTGCCGCCGCCGAAGCGCTTGGCGGCGAAGGCATCAATGCTGAGAGTCAGGCTGAGGCACAGGGCCATGGCCAGGCTGAGAAATCGTTGCATGTGAGAAGGCTCTCGGTTGTGAAATTCACGCAGGCCATCTTTGCCCAGTGGCGGGCAGGCGACCAGTTGCAGATTGTTTCGGGCTGTTGCACGGGCAGCCCTTGCCCCCCTCCTCACCCCAACCCTCTCCCCGAGGGGAGAGAGAGGGACAGCAGGCTCAACGCCAGTTGTGCAGTTCCTTCTCGGAAACCTTGCTCATCTCGACGGCCTGCTCGCGGAAGGCCTTCATCGACGACCAGATGCGGCCGTTCAGCTCGTTCTGGGCGGCCAGCTGGTCGAGCACCTGCTCGGACTCGTGGCGCATGGCGGCCAGCACCTCGTCGGGGAAGCGCTTGAGCTGCACGCCCTGGTTCTTCAGCTCGGCCAGCGCCCTAGCGTTGTTCCAGGAGTACTCCTCGAGCATGACCTGCACCGAACCGCGCGAAGCCTCCTCGACGATCGCCTTGAGGTCGGCCGGCAGACTGTCCCAGGCCTTCTGGTTGATCAGCAGCTCGATGACCGCCTGCGGCTCCTGCCAGCCCGGGGCGTAGTAGTACTTGGCGGCCTTGTGGATGCCGAAGGCCAGGTCGTTGTACGGGCTGACCCAGTCGGTGGCGTCGATGGCGCCGGTCTGCATGGCGGTGAACACTTCGCCGCCGGGCAGGTTGACGGTGGTGGCGCCCAGGCGATTGTAGACCTCGGCGCCGAGGCCCGGGGTACGGATCTTCAAGCCCTTGAGGTCTTCCAGGCTGTTGATTTCCTTGTTGAACCAGCCGCCCATCTGCATGCCGGAGTTGCCCGCGGCCAGCGGCTTGATGCCGAACGGCGCGTAGGCCTCCTGCCACAGGGCCATGCCGCCGCCGTGACTCAGCCAGGCGTGCATTTCCATGGTCGACAGGCCGAACGGCACGGCGGTGAAGAACTGCGCCGCCGGGGTCTTGCCCTTCCAGTAGTAGGGCGTGGTGTGGGCCAGCTCGGCGGTGCCCTGGGACACGGCGTCGAACGCCTCCAGCGGCGGCACCAGCTCGCCGCCGGCGTACACCTTGATGGTCAGGCGGCCGCCGCTCATGGCGTTGACGCGCTGGGCGAAGCCCTCGGCGCCGGTGCCCAGGCCCGGGTAGTTCTTCGGCCAGGAGGTGACCATCTTCCAGGTGAAGGTCTGCGCCGGCGCGGCAGCCGGCTGCGCCGCGCTCTGCTGGGCGACGGGTTCATCCTTGCAGCCGGCCAGGCCCATGGCGGCCAGCAGCGCTGCGGCAGCGCCGAACAGTTGGCGACGATTCATCGGGGTATTCTCCATTGCTCGATGGGGCCGCAATCGGCCGTTTCTTGTTGTAGGGAACGCGTAACCGGCGACGCGGCCGGCTACAGGGCTTGCAGCTTGGCATAGGACAGCATCAACCACTTGCTGCCCTCGCCGTCGAAATTGACCTGCACCCGCGCCTGGGCGCCGGAGCCTTCGTAGTTGAGGATCACCCCTTCGCCGAACAGGCTGTGCTGCACGCGCTGGCCGAGGGCGAAGGCGGTTTCCGGCACGCTGGCGCCAGCGAACGGACTGGCCACGCTGCGGTTGCCGGTATACGGGCGGCTGACCGCGTTGGCCAGACGCACCTCGTGGATCAGCCCCGGCGGTATCTCGCGGACGAAGCGCGACACCTTGTTGTAGGTCTCGCTGCCGTACAGGCGGCGGGTCTCGGCGTAGGTCAGCACCAGGCGCTGCATGGCGCGGGTCAGGCCGACGTAGGCGAGACGACGCTCCTCCTCGAGACGGCCGGGCTCCTCCAGGCTCATCTTGTGCGGGAACAGGCCTTCCTCCATGCCGACCAGGAACACCAGCGGGAACTCGAGGCCCTTGGCGCTGTGCAGGGTCATCAGCTGCACGCTGTCCTGGTCGACGTCGGCCTGGGTGTCGCCGGCTTCCAGCGCGGCGTGGTCGATGAACGCGGCCAGCGGCGACAGCTCGTCCTCGCCGGTCTCGAACGCGCGCGCGGCGCTGACCAGCTCCTCGAGGTTGTCGATGCGCGTCTGGCCCTTCTCGCCCTTTTCGGCGAGGTGGAAGGGGATCAGCCCGGACTGCTCGATCACCGTCTGGGTCTGCAGGTGCAGCGGCATCGCCTCGACGCGCAGGGCGAGGCTGTCGATCAGCTCGACGAAGGCGTTCAGCGCGCCGGCGGCGCGGCCAGGAACGAGCTTGTTGCCGACCGCCTGGTGCAGCGCGCGCCACAGCGACAGGTTCTCGCCGCGGGCGATCTCGCGCAGGGTCTCCACGGTCTTCTCGCCGATGCCGCGCGGCGGCAGGTTGAGCACCCGCTCCAGCGCGGCGTCGTCCTCGCGCTCGCGCACCAGGCGCAGGTAGGCCATGGCGTTCTTGATCTCGGCGCGCTCGAAGAAGCGCTGGCCGCCGTAGATGCGGTAGGGCACCTTCTCGCGCAGCAGCGCCTCCTCGAGCACCCGCGACTGGGCGTTGGAGCGGTAGAGGATGGCGATCTCGCTGCGCTTGAGGCCGTCCTTGCGCACCGCCTCCATGATGCTCTCGACCACGTAGCGCGCCTCGTCGTACTCGTTGAAGGCGGCGTACAGGTTGAGCGGGTCGCCCTCGTGGCCCTCGGTCCACAGTTCCTTGCCGAGGCGGCCCTGGTTGTTGGCGATCAGCGCGTTGGCGGCCTTGAGGATGCGCGCGGTGGAGCGGTAGTTCTGCTCCAGGCGGATGGTCTGGGCGTCGGCGAAGTCGCGGCCGAACTGCTGGATGTTCTCGATCCGCGCGCCGCGCCAGCCGTAGATCGACTGGTCGTCGTCGCCGACCACCATCAGGCTGGCGCCGCCCTGGCCGAGCAGGCGCAGCCAGGCGTACTGCACGGCGTTGGTGTCCTGGAACTCGTCGACCAGGATGTGGCGGAAGCGCCGCTGGTAGTGTTCGAGCAGGCCGGGGTGGTCGCGCCACAGGTCCAGCGCGCGCAGCAGCAGCTCGGCGAAGTCGATCGCGCCGGCGCGCCGGCAGGCGGCCTCGTAGGCGCTGTAGATGTTGAGCATGGTGGCCAGGTAGTGGTCGCCGGCCGCCTGGATGTGCTGCGGGCGGATGCCCTCGTCCTTCTGGCCGTTGATGAACCACTGCGCCTGGCGCGCCGGCCACTTGGTGTCGTCGAGGCCCAGCTCGCGGATCACCCGCTTGACCAGGCGCTGCTGGTCGTCGGAGTCGAGGATCTGGAAGTTTTCCGCCAGCCCCGCCTCCTGCCAGTGGGCGCGCAGCAGGCGGTGGGCCAGGCCGTGGAAGGTGCCCACCCACATGCCGGCCGGGCTGACGCCGAGCAGCTGCTCGATGCGCACGCGCATCTCGGCGGCGGCCTTGTTGGTGAAGGTGACCGAGAGGATCGAATGCGCCGGGGCATTCTCCACCTCGATCAGCCAGGCGATGCGATGCACCAGCACGCGGGTCTTGCCCGAGCCGGCGCCGGCCAGCACCAGCTGGCGGCCGAGCGGAGCGGCGACGGCCTGGCGTTGGGCATCGTTGAGAGTACTAAGCAGAAAGGATAGGTCTTCGCGCATCACGGCATTCTAGCGGTCGGCGCGAAGACGGGGCAAACTCTGCGCTGGCCGGGAGTGCCGGCTGCTCGCCACGGAGAGTCAGCCGCGCCATGTCCAGGACGACCATAAAACAACAACAACACAAGTTGCACTCATGACTTTCCTGTTTTCGTCTGACGTCGCGCCGCCGGTGATCGAGCCGGATGACGTCCGTCAGCACTATGCCGCAGAGATCGAGGCGGCACTGACCCGCCAGCTGTATCGCGGCTCGCGCCTGCCCACCCTGCTCATGCTGCTCGGCGGCCTGAGCTGCGTCGCCCTGCTGTGGGGCCAGCACAGCACCAGCCTGCTCGGCGGCCTGCTGGCCTGGCTGAGCCTGCTGGCCGGTCTGCGCCTGTGGCAGACCCGCGCCTTCCAGCGCGCCTCCGCCGAGCAGCAGGCCGAGGCGGCCTGGCGGCAGACCTTCCTGCTCGGCGCCGCCGCCTCGGGCATCACCCTGGCGCTGGTCGGCGTGCTGCTCATGCCGCTGGCGGCGCCGCAGCAGCAGGCGCTGATCTACGGCATCCTGGTGGCGGCGATCATTTCCGCCAGCGTCGTCTATGCCGCCTGCCTGCGCGCCTTCCTGGCCTTCGCCGTGCCCGGCCTGCTGCCCTCCAGCCTGTATCTGCTCGGGCGTGGCGATGCCCAGCTGCAGGGCTGGGGAGTGTTCGGCCTGATCCTGCTGGCGGCGCTGCTGGTCAGCGCCTGGCAGATCAACCGCGCGGCCCTGCACAACCTGCTGCAGCGCTTCCAGAACCAGTCGCTGATGGCCTTCGAGGAACGCGCCCGCCGCGCCAGCGACCAGCTCAACCGCGAGCTGGCCAGCGAAGTGCACCAGCGCCAGCGGGTCGAGGAAGAGCTGCGCGCCGCCCAGCGCGCCCTCGAGCAGCGGGTCAGCGAGCGCACCCAGGCGCTGAGCGCCAGCGAGCAGGCGCGCCGCGAGGAGGAAGCGCAGCGCCGCTTCCTCGCCAACCACGACGCCCTGACCGGGCTGGCCAATCGCAGCCTGCTGCTGCAGCGGGTCGCCGAGGCGGCGCGCCGGGTGCGCCCGAATGGGCACGAGCTGGCCCTGCTGCACATCGATCTCGACCGTTTCAAGCTGCTCAACGAGAGCCTCGGCCTGCAGGTGGCCGACGACATCCTCTGCGAGATCGCCCGCCGCCTGACCCGCAGCGTGGGCCGCGCCGACACCATCGCGCGGCTCGCGGTGGACGAATTCGCCATCCTCCTCGACGGCCAGCTAACCGCCGAGGAGCTGGAACCCATGGCGCGCCGGCTGCTCGGCGAACTGCGCCGCAGCCTGCAGTGCGGCGGCCACGAGCTGGTGGTCAGCGCCTCGCTGGGCATCGGCCTGCTGTCCGCCGCCGGCGATCCGGCCGAGCTGCTCAGTCAGGCGAGCATGGCCATGCGCCACGCCAAGCAGCTCGGCGGCAACACCGTGCAGTTCTACCGCGACAGCCTGCAGAGCAGCAGCCGCGAGCGCCTGCTGCTCGAGGCGCAGCTGGACAAGGCGCTGGACAAGGGCCAGCTGGAGGTGTTCTACCAGCCCAAGCTGACCCTGGGCGCGAACCGCCTGCTCAGCGCCGAGGCGCTGGTGCGCTGGCGCCATCCGGAGTTCGGCCTGGTGGCGCCGGCCAGCTTCATCGGCATGGCCGAGGAAACCGGCCAGATCAATGCCATCGGCGCGTTCGTCCTCCAGCAGGCCTGCCAGCAGGCGCGCGCCTGGCAGCTGGCCGGCCTGGCCGAGCTGCGCGTGTCGGTGAACATCTCCATGCACCAGCTGCGCCAGGCGGACTTCGTCGCCCAGGTCGCCGCGGTGCTGGCGCAAACCGGCCTGCCGGGGTCGCTGCTGGAGCTGGAGCTGACCGAGAGCCAGCTGTCGGACAACGTCGAGGCGCTGGTCGGCGTGTTCCGCGAGCTGCGCGTGCTCGGCGTGCGCCTGGCGATCGACGATTTCGGCACCGGCTACTCCTCGCTCGGCTACCTCAAGCACCTGCCGGTGGACGTGGTGAAGATCGACCAGACCTTCATCCGCGAGCTGGATGGCAGCGGCCAGGGCGGCGATGCGGCGATCACCCGGGCGATCATCGTCATGGCCCACAGCCTGGGCCTCGAGGTGGTCGCCGAGGGCGTCGAGCAGCCGGCGCAGCTGGCCTTCCTGCGCGCCCACCACTGCGACGAAATCCAGGGCTACCTGATCAGCCAGCCGGTGGAAGCCCAGGCGATGACCGAGCTGCTGCGCGCCCAGGCGGCCTGAGGGCGGCTGCGGCCGCCCCACTCATCCTTGTGGGAGGCGCGCCCTCGCGGCGAAGCGGGCCACCGGCCCGCCAACGGATCAAGAGCATCGCCCCGGGGTCGGGCCTCCCACAGGAACAGGCGCCGCGCGCCCTCAGCCGCGGGTGCTGCCGCCGTCGAGATGGCGCATCAGCAGCGCCAGGTTGAGGTCGACCTCTTCCGGCACCGGAAGGTAGACGATGTGCCCGTCGCCCGGCGCCACCTGGCTGGCCTCGCCCTTCTTGTTGAGCATGTGCTCGAGGCGGAAATTGAGGTTGCCCTGCGGGGTCATCAGCTCGAGCAGGTCGCCGACCTGGAAGCGGTTCTTCACCGCCACCTCGGCCAGGCCGTCCTGGCGCACCCCGGTGAACTCGCCGACGAACTGCTGGCGCTCGGACAGCGAGTAGCCGTGCTGGTAGTTCTGGTATTCGTCGTGCACGTGGCGGCGCAGGAAGCCCTCGGTGTAGCCGCGGTGGGCCAGCGATTCGAGGGTATCCATCAGCGACATGTCGAACGGCCGCCCGGCCACCGCGTCATCGATCGCCTTGCGATACACCTGGGCGGTGCGCGCCACGTAGTAGTGGCTCTTGGTGCGCCCCTCGATCTTCAGCGAGTGCACGCCCATCTGGGTCAGGCGCTCGACGTGCTGCACGGCGCGCAGGTCCTTGGAGTTCATGATGTAGGTGCCGTGCTCGTCCTCGAACGCCTCCATGTACTCGCCGGGACGGTTGCTCTCCTCGAGCAGCACCACCTGGTCGGTGGGCGCGCCAATGCCCAGCGTCGGCTCGACGGCGCCCGACGCGACGGCGCCCGGATCGATCTGCTTGACCGGAATCGGCTCGTGGACGTGGACCACGTTGCCCAGCTCGTCCTCCTTGCCCTCGTGCACCTTGTACTCCCAGCGGCAGGAGTTGGTGCAGGTGCCCTGGTTGGGGTCGCGCTTGTTGATGTAGCCGGACAGCAGGCAGCGCCCGGAGTAGGCCATGCACAGCGCGCCGTGGACGAACACCTCCAGCTCGATGCCCGGCACCTGCGCGCGGATCTCGCCGATCTCCTCCAGCGACAGCTCGCGGGACAGGATGATGCGGCCGACGCCGATGCGCCGCCAGAACTCCACCGACGCCCAGTTGACCGCGTTGGCCTGCACCGACAGGTGGATGACCTGCTCCGGGAAGTGGTCGCGCACCAGCATGATCAGCCCCGGGTCGGACATGATCAGCGCATCCGGGGCCATCGCCACCACCGGCTCGAGGTCCTTGAGGAAGGTCTTCAGCTTGGCGTTGTGCGGGGCGATGTTGACCACCACGTAGAACTTCTTGCCCTGCGCGTGAGCCTCGTCGATGCCCAGCTTGAGGGTGGCGTGGTCGAACTCGTTGTTGCGCACCCGCAGGCTGTAGCGCGGCTGGCCGGCGTACACCGCGTCGGCGCCGTAGGCGAAGGCGTAGCGCATGCTTTTCAGCGTGCCGGCGGGGGAGAGCAGTTCGGGGCGGAAGGCGGTGGTCATGGCGCGGCGACTCGCAAGGCGTACACAAAGTGCGTGATTTTACTGCGGATTGGTGACGAATGCGCGGCTCGCGGCCGGGTGGCATGGCGCCGCGCCAGCCTTGCCTTGGCGCTGCCCCGCGCATAGAGTGCCGCCCCCTTGATGGACTACAGGGAACGCCTCAATGAGCAACTCGGCTGCCAAGAAGCTGCTGGCGATGATTTCGCTGCTGGTCTCGGCCCTTCTCGCCGTCGTCTTCAGCGACATCCAGCCGCCCGCCACCTTCCAGGCCGCCAAGAAGGTCGCCTGGGACATCCACGCCGACAACCCGCGTACCTTCTACTGCGGCTGCCGCTACCAGGGCAATCGCGTCGATCTGGCCAGCTGCGGCTACCAGCCGCGCAAGAACCGCCAGCGCGCCAGCCGCGTCGAGTGGGAGCACGTGGTGCCGGCCTGGGTCATCGGCCATCAGCGCCAGTGCTGGAAGAAGGGCGGCCGCGACTACTGCAGCGCCAACGACCCGCTGTTCGCCCGCGCCGAGGCCGACCTGCACAACCTGGTGCCGGCGATCGGCGAGGTCAACGGCGACCGCAGCAACTACCCGTTCGCCATGCTGAACGCCAAGCCCCACCAGTACGGCCAGTGCGAGGTGGTGGTCGACTTCGCCAGGCGCCAGGTCATGCCCCGCGAGGAAGTCCGCGGCGCCATCGCGCGCACCTACCTGTACATGCACGAGCGCTACCAGTTGCGCATGTCCAACCAGGACCGGCAGCTGTATGGCGCCTGGAACCGCATGTACCCGGTCACCGAACAGGAACGCAGGCGCAACCAGGCCGTCGCCTGCCAGATGGGCTGGGGCAATCCGCACGTCGGCGAGGTCGACCTGTGGCAGTGCGGCCTGCTCAGCCGCGTGGGCGAGGTGGCCGGCAGCGCGCTGGGCATCGCCAGGGGGCTGCCGCTGGAGGAACTGGGCGCTGCCGCGCTGAGCCTGCTCAGGCGCTGACCCGGCGCTGCAGCAACGCTTGCGCGGCAAGGGATTGCATCGGATGACGCGCCAGGGAGCGGGCAAGCAACTCCCCGCCAGGCGACGGGGAGGCCGGTGGGCGTACCGTCAGGCCGCGTCAGCGTCCTTGAGGATCACGTACAGCTGGTCTTTCAGGACAAGCTTCTCCTTCTTCAGGGTCTCGATTTCCTCATCGGTGGCCAGCTCGATGCGGGCCTCCAAGTTCTTGATGCGCTGGTCCAGTTCGTTGTGCTCGTCGAACAGGCGGGTGAAGTGCGCGTCTTCGGTCTTCAGGCGGGTAATCAGGTCGCGGTATTCGGGAAACATGGAGTACTCCTGGTTCGGGGATATCGATCTGCGGGCACGCGCGTCGTCTTCGACCACACGCCGCGGCAACACTGGCTTGATGTCATCCTGACACCCCGGCGCGGGGTGCGGCATTGATCGGCGTCATCCCGCGCACGCCTGCGCGGCACAATCGCATCGCCGAACCATTCGGCAGCGGAGCATCCAGGCCCCGGGAGCGGCTGGCGGCACAGCGGACGAGCCATCCGCGACTTTGGGCGGTTGCCGGGCGGTTTGGCCGGGAAAGCTGGCATGCTTGGCCGCTACGCTTCGATAGTCCCGAACCCGCAGACCAGAAACCCTCCAGGAGAGCCTCCATGCACAGCAAAGCCATCTTCGTTCAGCCCGGCGGCGGTTACGCCAACGTCGTCGTCGGCAGCAGCGCAGCGGCCGCCCCCGGACCGGGCGAGATCACCGTGCGCCTGCACGCCAACTCGCTCAACTACCACGACTTCGCGGTGGTCAGCGGCATGTGGGGACCGAGCGAGCCGCGCATCCCGATGGCCGACGGCGCCGGCGAAGTGATCGCCGTGGGTGCCGGGGTCGACGAACTCACCGTCGGCGACCACGTGGTCAGCACCTTCTTCCCCGACTGGCTGGATGGCGAGCCGCTGGTCGAGGGCTTCGCCAGCGTGCCGGGCGACGGCATCGACGGCTATGCGCGCGAAGCGGTGACCGCCCGCGCCACCTCGTTCACCCGCGCGCCGCAAGGCTGGAGCCACGCCGAGGCGGCCACCCTGACCACCGCCGGCCTCACCGCCTGGCGCGCGCTGATGGCCGACGGCGCCCTCAAGCCGGGCGACAGCGTGCTGGTGCAGGGCACCGGCGGCGTGTCGATCTTCGCCCTGCAGTTCGCCAAGCTGGCCGGCGCCACGGTGATCGCCACCTCGTCCAGCGACGCCAAGCTCGAGCGCCTCAAGGCCATGGGCGCCGACCACGTGATCAACTACCGCACGGATCCGGCCTGGGGCGAGACCGCGCGCCGCCTGACTGGCGGGCGCGGCGTCGACCACGTCATCGAGGTCGGCGGCCCGGCGACCCTCGCCCAGTCGATGGCCGCCGCGCGGGTCGGCGGGCACATCGCGGTGATCGGCATCCTCAGCGGCGTGGCCGGCGAGCTGCCGCTGGTGCCGGCGCTGCTCAAGCAGCTGCGCCTGCAGGGCGTGCTGGTCGGCAGCCGCGCCCAGCAGCAGGCGATGATCCGCGCCATCGACGCCAACGGCCTGCGCCCGGTAATCGACCGCCGCTTCGCCCTCGAGGAGATAGTCGCGGCGTTCCGCTACCAGGAAAGCAACCAGCACTTCGGCAAGATCTGCCTGGAGTTCTAAGCACTGGGCTGCAAAGCCTGCGGCGCCCCGTCTGCGGAGCGCCGTTCAGGTCCACCCATAGCGCAACACATGAAAGAAGATCGGCGCGGCGAAGCACACCGAATCCAGCCGATCGAGCATGCCGCCGTGGCCTTCGATCATGTGGCCCCAGTCCTTCACCCCGCGGTCGCGCTTGATCGCCGACATCACCAGGCCGCCGAAGAAGCCGAGCAGGGTGACCACCAGGGCGACCAGCGCAGCCTGCCAGAAGCCGAACGGGGTGATCCAGAACAGGCTGGCGCCGACCAGGGTGGCCAACGCCACGCCACCGGCGAAGCCTTCCACGGTCTTCGACGGCGACAGCTGCGGGGCGATCTTGCGCTTGCCGAAGAGCTTGCCGCACACGTACTGCAGCACGTCGGAGATCTGCACCACCAGCACCAGCCAGGCGATCAGCAGCAGGTTGCGGCCTTCGAAGCCGGGGATGTCGAGGGTCAGCAGCGCCGGCACGTGGGAGATGCAGAACACCGCGATCATCATCCCCCACTGCACCTTGGCGGCGCGCTCGAGGAAGCCGGTGGTGTCGCCGCCCAGCGAGGCGAGGATCGGCAGCAGCAGGAACACGTAGACCGGGATGAAGATGGCGAACAGCCCGTACCAGTCGTAGGCGATCAGCAGGTACTGCGCGGGCAGCACGAAGTAGAACGCCGCGACCAGCGCCGGGTAGTCGCCGCCGCGGGTCGGCGCCAGGGTGATGAACTCGCGCAGGGCGAAGAAGGAGATCGCGGCGAACAAGCCGATCACCGCGCCGTGACCGAGCCAGAAGGCGCCGCCGAGCACGCCGACCATCACCCACCAGGCGTTGATCCGCGCGTTGAGGTTGTCGATCACCGGGCTGGCGGCGCCGCGGCTGCGCCACTTGAGGACGAAGCCGACCAGCGAGGCCAGCGCCAGCAGGGCGCCGATGCCGGCGAACAGGAAGAGGGTGTCGCGGTCCATGTCAGTCGGCCTCCGCAGCCAGTTCGAGCAGGGCGTCGCGGGCGCGGGCGAGGAAGGCCTCCTTGCCCTCGTCGGCGGCGAGGCCCAGCGGCGCGCCGAAGGTCACCGTGCACAGCAGCGGCAGCGGCAGCACGCGGCCCTTGGGCATCACCCGGTTGAGGTTGGCGATCCACACCGGCACCAGCTCGACCTGCGGGCAGGCCCGGGCCAGGCGATACAGGCCGCTCTTGAACGGCAGCAGCTGGTCGGTCAGGTTGCGCGTGCCCTCGGGAAACAGGATCAGCGAGTCGCCGGCATGCAGGGCGTCGAGCAGCGGCTGCAGCGGGTTGTGCTGCGCGTCCTGGCGCTCGCGGTCGACCAGCACGCCGTGGAACACCCGGTGGATGAGGAAGCGCCGCGCGGTGTCGCGCAGCCAGTAGTCGGCGCCGGCCACCGGGCGGGTGCGCGCGCGCAGGGCCGGCGGCAGCGACGACCACAGCAGCACGAAGTCGGCGTGGCTGCTGTGGTTGGCGAAGTAGATGCGCTGGCGCTGCTCCGGCGCACAGCCGCGCCACAGGCTGCGCGCGCCGGTGAGCAGGCGGGCGAAGCCGATGATCAGCCGGGCCAGCAGGCGCTGCGCCAGGCCGCCGTTGGGGCGCGCCGGCGCGGCGGCGGGCGGCAGGTCCTCGCCGGGCGGCGGGATCGGGGTGTCGTTCATCGGCGTGCTCCTTGCTGCGATGCTGATAGGGATCAGGCGGGCGGTGACTGACGCGCGGCCTCGGCGATGCCCTGGCGCACGCGATTGCTCAGCGTCCACACCAGCAGCGCGGCGATCAGCATGAACAGGGTGTCGAGCCAGTCGAGCGGCAGCAGCCCCGTGGCCACGCCGGCGCCGAGCACGCCGAAGACGAAGGCGCGGTCGCTCTTGCCCAGCGGTCCGTCGTAGCGGCGCCCGGCACCGACCAGCGGGCCCATCACCCCGGCGTATTCGACCAGCAGCGCCAGCAGGGTCGCCAGCACCACCCACAGCGGCGACACCTCCGCCAGCATGGCGAAGGGCAGGATCAGCGCGCTGTCGGCGATCACGTCGCACAGCTCGTTGAGGTAGGCGCCGAGGGTCGACTGCTGGGCGAACTCGCGGGCGAGCATGCCGTCGATGGCGTTGAGCGCCATGCGCAGCAGCATCCACAGCGGGATCAGGGCGAACAGCCAGAGGTAGCCGGCGAAGGCGGCGATCAGCGCGCCGAGCAGCACGGAGACGCCGGCGGCGGCGAGGGTCACCTGGTTGGCGGTGACGCCGCGCGCGTGCAGGCGCTGCACCAGCGGGCGCAGCAGGTTCTGGAAGCGGGGCTTGAGCTGGTAGATGGAGGGCATGGCTGATTCCGGTGCCGAAGTCGTCCTTGAGGGTAGGCGCAAGATAGCCGGCCTGCCGGGGCGGCGTCCATGGCGCCATGCTCGCGACAGACCAAAACCGCGCAGAGCCTGTTCACGACTCTGCGAGCTAAGGTCAGGCAAGGCGCAATCGGCTGAGGACGCGGAGTTTACGAGGTGTAAATGAGCAGTCCGAAGCCGATTGCAACGCCGCATGGCCGACGCGCAGCTAGTCGTGGACTGGCTCTCAGATCACCAGCACGTCGCCCCTGGCCTGACTGAGGATGTGGGTGGTCACGCTGCCCAGCAGCAGCTCCTCGAGCGGGCCCTGGCCGCGCTTGCCGATGACGATCAGCTCGCAGCCCTGCAGCTGCTGCTGGTCAAGGATGCGCACGCTGGCGTCGCCGTGCACCACCACGGACTGCACCGCGGCGGCCGGCAGACCAGCGGCGGCGATCAGCTCGGCCATCTGCGCGCCGGCTTCGCGCTTGGCGTTGGCCAGCAGGCCGGCCAGCTCGGCGTCGCTGACCCCGGCATGGCGCAGGCGACCCTCGAAGGGCACCTCGAAGGCGTGCAGCAGGACGATCTCGGCCTGCGGCGCCAGCATCCGGGCCATGGCGATGGCCTTCAGCGAGCGCGCCGAGAAGTCCACCGGGATCAGCACCCGGCGGTAGTCGTGCCGCGCGTCGCCACGCACCACCAGCAGCGGGCGGCCGGTCTTGCGCAGCACGCGCTCGGTGGTCGAGCCGACGGCCAGGTCGCGCACCAGGCTGGCGCCGCGCGCGCCGAGCACCAGCAGATCGGCATCCAGGGCGTCGGCGTGGCTGGTGATTTCCGCCAGTGCGCTGCCGGCGCTGAGGTGGATATCCGCCGAAGCCACATGGGGCGCGCACAGCTCGGCGGCCAGTTCGTGGACCTCGTCGCGCGCCTCGTCGAGCAGGCGCTGGCGCAGGTCGCCGGGTTGCGCCGCGAACAGCTGGCGCAGGGCATCCAGCGCGCCGAGGCTGACCACATGCTGCAGGGCCAGCCGGGCGCCGGTGTGGCGGGCAATCGACGCGGCGCGCAGTACCGCATGGCGCGCCGGCGCGGACAGGTCGGTGGCCGCCAGTACGGTGCGGATCGGGGTCATTGGGCAGTCTCCTGGTTGCCGGTGATCTCGGCAGCGAAGCTGCGCGCGGCAAAGTCCGCGGCGTCGCTGAAGGGGTTGAGCACGCGCGCCACACCGGCGGCGTTGAGCGCGGCACCATGCTGGTCGTCGCGCACCACGCCGGCGACCTGGCCCTGGAAGCCGGCCTGCTGCAGGGCGTGCAGGAAGGCGCGGTTGGACTCCCACTGCGGGAAGGTGGTGACCACCCAGGTGGCGTAGCGCAGCGGCAGCGACTCGAGGAACTCGGGATCCTCGCCGTCGCCGAAGCGTACCGGCAGGTGGTGGCGGCTGAGGGTGCGGATGGTTTCCGGATCGAAGTCGACGCCGAGCACCTCGATGCCGGCGTGGCGCAGCTGCAGCATCAGCCGCCCGCCGTAGCGGCCGAGGCCGAAGACGATGATGGCCGGCTGGCCGACGGTGCGTCCGGGCTGCTCGACCTCCAGCTCGCGAAACGGCCGCTTGCGCTCGAACGCCCGCAGCCAGGGCTCCAGGCGCTCGTAGAGCGGCTGCGAGAACAGGATCATGTAGGTCGACACCATGATGGTGACCAGGCCGACCAGGGTGGTCAGGCCGAGGGCCTCGACACCGACGTGGCCGAGACTGATACCCATGGCGACGAAGACGATGGAGAACTCGCTGATCTGCGCCACGGTCAGCCCGGCGAGGAAGCCGGTGCGCCGCCGGTAGCCCATGTAGCCCATGATCGCCATGACGATCAGCGGGTTGCCGATCAGCACGAACAGCGACAGCACCACCGCCGGCAGGATCTCGGCGCCGAGGGTGGAGAAGTCCAGCTTGGCGCCCAGGTCGATGAAGAAGAACAGCAGCAGGAAGTCGCGGATGCCGGTCAGCCGCGCGTTCATCGCCTCGCGATAGGCGGTGGAGGCCAGCGAGAAGCCGGCGATGAACGCGCCGGCCTCCTTGCTGAAGCCGGCCCACTCGCCGAGCGCCGCCAGCCCGGTGCCCCAGGCGATGGCGAAGATCAGCAGCAGCTCCTGGGAGCGCGCCATCGACTCGACCAGCAGCGGCAGCAGGTAGCGCATCAGCAGGAACAGCAGCAGCGCGGCGCCGGCCAGACGCAGCAGCAGCGAGCCGGCGACCTCGAGCAACTGCGCCTCGCCGGCACCGCGCAGGGCGCTCATGGTCATCATCGCCAGCACCACGGCGAGATCCTGGACGATCAGGAAGCCCACCGCGATGCGCCCGTGCAGCGAGTCCAGCTCGCGCTTGTCGGAGAGCAGCTTGACGATGATGATGGTGCTGGAGAAGGTCAGCGCCACCGCGACGTAGAGCGCCTCCATCGGGCCCTTGCCGAGCAGCAGGACCAGCCCGAAGCCGACCACGATGGTGAAGGCCAGCTGGCCGAGGCCGGTGGCCAGCGCCACCGGGCCGATGTGGCGGATATGGTGCAGATCGAGCTTGAGGCCGACCACGAACAGCAGCACGGTGACGCCGATCTCGGCGAGCAGGGCGACCTGGTCGTGGGCCTTGACCACGCCGAACACCGCCGGGCCGACCAGGATGCCGACCACGATGTAGGCAATCAGCACCGGCTGGCGCAGGCGCACGGCAATGGCGCCGACCACCGCCGAGACGATCAGCAGCAGGGCGAATTCGGCGTAGGGTCCGTGCTGGACAAGCGACTCCATCGACGCGCTCCGTGTGGCGAGGGATGACCGGGAGAGCAGGCTCTCCCGGTCATCCTGACCGCCGATCACGCCGCGCGCAACCCGTGGCCAGCCGCGCACGCCGAAGGCGTGCGCTGGATCAGGCCGCGGCGATCACGTCGCCGTGGTTCTCCGGCTCGATCAGCGCGCGGTGCAGCGCGGCGATGGCGGCGGCGTAGTCTTCCTCGTTGACCACGCACTGCATCTCCACCTGGCGGATCGACTGGTGCAGCGCCTGGATGCTGATGCCGGCCTCGGCCAGCGCCGTGGCGGTGCGCGCGAGGATGCCCTTGACCTTGAGGTTGGAGCCGATCGCCGAGACGATGGCGACGTTGTGCACGGTCACCTCGGCGGCCGGGAAGCGCTCCTCGACCAGCTTGGCGGCGCGGTTGATCAGCTTGCGCGAACCGCTGACGTAGTAGGTGATGCTGTTGGCGTCGGAGTCCTTGTTGACCACGTAGAGCTTGAGCTGCTTGAGCAGCTTGCTGATCTCGATGTCGTGGTCGGGGTCGCCGAGCATCTCCTGGTCGAACACCTCGAGGCCGAAGACGTCCTTGCGCCCGGCGATGATCTCCACGCAGGGCCTGGCGCTGCAGTAGTCCTGGCTGATCAGGGTGCCGGCGTGCTGCGGCTCGAAGGCGTTCTTGATGCGCAGCTCGATGCCGGCGCGGCGCAGGGTGCGCGCGGCGCGCGGGTGGATCGCTTCCATGCCAAGGTTGGACAGCTGGTCGGCGACGTCGTAGTTGGTGCGGCCGATGGTCACCACCTTGTCGGCGCCGACAAGGTTCGGGTCGGCGCTGGAGAGGTGGAACTCCTTGTGGATGATCGCCTCGCGGGCGCCGGTGGCGGCGGCGATCTGCGCGAAGGTGATCTCGCTGTAGCCGCGGTCGAAGGTGTTCATCAGGCCTTCGGCGCAGTGCGCGTAGCCGGTGGCGATGACCAGCTCGCGGGACAGGTCGATGCCCGCGAAGTTTTCGCGGATCATCGCCTCGAAGGGCAGCGGCGATTCCATCTGCCAGCCGCTGAGATCGACCAGCCGCGCATTGATGTCGCGCTGCTGGAGCGCCAGCACGCTGTTGAAGGCGCTGTGCGCCTCGCCCAGCGAGGCGAGCATCTCGCGCACCTTCATCAGGTTCTCGCTGAGCTGGAAGTGACCGTAGCTGCACAGCTTCTGCAGGCTGTCCATGCAGTCGCGGGCATCGTCGATGCGCGAGTTGATGAACTGGTCGGCGACCGCCAGCTCGGGCGTGCCGGCGAACAGCTCGGCGTTCTTGGCCAGCATGCGCGCGCGCACGTCTTCCAGCGCCTCGCGCCAGGCTTCCTCGTTGTGGGCATCGGCGAAGCGCTGGTAGACGCCCGGCTCGCCGGTCTTCTTGTGCTCCAGCAGCAGGTTGGTCATGCCGCTGTAGGCCGAGACGACGAACACCCGCTGGTACAGCGCGGTGCCCTGTCGCGGGCCGATGAAGATGTTGTCGAGGAGTTCCTCGAAGCGGCTCATGGAGGTGCCGCCGATCTTTTCTACGGTATGCATCGTTTCTTCAGCGTTCGGTCGTCGGTGGGAGGCGGGCCGGCAGCTGCCGACACAGGACGCCGGCCCCGGGTCGACGGGGCCGGCGGTGTGACGTCAACTATACCGCTGCGGCTGGATGTCCAGCGCGCGGAAGTCCCGCCGCTCGGCCACGAAGGGCGGGCGGGGGGCCTGCTCGCAGAAGGGCGCCTGTACGGCATTGCCGACGTGATTGTAGACGTAGAACAGGTTGCTGCGCGCGTCCGGCGTGATGTTGCCGTTGGAGCCGTGCATGACGTTGCAGTCGAACAGCACCACGCTGCCGGCCGGCGCCGTGGCGCTGACGATGCCGTGGCGCCCGGCCAGCTCGCTCAGGCTGGCCTGGTCGGGCACGCCGACCTCCTGGCGGCGCAGCGACTGCGCGTAGTGGTTGTCCGGCGTCGCGCCGACGCAGTGGATGAAGTGGCGGTGCGAGCCGGGCAGCAGCAGCAGCGGGCCGTTGTGCGGCAGGTTGTCGGTGAGCAGGATCGAGCAGCTCAGCGCGCGCATGCGCGGCATGCCGTCCTCGACGTGCCAGGTCTCGAAGTCGGAGTGCCAATAGAACTCCTGGCCGGCGAAGCCCGGCTTGAAGTTGAGCCGCGACTGGTGCACGTAGAGGTCGCCACCGAGGATGAAGCGGGCGATGCCGGCGATGCGTTCGTCGCAGGCGACCCGGGCGAACAGCGGGTTGTCGCGGTGGATGTCGAACACCGAGCGTACCGCGCCGCTGTCCGGCTCCTGGATGGTCTTGCCGGAGGCGACGACGGCCGCGTCGGCGAGCATGCGCTCGAGCTCGCGGCGAAACACCGCCACCTCCGCGGCGCTGAACACGTTCGGCAGGACCAGATAGCCGTCACGCTCGAAGCGTTCGAGCAGCTCGGCGGCGATCGGCGCGTTGTCCAGGTCGTGGCGGTGGAGCACCGGGTCCAGGCGTTCCTGCCAGCGTGGCGCGCTGGCCTGGCGCGAAGGATAAAGGTCGGCTTGCACAGGGTTCACACTCGCTTCCTCCATATCGGTCGTGCTCAGGCGATGGCTTCGGCTTCCAGGGGGTAGACGCCGTCCTCGTTGTGGACTTCCTTGCCGTTGAGCGGCGGATTGAACACGCAGGCCATCTTCATCTCGCTGAAGCCGCGCAGCAGGTGCTCGTCGTGGCGGTCGAGGATGTACAGGGTGCCGGGGCTGATCGGGTAGACCTTGCCGTCGGCGAGGGTCTCGATCTCGCCCTCGCCGCTGATGCAGTACACCGACTCCAGATGGTTCTGGTAGTGGATGTGCGTCTCGCTGTCGGCATAGATGGTGGTGATGTGGAACGAGAAGCCCATGTTGTCGTCCTTGAGCAGCATGCGGGTGCTGTCCCAGGTCTGGGTGACGATCTTGCGCTCGGACTGCTCGCAGTCGGCCAGGGTGCGTACGATCATTGGGAATCTCCTCAGGAAGCTTGGCTGGCGGTCTGTGCGGACAGCACCGCGGCGAAGGCGGCGTCGAGGATGTCCATGGCGCGGTCGATCTGCGCGTCCTCGATGACCAGCGGGCACAGGCACTTGACCACCTCGCCGTGGGCGCCGCTGGTCTCGATCACCAGGCCGTGCGCGAAGGCGTGGCGGCAGATGGCGGCGGCGATGTCGCCGTCCGCGCAGGCGATGCCGAGCATCATCCCGCGGCCCTTGAGCTGCAGGGAGGCGGGGCCGTGGCGGCGGACGATGCGCTGCATGCGCTCGGCGATGCGCTGGCCCTTGGCGCGCACGCTGGCGGCGAAGCTGTCGTCCTGCCAGAACTCCTCCAGCGCCGCGGCGGCGGTGACGAAGGCGTGGTTGTTGCCGCGGAAGGTGCCGTTGTGCTCGCCCGGCTGCCACTGGTCGAGCTGCTTGCGCAGCAGCAGCATGGCGAAGGGCAGACCGTAGCCGCTGAGCGACTTGGACAGGGTGATCAGGTCCGGCTGGATGCCCATCTGCTCGAAGCTGAAGAAGCTGCCGGTGCGCCCGCAGCCGGCCTGGATGTCGTCGACGATCAGCAGCATGGCGTGCTTGCGGCACAGGCGCTCGAGCTTGCGCATCCACTCGGCGGAGGCGACGTTGAGGCCGCCCTCGCCCTGCACCACCTCGACGATCACCGCGGCCGGCTTGTCGATGCCGCTGCTCGGGTCGTCGAGCAGCTTGTCGATCATCGCGATGGTGTTGACCTGGTCGCCGAAGTAGTTGGCGTAGGGCATGCGGCTGACGTCGCTCAGCCCGGTGCCGGCGGCGCCGCGGTGATGCTGGTTGCCGGTGGCGGCCAGGGCGCCGATGCTGCAGCCGTGGAAACCGTTGGTGAAGCTGATCACGTTGCTGCGCCCGGTGACCTTGCGCGCCAGCTTGAGCGCGGCTTCCACCGCGTTGGTGCCGGTCGGCCCGGTGAACTGCATCAGGTAGTCGGACATGCCGCGCGGCTTGAGGATCAGCCGGTGGAAGGTCTCGAGGAAGGTTTCCTTGGCCGCCGAGTACATGTCCAGGCCATGGGTCAGGCCGTCGGCGGCGATGTAGTCGAGCAGCGCCTGCTTGAGCAGCGGATGGTTGTGGCCGTAGTTGAGCGTGCCGGCACCGGCGAGGAAGTCGATGTAGCGCTGGCCGTCGCGGGCGATCAGTTCGGCGCCGCGCGCCTGCTGAAATACCACCGGGAACGAGCGGCAGTAGCTGCGGACGGACGATTCGTGCTGTTCGAAGGCGTTCATGCGGTCTCCTTGAGTTGTTCTTCGAGTACGGGGGCAGCGAACGGGCCGGCGCGGTAGAGCACTTCGTCCGCGTGCCGGCCGGCGAAGTGCTCGGCCCGCGAGAACAGGGTGCGGGTGCTGTAGTCGGCGCCGAGGCGGGCGAAGGCGCGGCGGAACAGCGCCTGCGAGGCGGCGTTGTCCGGCGAGATGGTGGTCTCCAGGTAGCGCACGCCGCGCTCGGCGGCGACTCTGGCGGTCAGGACCAGCAGCATGCGCAGGGCCAGGCCCTGGCCGCGCATCGAGGCATCTACGGCGACCTGCCAGACGAACAGGGTGTCCGGACGCGAGGGCGGACAGTACCCGGAGATGAAACCGACCAGCTGGCCCGAGGCATCCTCGGCGGCGATGGCGGTATCGGCAAAATCGGCACATTGCAGCAGATTGCAGTACACCGAATTGGTATCCAGCGGCGGGCAATTGGCCACCAGCTGATGGAGGTTGTATCCGTCGCTGTCGGTTGGACGACGGAGCGTGACGGGGGAACTTGGCAAAACGGAATCCTTGGGGTTTGTTGTCGAAATCCTTATTCAGGCAAACACATGAAGTTGCAGGGCGCAACCCGCAATCGCCCCGAGCGGGCGCAATATCGCGGCATATGCCGGTCTCCTGCGGCGCTGCGAGATGGCGCGAGTGAACTTCGCCTTCAAAAATCAAGTCATTGATTTAAAAGGGATAAATTTGCAAATTGAGCCGCGGCGCCAGGCACCATGATGGCGCCGCGAAGCCTTTGAAATATTTTGTTACTTATCCGCAGGCATACACGACAATTCCGCCGCCGATAGCGGCGGCAATTAGTGCGAGGAATTCCAAGATTGCTCGCCGATAATTAGCCGATATATGTGCGCCGGCAATAAGCCGGTCCGGCCAACAGCGGCGGATATATTCAGGCGGTGTGTGGCGAGTTTATTGGCATGACCAAAACATGAACTTCGTCATATACCCGCGACAGGGCTGCAGGCCCCTGTCGCGGTGCCTGGCGGGTTCAGCCGTGCCAGTGACGGCCCTGCAGTTCGAGCAGGCTGCGGGCCTGCTCCGGTCCCGCCGAGCCGGCCGGATAGGGGCGCGGTTTCTGGTAGTACTCGTGCCAGCCCTCGAGGATCGGGCTGACCCAGCGCCAGGCGGCTTCCACCTCGTCCTTGCGCATGAACAGGGTCGGGTCGCCCTCGATCACGTCGAGCAGCAGGCGCTCGTAGGCCTCCCAGCGGCGCTGGCGGGAGAAGGCGGTGGCCAGGTTGAGGTCCAGCTCGACCGGCTCCAGGGTCATGCCCTTGCCCGGAGTCTTGGCCATCAGCTGCAGGCTGATGCGCTCCTCGGGCTGCAGGCGGATCAGCAGGCGGTTGGCGTGCTCCGGGGCGCCGGGGAACAGGCTGTGCGGCACCGGCTTGAACTGGATGACGATCTCCGAGCACTTGCGCTGCAGGCGCTTGCCGGTGCGCAGGTAGAACGGCACGCCGGCCCAGCGCCAGTTGTCGATCTCTGCCTGCACGGCGACGAAGGTCTCGGTGTCGCTGTCGTTGTCGACGTTCTTCTCGAAGTAGTAGGCGGGCACTTCCTGGCCGCCGATGTGCCCGCTGCTGTACTGGCCGCGCACGGTCTTGTCGCGCACGTCGAGGCCGACCAGCGGCTTGAGCGCCTGGAGGATCTTCACCTTCTCGTTGCGCACCGCCTCGGCGTCGAAGCGCACCGGCGCCTCCATGGCCACCAGGCAGAGCAGCTGCAGCAGGTGGTTCTGCAGCATGTCGCGCATCGCCCCGGCCTGGTCGTAGTAGCCGCCGCGGTTCTCCACGCCGAGGGTCTCGAGCACGCTGATCTGCACGTGGTCGATGTGCCCGGCGCGCCACACCGGCTCGAACAGGGCGTTGGCGAAGCGCAGCGCCATCAGGTTCTGCACGGTCTCCTTGCCCAGGTAGTGGTCGATGCGGAACACCTGCGACTCGTCGAACACCTTGCCGATCGCCGCGGTGATTGCCAGCGCCGACTGCAGCGAGTGGCCGATCGGCTTCTCCAGCACGATGCGCGTGTCGGCCCCGGCCAGGCCGGCGATGGCCAGGTTGGCGGCGATCGGCGCGAACAGCTGCGGCGCGGTGGCCAGGTAGTAGATGCGCCCGCGCCCGCAGGCGCCGCCCAGGCGCTGGGCCAGGCGGCCGAATTCGGCGCTCTGCGCGGCATCCATGGCGAAGTAGTCGAGGCGCGCGGCGAAGCTCTGCCAGGTGTCGGCGACGAAGTCGGCGCGGGCGACCTGCGCCCGGCAGTGGCGCTCGGCCAGCGCCTGGTAGGCCTCGCGGCTCAGCGCCGTGCGGGCCAGGGCGAGGATGCGCAGATCGGCGGGCAACCGTCGCTCGCGGTGCAGGTGGTAGAGTGCCGGCAGCAGCTTGTGCAGGGCCAGATCGCCGGTGCCGCCGAACACCAGCATGTCGCAGGGAAGAACGGGTGAAAGGGACGGCACAGGGTGTCTCCGACGCGGTTTGCCTGGGCGCTGGCGCAGCTTTTGTAGTATAACTACAAAGTTACTACCTCCGGCTTTTGCCGATCATAACCGAGTCCGCGCCGTGAATCTGTTGCAACACATTGCCCAATCCCGCGCCCTGCTGCGCAAGTCGGAGCTCAAGGTCGCCGACTACGTGCTGCAGGACCCGGCGGCCGTCATGCATAGCTCGATGGCCGACCTCGCCCACCAGGTCGGCATCAGCGAGCCGACCATCGTGCGCTTCTGCCGCGCCATCGGCTGCTCGGGGTTCCAGGACCTCAAGCTCAAGCTGGCGCAGAGTCTGGCCGCCGGCGCCAGCTTCGGCCAGTTCGCCATCCACGAGGAAGACTCGCTGGCCGACTTCAGCCTGAAGATCTTCGACACCACCCTGCACACCCTGATCGAGGTGCGCGAGCACCTCAACATGCAGGCCCTGGAGCGGGCGATCAACGCCATCGCCAACGCCCAGCGCGTCGAGTTCTACGGCTTCGGCGCCTCCGGCGCGGTGGCCGCCGACGCCCAGCACAAGTTCTTCCGCCTGCTGCTGACCGCCGCTGCCTATTCCGACCCGCACATGCAGGCGATGAGCGCGGTGACCTTGAAGCCCGGCGACGTGGCGATCTGCATCTCGCAGTCCGGGCGCTCCAAGGACCTGCTGACCACCGCCAACCTGGTGCGCGAAAGCGGTGCGACGCTGATCACCCTGTGCCCCAGCCAGACCCCGCTGGCCGACCTGGCCACCGTCAACCTGGCCATCGACGTGCAGGAGGACACCGAGATCTACACCCCGCTGACCTCGCGGATCGCCCACCTGGTGGTGATCGACGTGCTGGCGATGGGCGTGGCCATGGCCCGCGGCCCGGACCTGGTCAACCACCTGAAGAGCGTCAAGCGCAGCCTGCGCAGCCTGCGCCTGTCGCCGAAGACCGCCAAGCCCAGCGAGGACGGCCCGGCCGGCGCCTGAGCCGCCGCTGCCCGCCGCCCACCCTCTCCTCTCAGCGGGAGAGGGGCTCTCCCCACGCCACTGTCACGCCGGCGTCACCGCTTCGCCGTCAAGCCGTCACCTGGCACGCGTCATGCTGCAACTCCCGGAATCACTCGAGATGGGAGAGACGCCATGCCCCGCCACCATGCTGTCAACGTCGCCACCGATTTCCCCCGCCTGGACGCCAAGACCCGCCGCAAGCTGGAAGACCAGCGGCGCATGGCCTTCCGCCGGGCCATCGAGCAGCACAACGAAGAACGCCGCCTCAACCAGGCGATCGACGACTATCCCGAGCTGATCGCCATCAACTACGTGCGCGCGCTGCGCGCCGAAACGCGCCGCCAGCCCGGCGCATAAGCGCGGGCGACAGCGCCGGGCGCGGTCAGATCGCCAGGCTGAGCGCGTTGATCTGCGCCCGGCTGCTGCGGATGAACTCGAGGAAGGCCAGCGCCACCGGGCTCAGCCGCCGGTCGCGCGGATGCACCACGCACCAGCTGTGCTGCAGCGGCAGCTCGGCCACCGGCAGCTCGCACAGGCGGCCGCTGGCCAGCTCCAGGCTCACCGCATGGCGCGGCAGCAGGGCCAGGCCGAGACCGGCCAGCACGCCGGCGCGCTGCGCTTCCTGGGAGCCGAGCTGCTGGGTATCGGCGAAGTGCGCCCGCTTGTCGTGGCAGAACGCCTCGCAGGCCTGGCGGGTGCCGGAACCCGGCTCGCGGACCAGCAGCGGCCAGGCGGTCAGCTCCTGCAGGCTGAGCCGCTCGCGCTGGCACAGCGGATGCCCGGCCGGCGCCACGGCGACGATCTGGTTGGTGAGAAACGGCATGAACTCCAGGTTCATGCCGGTGGGCACCTGGGAGAGGATCATCAGCTCGTCGCGGCTGACGCTCATCCGCCGCAGTGCGTGGGCATGACTGGCGACGGTGAGCTGCAGGCCGACCTGCGGATGCTGCTCGCGGAAGGCGGCGAACAGGTGCGGCACCACGTACTCGGCACTGGACTCCACGGTCAGGCTGAGCTGGCCCTGCAGCGAGCCCTCCAGGTCGGAGAGCTGCATGTCGAGGCTCTCGAGGCGGCCGAAGATGTCGGCGCCGGCACGGCGCAGCGCCTCGGCGGCGTCGGTGAGGTAGAGCTTCTTGCCGACGTACTCGAACAGCGGCTGGCCGACCAGCTCCTCGAGCTGGCGGACCTGCAGGCTGACCGCCGGCTGGGTGAGGGCCATCTCCTCGGCGGCGCGACTGTAGGAGCGGGTCTCGCACACCGCACGGAACACCTGCAGCTGGCGCAGGGTGAGACGCATCAGGGACTTGCGCATGGGGACCTCGGCAATGGCTGAACGAAGGCCGGCAGCGGTGTGCAACCGGCCTGTAACCGGGTTGCAACATGTAGCGACGTTCGCCGCGTCACATCCGACTGATTGGCTGCAGCCCAGGAAATCCGGGACTTCCGCCAATGTATAAGCTGTAGTTTATGCATAACCTAACAAATATTCATTTTTCTTAATCCACCCCTCGGCGCTAGGGTATTTGCACCTGCCGCCTGACCGGCCGGGTCAGCCAGCCCAGACCGAGGGAGACCTCCGTGATAAGAAAAATCCTCATCGCCAACCGTGGCGAGATTGCCGTGCGTATCGTGCGGGCCTGCGCCGAGATGGGCATCCGCTCGGTGGCCGTGTATTCCGAAGCCGACCGCCACGCGCTGCACGTCAAGCGTGCCGACGAGGCCTACAACCTCGGCGACGAGCCGCTGGCCGGCTACCTGAACCCGCGCAAGCTGGTCAACCTGGCGGTGGAGACCGGCTGCGACGCCCTGCACCCGGGCTACGGCTTCCTGTCCGAGAACGCCGAACTGGCGGAGATCTGCGTCGAACGCGGGATCAAGTTCATCGGCCCGAGCGCCGAAGTGATCCGCCGCATGGGCGACAAGACCGAGGCGCGGCGCAGCATGATCAAGGCCGGCGTGCCGGTCACCCCGGGCACCGAAGGCAACCTTGCCGACCTCGACGAGGCGCTGCGCGAAGGCGAGCGCATCGGCTACCCGGTGATGCTCAAGGCCACCTCCGGCGGCGGCGGCCGCGGCATCCGCCGCTGCAACTCGCAGGACGAGCTGGAGCAGGCCTGGCCGCGGGTGATCTCCGAGGCCACCAAGGCCTTCGGCAGCGCCGAGGTGTTCCTCGAGAAGTGCATCGTCAACCCCAAGCACATCGAGGCGCAGATCCTCGCCGACAGCCTCGGCAACACCGTGCACCTGTTCGAGCGCGACTGCTCGATCCAGCGCCGCAACCAGAAGCTGATCGAGATCGCCCCCAGCCCGCAGCTGACCCCCGAGCAGCGCGCCTACATCGGCGAGCTGGCGGTCAAGGCGGCGCAGGCGGTCGGCTACGAGAACGCCGGCACCGTGGAGTTCCTGCTCGCCGAGGGCGAGGTGTACTTCATGGAGATGAACACCCGGGTGCAGGTGGAGCACACCATCACCGAGGAAATCACCGGCCTGGACATCGTCCGCGAGCAGATTCGCATCGCCGCCGGCCTGCCGCTGTCGGTGCAGCAGGCGGACATCATCCACCGCGGCTACGCGATCCAGTTCCGCATCAACGCCGAGGACCCGAAGAACAACTTCCTGCCCAGCTTCGGCAAGATCACCCGCTACTACGCGCCCGGCGGTCCCGGCGTGCGCACCGACACGGCGATCTACACCGGCTACACCATTCCGCCGTACTACGACTCGATGTGCCTGAAGCTGATCGTCTGGGCACTGACCTGGGAGGAGGCGCTGGACCGCGGCCTGCGCGCGCTGGACGACATGCGCGTGCAAGGGGTGAAGACCACCGCGCCCTACTACCAGGAAATCCTCCGCAATCCGGAGTTCCGCAGCGGCGTGTTCAACACCAGCTTCGTCGAGAGCCACCCGGAACTGATCAACTACTCGGTCAAGCGCAAGCCCGAAGAGCTGGCCCTGGCCATCGCCGCCGCCATCGCCGCCCACGCCGGCCTGTGAGGAATTGAGATGAACAAGAAGATCACCGTCACCGATACCATCCTGCGTGATGCGCACCAGTCGCTGCTGGCCACCCGCATGCGCCTCGAGGACATGCTGCCGATCTGCGCCAAGCTCGACCAGGTCGGCTACTGGTCGCTGGAAGTCTGGGGCGGCGCCACCTTCGACGCCTGCGTGCGCTTCCTCAAGGAAGATCCGTGGGAGCGCCTGCGCCAGCTGCGCGCCGCGCTGCCCAACACCCGCCTGCAGATGCTCCTGCGCGGCCAGAACCTGCTCGGCTACCGCCACTACAGCGACGACGTGGTCAAGGCCTTCGTCGCCAAGGCGGCGGTCAACGGCATCGACGTGTTCCGCATCTTCGATGCGATGAACGACGTGCGCAACCTGCGCACCGCCATCGAGGCGGTCAAGGCCGCCGGCAAGCACGCCCAGGGCACCATCGCCTACACCACCAGCCCGGTGCACACCGTCGCGTCGTTCGTCGAGCTGGGCAAGCGCATGCAGGAGAAGGGCGTCGACTCTATCGCCATCAAGGACATGGCCGGCCTCTTGACCCCCTACGCCACCGCCGAACTGGTGCAGGCGCTGAAGGCCGAGATCGACCTGCCGATCTTCATCCACTCCCACGACACCGCCGGCATGGGCAGCATGTGCCAGCTCAAGGCCATCGAGGCCGGTGCCGACCACATCGACACCGCCATCTCCAGCTTCGCCTGGGGCACCAGCCACCCGGGCACCGAGTCGATGGTCGCCGCGCTGCGCGGCACCCCGTTCGACACCGGCCTGGACCTCGAGCTGCTGCAGGAGATCGGCCTGTACTTCTACGGCGTGCGCAAGAAGTACCACCAGTTCGAGAGCGAGTTCACCTCCGTGGACACCCGCGTGCAGGTCAACCAGGTGCCGGGCGGCATGATGTCCAACCTGGCCAACCAGCTGAAGGAGCAGGGCGCCCTGCACCGCATCAACGAGGTGTTCGCGGAGATCCCGCGGGTGCGCGAAGACCTCGGCTTCCCGCCGCTGGTCACCCCGACCTCGCAGATCGTCGGCACCCAGGCGGTGTTCAACGTGCTGGCCGGCGAGCGCTACAAGACCATCACCAACGAGGTGAAGCTGTACCTGCAGGGCCGCTACGGCAAGGCGCCGGCGCCGGTCAACGAGCACCTGCGCTTCCAGGCGATCGGCAGCGAGGACGTCATCGACGTGCGCCCGGCCGACCTGCTGCAGCCGGAAATGGCCCGCCTGCGCGAGGAGATAGGCCCGCTGGCCAAGTCCGAAGAGGACGTGCTGACCTTCGCCATGTTCCCCGACATCGGTCGCAAGTTCCTCGAGGAGCGCGCCGCCGGCACCCTTACTCCTGAAGCGTTGCTGCCGCAGCCCGACGCCGCCGCGCGCCCGGCCGCCCAGGAAGGCGTGCCGACCGAGTTCGTGGTCGACGTGCACGGCGAGAGCTACCGCATCGACATCACCGGGGTCAGCGTGAAGAACGACGGCAAGCGCCACTTCTACCTGGCCATCGACGGCATGCCGGAGGAGGTGGTGTTCGAGCCGCTCAACGCATTCGTCGGCGGCGCCGCCAGCGGCAAGCGCAAGCAGAGCGCCGCGCCGGGCGACGTCAGCACCACCATGCCGGGCAACATCGTCGACGTGCTGGTGAAGGAAGGTGATGTGGTCAAGGCCGGCCAGCCGGTGCTGATCACCGAAGCAATGAAGATGGAGACCGAGGTGCAGGCGCCGCTCGCCGGCACCGTGAAGGCCGTCCATGTGGTTAAGGGCGACAGGGTCAATCCCGGTGAAGTACTCATCGAGATTGGAAATTAAGTCCCTTGAAAGGGGAGCCGAATGGCTCCCCTTTTTTTCATCTCGACTATAAGAACAACGACTGCCTGCATGCCCGAGGAGGGCCGATGAGTCTCGACCCCGTTGTACTGTTCTTCGTCTTCGGCCTGACCGCCGGCCTGCTGAAGAGCGAGCTGAAGCTGCCGCCGGCGCTGTACGAAACCCTGTCCATCGTCCTGCTGCTGGCCATCGGCCTGCACGGCGGCGTCGAGCTGGCTGAGCAGGCCAGCCCGGCGCTGCTCGGCCAGTCGGCGCTGGTGCTGGGCCTGGGCATCGTCCTGCCGCTGCTGGCCTTCGCCCTGCTGCGCGTCCTGCGCTTCGACCGCATCAACGCCGCCAGCGTGGCGGCGCACTACGGCTCGGTGAGCGCCGGTACCTTCGCCGTGGTGGTCGCCTACCTGGCCTCGCGGGAGATCTTCTTCGAGAGCTACATGCCGCTGTTCGTGGCGATCCTCGAGATCCCGGCGATCCTGGTCGGCATCCTGCTGGCCAAGGGTGTCTCCCGCGACACCCACTGGAAGGAACTGGGCCGCGAGATCTTCCTCGGCAAGAGCATCATGCTGCTGCTCGGCGGCCTGGTGATCGGCGCGCTGGCCGGCAAGGAAGCGATCAAGCCGCTGGAGCCGCTGTACACGGGCATGTTCAAACCGGTGCTGGCGTTCTTCCTCCTCGAGATGGGCCTGATCGCCTCAGGGCAGCTCGGCTCGCTGCGCCAGTACGGCATGCGCCTGGCCGCCTTCGCCCTGTGCATGCCGCTGCTCGGCGCGCTGATCGGCGCCCTGCTGGCGCGGCTGATGGGTCTGTCGCTGGGCGGCACGGCGATGCTCGCCACCTTGGCCGCCAGCGCCTCCTACATCGCCGTGCCGGCGGCCATGCGCCTGGCGCTGCCCGAGGCCAATCCCTCGCTGTCGCTGACCGCCGCACTGGGGATCACCTTTCCCTTCAACATCCTGATCGGCATCCCGCTGTACCTGATGCTGGCCGAGCAACTGATCGCCTGGGGACTCTGACATGGCCCACACCACCCTGCTCACCGTGATCTGCGAAGCGGCGCTGGAGCACAAGCTGGTCGCCGACCTCGAACAGCTCGGCGCGCCCGGCTGGACCCTCTCCGACGTGCGCGGCCGCGGCTCCCACGGCCTGCGCCGCGCCGACTGGGACACCGCCGGCAACATCCGCGCCGAGATCCTCTGCGCGCGCGAGCTGGCCGAACGCATCGCCCGCCACCTGCAGGAACGCTACTACGCCAACTTCGCGATGATCTGCTACCTGGCCGAGGTGGAAGTGCTGCGCGCGGAGAAGTTCGTCGCCAAGCCGGCCGGTTGACTTTAAAGACAATCGGTCTAATATTCACCCCATGACAGCTCCCAGCCCCCAGCCGCGCCGCGGCCGCCCGCCCAAGGTCGACCGCGACAACCGTGAGACCCGCGAGGCGCTGCTGCATTGCGGCATGCGCCTGCTCACCGAGCAGGGCTTCCTGGTCACCGGCATCGACGCGGTGCTCAAGCAGGTCGGCGTGCCCAAGGGCTCCTTCTACCACTACTTCGCCAGCAAGGAGGCCTTCGGCCGCGCCGTGCTGGAGCGCTACGCCGACTACTTCGCCGCCAAACTGGATCGCTGGCTGCTCGATCCGAGCCGCCCGCCGCTGGCGCGCCTGCAGGACTTCGTCGCCGACGCCTGCGCCGGCATGGCCCGCCACGGCTACCGGCGCGGCTGCCTGGTCGGCAACCTCGGCCAGGAGGTGACCCAGCTGCCGGCAGGCTTTCGCGAGCAGCTGGAGGAAGTGCTGTGCGACTGGCAGACGCGCCTGGCTGCCTGCCTGCGCGCCGCCCAGCAAGACGGCAGCCTGGCGGCGACGGTGGACTGCGACGAGCTGGCGGCGTTCTTCTGGATCGGCTGGGAAGGCGCCGTGCTGCGCGCCCGCCTGGTGCAGAGCGATGTGCCGCTGCAGACCTTCATCCGCGGTTTTCTCGCCCTGCTGCCGCGCTGATTTTTTTCGACCCTTTTCTAGACGATCGGTCCAATAAGCCCGATCCCCTGACAACCGCCCCAAGACAACCGAGGTGATCCATGTTCCGCGCCATCCTGATAGAGAAAGACGACCACGGTTACCGCGCCGGCGTGCAGGAGCTCGACGAGGCCCGCCTGCCCGAAGGCGACGTGCGGGTGCGCGTCAGCCACAGCACACTGAACTACAAAGACGCCCTGGCGATCACCGGCAAGGGCCCGGTGGTGCGCCAGTTCCCCATGGTGCCCGGCATCGACCTGGCCGGCATCGTCGAAGAGAGCAGCCATCCGGACTACCAGCCGGGCGATGCGGTACTGCTCAACGGCTGGGGCGTGGGCGAGAGTCACTGGGGCGGCCTGGCCCAGCAGGCGCGCCTCAACGGCGACTGGCTGATCCCGCTGCCACAGGGCTTTTCCGCCGCCGAGGCGATGGCCATCGGCACCGCCGGCTATACCGCGATGCTCTCGGTACTGGCCCTGGAGCGCAATGGCGTGACTCCCGAGCGGGGCGAGGTGCTGGTCACCGGCGCCAACGGCGGCGTCGGCAGCTTCGCCATCGCCCTGCTGGCGAAACTCGGCTACCGGGTGTTGGCCTCGACCGGCCGCCCCGAAGAAGCCGACTACCTGAAGAGTCTCGGCGCCACCGAGATCATCGATCGCGCCACGCTGTCCGAGCCGGGCCGCCCGCTGGGCCGCGAGCGCTGGGCTGGGGCGATCGACTCGGTGGGCAGCCACACCCTGGCCAACGTCTGCGCGTCCACCCGCTATGGCGGCACCGTGGCCGCCTGCGGCCTGGCCCAGGGCATGGACTTCCCGGCCACGGTGGCACCATTCATCCTGCGCGGCGTGACCCTCGCCGGTATCGACAGCGTGATGCGCCCGCGCGCCGACCGCCTGGAAGCCTGGCAGCGCCTGGCCCGCGACCTGGACAAGGGCCTGCTGGCCTCGATGACCCGCACCATCGGCCTGGAAGAGGCCATCGCCACCGCCGGCGAGCTGCTCACCGGGAAGGTACGCGGGAGAGTAGTGGTCGACGTCAACCGCTAAGGCAACTGTAGGGCTGATGGCTCCCACGCTCCCGCGTGGGAGCCCGAGCCACGGACGCTCCGCGTCCCGCTGCAGCAGCAGCCAGGCATGCGTGCCCACGCAGGAGCGTGGCTACGATCAGCGCCGCACTTCCTGCGCCACCGTCTCACTCGGCGGTATAACCCTCGACCAGGTGCAGGTCCTTGAGCTTCACGTAGTTGGCCGCGCTGTAGGTGAAGAACGCGCGCTCCTTGTCGCTCAGCGGCCGCGCCTGCTTCGCCGGGCTGCCGACGTACAGGTAGCCGCTCTGCAGCACCTTGCCCGGCGGCACCAGGCTGCCGGCGCCGATCACCACCTCGTCCTCGACCACCGCGCCGTCCATGATGATCGCGCCCATGCCGACCAGCACGCGACTGCCGATCCTGCAGCCGTGCAGGGTCACCTTGTGGCCGACGGTGACGTCCTCGCCGATCTCCAGCGGATAGCCGCCCGGGTTGAACGGCCCGGCGTGGGTGATGTGCAGCACGCTGCCGTCCTGGATGCTGGTGCGCGCGCCGATGCGGATGCTGTGCATGTCGCCGCGGATCACCGCCAGCGGCCACACCGAGCAGTCGTCGCCCAGCTCGACGTCGCCGATCACCACGGCGCTGGGATCGACGAAGGCGCGCTCGCCGAGCTGCGGGCGGTGCCCCTGGTAGGTTCTGATGGACACGATAGAAATCTCCTGAGCTGCGTTGTCGGTCATTTGTCATTAACATGACCCAGTGAATCTCCCGACTCAAGGTCCAATGCCGTGACTGCAACCAATCCCCTGCTGCAAGCCTTCGACCTGCCGCCCTACTCCAAGATCCGCCCCGAGCATGTCGAGCCGGCCGTCGACCAGATCCTCGCCGACAACCGCGCCGCCGTCGCCGCGATCCTGGAAAGCCAGGGCCAGAACCCCGACTGGAACGGCCTGGTGCTGGCGCTGGACGAGCTGAACGCGCGCCTGGGTCGTGCCTGGAGTCCGGTCAGCCACCTCAACGCGGTGTGCAACAGCGCCGAGCTGCGTGCCGCCTACGAGGCCTGTCTGCCCAAGCTGTCGGCCTACTACACCGATCTGGGCCAGAACCGCGCGCTGTACCAGGCCTGGCATGCGCTGGCCGATAGCCCGGCGGCGGCCGGCTTCGACGCCGCCCAGCAGACCATCGTCAAGCACACCCTGCGCGACTTCCACCTCTCCGGCATCGACCTGCCGGAAGCCGAGCAGCAGCGTTACGGCGCGATCCAGATGAAGCTCTCCGAGCTGTGCAGCACCTTCTCCAACCAGGTGCTCGACGCCACCCAGGCGTGGACCAAGCAGATCGCCGACGAAGCCGCGCTGGCCGGCCTGCCGGATTCGGCCAAGGCGCAGATGCAGCAGGCCGCGCAGGCCAAGGGCCTGGATGGCTGGCTGGTGACCCTGGAGTTCCCCAGCTACTACGCGGTGATGACCTACGCCGACGACCGCGCCCTGCGCGAGGAGCTGTACACCGCCTACGCCACCCGCGCCTCCGACCAGGGCCCCAACGCCGGCCAGCACGACAACGGCCCGCTGATGGCCGAGATCCTCGACCTGCGCCAGGAGCTGGCCAAGCTGCTGGGCTTCGCCCACTATGCCGAGCTGAGCCTGGCCACCAAGATGGCCGAGTCCACCGAGCAGGTGCTCGGCTTCCTCAGGGATCTGGCGGTGCGCGGCAAACCGTTCGCCGAGCAGGATCTGGCCGAGCTGCGCGCCTTCGCCGCAGAGCGCGGCGTGAACGATCTTTCGAGCTGGGACGTCGGCTACTTCAGCGAGAAGCTGCGCCACCAGCGCTACGAGATTTCCCAGGAGCAGGTGCGCGCCTGGTTCCCGATCGACAAGGTGCTGTCCGGGCTGTTCGCCATCGTCGAGCGCCTGTACGGCATCCAGATCGAGGAGCTGTCCGGCTTCGACAGCTGGCACCCGGACGTGCGCCTGTTCGAGATCACGGAAAACGGCGCGCACGTCGGGCGCTTCTTCTTCGACCTCTACGCCCGCGCCAACAAGCGCGGCGGCGCCTGGATGGACGGCGCCCGCGACCACTGGCGCAACAGCGCCGGCGAGCGGATCAGCCCGGTGGCCAACCTGGTGTGCAACTTCACCCCCGCAGTGGGCGGCAAGCCGGCGCTGCTGACCCACGACGAGGTCACCACGCTGTTCCACGAGTTCGGCCACGGCCTGCACCACCTGCTGACCCGCGTCGACTATGCCGGCGTCTCCGGCATCAACGGCGTGGCCTGGGACGCGGTCGAGCTGCCCAGCCAGTTCATGGAGAACTGGTGCTGGGAGTCGGAAGGCCTGGCGCTGATCTCCGGCCACTTCGAGAGCGGCGAGCCGCTGCCGCAGGCGCTGCTGGACAAGATGCTGGCGGCGAAGAACTTCCAGTCCGGGCTGATGCTGCTGCGCCAGCTGGAGTTCTCGCTGTTCGACTTCGAGCTGCATGCCAGCCATGGCGACGGCCGCAGCGTGCTCGAGGTGCTGCAGGCGATCCGCGACGAGGTGTCGGTGATGCAGCCGCCGGCCTGGAACCGCTTCGCCAACAGCTTCTCGCACATCTTCGCCGGCGGTTACGCGGCCGGCTACTACAGCTACAAGTGGGCCGAGGTGCTCTCCGCCGATGCCTTCTCGAAGTTCGAGGAGGAGGGCGTGCTCAACCCGGCCACCGGCCGCGCCTTCCGCGAGGCGATCCTCGCCCGCGGCGGCTCGCTGGAGCCGATGCAGCTGTTCGTCGACTTCCGCGGCCGCGAGCCGTCGATCGACGCCCTGCTGCGCCACAGTGGCCTGACCGAGGAGGTGGCAGCATGAGCGAGGAAATCCTCAATCAGCCGGTGAAACGCTTCATCGCCGGCGCGGTGTGCCCGGCCTGCGAGGCAATGGACACCATCCAGATGTGGGACGAGGACGGCACGCCCAATCGCCACTGCGTGACCTGCGGCTACGCCGACACCCTCGACGTCAATGGCAATTCGGTACCCAGGGAGCTGCCGACCCGGGTCAACGTCAGCGCGCTGAAACCGAAGGCGGCCGATCCCAAGGTGCAGACCGTGCAGTTCTTCCCCAATCCGAAGCTGAAGAAGCCGGAGTAATCGGGGGCAACGGTCGAAAAGGCGTCCTGCGCGAGCAGGGCGCCTTTTTTGTTTCAGTCCAGCCGACAGGCCGCCAGCCCCGCCTGCAACGCCTCCGCGTCCCGCGCCTCGGCAAAGATCAGCTCCAGCCGCGAATCCCGACGCCACTCGCTGCTGCGCCACTCCAGTGGCGCGCCGTCCAGCGCGTTGGCGCTGTGCCAGCCGTCGTCCGCGCCGTGCAGCAGCAGCTTGGCGCGCCGCCAGGGCAGGGTGGCCAGCCAGGCGGCGACCTGGTCGCGCTCGAAGCGCTGGCTGGGGTGCCAGCGCCAGCCGATGCTCCAGCCGCCGTCTTCGGCATGGATCTGGCAGATCGGCTGCCCCGAATCGCTCCACAGCGCCGGCAGCTGGCCAGCACCTGTGGGTAACTTTTCCTCCACACTACCCGCCTGTGCCCGCGCGTGGATGCCCGGCAGCTCGCCGAGCGGCAGTCGCCCCTGCTCGGTCCACAGCAGCGGCCGCACCGGCAGCTGGGCGGCGAGCAGGGCGCGGGCAGTGGCGTCCAGCGCCTCGCTCTTGTTCAGCAGCAACAGCCCGGCCGCGCCCAGCGCGGCCTGCTGCGCCGGCGGCAGCGGCCGGCCGGCGGCCAGGGCGGCGGCGTCCAGCACCAGCACGCAGGGCTGCACGGCGAGCACCTCGCGCCACGGCGCGTCCTGCAGCTGGCGCAGCAGCTCGGCCGGGTGGCCGAGGCCGGAAGGCTCGATCAGCAGGCGGTCCGGGCGCGCCTGGCGCAGCAGACGGCCGAGACCGACCTGGAAGGGTGCGCCGTTGACGCAGCACAGGCAGCCGCCGGCCACCTCGCCGAGGGCGATGCCGTCTTCGTCGGTGGTCAGCAGCGCGGCATCCAGGCCGATCTGGCCGAACTCGTTGATCAGGATCGCCCAGCGCTCGCCGGCCGGCTTCTGCGCCAGCAGCTCGCGAATCAGGGTGGTCTTGCCGGCGCCCAGCGGGCCGGCGATCAGATGGGTGGGGATGTGCTTGAGCATGGACTGCCTGTGGATAAGCCTGGGGGTAAGCTGTGCCCTGCTGTGGACAACTGCATCGGCGGGTCATTCTCGCCAGCTTACCGGCAAACCGCGATGGCCGCCCGCGCCAGCGCGGCGGTCGCCGGGTAAACTGCGCGCCAGCTCCGCTGCGGAGCCCCGTCCAGCCAACCGGAGCCCGTCCATGCGCCAGATCCTGCCCTTCCTGCTCGCCGTCCTGCCGCTGCCGGCGCTGGCCGAGGCCTGTGTGGTGCACAGCCAGGGCCAGGGCGTGGCGGTGCAGGTCTGCCAGCAGAACGTCAGCATCCCCAAGGGGCTGTTCCGCGACGGCTTCTGCCAGCCGAAGCTCAAGGATCAGGAGATCAAGGTCGAGTTCGTCGAGCAGTGCCCCGAGGGCGCCTACGGCATCTGCAGCGGCGCCCAGGCCGGCGGCCCGGCCTACCGCCAGGACATCCACTACTACGGCGTGTCCAGCGACGCCCGCTTCCTCAAGCCGTTCTGCGAGGGACAGAGCGGCGGGGCGTGGCGCACGCCCTGAGGGCCGGCTCACGATCTCGCGAGCTAGAGCCAGACAAAGCGAAATCGGTTGAGAAAGCGGAGTTTGCTGGGTGCAAATGAGCATCCCGAAACCGATTTCAACGCAGCATGGCCGACGCGCAGCAGATCATGAACAGGCCCTGAGGCTTAGGCGACCTCCTCCAGCCACGGATCGAACGGATCCTCCAGCGTCCGCCAGGCGTCCTCGCCCAGCGCCAGTTCCACCTCGTCGAGCAGGCAGGCGTCCAGCTCGGCGTGCAGGCGGGCGAAGTCGATGTGCTGGCCGATAAACACCAGCTCCTGGCGGCGGTCGCCGCTGGCCTCGTCCCAGTTGGCGAGGATCGCCGCGCGGCTCTCCGCATCCACAGGCCACTGCTCGCGCGGCGTCGCGTGCCACCAGCGCCCGGCGTAGCCGTAGCGCATCAGCCCGCCGGCCTGCGACCAGCTGCCGGCCTCCGCCGGCCGGCTGGCCAGCCAGAACCAGCCCTTGGAGCGCAGCAGGCGGCCGCTGTCCCACTCGCGGTGCAGGAAGTCGTGGAAGCGTTGCGGATGCAGCGGCCGGCGCGCCCGCCAGGCGGTGGAGGCGATGCCGTATTCCTCGGTCTCCGCCACGTGTTCGCCACGCAGCTCGGCCAGCCAGCCCGGCGCCTGGGCCGCGCGCTCGAAGTCGAAGCGCCCAGTATCGAGGATCTTCGCCAATTCCACCTGGCCCATGACCATCGGCAGCACCTCGGCCTGCGGATTGAGGCGACCGAGCATGGCCAGCAGTTCGGCGCGCTCGGCGCTGGAGATCAGGTCGATCTTGCTGACCAGGATGACGTCGGCGAACTCCACCTGGTCGATCAGCAGGTCGGTGACCGAGCGCTCGTCATCCGCGCCGAGGCTCTCGCCGCGGCTTTCCAGCGACTCGGCTTCGTGCAGGTCGCGCAGGAAGTTCACCCCGTCGACCACGGTGACCATGGTGTCGAGACGCGCCAGGTCGGCCAGGCTCTGCCCCTGTTCGTCGCGGAAGGTGAAGGTCTCGGCCACCGGCAGCGGTTCGGCGATGCCGGTCGATTCGATCAGCAGGTAGTCGAAGCGCCCCTCGCCGGCCAGGCGGGCGACCTCGTCGAGCAGGTCCTCGCGCAGGGTGCAGCAGATGCAGCCGTTGCTCATCTCCACCAGCTGTTCCTCGCCGCGGCTGAGGCTGACGCCCTGCTGCACGGCGACGGCATCGATGTTCACCTCGCTCATGTCGTTGACGATCACCGCGACCCTGAGGCCGGCGCGGTTCTTCAGCACGTGGTTGAGCAGGGTGCTCTTGCCGGCGCCCAGGAAGCCGGACAGCACGGTGACGGGAAGACGGGAATCCATCGGTTGACCTCGAATGGCAGACGGCAGCGCTTGGTTAAATTTGAGTTATAACATAACATTTTCTCCCGCCTGACCACCAAGGGATTGCCGATGAACAGCCTCAGCCTGCCGGATATCGCCGCGCAAACCACCACCGCCCGCCTGCCGCTGGAGCGGGTCGGCATGGCCGGCATCGCCCAGCCGGTCGTGCTCCTCGGCCAGCGCCTCGCCGCGCGGGTCAGCGCCGGGGTCAGCCTCGACGACGCGGCGGCGCGCGGCATCCACATGTCGCGCCTGTACCTGGCGCTGGCCGCGCTGGAAACGGAAGAGCTGACCCCGGCGCTGCTGGCCAGGGTGCTCGGCGAGTTCCTCGCCAGCCACCGCGAGCTGTCGGCGCGCGCCCAGCTGGAGATCCGCGGCGAGGCGCTGCTGCGGCGGCCGGCGCTGGTCAGTCCGCTGGCCGGCTGGAAGGGTTATCCGCTGGTAGTCGATGCCCAGCTGTATGCGGGCGGGCTGAGGGTGGAGCTGGAAGTGGCGATCGGCTACTCGTCGACCTGCCCGTGCTCGGCGGCGCTGGCCCGCCAGCTGCTCCAGCAGCGCTTCGCTGCCGACTTCGCTGGTCGGGAACTGGAACAGGGCGCGGTACTGGAGTGGCTGGGCAGCAGCGCCGGCAGCCTGGCCACCCCGCACAGCCAGCGCTCGACCGCCACGCTGCGCGTGCAACTATCCACAGCTGCCGTACACCTGCCGCTGCTGGAGCTGATCGAGCGCGCCGAGGCGGCGCTGGGCACCGCCCTGCAGACCGCGGTGAAGCGTGCCGACGAGCAGGCCTTCGCCCTGGCCAACGGCCAGAACCTGATGTTCTGCGAGGACGCAGCGCGGCGCCTGCACGCCGCGCTGCTGCGCCAGCCGGGGCTGGAGGCGTTCAGCGTGCGGGTGGAGCACGCCGAGAGCCTGCACGCCCACGACGCGGTGGCGCAGAGTTTCTGGCGGCGGGCGGCTGAAGGCTGTTCGACTACCTGAAGGAGGTCGAGGGGGGTGATCGCCCGCAAGGAGGCCAGAAATTTGGAGGGCGTGCGGCACGGGCTGGTGAGCTAAGCGATCGCCCACAATACCTTCGAGGAGTCGCTGATGGAGAAGGCCGACTACCCGATGCTCGATGCCCACCGCGAGGTCCACGAGACTTTCAAGGAGCGGGCCAATGAATTACTGCAGAAACTGCACGACTGCACCAACTGCGTGAAGATCGTCGCGCGGGCACGCATCTATATCGGCCTGTGGCTGATCAGCCATGTCAAGCAGGACGACATGGACTACGTTCCCTATATACGCAAGATCGTTGGCAAGGGCGGTTACATGTCCTCGCTGCTCAGCCGTTATTTCCGCTGAAGCCTCTGCGCATCGCTCAGGAAGGCTCGCGGCGCGCCTTGGCCTGGGCCTTGCGCTTCTGCCCCACCACATTGCTCCGGCTCGAGGCGGTGGAGCGGCCATGGCTCACCGCAAATTCGGCCAAAAATACCTGATGCCACTGATGCATGGCTTATTCCTCGATGCGTCGGACTGTTTTATCAATAAACCTGACCATGGAAGATCAGAAACGCGCGAATTCTGCGCAATTGCCTGACATGAATCAATCGAGAAAATGATACTTGCCGATAGCCATTTCCAATGAAAAACCAAGGCATAGACCATCGATATAATTATTTGTCGCCTTTATGAAAAGGCGCTCCTTATACGTCGCGTTGATATCAAAATAAAGTCGCTTTGATATAAGAAGTGCGACAGCGAATATCCGCCATGCGCGCAGAAATCCGACCAACGGTAATCACCTGCCGGCCGCGGCGCCTGCAGGGCGGGGCGCTGATCCCGCCTGTGCGCCAGGCCACGGCGGCAGGTAGAGCCGCCGCAGCGCGGCCCTAGCCCTGAGCGAGCCCCCGCGCGCGGACTTCCGGCATACGGGTCGCCAGCGCTGCCTGCCGACGCGCCGCGCGCTTCCTCAGCCAGATGACGATGCCGGTCAGCGACAGCATGGCCACCATCAGGCCCATGAACGACACCAGGATGCGCCCCGGCAGGCCGAGGATGCGCCCGGAGTGCAGGGGGAACTGCGCCTGCATGAACACCTCGCCGGCGCTGCCGCTGCCGGGGATCTGCGTGCCGAGCAGGCGGCCGTCCTGGGCGTCGAGGTACAGCCAGGGATTGCCCAGGCCGCCGTCGCCGTGCTCGTTCTCCAGGGTGAAGAAGCCGACCCCGTAGAGGTCGTACTCGGCGGAGTGGAAGATGCCGCCCGCCGGCAGGTCGAGACCCAGGCGCGCGGCTTCGGCCGCGGCGCGCTGCAGTATCTCGACACGGCCGAGCGCCGGCTCGCGCTGCTCGTCGAGAGTGACCGGCGTGCGGCTGGCGAACGGGCTGGGCGAGAGCGGCGAGAACAGCTCGACCAGCGGGCGCATCACCTGCACGTTGAGGTTCATCGACACCGAGGTGACCGCCAGCACCAGCAGCAACGCCCATACCCAGACGCCGCCGGAACGGTGCAAATCGAAGTTGAGCGGGTAGCCGCCGCGCCGCCAGCGGAAGGCGAACGACTTGCGCCAGGCGCGGCGGCTGGGGAAGGACAGCCAGAGGGCGACCAGGCAGTCGAGGCACCAGACGATGGCGACCACGCCGAACAGCAGCACGCCGAGTTCCAGGCCGAAGCCGTCGGGGATGTGCAGGCTGTAGTGCAGCTTGTAGAGGAACGGCAGCAGGTTCTCGCGGCTCAGCGAGATCTCGCCCCACTGGCGGCTGCCCTGCACCGCACCGCTGACCGGGTCGAGGGCAAGCTGGTTGAAGCCCAGCGCGAAGGCCTTGCCGGTGGCCGGATCAATACGCGGGTCGACGCTAACCCCCAGCGCGTGGCCGGGCTCGACGGCCAGCGGCAGCCAGGAGACGCGCAGGCGCGGGTCGCTGGCCTCGAGGGCGTCGGCGAGCGCCAGCGGCGCCTGCGCCGGGCCGCTGCTGCGCGCCTCGAACAGGTCGGGGTTGAGCCACTCGTCCAGCTCGTGATCCCAGGAGATCAGCGCGCCGGTGAGGCCGGCGACGAACAGGAACAGGGCGATGAACAGGCCGCACCAGCGGTGCAGCAGGACCAGCAGGGGCCGCATGGGGGTACTCCGAATCGACGATGGAAAATGACCGGCCCCGCCCGCCGGATGGCGCGCGGGGCGGTCAAGGGGCAAGCGGTCAGTACTTCCAGCTGACGGTCATGCTGGCGTTGCGCGGTGCGCCGTAGTAGCCCTGTTCCCAGTACAGGCTGGTGATGTACTTCTCGTCGGTGAGGTTGTCGAGGTTGGCCGAAACGCTCCAGTTGGGGTCGATGTCGTAGCTGGCCATCAGGCCGACCAGGGCGTAGGCGTCCTGCTCGATCTTGCCGGCGCTGCCGTCGGGCAGGGTGACGTCGCGGTGGATGGCGTCCTGCCAGCTCAGGCTGGCGCCCACCTTGAGCTGCGGCAGCTGCGCCAGGCGGTAGGTGGTGGCGGCGCGCAACAGGTGCTTGGGCGCGTAGGTCTTGGCGTGGCGGTGCTCGGCGTCCTGCACGTCGACGAAGGTGTAGCCGGCGCTGACCTGCAGCCCCGGCAGCAGCTCGCCGGACAGCTCCAGCTCGTAGCCCTCGCTCAGGTAGTCGACGCCCGCGTAGATCTGCCGGCCGCCGACGAAGCCGGCCGACTCGGCCATGTTGTCCTGGTAGGTCTTGAAGGTGGCGGCGGCGACGTTGAGGCGGCCGTCGAACAGTTCGCCCTTGACGCCCAGCTCGAAGCTGCGCCCCTCGACCGGGTCGAGCCGGTCGCCGCTGGCGTCCAGGCGGGTCTGCGGGTCGAAGATCTCGGTGTAGCTGGCGTACAGCGAGTACTGCTCGTTGAGGTCGTAGACCAGGCCGGCATAGGGGGTGACCGCGTCGTCCTCGCGCGAACGGGCGCGGCCGTAGCTCTCGCCCTCGCTGTCCACCCAGGTCGCCCGCGCGCCGGCGATCAGGGTCAGCGGGTCGGCCAGGCTCAGGCGGGTGGCGGCGTAGACGCTCTTCTGCTTGTCCTCGAAGCTGCTGCCATCGACGAAGAAGTCGAACGCCGGCAGCGGGTAGTCGCCGCGCCAGTCCTGCAGCGGCGGCAGGGCGGTGCCGATGCCCTGGCCGTAGTGGGAGATGTCGTCGAGTTCGGACTTCGAACCGCTCACCCCGGCGACCAGCTCGTGCTCGCGGCCGAGCAGGGCGAAGGGGCCGCTGACGTAGAGGTCGGCCAGCCACTGGCGGTTGTCGTCCTCGTACTCGGACGGATAGCTGAAAAGGCCGAGGCCGGTGGCGGCGTCCGGGGTGCCGTAGACGTAGAACAGGCGGCCGTCGCCGTCCTTCTCCACGCGGGTCAGCACGCCCTTGGCCTGCCAGCCGTTGCCCAGGTCGTGCTCCAGCTCGACGAAGGTGCGCTGCTCCTCGTTGTCCCAGAACGCCCAGTCGGCCGAGGTGCTGGTCGAGCGCGAGAAGTCGGAGGCCGAGCCGTCGCTGAAGTACAGCGGCAGGGCGCCCCACATCGGGCTGTCGGCGGCGGTCTTCTGCAGGGTGTGGCCCAGGCTCAGGGTGGTGCGCTCGGAGAGATCTGCCTCGAGCACGCCGTGGAATACGTTCTTTTCCCGCGAGTAGCGGTCCAGATAGGAGTTCTTGTCCTCGTGGGCGTAGACCAGCCGACCGCGGACGTTGCCGGAGTCGGTCAGCGGCCCGGAGACGTCGGTGTCGATGCGTCGCTGGTCCCAGGAGCCGGCGGTCAGGTCGATGCGCGCCTGCGGCGTGGCGGTCGGCCGCTTGCGCACGAAGTTGATGGTCGCCGAGGGGTTGCCGGTGCCGGACATCAGGCCGTTGGCGCCGCGCACCACCTCGATGCGCTCGAAGGGCGCGGTGTCGATGCTGCCGTCGAGGTTGCCGTAGACGAACGGGGCGCCGATGCCGTCGTACTGGAAGTTGGTGATGTCGAAGCCGCGCGCGGTGAAGTAGGTACGGTCGGTCTCCACCTCCTGCACGGCGATGCCCGGGCTGTACTTGAGCGCCTCGTTGACGCTGGTCAGCCTGAAGTCGTCGAGCTGGGCGCGGGTTATGGTCGACACCGACTGCGGCGTCTCGCGCGGGCTCAGCTCCAGCCTGGTGGCCGCGCTGCTCGGCTTGGCCTGGTAGGAGTCGCGCTCGGCGGCGGCACCGTCGGCCTGGCCGACGATGGTCGAGGCGTCGAGCTGCAGGGCCTCATCCGTCTCGGCGGCATGGACAGTCGACAACAGGCCAGCGTGCAGGGCGCAGGCGAGGGCCAGGGCGGTCTTGCGGAAGGTCACGGGGAAGGCTCCGGAGGTCTTTGAGAGGCGTGCGGCAGGCTGCTCGCCCGTCGATGCGAATAATTCTCAAAAATGATTCCACCGAGGTGCCCACCTCGTCAATACAAATAAGAAAGTATCTTATTTGAGATGCCATATCAGTAATGGAATGGCTGCGCCGAACTCGCCAGCAAAAACTCCCGGAGACTGGTGTCGCCCGGGGTTTGGTTCATGCTCCAGGCGTAGCCGGCGCGCAACTCCACAGCTCCAGCGCCGGCCGGTCCGCTCGTGGCGGACCGAGCCATTCACTCAGTTCGTGACAGGCGCCATCGAAGCACAGTTGGTAGTCCCCCGCCTCGGGCGTACGCCCGACACGCAGGGGTTGCAGCGGCGGCAGCTGGCGGCGGTAGTGCCAGCTGCCCGCGTGCAGGACGGCGTCGGCCGGGATCTCCATGCCGGCGCCGCTGCCCTTGACCCGCGCCTCGCCGAGCAGCAGGCCCTCGGCGGTGACGCGGTAGTCCTCCTCCCAGCGCACCTTCTCGATGCTGTGGGTCCAGGCCAGGGTGAAGGCCGGCACGGGCAACTCGGCCCACACCACACCGGCCAGCCCCAGGCACAGGCCGATCATGCACCGACCGTCTGGGCGCTCTGGCGGGTGCGCCACAGGTGCGCGGCGATGGTCAGCGCGCCGAGGGCGAAGCCGAGCTCGTCGGTGATCGGCAGGGCGAGGATCAGGCAGGCACCGGCGGCGAAGGCCGGCAGGCGCTCCCACCAGGCCAGCGGCCCGCGCAGGTAGCCGATCGACGCCACGCCCCACAGGCCGATGGCGAACAGCGCCTTGACCGCCACATAGGCGGTGGCCGCCAGGCTGTCGCCCTGCAGCATCAGCGCCGGGCTGTACACCGCCATGAACGGCACCACGAAGCCGGCCACCGCGATGCGCACCGCCCACAGGCTGATCTTCAGGCCCTTCTCGCCGGCGATCGGCGCCGCGGCGAAGGCGGCCAGCGCCACCGGCGGAGTGAGGTCGGCGAGGATGCCGAAGTAGAACACGAACATGTGCGAGACGATCAGCGGCACGCCGAGGTCGAGCAGCGCGGGTGCGGCGATCGAGCTGGTGATGATGTAGTTGGGGATGGTCGGGATGCCCATGCCCAGCACCAGGCAGGTGACCATGGTCAGCACCAGGGAGAGGAACAGGTTGTCCTGGCCGATGGCGAGGATGTAGCCGGCGAAGGTGGAGGCCACCCCGGTCAGCGACACCACGCCGATGATCACCCCGACCAGGGCGCAGGCGATGCCCACCGGCACCGCGTGGCGGGCGCCCTCGACCAGCGCGTCGACGCACACGCGCAGGGTGTCGCGGCCGCCCTTGACGAACCAGCAGGCCACCACCAGCAGGGCGATGACGCCGAACACCACGCCGATGCCGAGGCGGAAGAAGCCGGCGCAGAGCACGCCGAGGGCGATCCAGAAGGCCATGCGCAGGCCGAACGAGGAGACCTTGAGGATGATCGCCGAGCCGAGGATGACGATGGCGGTCAGCGCCAGGCCGACGGTGCCGGAGAACATCGGCGTGCGTCCGGAAAACAGCAGGGCGATCAGCACGCCCAGCGGGATCAGCAGGAACCAGCGCTCCTTGACCGCCGCCCAGGGGTTCGGGCACTGGTCCTTGGGCAGGCCCTTGAGGCCGGCGCGCTTGGCTTCCAGGTGGACCATCCAGAACACCGAGCCGAAGTACAGCAGCGCCGGGATCAGCGCGGCCTTGGCCACCTCGACGAAGGGCACGTTGATGGTCTCGGCCATGATGAAGGCCACCGCGCCCATCACCGGCGGCATCAGCTGGCTGCCCATGCTGGCGGTGGCCTCGACGCCGCCGGCGAAGGCGGGCTTGTAGCCGAAGCGCTTCATCAGCGGGATGGTGAACTGGCCGGTGGTGACCACGTTGGCCACCCCCGAGCCGGTGATGGTGCCCATCAGCGCCGAGGAGAACACCGAGACCTTGGCCGGGCCGCCGAGCTTGTGGCCGAACAGGCCCATGGCGAAGTCGGTGAACAGCTTGATCATCCCGGCCTGCTCGAGGAAGGCGCCGAACAGGATGAACAGGAAGATGTAGGTCGCCGACACGTAGGTCGGCGTGCCGTACAGGCCCTCGGTGCCGAAGGACAGCTGGTTGACCACCTGGTCGAGACCGTAGCCGCGGTGCGCCAGGTCGCCCGGCAGGTACTGGCCGAGCAGTGCGTAGGCGAGGAACAGGCCGCAGATCAGCGGCAGGGCGATGCCCATCACCCGTCGCGCCGCCTCGAACACCAGGGCGATCAGCAGCAGGCCGATGGCCATGTCGGCCGTGGTCAGATCGCCCGAGCGCTGGATCAGGTCGGCCTCGAACACCCACTGGTAGGCGAAGGTGGCCATGCCGGCCAGGCCGAGCAGCCAGGCCAGCGGCTGGAACGGCCGCTTGCTGCCGTGGGCCGGGTAGCAGAGGAACACCAGCAGCAGCAGGAAACCGACGTGGCCGGCGCGCAGCACCTGGCTGGTCACCGGGTGGAAGGCGGCGGTGATGATCTGGTAGGTGGAGAACAGCAGCGCCACGTAGAACAGCGCCTTCGGCCACTGGCTGGGGCTGGCGGACATGCCTTGGCTTTCGCTCATGGAAACACCCTCTCGGCAGCCGGCAACGGCTGCCCATGACGACGCCCTCCACGCCGGCAGGCCGGACGGAAGGGGGCGGGCACCGGCGCAGGCGCCGGCACGAACGGATCGGAATTGACTACAGCTTAGGTTCTGCGCGAAAGATCGGCCGCGGCGGACGGGCGACAGGCCTGCCGACGCGAGCGCCTTGCGTAGGCAACCTGCCCGGCCGGCAACCGCGGCCGCCCTGGGCAAGGCGACCGGCGGTCTGGCCGCAGCCGCTTACTTGAGTACGCCGGCTTCCTTGTAGAAGCGCTCGGCACCCGGGTGCAGCGGGATCGGCAGGTTCTGGGTGGCGGTTTCCAGCTTGATGTCCTTGGCCGCCGAGTGGGCGGTGCCCAGACGCTCGAGGTTGTCGAACATCAGCTTGGTCATCTGGTAGGCCACCTCGTCGGAGACCTTGCTGTGGGTCACCAGGATGTTGGTGATCGCCACGGTGGGCACGTCGGCGCTCTGGCCGTCGTAGGTGCCGGCCGGGATGACGCCGGCCTGGTAGGCCGGGCTGCCGATCTTCTCCACCACCTCGGCGGGGATCGCCACGAAGGTCACCGGCATGGTGGTGGCCAGGTCGCGGATCGCCGCCATGCCCAGGCCCGAGGACTGCAGGGTGGCGTCCAGCTGGCGGTTCTTGATCAGCTCGACCGACTCGGCGTAGGGCAGGAACTCGACCTTGCCGAGATCCTCGTAGGACATGCCGGCGGCCTTGAAGATGGCGCGGGCGTTCAGTTCGGTGCCGGACTTCGGCGCGCCGACGGAAATGCGCTTGCCCTTGAGGTCGGCCAGGGTCTTGATCCCGGAGTCGGCGCTGGCGACCACCTGGATGTAGTTGTTGTAGGTGCCGGCGATGGCGCGCAGGTTCTTCAGCGGCGCCTTGAAGCCGGCGTCCTCGACCCCGTTCCAGGCGTCGCCCACCGAGTCGCCGAGGGCGAAGGCCAGCTCGCCGCGACCGGCCTGCAACAGGTTGAGGTTCTCCACCGAAGCCTTGGTGGCCTGCACAGAGGTCTTCGAACCTTCGATGCCGTTGCTGTACAGCTGCGACAGGCCGACGCCGATCGGGTAGTACACCCCGCTGGTGCCGCCGGTGAGGATGTTGATGAAGGTCGGCGCGGCGAGAACCGCGGTGCTGGCAGTCAGAGCCGCGGCAGCGGCGAACAGGCTCAGGCGCTTGCTCAGTTTCATGGGGACTTCTCCGTCTTGTTGTAAGAGTTGCGCTCCGTCGCAGCGGGGTCGCCAGCAGCGGGCGGCGACTGCAACGTATTGCGAAGAATCTGATTGCAGGAGCTGTGCCAGAAGCGGGAAGGCCCGTGGCATGCGGGTCTGCGGCGGGCGAGCGGACAGGAGTCGGCGGATTCTTGCCGATGAGGGAAGGGGTATCGGCAAGAATCCGCCGACCTGCTGGACAAGGGCTGCCTGGAGCGCCTGCCCGGTGGCGGGCGCAGTACGCGCTAGCGGATTGGCACTAGCCGCAGTCCGGTGTCGCCTTTCGAGCGAGGAATGTGGCCGCAAGGGCGGCCCGCCTCAGCGCTCCGTCGCCCCGCCCTCGACGAACTCCCCGCGACTGATCCCATGCCTCTGCATCTTCTCGTTCAGCGTGCGCCGCGGCAGCTGCAGCAGGGCCATGGTCTCGGCGATGTTGCCGTGGCACTGCTGCAGGGCCTGGCGCAGGCACTGTTCCTCGAAGGCGTCGAGCTGGGCGGCCAGCGACTGGCTGGGGCTGGCCACCGCCGGGCCGCGACCGAGGCCGAGGGCGTGGCGTTCGGCGGCGTTGGCCAGTTCGCGCACGTTGCCCGGCCAGTCGTGGGCGAGCAGGCGGGCCAGTTCGACCGGCGTCAGCGGGCGCGGCTCACGGCCGTGGCGGGCGGCGGCCTCGCGGGCGAAGTGGTCGAACAAGAGGGGGATGTCCTCACGGCGCTGGCGCAGCGGCGGGATGTGCAGCTCGGCGACGTTGAGGCGGTACAACAGGTCCTCGCGAAAGCGCCCGGCGCGCACCTCGGCGGCGAGGTCGGGCTTGACCGCGCTGATCACCCGCAGGTCGACGGCGATGCTGCGGTTGGAGCCGAGGCGCTCCAGGCTCTTCTCCTGCAGCACGCGCAGCAGCTTGGCCTGCTGGGCCAGTGGCAGGCTCTCCACCTCGTCGAGGAACAGGCTGCCGCCGTCGGCGTGCTCGATGCGGCCGATGCGCTTGCCCTGGGCGCCGGTGAAGGCGCCGCTCTCGTGGCCGAACAGCTCGCTCTCGAACAGCTGCTCGGGAATCGCCGCGCAGTTGAGGGCGACGAAGGCCTTGGCGGCGCGCGGGCTGAAGTCGTGCAGGCAGCGCGCCACGCGCTCCTTGCCGCTGCCGGTCTCGCCGCGGATCAGCACGTTGACCGCGGTGGGCGCCAGCTCGAGGATCTGCCGGCGCAGCTCGACCATCGCCGGCGACACGCCGAGCAGCTGGCCCTCGATGCGCCCGCGCTCGCTCACCTGGCGGCGCAGCGCGCGGTTCTCGCAGACCAGGCGGCGCTTGTCCAGCGCACGCTGCAGGCTGGAAAGCAGGCGCTCGGGGGTGAAGGGCTTCTCGATGAAGTCGTAGGCTCCCTGCTGCAGGGCCGCCACCGCCATGGGCACGTCGCCGTGGCCGGTGACCATGATCACCGGCAGCTCGGCGTCCAGCGCCTGCAGCTTCGCCAGCAGGGCCAGGCCGTCGATGCCGGGCATGCGCACGTCGCTGACCACCACGCCGGGGAACTCGGCATCGAGCAGTGCCAGCGCCTCCTCGGCGCGCGCGCAGGTGCGCACGCTGAGGCCGGACAGTTCCAGCCACTGCTGCACCGCCTCGCGGATCGGCGCCTCGTCGTCGATGAAGATGATCTGCTGCTGCATGTTCACTCCTGCTGGCCGGCAGCCAGTGTAACCGGCGCCGCCACCGCCGGCAGGCGGATGCGGAACAGCGCGCCGTCGCGGTCGTTGTCCACCTCGAGCTGGCCGCCCAGCTCGCGGACGATGCCGTAGGACACGGCGAGGCCGAGACCCAGGCCCTCGCCGACCGGCTTGGTGGTGAAGAACGGCTCGAACACCCGCGCCAGGTCGCCGGGCGCGATGCCGCCGCCGCTGTCGCCGACGGTCAGCAGCCAGGCGTCGCCGTCGCGCTGCAGGTCGATGCGCAGCTCGCGCACCGTCCTGCCGAGCATGGCGTCGAGGGCGTTGTGCAGCAGGTTGACCAGCACCTGCTCGAGGCGGATGGCGTCGCCCTCGACCCAGGCCTCGGCGTTGCGCTGGCGCAGCACCAGCACGTCGTCCTGGCGGATGCGCGGCTCGAGCAGCAGCAGGGCGTGGTCGACCACGGTGTCCGGCTGCAGGCGCTCGCGCAGGCCGCCGGGGCTGTTGCGGGCGAAGGTCTTCAGGTGGCCGGTGAGCGCGGCCATGCGGGTGAGCAGACCGTCGATGCGCGCCAGGCAGGTCTGCGTGGCCTCGGCGTCGTTGCGCGCCAGCAGCAGGCCGAGGCTGCCCAGCTGCATGCGCATGGCGGTCAGCGGCTGGTTGATCTCGTGGGCCAGCGCGGCGGACATCTGCCCCAGCGCGGCCATCTTGGCAGCCTGCACCAGCTCATCCTGGGCCTGGCGCAGTTCGGCGGTACGTTCGTCGACCAGGCGCTCCAGCTCGGCGCGCGAACGCTGGCGCAGGCGGCGGTTCTTCTGGCGCTGGGCGAGGAACAGCAGCAGGAAGGCCAGCGCCAGCCAGGCGCCACCGGCGGCCAGGCGATAGCTGCGCACCGCGCCGCCGGGTGCATGGGCCTCGTGCAGCAGGTGCAGGGTCCAGCCCTCCTCGCTCAGCACGCGGCGCTGCCACAGGTAGTCGCGGCGCCCGTCCGGGCCGTCGACCCGCTGCAGCGCGCCGCCCCCGTCGAGAGCGCGCAGCGCCTGCAGGCCGAGCGGCTGCAGGGTCTGCTCGGCGTACTTGCGCGCCGCCAGCAGCTCGGCGCGCTGCGCGGCGGAGAGTCCCGGCAGGTGGCGGAAGCGCCAGGCCGGGCGGCTGGCGAGGATGGCGATGCCGTGGCGGTCGGTGACCAGTAGCACGCCGCTCTGCCCGGCCCAGTCGCGCTGCAGCTCCTCCATCTCCAGCTTGAGCACCACCACGCCCAGCGCGCGGCCGTCGAGGTCGCGCACCACCCGCGACAGGAAGTAGCCGGGCACCCCGGTGGTCACCCCGACCGCGAAGTAGCGGCCGCGGCCCTCGCGCATGGCGTCCTGGAAGTAGGGTCGAAAATCGTAGTGGTTGCCGACGAAGCTGCCCGGCTCCTGCCAGTTGCTGGCGGCGATGGTCTCGCCGCGGGCGTCGAGGACGTAGAGCACCGCCGCGCCGGCCTCGGCGTTGAGGCGCTGCAGGCGGTGATTGAGCTGCTGGCGCAGCAGCGGATCGGCGCCGGCGCGCAGGGTGGCCTGCACCTCGCCGTCGTGGGCGACGATCGCCGGCACGGCGCGGAAGCGCTCGACCAGGATGCGCAGCGACTGCGCGTACAGCTCCAGCTGGCCCTGGGCCTCGACGCTGCGCTCGAGCCACTGGCGACGCTCGGCGTAGCGCCCGGCCAGCCACACGCTGGCCAGCAGGCCGGCGAGGATCAGCAGCAGGACGATGAAGAAGCGCTGGCGGGATGACACCGGCATCAGGGACACCTCCACAGGGGCATGACTCACTCCAGTCCGGCCTCGCGGCGATAGCACTGCGCCGCGTCGAGCAGCCAGTCGCGGAAGGCGCGCAGCGCCGCCAGCTCCAGCTTGCGCTCGGGGATGACCAGGTAATAGGCCTTGTCGCTGAGCTGCAGGGCATGCTCCAGCGGCACCACCAGGCGGCCCTCGGCCAGCTCGCGCTGGATCATCAGCGGCGGGATCAGCGCCACGCCCATGCCGTGCATGGCCGCCTGGGCGAGCATGGAGAACAGCTCGTAGCGCGGCCCGCGCAGGTCGCCCTCGACCTGCAGGCCGAGCGAGCCGAACCACTGCCGCCAGGCATAGGGCCGGGTGCTCTGCTGCAGCAGCGGCAGGGCGGCGATCTGTCGGGCCGCGATCGGTCGGGCATCCCACTCCGCGTGCGCGGCAAGCAGCTCGGGGCTGCACACCGGCACCGGGTTCTCGCGCATCAGAAAGCTGGCGCGGGTGCCCGGCCAGTCGGCATCGCCGAAGTACAGCGCGGCGTCGAACTCGGTGTCGGCGAACAGGAACGGGCGGGTGCGGTTGGTCAGGTTGACGGTGACCTCGGGGTGCAGGCGCTGGAAGTCCTTGAGGCGCGGCAGCAGCCACTGGGTGGCGAAGGTCGGCACCACCGCCAGCTCCAGGCTGGTGCCGCCCTGCTGGCCCATCACCGCCAGGGTGTCGCGCTCCACCGCGTCGAGCTGGGCGGCGATGCGCCGGCTGTAGGACAGGCCATCCTCGGTGAGCATGACGCCGCGGCGGGTGCGGCGGAACAGCTCGATGCCGAGGAAGGTCTCGAGGCTGGCGATCTGCCGGCACACCGCGCTCTGGGTCAGCGCCAGCTCCTCGGCGGCCTTGGTGAAGCTCTGGTGGCGCGCCGCCGACTCGAAGGCGACCAGCGCGGCGGTGCTGGGAATCTTGCGACGCATGTGCGACGGCCTCACTCTCCGATGATTGAATAGCCGCCTGCGGCTATCTCGGAGTGAGAAAATAGCACAGCAGCGTGCGAAATCCTCGCTTGCCGCCCGGCGGCCAGCCCGCCTAGGATCGGGACATCGAACCCTTTGCCAACAACAACACTCCGAGGATTCCGCCCATGGCCGCCAACGCCCGCTTCAACTGGGAAGACCCGCTGCTGCTCGACCAGCAACTGGCCGACGAGGAACGCATGGTGCGCGACAGCGCGCAGAAGTTCGCCGCCGACAAGCTGGCGCCGCGGGTGCTGGAAGCCTTCCGCCACGAGCACACCGACCCGGCGATCTTCCGCGAGATGGGCGAGACCGGCCTGCTCGGCGCGACCATCCCGGCCGAGTACGGCGGCAGCGGCCTCAACTACGTGTGCTACGGGCTGATCGCCCGCGAGGTGGAGCGCATCGACTCCGGCTACCGCTCGATGATGAGCGTGCAGTCCTCCCTGGTGATGGTGCCGATCTACGAGTTCGGCAACGAGGCCACCCGGCAGAAGTACCTGCCCAAGCTGGCCAGCGGCGAGTGGATCGGCTGCTTCGGCCTGACCGAGCCGAACCACGGCTCCGACCCGGGCTCGATGATCACCCGCGCCAGGACGGTCGACGGCGGCTACCGGCTGACCGGCAGCAAGATGTGGATCACCAACAGCCCGATCGCCGACGTGTTCGTGGTCTGGGCCAAGGACGACGACGGCCACATCCGCGGCTTCGTGCTGGAGAAGGGCTGGCAGGGCCTGACCACCCCGGCGATCCACGGCAAGGTCGGCCTGCGCGCCTCGATCACCGGCGAGATCGTCATGGACAACGTGTTCGTCCCCGAGGAGAACACCTTCCCCGAGGTGCGCGGCCTCAAGGGCCCGTTCACCTGCCTGAACTCGGCGCGCTACGGCATCGCCTGGGGCGCACTGGGCGCCGCCGAGGCCTGCTGGCACACCGCGCGCCAGTACACCCTCGACCGCCAGCAGTTCGGCCGCCCGCTGGCCGCCAACCAGCTGATCCAGAAGAAGCTGGCCGACATGCAGACCGAGATCACCCTGGCCCTGCAGGGCTGCCTGCGCCTGGGCCGCATGAAGGACGAGGGCACCGCGGCGGTGGAGATCACCTCGATCATGAAGCGCAACAGCTGCGGCAAGGCGCTGGACGTCGCCCGCCTGGCGCGCGACATGCTCGGCGGCAACGGCATCAGCGACGAGTTCGGCGTGGCCCGTCACCTGGTCAACCTCGAGGTGGTCAACACCTACGAGGGCACCCACGACATCCACGCGCTGATCCTCGGCCGCGCGCAGACCGGCATCCAGGCGTTCTTCTGAGCCTGACCCCCCGGATCCGCTGGATGGGTTGAGCGCAGCGCTACCCATCACCTCGCTGGATGGGTTAGGCCGCCATGCGGCTAACCCATCGAGCACATCGCCACTTCACGAGGTTCCCATGTCCGGCGCCCTGTCGCATATCCGCGTCCTCGACCTGTCCCGCGTGCTGGCCGGCCCGTGGGCCGGGCAGATCCTCGCCGACCTCGGCGCCGAGGTGCTCAAGGTCGAGCGCCCCGGCGCCGGCGACGACACCCGCCACTGGGGGCCGCCGTTCCTGCGCGACGCCCGCGGCGAGAACACCACGGAGGCGGCCTACTACCTGAGCGCCAACCGCAACAAGAAGTCGCTGACCGTCGACTTCACCCGCGCGGAAGGCCAGCGCATCATCCGCGAGCTGGTGGCGCAGTCGGACATCCTCCTCGAGAACTTCAAGGTCGGCGGCCTGGCCGCCTACGGCCTCGACTACGCCAGCCTCAAGGAACTCAACCCGCGGCTGATCTACTGCTCGATCACCGGCTTCGGCCAGGACGGCCCCTACGCCCAGCGCGCCGGCTACGACTTCATGATCCAGGGCCTCGGCGGGCTGATGAGCCTGACCGGCCGCGCCGAGGGCGAGGAGGGTGCCGGGCCGGTGAAGGTCGGCGTGGCGCTGACCGACATCCTCACCGGCCTGTACGCCAGTACCGCGGTGCTCGGCGCGCTGGCGCACCGCGAGCAGTCCGGCATCGGCCAGCACATCGACATGGCCCTGCTCGACGTGCAGGTGGCCTGCCTGGCCAACCAGGCGATGAACTACCTGACCACCGGCGTGGCGCCGCGGCGCATGGGCAACGCCCACCCGAACATCGTGCCGTACCAGGATTTCCCCACCGCCGACGGCGACTTCATCCTCACCGTCGGCAACGACGGCCAGTTCCGCAAGTTCTGCGAAATCGCCGGGCATGCCGAATGGGCCGAGGACCCGCGCTTCGCCAGCAACAGCGCGCGGGTCGCCCATCGCGACGTGCTGATCCCGCTGATCCGCCAGGCCACGGTGTTTCGCAGCACCGCCGAGTGGATCGCCGCGCTGGAGCCGGCCGGCGTACCGTGCGGGCCGATCAACGACCTCGCCCAGGTGTTCGCCGACCCGCAGGTGATCGCCCGCGGCCTCAAGGTGGAGCTGCCGCACCCGTTGGCCGGCACAGTGCCGGGAGTGGCCAGCCCGCTACGCCTGTCGGCCACCCCGGTGCAGTACCGCAACGCGCCGCCGCTGCTCGGCGAACACACCGACGCCGTGCTCGGCGAGCTGCTCGGCCTGGATGCCGCCGCCCTCGCCGGCCTGCGCGAGCGGCAAGTGATTTGAGCGTCATTCCCACCCTCGGGAATCTTGACCGGGCCTGGCGCCCGGTTTTTTTTATTGCGCCAGGAGCCTCAGAGGTCGTAGACCACCGAGGTCTCCGGCAACACCGACAGATCCAGCGGGCGCACGCTGCCCAGCCAGATGGCGCGATCGCGGTGGTCGACCAGGTCCTCGCCGGTGATCGGGTGGACGAACACGGTCAGGCCCTGGCGGTTGAGCGCCAGCCACGGCAGCACCGCGGCGAACAGCTCGGCGCGCAAGGCCAGCTGGCAGCTCCAGTCCGCGTGCGGGCCGACCGCCCGCTCGTGCACGCGGCCCATCTTCAGGCCGGGAAAGCGCGCGGCGGCGGCCTCGCACAGGCTGCGCGCCTGCTCGAGGGTCTGTGCGTCGAAGTAGACGTGGGCGTGCCAGCCGCGGATGACGGCGGGGTTCAGCTCGTTCATGGCGATGCCTGCTGCGGAGTCGGGAGGACGAGGCCCATGATAGCCCGCACGGGCCAGCGCGGCGCCGATCCGCTACCCTGTGGCGGTCAATGAGTCGCGCGGCGAATCCCCATGCCCCATCGCTACAGCCTGCTGCCGTTCCTCCGCTGGCTGCCGCAGGTCACTGCGCGCAGCCTCGGCCGCGATGCCCTGGTCGGCCTGACCGGGGCGATCCTCGCCCTGCCGCAAGCGATCGCCTATGCGCTGATCGCCGGCCTGCCGGCCGAGTACGGCCTGTACGCCGCGGTGGTGCCGGTGATCGTCGCCTGCCTGTGGGGCTCCTCGCTGCACCTGATCGGCGGGCCGACCGCGGCGATCTCGGTGGTGCTGTTCGCCAGCGTCAGCCCGCTGGCCGTGCCAGCCAGCCCCGACTACGTCGCCCTGGTGCTGCTGCTCAGCTTCCTCGCCGGGCTGTTCCAGTGGCTGCTCGGCCTGCTGCGCTTCGGCAGCCTGGTCAATTTCATCTCGCAGTCGGTGCTGCTCGGCTTCACCCTCGGCGCCGCCCTGGTGATCGCCCTCGGCCAGGTGCCCAACCTGCTCGGCCTCGACCTGCCCGGCCAGGCCACCGCGCTCAAGGGCGCGCTGGTGCTGGGCGAGCACCTGCGCGAGGCGCACTGGCCATCGCTGGCGGTGGCCGCGCTGACCCTCGGCGTGGCGCTGGGGGTGCACCGGCTGTGGCCGCGCCTGCCGGCGCTGCTGCTGGCCATCCTCGCCGGCAGCCTGCTGGTCTGGCTGCTGCCCGGTTGGTTCGCCGCGGTGCCGCAGGTCGAGGCCTTCGCCGGCAGCCTGCCGCCGCTGGCCGTGCTGCGCTTCGATCTCGACAGCGTGCTGACCCTGCTGCCGGCGGCGGTGGCCCTCGGCCTGCTCGGCCTGGTCACCAGCCTGTCGATCGCCCGTGCGCTGGCCCAGCAGTCGCAGCAGATCCTCGAGGTGGATACCGAGGTGCGTGGCCAGGGCCTGGCCAACCTGGTCGGCCCCTGGTTCTCCGCCTACCTGTCGGCCGGCTCGTTCACCCGCTCGGCGCTCAACCAGCAGTCCGGTGCGCTGTCGCCGCTGGCCGGGGTGTTCTCGGCGCTGTGGGTGGCGCTGTTCGCCCTGTACGGCGCGGCGCTGCTGGCACACATTGCGCTGCCGGCGATGGCCGCGGTGATCCTGCTGATCTGCCGGGGACTGGTGGACGCGCCCGGCCTGCGCGCGCTGTGGCGGGTGAGCCGGCCGGAGTTTGCGGTGATGGCGCTGACCTGCGCCGCCACCCTGCTGCTGGAGCTGCAGACGGCGATCTACGCCGGGGTGCTGGCCTCGCTGCTGTTCTATCTCAAGCGCACCTCGCAGCCGCGCCTGCAGCGCTGGTACGAGGGCCGCGACGAGGTGCTGGGCATCGAGGGCTCGATCTTCTTCGGCGCCTGCGCCTACCTGCAGCGGCACATCCAGGCCAGCCAGGCGCCGGCCGTGGTGCTCGACGCCCACTACGTCAACTTCATCGACTACGCCGGGGTGGTGATGCTCCACCAGGAGGCGCGCCGTCTGGGCCTGCAGCAGCGCAGCCTGGTGCTGCGCCGGGTGCGTCCGCGGGTGCGCGAGGAGCTGCTCAAGCTGGAAGGCGCCGAGGCCTGCCCGCTGCAGTTCAAGGACTAGGAAGGCGCCGCGACACGCTGCTGAATTCAGTAGTCAGCTCTGTGCCCGGGGTCGGCGGAGCGGGGACAGGCGGGGCGCCATGGCGCCCCGCGACACTCAGCCCAGCAGGCGGCGCAGCTCGGCGAGCACCGGCGCCGAGTCCGGGCGCACGCCGCGCCAGACGAAGAAGGCCTCGGCGGCCTGCTCGACCAGCATGCCCAGACCGTCGAGGGTGCGCGCCGCGCCGTGCTCGGCCGCCCAGCGATTGAAGGCGGTCGGCTCCTTGGCGTACATCATGTCGTAGCAGACGGTATGCCCCGGCTGGATCAGGCTCGGCGAGATCGGCGGCAGCTCGCCGGCCAGGCTGGCCGAGGTGCCGTTGACGATCAGGTCGACCGGCGCGTCGATCCAGTCGAAGCCGCTGGCGACCACCGGGCCGAGATCGGCGAACAGCCGCGCCAGCTCCTCGGCCTTCTCCACCGTGCGGTTGGCGATCACCAGTTCGGCCGGCCGCTCGGCCAGCAGCGGCTCGAGCACGCCGCGCACCGCGCCACCGGCGCCGAGCAGCAGGATGCGCTTGCCGGCCAGATCGAGGCCGGCGTTGACGGTGAGGTCGCGCACCAGGCCGGCGCCGTCGGTGTTGTCACCGAGCAGGCGGCCGCCTTCCAGCTTCTTCAGGGTGTTCACCGCGCCGGCGCGGGCAGCTCGGGCGGTCAGTTCGTCGGCGAGGCGGAAGGCCTCCTCCTTGAACGGCACGGTGACGTTGGCGCCCAGGCCCTCGGCGAAGAAGGCGCGGGCGAACGCGGTGAAGTCGTCCAGCGGCGCCAGCAGGGCGTCGTAGGTCAGCTGCTCGCCGGTCTGCGCGGCGAACAGGCGGTGGATCAGCGGCGACTTGCTGTGGCCGATGGGGTTGCCGAACACGCAATAGCGGTCCATGGGAATCCTCGGGAAAGGCGAAAACCGTGGCCGGCGGGCGGGCCGGCCATCGCGATGTCTGGCGACATCGATGGCGGGTTACGTCGTTGCACGGCTAACCCGCCCTACGACCGGCAATCAGGGCTGACCGGCGAGCCAGTCGCGATCCTGCAGGAAGTACTCGGTCAGCCGCGCCTCCTCGCTGCCCGGCTCGGGCTTCCAGTCGTAGCCCCAGCGCACGATCGGCGGCAGCGACATGAGGATCGACTCGGTGCGCCCGCCCGACTGCAGGCCGAACAGGGTGCCGCGGTCGAACACCAGGTTGAACTCGACGTAGCGGCCGCGGCGGTAGGCCTGGAACTCGCGCTGCTGCTCGGTGAACGGGGTGGCCTTGCGCTTGCGCACGATCGGCAGGTAGGCCTCGATGTAGGCGTCGCCCACCGCGCGGATGAAGGCGAAGCAGGTGTCGAAGTCCCACTCGTTGAGGTCGTCGAAGAACAGCCCACCGATGCCGCGCGGCTCGCCGCGGTGCTTGAGGTGGAAGTAGCTGTCGCACCATTTCTTGTAGCGCGGGTAGACGTCGGCGCCGAACGGCGCGCAGGCGGCGCGCGCCACGCGGTGCCACTCGATGCAGTCTTCCTCGTGGGCGTAGTAGGGGGTCAGGTCGAAGCCGCCGCCGAACCACCACACCGGCTCCTCGCCGTCCTTCTCGGCGCAGAACAGCCGCACGTTGGCGTGCGAGGTCGGCACGTGCGGGTTTTCCGGGTGGATCACCAGCGACACGCCGAGGGCCTGGAAGCTGCGTCCGGCCAGCTCGGGGCGGTGGGCGCTGGCCGAGGGCGGCAGGCCGTCGCCGAACACGTGGGAGAAGTTGACCCCGCCCTTCTCGATCAGCGCGCCGTTCTCCAGCACGCGGGTGCGGCCACCGCCGCCGCCCGGACGCTCCCAGGCTTCCTCGCGAAAGTGCGTGCCGCCATCCTCGGCCGCGAGGGCGGTGCAGATACGGTCTTGCAGGTCGAGCAGGTAGGCCTTCACGGCCGCGATACGGTCAGTCACAAGTCACCTCGAATGCGGGTCTGGCCGCACGGACAGGCCGGCGGCGCGCAACAGGCGGCAAGCATACCACCGCGTTTTCCACCCCGCGCTTGACGCAGGCCATGGCGCAGGCTTGGATGGACGCCCTGTCGTTGTTTCCCAAGGAGAATGCCCGGCCATGGCCAAACGCATCCAGCTCAGCCGCCACGGCGGTCCCGAAGTGCTCGAGTACGCCGATTTCAGCCCCGCCGCCCCCGGTCCGCGCGAGGTGCTGGTGCGCAACCAGGCCATCGGCCTCAACTTCATCGACATCTACTACCGCAACGGCCTGTATCCGCTGAGCCTGCCCGCGGGGCTGGGCAGCGAGGGCGCCGGGGTGGTCGAGGCGGTGGGCAGCGCGGTCGGCGAGTTCCAGATCGGCGACCGGGTGGCCTACTGCACCGGCCCGCAGGGCTCCTACGCCGAGCTGCACTGCCTGCCGGCCGACGTGCTGGTGCCGCTGCCCGACGGGGTGAGCTGCGAGCAGGCCGCCGCGGCGACCCTCAAGGGCCTGACCGTGCAGTACCTGCTGCGCCAGATCGGCAGGCTGCAGGGCGGCGAGACCATCCTGTTCCACGCCGCCGCCGGCGGCGTCGGCAGCCTGGCCTGCCAGTGGGCCAGGGCGCTGGGGGTGAAGCTGATCGGCACCGTGGGATCACCGGAGAAGGCCGCACGCGCGCAGGCGCTGGGCGCCTGGGCGACCATCGACTACAGCCGCGAGGACGTGCGAGCGCGGGTGCTGGAGCTGACCGACGGCGCCAAGTGCCCGGTGGTCTACGACTCGGTGGGCAAGGACACCTGGGAGACCTCCCTGGACTGCGTGGCCAAACGCGGCCTGCTGGTCAGCTTCGGCAACGCCTCCGGACCGGTCACCGGGGTCAACCTCGGCATCCTCTCGCAGAAGGGCTCGCTGTTCGTCACCCGGCCGACCCTGGCCGGCTACGCCGACACCGCCGAGCGCCTGCGCGCCATGGCCGCCGAGCTGTACGCGCTGATCGCCGACGGCACCCTGCAGGTGGACATCGGTCAGCGCTACGCCCTGGCCGACGCCGGCGCGGCGCAGGCCGCGCTGGCAGGGCGGCAGACCACCGGCTCGACCATCCTGCTGCCCTGACAGCTGCGCATGGAAACCCTGAATTCAGGGTTTCCATTGCCGGCACGTCTGTATCAGGACGGGCGGATCACCTGGCCGGTGCGTAGGTCGCGGATCAGGCTGGGGTTCCTGCGTCCGCCCAGGGCGCCACCAAGCACGGCGTCGAGCTGGCCGCCGAAGTACTGCTCGACGCGCAGGCGCGAACGCGCCGCCGGGCGGCCGGCCGGGTTGGCCGAGGTCGACACCAGCGGCCCGGTGTGGGCGCACAGCGCGCGCACCCGCGGATGGTCGCTGACCCGCAGGGCGACGCTGTCGTGCATCCCGCTGATCCACTCGGGCAGGCGGTTCTGGTGCGGCACCAGCCAGGTGTTCGCCCCCGGCCAGCTGAGCTGCAGCTGCGCGCGCCAGGCCGGCGGCAGGTCGTGGAGCAGGAAGTCGAACTGGGCGATGTCGGCGGCGACCAGGATCAGGCCCTTCGCCACCGGCCGCGCCTTGAGCGCCAGCAGGCGGAACACCGCCTCGGCATCCCACGGGTCGCAGCCCAGCCCCCACACCGCCTCGGTTGGGTAGGCGATCACGCCGCCCTGGCGCACCACCCGCGCCACCTGCTGCACCTGCCACTGCCCGACCATGACCACCTCTGCACCCTGGGGAAAATGTGCCGCGCAGTGTATCCGTTCGCCTTGCCGGCGGCAGCGGGACCGACGGGCAGCCTGTAAGCAGATTTATCCGCGCGCGGTGCAGCACACCCAGCAGCCGTTGTCGCAGCCGATCTGCCCGTCCAGCTCCAGCTCGGTGAGCTGGGCGAGCAGCTCGGGCAAGGGCAGGCCGCTGCTGACGGCCAGCGCCTCACTGCTCTGCGGTGCGGCATGCAGCAGGGCGAGCAGCGGATGCGGGTCATCCAGCAATGCGATGGTCTGCTGTTGCGGCGCAGCCTTGGCCGGCAGGCGCTGCCAGCCACGCAGGGCCTCGAGAATGTCCTCGACTTTCTCCACCAGCTGGGCGCCCTCGCGGATCAGCTGGTGACAGCCGCGCGCGCCGGGATGGTGGATCGAACCGGGAATGGCGAACACCTCGCGGCCCTGCTCGGCGGCCAGCCGCGCGGTGATCAGCGAGCCGCTGGAGGGGCTGGCCTCGACCACCAGCACTCCGAGGGACAGGCCGCTGATGATGCGGTTGCGCCGCGGAAAATTGCCGGCGTGCGGTGGCGCCGCCAGCGGCAGCTCGGAGACCAGCGCGCCGCCCTCGGCGACGATGCGCGCGGCCAGGCCGGCGTGGCGTTTCGGGTACAGGCATTGCAGGCCGGTGCCGAGCACCGCCACGGTGGCGCCGCCAACCGCCAGGGCGCCAAGGTGGGCGGCGCCATCGATGCCCAGCGCCAGCCCGCTGGTGACCACGAAACCGCCGCCGGCCAGGCTGCGGGCAAACGCCGTCGCACTGTCCAGTCCCGGCCGGCTGGCCCGGCGGCTGCCGACCATGGCCAGTTGCGGACGCTCGAGCAGCGCCGGTTCGCCGGCGACGAACAGCAGCGGCGGGGCGTCGTTCAGCTCGGCGAGCAGCGCGGGATAGGCGGGGTCATCAAAGCACAGCAGGTGCTGCCCGGGCTGCTCCAGCCAGGCCAGGGCGTGTGCCGCCTGGTCGCGCACCCCGGTGCTGCGCCGCGCCAGGGCGGCAACCTGCGGCAGGCCGAGGGACTGCCAGGCGGAAGCCGGCGCGCTGAGGGCGGCACTGGCCGAACCGAACACCTCGAGCAGACGGCGAAAGCGCCGCGGACCGATCTCCGGCAGGCCATGCAGGCGCAGGCGGGCTTCCAGTTCGGCGGGGGACGGAGCGGCGGGATAGGGCATGGCGATCGTCCTTGATCGGGAGAGGAGGGCGGCACGGCAGCGCCGGTGGTCGACGCGGATCCTTGCGTCAGGCCAGAAACTCGAAGCCCCCGCAGGGCGGGGGCTTCGTTCACAGCACTTACGGGTTGCGTACCTTGTCGAGCACCGCCAGCGAGCGGTTGGCATTGAGCACCAGGCCGTAGCTGAGCTTGTCGTAGACACGGAACACCATCAGCAGGCCGGAGCGCTCGTCGGGGATCTTCACGCTCTCGCCGGTGAGGCGGTCGCGCACGGTCTCGCCGGTCTTGTACACCGCCAGCACGTTGCCTTCGCTGAGGCCATCGCGCAGGCCCTTGTTCAGGGTGACCACGTCGAGTTGGCCGACCTGGGTCACGCCGCGCGGGACGTCGAGGATCACGCCGTCGATGTCGAGAGCCGGCTCGCTGGGCATGAAGGTGGAGCTGATCGCGCGCTCCTCGGTGGGCAGCAGGCGGTCGCCTATGCGCACTTCCTGGGTAGTGCGGCTGAGCACCAGGGTGGTGATGTCGCCTTCCTCGGCCACCACTTCGCCGCTGCCGATATCGTCGGCGTTGATGCCGAGGACTTCGCCGGTCTGCGGATCGGTGTAGGTCTTGCCTTGACGGAACAGGCCATAGACCGGCTGGCCGTCGGCGAAGCTGCCGCGGGCGTAGATGCGGTCGCCGGCGCCACTGACCACGCGCTCGGCGTTGCCGGCGACGATGTACGGCGCCTGGGAGAGCTCGCTTTCGCTGTCGACGATGCGGTTGCTGAGCAGGAAGCTGTTGATCTTCTCCAGCGGAATGGCCGGGATGGCCTCGGCCATCGGCGTGCTGCGCACCTTGGGCGACAGCTTGATGGTGCCACGCGACTCGCCGCGGCCGAGCACGAGGCGCGGCTGGCCGTCGACGTAGACCAGGCTGAGCACGTCGCCCGGGTAGATCAGGTGCGGATTCTGCACCTGCGGATTGGCCTTCCAGATTTTCGGCCACTTCCACGGCTGGCGCAGGAACTTGCCGGAGATGTCCCACAGGGTATCGCCGCGCACCACGGTGTAACTCTGCGGATGACCGTCCCGGAGCAGGACTTCGGCCTGGGCCAGGCTGCCAGCCGCCATCAGCAGCAGGGCGACTAATGATTTCCTCATGAGGTGAATCCCTTTATCATGTGCCGACACACAAAACGTGCGCTGGCCGGCGAAATACGCGGCCTCAAGCCGTTTTTCGAGCTGCCGGGCATCTTATCAGCCGGTTTTCGATTTATTCCACAAGTGCATCACAAACGCATATGGCGATCCTGAACATTCTCGAATTCCCCGATCCCCGCCTGCGCACCCACGCCAAGCCGGTGGACGTGGTGGACGACGCGCTGCGCCAGCTGATCGACGACATGTTCGAAACCATGTACGCGGCGCCCGGCATCGGCCTGGCGGCGACCCAGGTCAACGTGCACAAGCGTCTGGTGGTGATGGACCTGTCCGAGGACAAGAGCGAGCCGCGGGTGTTCATCAACCCCGAGTTCGAACCGCTCACCGAGCAGATGGACCAGTACCAGGAAGGCTGCCTGTCGGTGCCTGGTTTCTACGAGAACGTCGACCGCCCGCAGAAGGTCAGGATCAAGGCGCTGGACCGCGACGGCCAGCCCTTCGAGCTGATTGCCGAGGGCCTGCTGGCGGTGTGCATCCAGCACGAGTGCGACCACCTCAACGGCAAGCTGTTCGTCGACTACCTGTCCAGCCTCAAGCGCGACCGGATCAAGAAGAAGCTGGAAAAACAGCATCGTCTGCAACACTCCTGACTCACCAGAAGGCTTGCCCGCGGCAAGCCTTTTTTCTTGAGCGAGCCCCATGAGCCAGCCCCTGCGCATCGTCTTCGCCGGTACCCCGGAATTTGCCGCCCGCCACCTGCAGGCCCTGCTCGACGCAGGCCTGACCCCAGCGGCGGTGTACACCCAGCCCGACCGACCGGCCGGCCGCGGCCAGAAACTGATGGCCAGCCCGGTCAAGCAGCTCGCCGTCGCTCGCGACATCCCGGTACTGCAGCCGGCGACCCTGCGCGACCCGGCGGCCCAGGCCGAGCTGGCCGCGCTGGCGCCCGACCTGCTGGTGGTGGTGGCCTACGGCCTGATCCTGCCGCAGGTGGTGCTGGACATCCCGCGCCTGGGTTGCATCAACAGCCACGCCTCCCTGCTGCCGCGCTGGCGCGGCGCCGCGCCGATCCAGCGCGCGGTGCAGGCCGGCGATGCCGAGTCCGGGGTCACCGTGATGCGCATGGAGGCGGGCCTGGACACCGGGCCGATGCTGCTCAAGGTCGCCACGCCGATCAGTGCCGACGACACCGGCGGCAGCCTGCACGACCGCCTGGCCGAGCTGGGCGCCGCGGCGGTGGTCGAGGCCATCCCGCAGCTGGCCGCCGGCACCCTGCGCGGCGAGGTGCAGGACGATGCCCTGGCGACCTACGCCCACAAGCTCAACAAGGACGAGGCGCGCCTCGACTGGCGCCGCCCGGCCGTCGAGCTGGAGCGCCTGGTGCGCGCCTTCAACCCCTGGCCGGTCTGCCATACCACCCTCGCCGAGGCACCGCTCAAGGTGCTGGCCGCGGAAGTGGCTGAGGGGCAGGGCGCGCCGGGTGAAATCCTCGCCGCCAGCCGCGACGGCCTCAGCGTCGCCTGCGGCGAGGGCGCGCTGTGCCTGACCCGTCTGCAGCTGTCCGGCGGCAAGCCGCTGGCCTTCAGTGATCTGTACAACAGCCGCCGCGAGCAGTTCGCCGTCGGCCAGGTGCTGGTCTGATGAGCCTCGATCCGCGACTGGCCGCCGCCCGCGCCCTCGGCGCCGTGCTCGCCGGCAAGGCCTCGCTGGGCAGCGCCCTGCCGGCGCAGCTGGACAAGGTCGACGCCCGCGACCGCGGCCTGACCCAGGAGCTGGCCTTCGGCACCGCGCGCTGGCAACCGCGCCTGGCGCTGCTCGCCGACAAGCTGCTGCAGAAGCCGTTCAAGGCCGGCGACAGGGACCTCGAGGCGCTGCTGCTGATCGGCCTGTACCAGCTGCTGTACACGCGGATACCCGCCCACGCGGCGATCGGCGAGACGGTCGGCTGCGTCGACCGGCTGAAGAAGTCCTCGGCCAAGGGCCTGATCAACGCCGTGCTGCGCCGCGCCCAGCGCGAGGGCGAAGCGCTGCTGGCCGACCTGGAACGGGATCCGGCGGCGCGCACCGCCCATCCGCGCTGGCTGCAGAAGGCGCTCAAGGCGCACTGGCCGGCGCACTGGGAAGCCATCTGCGCGGCCAACAACAGCCATCCGCCGCTGACCCTGCGGGTCAACCGCCGCCATGGCTCGCGCGACGCCTACCTCGCCGAGCTGGCCGCCGCCGGCATCGACGCACGCGCCTGCGCCTTCAGCCCCGACGGCGTGCAGCTGGCCACGCCGTGCGACGTCACCGGCCTGCCGGGTTTCGCCGAAGGGCGGGGCAGCGTGCAGGACGAGGCCGCCCAGCTGGCCGCCGACCTGCTCGAACTCAAGCCCGGCCAGCGCGTGCTGGACGCCTGCTGCGCGCCTGGCGGCAAGACCTGCCACCTGCTGGAAGTCGAACCGACGCTGGCCGTCACCGGCGTCGACCTGGAAGAGAGCCGCCTGGTGCGCGTGCGCGAGAACCTCGCCCGCCTGCAGCTGGATGCCAAACTGATCGCCGCCGACGCCCGCGCCGTCGGCCAGTGGTGGGACGGCCAGGCGTTCCAGCGCATCCTCCTCGATGCGCCCTGTTCGGCCACCGGGGTGATCCGTCGCCACCCGGACATCAAGCTGACCCGCCAGGCCGACGACATCGTCGCCCTGGCCGCCCTGCAGGGCGAGCTGCTCGACGCCCTGTGGCCGACCCTGGAGGTCGGCGGCGTGCTGCTGTACGCCACCTGCTCGACCCTACCGACCGAGAACACCGCGGTGATCGACGCCTTCCTCGCCCGCACCCCCGGCGCGCGCGAGCTGGACATCCCCGGCCCGTTCGGCCTCAAGCAGCCCCACGGCCGCCAGCTGCTGGCCCAGGTCGACGGCCACGACGGCTTCTACTATGCCAAGCTGATCAAGATTGCCGCCGCGCCCCAGCCGCGCGCGCTCAAGGAGTAGTCGGATGAAAATCATCATTCTCGGCGCGGGACAGGTCGGCGGCAGCCTGGCCGAGCACCTGGCCAGCGAGGCCAACGACATCACCGTGGTCGACACCGACGGCGACCGCCTGCGCGATCTGGGCGACCGCCTGGACATCCGCACCATCCAGGGCAAGGGTTCCTACCCGACGGTGCTGCGCCAGGCCGGCGCCGACGACGCCGACATGCTGGTGGCGGTGACCAACAGCGACGAAACCAACATGATCGCCTGCCAGGTCGCCTACACCCTGTTCAACACGCCGACCAAGATCGCCCGGGTGCGCGAGGCCGCCTACCTGACCCGCGCCGGCCTGTTCTGCAACGAGGCGATCCCGGTCGACGTGCTGATCAGCCCCGAGCAGGTGGTGACCAACTACATCAAGCGCCTGATCGAATACCCCGGCGCCCTGCAGGTGCTCGACTTCGCCGACGGCAAGGCCCAGCTGGTCGGCATCCGCGCCTACTACGGCGGCCCGCTGGTCGGCCAGCAGCTCAAGCAGATCCGCGAGCACATGCCCAACATCGACACCCGGGTGGCGGCCATCTACCGCCGCGACCGGCCGATCATCCCGCAGGGCGACACGGTGATCGAGGCCGACGACGAGGTGTTCTTCATCGCCGCGCGCAGCCACATCCGCGCGGTGATGAGCGAGCTGCGCCGCCTCGACGACAGCTACCGGCGGGTGGTGATCGCCGGTGGCGGGCACATCGGCGAGCGCCTGGCCGAAGCCATCGAGAGCCGCTACCAGGTGAAGATCATCGAGATGAACCCGGCGCGCTGCCGCTACCTGTCCGACACCCTGGAAAGCACCATCGTCCTGCAGGGCAGCGCCTCCGACCGCGACCTGCTGGTCGAGGAGAACATCAGCGACGCCGACATCTTCCTCGCCCTGACCAACGACGACGAGGCCAACATCATGTCCTCGCTGCTGGCCAAGCGCCTCGGCGCGCGCAAGGTGATGAGCCTGATCAGCAACCCGGCCTACGTCGACCTGATCCAGGGCGGCGAGATCGACATCGCCATCAGCCCGCAGCAGGCCACCATCGGCACCCTGCTGACCCACGTGCGCCGCGGCGACATCGTCGCCGTGCACTCGCTGCGCCGCGGCGCCGCCGAGGCCATCGAGGCCATCGCCCACGGCGACGCCAAGTCGAGCAAGGTGGTCGGCCGCAAGGTCGCCGACGTGCCGCTGCCGCCGGGCACCACCATCGGCGCGATCATCCGCGACGAGGAGGTGCTGATCGCCCACGGCAACACCCAGATCGAGTCGGGCGACCACATCCTGCTGTTCCTGATCGACAAGAAGCACATCCGCGACGTGGAGCGCCTGTTCCAGGCCGGCCTGACCTTCTTCTGAGCCGCACGCCGGACGCCCCAGGGCGTCCGCTCCGCCCCACTCCCGCACCTCTCCTGCGCCGGTAGCTTTCGCCCATGCACTACGCCGTCATCGCCCGCATCCTCGGCATCCTGCTGATGCTGTTCAGCATCACCCACCTGCCGCCCCTGCTGATCGACCTGCATTTCGGCGACGACACCTGGCGCAGCTTCATCTGGGCCTTTGTCATCACCCTGTGCACCGGCGCGGTCATCTGGTTCCCGGTGCGCGCGGCCCGCGGCGAACTGCGGGTGCGCGACGGCTACCTGATCACCGCGCTGTTCTGGACCGTGCTCGGCTTCTTCTCCGCCATCCCCTTCCTGGTCAGCGACAAGCCGGCGATGAGCGCCACCGATGCGCTGTTCGAGGCCTTCTCCGGCCTCAGCACCACCGGCGCCACCGTGCTCAGCGGCCTCGACGACCTGCCGCACTCGATCCTCTACTACCGCCAGCAACTGCAGTGGCTGGGTGGCATGGGCATCGTGGTGCTGGCGGTGGCGGTGATGCCGATGCTCGGCATCGGCGGCATGCAGCTGTACCGCGCCGAGATGCCGGGCCCCCTGAAGGAGAACAAGCTGTCGGCGCGCATCGCCGACACCGCCAAGACCCTGTGGCTGATCTACTGCGGCCTCACCGTGCTCTGCGCGCTGGCCTACTGGATCGCCGGCATGAGCCTGTTCGATGCGGTCGGCCACAGCTTCGCCACCATCGCCATCGGCGGCTTCTCCACCCACGACGCCAGCATCGGCTACTTCGACAGCGCACTGATCGAGGCCATCTGCATCTTCTTCATGGTCGCCTCGGGGATGAACTTCGCCCTGCACTTCCTTGCCCTGCGCAGCCGTTCGCTGAAGGCCTATCTGCGCGATGCCGAGTGCACCGCCTACCTCAAGCTGCTCGCCGCGGTATTCACCATCACCACGCTGATCCTGATGATCTACAGCCACCACGAGCACCCGCTCGACTCGGTGCGCTACGCCGCCTTCCAGGTGGTCTCGGTGTTCACCACCACCGGCTTTGGCGTCGACGACTTCAGCCTGTGGCCGAGCTTCCTGCCGTTCCTGCTGCTGTACACCGCCTTCATCGGTGCCTGCGCCGGCTCCACCGGCGGCGGCATGAAGGTGATGCGCACCATGCTGGTGGTGCGCCAGGGCCAGCGCGAGATCCAGCGCCTGCTGCACCCCAACGGCGTGTTCGGGGTGAAGATGGGCCGGCGCAAGGTGCCGGACCGGGTGGTCGAATCGGTGTGGGGCTTCTGCGCCATGTACATGGTGACCTTCTTCGGCCTGATGCTGCTGCTGCTCGGCACCGGCCTCGACCCGATCACCGCCTTCTCCAGCCTGGCCTCGTGCATGAACAACCTCGGTCCGGCGCTGGGCGAGGCCACCGCCAACTACGCCAGCCTGCCGGACAGCGCCAAGGGTCTGCTCAGCGTGGCGATGATCCTCGGCCGCCTCGAGGTGTTCTCGCTGGTGGTGCTGCTGTCGCCGGGCTTCTGGCGCTACTGAGGCGCGGCCGGGTCAATCGCATGACGGCTTCATTCGCGCCCCGCTGCAATGCAGGTCGCGGATGAATCTGCTCCTGCACAGACGCTACGCTGTAGCCTGCTTGCCTGTCGTCTCGAGGAGAACAGCATGACCACCGTCGCCGCCCTGGAAAAACTGCTGGCCGCCGGCCACGACAACGCCCTGCTGCGCTTCGGCCTGGGCAACGCCCATCTGGATGCCGGCAACGCCAGCGAGGCGGTACTACACCTCTCGCGCTGCGTGGAATTCGACCCCAACTATTCGGCGGCCTGGAAGCTGCTGGGCAAGGCCCGTGCCGCCCTCGGCGAGACGGCGGCGGCGCGCGCCGCCTGGCAGCAGGGCCTGGAGGCCGCCCGCCGGCATGGCGACAAGCAGGCGGAGAAGGAAATGAGCGTGTTTCTGAAGAAACTGGACAAGCCGGCGCACTGAACATCGCCGAGCCGGGGCGTAGGGCGGGCCAGGCCGCCGGACGTAACCCACCAACCAGGCTGCCAGGCCTGGCATTTCGACCCTGTGCGGTCAGCCCAGCCTGCCTGGCAGGCGCAAGGCGCCGCCTCAGTACCAGCGTGGCTCGCCGGCCGGGCGCTTCTTGAAGCGCTTCATGCTCCACATGTACTGGCTCGGCCAGCGCCGCACGTAGCTCTCCAGCACCCGGCTCATCGCCGCCACGCCGACTTCCGGGTCCTTGCTGTACATCTCTTCCGGCGCTGCCTCGAGGATCACCTTGAAGCCGCTGCCGTCGTCGAGGCGGATGGCATGCAGGAACACGCCGACCGCCTTGTGCCCGGCGAGCATGCTGGGCACGAACTTGCTGGTCAGCGCCTGCACGCCGAGGAACGGCACGAAGATCCCGCTGCCCTCGCTCGGCTCCGGGTCGGCGGGGATGCCCACCGCGCCGCCGCGGCGCACCTCCTTGATCACGCTGAGGATGCCTTCCTTGGTCGACGGCGCCACCCGGTTGCCCATCTGCACCCGCTGCTGCTGCAGCAGCTCGTCCACCGCCTTCTGCTTGGGCGGGCGGTAGAAGATGATCGGCTTGCACTGGTTGCAGTAGAAGTGGTTGAGCACCTCCCAGTTGCCCAGGTGGCTGGTGATGCCGACCACGCCCTTGCCGCTGGCCAGCGCCGCCTCGAGCACCTCCAGGCCTTCCACTTCCTTGACCAGCGCCAGCGACTTCTCCGCCGGCCAGATCCACGCGCAGGCGCTCTCGGTGAAGGTCTTGCCGAGGTCCTTGAGGGTGCGCCCGAGCAACGCCTCGCGCTCGGCCGCGTCCAGCTCGGGGAAGCACCTGGCCTGGTTGATGCGCACCACCTCGCGCGAACTGTTGGGCAGCTTCCACATCAGCCAGCCGATGGCGGCGCCGAGGCGCTGCACGACGGACCAGGGCAGGGCGGCGACCAGCCGCAGTGCACCCACCACCAGGGCGCCTTTGATCTTCTCCACAGGACTCTCCCGCGATTGCACAGGGTGGCCATTGTACCCGCCAGCCGGCGATCGCAAGCGATTTCACTGCCCTGCCTACGCGCCATCATCCGACGCAACCCGAGTCGGCACTGCGCAGCTCCTTGCGCAGGCACAACGCCCAGAGGCCCCCGGAAATCCGCTACAAGCCCCGCCCGGCAAGGCCTGCAGGCAGCTGCGCAGCTCTTGGCACGTTCCTGCGCAGAATCCTGCACAGGCTTTGCCGACCTCGCTCACACTACCGCCGGTCAGGCTCGCAAGGAAACACGCAAGCCATTGTTCAAAAAGGAATTAATAACCCTGGCATGGCACTTGCGCTAGCTGTGGCTCCCGGACCGACCCGGTCCATGATCCAGGCAAAGGAGAGCACCCATGCCAACCCCCGCGTACCTGTCCATCGAAGGCACTAAACAAGGTCTGATCACCGCAGGCACCTTCACCGAGGGCTCGGTCGGCAACATTTTCCAGGAAGGTCATGAGGACCAGATCCTCGTCGAGGCATTCCACCACCAGGTCATCATTCCGCGCGACCCGCAGTCCGGCCAGCCCACCGGCCAGCGCGTGCACAAGCCGCTGATGATCACCAAGGTGTTCGACAAATCCTCGCCGCTGCTGTTCAACGCCCTCACCTCCGGCGAGCGCCTGACCAAGTGCCGCCTGGAGTGGTATCGCACCTCCGCCACCGGCACCCAGGAGCACTACTTCACCATCGAACTGCACGACGCCATCATCGTCGACGTGCAGTCGCGCATGCCGAACTGCCAGGATCCGAACATGGCCCACTTCACCCATCTGGAAGACATCTACTTCACCTACCGCAAGATCGTCTGGACCCACGAGGTCTCCGGCACCTCCGGCTCCGACGACTGGCGCACGCCGATCTCCGCCTGATCCGCTCGCACTGCGCAGTCCACGCATCGGCCAGACTCTCTGGCCGATGCCGTTTCCCGGGCAGCGACCGGCCCGAAATGCCGAATGCTTCCCGCCCACGCCCGGGCGGATGACGTAAAAACGGCGGCCTGCCCATGGAAGACCCGACGAGGAACAACGGATGTTCGCTCCGGCCAATGCCGCCCACTTCACCCTGCACATCGATGGCATCGCCCACGACCTGCAGGTCCTCGAATTCCACGGCCGCGAGGCCATCGGCCAGCCCTACCGCTTCGACCTCGAACTGGTCAGCGCGCGCCCCGACCTCGTGCTCGAGGACCTGCTCAACCGGCCGGCCTTTCTCGCCTTCGCCCCGGACGGTAGCGGCATCCACGGCCTGATCCACCAGATTGCCCAAGGCGATTCCGGCCAGCGCCTGACCCGCTACCGCCTCAGCCTGGTGCCGCGCCTGGCCTATCTGGCCCACCGCACCAATCAGCGCATCTTCCAGCACCTCACGGTGCCGCAGATCGTCGGCCGGGTACTGGAGGAACACGGCATCCTCGAAGGCAGTGGCCACCGCTTCCAGCTCGGCCCGACCGTCTACCCCCAGCGCGACTACTGCGTGCAGTACGCCGAGTCCGACCTGCACTTCGTGCAGCGCCTGTGCGAGGAGGAGGGTATCCACTACCACTTCCAGCACTCGCCGACCGCTCATGAGCTGGTGTTCGGTGACGACCAGACGGCATTCCCCAGGCTGGCGCCGGTGAGCTACCAGCAGGACTCCGGCCTGGTCGCCGACCAGCCGATGGTCAAGCGCTTCACCGTGCGCCTGGAAAGCCGCACCAACCGGGTGACCCGCCGCGACTACGACTCCGAACAGCCGCGCCTGCAGCTGGAGAGTGCCTTCGCCAGCGAGTTCGCCCCGGATCTGGAGGACTACGCCTACCCCGGTCGCTTCACCGACCGTACGCGCGGCAAGCAGCTGGCCCGCCGCGCCCTGGAGCGCCACCGCGCCGACTACCTGCTGGGCGAAGGCAGCAGCGACCAACCGACCTTGCGCAGCGGGCACTTCCTCGAACTGGGCGAGCATCCGCGCCGCGAGTGGAACCAGCTGTGGCTGCTCGGCGAAGTCCACCACGAGGGCAAGCAGCCGCAGGTGCTGGAGGAGTCGGTCACCAGCGAGATGACGGCGAGCGACGGCTTCCAGCAGGGCTACCGCAACCGCTTCACCGCCACACCCTGGGACGTGCCGTTCCGCCCAGCGTTGGCCCATGCCAAGCCGCGCCTGCTCGGCAGCCAGAGCGCCGTGGTCACCGGGCCGGCCGGCGAGGAGATCCACTGCGACCAATACGGCCGCATCAAGGTGCAGTTCCACTGGGACCGCGAGGGCCAGGCCGACGACACCACCAGCTGCTGGCTGCGCGTCGCCAGCAGCTGGGCCGGCGACCGCTACGGCGGCATCGCCATCCCGCGTGTCGGCATGGAGGTGCTGGTCAGCTTCCTCGAGGGCGACCCCGATCAGCCGCTGATCACCGGCTGCCTGTACCACAAGGAACACGTCGTCCCCTACGACCTGCCGGCGAACAAGACCCGCAGCGTGTTCAAGACCCTCAGCACCCCGGGCGGTGGCGGCTACAACGAACTGCGCATCGAGGACCGCCAGGGCCAGGAGCAGATCTATGTGCACGCCCAGCGCGACTGGGACCAGAACATCGAGCACGACCAGAAGATCCGCGTCGGTAACGAGCGTCACGACAGCGTCGAGGCCAACAGCTACAGCGAGTTCCGAGCCGAGGAACACCGCGCCACCCGCGGCGACCGCAAGAGCGAAGTACGCGCCAGCGACCACCTGACCGTCGGCGCCAGCCAGCACGTGAAGATCGGCAACGGCCAGTACGTCGAGGCCGGCCAGGAAATCCACCTGGCCAGCGGCCTCAAGGTAGTGCTGGAGGCCGGCAGCGAACTGACCTTCAAGGCGGGAGGCAGCTTCGTCAAGCTGGATGCCAGCGGCGTCACACTGGTCGGGCCGACGGTGAAGATCAACTCGGGCGGTGCGCCGGGCAGTGGCTCGGGCGTCGCACCGATACTGCCAGGGCAGGCCAGGCCTGCAGATGCGGACAAGGCAGGCATCCCCCTGGAAGCCTTGGTGAAGCAGAACACCGTCTTTCGGCGAACCCGCGCAGGCATCTGCGAAGTGTGTGAGGCGGCAACGGCTGCCAAAGAGGTGCAGGCATGAATCCTCCCGGCACAGGCAAGGGTGCCATCCTGCTCGATGGGGCACGGTATGACGATGCATTGGCATGGCTCTACGAGCGTTATCCGAGCGATCAACCGTGGCCGCTGTTGGTCGGGACCCCCTACTCACAAATAGCCGACGCTGGCCCGATACTGTTACCCGCAGCAGCCGGCAGCTCCACCTTCCATGCATGGTGGCACGGTTCGGATTTGTGCTCGGGGTTATGGCTGGAAAGCCGACTCGAGCTGGGTGAGCTATTCCGGGTACTGCAACGGAGAGTGCGCATTCTCGCGCCGGACAAGCGCGAATTCTGGCTGCGCTTCGCGGATGCACGGCCGATGCGCAACGCCTGGGCGGCCGGAGCCAGGTGGCCAGAGGGCTTCTGGCATGGAATCGACAGCGTCTGGCTGCATCACGAGCATGCGCCAATCTGCTCCTGGCGCAATCAGGCTCCTCATCTGGACTGCGCCCCCGCCGATACCGGGCTCAGCGCCCAAGTGACACTCGACTGGCCACTGCTGGCAGCATTGGCACACCAGGATGAAGCAACACAGGAAGTGGAAGCATGAGCCAGACATCATCGCCAAGCAGCACCTTCATACCCGCGTCCTGCCCACTACTGACCGCCGTTCTCCCCCTCCGCTATGCCATTGGCCCCACGCTGGCCATCGACACGACAGCGCTCCAGCTTCCGGCATTGCGTGGCGAATTCCCGAGTCTTGGCGAGGGCTATGAGACGCTCGAAGGGCGCACCCTCAACTACACCGCACGCCTGCTGCGCGACGGTTGGCTATATGTGTGGCAAAGCGGGCTTGGCAAGCTGGTCGAGTACAAGGTTGATAAAGCCCATCTGCAGCAGACTAACCGCGCCGGGAGGGTGATAGACAACCGCTGCCTGCCCTACCTGCTATTGCCCTCGGGCGAGAAAGCCATGCTCGCCTGGTCACCAAGCCAATGGAGCAACGCGCAGTTTGCGGCTGCAAAGACAACCGCCAAGACCCGCCAGCGGGTAATGCGTGAACTCACCCCCGGTGCAGCTCCCCTGAGCGGCAAAGCCGACGCCATTCACGAGCGAATCGGCGATTACATGGACGCGCAGCACTACGCCTGGAGTTGCGAGCCTTCAACCGGCCATCGCCCCAATTGGCCGGGCCTGCTGGATGGCATGCAGCGCTGCGAGCAGCAAGCCTATGTCGTCATCGACGATGCCTGGGGGGTACTGCTTGATCTGGCGGCGCTGCTGCGCGCCCGGCAGCGGGCATTCGATACCCTGCGGCAACAGCGCGGCGACGATTGGGCCATGGCAGGCGTGCTTCAGTCACTGGCAGAAAGCGATGCACAGATCAGGAGCCAACTCTCCTCGATCACGCGGCATGGCCAACTGACCACCGCCTGGCAAGAGCAACACCAACAGGAGGAGAACTACGCGGCCGACGTTCGCCGGGTGAGCGAATTGTGGGCCGACTGGTTCAACACGCAAGCCACGAAGGGGCCTGCCAGCCTGGATACGGCCTGCGGCCATTTCGATATCACCCAGCAGGATGCGCGTTCCGCTCTGGAGCATGAGTTCGCCGCGGCCTGCCTGGGCCCATCGGGCACAAGCATCGGCGCAAAGACCCTTTCTCTTGCCCTTACACCCGAGAGGCAGGTAGGCCAGCCGTGGTTGCTGTGGGCACTGCTCGGACTGGGCAGGCGAATGGGCATCGGCGAGATCAAGTCGCTGGTGGATGTTTCCGACGGACTCAACGACAACCTGCCCGCACTGGCCAAGGAAGCTGCCAACCTCGGCCGCGCCATGGCCCTGAGCGGCATGATCAACCACGCGGCAGACAACCTCAGCAAGCACAACCCGGCGGCGGCGTCGGAAGCGCTGCTTACCGCCCTGGCCCCGGTTGCCGGCCTGCATCTGCGGGATGCCTACAAGGCACCGGTTGAAAGCGCCGGCAGGCTTTACCTCGCGGCAGCCTTGTCCCGCGGCCGGCAGCGCCTGGCGGTAGCAGAAGCCAGCCCACGGCAGGTTGGGGAGTGGCTGAGCGATCAGTTGGCCACGAGGCCAAAAGCCCTGCCTGCGAAGTTCCAGCTCAACCCTGTGGCCCGTACTGTGCGCGACGCCTTGCCATTCTTCCATCTGGCTCCCGCCGCGGAAGTCGCCAAAACGGGGGGCAAGCTGGCTCCCCTAACCGGTCAACTGGCTGCCGAGGTGAACCTCAAGGATATGCTCAACCTGAGCAAGGATGCGCTGAATAGTGCCCCCATCAAATGCTTGGTAGCTCTGGTAGCGGGGGTGAATTTTGGGTGGGGTGGAAAGCAACTTCTCGACGACTACCAATCAGCCAAGAACAAACTCAACTTCGCAAGTGGCTTATTTGGACTAGCGTCAGCAGGTTCCGCGGCCTTGCAGAAGGTGGCCGAGGTCAACTGGGAGTCCGCGGTTAAGGTTGCGGGGGCAGAATCCATATCCTCCCGGACGGTTTTAGCCAAAGCGCTCGGCATGGGAACGAAATCGGCCGCGCTCCAAGCGGTCACGTCCAGCCTGGATGTGATTGTCTATGGCCTGGAAACCTTGGAGTCCTTTCGATCCGGCGACTTCGATACGGCTGCTATCAATGCAGGCCTCAGCGTTGCCTCAGCGACCAATCTGGCGATTTACGTGAGAACCTACCGGGTGGTGCGCGCCGCTCGTGCGGCTGTTATTGCCGGAGAGGCCGCCACCATCGGCCGGGGGGTCGCACAAGCGCCACATCTGGCGTTTAAAGCACTCGGCGTTACCATCCTGATCGTCGGCGGCGTTATCGCCCGTCTCCATACCCAGGACAGTCCTCTCGAGAAATGGATCAAGGGCACCCGGTTCGGCATCGCCCCGGCGGCTTGGGCCAACGACTACCAACAGGCCATGACCGAACTGTACAAGGTCCTGTTCCCCATCTACTTCGACGCTTACCGGCTGAACGAGCTCAATCCTTACCGCGGCATGCAGGCAATCACCTACCTGATGTTGCGCCTGCCGGGCAAGAACACGCTGACCGACGAGATGCTCCACTTCAAGGGCGAAGAAGTCTGGGGCGGCCAGTTCGGTTTGGGCAGCCTGCGCAAACCGGTGGAATGGACCGGCAAGGATTTCGATCTGCATGCCGGCACCCACGTCAGCACCGCATCCGGCGTTGCCACCTACCGGCGCGTCTATCACGAGGACCGGGACGGACGCAGGCTGAATAAAGTCAGCGGCAAATTGAGCTATTCGCCTCTGGAAGGCCTGACCCTGCCGGCAATCGATATCGAGGACATCGCATGGCTCTGAAAGACCTGATTCAGCAGGCGCGGGCAAAGTACGGCCAAACGCCCTGCATTCTGCTGAGCGCCTGCCTGCCCACGGGCGAAAAGCCCATGGAACTCTTTATCACCGACGAGCACACCGAACACTACTTGGCCTTACAGGCTGGGGGTGATAGCGATCGAGGGTTGATCACAGGTTTGATCGGTGGGATTGGAGGGGCCATGCTTTTATTCTGCGCCTTGGTTATGGCGTTATTTTCCGGGAAATGGGGGCTGGTACCCTCCATGCTTTGGATATGTATCCCAGCACTTGTGATTCCTTGCCTCTGGGAAATCAGTCGCCCCTTACCCTTGCCAATTCTCTTCAACCGCCGCACCCGCGAGGTCTACTTCGACCATAATGGCGAGCTCTACCACACCCCCTGGGACGGCATTCAGGCCATCGCCTGCGAGTTCCAGTTGGTCGGCCCCTACACCGCGGGGATGAACAACGCTTCTCTGGAAGTTCTCGTGCGCCGCCTCGGCGAGCCGGACAACACCCTGATGGTCAGCCTCGGTGCGCCCATGGGCAAGACGCTGGCCATGCAGAAGGGCTTCTGGGAATACCTCCGCGCCTACATGAACAACGGCCCCTGGTTCGACAAGGACGGCAATCACAGCGAATCGGACGCCTTCGTCAAAAGCCAGTTGGCGGCCCACATCAAACCAACAGGATTCCTCGCTCACTCACGCCAGGTGATTGCGGAGGAAAAAGCAGCCGCCGGCGGCAAGAACTATCTCAGCGGCACCGATTTCGTCCTGTTGCTCGGCGACCTGTTTTTCTACCCCTCGAACTGGATTCAGGAGTTCACCTACAACGTCGCCAGGCGTCGTTCCCGCAACCGCTGGCCGCAGATTGTCGTCGAGCGGCTACAGCCAGACGGTCCGACAGCACGCCTTATCGATCTGGAGCGTGAGCGCGGCCTGGATGTATGACTGGCTTAAGCGGCTGGACTCTCACAGAGGATCGCCCTCGCAAAAACTTTTACTTCATGCTCACGGGTACCAGTTTAACTATTGCCCTAGGCGTGCAGTCCCAGGAAGTCAAAGGTATACAGGCCACGCCCGAGGGTGATGACTTCGGCACTCTCCATCGAGGCTGAGCGCTTTCTGGAGCAGCCCCGCAATTACGTGGCTCACCACGGCATGTTCCACGTGGAACACTCATCCGGCCGGTAACGCCTAGCCGCGCGCGCCGCGCAATACGCACCCCCTCCACAACTATCGCCTTCGGTTATACTCGCCGGCTTTACGCAAGCCTCAGAACAGGTGATTTCGTGAGCCAGACTACGCCTGCCGTGCGCACCTTCCAGGACCTGATCCTCGCCCTGCAAAGCTACTGGGCGGAGCAGGGCTGCGTGGTATTGCAGCCCTACGACATGGAAATGGGCGCCGGCACCTTCCACACCGCCACCTTCCTACGCGCCCTCGGTCCCGAGACCTGGAACGCCGCCTACGTGCAGCCCTCGCGCCGCCCGGCCGACGGCCGCTACGGCGAGAATCCCAACCGCCTGCAGCACTATTACCAGTTCCAGGTGGTGCTCAAGCCGAACCCGGACAACATCCAGGACCTGTACCTCGGCTCGCTGCGCGCCATCGGCATCGACCCCCTGGTCCACGACATCCGCTTCGTCGAGGACAACTGGGAATCGCCGACCCTCGGCGCCTGGGGTCTGGGCTGGGAAGTCTGGCTCAACGGTATGGAGGTCACCCAGTTCACCTACTTCCAGCAGGTCGGCGGGGTCGAGTGCTACCCGGTGACCGGCGAGATCACCTACGGCCTCGAGCGCCTGGCCATGTACCTGCAGGGCGTCGACTCGGTGTACGACCTGGTCTACTCCGACGGCCCGTTCGGCAAGGTCACCTACGGCGACGTGTTCCACCAGAACGAGGTGGAACAGTCGACCTACAACTTCGAACACGCCAACGTCGACAAGCTGTTCGAGCTGTTCGACTTCTACGAGGCCGAAGCCAACCGCCTGATGGCCCTCGAGCTGCCGCTGCCGACCTACGAGATGGTGGTCAAGGCCTCGCACACCTTCAACCTGCTCGACGCCCGCCGCGCCATCTCGGTGACCGCGCGCCAGCAGTACATCCTGCGCGTGCGCACCCTGGCCCGCGCCGTGGCGCAGAGCTACCTGATCGCCCGCGCCAAGCTCGGCTTCCCGATGGCCACCGCCGAACTGCGTGAGGAAGTCCTCGCCAAGCTGGCCGAATCCGGCCTGCTTGCGGACCCGGTCCAGGGCACCCAACTGAAGGAGGCCGAATGATGAGCGCGCAAGATTTCCTGGTCGAACTGGGCACCGAAGAGCTGCCACCCAAGGCGCTGAAGAGCCTCGCCGAGGCGTTCCTCGCCGGCGTCGAGAAGGGCCTCAAGGCCGCCGGCCTGGGCTACGCCAGCGCGCGCTACTACGCCGCGCCGCGCCGCCTGGCGGTGCAGGTCGAGGCGCTGGCCACCCAGCAGCCGGACCGCAGCGTGAATCTGGACGGCCCGCCGGTACAGGCCGCCTTCGACAAGGACGGCCAGCCGACCCAGGCCGCGCTGGGCTTCGCCCGCAAGTGCGGCGTCGCTCTCGAGCTGATCGACCGCAGCGGCCCCAAGCTCAAGTTCGTGCAGAGCATCCCCGGCCAGCCGGCCGCCGGCCTGCTGCCGGGCATCGTCGAGACCTCGCTGAACGAGCTGCCGATCCCCAAGCGCATGCGCTGGGCCGCCCGACGCGAGGAGTTCGTGCGGCCGACCCAGTGGCTGGTGATGCTGTTCGGCAGCGAGGTGATCGACTGCACCATCCTCACCCAGCAGGCCGGGCGTACCTCCCGCGGCCATCGCTTCCACGCCAACCACGACGTGCGCATCTCCACTCCGGCCAACTACGCCGAGGACCTGCGTAGCGCCTACGTGATCGCCGACTTCGCCGAGCGCCGCGCACTGATCGACGCCCGCGTCGCCGAACTGGCCGCCGAGCAGCACGGCAAGGCCATCGTGCCGCCGGCCCTGCTCGACGAAGTGACCGCGCTGGTCGAGTGGCCGGTGCCGCTGGTCTGCTCCTTCGAGGAACGCTTCCTCGAGGTGCCGCAGGAAGCGCTGATCACCACCATGCAGGACAACCAGAAGTACTTCTGCCTGCTCGACGCCAACGGCAAGCTGCTGCCGCGCTTCATCACCGTGGCCAACATCGAGTCGAAGGACCCGGCGCAGATCGTCTCCGGCAACGAGAAGGTGGTGCGTCCGCGCCTGACCGACGCCGAGTTCTTCTTCAAGCAGGACAAGCGCCAGCCGCTGGAACAACGCAACCAGCGCCTGGCCAACGTGGTGTTCCAGGCCCAGCTGGGCAGCGTCTTCAACAAGGCCGAGCGGGTCTCCGCGCTGGCCGGCTTCATCGCCGCGCGCATCGGTGGCGACGCCGAGCGCGCCGCGCGGGCCGGCATCCTCTCCAAGTGCGACCTGGCCAGCGAGATGGTCGGCGAGTTCCCGGAGATGCAGGGCATCGCCGGCTACTACTACGCCAAGCACGACGGCGAGGCCGAGGACGTCGCCCTGGCGCTCAACGAGCAGTACATGCCGCGCGGCGCCGGTGCCGAGCTGCCGAGCACCCTGACCGGCGCCGCCGTGGCGGTGGCCGACAAGCTCGACACCCTGGTCGGCATCTTCGGCATCGGCATGCTGCCCACCGGCTCCAAGGACCCCTACGCGCTGCGCCGCGCCGCACTGGGTGTGCTGCGCATCCTGATCGAGAAGCAGCTGGATCTCGACCTGGTGCAGGCGGTGGCCTTCGCCATCGAGCAGTACGGCGACAAGGTCAAGGCCGACGGCCTGGCTGCCCAGGTGCTCGACTTCGTCTTCGATCGCCTGCGCGCGCGCTACGAGGACGAGGGTGTCGACGTCGCCGTGTACCAGGCCGTGCGCGCCCTGGCGCCTTCCGCGCCGCTGGACTTTGACCAGCGTGTGCAGGCCGTGCAGGCGTTCCGCCAGCTGGCCGAGGCCGCCACCCTGGCCGCCGCCAACAAGCGGGTGTCCAACATCCTCGCCAAGGCCGAGGGCGAAGTGCCGGCGCTGGTCAGCAGCAGCCTGCTGGTCGAGCCGGCCGAGCAGGCGCTGGCCACCGCGGTGGCCGCCGCCGCCGAAGCGGTCGCGCCGCTGGCCGCCGCGCGCAACTACCGCGCGGCGCTGGAGCGTCTGGCCAGCCTGCGCACGCCGGTGGATGCGTTCTTCGACAGCGTGCTGGTCAACGCCGACGATGCCGCCGTGCGGGCCAACCGCTACGCGCTGCTGGCCCAACTGCGCGGGCTGTTCCTCGGCGTGGCGGACATCTCGCTGCTGGGCTGAGGCCAGATGCCTGTGGATAACGGCTCCGGTCGTTATCCACAGGAACCGAATTACCGGACCTGTGGATATTTCCTCCGCGCCTTATCCACAGGGCCAAAGCGTAAGGTGGACAACGGCGCAGCCTTGTCCACCCTGCACCCCGGTGGAAAAGTGCTGCGCGCGTTTTCCACCCTACGTCCGCCCCCACAGGGCCCGACCATGAAACTGCTGATTCTCGACCGCGACGGGGTCATCAACGAGGACTCCGACGCCTACATCAAGTCCGTCGCCGAATGGATCCCGATCCCCGGCTCGATCGAGGCCATCGCCCGCCTGAGCCAGGCCGGCTGGACCGTGGCGGTGGCCACCAACCAGTCGGGCCTGGCGCGCGGCTACTACGACGAGGCCACCCTCGAGGCCATGCATGCGCGCCTGCGCCAGCTGGTGGCCGAGCAGGGCGGCCAGCTCGGCCTGATCGTGCACTGCCCGCACGGCCCGGACGACGGCTGCGACTGCCGCAAGCCGCTGCCCGGCCTGCTGCAGCAGATCGCCGCGCACTACGGCGTCGAACTGGCCGGCCGCTGGTTCGTCGGCGACAGCCCCGGCGACATCGCCGCCGCCCGGGCGGTGGGCTGCCAGCCGGTGCTGGTGCGCAGCGGCAAGGGCGAGCGCACCCTGGCCAAGGGCCTGCCGGACGGCGTTCTGGTGTTCGACGATCTGGCGGCCGTCGCCGCCCACCTGCTGGCCGTGGAGGCCGACCGATGACCCTGCGTACCGCCCTGTTCTACCTGCTGCTCGGCCTGAGCACCGTGATCTGGTGCCTGCTCAGCCTGCTGATCGCCCCCTGGCTGCCGCAGAAGGCCCGCTACATCTTCATCGCCCGTACCTGGTGCCGTTTCGCCGTGTGGCTGAGCCGGGTGATGCTCGGCATCGACTATCGCCTCGAAGGGCTGGAGCACATCCCCCAGCAGCCCTGCGTGATTCTCGCCAAGCACCAGAGCGCGTGGGAAACCTTCTTCCTCACCGCGCACTTCGCGCCGCTGACCCAGGTGCTCAAGCAGGAGCTGCTGCGCATCCCGTTCTACGGCTGGGCGTTCAAGCTGCTCAAGCCGATCGGTATCGACCGCAGCAACCCCAAGCAGGCGCTCAAGCAGGTGGCCAGCGTCGGCCTCGAACGCCTGCAGCAGGGCAACTGGCTGCTGATCTTCCCGGAAGGCACGCGCATTCCGGCCGGCGAGATGGGCAAGTTCTCGCGCAGCGGCGCCTCGGTGGCGGTAGCCGCCGGCGTGCCGGTGCTGCCGGTGGCGCACAACGCCGGCGAACTCTGGCCGCGTGATGGCTGGCAGCGCCATCCGGGCACGGTCAGCGTGGTGTTCGGCCCGGCCCTGCACGCCGAGGGCGAAGGCCCGCGCGCGGTGGCCGAACTCAACCAGCGCGCCGAAACCTGGATCACCGAGACCATGCAGAAAATCAACGGCACGGCGCGGGCGAACCAGGCAGACTGACCGACTGCAGCCCTTCCCGTGCCGGGAGGGGAGCGCGCCGGCACCAGCAGCGCCAACACTCTTCCCGGTTCACGGAGGCAAGCGGCATGGATGTGTTTCGTTACCTGCACCTGATGGTCGAGCAGGGCGGCTCCGACCTGTTCTTCAGCGTTGGCGCGCCCGCGCAGCTCAAGCGCGAGGGGCAGAGTCTGCCGATCGGCAAGGTGCCGCTGGCGCCGGGATCGGTGCAGCAGCTGGCCTACCAGATGATGAACCAGAAGCAGATCGCCGAGTTCGAGCGCGACCTGGAGATGAACCTGGCCATCGGCCTCGACGGCGCCGGGCGCTTCCGGGTCAACGTCTACTACCAGCGCGGCGACGTGGCCATGGTGGTGCGCCACATCAAGAGCAAGATCCCCGGCATCGGCGAACTCGGCCTGCCGCAGAAGCTGGAAGAGCTGGTGATGCTCGACCGCGGCCTGATCCTGGTGGTCGGCGCCGCAGGCTCCGGCAAATCGACCACCCTGGCCTCGATGCTCGATCTGCGCAACCGCTCGCGCGGTGGCCACATCGTCTGCATCGAGGACCCGATCGAGTTCATCCACAGCCACCAGCGCGCGATCATCGACCAGCGCGAGGTCGGCCTGGATACCCGCAGCTTCGAGCAGGCACTGCTCAACGTGCTGCGCGAGTCGCCGGACGTGATCATGATCGGCGAGATCCGCGACCTGGCCACCATGCAGCACGCCCTGCACTACAGCGAAACCGGCCACCTGTGCCTGGCCACCCTGCACGCCACCAACACCACCCAGGCCATCGAGCGCATCTGCAACTTCTTCCCCAAGGAAGCCCGCGCCCAGGTGCTCGGCGACCTGGCGCTCAACCTGCAGGCCATCGTCGGCCAGCGCCTGGTGCCGGGGCGCGAGGAGAAGCGCGTGGCCGCCGTCGAGCTGCTGCTGAAGACGCCCTACATCGCCGACCTGATCCAGCGCGACCAGCTCGACGACATCAAGACCGCCCTCGGCCGCAGCCAGGAGCTCGGCTTGCAGACCTTCGACCAGCACCTCTACGCCTTGGTGCAGGCTGGGCGCATCAGCCTTGCCGAGGCCCTGCGCCACGCCGACTCGCGCACCGACCTGACCCTGCGCGCCAAGCTGGCCCGCGGCTTCCACGCCGAGGACGCCGAGCTCAAGGTGATGCGCGATTCCGAGCTGAACATCACCCTGTAACGCCAGCGTCCCTGCTGCTTTGCGGACTACCCGCCGGGCCTGTCACCGGCCGGTAGCCGCGTGCGCGGAACATGAACGAATGCACGCAGGCACGCGCCCGCCACCCGCGGCATTTGGTTAACATGCCAGCTGCTCCTCCTTGCGCAACCAGGGTATCGCGGATGAAAGACCAGCCAGACATCGAGTGGAAAGACCTCCCAGCGGCATCCCCCGGCGCGACAACCGACCGCTTCCTGCACCCGGACGCCGGCGGCAGCTGGGACGACCTGCCGATGCCCCAGGTGCAACTGGCCGACCTCGACCCCCAGGCGCTGGCCGACTTCCGCCAGCGCGCCGCAGCCTGCCAGCGTCTGACCTGCGCCAGCGTGGAGGAGGGCGATGCCGCGCTGGTCGAACAGCTGCAGCTGTTCCATCTCAAGCGCGCGGCCGCGCTGCTGTTCCACGCCGAACCGGAAAAGCTGGTCAGCGGCGCCTACATCCGCATCGGCCAGTTCCGCCGCGATAACGGCCTTGTCGAACAGCACGCCATCGGCGGCAACCTGTTCGTCCAGCTCGAGCGCAGTCTGGCGCTGCTCGAGGAGCACCTGCAGCGTCATCCAGACGGCGGCGATGCCCGCGCGCCGGCGGCCTACCCGCTGCCGCTGGCGGCGCTGCGCGAGGCGCTGGTCAATGCCATCGTGCACAAGGACTACGCCAGCGGCATCCCGATCCAGATCCGCCTGCACGACGACCGCATCAGCCTGTGGAATCCGGCGCGCCTGCCGGAAGGCTGGAGCATCGCCAGCCTGCGCACCCGCCACCTGTCGCGCCCCGGCAACCCGGACATCGCCAACGCCTTCTACCGCGCCGGACTGATCGAGGCCTGGGGCCTGGGCATCGACAAACTGATCGCCGCCTGCCGCGCCCACGGCATCGTCGAACCCCTGCTGCGCCACGAACAGGATGGCCTGTGGCTGGAGTTTGCCTTCACCCGCGCGCTGCCCCGTCACTTCGCTGCAGGTCCCGCCAGCCGTGGCGCAGGCCGCGCGACAGGTGAAGCAAAAAGTGAAGTCGCAGGCGAAGATGCAGGTCATGTTGCAGGTGAAGACGCGAGTGAAGTTGCAGGTCATGCTTCAGGTTATGTGACAGGTGAAGGCACGGGTTATGTTGCGAGCGAAGTTCGCCGCCTGGTCCAGGCCTGCGACGGCGTGATGAGCCGCAAGGCGCTGCAGGACGCGCTGGGCCTGCGCAGCGACGCCAACTTCCGCACCCTGTATCTGGTGCCGGCGCTGGAGGCCGGACTGCTCGAGATGACCATCCCCGACAAGCCCAAGAGCAGCCGTCAGCAGTATCGGTTGTCGAGCCGCGGTACGGCCCTGCGCCAGCAGAAGTGAAGGCGATGAGGCGCCCGGTCGCAGTGGAGCGCTCCCCCACGCAGCCGGCGCTTGCCGGATCGTGCGGCACCTGTGGATAATCGCCAGGCAACTTATCCACAGGGCTGGCACCGACCGGCCACCATTGAGGAGTTCAGGATGAACACCGACCTCAGTTTCCGTCCGGTCCGCGACGACGATCTGCCCGCCATCTGTACCTTCGCCCGCACCGCCGAGGAGCTGTATTTCCTCGCCCCGCGCGCCCGCTTCCCGCTCGACGTCGAGCAGCTGGCGACCAGCATCGCCCAGCGCAGCGACTCCAGGGTGGTCTGCCGCGGCGCGCAAGTGCTGGCCTTCGCCAACATCTACAAGCACGAGCAGGGCGCCTGCTGGGTCGGCAACGTCGCGGTGGCGCCGCAGGCGCGCCGCCAGGGTGTGGCGCGCTTTCTCATGCAACAGATGGCCCGCCTGGCCGCCGAGCGCCACGGCGCCAGCGAGCTACGGGTGTCCTGCTTCAACAGCAATACCGCCGGCCTGCTGCTGTACTCCCGGCTCGGCTACACACCCTTCGCCCTCGAGGAAAGGCTGGATAGCCGCCAGCAGCCGATCGTGCTGATCCACCTGCGCCTGCCGCATCCGGAACGCTGAAAGCCCTGCTGCGCTTTGCCAACGGTTGCACAGCCGTCGCCGGCGGGTCATGGCAGACTGCCAGTGCCCGCCCCGACAAACGGACTTGTCCATGCGCAACCTCATCCTGCTCATCGCCCTGCTCGGCGGCGGCTACCAGGCCTGGGAGCACTTCTCCCGCGCGCCCCGCGAAACCAATGCCCCGTTGCACGCCGAGCCCTACCTGGCCGTCTACGGCCGCGACGCCTGCGGCTACACCCAGGCCACCCTCCGCGATCTGCGCCAGGCCGGCATCCGCTACCAGTACCACTCGGTGGACGAGCCGGCGGTGGCCGACCTGCTGCACCGGCGCATGCAGAATGCCGGCCTCGAGGTCAGGCGCTACCTGCTGCCGGTGGTCGACCTGAACAACCGGATCACGGTGCATCCCGATAACGGCGATCTGGTGGCGCAGGCGCGCCAGCTGCTGCGCTGAGCGCTGACCGTCTCGCCTCGCATCGCATCGAACTCGACAGCCAGCCCCGACCATCCCCCCACCCAGGCAACGGAAGCCCCCCAGATGAACAAGCTGTTCCACAACACCCTCTACCTGCGCCTGCAGCCAGACCAGCTGCACGCCCTGCATGTGGAGTCCGGCCGGACTCTTGCCGAAGCGCCGCTGCTGGCCCTGCGCCACGACAAGGGCATACGGGTACCGCTGGCGGCCGGCAAGGAGGCCCAGGCCCTGCGCGGACAGGAGGGCATCGAGCTGGCCAACGGCTTCGAGCATCCGCGCACCCTGCTGGCGGACTTCGGCGTGGCGGAGAAGACCCTGCAGCTGCTGCTCAGGAAGATCCTGCCCGCCTCGCTGCTGCAACGGGCACCGACGGTGATCCTGCATCCACAGGCCCTGCTCGAGGGCGGCCTGACCCAGGTGGAGATCCGCGGCTTTGCCGAGCTGCTGCGCGGCGCCGGCGCCCGCCAGGTGTTCATCTGGTGCGGGGCGGAGCTGAGCCGCACCGATCTGGAGACCCTGCGCTTTCCCGCCGAACGTGGCACATTGCTCTATCCCGAACCCAGCTGAAAACAGTGCCGAACGACAAGGATGGCGCCCATGAGCGACGAGCAGTACCGCCACGAATCCCTCAGCGTGCTGCGCGAAATCCGCGACACCCAGCGCGAGATCCTCGCCCAGCTTGGCGCCCAGCGCGCGCTGGCCGAGGAGCAGCTCGCCCGTTCGCGGGAAACCGTCGAGGAGTCGATCGGCCTGCAGAAGCTGGCCCTGCAGCGCCAGCGCGCCATCAGCCTGGTCGCCGTGCCGGGCATCCTCGCCTGCATCGCGGCGATCGGCTATCTGGTGCTGCGCTACTTCTAGGCATGCGTGTTCCACGTGGAACACTCGCGCGCAGAAACACGAAGCCCGGCATGTGCCGGGCTTCGTGTCATGGAACTCCGCTGGCGCAGCTGCCGCGCCGCCGAAGGAGGGGAGTGGCTCAGACGAAGCGCGCGGAGACGCTGCCCAGGCCCTGGTAGCGCACGGTGACGTTGTCGCCCGGCTCCACCGCCACCGCGGCGGTGATGCCGCCGGTCATGATGAAGGTGCCGGCCGGGATGTGCTCGCCGCGCTCGGCCAGCAGGTTGGCCAGCAT
>NZ_FOXM01000015.1 GCF_900115715.1 Geopseudomonas sagittaria
CATCTTGCGGCTGCTGACGATGCCGCGGCTGTAGGCCAGCAGGACGATCTTCAGCAGCACCGCCGGATCGAAGGCCGGAGCGCCTTCGACATCGTTGCGGTAACGGGCGTGGAATTCGGAAAGGTCCAGTTCGTGGTCGACCAGATAGCACAGGGCGTGCTCGAAGCTGCCGGGCAGCAACTGCTTGTCGAAATCCACGGGGAGCAGTTTGAGTCCCTTGTGAACGGTCTTGAACCGAGGCATCGCCTCGCGCCTCCCTGCGAATGGATGGGTTGGAGGGTATCAGCCTCGGGGCGGGCCAGCAGCAGGTTTTTCTACAGCCTCAACGATTAAGCTAACGGGCAGGCAAGCGCGTAGCGTTTGACTGTCCAGCGAACGAAGTGAGCGGAGTTGAGCGCATTGTTATGCGGCCTCAGCCTCAATTAAGTAAGAAACATTATTGAAATCCCATCCATGTGGATTGACGATGTGCCTGCTGAGGAATGGAAGCCTCTCTAGGGTTATAGGCCAGCAATCGTACATAGGGTCGCCAACTTCCAGCTGGAACTCAGCCTGAAAGGCCTCAAGATCAAAGTCATGAATCGGCAGTGCCCAGAGCTCATGCTCGCTTGAGTTGCTGTAGGCTCTGATGGCTCGCCTGATAGCCATAGCGGGGGGCTTCCTTGGCCGTATAACGTTTGGTTAAGGGGCGGACAAAAGCGCAGCTTTTGGACGTCCCGAGTGAGCGAAGCGAACGACTTGAACCATTAGTTAGAGCGCGAGGTTTCAAGGTAAAGCCACGCTCTGTGGGCTGAAAGTGGAATTAATATTAGTTCAGTGAGTAGTGGGTATGAGGTTGAAAAGAGAAGATTGAGGCCTTCGACCTTAAGCGCTGTGATGCTGAAAAATAAAATAGGGGTATATATCGCAAGGGCAGCAAGTGGTGCGTATTTTTTGTAAATGTACGCGACTGGAAAAGCTATGATTGATGCGGCAAGCGAAATCAGAATAAAATTTAGCGCGACTGATGAAAGTAAGATGCCTGTCATTGAGTTGTTGGGGTTTGCTGGGATTAAATCCGTCAATGGCATGACAGCAAATTTTGAAAATCCGCCGAAAAATGCTATGGCGAAAAATGGTATTAGTAAAAATTTTATCAATGTAACTGCGGCGCGCACGAATTTTCTCCTTGTGCTCTAACTATAAATAGACACCAACTGGTGCATAACACCCCGAACGGGACTGGTGGATAAAATTCAAGGACGCGCAAGCCAGACCGCTCTGGAATGCAGTTTTCGGAGGTAGCCTGGGGTGAGTTGGCGGTTATACACCATGGCAGCAAGTCCTTTTGCGAAAGATGTTTGGCAGGCGTCGAGGGTAGCGCGGTGTACCGTGGAAAAACAACCGGGAGTGTGCACGCAATCCCGGCGTTTCGGGTTAAATGGCCTGGCCGGTTACGACCGCCCCGCCTGCCTTTCGGGGTAGGTTTGCCTCAACCCAGCAGCCCGAGAGCAGGTCCGCATGAAAATCGTCATCGCCCCCGATTCGTTCAAGGAAAGCCTGTCCGCCGCCGAGGTGGCCGCGGCCATTGCCGCCGGGTTGCGCGAGGTCTGGCCGCAGGCCGAGCTGCTCTGCCGGCTGATGGCCGACGGCGGCGAAGGCACGGTGGTGGCGCTGGTCGCCGCGACCGGGGGCGAGTACCGGGAGACGGTGGTGCGCGACCCACTCGGCGAGCCAGTGGCGGCCACTTGGGGCTGGATCGCCGAAAGCCGCAGCGCGGTGATCGAGATGGCCGCCGCCAGCGGCCTGCATCTGGTGGCGGCGGAGCGGCGCGATGCGCTGCGCGCCTGCACCTGGGGCACTGGCGAGCTGATCCGCGCCGCGCTGGATGCCGGCGCCGAGCGGATCGTCCTCGGTTTCGGCGGCAGCGCCACCAACGATGCCGGCAGCGGCATGCTGCGCGCCCTCGGCGCACGTTTAGAGGATGCCGAGGGCCGACCGTTGGCGTGCGGCGGCGCGGCGCTGGCGCAGCTGGCGCGCATTGACCTGAGCGGCCTCGATCCACGCCTGGCGCAGGTGGACTTCGAGGTGGCCTGCGACGTCGACAACCCGCTGTGCGGGCCGCACGGCGCCGCGCAGGTGTTCGGCCCGCAGAAGGGAGCGACGCCGGAGCAGGTGCGCCAGCTCGACGCCGCCCTCGGCCACTTCGCCGACGTCTGCGCGCAAACTCTCGGCCGCGACGGGCGCGATCTGCCCGGCTGCGGCGCGGCCGGCGGTATCGGCTTCGCCGCGCGGACCTTCCTGGCGGCGACCTTCCGCCCCGGCATCGAGCTGGTCGCCGAGGTCAGCGGGCTGGAGCAGGCGGTGATCGGCGCCGATCTGGTGATCACCGGCGAGGGACGGCTCGACCTGCAGACCCTGCACGGCAAGACACCGATGGGTGTGGCGAGCATCGCCAAGCGCCACGGCGTGCCGGTGGTCGCGCTGGCCGGGATGCTCGGCGAGGGCTACCAGCAGCTCTACGGGCACGGCATCGACGCCGCCTTCAGTCTGGCGCCCGGTCCGATCAGCCTGGCCGACGCCCTCGCCGACGCGCCGCGCCTGCTGCGCCAGCGCGCCGTGGACATCGCCCGGCTCTGGCAGCTGGCGAAGGGTTGAGTGAGGCGCGGCGTAGCGCTACAGCCGCCCGCCGCGATCGAGCTTGCAGGACAGGATGATCGAGGTGTTGGTCTTCTCCACGCCGTCCACCGCACTGATCTCGTCGAGCAGCTGGTCCAGCCGCTCGGGGGTCTCCGCATGCAGCCAGGCGACGAAGTCGAACTCGCCGCTCACCGTGCACAGCTGCTGCACCTCGGGCATGTTGCTCAGCCGGCGCAGCACCTCCTTGCCCGAGCGCGGCTGCAGGGTGATGCCGACGTAGGCCTGCAGGCCGCCCTCCAGCACGCGCTGGCTCAGGCGCACGCCGTAGCCGGTGATGACCTTGCCCTTCTCCAGGCGCGCCAGGCGCGAGATCACCGTGGTGCGGGCGATGCCGAGCCGGCGCGCGAGCATGGCCACGCTCTCGCGGGCATCGACCTGCAGGGCGGCGATCAGCTGACGATCGATATCGTCGAGACGGATGGTGGAAAGTTCGGACATCAGCGGATTACCGGCGACTGCAAAGTCGCCATCGTAGCAAAACAAACCACCGGCCCCGGAAGGGCCCGACCTGCGCAAAGTGCCTGCCGCTGCCCCGGAGCCGGTGATAGAAAAACCCGGCCACCTTGCGGCAGCCGGGCATAAGGGCATCGCTCCCCGTAGCAGACGATGCCTGGCACCAAACGGGTCCTGCTCAGCGCCCCTGGCAGGCGTCGACCCGCAGACGCTTTTCCAGCAGGCGGAACAGGCGCACCAGGGCGTAGGCGGCCAGCAGGTAGAACACCCCGGCCATCAGGAAGATCTCCACCGGCTGGTAGGTGCGGGCGATGATGGTGCGCGACATGCCGGTCAGCTCCAGCAGGGTGATGGTGCTGGCCAGGGCGCTGGCCTTGAGCATCAGGATCACCTCGTTGCTGTAGGCCGGCAGGGCGATGCGCGCCGCACGCGGCAGGATGATGTGCAGCAGCGCCTGCCAGCGCGACATGCCCAGCGCCCGCGCCGCCTCGATCTCGCCATGCGGGATGGCCTGGATGGCGCCGCGCAGGATCTCGGCGATGTAGGCCGCGGTGTGCAGGGTCATGGTGATCACCGCGCACCAGTAGGGATCGCGCAGTACCGGCCACAGCGCGCTCTGGCGGACCGCCTCGAACTGCGCCATGCCGTAGTAGACCAGGAACAGCTGCACCAGCAGCGGCGTGCCGCGGAAGAAGAAGATGTAGCCATAGGGCAGCGCGCGCACCCAGGCCAGCCGCGAGCTGCGCATCACGCCCAGCGGGATCGCCAGGATCAGCCCGGCCAGCACGGCGATGCCCACCAGTTCCAGGGTCAGCCAGGCGCCTTCGAGCAGGCGCGGCGTCCACTTGATCATCAATTCCCAGTTCATGCGTAGGATCTCCGGAAGCCGCGCGCGGCGCGCTTCTCCATCAGCGCCAGGCTGCCCATGGCGACTACGGTCAGGCACAGGTAGATGCAGGCCGCCGCCAGGTAGAAGGTGAACGGCTGCTTGCTGGCGGTCACGGCGATCTGCGAGTGACGCATGATTTCCTCCAGGCCGATCACCGAGATCAGCGCGGTGTCCTTCATCAGGATCATGAACAGGTTGCCCAGCCCCGGCAGGGCGAGGCGCCACATCTGCGGCAGGATCAGGCGCCAGAGGATGGTCACCTTGCCGAGGCCGAGGGCCTGACCGGCCTCGCAGTGGCCCTTGGGAATCGACAGGATGGCGCCGCGGAACACCTCCGTGGCGTAGGCGCCGAAGCACAGGCCCAGCGCCAGCACGCCGGCGGCGAACGGGCTCAGTTCCAGACTGTGCATGCCCAGCGCATCAGCCAGGGCGCGCATCAGGTTGACGCTGCCGAAGTAGATCAGCAGCACCCAGAGCAGCTCCGGCACGCCGCGCACCAGGGTCGAGTAGCTCGAGCCCAGCCACTGCAGCGCTCCGTACTTCGAGGTCTTGGCCAGCGCGCCGAGCAGGCCCAGCACCAGCCCTACCGCCAGCGACGCCAGCGCCAACTGGATGGTGATCCAGGTGCCCGCCAGCAGGGCGGGCCCAAAACCGTGCAAATCGAGAAACATGTTGGTCACCCTCGCCGGCCAGTGCGCCCGGCCGCAGCCGGGCGCCGCCCGTCACTTGATGCTGAACGGGAAGTACTTGTCGTTGATCTGCTGGTAGGTGCCGTCGGCAACCATGGCCTGCAGCGCGACATTCAGCCTCTCGCGCAGGGCGTCGTCGCCCTTGCGCAGGGCGATGCCGATCTTGTCGTTGTCGTACACCGGCTCGCCCTTGAACTCGAAGCCCTGACCAGGCTCGCTCTTCAGCCATTCCCAGTTGACCAGCTTGTCGGCCAGCACGCCGTCGACGCGGCCGGCGGCCAGGTCGAGGTAGGCGTTTTCCTGGGTGTCGTAGAGCTTCACCTTCACCACGTCGCCGAGGTTGTCCTCCAGCCAGGTGCCGGCGATGGTGGCACGCTGCGCGCCGATCACCTTGCCCTTGAGGCTGGCTTCGTCGGTCTTGAAGGTGTCCGACTTGGGTGCGATGAACTGCAGCTTGTTGGTGTAGTAGGCGTCGGTGAAGTCCACCGCCTGCTTGCGCTCGTCGGTGATCGACATGGAGGCGGCGATGAAGTCGAACTTCTTGGCGTTCAACGCCGGGATGATGCCGTCCCAGTCGGAGGTGACCACTTCGCACTCGACCTGCATCTTGGCGCACAAGGCGTTGGCGATATCCACGTCGAAGCCGCCGACCTTGCCGCGGGCATCGACCAGGTTGAAGGGCGGGTAGGCGCCTTCGGTACCGACCCGCAGCTTGTCGGCGGCGTCGGCCTGGCCGGCGAGGCCGAGGACGCTGGCGGCAATGAGCAGCACTTTCTTGTAGTTATGCATGTGAATTGCTCCGATCAGTGATTGCTGGACATGAACTGCTGGCAACGCGCGGACTGCGGGTTGTCGAAGACCTGATCCGGGGTGCCCTGCTCCTCGACGCGGCCCTGGTGGAGGAACACCACCTCGCTGGACACCTGGCGGGCGAAGTTCATCTCGTGGGTGACCAGCAGCATGGTGCGGCCCTCCTCGGCCAGCGCGCGGATCACGTTGAGGACTTCCTGGACCATCTCCGGGTCGAGGGCCGAGGTCGGCTCGTCGAACAGGATGACCTTGGGCTCCATGCACAGGGTGCGGGCGATGGCCGCGCGCTGCTGCTGGCCGCCGGACAGCTGGGTGGGATAGACGTGGCGCTTGTCGGCGATGCCGACCTTGGCCAGCAGCGCCTCGGCGCGCTCGGTGGCCTCGGCCCGGGACAGCCCCAGCACGCGGCGCGGCGCCTCGATGATGTTGTCGAGCACGCTCATGTGCGGCCACAGGTTGAAGTTCTGGAACACGAAGCCCAGCTCGCTGCGCAGGCGGTTGATCTGCTTGTTGTCGGCGGCGACCAGGTGCCCCTCGCGGGCGGTCTTCAGCTTGAGCTGCTCGCCGGCGACGTGGATCTCGCCCTTGCAGGGGTTCTCAAGCAGATTGATGCAACGCAGGAAGGTCGACTTGCCGGAGCCGGAGGAGCCGAGGATGGAGATCACGTCGCCATCGCGGGCGGTCAGCGAGATGCCCTTGAGTACCTCGAGATCGCCGTAGCGCTTGTGCAGGTCGCGGACTTCCAGAGCGGGGGCGGATGCTTGCATGGCTACACCTTTGTTGTTCTTGTCCTCGCGTCAGGCCGCAGTGATCCGGCTGGCGAGTTAGGCATTGGTTACAACCCGATGAAAGCAACTCCGCGGACGCCGTTCAAACGAAAAGAACGACGCTTTCCATTCCAAAATCTACTGACCAAGCCACCCCGCGTTGTTGATCTGAAAACAAAAATCCCCGGCGCTCGGGCAACCGGGGATGAGGAAAAGTTGTACGACAGGCAATATCGCCCGTCGTCAGTGCTGTGGCGGCGCTCAGGCCAGTCGGGGCAGCCCGAGCTCCTGCGCACAGGCCTCCAGCGAGGCCTGCTGGGTGCGGGCATACAGCGCCATCTCATCGAGCACCGGGCGGCCGAGGGCGCGCTCGAACTCGGCGCGGTTGGCCGACTGGTCGTAGGCGTCGCGGCGGCTGTCGCCCAGGTTGGACTGGAAGATGCCCGCCGCACTGACCGGCAGGAAGTCCTCGTAGAGCTGCGGCTGCCAGCGCAGCAGGCCGGCCGCCAGCAGCGCCTCGCGGTCACCCGCCAGGCAGATCTCGTGACGGGCCGCCCGACCGGCCTCGGTCACCTGGTAACGGCCGTAGACCAGGCCCTCGCGGCGCAGCACCTCAAGGTCGTCGGGGAAGTCGGCGAAACACTGGCGCAGGGCCTCGGCGTAGGCCTGGGGGTATTCGGCCGCCGGCACGGCGCGGCAGCGCTCGCGGGTGGCGCCGAGCAGCTGGTCGTACAGCGCGCGACCCTTGGCGGTCAGCGCCGCGCCGCGCTGCTCGATCTCGCCGAAGCGCGCGCTGTGCCAGCCCGGCGTGCCGCAGGCGAACTGCACCGCCTCGTCGAGCGCCTTGAAGCTGGTCTGGCGCAGCAGGATCGGGCAGCGCCGCGGCGGCGGCCCTTCCACCAGTTCCTTGGCATGCATGCCGCGTTCGGGCATGCCGGCCTGCACCGCGTCGATGTCCAGGGTGCAGGGCGTCAGGTGGTTGATGTGCGGCCCCTGGAAGGCCACCACGTCGGCGATCAGCCGGTGCTGCGCCTGCAACTGGTGGTAGACCTCGGCGCTGACCCGCGCCTGGCGGTGCCAGCGGAAGGTCTGCAGCGCCTCGCGGATGAACACCCCCGCCTGCTCCGCGGTCAGCCCGCCGGCGCGCTCGAACTGCTCGATCATTGCCAGAGCCGGCGCGGTGAAGATCTCCCGGCCGGCGAGGATCTGTGCCGCCTGCTGGCGCAGTGCCGGGTCGTCGATCAGCTCCAGGCGCAGCAGCGAGGTGAACACGCGGAACGGGCTGCGCTTGAGCGACGCCTCGTCGACCGCGCGGAACGCGGTGGCATGCACCGGCACGCCGGCACAGGCCAGGTCGTAGTAGCTCACCGGCTGCATGCCCATCACCGCGAACAGGCGCGCCATGGTCGCCAGCTCCTGCGCGCTGCCCAGGCGGATGGCGCCGTGGCGCTCCTCCTCGAGACGCTGCAGGTCACCGTTGGCGCGCATCGCTTCGGCCAGCGGCGGGTTGTCGCCCAGCGCCCGGCGATTGACCCGGCCGACCAGGTCGAGCAGCTCGCCGTACAGCGGCACCTCGCTCTGGTACATCGCCGACATGGCCAGGGAGAAACGCGCGCGGATCTCGTCCGGGCTGACAAAGGCGTTCTGGTTCATCGCACTGCACTCCTCACGGTGCCCGCCGCTGGCAGGCTGCTCGGTGGCTCGGGAAATCGGCCCTTGATTTCATTCTGCTGAGGACTGATCCACCGCTCAAACGACAATTTCTCTGCACTTGATTCCCGAAAGGAATCCTCAGAGGCTCGCCTGCAGGCTACGGCGGAAGATCGCCATGCCCGCATCGAGGATCTCTTCCTCGGCGGTCAGCGGCGCCAGCAGGCGGATGATGTGGCGGTACTTGCCGCTCGGCATCAGCAGCAGGCCGGCCTCGCGGGCGGCGGCCAGCAGGCGGGCGAGGCGTTCGCTGCCCGGCCCGCCGTCGACTGCGCGCAGCTCGATGCCGCGCATGGCACCGACCCCGGTCAGGCGCGCCAGCGCCGGGGCCAGCTCGCTGTCCTGCCAGGCCTGGTAGTGGCGCAGGATGCACTGCTCCTGGCGCTCGCCCCAGGTCGCCAGGTTGGCGTCGTTCATCAGCTCGAGGCTGGCCAATGCCGCCGCGCAGGCCAGCGGGTTGCCGGAATAGGTGCCGCCCAGGCCGCCCTTGGGCAGCGCATCGAGCAGGTGCTGGCGGCCGACCACCGCGCCCAGCGGCAGGCCGCCGGCGATGCTCTTGCCGAGCAGCAGCAGGTCCGGCTCGATGCCGAGGCGCGAGAAGGCGAAGCGCTGGCCGGTGCGGCCGAAGCCGGACTGGATCTCGTCGACGATCAGCAGGATGCCGCGCTCGTCGCAGAAGCACCGCAGGTACTGGGCGAAGCCGGCGTCGAGCGCCTGGAAGCCGCCCTCGCCCTGCACCGCCTCGAGGATGAAGCAGCCGACTTCCTCGACGTCGATCTCCACGCTGAACAGGCGCTCCATCGCCGCGCGGGCGACCTCGACGCTGACGCCGTTGTCCACGCTCGGGTACGGCAGGTGGTACACCGGGCCGGGCAGGCTGCCGACCTTCTGCTTGTAGGGCGCGACCTTGCCGTTGAGATTGAGCGCGGCCAGGGTGCGGCCGTGGAAGCCGCCGTCGAAGGCGATCACCGCACTGCGACCGGTGGCGGCGCGGACGATCTTCAGCGCGTTCTCGGTGGCCTCGGCGCCGCTGTTGGTGAGCATGCCGGACAGTGGGTAGGACACCGGCACGAAGCGCGCCAGGGCCGCCAGCAACTGACTGTAACCCTCGTGGGGCAGCGCGTTGAACGCCGAGTGGGTCAGCCGTCCGGCCTGCTCGCGCACCGCCTCGACGATGCGCGGATGGCAATGGCCGAGGTTGAGCACGCCGATGCCGCCGACGAAGTCGATGTAGCGCTTGCCCTGGGTATCCCAGACCTCGGCGTTGCGGCCGTGGCTGAGGCTGATCGGGTGGACGATGGCCAGGGACTGGCTGACGTGGGTCGCTTGCATGGCGCGCTGCTCCGCGAGGGGGTTTGGGTGCGCTTCATGAAATCGACAATGGATGTCGGCCGGCAAACGAAAAAAAATCGCCGACCCATTCCTTTTTTTCCTGTCCTGCAGGATCTGCCGTAGGGTGGGAAACGACCGCGGGTCTTTTCCACCGCCCTGCTCACCGGTGGAAAACGCTGGCGCGGTTTTCCACCCTACGGTTAACCGCGGCTCAACCCGCCTCCAGCTGGCCGTGAATCCACTGCACGAAGGCGCGGATCTTCGGTACGTCGGCGGCGTGTTCGGCGTAGGCCATGAAGTGCTTGCCGCCACTGGGCAGCTCGTGGTCCCAGGCGATCACCAGCTTGCCGTCGTTGAGTTCGTCCTCGACCAGGAAGCGCGGCACCAGCGCCACGCCGCAGCCGGACTGCGCCGCGCGGATGCACATGTAGAAGGTCTCGAAGCGCGGCCCGTGGTAGCTGTGGCTGCTCTGCAGCCCCTGGCTGTGGAACCAGTCGTGCCAGGCCTCCGGGCGCGAGACGCACTGCAGCAGCACCTGCTCGCCCAGTTGTTCGGCGCTGGCGATGCCGCCGGCGCACAGGTCCGGCGCGCACACCGGCACCATGGTCTCGCCGAACAGCTCGATGCACTCGGCCCCCGGCCAGGTGCCCTGACCGAAGAAGAACACCACGTCGGCCTTGCCCTGCAGCAGGTCGAACGGCTCCAGCACGTTGTGCAGGTCGAGATGGATGTTGGGGTTGGCGGCGCCGAAGCCCTTGAGGTGGGGAATCAGCCAGCGCGCGCCGAAGGTCGGCTGGGTCGCCACCTTGAGCACCTCGGTATTGCCGCCATAGGAGAGTATGTAGTGGGTGGACATCTCCACCTGCTTGAGGATCTTGTTGACCTCGGTCAGGTACAGCGCGCCGGCCGGGGTCAGCTGCAAGCGGCGGCGGATGCGGCGGAACAGCAGGTGTTGGAGCATGTCCTCCAGCTGGGCGACCTGCTTGCTCACCGCGCTCTGCGTCAGGTGCAGTTCCTCGGCGGCGCGGGTGAAGCTCAGGTGGCGCGCGACGGCCTCGAAGCACTGCAGCGCGGTCATGGATGGCATCAGGCGTTTGGACATGGCGTTCTCGGCGGCCGGGGCTGGCCAAGCATGAATTCAAGGAATGACATAACAAAAAACGCTCGCTTGTGAGCGCGCAACATGCGGATTAATACTGGCTGGGAGGCCAAATTTAAATCAACCCCGCGACAGGAGCCATCCATGGTCGACCAACTTCTCAGCCGTCTGGGTGTCAGCGCCCAGGCCGCCAGCCAAGGCGCCCACGTCATCCACAGCCCCATCGACGGCAGCCGCATCGGCGCCGTGGCGCTGGAGCCGGCCAGCAGCGTGCCGGCGAAGATTGCCGCCGCCCAGCAGGCCTTCGAGGCCTGGCGCAGCGTGCCGGCCCCGCGTCGCGGCGAACTGGTGCGCCTGTTCGGCGAAGTCCTGCGCGCCCACAAGGCCGACCTGGCCGAGCTGGTGTCCTGGGAAGCCGGCAAGATCACCCAGGAAGGCCTGGGCGAAGTGCAGGAAATGATCGACATCTGCGACTTCGCCGTCGGCCTGTCGCGCCAGCTGTACGGCCTGACCATCGCCTCCGAGCGCCCCGGCCACCACATGCGCGAGAGCTGGCACCCGCTGGGCGTGGTCAGCGTGATCAGCGCCTTCAACTTCCCGGTCGCCGTGTGGGCGTGGAACGCCACCCTGGCGCTGGTCTGCGGCAATGCCGTGCTGTGGAAGCCGTCGGAGAAGACCCCGCTGACCGCCCTCGCCTGCCAGGCGCTGTTCGAGAAAGCGCTGAAAGCCTTCGGCGATGCGCCGGCCGGCCTCAGCCAGCTGATCGTCGGCGACCGCGACGCCGGCGAAGCCCTGGTCGCCGACCCGCGCGTGGTGCTGGTCAGCGCCACCGGCAGCACCCGCATGGGCCGCGAAGTCGCCCCGCGCGTCGCCGCCCGCTTCGGCCGCTGCATCCTCGAACTGGGCGGCAACAACGCGATGATCCTGGCGCCCAGCGCCGACCTGGACATGGCTGTGCGCGCCATCCTGTTCAGCGCCGTCGGCACCGCCGGCCAGCGCTGCACCACCCTGCGCCGCCTGATCGCCCACGAGTCGGTCAAGGACGAGATCGTCAGTCGCCTGAAGGCCGCCTACGCCAAGGTGCGCGTCGGTCACCCGCTGCAGGGCAACCTGGTCGGCCCGCTGATCGACAGGCAGGCCTTCGAGTCCATGCAGAACGCGCTGATCAAGGCCCGCGACGAGGGTGGCCAGGTGTTCGGTGGCGAGCGTCAGCTGGCCGACGTTTATGCGGACGCCTACTACGTCACCCCGGCACTGGTGGAGATGCCCGGCCAGACCGAGGTGGTGCGCCACGAGACCTTCGCGCCGATCCTCTACGTGCTGAGCTACCGCGACTTCGACGAGGCGCTGCGCCTCAACAACGAAGTGCCGCAGGGCCTGTCCTCGTGCATCTTCACCACCGACGTGCGCGAGGCGGAAGCCTTCCAGAGCGCGGCCGGCAGCGACTGCGGCATCGCCAACGTCAACATCGGCCCGAGTGGCGCCGAGATCGGCGGCGCCTTCGGTGGCGAGAAGGAAACCGGCGGCGGTCGCGAGTCGGGCTCAGATTCCTGGAAGGCCTACATGCGCCGGCAGACCAACACCGTCAACTACTCGCGCGAACTGCCGCTGGCCCAGGGCATCGTGTTCGATTGATCGCGCAACACCGGCCACGCCGCGCCATGCCTCCCCACATGGCGCGGCGTGGCCGTTCTGCAAGACTTTCCCGCCTTCCCCTTCCCCTTCCCGCTTACCCCTTCTCCCCACCGATCCCGTACATGCGCAGCTTGTTGGCGATGGTGGTGTGCGACACGCCCAGGCGCTTGCCCAGCAGGCGGCTGCTCGGGTGCTCGCGGTAGAGGGTTTCCAGCACCACCTTCTCGAAGCGGCCGACGATCTGCTCGAGGCCGCCGTCGAGGCTGAAGGCGCCCAGCGGCTGCGGCGCGTCGTAGTCCGGCAGGCGGATCTGTTCGGGCTTGATCAGCTTGCCGTCGGACAGCGACACCGCCTGGAACAGCACGTTCTCCAGCTGGCGCACGTTGCCCGGCCATTGATAGTGGCGCAGACGCTCCAGCGCGCGCGGGGCGAGCTGCGGCAGCGGGCAGCCGATCTGCCGGCTGGCCTGGTCGATGAAGTGCACCACCAGCGCATCCAGGCCGTCCAGGCATTCGCGCAGCGGCGGGATGTGCAGCGACAGCACGTTGAGGCGGTGGTAGAGGTCGCGGCGGAATTCGCCGCGGGCGCACAGCTCGGAGAGGTCCTGCTGGGTCGAGCAGATCACCCGCACGTCGAGATGCACCTCCTCGTCGCTGCCGACCCGGCGGAAGCCGCCATCCTGCAGAAAGCGCAGCAGCTTGCCCTGCAGGCGCGGGCTCATCTCGCCGACGCTGTCGAGGAACAGGGTGCCGCCGGCGGTGAGCTCCAGCAGGCCCAGCTTGCCCTCCGGGCGGGCGCCCTCGAAGGCGCCGGGACCGTAGCCGAACAGCTCGGTCTCGGCCATCGACTCGGGCAGGCCGGCGCAGTTGAGCGCCATGAACGGCGCCTTGCCGCGCGGGCTGGCCAGGTGACAGGCGCGCGCCAGCAGCTCCTTGCCGGTGCCGGTCTCGCCCTCGATCAGCAGCGGCGCATCCAGCGGCGCCATGCGCCGCGCCTCGCGGACCACGGCGGCCAATACCTTGGAACTCTGGAAGATGCTGTCGAAGCCGCGCAGCTCCTGGCGACGCACGTTGTAGATGTGCTCGCCGATGCGGTCGGCGCGCTGCAGGGTGAGCACCGCGCCGGCCAGCGCCTCGCTCTCCTCGCCCTCGCTCTGCAGCGGGGCGATGTCGGCGAGGTACACGTCGCCCTTGACCTTGACCCGCAGACCGTTGATCCGCGCCTTGTTGGCGCGCACCAGCGCCGGCAGGTCGAAGTCTTCGGCGTAGCGCGACAGGGCGATGCCCGGCACCTCGTCGACGCGCACGCCGAGCAACTGGGCGGCGGCGCGGTTGGCGGCGACGATCTGCCCGGCCATGTCCACCGACAGCACCGGAAACTCCAGGGCGCCGAGCAGGGCGTTGAGTTCGAGGGCGCGCCGCTCGCTGGGCATCAGGCCGACGCGCTGCACGCTGAACACGCCGGGAATCGCCTCGAAGCGCGGACGCAGGGACTGCAGCTGCAGGTTGAACAGGTTGGGGCAGTTCAGATAGATGGCGTTGCCCTGCTCGCCGCCCACCTCGCCACGGGCGACGTTGACCCCGTAGTCGACCAGCAGGTTGAGCATGTCGCGCAGGATGCCCACGCGATTCTGACAGTGAACCTTGAGACGCATGAAAGTGCCCGTCTTGTGCTTGTTGTCGGGTCGTAAACGCCTGGCGGCGCATTCTTGCGTCAAGAATATGTGACGAATCCGCGCTGCGGAAGAGCATCGAAGCCGCTATCGAGCGGCGCTGTGCGGCTATTCGTAACGAAAGCATTACAGGAACGCCGGGGCGGCTGCGTCCGCCTGCCGCAGGTTGGGCTGCAGGCGGCCGGCCGCTGGGGTATCCATGGCGCTCGACAGCCGCATGACAAGGCGACCCCGCTCGCCACCGCAGAGGAATCTCCATGAGTCACTTCCAGCCCGTCGCCCGCGTCCCCGGCGACCCGATTCTCGGTCTGATGGACGCCTTCCGCGCCGATCCCAGCCCGGCCAAGCTCGACCTCGGCGTCGGCGTGTACAAGGACGCCCAGGGCCGCACGCCGATCATGGCGGCGGTCAAGCACGCCGAGCAGCGCCTGCTGGCCAGCGAAACCACCAAGAGCTACACCAGCGGCCACGGCGATGCTGCGTTCGGCGAGCAGCTGCTGCAACTGGTGCTCGGCCAGGATTCGCCGCTGCTGGCCGGCCAGCGTGCCGGCACCACGCAGACCCCGGGCGGCACCGGCGCCCTGCGCCTGACCGCGGACTTCCTCAGCCACTGCCTGCCGGGGCGCGGCATCTGGCTGAGCGACCCGACCTGGCCGATCCACGAGACCATCTTCGCCGAGGCCGGCCTCAAGGTCGGCCACTACCCCTACGTCGGCGCAGACAACCGCCTCGACGTCGAAGCCATGCTCGCCGCCCTGGAGCGCGTGCCGAGCGGCGACGTGGTGCTGCTGCACGCCTGCTGCCACAACCCGACCGGCTTCGACCTGTCGCACGACGACTGGCGCCAGGTGCTCGACGTGGTGCGCCGCCGCGAGCTGCTGCCGCTGATCGACTTCGCCTACCAGGGCTTCGGCGACGGCCTGGGCGACGACGCCTGGGCGGTGCGCCTGTTCGCCGCCGAACTGCCGGAGCTGCTGATCACCAGCTCCTGCTCGAAGAACTTCGGCCTGTACCGCGAGCGCACCGGCGCGCTGATCGTCTGCGCCGACAGCCACGACAAGCTGCTCGACGTGCGCAGCCAGCTGGCCTCGCTGGCGCGCAACCTGTGGTCGACCCCCCCGGCCCACGGCGCCGCGGTGGTCGCCACCATCCTGGGCGACGCCGCGCTGCGCGCCGAGTGGCAGGCCGAGCTGGACCTGATGCGCGGACGCGTGCTGCGCCTGCGTCAGGGACTGGTCGAGGCGCTGCAGCCGTTCGGCCTGGCCGAGCGCTTCGCCCACATCGCCGTGCAGCGCGGCATGTTCTCCTACACCGGCCTGACGCCCGAGCAGGTGCGCCGCCTGCGCGACGAGTCCAGCGTGTACATGGTCGGCAGCGGCCGCGCCAACGTCGCCGGCCTCGACGAGCAGCGCCTGGGCGAGCTGGCCGCGGCCATCGCCAGGGTCTGCTGACGCCCGCCAACGGACAGGGCGATCATCCCATGCCTTGCTACTGGCAGCGGGCGGCTCCCTCTCCCGCCGGCGGGAGAGGGCTGGGGTGAGGGTGGACGTGCCACGCCGCCAGGCCCTCCCCCCCCAGCCCCTCTCCCGGAACCGGGAGAGGGGAGACAAGCGCCCCGCTTTCCCCCCCTCGTTCAGCGCCGCGCCGCCAGCGCGAGCTTCAGGCGATAGCCGATCCAGATCAGCAGCAGCCAGCCCGGGATCGCGTAGACCGACAGGTTGATCCCCGGGATCTGCAGCATCACCACCAGGATCAGCGCCACGAAAGCCAGGCACAGGTAGTTGGCGAACGGATACCAGAACGCCGGGAACCCCGGCTGCACACCTTCGCGCACCTTGCTGGCACGGAACTTGAGGTGCGAATAGCTGATCATCGCCCAGTTGATCACCAGCGCCGACACCGCCAGCGACATCAGCAGCTCCAGCGCGCCGGTGGGCAGCAGATAGTTGATCAGCACACCGAACAGGGTGATCAGCGCCGACAGGCCGATGGCCAGCACCGGCACGCCGCGCTTGTTCAGGCGCAGGAACACCCGTGGGGCATCGCCCTGCTCGGCCAGGCCGTAGAGCATGCGGCTGTTGCAGTAGACCCCGCTGTTGTAGACCGATAGCGCGGCGGTGAGCACCACGAAGTTGAGGATGTGCGCCGCCGCATCGCTGCCGAGCAGCGAGAATATCTGCACGAACGGGCTGCTGCTGTAGGGGTCGCCGGCGGCGTTGAGGGTCTGCAGCAACTGGTCCCAGGGATACAGGCAGAGCAGCACGCTGAGCGCGCCGACGTAGAAGATCAGGATGCGGTAGACCACCTGGTTGATCGCCTTGGGGATCACCTTGCGCGGCTCGGCCGCCTCGGCGGCAGTGATGCCGACCAGCTCCAGGCCGCCGAAGGAAAACATGATGAAGGCCAGCGCCATCACCAGGCCGCTCACCCCCTGGGGGAAGAAGCCGCCGTGCGCCCACAGGTTGCTGACCTGCGCCTGCTCGCCGCCCGCGCCGCTGACCAGCAGGTACACGCCGAGGACGATCATGCCGACGATGGCCACCACCTTGACGATAGCGAACCAGAACTCGGCCTCGCCGAACAGCTTCACGTGGGCCAGGTTGATCGCGTTGATCAGCACGAAGAACGCCGCCGCGGTGGCCCAGGTCGGCACCTCGGGCCACCAGAACTGGATGTATTTGCCCACCGCGGTCAGCTCGGCCATGCCCACCAGGATGTACAGCACCCAGTAGTTCCAGCCGGACAGAAAGCCGGCGTAGCTGCCCCAGTACTTGTGGGCGAAGTGGCTGAACGAGCCGGCCACCGGCTCCTCGACGATCATCTCGCCGAGCTGACGCATGATCAGGAAGGCGATGAAGCCGGCAATGGCATAGCCGAGGATCATCGACGGACCGGCGGTTTTCAGCACCCCGGCCGAGCCGAGGAACAGGCCGGTACCGATGGCGCCGCCCAGGGCGATCAGCTGGATATGGCGGTTCTTCAGGCTGCGCCGGAGTTCGCCCGGGTGCAGGTGGATATCCATGGTCGGTATGGCCCTCTGGAATGGAAGATCGACGCCGCGGCAGCCTCGTGAGCCGGCGGGCAGGAGTGTTTCGCGTCGGGTAGCGGTGCGCCAGCGCCAGCGCCAGCTGGCAACAAGCATGGCCGAGCGCGGCCGCTTTCACACGGCCGGCGCGCGACGGCCCGGCGCAAGGGGCGCGCAGTATAGCGGCGGCGCCAGATGGACAGAACCCGGCGCGAGGCCGGGTTCCGGGGTACAGCGGGCGGTTGGTGACTCAGTGCACGGCGAACTCCAGGCGCACGCGCGGAGCGAGCACCTCGCCGAGGATGGCCAGCATGCCGATGGCACCGGCGATCCAGTACCAGCCGGCCAGCGGGTCGAAGCCCAGCCAGCCGAGGGCGTTGAGGAACACCACGAGGATCAGCACCGGGCTGACGTAGCGGACCATGAACAGCCACAGGGCATAGCCGGCGGTCGGCAGCTTGAGCTCGTCGCGCATGATGTCGCTGCGCAGGCAGTAGCCCACCAGGATGACCATGAGGATGCCGCCCAGGGGCATCATCCAGCGCGAGGTGACGTAGTCGAGGATGTCGAAGAAGTTCATGCCGAACAGCTTCCACTCGGCGCCGACGTTGAACGACAGCATGGCCAGCATGCTGATGGCGATCAGCACCACGCCGGAGGCGATGGACGCCTTGACCCGACTGACGCCGTGTTTCTCGTTGAGGTAGGCGACGGTCGCCTCGATCATCGAGATGGCCGAGGTCAGCGCCGCCACCGAGACCATGGCGAAGAACAGCACGCCGAAGACGGTGCCGAACGGCATCTGCTGGAAGGCCAGCGGCAGGCTCATGAAGATCAGTCCGGGACCGGCGCCCGGGCTCATGCCGTTGGCGAAGATCACCGGGAAGATCGCCAGACCGGCGAGCAACGCCACGCAGGTGTCGGCGATGGCGACGACGAAGGTGGTGCGGGCGATCGACTGGCCGTCCGGCAGGTAGGAGCCGTAGGTGAGGATCGCGCCCGAGGCCAGGCTGAGGGTGAAGAAGGCATGGCCAAGGGCGGCCAGGAAGGCTTCGCCGGTGACCTTGCTGGCATCGAAGGTGAACAGGAACTCGAAGCCCTGGCTGAAGCCGCCGCTGGTCAGCGCGTAGCCGACCAGGATCAGCAGCATCACCGCCAGGCCCGGCATCATCCAGCGTACCGAGCGCTCGACGCCGGCCTGCACTCCCTTGCCGACGATCCACAGGGTCACCAGGGCGACCACGATGCTCCAGCTGCCGAGCAGCCAGGGGCTGGTGTTGTGCGCCTCGAACACGCCGGCCAGCGCGTCGACGCTGGTGGCGGCCAGGGAGCCGTCGACCATCTTCCACGTGTAGGCGAAGGCCCAGCCGGCCACCACCACGTAGAAACAGAGGATCAGGAAGCCGCACAGCATGGCCATGCCGCCGACCGCCTTCCACAGCGGATTGCCGTTGTTCTCCCTGACCACCCGGGCGATGGCGTCCAGCGGGCTGCCGCGGCCACGACGGCCGAGGGCGATCTCGGCCATCATCACCGGGATGCCGATGGCGAGGATGCAGCCCAGGTACATCAGCACGAAAGCACCACCGCCGTATTCGCCGGTGATGTAGGGGAATTTCCAGATATTGCCCAAGCCCACAGCGGAGCCGGTTGCAGCGAGGATGAAGCCCCAGCGGGACTGCCAGAGGTTCTTCGGTTTTTCACGGGTCATACGTCACCTGGTTTGTTCTTGTCTGTGACGGAAAATCACCCACCGTGCTTGTGGCGCGGCGGAGTCTGCAAGGCGGTTCACCTTAGGTTCATGGCGCGGCGGGCTGCACCTCCAGTCGAGAGGCACGCGACCCCGATGGCTTTGCAGCGCGCAACGAGCGCCAGGATGCGTGGGTACGCAAGGGGGTCACAGTCGAAGCGGTGGCCATTGTACACCGACCAAAACGCTCGGAAATGGTGGCCAGACTCATGCGCCGAGCACGCGGTAGGCCAGGTAGGGCAACGAACCGGCGATACCTGCTGTGGTCGACGCGCGGTACTCGACGATCTCGAAGCCGTCGGTGCGGATGGGGCTGTGCTGTTCGATCTTGCTCTGGGCGTTCATGGCGCCTCCACCTTGTTGTTGTGCGCAAGCCGCTGGCGCGGCCTGGATGGCTGCATATCACCCGGTGTCGCCCTTCTGAACAAGCCGCCTGCCCCTCCCGGAGTCCCCCGCAGGCCGGCGCAAGTGGCACGTTTTCATTACAGCGGCTACGGAGGTACGCCACGTCACACATCCAGCGTCAATACCGTAACGAATTTGTTACAACCGAATGCCCGAGCGCGCGGCCGGCCATGCCTGCGGCTTCTGCGGTAAACTGCCCGGCCCCTCGCCTGAGACCCGCCTGCCCATGCTCGAGCGCCAGCGCCTGCGCCAGATCCTCGTCCTCGGCCTGCCGATCATCGGCGGCATGCTCAGCCAGAGCCTGATCAATCTGGTGGACGCGGCCATGGTCGGGCACCTGGGCGAGATCGCCCTGGCCGGGGTGGGCATCGGCAGCTATGCGAACTTCATGGCCATCGCCCTGGTCATGGGCCTCGGCTCCGGAGTGCAGGCGCTGGTGGCGCGCCGACGTGGCGAGGGACGCCTGGATCAGGAGGCCACCCCGCTCAACGCCGGCCTGCTGCTGGCCCTGCTGGTCGGCCTGCCGCTGGGGCTGCTCTGCTGGTGGGCGGCGCCCTGGATCATCGGCCTGCTGGCCTCGGACCCCGAGGTCGCGGCCGTCGGCGAGGATTACTTCCAGTGGCGGGTGCTGGCGGTGTGCGCGGTGGGGCTGAACTTCTCCTTCCGCGGCTTCTGGAACGGCAGCCATCGCTCGGGCATGTACCTGCGCATCCTGCTCGGCATGCACCTGTGCAATGCCGCCCTCAGCTACTGCCTGATCCACGGCCTGTTCGGCCTGCCGGAGATGGGCGCGGAAGGCTCGGGACTGGGCACCTGCATCGCCCTCTACCTGGGCTCGCTGGTCTACCTGGTGCAGACCTGGCGGGTCGCCCGCCAAGGCGGCTTCCTGCGCCGCCGGCCGCCGGCCATCGAGTTCCGGGTGCTGCTGCGCCTGGCGCTGCCCAACTCGCTGCACCAGTTCCTGTTCGCCACCGGCATCACCCTGCTGTTCTGGATCATCGCCCAGGTCGGCACCGCCGAACTGGCGGTGGCCCATGTGCTGATCAACCTGACCCTGCTGCTGATCCTGCCGGCCATCGGCCTGGGCATGGCGGCGACCACCCTGGTCAGCCACAGCCTCGGCGAGGGCGACGTCGACGCCGCCCACCGCTGGGGCTGGGAAGTGGTGCGCATCGCCGCTCTCGGGCTGGCCCTGCTGGGCGTGCCGTTCTGGCTGTTTCCGGCCGAGATCCTCGGCCTGTTCGTCAACGACCCCGCGCTGATCGAGCTGGGCACCCTGCCGCTGCGCCTGACCGGACTGGGCATGGTGCTGGATGCCGGTACCCTGGTGCTGACCCAGGCACTGCTCGGCGCCGGCGCCAGCCGCACGGTGATGGCGATCAGCCTGGGCAACCAGTGGCTGGTGCTGCTGCCGCTGACCTACCTGATCGGACCGGTGCTGGGTTACGGTCTGCTGGCGATCTGGAGCCTGTACATCCTGCAGCGCGGAATCATTTCGGCGATCTTTGCCCTGATGTGGCAGCGGCGCGGCTGGGCGCGGATCGAGCTATAGCCGCCCGCCACTTGCGCAGTCGCCGCCCACAGACGACGCTTGTAAAGACCAGGCTGGTGACAGCCACTGCTGCGGAGTTCGCCATGACCGACAAGCACCCGCCCGCCGACAAGCCGGACGATGACGCCCAGCCACTCACCCTCCGCCAGATGCTGCACAGCGTGCTGGCCGCCGCCCTCGGCGTGCAGAGCAACAAGAACCGCACGCGCGACTTCAGCCGCGGCAAGCCCAGCCACTTCATCGTCCTCGGCCTGCTGTTCACCGGCTTGTTCGTGCTGCTGCTGTTCGCCCTGGTCAAGCTGGTGCTGCACCTCAGCGGCGCCGACTAGCCATGGCGGCTACTGCTGGCTGACCCACACCAGCGCGGCGACCACCACGATCAGGATCAGGGCCAGAGCGGCCCGGGCATCCACGGTGCTGTCCGGAGTATGCAGTTTGCTGTGCTGATTCATCATGAGTCCCCCCTCGATGTGCCTATCAGCCAGTCAAGTCCGGAACGCGGACAAACTCAAGGCGCCCCCTCGCACCGCCTGGCTGGCGGGAGAACATGCTAGGATTTGCAAAACACATCACAAAACAACACCGGCGGCGTCGCAACATGCACCTCCCCTCCGTGTTCAGGCTCGACCTGCGCCGCCTGATACTGCTGTTCGCGGTGACCACGGCCTTGCTCACTTTGGCGAACACCTTCTATGCCAGCTATCTGGCCCAGCGCGACCTGCTGATCCGCCAGACCCTGGAAACCAACCGGGTGTATGCCGCCAAGCTGGCGGACAGCACCGAAGGCCTGCTGAACCTGGCCCGCCAGCAACTGGCCTACAGCGTGGCCGTGCTGGCCCCGGTCTTCGACCAGCCGCAGAAGCTGGCGACGGAAACCGAGCGGCTGAAGACCCAGACCAGCATCTTCAACTCGACCTACGTGGTGCGCGCCGACCGCAGCCTGCTGGCGATCTCGCCGCGGGCGCTGGCCGAACCGGGCGGCGTGATCGACAGCGACGGCGCGCGGGAAGCCGTGGCAGTGCGCCAGCCGCTGGTCAGCCAGCCCTTCGTGTCGGCCAGCGGGCGCCTGGTGATCGCCGTGTCGCACCCGGTCTTCGCCACCGACGGTCACTATCTCGGCTATGTCGGCGGCTCCATCTACCTGCGCGAGCGCAGCGCCCTCGACGTCCTGCTCAGCGACCACCACTACCGCGACGGCTCCAGCCTGTTCGTGGTCGATCGCCAGCGCCACATCCTGTACCACCAGGACACCGAACGAGTCGGTGAAACCATGCCCGGCAACCCGGTCATCGATGCAGCCATCGGCGGCAACGCCGGCGCCCTGCGGGTGACCGATGCAGAAGGCATCGACACGCTCGCCGGCTACGCTCCGGTCACCAGCACCGGCTGGGTGATTGTCGCGCAGCGCCCCACCGCGACCACCCTGGCCAAGCTGCATGGGCTGATGCTGGAGATCCTGCGCAACAGCCTTCCGGTGTCGCTGCTGACCCTGCTGTGCATCTGGTGGCTGGCGCGGCTGATTGCCCGGCCGCTCTGGAAACTGGCCAGCAGCGCCCGGCACATGGACTCGCAGGCGGCCGCCGAACAGATCCACCAGGTCAGCTCCTGGTATTTCGAGGCCGCCGAGCTCAAGCGCGCCATGCTGGCCGGGCTGGCCCAGTTCAACCACAAGATCGGCCAGCTCAATCACGACTCGATCACCGACCCGCTGACCGGCCTGCTCAACCGCCGCGGCATGCTGGCACGGCTGGAGCAATGGCAGGCGGGCAACCGCCCCTTTGCGGTCATCGCCATCGATGTCGACCACTTCAAGCAGGTCAACGACAGCCTCGGCCATGACGCCGGCGACCAGATGCTCCGCCAGCTGGCGCAACTGATGGAACAGGTGGCGCGCAGCAACGATGTGCTGTGCCGCAATGGCGGCGAAGAGTTCATGGTCCTGCTGCCGGAGACGTCCCTGGCGGATGCCTGTGCGGTGGCCGAGCGCCTGCGCCAGTGCGTGGCCGACAGCCCGATCCCCGAGGGCATGACGGTGACCATCTCCCTGGGCGTCGCCCACTGCCCGGCGAGCAGCGCCGGCATCGAGCATGCGCTGAAACAGGCGGACCAGGCGCTCTATGTCGCCAAGCACCAGGGACGCAACCGGGTGGTGACGGCCGGGGCGGCCTAGCCGCCCGCGGCACCGCGCACGGCTTGCTCAGAGCGGGTCACGCGGGCCGCGCTTATCTAGTTTGGTTATGTACATATAGTTATTCTTCACTTTCTTGCATAAAAACGAGCTGCTATCGTGCGCCACACTCCATCGGAGTGCACCGCCGTGCGCGCAACCGATGCACCATGCGGACCCGCCATCGCCCCGCAGAGAGCGCCGCAGTTCGCTGACAGCCTGAGAGCAGACCATTACATGTACGTATACGACGAATACGATCAACGGATCATCGAGGAGCGGGTCGCGCAGTTCCGCGGCCAGACCGCCCGCTACCTGGCCGGCGAACTGGGCGAAGAGGAATTCCGCCCGCTGCGCCTGCAGAACGGCCTGTATGTGCAGCGCCACGCGCCCATGCTGCGCGTCTGCGTGCCCTACGGCCTGCTCTCCGCCCCCCAGCTGCGCATGCTCGCCAAGCTGGCCCGCGACTACGACAAGAACTACGCCCACATCAGCACCCGCCAGAACGTCCAGTACAACTGGCCGAAGCTGGAGGACGTGCCGGACATGCTCGCCGAACTGGCCAGCGTGCAGATGCACGCCATCCAGACCAGCGGCAACTGCATCCGCAACGTGACCACCGACCAGTTCGCCGGCGTCGCCGCCGACGAGGTGATCGACCCGCGCCCGTGGTGCGAGATCATCCGCCAGTGGGCCACCTTCCACCCGGAATTCGCCCACCTGCCGCGCAAGTTCAAGATCGCCGTGAACGGCTCGGCCGCCGACCGCGCCGCCATCGAGGTGCACGACATCGGCCTGGAGCCGGTGCGCAACGCCGCCGGCGAACTGGGCTTCCGCGTGCTGGTCGGCGGCGGCCTGGGCCGGACCCCGATCGTCGGCAGCTTCATCAACGAATTCCTGCCCTGGCAGCACCTGCTGACCTACCTGGAAGCCATCCTGCGCGTGTACAACCGTTACGGTCGCCGTGACAACAAGTACAAGGCGCGCATCAAGATCCTGGTCAAGGCGCTGACCCCGGAAGTGTTCGCCGAGCGCGTCGCCGCCGAGTGGGCGCACCTCAAGGACGGCCCGGCCACCCTGACCGACGCCGAACTGCAGCGCGTGGCCCAGCACTTCGTCGACCCGGCCTACCAGGCCCTGCAGGACCAGAGCGCTGCGCTGGCCGCCCTGGACGCCGAGCACCCGGGCTTCGCCCGCTGGCGTTCGCGCAACGTGGTCGCCCACAAGAAGCCGGGCTACGCCGCCGTCACCCTGTCGCTCAAGCCGACCGGCATCGCCCCCGGCGACGTCACCGACAAGCAGTTCGACGCCATCGCCGACCTGGCCGAGCGTTACAGCTTCGGCGAGGCGCGCACCAGCCACGAGCAGAACATCATCCTCGCCGACGTCGAGCAGGCCCAGCTGTTCGCCCTGTGGAACGAGCTGCGCGAGCTGGGCCTGGCCACGCCGAACATCGGCCTGCTGACCGACATCATCTGCTGCCCGGGCGGCGACTTCTGCTCGCTGGCCAACGCCAAGTCGATCCCGATCGCCGAAGCCATCCAGCGCCGCTTCGACGACCTCGACTACGTGTTCGACCTCGGCGAGATAGACCTGAACATCTCCGGCTGCATGAACGCCTGCGGTCACCACCACATCGGCAACATCGGCATCCTCGGCGTCGACAAGAAGGGCGAGGAGTTCTACCAGGTGTCGCTGGGCGGCGAAGCCGGCCGCAACGCCAGCCTCGGCCAGATCCTCGGCCCGTCCTTCGCCCAGGACGACATGGCCGACGTGATCGCCAAGGTCATCGAGGTCTACGTGGAGAAGCGCAACGAAGACGAGCGTTTCATCGATACCTTCCGCCGTATCGGCATCGAGACCTTCAAGGAGCGCGTCTATGCAAAGAATCATTAAGAACGGCGAAGTCATCGACGAGCGCTGGCACCTGCTGCCGGCCGACGCCAGCCTCGACGGCATCTCCAACAGCGACGACCTGATCGTGCCGCTGGGCCTGTGGCTGGAATCCAGCCACGCCCTCAAGGTGCGCGACGGCGGCCTGGGCGTGTGGCTGCAGAGCCACGAGCAGATCGAGGACATCGTCGACGACCTCAAGTACTTCCAGGTCATCGCCCTCGACTTCCCCGCGTTCACCGACGGCCGCCACTTCTCCAGCGCCCGCCTGCTGCGCGAGCGCTATGGCTACCAGGGCGAGATCCGCGCCATCGGCGACGTGCTGCGCGACCAGCTGTTCTTCATGCAGCGCTGCGGCTTCGACGCCTTCGCCGTGCGCCCGGACCGCGACCCGTACGACGCGCTGAAGGGCCTGTCGGACTTCTCGGTGACCTACCAGACCGGAGTCGACCAGCCGCTGCCGCTGTTCCGCCGCCGCTGAGTTCCGCCCCGTCAGCAAAAAGCCCCGCTCATGAGCGGGGCTTTTTGTTGTGCATCTGTCGATTAGGCGCAGAGCCTGTTCACGATCTCGCGAGCTAGAGCCAGGCAAGGTGAAGTCGGTTGAGGAAGCGGAGTTTGCTGGGTGTAAATGGGCATGACTCGCTCCGCTCGCCCCTTCGGGGCCGCCCTTGCGGGCGTTCAGTGGCAAGTCACTGTCCGAAACCGATTTCAACGCCGCATGGCCGACGCGCAGCAGATCGTGGCAGGCTCTCAGTCGATGCGCACCAGCATGCGCCCTACCATCCGCCCGGCGAGAATCTGGCTGATCGCCTCGGGCAACTCCTCCAGCGTGATCTCCCGAGCCAGCTGCTCCAGGGTCTCGAGCTTCCACGGCCCGGCCAGCTTCTCCCACATGGCCGCCTTGACCGCGCGCGGCAGCTCCACCGAATCGACGCCGAGCAGGTTGACGCCGCGCAGGATGAACGGCAGCACCGAGGCCGTGGCCATGTCCGCCCCGGCGGTCAGACCGCAGCAGGCCACGCTGGCGCCGTACTGCAACGACTTGACCACGTTGAACAGCAGATCGCCGCCCACCGAATCCACCGCCCCGGCCCACTGCATCTTCAGCAGCGGCTTATCGGTCCCCTCGCGCAGTACCGCACGGTCGATGATCTGCTGCGCACCGAGGCGATGGAGGAACTCGACCTGCTGCAGCTTGCCGGTGGAGGCCGCCACGGTGTAGCCGAGATGGGTCAACAACAGCACCGCGACGCTGCCCACGCCGCCGCAGGCGCCGGTGACCAGCACCGAACCGGCGTCAGCATCGAGACCGACGTGCTGCAGCTTGTCCACGCACAAGCCGGCGGTAAGGCCGGCAGTGCCCAGCAACATCGCCTCGCGCGGCCCCATGCCGACCGGGCAGCGCACCACCCAGGCGGCCGGCACGCGGATGTACTGGGCAAAGCCGCCGGGCGTATTCACGCCGAGATCGTAGCCGGTGACGATCACCTGATCGCCCGGCTGGAACTCGGCGGAGGCGGACTCCACCACCTCGCCGGCGGCATCGATGCCGGGAGTATGCGGATAGTGGCGAGTCACCCCGCGAGCACCGGTGGCGGACAGCGCATCCTTGTAGTTGAGCGAGGAGTAGCGCACGCGAATCAGCACCTCCCCCGCCGGCAGGTCGGCAAGATCGCGCTCGATCACCTGCTGATCGAATACCCCGGGGCGACTCTCGGTGACCCACAAGGCCCTGAAACGACTCATCATCGACTCCTCGCTGCGAAAATGGGATTACTGCCAGAAACGCGGTTGGGAAAGACGGCTCCACCAGCGCACCAGCACGGTGTCGAGCACCATGCTGGTGGCCAGGCCGACGCGCTCCTGCAGGCTCTTCTTTTCGTGGTAGCGCAGCTGGAACAGTTCGACGTGCTGAGCACGCTCGGCCAGGTACTCGTCGCTGGTCTTCAGCTCGTCGACCAGATGCTTGCCCAGCGCCGCCTGGCCGAGCCAGACCTCGCCGGTGGCGACCTCGTCGATGGCCAGCTGCGGGCGGTAGCGGGCAACGAAGTTCTTGAACAGCTCGTGGGTGATGTCCAGGTCTTCCTGGAACTTCTCGCGGCCCTTGTCGGTATTCTCGCCGAACACGGTCAGGGTGCGCTTGTACTCGCCAGCGGTGAGCACCTCGAAGTCGATGGCGTGCTTCTTCAGCAGACGGTGGAAGTTGGGCAGCTGGGCGACCACGCCGATGGAGCCGAGGATGGCGAAGGGCGCGGCGAGAATCTTCTCGCCGATGCAGGCCATCATGTAGCCGCCGCTGGCGGCCACCTTGTCGACGCACACGGTCAGCGGCACGCCGGCCTGGCGGATGCGCGCCAGCTGCGAGGCGGCCAGGCCGTAGCTGTGCACCATGCCGCCGCCGCTCTCCAGACGCACCACCACCTCGTCCTGCGGGGTGGCCAGGGTCAGCAGCGCGGTGACTTCATGGCGCAGGTGCTCGCCGGCCGAGGCCTTGATGTCGCCGTCGAAGTCCAGCACGTAGACCCGCGGCTTGTGGCCGGCGGCCTTCTTCTCGGCCTTCTCGGCCTTGGCCTCCTGCTTGCGCAGCGCCTTGAGATGTTCCTTGTCCAGCACGCCGTCCTGCAGGCGGTCGCGCAGGCTCTTGTAGAAGTCATTGAGCTTGTGCACATCCAGATGCCCACCGGCACGCCGTTCGCGTTGGCGCATCACGGCAATGGCGACCAGGACGATGAGGATGGCCACCAGCACGGTCGCCGTCCTGGCCAGGAAACCGGCATACTCGACAAGAAACTCCACGGATTCTCCTTGGCTTACAAAGGGCGCTCGACAGCGAGCGTCAATGGGCCAAGCATACCGGCGCGGCCCGATGGCGGCCAGCCGCAGGCGCCGGCGTCGGGGCCTGGACACGATTCAAACGCGCGTATGCCGGCCGTTGACAGCCCACAGGCTGCCCCATACGCTCGCTCCCATACCGCCACCGGCCACCGGCACGAATCCCCTCTCCGCCATCAATAAGGACGAAATCATGAGCAGCGTCGCCAAAGTCATCGAAACCATGCAGTCTCGCTTCAATGCAAGCGCCGCTGCAGGGCTCGACATGGTGTTCCAGTTCAATATCGAGGACGCGGAAAACTACTACCTGAGCATCAAGAACGGCACCTGCACCCTCACCCCCGGCGATGCTCCGTCGCCCAGCGTCAGCCTGATCATGAACAGCGACACCCTCAAGGGCATCCTCAAGGGCGAGATCAGCGGCATGGAGGCCTTCATGGGCGGCAAGCTGCGCACCGAAGGCGACATGATGCTGGCCCTCAAGCTGGGCGAACTGTTCCCGTCCTGATTGCCGTCGCAGTACCCAACAAACCGGAGCCATTGGCTCCGGTTTTTTTATGCCTCGCGCGCGCCCACCGCGCCTGCGCCCCCTCCTGCAGACCACGCCGCCCGGCATCCTGGTCCACACTGAAGGACCAGGTTATTGAGCGTCGCCGCATATGCTAATTAATTCTATGCATAGAACCAAAAACCGCAGTAGGCTGTAGCCACAACATACCCCGCCGGGTATTCAGCCATGCACGGAGAACCGTCCCATGAACGCCCATGTTGAAGCCTTCTTCGATCCCGCCACCTTCACCTACAGCTACGTGGTGAGCGATCTGCACAGCCGCCAGTGCGCGCTGGTCGACCCGGTGCTCGACTACGATCCCGCCGCCGGCCGCACCTCGCACCACAGCGCCGACAAGCTGATTGCCTACGTGCGCGAGCACGACCTGAGCGTGCAGTGGATCCTGGAAACCCACGTGCACGCCGACCACATGAGCGCCGGCCACTACCTCAAGGAACAGCTCGGCGGCAAGCTCGGCATCGGCGACCGCATTTCGGTGATCCAGAACACCTTCGGCAAGCTGTTCAACGTCGAGCCCGAGTTCGCCACCGATGGCCGCCAGTTCGACCACCTGTTCCATGACGGCGAGACCTTTCAGGTCGGCGGCGTCGAGGCCCGCGCCATCCATACCCCCGGGCATACCCCGGCGTGCATGACCTACCTGATCGGCGATGCCGCCTTCGTCGGCGACACGCTGTTCATGCCCGACTACGGCACCGCGCGCTGCGACTTCCCCGGCGGCGACGCCCGCACCCTGTACCACTCGATCCACGACAAGCTGTTCAGCCTGCCGGACGCCACCCGGGTGTTCATGTGCCACGACTACAAGGCACCGGGGCGCGAGGAATACCTCTACGAGACGACCATCGGCGCCGAGCGCGAGCACAACGTGCATATCCACCAGGGCATCGGCGAGGAGCAGTTCGTCGCCATGCGCAGCGCCCGCGACGCGACGCTCGGCATGCCGACGCTGATCCTGCCCTCGGTGCAGATCAACATGCGCGCCGGCGAGCTGCCGCCGGCCGAGGACAACGGCACCCGCTACCTGAAGATCCCGCTCGACCTGCTCTGATTCGACCCAGGCAACCCTGAGGAGAACAACAAGATGCAACCGATCAAGCGTCTCACCCCGTTCATTGCCGTGGCTGGCCAGCTGGAACCCGCGGACATGGGTACCCTCGCTGCCAGCGGCTTTCGCTGCGTGATCAACAACCGTCCGGAAAACGAGGGCGAAGGCCAGCCGAGCAGCGCCGAGATGCGCACCGCTGCCGAAGCCTCGGGCCTCGAGTACCACGACCTGCCGGTGATTTCCGGCAAGATCACCGACCAGGACGTCATCGCCTTCCGCGAGCTGCTCGAGCAGGTCAAGGGGCCGGTGCTGGCCTTCTGTCGCACCGGCACCCGCTCGACCACCCTGTGGGCGCTGGCCGAGGCCCATCACCTCGACCCCGAGGCCCTGCTGGCCACCGCCAAGGAGGCCGGCTACGACCTGTCCGCCCTGCAGCCGCGCCTCGAGCAGCGCTGGCAGACCCTGCCCAACCAGCCCCAGCCGGTGGCCGCCTACGCCCACACGCCGCGCTACGACGTGCTGGTGATCGGTGGCGGCGCCGCCGGCTGCGCGGTCACCGCCAGCCTGCTCAAGCGCGACCCCGGCCTGCGCATCGCCATCGTCGAGCCACGCGATCAGCACTACTACCAGCCGGGCTGGACCCTGGTCGGCGCCGGGGTGTTCGACCGCGCGCGCACCGAGCGCGCCATGGCCCGCTGCATCCCCAGCAAGGCCCAATGGATCCGCGCCGCCGCCAGCGCCTTCGAGCCGGAGCAGCAGCAGGTGGTCCTCGAGGACGGCAGCCGTCTCGGCTACCGCGCCCTGATCGTCTGCCCCGGGCTGAGCCTCAACTGGGACGCCATCGAGGGCGCGCGGGAAACCCTGGGCAAGAACGGCGTGACCAGCAACTACGTGTTCGAGCTGGCGCCCTACACCTGGCAACAGGTACAGAGCCTGCGCAAAGGCCGGGCGCTGTTCACCCAGCCACCGATGCCGATCAAATGCGCCGGCGCGCCGCAGAAGGCCATGTACCTGTCCTGCGACCACTGGATGAAACAGGGCGTGCTGCCCAACATCGAGGTGGACTTCTGCTCGGCCGGCGCCGTGCTGTTCGGCGTCGCCGACTTCGTGCCGCCGCTGATGAAGTACGTCGAGCGCTACGGCGCCCACCTCAACTTCAACGAGACGCTGATCAAGGTCGACGGCGAGGCGCACAAGGCCTGGTTCAAGGTCGCCGGCACCGATGGGCAGACCAGCACGGTGGAGCGCGAGTTCGACTTCCTGCATGTCGTGCCGCCGCAGCGTGCTCCGGACTTCGTCCGCAGCAGCCCGCTGGCCAACGCCGACGGCTGGGTCGAGGCCGATCACGAAACCCTGCGCCACCCGCGCTACGGCAACATCTTCAGCCTCGGCGACGTGTGTTCCGCGCCCAACGCCAAGACCGCCGCGGCGGTGCGCAAGCAGGCGCCGGTGGTGGCCGAGAACGTGCTCAGCGTGCTCGGCGGACGGGGGCTGCGGGCGATCTACGACGGCTACGGCTCCTGCCCGCTGACCGTCGAGCGCGGCAAGGTGATCCTCGCCGAGTTCGGCTATGGCGGCAAACTGCTACCCACCTTCCCCCTCGATCCCCGCGTGCCGCGCCGCCTGGCCTGGGAGCTGAAGACCAAGTGGATGCCGAGCATCTACTTCGACCTGATGCTCAAGGGCCACGAATGGATGGCCGAACCCAAGCACCTGGAGTTCGAACCGCGCCCGATCGAGTCGCCGGCCGCCTGTGACTTCACCGAGGAGAAGAAGTAATGAGAGAGCGGCTCGCCCGCTACCTGCCGTGCCTGGAATGGGCACGGCAGTACGACCGCGAGGCCGCCGGCAAGGACGGCCTGGCGGCGGTGATCGTGACCCTGATGCTGATCCCGCAGAGCCTGGCCTACGCCATGCTCGCCGGGTTGCCGCCGGTCACCGGCCTGTACGCCAGCATCCTGCCGCTGCTGGCCTACACCCTGTTCGGCACCAGTCGCGCCCTGGCGGTCGGCCCGGTGGCGGTGGTCTCGCTGATGACCGCCGCCGCGCTGAGCCCGCTGTTCGCCACGGGCAGCGCCGAATACGCCGGCGCCGCCCTGCTGCTGGCGATGCTGTCCGGCGTCATGCTGCTGCTGATGGCGGTGCTGCGTCTGGGCTTTCTCGCCAACTTCCTCAGCCACCCGGTGATCTCCGGCTTCATCAGCGCCTCGGGCCTGCTCATCGCCCTCGGCCAGCTCAAGCACATCCTCGGCATCCAGGCCTCCGGCGAGCACGCCCCGCAGCTGCTGCAGGGTCTGATCGCGGCCCTGCCCGAGACCCACCTGCCGACCCTGGCCATCGGTGGCAGCAGCCTGGTATTCCTGTTCCTGGTGCGCAGCCGGCTCAGTGGCTGGCTGCAGGCTGCGGGCTTCACCCCGCGGCTGGCCGGCAACCTGGCCAAGGCCGGCCCGGTGGTCGCCCTGCTGGTCTCGGTGCTGGTGGTCGGCGCCCTCGACCTCGCCGCCGCCGGCGTCAAGGTGGTCGGCGCGGTGCCCACCGGACTGCCGGACCTGACCCTGCCGGCGCTGGACCTGGCGCTGGCCCTGCAGCTGCTGCCGGCGGCGCTGCTGATCAGCCTGGTCGGTTTCGTCGAATCGGTGTCGGTGGCGCAGACCCTGGCCGCCAAGCGCCGCCAGCGCATCGAACCCAACCAGGAGCTGATCGCCCTCGGCAGCGCCAACGTGGCGGCGGCGCTCAGCGGTGGCTTCCCGGTCACCGGCGGCTTCGCCCGCTCGGTGGTCAACTTCGATGCCGGCGCGCAGACGCCGCTGGCCGGCGCGCTGACCGCGGTGGGCATCGCCATCACCGTGCTGTTCTTCACCCCGCTGTTCCACAACCTGCCGCAGGCGGTGCTGGCGGCGACCATCATCGTCGCCGTGCTCAGCCTGGTCGACCTGGGCGCCCTGAGGCGCACCTGGCGCTACTCCCGTCAGGATGCGGCGGCCATGGTCGCCACCATGCTCGGCGTGCTGCTGGTCGGCGTCGAGGCCGGCATCCTGCTCGGCGTCGGCCTGTCGCTGCTGCTGTTCCTCTGGCGCACCAGCCAGCCGCACATCGCGGTGGTCGGCCAGTTGCCGGGCAGCGAGCACTTTCGCAACGTCGAGCGCTTCGCCGTGGTGGAAAGCCCGAAGGTACTGTCGGTGCGCGTCGACGAAAGCCTGTACTTCCCCAATGCGCGCTTCCTCGAGGACCGCATCGCCGCGCTGGTCAGCCAGCATCCAGAGGTCGAGCACCTGGTGCTGATGTGCCCCGCGGTCAATCTAATCGACGCCAGCGCCCTGGAGAGCCTGGAGGCGATCAGCGTGCGCCTCAAGGTCGGCGGCATCCAGCTGCACCTCTCGGAAGTGAAGGGTCCGGTGATGGACCGCCTGCGCCAGTCGGACTTCCTCGAGCATTTCGGCGGCAAGGTGTTCATCAGCCAGTTCGAGGCGCTGGCCGAGCTCGATCCGCAGACCACCCATCACGCCATCGGCCTGCGCCGCAACGGCCTCGCCGGCGGCCCTCTGCCCCTCAAGCCCACAGTGCAGGAAAGCCACAGTGAAAAGCGTCCATGATCTGGTGACCGACGCCAAGGACGCCCGGCCGGCTCAGCCTGCGGCTTATCATCTGACTGCAGGAGTGAGCCTGGCCAGGCTGGACTATGGTTGCAGTGGCAGCCCGCACGCAGCCGGAGGCGGCATCGGCGCTGACTAACACTGGCAACAGGGAGTCCTCACATGAAAGAGCAACTGGTGGAGCTGATCACCCTGATCAGCTCGGGCAGCCTGGGCGACGAAGACATCCGGCGGATTGCCGGCGAGGCGACCCTGGCCTATGCCGATCCGCAGGCCTTCCGCGCCGCCAATCCGGACGTCGACCGCGAAGACGACCTGCCCATCACGCTGGGTGAACGGGTGCTGCTCGGCAGCTTGCCGGACAGCGTGCTGCTCCAGGCCAAGCAGGCCGATGAGCTGTTCCAGCAGGTGCTCGACACCTTCGGCGCCGAGTCACCTTGCACTCTGAAGGCCGGGGATCTGGCCGAAGTCGATTTGTTGACCGCCCTGGAGCGCATCCAGGTCGAGCTGAGCAGTCTGTATCCGCAGACGGAGGGCTATGAGCTGGTCGACTTCGGCGAGCCGCTGGAGCAACCCTTGCAGATGGTGCTGGTTTACACCCGGGATCTGCCCCGGGTGCTGGAGCTGTCGGGAGCGCTGGGCATCTACGCGGCCCCCGCCTACGAGCGGCGACTGAGCGAACTCGGTGACGGCGAGGACGGCTGAGCCGCAGCTGCCGCGCTGGCGGCTAGCGCGAGGGTGCGCACGCTGTTTGCCTGTCTCGCGGAGCATCAGTAGCCGTAGTCATTCTCCGAGATCAGATCGCGGAACATGCCGTAATGGACGGCGTCGCTGAACAACAGCTCACCGCTCACCTCCGCTGGTGGATGGTCCACAGGGCAGAAGCCGTCGTTGCACTCCGAATCCACCACCCAGCATCCGCGGATGAAGATCACCTGGTAGCCGTCCTGTTGCAGTGCAATCTCGACACGGGCGAGCGCCTCGCGCAGCTCGTTTGCACCAACATAGACATTCACATGAGCGCCCTGGAACGCCTCGGCCTGGGCGCCGGCCGGCGACGGCCCGACCTCGACGCCAACACAGAACAAATGCTTCTTCATCGTGGCTCTCCTCCTGGCTGACTGCACCGCTCGCCTGCCGCCATGCCGATGTCTGGCGGTTCAGACGGCACAAGAAGCATGGCACATGCACAGATCTACGCTGCGCTTGCTCGGCCAGTGCCCGGATACCATCCGGCCGACCTGCGCAATAGCGCAATGCGCCGAACGCTCCGCCAATCGGCCACGGCTTGACCTGAGGCAATCACCCCAGTGCCGACCCTGCGTAACGTCGAACTGACCTACCCCGACTTCCACGACGCCGCTCAGCAAGGCCGCATCCGGGCAATTTTCCCTATCGGGCAGATAAATTTAATGCATGCCTTTTTTGCTTATGCTCGGGCACTACTCGGGCTATAAATGTTGAACCCGTTTCGGACAGCAACCCCGGGACTGTACCCACCCTCTTCCCGGGTATGCCGCGAGACGCGCCAATTTCAGGCAACGAAGCCAGGATCGGAGACGGATATGAGTGAGAACAAGATGAACACTGCAGGCAAGTGCCCGGTGATGCATGGGGCCAATACGGCCACCAGCAACTCGAACATGGAATGGTGGCCGAACGCCCTCAACCTCGACATCCTCCACCAGCACGACAGCAAGACCAATCCGCTGGGCGACTTCGACTACCGCGAGGAAGTGAAGAAGCTCGACTTCGCCGCGCTCAAGCGCGACCTCACCGCCCTGATGACCGACAGCCAGGACTGGTGGCCGGCCGACTGGGGCCACTACGGCGGCCTGATGATCCGCATGGCCTGGCACGCCGCCGGCAGCTACCGCGTGGCCGACGGCCGAGGTGGTGCGGGCACCGGCAACCAGCGCTTCGCGCCGCTGAACTCCTGGCCGGACAACGCCAACCTGGACAAGGCGCGTCGCCTGCTCTGGCCGATCAAGAAGAAGTACGGCAACAAGCTCAGCTGGGCCGACCTGATCGTGCTGGCCGGCAACGTGGCCTACGAATCGATGGGCTTCAAGACCTTCGGCTTCGGCTTCGGTCGCGCGGACATCTGGCATCCCGAGAAGGACATCTACTGGGGCTCCGAGAAGGAATGGCTGGCCCCCACCAACAACCCCAACAGCCGCTACTCCGGCGAGCGCGATCTGGAGAACCCGCTGGCCGCGGTGATGATGGGCCTGATCTACGTCAACCCGCAGGGCGTCGACGGCCAGCCCGATCCGCTGAAGACCGCCAGGGATGTGCGCGAAACCTTCGCGCGCATGGCGATGAACGACGAGGAAACCGTCGCCCTGACCGCCGGCGGCCACACCGTGGGCAAGGCGCACGGCAATGGTGACGCCGCGCTGCTCGGCCCCGAGCCGGAAGCGGCGGATGTCGAAGAGCAAGGCCTGGGCTGGAACAACAAGACCAAGCGCGGCGTCGGTCGCGACACCGTGACCAGTGGTCTGGAAGGCGCCTGGACCACCAATCCGACCCGGTGGGACTACGGCTACTTCGACATGCTGCTCAACCACGAGTGGGAGCTGAAGAAGAGCCCGGCCGGTGCCTTCCAGTGGGAACCGGTAAGCATCAAGGAAGAAGACAAGCCGGTCGATGTCGAGGATCCGTCGATCCGCTACAACCCGATGATGACCGACGCCGACATGGCGATGAAGATGGACCCGGAGTATCGCAAGATCGCCGAACGTTTCCACAAGGACCCCGCAGCGTTCGAGGACGCCTTCGCCCGCGCCTGGTTCAAGCTGACCCACCGCGACATGGGACCCAAGGCCCGCTACATCGGCCCGGAAGTGCCGGCCGAAGACCTGCTCTGGCAGGACCCGGTGCCGGCCGGTCGCAGCGACTACGACGTCGCCACGGTCAAGGCGAAGATCGCCGCCAGCGGCCTGAGCATCAGCGAGCTGGTCAGCACCGCCTGGGACAGCGCGCGCACCTTCCGCGGTTCGGACAATCGCGGCGGCGCCAACGGCGCGCGCATCCGTCTCGCCCCGCAGAAGGATTGGGAAGGCAACGAGCCCGTGCGTCTGGCCAAGGTGCTGAAGGTCCTCGAAGGCATCGCCGCCGCCAGCGGCGCCAGCGTCGCTGACGTGATAGTGCTGGCCGGCAACCTCGGTGTCGAGCTGGCGGCCAAGGCTGCCGGCTTCGACGTCAGCGTCCCGTTCGCGCCGGGCCGTGGCGACGCCAGCCAGGAGATGACCGACGTGGCGTCCTTCGAGGTGCTGGAGCCGCTGCATGACGGCTTCCGCAACTGGCTGAAGAAGGACTACAAGGTCAGTGCCGAGGAGCTGATGCTCGACCGCACCCAGCTGATGGGCCTAACTGCGCCGGAGATGACCGTGCTGGTCGGCGGCCTGCGCGTGCTGGGCACCAACCATGGCGGCAGCAAGCATGGCGTGTTCACCGACCGGGTCGGCGCGCTGAGCAACGACTTCTTCGTCAACCTGACCGACATGGCCAACGAGTGGAAGCCGACCGGCCGCAACCTGTACGAGATCCGCGACCGCAAGAGCGGTGCCGTCAAGTGGACCGCGACCCGCGTGGATCTGGTGTTCGGCTCCAACTCGGTGCTGCGTTCCTACGCCGAGGTCTATGCCCAGGACGACAACCAGGAGAAGTTCGTCAAGGACTTCGTCGCCGCCTGGACCAAGGTCATGAACGCTGACCGCTTCGATCTGGCCTGACCCTCGACTTCCCCACGCGGCGCCTGGTCGCCGCGTGGGGATACCCGCCGGCAGGAATCGCCCAACGAAAAAAGGCCACTCGTTTGAGTGGCCTTTTTTCATAAATGGTTGCGGGAGCAGGATTTGAACCTACGACCTTCGGGTTATGAGCCCGACGAGCTACCAGACTGCTCCATCCCGCGCCGGCAATTCTACCCAAATGGCCATGAGTGTCAATCGATTTATTCCAAATAATAGATTTAAATAATCAGAGCCAGGCCGGCCGGATGGCCGACCATGCGCCTCAAGCCCTCTGCGGCCCGAGTGCGCGGGCGTAGTAGAACAGGAACAGGCTCTGCAGCAGCTCCTTGAGCACCGATGGCTCGCTGCTGTTGAGACTGGCGAGGTCCAGGTCGCCCTGCTCCTGCAGGTCGGCAATGGCCTGGGGGCCGAGGTGGGCGCAGACCCGGCCGCTGTCGCGGTCGAGGATGCGCAGGTAGGGTTGCGGGCGATCCAGCCAGGCATCGATCAGAAAGGTCATGGCAGCACTCCTGCTAGGAAATCTCATTTGAGATTAATTCCTATTTGAGGCTTAGCCAATACCCTTTCTGGTTTTCTCACGCAAAAAAACACCCGCCGCGGATCGCTCCGCAGCGGGTGTTGCCGTTACGGGCCGATCAGCCCTGGCGGATCAGGTGGTCGAAGGCGCTCAGCGAGGCCTTGGCGCCCTCGCCCACGGCGATGACGATCTGCTTGTACGGCACCGTGGTCACGTCGCCGGCGGCGAACACGCCCGGGATGCTGGTCTGGCCCCTGGCGTCGATGACGATCTCGCCGAAGCGCGACAGCTCGACGGTACCCTTCAGCCAGTCGCTGTTGGGCAGCAGGCCGATCTGCACGAAGATGCCTTCCAGCTCGACCTCGTGCACCGCATCGTGGTGGCGGTCCTTGTAGACCAGGCCGGTGACCTTCTGGCCGTCGCCCTTGACCTCCGTGGTCTGCGCCATGGTGATCACCGTGACGTTGGCCAGGCTGCGCAGCTTGTTCTGCAGCACCGCGTCGGCGCGCAGGTGTTCGCCGAACTCCAGCAGGGTGACGTGGGCGACGATGCCGGCCAGGTCGATGGCCGCCTCGACGCCGGAGTTGCCGCCGCCGATCACCGCCACGCGCTTGCCCTTGAACAGGGGACCGTCGCAGTGCGGGCAGTAGGCCACGCCGCGGCCGCGGTATTGCTGCTCGCCCGGCACGTTCATCTCCCGCCACCGCGCGCCGGTGGCGAGAATCACGGTCTTCGCCTGCAGCTCGCCGCCATTCTCGAACTGCACGGCGTGCAATCCATCCTCGGTCTCGGCCGGGATCAGCTTGCTGGCGCGCTGCAGGTTCATGATGTCGACCTCGTACTGGCGCACGTGCTCTTCCAGCGCGCGGGCCAGTTTCGGACCTTCGGTTTCCTGAACCGAGATGAAGTTCTCGATGGCCATGGTGTCCAGCACCTGGCCGCCGAAGCGCTCGGCGGCAACGCCGGTGCGGATGCCCTTGCGCGCGGCGTAGATGGCCGCCGAGGCGCCGGCCGGGCCGCCGCCGACCACCAGCACGTCGAAGGCGGTCTTGGCGTTGAGCTTCTCGGCGTCGCGTGAACCGGCGCCGGTGTCCAGCTTGGCGAGGATCTCCTCGACGCCCATGCGGCCGTTACCGAACGGCTCGCCGTTGAGGTAGATGCTCGGCACCGCCATGATCTGGCGCTGGTTCACCTCGTCCTGGAACAGCGCGCCGTCGATGGCCACGTGCTTGATGTTGGGGTTAAGCACCGCCATCAGGTTGAGCGCCTGCACCACGTCCGGGCAGTTGTGGCAGGACAGCGAGAAATAGGTTTCAAAGTTGAATTCGCCCTGCAGGCCCTTGATCTGCTCGATCACCTCGGCCGCCAGCTTCGACGGATGGCCACCGACCTGCAGCAGGGCGAGTACCAGCGAGGTGAACTCGTGGCCCATCGGGATGCCGGCGAAGCGCGGACCGACCTCCTGGCCGTCGCGACGGAAGCCGAACGAGGGCACGCGGGCATCCTGGCCTGCGGTATCCAAGGCAATCCTGTCGCTCAGGGCATTGATGTCCTCGAGCAGGGCGAGCATTTCCTGGGATTTGGCGCCGTCATCCAGGGACGCGACGATCTCGAACGGCAGGGTGACCTTCTCGAGGTAGGCCTTCAACTGGGTTTTCAGGTTGGCGTCGAGCATGCTGGCAATGTTCCTCTGCAAATCGGGGTTGATCTGTTTCAGATTAGGGGAGATGCCTGCCGTTGGGGTTGCCGACGATCAGTGTTCAGGCAGCTGAATGTCACTGTCGGGCTGACTTGGCTGGCGACTTGGGAAACATCCTACGACCGTCTGTCCGCCAATCCCATTTGATTGATTCAAGCCTCTCGATTGAGCATTCCTATTGAAAGGACGCCTGCCAGAGCATTCCGTAACCCAGCGCCATCAGCAGCCAGCCCCCCAGCGGGTGGAAGATCGTGCGCCACAGGCGGCTGTAAGGATCGAAGCCGACTCCGTGGATGAAGCCGCTGGAGATGCCCCACATCACCAGCATCAGCAGGCCGTGGCTGTAGCGGCCCTCGGCGTCGAGCATGGCGGCGGGATGGATCAGCAGCACCAGCGCCAGCGGCGCGGCGAGCAGCAGGGAAACCGCGCGGCTGGTGCCGCGCTGCAGCCAGGGGCGTCCTTCAGTCGTCACCGGCCTCGCCCTCGTCGAGGTCCTGGGTGGTTTCCAGCCACAGCGCGTTGACGATGCCGAAGCTGCAGGCCAGCAGCACGCCGAGAATCCAGGCGAAGTACCACATCTGTCGTTCTCCTTGGCCCCGTGCGGGGCTCGTACGTACGTCTCTGTGCGCTCTTCTGTAGGAGGCGCGCCCTCGCGGCGATGCGGGACACAGGCCCGCCAAGGCAAAAGAGCATCGCTCCGAGGGCGGGCCTCCCTCAGACCCGTGCTAATCAATACAGCCCGTGCGGGTTGCTCTCGATGGTCTTGTCGGTCAGCCGGCCCCACATGCGGGTGTAGCACCACAGGGTGTAAAGCAGGATCAGCGGCACGAAGATCCCCGCCACCACCAGCATGATGCCCAGGGTCTTGTGGCTGGACACCGCGTCCCACACGGTCAGGCTCGACGCCGGGTCGAGACTCGACGGGAACACGAAGGGGAACAGCGCAAAGCCCGCAGTGCAGATGGTGCCGACGATGGCCAGACTGCTACCGAGGAAGGCCACAAAGCCACGATTGAACAGCGCGCCGAGCAGCGCCAGCACGCCGCCGGCCAGGCCCACCAGCGGGGCGAATCGGGTCAGCGGGTACTGGGCGTAGTTGGCCAGCCAGCCACTGTTGTCGAGGCTCACCTGCTTGTGCAGCGGGTTGAGCGCCGCGCCCAGATCACTGAAGCCGCCGACCAGGCTGAAGCCCTGGATACCCAGCGCCAGCCAGGCGCCGGCCGCCGCGAAGCTGACCAGGAATACCAGCGCGCACAGCTGGGTGGCCCGGCGCGAGCGTTGGTGCAGGTCGGCGTCGGTGCGCAGCATCAGCCAGGCGCCACCGTGGGCGCAGAGCATGCTCAGGCTGACCACCCCGGCGAGCAGGGCGAACGGGTGCAGCAGGGCGAAGAACGAGCCTTCGTAGGTCGAGCGCATCAGCTCGTCGAGGCGGAATGGCAGGCCGAGGAACAGGTTGCCGAAGGCCACGCCGAACAGCAGCGCCGGGGCCGCGCCGCCGACGAACAGCGCCCAGTCCCAGGCGCCGCGCCACTTCTGGTTCTCCAGCTTGCTGCGGTAGTCAAAGCCGACCGGGCGGCAGAACAGCGCGAACAGCACCAGCAGCATCGCCCAGTACAGCCCGGAGAAGGCCACCGCATAGACCATCGGCCAGGCGGCGAACAGCGCGCCGCCGGCGGTGATGAACCACACCTGGTTGCCGTCCCAGTGCGGGGCGATGGTGTTGATCGCCACCCGCCGCTCGTTGTCGGTCCGGCCGACGAAGGGCATCAGCGCCATGGCGCCCATGTCGAAGCCGTCGGTGAGGGCGAAGCCGATCAGCAGCACGCCGATCAGCACCCACCAGATGAGCTTCAGCGTTTCGTAGTCGAACATGGCAGTCTCTCCTCAGGCCTGGGCCGCTGGCGCGCCGGCCAGCCGCTCGAAGTGGTAGCGGCCGGTGTGCAGGCTGGACGGCCCCAGGCGGGCAAACTTGATCATCAGGTACATCTCAATCACCAGCAGCAGGCTGTAGAAGGCGATCAGCGCGATCAGCGAGCCCCAGACGTCGCCGGTACTCAGGCTGGAAGCCGACAGGTGGGTCGGCAGCACCTCGCCGATCGACCACGGCTGGCGGCCATGCTCGGCCACGTACCAGCCGGTCTGCGCGGCGATCCACGGCAGCGGCAGGCTGAACAGCGCCCACCTGAGCAGCCAGGGCTTGCTCTCCTCGTTCTTCTTCGCCGAGGCCCAGAAGGCGCAGGCGAACAGCGCCAGCATCAGGAAGCCGGAGCCGACCATGGCGCGGAAGCTCCAGAACAGGCTGAACACGTGGGGAATGGTGTCCTTGGCGGCCAGCTGGATCTGTTCCTCGCTGGCGTCGACCACGTTCGGCGTGTACTTCTTCAGCAGCAGGCCGTAGCCCAGATCGTGCTTGACCTGCTCGAAGGCGGCGACGGTTTCCGCGCTCTGTTCGCCGCCGCGCAGCCGCTCGAGCAGCGCGTAGGCGCCCATGCCGTTGCGGATGCGCGCCTCGTGCTCGACGATCAGGTCCTTGATGCCCTTGACCTCCTCGTCCAGCGAACGGGTGGCGATCAGGCCGAGCGCCCAGGGAATCTTCACCGCGTAGTCGGTGCGCATTTCCTCCTGGTTGGGCAGGCCGAACAGGGTGAAGCCGGCGGGCGCCGGATGGGTTTCCCACTCGGCCTCGATGGCCGCCAGCTTGGTCTTCTGCACGTCGCCGATCTCGTAGCCGGACTCGTCGCCGAGGACGATCACCGAGAGGATCGAAGCCAGACCGAAGGCCGAGGCGATGGCGAACGAGCGGCGGGCGAAGCCGAGGTCGCGCTTCTTCAGCAGATACCAGCTGGAGATGGCGAGGACGAACACCGCCCCGGTGACGTAGCCGGCCGCCACGGTATGCACGAACTTGACCTGCGCCACCGGGTTGAAGATCAGCGCACCGAAGTCGGTGAGCTCCATGCGCATGGTCTGGTAGTTGAACTCGGCGCCCACCGGGTTCTGCATCCAGGCGTTGGCGATCAGGATCCACAACGCCGACAGGTTCGAGCCCAGCGCCACCAGCCAGGTGACCACCAGGTGCTGCACCTTGGACAGGCGATCCCAGCCGAAGAAGAACAGGCCGATGAAGGTCGACTCGAGGAAGAACGCCATCAGCCCCTCGATGGCCAGCGGCGCGCCGAAGATGTCGCCGACGTAGTGGCTGTAGTAGGCCCAGTTGGTGCCGAACTGGAACTCCATGGTCAGCCCGGTGGTGACGCCGAGGGCGAAGTTGATGCCGAACAGCTTGCCCCAGAACTTGACCATGTCCTGGTAGATTATTTACCCCTATGTGAAGTCCTAAATCCCCCCTCTACAATCCCTTACCACCCCGGAAACGCACCTTGGTGCAGCCGAACTGGCACTTGATCACCCGGAACGGATGCTCAACCTTGGCGCGCACCTAGGCCTTGGCCTTCCAATCTGGCGAATCATGCGCCCGAGCAGGCTGCGCTTGCCGAGCGGTTTGTAGGTACTGCGGCGAGCGGCAACCGACCAGATGACTTCGCGGCCTGCATGCTCGGCACGTTTTTCGACGCCGGTGTAGCCAGCGTCCGCGCAGACATACGGCTCTTCGCCGTGCAGCAGTTTGTCGGCCTAGGTGATCTGTCTACCGGGTCAGCGCGCACAAAATTGCGCCCTGCAGCACCCTTGCTTAGCAAGCAAAGGCGGTCTATTCTGCATCTCAATAGGGGGGGATCATCTCCACTGTTAACGCGATGAGTATCGGTTTTCTGCATTAATCCGAACGCTTGCGTAGCAGTGCAAAATGACTAATTTTGTCATGGTGCACTGCTATGCAAAGAAAAGATACGGAAAAAAATACTATTGATTCTGACACTCAGCAGGATCAATCTTCGTTCCCCTTCGAATCCACAGCAGTCCTCTTCCCGGCAACACCTCCCTCTAAGCTCGAGTCTTTCGTAAACAGCGGTCGATATGACTCGAACTCAAACTACAAACTTCCCCAGATAAACCACGCCCTCCAAACAGCCCCAAATATCGCTGGGACGCTGCACGGGCAACTACGCATTCATCAAGGCGACCGCGGACACAGGACCTCACTTTTTCCGAGCAGAAAGGCCGGCGGAGCAATTCCTCAGGAAAGCAAACTCGAAATTGCCTATGCAGTTGAACTTGAGCGAGACCCTACCGTTCAAAATTACCGCACACAAGCATTAAAAATCAGCCCATCCAAACCCACCCACGCAACTCCCGACATCATAATACTTCGCTCAAGCGAAGCCATTGAAATGTACGAAAACAAACGCTCAGGCAGGCCAATTCTCGATGAATCTAACTTTTAAATCATCTCACCGCGAATACAGAACGGTAATTGGCGCGACCGGGCAGAAGGCTGTATTGCCCGTTGTCGTGACGGATAACGGCGCTCTCGACCAGTTCGTTCTCTATATGTACGGAAAGAGAACCATGAGCCGGTCATGGCAGGACGCCGCGACCCTAGCGATCCAGTTGCTGTTGGATTATATGGATACCCACCAAGGCGTCTTCGAGAAGCCAGCGGCGCTTTTCACCGAATTCTCCAACGCGCTGTTCACCGGCACAATTGAAAGTGGACGTGACACATCAGGGCTATACTGGCGAGCTAGGCTACCCGACAATGCTAGCAATTTGATCGGCCACATCACCCAGTTCACGGATTGGCTGGCAGAGATCAACCAAAAGGCCGAACTCCAACTCAATCCCTGGCGGAAGGCAACCCGTTACGAGGAACGGTTGAATTGGGCAGCCTACTCGCACCGAAAAGACAACGCCTTTCTATCCCACCTCTGGCGTTCCAAGCCAAAGACAGGTCAGTCGAGAGCGGTTCGCGCTCGACGATTACCAGTTGATGATCTTACCCCGGCCAAAACCTTCCCTGAGGGCAAGATCGATTTTCTGGTTAATGAAGGATTTCGCAGGCGAGCTAGGGATATGCGGGGGCCGATTGACCTTCGCAATGTGCTAATCACGTTGCTCATGCATTACGGTAGCTTGAGGCTGTCCGAAGCGCTTTCGCTCTGGTCCGATGATGTGACGGTTGAGAATGGCAATGTCATTGTTCGGGTATATCATCCCGATTATGGTTTGGCTCCGGACGGAAAGACCAGGCGAACAGTCCACCTACAAGAGCGCTACGGTTTACTGCCTCGCAAGGAACTGCTAAAGACCGACCCACTTTACCTCGGATGGAAAAACCCTCTGATTACCGATGAGGTTTGCCAGTGTTTCGAGGTTTTCTTCTTCCCCTCGGCAGCCGGAATGATATTTGTCAAGCTCTGGCGTGACTACCACTTGAAACAGCGGGTCAGTCCAGCAGCCAATGCCCAGCATCCCTATGCATTCACTAATCGCAATGGTCAGCCTTACTCTCATCACATGTTTCGCAAGGCCCATAGCCTCGCAGTGAAGCGTATTGGCCTGGAGCACGGAAAGCACTTGGGTACGACTCCACATGGACATCGGCATGCTTTCGGCCAGCGAATGGCGGCAGCGAATATCCCGGCGCTGAGCATCAAAACCGCGATGCATCACCAGTCAATTGATTCTAGCAGTACCTATACGCAGCCAACTTCTGATGACTTCCGAAACAGCTTGTTTGAAATGGAGTCGCGTCTGTCTGAACGGCACACAGGCACCCAAATACTGCAACTCGGTAAAGAGTTAAACTGATGCGAGCGAGGAAAAAGAATTTTTACTCCTATGCCGAGGCCAAGGCGGCAGTCCAGGCGCTGGGCATCAAGAGCCGTAATGACTACAAGCGTTACCGCGAAGACCCGAGGCTGTCGGCCAATCCTGATACTACCTATGCCAAGGCAGGCTGGATCGACTGGTACCACTTCCTGGGCAATGAACGGCCCGACCTGTACCCGACCTACGCCGAGGCTCAGGCGGCAGTCCAGGCGCTGGGCATCAAGAGCCACCCCAACTACGAGAAGCGCCACCGCGAAGACCCGAGGCTGCCGGCCAATCCTGATACTACCTATGCCAAGGCAGGCTGGATCGACTGGTACGTCTTCCTGGGCAATGAACGGCCCGACCTGTACCCGACCTACGCCGAGGCCCAAGCCTCAGCCCAGTCGCTGGGCATCAAGAGCAGTAATGACTACCTTAAGCGTTACCGCGAAGACCCGAGGCTGCCGGCCAACCCTAATAATATTTATGCTAATGCCGGCTGGATCGACTGGTACCACTTCCTGGGCAATGAACGGCCCGATCTGTACCCGACCTACGTAGAGGCCCAAGCCGCAGCCCAGGCACTGGGCATCAAGACACAACTCGACTACAAAAAGCGCTACCGCAAAGACCCGAGACTGCCGGCCAAGCCTAATATTACCTATGCTAATGCCGACTGGATCGACTGGTACCACTTCCTGGGTAATGAAAAGCCCGACCTGTACCCGACCTACGCCGAGGCTCAGGCCTCAGCCCAGGCGCTGGGCATCAAGAGACAGCCTGAATACCAGAAGCGCTACCGAGAAGACCCTAGGCTGCCGGCCACCCCAAATAAGCTCTATACCGATACCGGCTGGATCGACTGGTACCACTTCCTGGGCAATGAACGATCCGACCTGTACCCGACCTACGCCGAGACTCAGGCGGCAGTCCAGGCGCTTGGCATCAAGAGCCAGCCTGAATACCAGAAACGCTACCGCGAAGACCCGAAACTACCGGCCAACCCTAATATTACCTATGCTAATGCCGGCTGGATCGACTGGTTCGCCTTCATGGGCAAGGAGCATCCTTCCGCTATTGAGGGCGAGCACCCAGAAATATGGAGCGATTTTGAGCGTTGGCTAAAGGACGTTAACGATCCGCAAGGCAAGCGGTCAGCGATTAGGGCATTTTTGGCTAATTATTATCGACCACTGGGTTTACCTGACGATTCACGCTATCTATTACTCCGCGAAAACCGGTTTAACGCGGCTCAATATCAGAAATTCATTGAGGATCAGGCTGAGTCTTTGAGAAAGCCATTTCATACGGCTATCACAGCATTTTTCGAGTGGCTGCTTAATGATTACTGCACCGACGAAGATGCCGATGAGCGCATCGTGCTTCCCGAGTACCGCAACCCATTTGTGACCGTGCTCGCCGGTTTTGCTGACAGCCTGACCTACGCAAAGCCGAGCCAGTCCACGAAAGTGCCCCTCGCTTATGAATACATCCTCCGGGCGCGTAATTTTCTCGTGCCGAACGGCGAGCAGGTATTGCAGACCTGCCCTAGCCTGCAAGACTTGCCCCACCTGCAAGAGTTTTTTAATGCCCGGAACGATTGGATAGAGGTTGATGAGGCCGTCATCGACCGAAACGATCCGAACTGCGTTTGGCGCAATAGGGGGACGAAGGCGGACGCCTATCAGATTTGGTCACCCGTTCGCTTCGTGGCGCTCTATACGCTGCTGCGCTACCCGCTACGCGGCCAGCAGATTCTGTGGCTAGATAGCGGCGAGGCGGATAAGGAAATCGCAGTCCTAGATGCTGAAAATGGCGGTATCCGCTGGGAGAATAACACCTCCACCCTAGCTGGGAAAGGAAGCAAAAAGCGGCGACCCCAAGCCGCCGTACAGCGTGGCAACAAGGACGCCCCGAAACTCTTCATCACCACCAACAAGACCGGGATCAAAGAGGGCAGCTACGAGGTTGATTGGATTCCCGATGATTTGGTCTATTGGTTCTTGCTGCTGCGCAACTGGCAGGCCAAGTACAACCCCTTGAGCGAACCGACCTACTGGACTGATATTGGTCTTGACAGAAAGTACAATTCAAAAGTTTTGCAGGCGCGTGGCACCCAATGCTTTTTATTCCGTACTGAGGCCTCGGGCAAACCAATTTCAACCTCCTCTGCCTTTGTGAATACCTTGCCAGCGTTGCTCTATGCAATTCAACGCGAAGGCGAGAATCTGGCTATCGAGAACCCGAGTTTCACAAAACACTCGCCCTATCTCAGCCCGTATACCCCACACAGCCTTCGCGTCAGCCTCATTACCGCATTCGTCGTTGACGGCGATGCGCCCATTGCAGTCATCTCAAAGCTGGTCGGGCATGCCTCGTTGGTGATGACAATTTATTACACCAAATTGAACAGAGAGCAGATGCTGCGAGTGATGGGGGAGGCTGAGAAACGTGCCATGCAGAAAGCCATGGAGGGGTGTGCCAATACGATTAGAAGTGAGGGGCTACACTCGCTTCGTGGACAGCTGATTGCAACAGACGGCAATCGCCTGTTGCTCGAATCCGATGTACCGAAATCGGCCTGCATAGTATTCGATCACGGCATCTGCCCCATGTCAGCCGCTGCCTGCGAAGAAGGCGGGAAATCCTTGATCGACTCGAATAAAACAGCTTACAACGTCTATGCCGCCGTGGAAATTGGCTATCTCGGAAAGAAGAATTGTCCGCATTGCCGGTTCTTTATCACTGGCGTCCCGTTTCTCGGCGGCTTGGTGGCTATCGCAAACGAAATTGCACTGGAGAGCCATATAGAAAGTAAGCGCTATCACGATTTTACCGCAGAGGTCGAACAGCTTGAGCAAGCGTTCTACGACGCCTGCCAGGCGAACCAGCCGGATACTCAGCAATTGAAACGAAAGCAGGTAAGCGCCAACCAGCAGCAAAGTGCAGCAAAACTCGACTCTCTGCTGGCTGATTACGTCGCCATTAACCGCTACGTGCAAGGATGTCTAAAGTTGATCAATGAGGGAAAGCAAAACGGCGAAGGCAATAATGGTGTGAGGCTGATCGCAGCTGATGATCTTGCTGAGGTCGTCGTGGCCTACGAAGAATCCAACTCGAACTACCACCTGCTGGCTGAAATCTGCCAGAACGCGACCATCTATCGGTCGGCCAATCCTTCGCGCGCCGTGCCTCTGATCGCCCAAGCCATAGACCGCATGGCCGAGAACAATGGATTGGCACCTGCAATGTTCCGGCTCGACGACGAACAAAAGCTGATCGTTGCTAACGAGTTGAACCAGCTTCTGCTTCAGCGCTTGGGCTCTTGGGAAAAAATCGACAGCCTGATTTCGGGCGACCTGATGCTGCTTGATATTGATACCCATGAACCGGAGATGACGCGTATTTCGACCGAAATTGAACAGCTTCTCTCCAATCTCAACCGTGCATACCATATTTCTCACGAGGCTCAGACTTATGAATGAAAAACTTGTTTCGCCTCAGGAAACCTTCGAGCGACTGATGAACGAGGCCAGCGATAGCCGCCGCAAGTTTAGCTTGGAAGCCGTCAACGAAACGTGTCGGCTGTTGCATGAGCGCGGATCTTCCGACTTCTCCTACAAGACCATTGTTACCCTTGGAAAAGACCGTGGACTACCGATTCCAGGCGAGAAGTCCATCGCCAATAAGACCGGCGAGCATTACCGCGAACTGATCCAGGCATGGAAACTGATTTCGCCCCATGGGAGCGTTGCTAAAAAGCCCTCTCCCAATGACTGGATCGGCCACATTAAGGACACGGTGCTGCGCACTAGCGTCGCACTACTCGCCAACGAATTATTGTCTCTCAAGAACAAGATTGCTCGACAAGAAAAGGCCACAGGTGCGCCGATCTACCTAGGTGCAGCTCAAGCCCTTGGCCAAGTTGTATCGAAACAACCAAACTTGAACGATGCCGAGCTGGCTGCACTGAAAGCAGCCATTGACCCTAATGTTCTATCACCACTTGGCCTTACCATCGGTAGCCGTGGCGAAGTGATGGATGCCAAGGGTAGAAATATTCATAAACCTGGGTTTCGCGATGCCATTGAGAAAATCCTATCTGTGCAGGAGAGGTAGAGGAAAACAGTCAGCAGGTAACAGAACTATAATGGCCTTCAAAGTCGCCACAGTCGAACCTGACAAAAACTCGCTGAAGGAGGCCTAAACCGTGGCCAGCGGACAACAAATCGCCGTAAAGAACCTATCGGCCTTCCTCGCCTGGGCGTCCTCGAGGTCGGACGAGGATTTTCGCGAATATGTTCACAGGGGCAAACTAAATCGCTCCGAAATCGCAGCTGAATGTGGTTTTGGCAAAAGCGCACTGGGGCAGAACCCCTCCATCAAAAGCGCACTGGAAGCTCTTGAGCGCAACTTGCGAGAGGGTGGCATCCTGCCCCCGTTAACTGAGGCCCCTGCTGATGCCGAGCAGCCGATGCGTGACCGGGAAGCCAAGCAGCGCCGCCAAGACGGCCAGAGGCTGAACTCGCTTGAACAAGAGAATGCGGCCTTGCGTACCGAGTTGGCCCAGGCCAAGGCGATGCTGGAGCGCTACAAGCTGCTTGCCTCGTTCATGGAAGAAACCGGACGGCTCCCCCGATGAGTGCGCCGGCCCCGAATCTGGTCAGCGCCACCGTCCGCCTGACCCGCATCCGCTCGAAGAACCGCCACGGCTGCATTGCCTTCGGCCACCGGGTTGACCTGGCGACCGGCCTGAACGACCGAACAAGCGCCCTGGTCGTCAACGTGCCCGCTGCCGTCGCGGAACCGGGGAACATCGCCGTTGGTGGTATCTATCAAGTTTACGGCGAAGCCCACAGCATCCAGCGTACCCACGGTTCCTACGCGGTAACGGAAACCCAGGTCGAGGCTCAGGATATTTGCCTGATTCGTCCCTCCGGCTGCCAGGTAATCCAGTGGCTGGCTGACCATGTGACGGGTATCCGCGAGGTCAAGGCTACAAAACTGTGGGACACCTTAGGCGAGCGCCTCTATGACGTGCTCAACAACCGCGATCACGGAGCGATCAGATCGATCATCCCGTCCGAACAAGTGCGGGACGGCCTATTCGACAAGTGGGCCGAGGACGGCGACGCCAAGACCCTGCGCTTCGTGCAGGAGCGCGACATTCCGCTCGGTCTCGCCCGCAAGGCCATCCGGTTTCACAAGAAGAACACCATTGCAGCCCTGACCGAAGACCCGTACCGGCTGCTGAGTTTCGAGGGTAGCTGGACGCGCGTGGACGGCATTGCCCGAGACAAGTTCGGTGTTCCTCTGGACGACCCTCGGCGGCTGGCTGCCGCACTGGAAGAGGCGCTGTATCGTGTGGCCGAACGAGGCCACACCTGTGCCACCCTGAATGACCTTCAGGATACGGTCGGCAGGCTGGTCAAGCCTTATTCAGCTCCATCAGCAGCCCTGGCCAAGGCTCTGCTCTTGGGCAAGTCAACAGGCCAGTTCATCAGCCGTGAGGCGGCTAATGGCGAGCTAATGCTGCATGCCCCAGGCACCTACATCATGGAGCGGCAGTGCGCCGAGTTCATCTTGGCGCTGCTAAGCAACCCGGAAACCCAGCAGCAACTGTTCCCGACTGATATCGATGCCCTGATCGAAGGCTTCGAGCACGAGGAGCGTCTGCACTTGGGCATCCCCGAGTTCGCACTGAACGACGCGCAGCGCCAGGCGGTGAAGGTTTCGTTCGAGAACCGTTTCAGCATCATCACTGGCGGTGCCGGTGTCGGCAAAACCACGGTACTCAAGGCACTGTACCGGGCCCTCGACACCCTAGGTCGTCCCCGCTTCCAAATGGCGCTCTCAGGCCGCGCCACAGCCCGGATGATCGAGGCTACGCAGCAGCCGGCCACGACTATTGCCGGTTTCCTGCGCAACGCCAGTATCGACGAGATGGGGCCAGCCCCGGTCATCGTCATCGACGAGGCCTCGATGCTCGACCTGGTTACCTTTCATCGTCTGGTCTGCAAGTTGCCATCCGGCGCACACCTGATCCTGGTCGGCGACCCGTACCAGCTCCCCCCGATTGGTGCGGGTCTGGTCCTGCATGTGCTGTGCGACCTGCCGGGCATGCCGTCCACGCAGCTCACCGAGGTCAAGCGCCAATCCAAGGAGTCGGCCATTCCTGCGGCTTCCCTGGCGATCCGCGCGGGTCAATGGCCGGCATTCGTCACGGATGTCAACGGTGAGGTCGTGTTCTTGCCATGTGCTGACGAGCAGATCATCCCAACCGTGCTCAGGCTGTACGAACTGGACCGGGACAATACGCAGATTCTCGGTGCCACCCGTTCCTGCCACTTTGCCGGTGTAGAGACCCTAAACCGTGTCTGCCATGGCCGCTATGCGAGTACGGGCAGGCCATTGATGGCCATGAACGAAGAAACCGGCGAAGTCGAAGCAACGGGCTTCTGCGAGGGGGATCTATTGCTCTACACCGCCAATGATTGGCAGAGGAACCTGCAAAACGGCTGTCTGGGCCGGTTGCTTAAAGTGTTCGACGAGCCGGTCAAGGTCAACCTCGGCGACGATGAACGACCGGACATGCGTGCCGCGCTGGGCCGCGCCATCTACGAGGGCGTTGATCATTACATCCTCGAAGGCGATGTGGATGTGATGCAGCATGCCTACGCCATCACCGTCCACAAGAGCCAGGGCAGCCAGTTCCGCCGAGTGATCGTGCCGGTGCGCAAGTCGCGGCTGCTGGACCGAACTTTCATCTACACCGCCGTCACCAGGGCACAGGTGCAAGTCATCCTGATAGGCAATGAGGATGCGGTCAGGGATGCCGTTGCCCGGCCGCCAAAAGCATTCGGCCGCCAGGTGGGGCTGAACGAGATGCTGGGGGTCTGAATCAGCCCCAGAGGGTTAAATGCATCGGAACCCAACGCATCATCTCTTCCAGAGCATCTCCAAAGGATAAGCTCAGCGTTTCAACCCCACCACGGACTCGCCCTGTGAACGGAAAATCACTCTCAGACCTCCGCCTTCGACGGATCAGAGTTTGGTTCATCTAATTGAAATGAACCCTCCTCCGCTCCAGTCAACAGCCGCCCTGGGAGTACGTGGCGGTTCAGGTCAGCAGCCAACCCGCCGAACAAGTGATGCACGGCCTGTTCCCCAAGGACGTGGATGTCATCGAGCTCGATGCCATGACCGACCATGAAAGCTGTCGGAGGAATTGCTCGACAATGTGGACAAGAGCCGGGCGTTCGCCAGGGTGATCTACAAGATGCTGACCATAGCCGGAGGGTTGGGAAGCGAGACGACATCGGCAGGTACGGCATGTAGCATCGGTTAATGCCCATGAGTGGCACACTGTCTGATCACATGGATGCACCATGCCCATAGCCTCCACCATCTGGCAACAGGTGAAATACCTGCCTAAAGGGCGACCGTTCAGCTCTCGACGTTTTGCAGGGCTGGGGTCACGCTCCGCTGTCGGCAAGGCGATAGCCCGGCTGGTGATCGCTGGCGAGCTGGAGCGGATCACTCGCGGGATCTACATGCGGCCGAAGATCAGTCCGTATGTCGGCAGGGTCCGACCCAGCGCCTTGGCCGTGATCCGGGTGATCGCCAAGCAGAATCACGAAACGATCCAAGTGCATGGTGCGGAGGCTGTAAGGGCATTTCATCTGAGCACCCAGATGCAAACACAGCCTGTGCTGTATACGAGCGGCTCAAGTCGAGAGATTCGAATCGGAGCCCTGACGATACGGCTCCGGCATGTTTCCCCAGAAAAGTTGCAGCATGCCGGAACCAAGGTGGGGCTGGCCCTTGTAGCGCTCTTCTACTTGGGCAGGAAAGGCGTGAATTCGACTTCAGTAACGAAGATCAAGAGCGAGCTGACGTCGGCCGAACTTAAGCAGTTGGCGGCCTGCAAAATGCCCGCTTGGATGAGCAAGGCCCTGGCTGGCCCTCCGCCGGCCTGACGCCATACACCAATGACCAGGCAGAGCACTTCAGCTAGATGAGATTTATGCAAGGAAAACGGAATGACGATGCCCAGTGAGCGCACCCGCGCAATTATTCAAACCCGAGAGTTTCTGGTCGACTTGTCCCGTGACCAGGCGCTACCTGAGGCGGTGCGCACTGAGGCGCGTCGCCTGTTACGCCATTACCCGGCCGCCGATGAGGTGCTGCTGGCCGGGAAGGTAGAGGAACAGCGCGAAGATGGCCTGCCCTGGGTTTTCCTGAGCTCCAGGATCGACTAGCCCTGTAACTCTGACACTAGAGGCAGGAGGGAAGCTGGATCGCAGCTCAGCAGGCTGGCGATGCGGTACAGCTTCTCGACGGTGATGTTCACCTCACCACGCTCGATGCGCCCTATGTAGCTGCGGTCGATGCTACAGGCCAGCGCGAGTGCATCCTGAGAAAGCCGACAGCCCTATTTCTGCGTCCGGATTGCCTGCAATCCCGCTCAGCTCGACCAAAATACTCCTGCCGGAAAACAGTCAGCGCACTGTCATGCTCCTTCCCTTGGGCTCCTAAGCTGTATCAAACGCCTACGCCTCCGCCTCTGCAGCGCGGTCCCCAACCCTCTGTATGGCAGGAAAAGCTCGAGATTCTCTTCAGCTCTAATGTAAGCAACGCTGCTCTTGAGGATCATCCGTGGCTCTTTGTTCCGGCTTCGCCCACTGAGCAGGATTGATTTTCGATCATGCTCGCGAACGATACCGATGAACTGCACCCCCGACTCAAGAAAAATTGTCAGTTGCTTTCCATGCGCCAAGCAATGATCCAGAAATCGATTCTGCTCAACAATTGAGCGATCTATATTTCCACTATAGAGGCACAGCTCTTCCATGAAAACTCTCGCGCTTCAGCTGCTGCGAAGATGCTCGCCTGCGGAAAATATGACGTGAGAGGTTTGCAGGTCGGCATCCTTTGCATAGGGATGGGTACTGTAGCTTCGCCCCCCTTCAACCCTGTAGACATAGCCTAGTTGGTTGTCTTTCTCATCTGAAGCCACGCTCACCTCCACCAAGGGTTCCATCAGCCAGCGTTGACTGCCATTCAAGTGCCCCGGCGTGACCAGCAATGCCTGTGCCAACCAAGAGCGATCATCTTGCTCGTCGAGCAAGCGCTGAAGCGCTGGTACTGATGGAATCATCAGCATGCTGCTTATCCTGTCGTCACCCACTTCCCGGACGAACTCTATGTAAAACCACGGCCAGTGGACGTCTTGCTCGACGAACTGCCAATGCTGCACGCGGGTGTCACCAAAAAGCGTGCCCAGAGGCAGCTCCGCGTGTCGATACGTCATGAACATGGCTTTTCCTGTAAAAATATTAACTATAGTTAATGGCGATCCGACGTTCAAGACGGCTTCATCATCTCTTTTCCGGGGATGATGAAAAAGATGGAGCTGAAGACGGCGCTCGGCATGGCCCTGAGACGGGCAAGGAAATCCAAGCAGCTCAGCCAAGAGGACCTGGCAGGCGTCAGCAGCCAGACCTACCTGAGCATGCTGGAGGGCGGCGCCAAAAGGCCGACACTTGAAAAGCTCGACGCTATAGCCTCTGCCATGGGCGTGCATCCCTTGACGATCCTAGCCGACTGCTACCTGCTTCTGGATGAGAGGCTCACGTTGGATGAACTGTTCTCCCGTATCCGTACTGAACTCAGCCAAAGAGAGGACCATTCCAAGCCATCTGCACAGAGCCCAGCCTAGCAGTCGGATACTCGGCAAGAAGCCTTGGCGGGGTAAACTCATCCTTTTGCCCTACCAAGACCCGCCATCAGGGCTGACGCCACCTCTCCACTACCTCTGAGCGATTCGGCATCAGCACGACTGCCAAAAGCAACGGCTACGACAACGCTTGTGCGGAGAGCTTCCTCCACAGCCTGAAGGTCGAGTGCATCCGCGGCGAGCGATTCAAGGGCCTCGCCCATATGCGTGAAACCGTGTTTGAATACGTCGAAACCGATTACAACCGCCAGCGACGTGATCGTGTCACAGCACGCTGGGGCACATCAGCCCGGAGGCCTTCGAGCCCCTGATGAGCGTTTAAACCCGTGTCCACGACTGCTGGGCAAGATCAGTGGTCTGTCGAGAGTCGAATACAGAGGAACACGATGGACAAGATCAAAATCAGTGCGGATGGGCTAGGCGCTTCAGATATTGCTCAAGCGCTTCTGGGCGGCAAGGACGTGAATTGGTGCGCATGCGTGAGCGCGGTGGCCGCAGAGCTCGAGGAAAACCTAGGAAAATCTTCACGCCGGATTACAGACGAGTTTATGGGGTCGGACTCGTGGTGCGGGGGGATTAGCTACGACTTCTTATTCGAGAGCGGAGCGATCCTGAAGGCGTGGCACATTGGAGACTGGCACGGCCACATGCTGAGCCTGGATCTGCCCGGATAAAGCAAAGGGCGCCCGTGGGCGCCCTTCTCTTCTCGGTGAGAAGTTTACTGCCGCCACCCCTCCACCACCTCAGCCCCGAACTCAGCCTTCCAGGCCTTGAGCTGGGCATTGTTCGCCCCTTTGGTTTCGATGCGCTTGCCAGTTACCGGCTGAACATAGACCTTCACCTGACGAGGACGGCGCGTCTTCACGACAGCCGGCGCGGGCGACTCAATCTCGACAGGCTGCGGATCGAGGATGGTGACCACCTTCGCCAGATCCACGCCGTAGTCCGCCATCAGTGCCTTCAGCTTGTCTTCGAACTCCATTTCGCGCTTGAGGCCACTGTCGCCCTGGAGCTTCTCCAGCAGGGCCAGTTGTTCCTGCAGCTCACGCTCGGCGCGGCGAAATTCGGCAAGTTTGGACATGTCATCTCCTTTGGTTTTGTAACGAAATCAAATTAGGATGCGACCGGCTACTCGCCAGCGCGCAGGTATTCATAGAGGGTGGCCCGACTGATCCCGAACTCACGGGCCAGGGCAGCCTTTGGCTCGCGGGCCTCGGCGCGACGACGTAGCTCGGCGGCCTGGGCGTTGGTCAGGGCTCTCTTCCGGCCCCGGTAGGCGCCGCGCTGCTTGGCCAGAGCGATCCCCTCGCGCTGCCGCTCGCGGATCAGCTCGCGTTCGAACTCGGCGAAGGCCCCCATCACCGACAGCAGCAGGTTGGCCATCGGCGAATCCTCGCCGGTGAAGGTGAGCCCCTCCTTCACGAACTCAATCCGCACACCGCGACCGGTGAGCTGCTGCACCAGGCGGCGCAGATTATCCAGGTTGCGGGCAAGGCGATCCATGCTGTGCACCACCAAGGTGTCACCCTCGCGGACGTAGCCGAGCAGCGCGTCGAGCTGGGGACGCTGGGTGTCCTTGCCGGAGGCCTTGTCGGTGAACACCTTGCTCACCTGGGCGCCGTCGAGCTGGCGATCGGGGTTCTGGTCGAGGGTGCTGACCCGGATGTAGCCGATACGCTGTCCGTGCATGCCGCCTCCAGGGTTAATGTGTATGGATGAACCCTATCAAGCTGCCGGACACCCGTCAAACAATGCAAAAAATGACCCTATCCTGACACTCGGAGGCGAAACTTTTGAGTGTCTGGATAGAGTATGCCTCAAATAACCACGCTCGACATCGATCTGATTTGGCCTACAGCATAAATATGAATTTATATGACCATCCCCACCCCCGACGGCAGATCCTCCCTAACGATTGAGCATTGAGGACGTCAGTATCGAAAGCAGTTCCGCCCCGCATGTTTGGCCCGATACATTGCTTGGTCTGCCTGTCTGACCAGCTCGTCGACTGACATGTCAGGCTTGTACAGGGCGATACCGATGCTGGTGGAAACCTGCAGGTGCAAGCCCTTGACGACAAATTCCGCCTGCATGGCGGCGGTCAGCTTGGCGGCAATGATCTCCGCACATTCAGGAGCGGAGAGGTCTTCGAGGAGCAGGACGAACTCGTCACCGCCCAACCGGCTCATGAAATCGGCTTCGCGCACTGCACTCCTGATCCGCTCGACGAAGGTGCGGATCACTTCGTCGCCGATGTCATGCCCGTGGTTGTCGTTGATCTGCTTGAACTTGTCGATATCGAAGTACAGCAGGCCGAGCCACGAGTCTCGCCGCCGGCTGCGTTTCATGGCCTGCTCGAGCTGTTCGTAGAAATAGGCGCGATTGGGCAGTCCGGTCAGGATATCGTGACGTGCCTGGTGGAGAAGCTCCTTCTCCATTTTCTTGCGGGCACTGATATCGGTTTCGATAGTAAAGATGGATTGCGGTGCACCATATTGATCGCGCACCAGCGTCCAGCTGGCTTCCACCGTCAGTGCGCTGCCATCCTTGCGGCGGCACAAGTACTCGCCCACCCATTCCCCGTTTTCCAGCGCCTGCTCGAAGGCTCGACGGAAGTCTGCATCGTCGTGGCTCATCAGCCCGGGGATCGAGTGGCCCAGAGCCTCTCGATCCGTCCAGCCGTACAGACGTTGGGCACTGCGGTTCCAGAAGGAAATCCGGTGGTCAAGGTCATGCACGATGATCGCATCATGGGCCTTGTCCAGCAGCGAGGCCTGGTCGCGCAAGCGGGCCTGAGTTTGCTCGCGCTCAAGCTCTGCAGCGGCGCGATCCGCGAAAATCTTCAGGGTGGAGGTGATGAAGTTCGTTCTGGACAGATGGCGACGATAGAGTACGAAGAGAAATCCCACAGGTTCACCTGTGGCGTTATCCAAGCGATGGCCAACATAGGCACGCGCGCCCAGAGCGGCCAGTGACGGCGAAGCCGGAAAGCGCCTAGCAACGTCGTCAGGCACGATACACAACGCACCGTGTGCTAGTTGCTCGCAAGGAGAACCCTTGATCAGGTAATCGAAGTTTTCGATGTTCTGGCCGTCTACCACCGCAGCGAGGGTACGCGCTCTCGGCGGCGTTTCAGGAAGGATGCGAGCTACGAAGCTGGCGTGCGCTCCCAAGGCCTCACCCATGTTGCGGGCCAGTTGCTCGAAGAAGGCTCTACCGGAACTGGCTGAGGTCGAGGCCGCCAACTTGACGATGGCGTTCTGCTCCTGGCGATGCCGTTCTTCTGCCCGCAAGCTGGCAATCCCGTAAGCCAGGTTATCGGCCAGTTCCGTGAGCAGCGTGATGTCGGCTTGGAGCGTCGCACCTTTCTCTCGCAGCCAAAAGGTGAGGACCCCGAGCGTTTTTCTCCGATCTCGCAGTGGCAGACACACGCCGCTGACGAGCCCACACTGCTTGATATGAAGCCTCCACGAGGCGGTGTAATCGGCGAGATCCTCGACTAGCACCGGCTGGCCGCAGCGCATGGCCTGTTGGAGGGGGCAGCAGTCCTCACTGGAACTGATGTTCCGGTGCTCCTGGAACGGATCGATACCACTTTCGATAGCTGTACAGGCATGGGCTGCCAGACGCAGTCCATTGGCGGGGGAGTCGTCCTGAAGGGCAACGAAGGCCGCTTGATAACCACCGTTTTCCAGCGCGATCCGACAGATCTCATCCAGCAGAGCGTCCTCGCTTTCGCAGCGAATCAGTGCGCTATTGCAGCTACTCAGCAGTCGCAGGGCTCTACTGGTTCTCTCCAGCGACAAGGCCGCCGCCTTCTGCTCAGAGATATCCTGGAAAAAGACAGAAACCCCTTCATCATTGGGATGGATGTTGACGCTGAACCAGCACTCCAGTGGCGGGTAGAAATACTCCAACCGCGAAGGCATCAGGCTGTCCGCCGCTGTCTTCAAGGCATTCTCCAGCGGAGTGCCAGCAATGAGCGGGAATTCCTCCCAGACGACTTTTCCAAGCAGTCCAGACCCATTCCTCTGCAGGAAGTACTCGGCTGCAGTGTTCAGATAGGTGAACTTCCAGTCGCGACTGAGGATGTAGAAGCCCTCGCTCATGCTCTCGAAGGTGGCGTTGAGACGTGCACCGAGCTGAGTGAATTTCTCGCTGAGAATCTTGTGATCGTGGATATCGGTGGCAATTCCGTACCACTTGCTGAGCGTACCTTGGGCGTCGCGCACCGGCTCGGCCCTGACCGCGTGCCAGCAATGCATCCCCAGCGCCTGATTGAATATCCGGTATTCGATGGCAAAGGACGTGCCGTTTTCGACTGCCCGCTGCCACTCCTCCAGGCAGCGCTCGACATCTTCTGGGTGCAGCGCTGAAATCCAGCTTTCCCCAGTTTTATCGAGAGCAAGGCCCGTGTATCGGGTATAGGCGTCATTGACATAGTCGAGACAGCCATCCGCAGTAGCTGTCCAGATCACATGCGGCATGCTGTCGGCGAAGCGGCGGAACTCCTGTTCGCTGTCGAGCAGCTTGCGCTCTGCAAGCTTGCTGGGGGTGATGTCCTGCAGAGCTCCCTGTACTCCAGATATCTCTCCGGCCTCATCGAGCAGAGGGCGGGCCACGATACGCAGCCAGATACGTCGGCCGCTGTGAGTGAGGGCTTCAACGGCCATGTTCAGCAATGCGCCATTGTGTATGCACTCCTGCCATGAGCCAGACAGCCTGCCCCGATAATCGTCCGTGCAGAAGCGCGCGATTGCATCCCAGCTCGACAGTTCGCAGTCATGGGGCATGTCCAGGATGGCAGCCGCCTCCCGGGAACTGGTGAAGTGCCCCGACCGGAGATCTACTGCCCAGTCCCCCAACTGGCCCAGCTCGCGGGCCAGATCCATCAGTACGATTTTTCCCTGAGGCATATTCTTTTTCGTCCGTGCGGGGTTAACCGTGGTTAGTTTTCGCCAAGTGCAGAGGCAGGGGGCGGAGCCGTCCTGCTCCTCGAAGGCCTATTCACTTCCGACAGTACGGAGATCAGCGGTGGTCATCGGTCTCAGAGGGCCTGATCCATCCCTTACAACCGCAGTTGGCGTCTGATGTCAGGTTCTGGCGGTCCAAGCAGCTCCGGCTTACAGAAAACGACCGATCTTGGCCAGCAACGTGGCGCGATCGAAGGGCTTGGCGATGAAGTCGTTGGCACCGACCCTGAGACTTTCTACAACCACCTGTCCCTCGCTGCGTCCGGTCAGCATGATGAAGGGGGTCCTTGCCAACGACGGCATCATGCGGAAGCGGCGAAGCGCCTCCAAGCCGTCAATCCCCGGCATCATGATGTCCAGCAGCACCAAGTCCGGAACGCTGCTGCGCAACAGACGCAAAGCTTTGGTCGCGTCCCTGGCAACGTTCAGCTCGTATTCGTTGTCATCCAACTGCAGGCTGACGATCTTGTGCATGAAATCATCGTCGTCAACCAGCAGGATGCGCCGTCGCACCTTTCTGCTCATCTCGCCCAGTGCCCGTACCGATTCGATGTGTGGACCGTAGTCGCTGTGCAGTTGCGCCGCCCATTGCTGTACCGGTTGCAGGGCAGCGTCGACCTTCTGCAGGGGCTCGCGCAGCGCGGCCTGACGCAGGCGGACGATCTCCTCCTGGAGATGGCGCAGGGACAACGGGTCGGCATGGTCAAGGCTGCCGGCGCGGACATGCAGATGATCGAAGGCACCGCCGATGTCCTGACCGGCCTGGCTGACCGCTTGCCCCAGCGAGGCGAGGCGCCGGTTTCTCTCCTCCAAATGCTCCTTCAGCAACTCCTCGAGTTCGGCGATCCGCCGTGCCTGCTGGGCAAACTCACCAAGCTAGGGGGCGGTGCGCCTGAGACACGCGGAATATAGCAGTGCGCATGTGCGTTAAAGAAGGGCAATTAGGGCCTCGTCCTGATGACGTCCGCTGGCCTCAAGTATGCAATCTTGGCATGGAAATCAGCAAAAACTGGTATTGGACTGTAGATCCATGGCCACTCTAGGCTCTGCCCAAAGACGGTTTCCCTGTGAGTCAGTGCGGGAGCCGTCAGTACCCGATCAGGACGTCATACCTCCCAACCCTTCACCCGATGCGGAGCAGCATCTGGAAACGCTCCTCAAGGAAATCCGGCTGGACTTCTTGTCGGCGATGGGCGAAGCGGAGCGATACAAGCAGCTCCTCGATGAAATGCCGTATCTCCGCGACAAGGTCGAGGGTGATTACCTGGAGGCCAGAGATCGCAGCTCGCGCCTGCTGGGGCACCTCCGCGCCGTCGAGAAGACGCTCAAGACGCTTGCCTCTGCGCGATGACGTCATCCCTGCGAGACTGGCAGCGCCGCTGTATCGACACGGCGCTAGAGCACTTCATTTCCACGCCGCACGTCTTCTGCCAGGCAACGCCCGGCGCCGGCAAAACGCGCATGGCGGCAGAGCTGACCCGCTGCCTGTTGGAGCAGGACAGGATCGATCTGGTGCTCTGCTTCGCGCCGTCGTGCCAGGTCGTCGACGGTTTCCGCTCGACCTTTGCGGCGGTACTCGGCAAGCGTCTGGACGGTCTGCTCGGCGCTGTGGGGGCCGCGTACACCTATCAGGCCATGGATTATCGGGACGAGGGGTTCTGGCGGCTCCTCGACGACTACCGCGTATTCGTCGTCTTCGATGAGATCCACCACTGCGCCGGCCATGATCCGCTGCTGAGCAACGCCTGGGGGCAGCAGATCCTCCAACGGATACAGGATCGCGCCGCATTCACCCTGGCGCTGTCCGGCACGCCATGGCGCTCGGATGACCGGGCCATTGCCCTAGCCCGCTACTCGTCTCCTGAGGGACACCTGATCCGTGACTATCGCTATGGCCTGAAGGAGGCCATAGCGGACGGGGTGTGCCGCTCGCCCCGTATCGTCCTCCTCGACAACCAGAAGGTGAAGCTCACGGAGGAACTGGATACCGAGAGCACCGTCCGACTGTTTCCCAGCATCGCCAAGCTATTGGGGGAATCCCCCGTCACCTACGAAGAGCTGCTGCGCCATGACGCGGTAATCGATCAACTGCTCGGCTTGGGATGCGGCAAGCTGGATGAGCTTCGCCGGCTCAAGCCGGATGCGGCCGGTCTGGTGGTCGCCACAGATATCGAGCATGCCCAACAGATTGCCCAGGCTCTGGAGGCCATGGGGGAAGATTGCCGCGTAGTAACCAACCAAATCCCGGATGCCCAGCAAGTGATCAATGCGTTCAGGCACAGTAACTGCCGCTGGATCGTCGCCGTGGGGATGATCAGCGAGGGCACCGACATCCCCCGCTTGCAGGTGTGCTGCTACCTCAGCCGCATCCGTACTGAGCTTCACTACCGGCAGGTGCTGGGACGAGTGCTGCGGCGCACTTGCAAGGCTGACGACCAAGCATGGCTGTTCGTGCTGGCCGAGCCGACGCTAGAGCGATTCTCCCAGCGCATTGCTGATGATTTGCCAGAGGATTTGGCTGTTATGAACCAGGTTCAAATGCATGCCATGGAGTCGGACATAGCTGCTGGCGAGACGGCCGCTGCTGAGCATGCAGATGACACTGGTGAGTCTGAACGGGGATCGGGGAAGGATGCAGGATATACACTTTCGATGGGGGATTTCGCACCTGACCCAACCTACCAGGTCAGCTTTTCGCAACAATACCGCCAGCAGTTACTGGCGTTCCTCTGATGGTCAAGCCAACACCAGTCTTCCCGCGCCTAGCCGGTGCTGATCGACGTCCTCCAGCATCACCACTGACTCCCACTCCGATATGCGTGCACTGGCGCCCAAGCTATGGCGTCACGTGCACTCCTTTGGTTTTGTAACGAAATCAAAGTGAGATGCGCTGGTTGGGGTAGTCGCAACCAGCGCTCAAGGAAGTGATTATGGTGCCGAGGTCAGCATCCGCGGCAAACGCAGCAGCGTGCTATTGCCGCAGCCACTGCGACCTACCATGGGTGTGAGCCTGCTCAATATCTTCGCTGTCAGCTTTGATTGTGAAACGAAAAGCTCTTAATTCAGAGCGGTTCACCCACAGAATCGTGACTCCGAGCTTGAGTTGGATGTGGCAACGCAATCCACATCGATAGCCCCCACTTTCTGGTCGAGCGCTCGATCCAGGAGCGCTTAGTGCCCATGGTGGTCGAGGCCATCAAGACCTGGAGACCGGGCCACCCGCTGGATCCGTCGACCATGGTCGGCGAGTTGGTCGACCGCCAGCACCTCGACAGCGTTCTTGACTACATCGCCGCCGGTTAGGCCTAGGGCGCCACCCTGAGCTTCGGCGGGTGCCGCGTGCTGGAGTAAAGTGGTGGGGTATACGTCGAGCCGACCCTGTTCGACGGTGTGAACAACACCATGAAGATCGCCCGCGAGAAAATCTTCGGCCCGGTGCTGGCGGTGATGCCCTTGACGGCATCGAGGAGGCGCTGCAGATCGCCAACGACAGCCCCTACGGCCTGGCCGCCGCGGTATGGACCCGCGACCTGTCCAAGACCCACCTGGCTGCCAAGGCTTTGCGCGCCAGCAGCGTGTGGATCAACCAGTACAACGGCGGCGACATGACCGCGCCGTTCGGCGGCTTCAAGCAGTCCGGCAACGGCCGCGACAAGTCGCTGCATGCCTTCGACAAGTACACCGAGCTCATGTCCACTTGGATCAAGCTTTAGGGAAACGCTGAAAGCCACCCGCCTGGGACTCCCGCGCAGACGGGTGCCCAGGTGCTCAGAGCCTTTTGGATCCCCGCCTGCGCGGGAATGACGATTACTTCAGCGCTTCCTTAGAACGCGACTCCTCTTTAAATCCATTTTCAACACTCTCCTCGTAAGCTGACTCATACACATATACCCGTAGACAGCAGCTTCGGCAGGCGCAGTTGGTTGCTCGCAGTCATTGCCAGCAGGAAAAGAGTTTCAACACGCTCAAGGCCTCGTTGCTATACGAGGAGGCCTGCCGCTGCATCGTGGTGTCCTGCATGGTCTACCTGCACGCCATCCAAGAGGCGCGCAGCAAGAAGTACCGCAACATCCGCCACCCCGATGCCATCCCGCACTGGGCCGCGGCGCTGCGCATATCCATCATGCCCAGCATCCCCTCCCGTAGTGCGACTCACCGTTGGCCACAAAGTTGGCCAGTGGCCGTAAATCGACCAAGCTGATTCTCCGGTTTTCTGCGGTAGTCGAAGCCCAGTGGGGGCAGAGGTGAATGTGGCCTTCCTATGTCCACGTGGGTCTTCCATGTCACGGATACCAGCGCGGCGTGTATACCCACTCGCCGCCGCCGGCGCGCGGGAAGCTGCGGGTGGTCGAGGAGCCGACGATCACCAGGGTGCGCATGTCGACCATCTCCGGGCGCAGCTCGCCGAGGGTCAGGCTGGTCAGCCGCTCGCCGGGGCGGCCGATGTCGCGGCCCAGCAGCACGCGGGTCTCCGGCCGGCGGTGGCCGGCGACGATCTCCAGGGCGCGGCCGAGCTGCCAGGGCCGGGCACGCGAGATCGGGTTGTAGAAGGCCATCACCAGATCGGCGGCGCCGGCATGCTCCAGGCGCTGCTCGATCACCGCCCAGGGCTTGAGGTTGTCCGACAGCGACAACAGGCAGAAGTCGTGGCCCAGCGGCGCACCGGCCAGCGCGGCGGTGGCCAGCGCGGCGGACACGCCGGGGAGGATTTCCAGCTCCACCGCGTGCCAGGCCGGATCGTCGCTCTGCTCCAGCGCCTCCAGCACCGCCGCGGCCATGGCGAACACCCCCGGATCGCCGGAGGACACCACCACCGCGCGCCGCCCTTCGGCGGCCAGCTCGAAGGCGTGGCGGGCGCGCTGCAGCTCCTCGCGGTTGTCGCTGCAGTGGCGCACCTGCTCGGGCCGCAGCGGCCCGGCCATGTTCACGTAGGTTTCGTAGCCAAGGATATCCTCGGCCTGATCCAGTGCGCGGCGCACCGCCGGCACCATCAGCTCGGCGGCGCCGGGGCCGAGGCCGACCACGCTGAGACGCCCGCGCGCCTGGCCCAGACGCGCCACTTCGATGGGCTGCGCGGCGCGGCCGATCAGCAGGCCGTCCGCCTCAAGCACCTGCTCCAGCGGCAGTTGGCGGAGCAGCCAGTCGGCTGCGCCCTCGTCCGCCTGCCGCGCGGCGAAGCGCAGGGGCACGCCGAGCGTTTGGGCGGCATCGGCCAGCGCGCGGTCGGTCATCGCCCCGCGCGGGGCCAGCAGACAAGCCAGCGCCGCCGGCGCCAGCCCCTGTGCGGCCAGGACAAACCGCACACGCGCGGCAAGGTCGGCGCTGTCGCCATCGAGCGCCACCAGCAGGGCGCGTGGATGGATCAGCAATTCCTCGTCGCCACCGGCCGCCGCGCAGGTGACGCGGATGCGCCGTTCGGCATCCGCACGCAGCGGCAGGCGCGCCTGCGCCAGCCAGGGCGCGGCGCCGTCCACCTGTACGCCCTGCCCGGCCAGCAGGTCGGCGACGAAGCGCTTGCCCTGGTCGACGTCGGCCAGCACGTAGCCGTCCGGCGGGTTGAGCAGACAGGTGCCGAAGCGCAGCTCGCCCGCGGTGGTGATCGCCGCACCGATGCCGAAGAGGGCCGCGATTTCGCGGGCGATATGGTTGACCCCGCCCAGGCCGCCGAGCAGCGGCACTACCGCGCTACCGTCCTCGGCCACCGCCAGCACCGGCGGCTCCTGTTCCTTGTCGGCCAGCACCGGGGCCAGGCTGCGGATGACGATGCCGGCCGCGCACAGGGCGACGATCGGCGTGCCGCTTTGGTACAGCTCGCGCAGGGTGGCGCCGAAGTCGTCGTAGGCGATGTCGGCGGCCACCCGGCCCTGCAGGCCGTAGACCGGCGCCTGCGGGTAGAGGCCCTGGATGCGCCGCGCCGTCGCCAGACTGGCGGGGCCGAGAATCACGATTGCCGGAACGTTGCGCATCAGCCTCGCCACCTTTCGCCGGGGATCAGGATCAGGGAGAAGTACGGCGAGGCCATCGGCTCCACCGCATCCAGCGGCACGATGCGCTGCTGTTCCATGGTCGCGCGTTCGATGTACAGGGCCCGCTCGGCCATGCCCAGGCGTTCGAGCACCCGGCGCACCTTGTCGAAATTGCGCCCGAGCTTCATCACCACCGCCGCCTCGGCGCGCGCCAGGCGCTCGTGCAGCTCGTCCTCGGAGAGCACGCCGGAGAGCACCGACAAGCTCTGGTTGCGATACACCAGCGGCGCGCCCATCACCGCCGCGGCACCGAGCATCGAGCACACGCCGGGCACCACCTCGGCCTGGTAACGGCCGGCCAGGCGGTCGTGCAGGTACATGTAGGAGCCGTAGAAGAACGGATCGCCCTCACAGATCACCGCCACGTCGCGGCCGGCGTCCAGGTGTGCGGCCACCAGCTCGGCGGCGGTGTCGTAGAAGTCGGCGATCACGTCTTCGTAGCTCAGCGGCGGCGCCAGCTTCTCGGTGGTCACCGGGTAGACCAGCGGCATGCGCAGCTGCGCCTCGTCCAGATGCTCCGCGACGATGCCGAAGGCGTTGCCGCCCTGCCCCTTGCTGGCCTTGGCCTTGGCGACGAAATAGGCCACCACCGGCGCGCCGCGCAGCAGGCGCAGCGCCTTGACGGTGATCAGCTCCGGATCGCCCGGGCCCACGCCCAGCCCCAGCAGTCGTCCCTTGCCGCTCATCATTCCACCTCCGTGGCCAGCGCGTTGACCGCCGCGGCGGCCATGGCGCTACCGCCGCGCCGGCCGCGGACGATGACGTAGGGCACGCCGCGGCTGTCGGCGGCGAGCAGCTCCTTGGACTCCGCAGCGCCGACGAAGCCGACCGGGAAGCCGAGGATCAGCGCCGGCTTCGGCGCGCCGGCGTCGAGCATCTCCAGCAGGTAGAACAGCGCGGTGGGCGCATTGCCGATCACCACCACGCTGCCCTCCAGGTGCTCGCGCCAGTGCTCCAGGGCCACCGCCGAGCGGGTGTTGCCCAGTTGGCTGGCCAGCTCCGGCACCGTGGGGTCGTTGAGGGTGCAGACCACCCGGTTGTCGGCCGGCAGGCGAGCACGGGTGATGCCTTCGGCGACCATCCGCGCATCGCAGAGGATCGGCGCGCCGGCGGCCAGGGCGGCGCGGCCGGCGCTACCTGCGCCCGGCGAGAAGCGCAGGTCGTCTACCACGTCGACCATGCCACAAGCGTGGATCACCCGCACGGCGAGCTTTTCCAGATCGGCGGGAATCGCCAAGAGATTGGCCTCGGCACGGATGGTGGCGAAGGACCGGCGGTAGATCGCCTGGCCGTCGCGGATGTAGTCGATCATGGGGTGGACTCCGGGCAAAAGGTTGGCGAGGCCAGCCGGGCGGCGGCCTGTTCGATGGTCAGATGTTCGGCCAGCACGCGGCCGAAGCCGCTGGCACCGGGGACGCGCGCAAGCAGCTGGTAGCGCGCCGGGCCGGTGGCCAGCAGGGTGAAGGAAGCGATGTGCGCGGCGGCGCAGCTGCGCGGGCAGCCGCTCAGGTGGATGGCCGACGCCTCGGTGTCGAGCGGCAACAGGCCGGCCAGACGCAGCGCATCGCCCTTGGTGTCGGCCAGGGCGCGGGCGCAGCCGTGGCTGCCGGTGCAGGCGATCAACCGGGCCAGCGGCGCGGCGCGGTCGCTGAGCAGGCCGAGGCTTTCCAGTCCATGCAGGACACTCGGGGCGTCGGCGCTGGCGATATTCGGCAACAGCACGCCCTGCCAGGGCGTCAGGCGCAGACTGGCATCACCGCGGTGCTCGGCCAGTGCGGCGAGGCCGCGCAGCTGTCCGGCGCTCAGGCGGCCCAGCACGGCCTGGGCGCCGACCTGGCACAGTCCGGCTTCGCGCTGCGCCTGGACGCCGAAACGCTGCCGCGGCTCGGCCGGAGCGCGGCGCCAGGCGGCCAGTTCGCCATCGCTGCGCAGGTCGAGCTGCGGGCAGCGCTCGCGCAGGCGCTCGAGGATCGCCGGCGCCGGCAGCGTCTGCAGCAGGTGGCGCATGCGTGTCTGCTCGGGCGCGGCGGCAGCGAGGAACAGTTCCAGCACGGCCAGCACCAGCTGCAGCGCCTGCTGCGCCGGTACCGAGGCCAGCGCCGGCACCTCATCGGCGTGCAGCGGCGGGCAGCCGGCCAAGCCGAAGGCGTAGCGCGGCCCATCGCCGGCCGGCATCGCCGCCAACCACAGGTCGTGGGGGTGTTCGAGCATGCCCAGGCGCTCGCCGCCGTCGAGCTGGATGGCGAACTTGGGCGACAGCGCATGCCAGCGCGGCTCGCCTTCCAGACGGGCGAGCAGCTGCGCGGCCAGCGGCCGAGTATCCAGCAGCGCCTGCGTATCGTGGCCGGCGGCGGGGCTGAGCATCAGGTTGCGCACGTCGTCGCCACCGGTGCTGGCGGCGCCGAGGCCGGCGTCCAGCAGGCGCTCGATCAGCTCGCTCTCCACTCCCTGGCGCACGCCACGGAGCTGCAGGTTGGCGCGATTGGTGGCTTCCAGCACGCCGCTGGCGCAGGCCTCGGCGGCAGCGGCGATGGCCCGCGCCTGACCGACGCTCAGACTGCCGCCGGGCAGTTTGATGCGGCAGATGCCGCCGTCGCGGGCGGCGACGATGCGCAGCAGGCCCGGACAGGCGGAAGGACGCGGCGCAGCCGCGCAATGCGAATGGTTCAACGAGAGTCACCCGGTTGTCCGTCGCGGCGACCCCCTGCCCGACCCCGCACGCATGCGGAATCCCACGCCCGCCCGAAGGCGAGCGCGCTTGCAGCATCGGTACACCCCGCCCGATGGTGGCACTCGCGACTCGTCTCGCCGGCAGGTCTCCTGGCTGGCAGGTCGTCATCCGTCATCGCCTTCCCGGTTGCCCAGTGGCCTGTGATGACGGACTCGCTGCTTACAGTTGCGGGGGCAGCCACGGTTGGTCCCGTGTTCCCTCTTCGGCCCTGAACGGGCACCGACGAACGCGTTATTATGCCTGCCTTTTTCCGCCATTGCCGTAGTGGCGAATGAGTTCGCCCCTGCAAGCGGGTGGCGGGCCCGGTACCACACACGAGGAACAACGATGACGCCCTGGCTGACCGTAGTGGGCATCGGCGAAGACGGCTTCGCCGGTCTGGGCAAGGCGGCGCGACGCGCCTTGCTCGGCGCGGCGCACATCGTCGGCGCCGAGCGCCAGCTGGCCCTGCTGCCGCGCTGCATACGCGGCGAGCGGCACACCTGGTCCAGCCCGTTCAGCCTGGAGCCGGTGCTGGCGCGGCGCGGCGCGCCGCTGTGCGTGCTGGCCAGCGGCGATCCGATGTTCTACGGCGTCGGCGCCAGCCTGGCCCGCGAGCTGCCGGCCGCCGAACTGCACGTGCTGCCGGCGCCCTCCTCGCCGAGCCTGGCCGCCGCCCGCCTGGGCTGGGCACTGCAGGACTGCGCCACGCTGTCCCTGGTGGCCCGCCCGCTGGCGGCGCTCAACCGCCACCTGCACCCCGGCGCGCGCCTGCTGGTGCTCAGCGAGGACGGCGACAGCCCGGCGCGGGTCGCCGCGCTGCTGCGCGAACGCAGCTTCGGCCCCAGCCGGCTGAGCGTGCTGGAACACCTCGGCGGCCCCGCCGAGCGGCGTCTGGACGGCCTGGCCGCGGACTGGACGGCGCCGCGCGTGGCCGACCTCAACCTGCTGGCCATCGACTGCCGCACCGACGCCGCGGCCCGACCGCTGCCCGCGACCTGCGGCCTGCCCGACGAGGCCTACCGCCACGACGGCCAGCTGACCAAGCGCGACGTGCGCGCCATCACCCTCGCCCGCCTGGCGCCGCTGCCCGGCGAGCTGCTGTGGGACGTCGGCGCCGGCTGCGGCTCGATCGGCATCGAGTGGCTGCGCGCCCATCCGCAGTGCCGCGCCATCGCCGTCGAGGCCGACGAAGACCGCCAGGCACACATCCGCCACAACCGCGACGCCCTCGGCGTGCCCGCTCTGCAGCTGGTCGCCGGTGCCGCGCCGGCGGCGCTGGACGGCCTGCCCGCGCCGGATGCAGTATTCATCGGCGGCGGCGTCACCGTGCCCGGCGTGCTGGAAACCTGCTGGCAGCGGCTCAAACCCGGCGGCCGCCTGCTGGCCAACGCGGTGACCCTGCAGAGCGAGGCTCGCCTGATCGACTGGCATGCCCGCCACGGCGGCGAGCTGCTGCGCATCGGCATCGCCCAGGCCCGCCCGCTGGGCAGCTTCGACACCTGGCGCCAGGCCCTGCCGATCACCCTGCTCTGCGTGTGCAAACCCGCCGAGGCCGATGCCACCCATGCGTGAGGAAACCCCGGAACAGCCGGCGCCGCTGCGCACCGGCCTGACCACCGGCAGCTGCGCCACCGCCACCAGCCTGGCCGCCGCGCGCCTGCTGCTCGGCGGCGAAGTCTGCGACGCGGTGGCGATCACCCTGCCCAAGGGCAAGCAGGTGAGCATGCGCCTGGAGTTCTGCCGCTCGTGCGAAGGCGGCGCCGAAGCCGGCACCCTCAAGGACGGCGGCGACGACCCGGACGCCACCCACGGCGCGCTGATCTGCGCCCGCGTAACGTTGAGCGAGCAGCCCGGCGTGCGCTTCCACGCCGGTCCCGGCGTCGGCACCGTCACCCGCCCCGGCCTGGTCCTGCCGGTCGGCGAACCGGCGATCAATCCGGTGCCGCGGCAGATGATGACCGGCCACCTGACCGCCCTGGCCGCCGAGTGCGGCTACGCCGGCGGCTTCGAGGTGAGCATCGGCGTGGAGAACGGCGCCGAGATCGCGCTGAAAACCATGAATCCGCGCCTGGGCATCCTCGGCGGCATCTCCATCCTCGGCACCAGCGGCATCGTCCGGCCGTTCTCCTGCTCGGCCTACATCGCCTCGATCCATCAGGGCATCGACGTCGCCCGCGCCAACGGCATCCGGCACCTGGCCGCCTGCACCGGCAACGCCAGCGAGGACGCCATGCGCCGCCACTACGGCCTGGACGACAGCGCGCTGATCGAGATGGGCGACTTCGCCGGCGCGGTGCTCAAGCACCTGCGCAAGGCGCCGGTGGCGCACCTGAGCCTGTGCGGCGGCTTCGGCAAGATCAGCAAGCTGGCCGCCGGCCACCTCGACCTGCACAGCCGCCATTCCAGCATCGACCTGCCGCAGCTGGCCGGCTGGGCCGCCGAACTGGGCGCCGACGCCGAACTGCAGCAAACCATGCGCGACGCCAACACCAGCCAGCAGGCCCTCGCCCTGGCCAGCGCCGCCGGCGTGGCGCTGGGCGATGCGGTGTGCGCACGGGCGCTGGCCTTCGCCCGGCGCATCGTGCCGGCAGCGGTGCGCCTGGAAGTCTTCGCCATCGACCGTCAGGGCCGCTTCGTCGGCCGGGCGCTGGAGGCCACACCGTGAAACGCATCCTGCTGCTCGGCGGCATCGGCGAGGCGCTGGCCATCGCCCGCCAGCTGCCAAGCGACGCCATCTACAGCCTCGCCGGCCTCGGCAAGGTGCCAAGCGACCTGCCCTGCCAGGTACGCGTCGGCGGCTACGGCGGCGCCGAGGGGCTAGCGCGCTTCATCGAGGATGAAGGCATCGGCCTACTGATCGACGCCACCCACCCCTACGCCGCACAGATCAGCGCCAACGCCGCGCGCGCCGCGCAACTCGCCGGCGTTCCGTGCTGGGCGCTGCGCCGCCCCGGCTGGCAACCCGGTCCCGGCGACGACTGGCGCGAGGTGGAGAACTGGCAGGAACTGATCGCCGCCCTCGCCCCCTTCCGCCGCCCGCTGTTCACCCTCGGCCGCGAGCCGCTGCAGCATCTGCACGAAATCCCCGCCCACCAGCACTGGACCGTGCGCTGCCTCACCGCCCAGCCGCCGGTGCCACGCGCCGAAATCCTCGGCGCCCGCGGCCCCTTCGCCCTCGACGACGAACGCGCGCTGATGGCACGCATCGACTGCGACGTGCTGGTCAGCAAGAACAGCGGCAGCCAGGCCACCGAACACAAACTCCAGGCCGCCCGCGAGCGGGGGATTCCGGTGCTGGTGCTGAGAAGACCGGAGTTGCCGGAGGTGGAATGCGCTTTTGCCAGCGGCTCGGCGTTGCTGGAATCGCTCGCAGCGGGCGGTTTACTCAGGTATGAGGAGAATTGCTCGGGTTGAACAATTGCGTGGCCCTATGTGGGAAGGCGCTTCCTTCATGCGCCGCCAGCCACCATCAGGCCTGAAAAACTCTTGAAAAATATGATTCCAGGCGCCATGCCTCTAGAAATGGGATCGTCAGAAGTAGCGTTCGCTCTGCTGCAAACAAGTTTGCAGAGCTAAGATGCTGCTTAAGTGCAGGTTTCTGCACGCTCTGACCACATGGAGCACAACATGCACGCCAAACGAGTGTTGAGTGACGATCTGGTGAGCCGACTGGAGGATAAAATCCCAGCCATGGCCGAGTGCGCCGTCAATACCGCCTACATCAACGCGCTGGCTGCCGGGAGCAGTGTGATGGAAGTCGTGAACTGAATGCTTGTTGAAACCACTGCCGACGGTAAGCACAAGGTCATTCGGGCGGCCAAGCCCAAGCATAAAGTGACCCCAGGTGGCATCATCAAGGTGCGACGTTGCTCATGACTGTCCCTCGGCTGAGGGTCTTTGCCGGACCAAATGGCTCCGGTAAGAGCACGATGAAAAGTGCCATCCCTCCCCACCTGATAAGCATCTACATCAACCCAGATGAAATCGAGAAGACCGCCAAAGAGAACGGACGCCTGGAGTTCTGTGAATTCCAACTGGAAGTTGAGGGCGATGAAGCCCTCGGATTCCTTCGGGATCATCGACTGGTCAGGTCCGCCCAGCTTGTGAGGAGGCCGCCAAGATAGGCTTCAGCAGCAATGGCATGGACTTCCAGGCGGTCGCGATGAACTCCTTTTTGCTTCCGTGTTCTCGGACTTCATCCGCAACAAACTTCTCGAAGTCCAGATGTCTTTCACCTTTGAAACGGCGATGCCCAGCGATGACAAAGTCACTTTCATGCTCAAGGCCAGAGAGTTTGGATACCGGACCTACCTCTACTTTGTGGCGACTGAAGACCCTGAGATCAACATCAACAGGGTGAGGAACCGTGTCGCGTCAGGTAGGCACCCAGTCCCTACACAGAAAATTGTCCAGCGCTATGGCCGGTGCCTCAAGCTTCTGCCGGCGGCGGTTGCAGCGTCAAACCGGGCCTATATCTTCGATAACTCCGCTGCCGACTTGGTGCTGCTTGCCGAAGTGACTGATGGGACCGACCTTGAGTTCAAGGTCGAAGAGGTCCCTGACTGGTTCATGGATGCCTACGTAAAGAAGGTGTGCAACCACTAGCCGACAGAGAAACACTGCAACGCCCGCTCACTTTTGCCGGGGAGCGGGCGTTTCTCGTACAGCGGCCGATCAGGCCAGACGCAGACTATCGACGCAGGTCAGACGCTGCAGCAGCGCGGACTGCGGCCAGCGCTTGAGCAGGCGCACGGCCAGGCAGGTGATCAGCGGCTCGCAGAACACCAGCGGCGCGTAGGAAGCGGCGAACAGCAGCCAGTTGTCCAACGGCAGCGGCTCCTCGCCGATGGCCAGCCAGAAGCCGACCATGGCCACCACGCCGCCGTAGTAGACGGCGTCGAAGCGTACCACTTCCTGCCAGCTCAGGCGGCGCGACTCGCTGTCGAACAGGCGGCGGCCGAACAGGCCGTGGGCGGCGATCAGCGGCAGCATCAACGACAGCGAGTTGACGCCCAGGTGCACCAGGTCCTGCGGGTCGAAGACCAGGCCCTGCAGCAGCAGGCCGATGGCGAAGCCGAACAGGGTGGGCAGGAAGCCGAAGATGAAGTAGATCGCCGAGGCGCCGATGAAGTGCAGCTCGGAGACCCCGACCGGCACGTGGTAGACCTGCATGAACAGCGAGAAGAACGCCGCGGCCAGCAGGGTCTTGGCGACCTGATCGAGACGGGTGATCCAGCGCGGGGCATAGATCAGCAAGGTGGCGATGGCGGCCGCGTGGCCGTAGAGCACTTTGGCGGCGTTCAGCGCGCCGGGTTCGATATGCATCTGAATCCCTCCGAGGGATGCATGGGTAGTGGGGCCGCGGCGCAATACGCCACGGTTGTTGCCTGCTGCAGGTTTTTCGGTGTGCGCGTCCTCCCGTTCAGGCCAGCGGCAGCGCGTCGATATGCCGGTACTCGGCACCCAGCGCCGCGGCCAGCGCCCTGGCCCGCCCCAGACGCAGCGGACCGCTCTCGATGTCGATCAGCAGCGCCGGGCATGACAGCGGCTCAAGCCTCGGCAGCTCGCGCAGGCGGCCATCGGTGAGCAGCCAGAACTGCTGGCGCTCGCCGGGATGCGTGCGGCGGCGGCGCTGCAGCCAGCCGCCGGCTTCGGCCAGCGCGGCCGGCAACGGCGTGCCGCCGCCGGCGCCGAGTTGCTCCAGCCAACGGCGGGCGGCCTGCGGGGCACGCTGACCGCGGCAGAACCAGCGCGGTTTGGCGCCATCGGCCTGCAGCAGCGCCAGGCTCACGCGCTGATGGCGCGCCTGCTCGAGCAGCTCGGCGAGCAGGCCCTTGGCGCGGCGCAGGGCGCCGTGGCGGCGGGTCGAGGCCGAGGCGTCGACCAGCACCAGCCACAACTGCGGCGCACTGGCCTGGTGGCTGCGGTAGTGCAGCTCGGCGCGCGTGCGCGGGCGCCCGCGCTGCAGGCTGCGCGGCCAGTCCGGAGCACCAACGCCGGGTGCGCCGGCGCGGCCGCGCCGGGCCGGCTGGCGAGCTTCCCGGTGGCGTGCATCCGCGCCCTGGGGCGTTGGCGGGCGGATGCTCAGGGCTTTTTTGCCCAGCGCGGCACCGCCCGCCGCTCGCCGATGGCCACCGGCTGCGCCGGCAGTTCACCCCACTGCCCTTCGCCGGCGTCGCCGTCCTGGGCAGCCGATCCGCCCGTGTCGCGGGCGCCATTGTCCTCGGGCGGCGCCTCGCCGTTGCGCCGATGACGCAGGACGAAGCTCTCCACCGCGTCGATGTCCTGCGCCTCGATGGCCGTGGCGCCGCGCCAGGCGGCGTGGGCGCGAGCGGCGCGCAGCCAGACCAGATCGCCGCGCAGGCCGTCGATGCCGGCGGCGTAGCAGCGCGCGGCGATGGCCTCCAGCGCCGCGTCGTCCAGCGGGATCGCATCGAGCCGCTCGCGGGCCTGCCGGCAGCGCGCCAGCAGCTCGTCCTGCGCCGCCTGCCAAGCGGTGCGGAAGGCAGGCGGGTCGCTATCGAAGGCCAGCCGACGGCGCATGATCTCGGCGCGTTCGGCCGGCAGCGGCGCGCCGCCGAGGCTGACGGCGAGGCCGAAGCGGTCGAGCAGCTGCGGGCGCAGCTCGCCCTCCTCCGGGTTCATGGTGCCGATCAGCACGAAGCGCGCGGCGTGGCGGTGGGAAATGCCGTCGCGCTCGACGTGGTTGACCCCGCTGGCGGCGACATCGAGCAGCAGGTCGACCAGGTGGTCGGCCAGCAGGTTGACCTCGTCGACATAGAGCACGCCGCCGTGGGCGCGGGCCAGCAGGCCGGGGGCGAAGCGCGTGCGGCCCTCGCCCAGCGCCGCGTCGAGATCGAGGGTGCCGACGATGCGTTCCTCGGTGGCGCCCAGCGGCAGAGTCACCAGTTGGCCGCCGTCGAGCAGTTCGGCTACCGCGCGGGCCAGAGTCGACTTGGCCATGCCGCGCGGCCCCTCGATCAGCACGCCGCCGATGGCCGGGTCGATGGCCGCCAGACACAGCGCCAGCTTCAGCTCGTCGGCGGCCACCACGGCGGCCAGGGGGAAGTTCAGGGGTTCATGCATGGTCGGTCTCGTCATGGCCATCAGCCGTCTTCCTCGCAGTCGAGCAGCAGGTTTTCCAACTGCTCGCGGTAGGCGCCCGGCTGCTGCCAGAGGCCACGCTGCTGGGCGTCGAGCAGGCGCTCGGTCATCTCGCGCAGGGCGGCGGGGTTGTGCTGGCGGACGAACTCGCGGGTGTCGGCGTCGAGCAGGTAGGCGTCGGTGAGCAGTTGGTACTGGTGGTCGTCGATCAGCTCGCTGGTGGCATCGAAGGCGCACAGGTAGTCGACCGTCGCCGCCAGCTCGAAGGCGCCCTTGTAGCCGTGGCGCTTGACCCCGGCGATCCACTTGGGATTGGCGGCGCGGGCGCGCACCACGCGGTTGAGTTCTTCCTTGAGGGTACGGATGCGCGGGGTGTCCGGCTGGCTGTGGTCGCCGTGGTAGCTGGCCACCGGCGCGCCGCGCAGGGTTTCCGCCGCGGCGAGCATGCCGCCCTGGAACTGGAAGTAGTCGTTGGAGTCGAGGAGGTCGTGCTCGCGGTTGTCCTGGTTGTGCAGCACCGCCTGCACGCCGGCCAGGCGGCGGACCAGCGATTCGCGCGCCGGGGTGCCCTCGCTGCCGGCGCCGTAGGCGAAGCCACCCCAGTTGAGGTAGACCTCGGCGAGGTCGGCGCGGCTGTCCCACGCGCCCTCGGCGATCACCTGCTGCACGCCGGTGCCGTAGCCCCCGGGTGCGGCGCCGAACACCCGCCAGCCGGCGCGGCGGCGTGCGTCTTCGCGGCTCAGGCCGCCGGCGGCCAGTTCGGCGCTTTCGCGGCGCACCCGCGCGGCCAGCGGATTGAGATCCTCCGGCTCGTCCAGCGCGGCCACCGCCTGCACCGCGGCGTCGAACAGACGCAGCAGATTGGCGAAGGCGTCGCGGAAGAAGCCGGAGACGCGCAGGGTGACGTCGACCCGCGGGCGGTCGAGCAGCGACACCGGGAGGATCTCGAAGTCCTCGACCCGCTGGCTGCCGGTCTGCCACACCGGGCGCACGCCGAGCAGCGCCATGGCCTGGGCGATGTCGTCGCCGCCGGTGCGCATGGTCGCGGTGCCCCACACCGAAAGGCCGAGTTGGGTCAGGTGCTCGCCGTGGTCCTGCAGGTGGCGTTCCAGCAAGAGGCTCGCCGACTGGAAGCCGAGGCGCCAGGCGGTGGGCGTCGGCAGGTTGCGCACGTCCACGGAATAGAAGTTGCGCCCGGTGGGCAGCACGTCGAGGCGCCCGCGACTCGGCGCGCCGCTCGGCCCCGGCGGCACGAAGCGGCCGTCCAGCGCGGCGAGCAGGCCGGCGATCTCCGCCGCGCCGCAGGCGTCGAGCAGCGGCGCGACCCGCTCATGCAGGTGCTCCAGCACCGCGGCGCTGGCCGGGCCGCAGCCGGGCGCGCGGGTTTCGATCAGCTGCAGGGCGAGCAGCTCCAGGCGCTCGCGGGTGTCGCCGGCGGTGCGCCAGGAGTCGCGGCACACATCAAGCAGGCAGTCCGGGCGCGGGCCGCTCCACGGCTCGCCGGGCGCGCCATCCAGCGGATCCCAGCCCAGCTTGAGGTCGGCGCCCAGCGCGCGCAGCAGGCTGGCGTTGGCGCCCTGGCCGTCGCCGCGCGGCACGCGCAGCAGGGCCAGCAGGGTGTCGCGGCGCAGGCGGCCGCTCGGCGACTCGCCGAACACGTGCAGGCCGTCGCGGATCTGCGACTCCTTGAGGTCGCACAGGTAGGCGTCGAGCTGCGGCAGCCAGCTGTCGGGGTCGTCGCTCAGTTGCAGGCTCAGCTCGCGATCCAGCGCGGTGGCGCGCACCACGGCGAGGATCTCGCCGCGCAGTTCCAGGGCGCGGCGGGCGTCGAGCAGGCTGGCCTCGTAGTACTCGTCGGCGAGGCGCTCCAGATCGCGCAGCGGGCCGTAGCTCTCGGCGCGGGTCAACGGCGGCATCAGGTGGTCGACGATCACCGCCTGGCTGCGCCGCTTGGCCTGGGCGCCCTCGCCCGGGTCGTTGACGATGAACGGATAGACGTTGGGCAGCGGACCGAGAATGGCGTCCGGCCAGCACTCGGCGGACAGTCCGACGCCCTTGCCCGGCAGCCATTCGAGGTTGCCGTGCTTGCCGACGTGGACCACGGCGTCGGCGCCGTAGGCCTCGCGCAGCCAGAAGTAGAACGCCAGGTAGCCGTGCGGCGGCACCAGCAGCGGGTCGTGGTAGATGGCCGCCGGATCGAGCTGGTAGCCGCGCGCCGGCTGGATGCCGACGAAGGTCAGGCCCAGGCGTAACCCCGCGACCATCATCCGCCCGCCGCGGAACATCGGGTCGTCCTCGGGCGCACCCCAGCGCTCCAGCACCGCGCGCTGGTTGGCTTCGGGCAGGCGCGCGAACAGCCGGCGGTAGTCGGCCAGCGCCAGGCTCTGCTGGCAGGGGCGCAGGTCGAGGCTGTCCAGATCGTTGCTCACCCCGCCGAGCAGGGCGTGGATCAGCGCGGTGCCGGACTCGGGCAGCTCGGCGACCGGGTAGCCGGCGCCCTCAAGGGCACGCAGGATGTTCAGCGCCGCCGCCGGGGTGTCGAGGCCGACGCCGTTGCCGATGCGCCCGTCGCGGGTCGGGTAGTTGGCCAGCACCAGGGCGATGCGCTTGTCGGCGCTGGCCTTGCGCGCCAGGTTGACCCAGCGCCGCGCCAGCTCGGCGACGAAGTCCATGCGCTCGCCGTCGGCCTGGTAGCAGACCACGTCGCTCTGGCTGCGCTCGCTGCGCCAGGCCAGGCCCTTGAAGCTGATCGGCCGGGTGACGATGCGCCCGTCCAGCTCGGGCAGCGCCACGTGCATGGCCAGGTCGCGCGGGCCGAGGCCCTGCGGGTTGTCCTGCCAGCGCTGGCGGTTGTCCAGCGCGCAGATCGCCTGCAGCACCGGTACGTCGCGGCGAAACGGGCGCAGCGCCGGCCGCTCCGGGCTGGACAAGGCAAAACCGGTGGTATTGACGATCAGCGCCGCGGCGCATTCATCCAGCCAGGCCTCGACCTGGGCCAGACAGGCCGGCTCCTTGAGGCTGGCGACGGCGATCGGCAGCGGATCGAGGCCCTGCGCTGAGAGCCGGGCGCAGAACTCGTCGACGAAGGCGGTGTTCGCCGCCTGCAACTGGGCGCGATAGAACATCAGCGCCGCCACCGGCCGCTCGCTGTGCCAGTCGCCCCGCCACAGCGCCGGTGCGCCGCTGCCGTGGCGCGGGTGGTAGACCGCCGCGCGCGGCAGCGCCTGCGGTTCGCGCCATTCGTGCGGACGGCCCAGCCAGCGGTCGGCGAGGAAGCGGTACAGCTGGCGGGCGTTGTCCAGCCCGCCCTGGCGCAGGTACTGCCAGGCACGCTCGGCATCCTCGGCGCCGACGTTGCTGAGGCGGGTCAGCTCCGGATCGGGGCGGTCGTCGCCGGGTACCAGGATCAGCGTAGCGCCGGCTTCGGCCAGCGATACCAGTTGCTCGATGCCGTAGCGCCAGTAGCTCACCCCGCCGTGCAGCGACACCAGGATCAGCCGCGCATGGCGCAGTACCAGGTCGACGTAGAGGTCCACCGAGGCGTGGTTGCGCAACTGGCCGGGATTGGCCAGGCGCAGACTCGGATAGTCGCCGCCCAGCTCGCGGGCAGCCTCGGCCAGCAGCGTCAGGTTGGAGTCGCCGCTGCAGAGGATGACCAGCTCGGCCGGGGTCTGCGCCAGGTCGGCGATGCTATCGTCCGGAACGAATCCGCCCGGCTGGGTGCGCAGTAGGTGCATGCTTCGGGCTGCCGGTTCAGCGGGTCAGCGCGGCGCGCAGTTCGGCGTCGATGGCTGCGGCGTCCAGGCCCTGACCGATGATCACCAGGCGGGTGGCGCGCGTCTCGCCGGCGCGCCAGGCGCGGTCGAAGTGCCGGTCGAAGCGTTGGCCGACGCCCTGCACCAGCAGGCGCATGGCCTTGCCCGGCACGGCGACGAAGCCCTTCACGCGCAGCACGGCGTGGCGCTGCACCAGCTCGGCGAGGCTGGCGAGCAGCAGGCGCTCGTCGACTTCCGGCAGCTCGACGCCGAAGGAGTCGAACTCGTCGTGGTCGTGGTCTTCGCCATCGCCGTGGTCGTGGTGGCCGGGACGGCTGTCGATGTGCAGCTCGGCCTCGGCGTTCAGGCCCAGCAGCACCTCCAGCGGCAGCTGGCCCTGACGCGCCTCGACGATCTTCACCGCCGGCGGCAGTTCCTCGGCGACCTCCGCGCGCACCGCGACCAGGGCCTCGGCATCCAGCAGGTCGGTCTTGTTCAGCACCACCAGGTCGGCGCTGGCCAGTTGGTCCTCGAACAGCTCGTGCAGCGGCGATTCGTGGTCGAGGTTGGGATCGGCGCGGCGCTGAGCGTCCACCTGCTCGGGATAGGCGACGAAGGTGCCGGCGGCCACCGCCGGGCTGTCGACCACGGTGATCACTGCATCGACGGTGCAAGCGTTGCGAATTTCCGGCCACTGGAAGGCCTGCACCAGCGGCTTGGGCAGGGCCAGGCCGGAGGTCTCGATGAGGATGTGGTCGAGGTCGTGGCGACGCGCCACCAGCTCGCGCATCACCGGGAAGAACTCCTCCTGCACGGTGCAGCACAGGCAGCCGTTGGCCAGCTCGAAGACGCGGCCGAGCGCCTCTTCCTCGCTGCAACCGATGGTGCACTGGCGGAGGATCTCGCCGTCGATGCCCAGCTCGCCGAACTCGTTGACGATCACCGCGATGCGCCGGCCCTGGGCATTGTCGAGCATGTGGCGCAGCAGGGTGGTCTTGCCGGCACCGAGGAAGCCGGTGACGATGGTGACGGGAAGTTTGCTCAAGGATTTCATGCGCGGCCCTGCCTGCTGGCGGGGGCATGACGAGACGCCGCCGGACGCACGTGCGCCGGTCGGTCGGATTCGCCACCGGATCACCCCGCCCGGTTGTCGTGAAAGTCGAAGAACCTGTCCACTAGTTTGCGAACGGGTTCGGACGAGGCAGGTCTCCTGGCTCACGGTTGGCGCCTGGGGCGCCGTCCCTTCGCCTTCCCGCGTGAGCAGTGGCGTTGTGAAGGGAGCGATCCGTTTACAGTTGCGGGGGCAGCCGCGGTGTCGCACCGCGTTCCCTCTTAGCTCCGGCCCATACCGGAGAACCTCGACGCGGCAAGGCTACGCAGGGTGCGGGCCTGGGTCAATCGCCGTGGTTGACGCTGCGCGCAGCGCCATGCTGTTCTAGAAAAAGGCGGCCCGACTTGGGTCATAGCTCAGAAAAAACACCATCTTCCACAATCCTGCCAGCATCGTCAGTGAATTTTCATGCCTGCAGCACACAACGCCTCCCCCCCGGAACCACGTACTGTCTGGCTGTATCTCGCCGGGCTCGGCTGCCGCCGCGGCTGTTCGGCGCACGAGTTGCGCCAGTTACTGGAGGATAGCCTACAGGTCCGAGGCCTCTCGAGCGCCGATCTGCACGCCCTGGCCAGCCTCGACGGCAAGCTTAACGAGCCGGGCCTTGAAACCCTGGCCGAGCAACTGGGGCTGGCACTGCATGGCGTTGCGCTGGAGCGCCTGCAGGGCTACGAATCGCGCCTAACGGATCTCTCGGAGGCCACCCTACGCGCCACCGGTTGCGCCGGGGTGGCTGAGGCCAGCGCCTTGGCGGTGGCCGAAGCACTGGGCGCGCCGTCCGCCGAACTGCTCATTACCAAGCAACGCAGCGCCAACGCGACCTTCGCCTTGGCGCGCACCAAGTTCCTCCCCACATCGGAGAATGCATGACCGTCTTTTTCATCGGCGCCGGTCCCGGCGACCCGGACCTCATCACCGTGCGCGGCCAGCGCCTGATCCGCAGCTGCCCGGTGATCCTCTACGCCGGCTCGCTGGTGCCTGAAGCTGTGCTGGAGGGCCATCAGGCCCATACGCTGGTCAATACCGCCGAGCTGGAGCTGGCGAAAATCATCCGTATGCTGGCCGAGGCCCACAGCCGCGGCGAAGACGTGGCTCGGGTGCATTCCGGCGATCCGTCTCTGTACGGCGCCATCGGCGAGCAGATCCGCCAACTGCGCCGTCTGGGTATTCCCTACCAGATCGTCCCCGGCGTGACCGCCACCGCCGCCTGCGCTGCGCTGCTCGGCTGCGAACTGACCCTGCCGCAGGTGTCGCAGACCCTGATCCTGACCCGCTACCCCAGCAAGACCGAGATGCCCGACGGGGAGCAACTTGGCGACCTGGCCCGCCACCGCGCGACCATGGCAATCCATCTCGGCGTGCGCCAATTGCCTCGCATCGTCGCCGAACTGTTGCCGTACTACGGCGCTGACTGCCCGATCGCCGTAGTGCACCGCGCCAGCTGGCCGGACCAGGATAAGGTGCAGGGCACCCTGGCCGACATTGAGGCGAAGGTTGCCGAAAAGGACTTTCGGCGCACAGCGCTGATTCTGGTCGGTCGGGTGCTGACCGCTGAGGACTTCGCCGACTCCTCACTGTACTCGGCAGCGAAGGACTGTGCGCCGGCCGTGTAGGTCGACGGCGCTATTTGGCATCGCCGATGCTTTGCGCGCTGTCCACCCACGTTGGTACTTTCGGCGACGCCGGTGATGATCACGGTATCTTCCTGCACAGATACCCAGGGTTATGTATCCCTTTTTGGATGGTCGCGTTGGCCTCGACACCGCCTTAGCTCATGCTCTGCAGCCGTAGCGGCCACCGGTGCGCTCCAGATCATGCAGCAGACTGGTCATCAGACCCGTGCCAGAGGCGTAGCAGGTCTAACTGGATCCTGCCGCGCTGATCGACGTGATCTCCGCCCCCACTAACTCGAGGTTGGGCCTCCCATCCAGGCTGGTCTCGCTCGGCGTCTCGTCGTACTAAATGCCTTCCAGCAACGCGATCTCGCGGGTGAAGCGGCCGCAAGCGCCCGTTGTTATTCAACCCCGATCAGCGTCGAGCATGCCTCTGTCGACGATGAAGTTGATCAGCGTCTGCAGCCCATGCCCGGTCTTCAGGTTGGTAAAGGCCCACGGCCGCTCCGGGCGCATGCGGTTGGTGTCGCGCTCCATCACTTCCAGCGAGGCGCCAACGTAGGGTGCCAGGTCGATCTTGTTGATCACCAGGAAGTCCGACTTGGTGATGCCCGGGCCGCCCTTGCGCGGGATCTTCTCGCCCTCGGCCACGTCGATCACGTAGACGGTGAGGTCGGCCAGTTCCGGGCTGAAGGTGGCGGAGAGGTTGTCGCCGCCGCTTTCCACGAAGATCACTTCCAGGTTGCCGAACTTGCGTGCCAGCTCCTCAACCGCCGCCAGGTTCATCGAGGCGTCCTCGCGGATCGCGGTGTGCGGGCAGCCGCCGGTTTCCACGCCGACGATGCGTTCGGGCTCCAGGGCGCCGGCCTCGGTGAGGATGCGCTGGTCTTCCTTGGTGTAGATGTCGTTGGTTACCACGGCGATCTGGTACTTGTCGCGCATGGCCTTGCACAGGGCTTCCAGCAGCGCGGTCTTGCCGGAGCCGACCGGGCCGCCAACACCGACGCGCAGGGGTTGCTTGTAGCTTTGCATGGGGGTTTCCTCAGGATCGGAACAATCGGGTGTATTGGGTTTCGTGGCGCGCGGAGGCGATGGCCAGTAGCGGCAGGCCGCCGCCGAGCTGGTCGTCGGGCAACGCCAGGGCGCGGTCGAGCACAGCGGGCAATTCGGCGCACAGGTCGCGCAGCAGGCTCTGCGCCATCTGCTGGCCGAAGGGCACCAGCTTGACCCCGGCCATCACCGCGCCTTCCAGCCAGCTGAAGCCGTGGCCGAGGGCCAGCTCGCGCAGCGGGATGTCCCAGTGCGCAGCCAGCCAGGCCATGCCGCCGAGCTGGGTCAGCGCGAGGCTGTCCCGCCACTCGGGTGCCTGGGTGAGCTGCCAGCCGTCGAGCAGGCGCACCAGGGCCTGGCCACGCTGGCGCTCTTCCAGGCGCAGCTCAGCGGTCTCGCGGTTGGCCAGCAGGAAGCGGCTCCAGCGGGCGAAAGCCTCGGCATCTTCAGCCCGGCAGGCCTGGTACAGGCGCGCCAGCAGCGGCCAGTCGAGATGGCCGAGGGTGTCCTCCAACTGCTCGCGCTGCCAGGCGCGGAAGCCCTCGGCGCCGCGCACCCAGTCAGCTTCCACCGCCCACTCCAAGCCCTGCGAATAGGTGAAGCCACCCACCGGCAGGTTGGGGCTGGCCAGCTGCAGCAGGCGCAGCAGCATCAGGTCGGCACTCATCGCGGGCCGCCGTTACCAGCGCGGCCGCAGCCAGTAGGCCAGCCCGGCCACCAGGGCCACGGCCAGCCCCATCAGCAGCTGGTCGGTGCCGATCATGTGATGCAGGAGGCCGTGTTCGCTGGTGTGCTGATGGCCGACATGGGCGAAGGCCGGCAAGGTGGTCAGAGACAGGACGAAGGCAAGGGTCTTTTTCATGGTCGGTGCTCCGATGGAACTCAGTGGTGGTGATGGCCAGGGGCGCGCACGAACGGATGGTCGTGGCCATGACTGTGACTGTGGGAATGACCGTGGCCGTGCGGCGCGCTCTGGTAGGCGCCGGCCTCCGGCTCGAAGGGTGCCTGCTCGATCACCACCTCGAGGCCCAGGCCGCGGACCATGTCGTCGAGCACGTGGTCGTGCTGATAGCGTGCCAGGCCGGCCTCGATCTGCAGCGGCACGTGGCGGTTGCCCAGGTGGTAGCAGGCGCGCGCCAGCAGCAGCGGATCGGCGCAGCGCACGGTGGACACCTGCTCGGGCGCGGCGAGAACACGCACCACCTCGGCGCCGGCTTCATCGGCGAGCAGCTCGCCGCCACGGATCAGCTGACCGCGCTCGAGCAGCAGGCCGGCCTCGCGGCCGTCGTCGAGGCGGATGCGCACGCGGCTCTTGATCCGCGTGTCGAGGTCGAGGGTAGCGGTGGCGCTGACGGTGGCGGCCTCGCTCACCCTGCGGGTCAACATAAGCATTCGGCTTCTCCTCGGAATAGGCCGCTTCAAAACAGAAAGTAACGCTGCGCCATCGGCAGCACGGAGGCCGGCTCGCAGACCAGCAGTTCGCCGTCGGCGCGCACCTCGTAGGTCTGCGAGTCGACCTCGATGTGCGGCAGCAGGCCGTTGTGGATCATGTCGCCCTTGCGCACCGTGCGGCAGCCGCGCACCTCGCCGACCAGGCTGCGCAGGCCGAGTTGCTGGGGCACGCCGCGCGCCAGGGCCGCCTGGGACAGGAAGGTCATCCGCGTGGCATGCCGCGCCGCGCCGAGGGCGGCGAACATCGGCCGGTAATGCACCGGCTGCGGGGTGGGAATGGAGCCGTTGATATCGCCCATCGGCGCGGTGGCGATCAGTCCGCCCTTGAGCACCAACGAGGGCTTCACGCCGAAGAACGCCGGCGACCAGAGCACCAGGTCGGCTAGCTTGCCCGGCTCGATGGAGCCAACCTCGTGGGCGATGCCGTGGGACAGCGCCGGGTTGATGGTGTACTTGGCGATGTAGCGCTTGACCCGGAAGTTGTCGCTGTACGCCGTGTCCGGAGCCAGCGGGCCGCGTTGCAGCTTCATCTTGTGTGCCACCTGCCAGGTACGCAGCACCACTTCCCCTACCCGGCCCATGGCCTGCGAATCCGACGAAGTCATCGAGAAGGCCCCGAGGTCGTGGAGGATGTCCTCGGCGGCGATGGTCTCGCGGCGGATGCGCGACTCGGCGAAGGCCACGTCCTCGGCGATGCTCGGGTCGAGGTGGTGGCAGACCATCAGCATGTCGAGGTGCTCGTCGACGGTGTTGATGGTGTACGGCAGAGTCGGGTTGGTCGACGACGGCAGCACGTTGGCGAAGGCGCTGGCGCGGATGATGTCCGGCGCGTGGCCGCCGCCCGCCCCTTCGGTATGGAAGGTGTGGATGGTCCGGTCGCCGATAGCCGCCAGGGTGTCCTCGACGAAGCCCGACTCGTTGAGGGTGTCGGTGTGGATCGCCACCTGGGTGTCGGTCTCCTCGGCGACGCCCAGGCAGCAGTCGATTGCCGCCGGAGTCGAGCCCCAGTCCTCGTGCAGCTTGAGACCGATCACGCCGGCCTCGATCTGCTCCAGCAGCGCTTCGGGACGCGAGGCGTTGCCCTTGCCCAAAAGGCCGACGTTGACCGGCAGGCTGTCGGCGGCCTGCAGCATGCGGGCGATGTTCCACGGCCCCGGGGTGCAGGTGGTGGCGTTGGTGCCGGTGGCCGGCCCGGTGCCGCCGCCGAGCATGGTGGTGACCCCGGAGCACAGCGCCTCCTCGGCCTGCTGCGGGCAGATGAAGTGGATGTGCGCGTCGATGCCGCCGGCGGTGACGATCTTGCCCTCGGCGGCGATCACCTCGGTGCCGGGGCCGACTGCCAGGGTCACGCCCAGCTGGATGTCCGGGTTGCCGGCCTTGCCGATGCCGACGATGCGGCCGTGCTTGACGCCAATGTCGGCCTTGACGATGCCCCAGTGGTCGATGATCAGCGCGTTGGTCAGCACCAGGTCCATGCATTCAGCCGACAGCATCTGGCCCTGGCCCATGCCGTCGCGGATCACCTTGCCTCCGCCGAACTTGACCTCCTCGCCGTAGAGGGTGAAGTCCTTCTCCACCTCCACCCACAGCTCGGTGTCGGCCAGGCGCACGCGGTCGCCGACGGTGGGGCCGAACATGTCGGCGTAGGCCTGACGGGAAATACGGCTCATGCCTTTTCCTCCAGTTTGCCCATCACCTCGCCGCGAAAGCCATAGACCTCGCGCTTGCCGGCCAGCGCCACCAGGGTGACGGTGCGCGCCTGGCCGGGCTCGAAGCGCACCGCGGTGCCGGCGGCGATGTCCAGGCGAAAGCCGCGCGCCTGCTCGCGCTCGAACACCAGCGCCGGGTTGACCTCAAAGAAGTGATAGTGCGAGCCGACCTGCACCGGGCGGTCGCCGTGGTTGGCCACGGTCAGGCTGACCCGCTCGCGGCCCTCGTTCAGCTCGATGTCGCCTGCGGCGACCTGGATTTCTCCGGGAATCATGGTTCTCTCCTGAGTCCGCAGAGCCGGTTCACGATCTCGCGAGCTAGAGCCAGGCAAGGCGAAACTGGTTGAGGAAGCGGAGTTTGCTCAATGCAAATGAGCATTCCGAAACCAGTTTCAACGCCGCATGGCCGACGCTCAGCAGATCGTGGGCCGGCTCTCAGATGATCGGGTTGTGCACGGTTACCAGCTTGGTGCCGTCGGGAAAGGTCGCCTCGACCTGCACGTCGTGGATCATCTCCGCCACGCCGTCCATCACCTGCTCGCGGCTCAGCACCTGGCGGCCGGCCTCCATCAGCTCGGCGACGGTGCGGCCGTCGCGGGCGCCTTCCAGCACGGCGGCGCTGATCAGCGCGATGGCTTCCGGGTAGTTGAGCTGCAGGCCGCGGGCCAGGCGGCGCTCGGCCAGCAGCGCAGCGGTGAACAGCAACAGCTTGTCTTTCTCTCTCGGGGTCAGCTCCATGGCTCTCTCTCAGGTGGCCCAGATGCGCGGCGGGCACGGCGCCAGGCCGACTACGACCGGGCGCAGGGCGTGCCACAGCCGCTGCAGGGTGGATTGCAGGCGCTGGTTGTCGTCATCGAGCAGACGCACCACCAGCAGGGAGTCCAGCAGGGTCGCGCCGGCTGGAACGGGAAGCGGGTCGAGGATGGCGCGCGCCAGCTCGAGCAGGGCCGCGTCGGCCGGCGCGGCGCAGAAGGTGGCGACCATCGGGTAGCCGGCCAGCTTGCTCAGGCGCCCGTCCTCGATGCGCAGGCGCTCGTGCAGATGCGGTTCGCCGCCCAGATCGAGCTGCAGGCGGCTGTCCAGCGCGCCGTGCTCGAAGCGTTCGCCCATCACCGGGCGGCCGAGGCACAGGCTTTCCCAGGCCAGCAGGCGCGCGCCGGGCGCCAGGTCGAAGCGGCTTTCCAGCGCCACCCGGGCCCCAGGGAAGAAGATGCTGTCCTGCGGCAGCCACTCCAGCACGCTGTCCTCGGCGAGGGTGAAGCGCTGCTGCAGCGCCGAGATTGGTCCGGCGCTGCGGTAGAACTTGGTAGCACCGGGCATGGTCAGCAGCGCGTGGCTGTCGGGCTCCAGGTGGATGTCTAGGGCCAGGCGGTCGCCGCCGACCACCCCGCCGGGCGGGTGCAGCAGGTAGATGTGACAGGGCGCGCCTTCCGGGTAGAACGGCCGCTGCACGGTGAGCGGGCCGTGATGGCGGCGGCCGGCCAGCACCGTGCGCGGGCCGCGCCGTTCGAAGCGCAGCGCCAGCTCGGCGCGCCAGCCGTCGTGGTGTTCGAGGATCGCCTGCATCAGCGCGCCACTCCCATGGCAATCGCCAGCGCCGCGGCGGCGGTGCGGGTTTCCACGCCGAGCTTCACGTAGACGTGCTCCAGATGCTTGTTCACCGTGCGCGGGCTGAGACAGAGGATCTCGCCGATGTCGCGGTTGGTCTTGCCGCAGGCCACCCACTCCAGCACCTCCACCTCGCGTCCGGTGAGCTGGTAGCGGCGGGCCAGCGCGGCGCGCAGCGCTTCGGCATCCGGCGCGGGCGCCTGCTGCGAGGCTTCGCGAGCCTCGCGCAGCGCGCGGGCGGTGCGCAGGTGCGAGGCGACGCGGGCCAGCACCTGCTCGGGATGGATCGGCTTGGTCACGTAGTCCACCCCGCCGGCGGCAAATCCTTCCAGCACATGCTCGCTCTCGGTCAGCGCGGTCATGAACAGCACCGGCACGTCCTCAAACTCGGCGCGGGCCTTGATCCGCCGGCAGGTCTCGAAGCCGTCGATGCCCGGCATCAGCGCATCGAGCAGCACGATGTCGGGCTTGAGGCGCTGCATGCGCTCCAGCGCGGTGGCGCCGTCGAGGGCCACCAACACCATGTGGCCGACCTGCTCCAGGGCGTCGGAGAGCAGCGCCAGATTGTCCGGCAGGTCATCGACGATCAGCACGATGCTCTGCCCGGCGCGTTCGACAAGATTCATGGCGAAGACTCCATCGGGGATTGCGCGGCGCGCGGCGTGGCCTGGGCCAGGCAGCGCGCCAGTTCGTCGAGCTGGAAACGCCGGGCCAGGCCGCGCAGGCGCTCGATGGCCGGCGCGCAGCCTGGCTCCTCACGCTCCAGGCGGTCGAGGCGCTCGATCACGCCGCGCACGTAGCCTAGCGAGGCCAGCTCGCCCAGCTCGGCCAGCGCCTGTGCCGGCAGGTCGAGGGATGCGGGCGGCGCCGGCTCGGCGCTTTCGCGGCGCAGCCAGTCGAGGCCCAGGTGCTGGCGGATCTTCTCCAGCAGCGCCGGGCCGTGCACCGGCTTGGCCAGGTAGTCGTTGCAGGCGGGGTCGAGACGACGCTCGCCCTCGTCGGCGAAGGCGTTGGCGGAGACCACGATGATCGGCGCCTGCGAGCCGACCGACTGGCGGATCAGCCGGCTGGTCTGCCAGCCGTCCATCTGCGGCATCGACAGGTCCATGAGGATCAGGTCCGGGTTGAGCAGCGACACCTGGCTCAGCGCCTCCTGGCCGCTGGCGGCCATGGCGATGTCGAAGCCCAGCGGTTCGAGCAGGCCGGCCAGCACCTTGCGATGCTCGAGATGGTCGTCGACCACCAGGATGCGCCGGCGCGGGCCGCGGTAGCCGACGATGTCGTGCTCCTGGGCGAGCAACGCCTGCGGCACGCGCACCGCCGGCAGGTACAGGCGCAGCTGGAAGCGGGTGCCCTGCCCCGGCTGGCTGCTCACCGTCAGCTCGCCGCCCATCAGCACGCTGAGCATGCGGGCGATGGTCAGCCCCAGGCCCAGGCCGTGGTCCTGGCGCGCCGGATCGCCGCGCTCGAAGGGCTGGAACAGCCGCTCGAGCTGCTCGGCGGCCATGCCGATGCCGGTGTCGAGGATCTCGAAGGTGGCGGTCTGGCGCAGGTAGGCGACGCGCAGGGTGACGCTGCCCTGCTCGGTGTAGCGCACCGCGTTGCCGAGCAGGTTGATGAGGATCTGGCGCAGGCGCTTCTCGTCGCCGCGCACCACCGCCGGCAGGCCGGCGCTGCGCTCCAGGCGGAAGGCCAGGCCCTTCTCGGCGGCCTGCAGGGCGCACATCTTGCCGAGCTGGTCGACGAACTCGGCGAAGTCGATCTCGCACGGCTCCAGATTGAGCTTGCCGGCCTCGATCCGCGCCACGTCGAGCAGGCCGTCGATCAGCGACAGCAGATGCGCGCCGCTGCGGTGGATGGTGGCGAGGGCGTCCTGCTGGCGCTCGGCCAGGCCGCTGTCGCGACGCAGGATCTGGGTGTAGCCGAGGATGCTGTTGAGCGGGGTGCGCAGCTCGTGGGATAGGCCCGTGACGTAGCGGCTCTTCGCCGCGCTGGCTGCCTCGGCAGCCTCCTTGGCCTTCTGCAGCTGGGCGTCGGTCTCCCGGTGCGCGTCGATCTCCTGGATCAACAGGCGGGTCTGGCGGCTCGACTCCTCCAGTGCGACGCGGCGGCTCTCACGGTTGAGCACTACCCACCAGGCCAGCACGCCGACGAACAGGGCGAGGATGAAGAACGCCTTGATGAAGCCCTGCTGCAGGGTCTGCGCGGCGTCGGCGGCCAGGCCATGGGCGACCTGGCCGTAGACCAGCGCCAGGGCGCCGGCAAGCAGGACGCTCATCAGACCGAACACCAGCAGGTAGTGCAGCAGGCGGGTATGCAGACGCGGCACGGCGACGCCGGGCAACAGGCGGCCGAGCCAGCTTTCCAGGCGTTCATGCAGCGGCACGCTCGGCTTGCACTGGTCGCCGCAACGGGCATCCAGCGAGCAGCACAGCGAGCAGATCGGTGCGGCGTAGGCCGGGCAGAAGGCCATGTCGGGTTCCTCGTAGGCGTTGCCGCACACCCCGCACTCGACCTTGCCCTGCTGGCGGTGCGGGTGCAGCAGCTCCGGCTGGTGGGCGCGGGCGATGTAGTAGCGCCCTTTGGTCAGCCAGGCCAGCAGCGGTGCGGTGAGCAGCGCGGTGCCGAGGGCGATCAACGGCGCGAGGGCCTGGGCCAGCGCGCCGAACGCGCCGGCGTAGGCGAGGATCGCCAGCAGCGAGGCGAGCAGCATGGCGCCGACGCCGACCGGGTTGATGTCGTGCAGGTGGGCGCGCTTGAACTCGATCAGCCGTGGCGACAGGCCCAGCGGCTTGTTGATCACCAGGTCGGCGACCATGGCGCCGATCCAGGCGATGGCGACGTTGGCGTAGAGGCCGAGCACTTGCTCGATGGTTTCGACCACGCCCAGCTCCATCAGCATCAGGGCGATGCCAACGTTGAATACCAGCCATACCACCCGTCCCGGATGGCTGTGGGTGACGCGGGCGAAGAAGTTCGACCAGGCCAGCGAGCCGGCGTAGGCGTTGGTGACGTTGATCTTCACCTGCGACACCACCACCAGTAGCACCATGGCGGCCATCGCCCAGCGCGGGTCGGCGAACACCTGCTCCCAGGCCACCCGGTAAAGCTGCGCCGGCTCGTCGGCATGTTCGGCACTCACCCCGTGCTGCAGGGCGAGCACAGCGAGCAGCGCGCCGCCGAGCATCTTCAGCGCGCCGGGGACGATCCAGCCGGGGCCGGCCAGCAGCAGCGCCGCCCACCAGCGTCCGCGGTTGGCGGCGGTCTTCTCGGGCAGGAAGCGCAGGTAGTCGACCTGCTCGCCGATCTGCGTCACCAGCGCCAGCACTAGGGTGCAGGCCAGGCCGAAGGACAGCAGGTCGAAGCCGTTGTCGCCACGATTGCCGGCGAAGCTCGCCAGCTCGCCGGGCAGCTGCGGATGGGCGAGCAGCACGGCGACGTAGGGCACCAGCAGCAGGAGCAGCCACAGCGGCTGGGTCCAGGCCTGCAGGCGGCTGATCCGGGTGATGCCGTAGATCGCCAGCGGGATGACCACCAGGGCACTGACCACGTAGGCGAGGCTCAGCGGAATGGCGAAGTACATCTGCAGCGCCACCGCCATCACCGCCGCCTCGAGGGCGAAGAACAGGAAGGTGAAGCTGGCGTAGATCAGCGAGGTGATGGTCGAGCCGATGTAGCCGAAGCCGGCGGCGCGGGTCAGCAGATCCATGTCGATGCCGTGACGCGCTGCGTAGTAGCTGATCGGCAGGCCGGTGAGGAAGATCACCAGGCTCATGGCGAGGATCGCCCACAGGCTGTTGGTAAAACCGTAGTTGAGCACCAGGGTGGCGCCGATCGCCTCCAGCACCAGGAACGACAGAGTGCCGAGGGCGGTGTTGGCGATGCGTCCCTCCGACCACTTGCGAAAGGATTTGGGCGTGTAGCGCAGGGCGTAGTCTTCCCGCGTCTCGTCGGCGACCCAGCCGTTGTAGTCGCGGCGGATGTTGACGATGCGCTGGGGTCCGTTGGCGTGCACGGCGGGGGCTTCCTGTAAAAGATGCCGTGCACATGCAAGGAGCGCGCCACGCCCCGTTGCGGGGCCTGGTTGTGCAGACTGCAGGCCCTCTACTGCGGGCCTTGCCAGTCGATGCGGGCGGGATGTGCACCATGCTCTCTTCATGGGTGCAAAGGATGCACCAGTGCGGCGCAGCAACTGGATACGTCAGATGACGTAGGCGTCTACGTCAGCCTGCGTATAACGCCCCGGACTGCGTGCGGACCATGCTGTGAACCATCCAACGCTCACCGGAGATTCACTGCATGAAACGCCGTCCCCTGCTCAAGTCCGCCTTCGCCGCCAGCGCCCTGATGCTAAGCGGCCTGTTCCCCTTCACCGTGCAGGCCGCCGAGACCATCAAGGTCGGCATCCTGCACTCGCTGTCCGGGACCATGGCCATCTCCGAGACCTCGCTCAAGGACATGGCGCTGATGACCATCGAGGAGATCAACGCCAAGGGCGGGGTGAACGGCAAGCAGCTCGAGGCTGTGGTGGTCGACCCGGCCTCCAACTGGCCGCTGTTCGCCGAGAAGGCCCGCCAGCTGCTGACCCAGGACAAGGTCGACGTGGTGTTCGGCTGCTGGACCAGCGTGTCGCGCAAGTCGGTGCTGCCGGTGTTCGAGGAACTCAACGGCCTGCTGTTCTATCCGGTGCAGTACGAGGGCGAGGAGCTGTCGCCGAACGTGTTCTACACCGGCGCGGCGCCCAACCAGCAGGCCATCCCGGCGGTCGAGTACCTGATGAGCGAGGACGGCGGCAGCGCCCAGCGCTTCTTCCTGCTCGGCACCGACTACGTCTACCCGCGCACCACCAACAAGATCCTGCGCGCCTACCTGAAGTCCAAGGGTGTGGCCGACAAGGACATCGAGGAGGTCTACACCCCGTTCGGCCACAGCGACTACCAGACCATCGTCGCCAACATCAAGAAGTTCTCCGCCGGCGGCAAGACCGCGGTTATCTCCACGGTCAACGGCGACTCCAACGTGCCGTTCTACAAGGAACTGGCCAGCCAGGGCATAGCCGCCACCGACGTGCCAGTAGTGGCCTTCTCGGTGGGCGAGGAGGAATTGCGCGGCATCGACACCAAGCCGCTGGTCGGCCACCTCGCCGCGTGGAACTACTTCCAGTCGCTGGAGAACCCGGCTAACAGCGAGTTCGTCAACAAGTGGCAGGCCTACGCCAAGGCCAAGAACCTGCCGGGCGCCGACAAGGCTGTGACCAACGATCCGATGGAAGCCACCTACGTCGGCATCCACATGTGGGCGCAGGCGGTCGAGCAGGCCGGCACCACCGAGGTCGACAAGGTGCGCGAGGCGCTCGCCGGCCAGTCGTTCGCGGCACCGTCGGGCTACACCCTGACCATGGACAAGACCAACCACCACCTGCACAAGCCGGTGATGATCGGCGAGGTCCAGGACGACGGCCAGTTCTCGGTGGTCTGGCAGACCGAAGGCCCGCTGCGCGCCCAGCCGTGGAGCCCGTTCATCCCCGGCAACGACAAGAAGCCGGATTACGCGGTGAAGGGTAACTGAGCCCTGCGCGCCCTTCCTCCCCGGGAAGGGCATCGCCCGGCGTGATGCCACGCCGGGCCGCCTTGACCTCCCCGCCTTGCGTGGCCGGGAGGCTGGGATGAGGTCCGCCCTGTCCCGCTCCGCTGCTCTGCGAAGGACCCCCACCATGCCTACTGTATTGATCCGCATGCTGCTGTCATTGGCGCTCTTGCTGCCACTGACCAGCCACGCCGGCGACGCCGCCGACTTCGTCGCTGCCAGCCCGGCGCGCCAAGCCCAGCTGCTGGAAAGCTGGGCTGCCCAGCCCGATCCCGCCCGCCTGCCGCTGCTCGACGCCCTGCAGGACGGTCGCCTGGTCGGCGACAGCGCCAAACAGCCCTTCATCGAACAGGACGGCCGCTACGTCGCCGTCGAAGACGCTGCCCAGCCGCAGGGCATACCGAAGAAGCTGCGCCTGAACAACCGCCTGCGCGGTCTGCTCGCCACCACCCAAGCCAGCCACCAATTGCTCGACCAGGATTCGACCGTACGCCTGGCCGCCGCCCAACAACTGCAGAAGAGCGCCAAACCGGCGCAGCTCGCCCTGCTCGACACGCGCCTGGCTGCGGAAGACGACGAGGCCGTGCGCGACGCCCTGGCCCTGGCGCTGGCCAACCTGCAACTGGCTGATAGCGACCCGGCGGTACGCCTGGCCGCCGTGCGCCTGCTCGGCGAGAGCGGCGAGCCGCTGGCGCGCACCCGCCTCGAGGCCCTGCTGGCCAGCGCGGAAAGCGACGCCCAGGTGCGCAAGGCCGCGCAGACCAGCCTCAGCCAGGTGGAACGCCGCCTGCTGGTCGGCGAACTGCTCGGCCAGGCGTTCAGCGGCCTGTCGCTCGGTTCCATCCTGCTGCTCGCCGCCCTTGGCCTGGCCATCACCTTCGGCCTGCTCGGGGTGATCAACATGGCCCACGGCGAGATGCTGATGCTCGGCGCCTATACCACCTGGCTGGTGCAGAGCGCCTTCCAGAAATTCGCCCCCGGTTACCTGGATCTCTACCCGCTGGCCGCCCTGCCGGTCGCCTTCCTGGTCACCGCCGCCATCGGCATGGCGCTGGAGCGCACGGTGATCCGCCACCTCTACGGCCGTCCGCTGGAAACCCTGCTGGCCACCTGGGGCATCAGCCTGATCCTCATCCAGGCGGTGCGCGTGCTGTTCGGCGCGCAGAACGTCGAGGTGGCCAACCCAAGCTGGCTGTCCGGCGGCCTGCAGGTGCTGCCCAACCTGGTGCTGCCGTACAGCCGGATGGCGATCATCGGCTTCGCCCTGGGCGTGGTGGTGCTTACCTGGCTGCTGCTCAACCGCACGCGGCTGGGCCTCAACGTGCGCGCCGTCACCCAGAACCGCCACATGGCCGCCTGCTGCGGCGTGCCGACCGGGCGGGTGGACATGCTGGCCTTCGGCCTCGGCTCGGGCATCGCTGGCCTCGGTGGTGTGGCGCTGAGCCAGATCGGCAACGTCGGCCCGGACCTCGGCCAGAGCTACATCATCGACTCCTTCCTGGTGGTGGTGCTCGGCGGCGTCGGCCAGTTGGCCGGCACGGTGATGGCCGCCTCGGGCCTGGGTATCGCCAACAAGCTCCTCGAACCGCAGATCGGCGCCGTGCTGGGCAAGATCCTCATCCTCGCGCTGATCATTCTCTTCATCCAGAAACGTCCACAGGGCCTGTTCGCCCTCAAGGGCCGGGTGATCGACTGATGAACATGCCCATGAATCCCATGCCTCTCAATAACAGCCTGCTGGCCCGTGCCACTGGCAAGCTCGGCCCGCGCGCGTCGCTGGGCCTCGGCTTGCTTGTGCTCGCCGTGCTGGTCGCCCTGCCGTTGCTGCACCTGCTGCCGGCAGACAGTGCCCTGCACGTATCGGCCTACACCCTGACCCTGGTCGGCAAGATCCTTTGCTACGCGGTGGTCGCCCTGGCCCTCGACCTGGTGTGGGGCTACGCCGGACTGCTGTCGCTCGGCCATGGGCTGTTCTTCGCCCTCGGCGGTTACGCCATGGGCATGTACCTGATGCGCGAAAGCGCGGGCGACGGCCTGCCGGCGTTCATGACCTTCCTGTCCTGGACCGAGTTGCCCTGGTACTGGTACGGCACCTCCAGTTTCCTGTGGACCCTGTGCCTGGTGGTGCTGGCCCCCGGCCTGCTCGCCCTGGTGTTCGGTTTCTTCGCCTTCCGCTCGCGGATCAAGGGCGTGTACTTCTCGATCATGACCCAGGCACTGACCTTCGCCGGGATGCTGCTGTTCTTCCGCAACGAGACGGGCTTTGGCGGCAACAACGGCTTCACCAGCTTCAGGACCATCCTTGGCTTCGACATCACCGCCACCGGCACCCGTGCCGTGCTGTTCCTGTGCATCGTCGCGCTGCTGGCCGGCAGCCTGTATCTGGGCCTCAAGCTGGCGCGCAGCAAGTTCGGCCGGCTACTCACCGCACTGCGCGACGCGGAGAACCGCCTGATGTTCTGCGGCTACGACCCGCGCGGCTACAAGCTGTTCATCTGGGTGCTCAGCGCCGTGCTGTGCGGCCTGGCCGGGGCGCTCTACGTGCCGCTGGTGGGCATCATCAACCCCAGCGAGATGTCGCCGACCAACTCCATCGAAGCGGCCGTGTGGGTGGCCCTCGGCGGGCGCGGCACCCTGATCGGTCCGCTGCTCGGCGCCGGTCTGGTCAACGGCATGAAAAGCTGGTTCACCGTGGCCTTCCCGGAATACTGGCTGTTCTTCCTCGGGGCCCTGTTCATCGTCATCACCCTGTACCTGCCCAAGGGCGTGATCGGCCTGCTGCGCAAGGAGAAAGAGCAATGAATGCCGCCACCACCCACCAGGCCGACCTGCCGCTGGACACCGGCCATCTGGTCGGCAAGGGAGTCAACGTCCGCCACGGCACCATCCTCACCCTGGAGGGGATCAACGTCAGTTTCGACGGCTTCAAGGCACTGACCGACCTCAACCTGTACATCGGCGTCGGCGAGCTGCGCTGCATCATCGGCCCCAACGGCGCCGGCAAGACCACCATGATGGACGTGATCACCGGCAAGACCCGCCCGGACAGTGGCGAAGCCTGGTTCGGCGAGCAGCTCGACCTGACGAAGATGAGCGAGGTGCAGATCGCCCAGGCCGGCATCGGCCGCAAGTTCCAGAAGCCGACGGTGTTCGAGGCGCTCAGCGTGTTCGAGAACCTCGAGCTGGCGCAGAAGACCGACAAGTCGGTGCTGGCCAGCCTGCGCGCGCGCCTGTCCGGCGCGCAGCGCGACCGCATCGACGAGGTGCTCGCCACCATCCGCCTGGAAGGCTCGCGCCTGCGCCCGGCCGGCCTGCTCTCCCACGGCCAGAAGCAGTTCCTCGAGATCGGCATGCTCTTGATGCAGGAGCCGCACCTGCTGCTGCTCGACGAGCCGGTGGCGGGGATGACCGACGCCGAGACCGAGTTCACCGCCGAGCTGTTCAAGTCGCTGGCGCGCAAGCACTCGCTGATGGTGGTCGAGCACGACATGGGCTTCGTCGGCTCGATCGCCGACCACGTCACCGTGCTGCACCAGGGCCGTGTACTGGCCGAAGGCTCGCTGGAGCAGGTGCAGGCCAACGAGCGGGTGATCGAGGTGTATCTGGGGCGCTGAGCCCCGCAGGGTGGACAACGGCGCAGCCTTGTCCACCACGCACCAACAGACAGTTGATGGTTGCCATGCTCCTGCGTGGCAACCCAGCCGGGGACGCTCCGGCATCCCCCTGCAAGAGGACCAATTCATGCTGCAAGTCCAGCAACTCCACCAGTACTACGGCGGCAGCCACATCCTGCGCGGCCTGTCGTTCGAGGCACGGATCGGCGAGGTTACCTGCCTACTCGGCCGCAACGGGGTGGGCAAGACCACCCTGCTGAAATGCCTGATGGGCCTGATCCCGGCGAAAGACGGCCAGGTGCTCTGGGAAGACGCCGATATCACCGGCTACAAGCCGCACCAGCGCGTGCACGCCGGCATCGCCTACGTGCCGCAGGGGCGTGACATCTTCGGCCGGCTGACCGTCGAGGAAAACCTGCTGATGGGCCTTTCCCGCTTCCCAGCCAGCGAGGCCAAGGCTGTGCCCGAGTCGATCTACGAGCTGTTCCCGGTGCTGCGCGAGATGAAACACCGCCGCGGCGGCGACCTGTCCGGCGGCCAGCAGCAACAGCTGGCCATCGGCCGCGCGCTGGCCAGCCGCCCGCGCCTGCTGATCCTCGACGAGCCCACCGAAGGCATCCAGCCCTCGGTGATCAAGGAGATCGGCACAGTGATCCGCAAGCTCGCCGAGCGCGGCGACATGGCCATCCTGCTGGTCGAGCAGTTCTACGACTTCGCCGCCGAACTGGCCGACCAGTATCTGGTCATGTCGCGCGGCGAGATCATCCAGCATGGCCGCGGCGAAAGCATGGAAGCCGATGGGGTGCGCGGGCTGGTGGCGATCTGAGTTCGCAGCCACCTGTCTTGGGCAAGTGCTCCGACTCAGAGCCGATCCAAAGCTCATTCTTGATGCGCGCTCAGACACGCACGGTGCGGCTGAAAAGCGAGAAGAGGCTGTCCTCGACAGTCCACTAACCCAGACCGATGTCGAGCGGGTTTTCATCCTGTGCCGCGACTTGCTCCGCTTGCGCCCTCAGATCGTCCTGATGACGGTGATCTGAAGCGAGCTTCAGCAACAGGACTTTCCGCCAATCCGCCCCTACTTGTAGAGGCAGGGATACGGCTGCGCGCCCCGAGGCCGCTTAGATGCCTGTCTACGCGCCCGGCAAATGTTGTGGGTCGGGTTTGAAGAGGCTATCCGCCAAGGGTCGGCAAGATCAGGTTGTAACTGGTGCGGGATTTTCCCTGTTGGTGTTGCATTCGAGGGGTTTACAGAAAGCAAATTAAACGCTAATAATTCTCATTAGCGAATAATTAGCGTAAGGATGCAATATGCTCCGAAAGTCCCCCGTCCTCGCCCGCCTGAATCGCAGCGAGGAGGTCTATGGCCTGCTCAATTCGGTTCCCTCGCCCCTGTTGTGCGAAATGATCGCCGCCGCCGGTTATCACTTTGCCATTCTCGACATGGAACACCTGCTGCGCTCCGGCGAGGAACTGATGCACTGTCTGCGCGCCTGTGAGGCAACGGGCATTTCGCCCTGGTTGCGCCTGCCGGAGGTCGATGCCAAGCTGATCGGACGCGCACTGGATGCGGGTGTCGAAGCGATAGTGCTGCCGCGGGTGGAAAGTGTCGAAGAAGTCGAGCGGGCCGTGGCCGCCGCCTACTTTCCACCTCTGGGCCGCCGTGGCATCACTGGTGGGCGCTGCACCGGTTTCGGCACCCTCGCCTTGCCCGACTACATCGCTCAGGCCAATGCCGAGCCGCGCATCGTGCCGATGATCGAAAGCGCGGCCGGCGTTGAGGCGCTGGAGGCCATTCTTCGCCTGCCGGGCATCGCCATGGTCCTCGAAGGGGCTCTGGATCTGGCGCTGGACCTCGGCGTCGGCCCCGACCCGCTGCACCCCAAGGTCTGGCAGGCGCTGCAGCGGATGGCGGCAAACTGTGCCGACGCCCAGGTGCCTTTCTGCGCCAACCCGCGCACGGCCGAGCAGAACCGCCATTGGAGGGCGCACGGGATCCGCAGCTATCTCGCCGGCGAAGACCGCGGCTTGCTGCTCAATGCCCTGAAAGCGCGCCTGCAGGGTTTGCAGGTCTCCCCGCCATGAGCGGCACACCCCCCAGCTTCCGCCGAACGCCTCAGCTCCGCCGCTGACCCAATCCCCGAGTCATCACGCCGGCAAGGGCAGCCGCCTTGCCGACGGACCGCTATTGCCCAGGAGAAACCCATGCAAAGGCCCATCGTCATTCTCAGTCACGTTGCCACCCATGCCGTGTGCGAAGGCTTCCTGCCCACAGCCCAGCGGCACGGACAACCGCTGTTGCTGCTCACCGACCATGCACAGGAGCACTGGCGTCACCTGGCCGATGCCCAGGTGACGGTCGACGGACTCGAGATCCTCGAGTGCGACGTGTTCAACCCGCTGGCGGTGATCGAGCTGCTGCACGCCCATGGCCAGCGCCCGCTGGCGGTGTTTTCCAATAGCGACCACCTGCAGACCAGCTGTGCCCTGATAGCGGAAGCCTTCGCCTGCCCCGGCAAGGACTGGCAGATCTGCCACGCGGCGAAGAACAAGGCGGAGATGCGTGAACGTCTGCAGCGCCTCGGCCTGCCCGGTCCCTGGTTCAAGGTACTGACGCCCGGAGCACAGCCGCCGGCGGACGCGCCCTTCCCGCTGGTGGCCAAGCCGCGCGAAGGCGTCGCCAGCCTGGACGTGCAGCTGTGCCGCAACGCCGCCGAACTGGCCGACTACTGCGCGGCTTTCTGGCAGCGCCAGCCGAGCCGCGCACTGCTGCTCGAGGCCTACATGGAGGGACCGCTGTTCACCCTGGAGACCCTCGGCGATGGCCAGCGCCTGCAGGCCATCGGCGGCTTCGACGTGACCCTCTCGCCGCCGCCGCACTTCGTCGAGCTGGAGGCGCGCTGGAACGGCCCACTCAGCCGCGCCAACCGCAGCGCAGCTCTGGCCCAGGTGGCCGCCTTCGGCGTCAACTTCGGCGTCTGCCACAGCGAGTTCATCCTCACCGCCAACGGTCCGGTGCTGGTCGAGATCAACTACCGCAGCATCGGCGACGGCCGCGAGTTCCTCCTCGACCGCCTGCTGCCGCAGGGCTGGTTCGAGCGCATCCTCGCCCTGCACCTGGGCGAGCCGCTGGACGACAGCGAAAGCAGCAGCGCCGCGGCCCTGGTGCACTACCTGGTCGCGCCGCACGGCGGCCGCCTGCTCGCAGCCAGTGGCAGCTTCCGCCAGGAAGACCACGGCTACTGGACCGACTACTGCGCACTGCATGAAGTCGGCGAGGAGATTCGCCTGAGCAACTCGAACAAGGACTACCTGGGCGTGCTGCGCCTGATCGCGCCCGACGAAGCCGCGCTGCAGGGGCATTTCGATGCCGTGCGCAGCGACCTGCGCTGGGAGCTGGCATGAATCCGCACGAACTCGACCATGACCAAGACCGCGCGGCCATCGGCCAGCGCATTCTCGACTGCTGCCTGCGCGAGGATATCCGCGGGCTGCTCGGCTTGGCGCGCCCGTGCGAGCTGCCGGTCGAACTGAAGGCCCACTGGCCTGACTCGATAGAGCCGATCTGGCTGTGCATCGACCATCTCGCCTGCGGCGATCTCTGGCTGCCGGTGCGCCGCGGCGCACCGTTGCAGGAGTGGAGCGCAATCGGCGACCGCTGGTTGCGCCGCCAGGGCGACAGCGTGAGCCTGGAGCAGGGCTACCGCCGCTGGCTCGAGCACCTGGCTACCGGCCTGGACGCCGAGAGCCTGGCGTTGTTCGCCGACTACGCTGAGGAAGCCGACTGCGCGGTCGAGCATCGCCGCCTGTGCCGCGAGGCCTACGCCGCGCAGGCCGGCGACCTGAGCGAGCTCCTCGCGGAAGCGGACTGGGGCCGACGCCTGCTCGGCATCGACCGCCTGGCCAGCTACCTCGACCACCCCTTCTACCCCACCGCGCGGGCCAAGAGCGGCTTCGACGCCGCAGCCCTGCAGGCCTACGCCCCGGAATTCGCGCCACGTTTTCGCCTCAACTGGCTGGCCGTGCCCAAGACGCTTTTCGAGCAGACCAGCGCGCCGCCGGCGCTGTGGCCGAGCTTCGCCGCGGTCGGCCTGGACCCGGCGCTGGAGGAGAGCCACGCGCTGCTGCCGGTGCACCCGCTGACCTGGCCAGAACTGGATGCCCACGGCCTGCCGCCAGGCTGCCTGCGCGCACCACGCAGCGCCCTGGAGGTGGAGCCGACCCTGTCGGTGCGCACGGTGCTGTGCGTCGAGGCGCCGCGCTGCCATATCAAGCTACCGCTCTCGGTGCGTACCCTGGGTGCACGCAACCTGCGCCTGATTAAGCCGAGCACCCTCTACGACGGTCACTGGTTCCAGACCGTGCTGCAGGAGCTCGCCGAACGCGACGGCCAGCTCGGTGCGCGCTACCTGCACGTCGACGAGCTGCACGGCGGCCACGCCGCCGGCGAGCGCCACCTGGCCTACATCCTGCGTCGCTACCCGGACGGCCTGGAGCAGGCGACCCTGGTGCCGGTCGCCGCCCTCGCCAGCCGCCTGCCCGACGGCCGCCTGCTGGTCGAAGCGCTGGTTCAGCGCTTCCACGGCGGCGACCTGCTGGCCTGGTGGCAGGAATATCTCGACCTCCTGCTCACGGTGCACCTGCGCCTCTGGCTGGTCTACGGCATCGCCCTGGAGGCCAACCAGCAGAACGCCGTGCTGATGTTCGAAGCCGGCCGGCCGCTGCGGCTGCTGATGAAGGACAACGACGCCGCACGGCTGTGGCCGGCGCGCTTCGCCACCGCCTGCCCGGACCTGGTGCCGCGACTGGCCGAGCTGCGCGACGAGCGGATCCGCGTCGATGGCGCCCGACCGCTGGCCGAAATGTTCTGCACCATCACCCTGCAGCTGAACCTGATCGCGCCGCTGGAGGCCATCGCCGAGTCCGGCCTGGCCTCACGCGAGGCGCTGTATAGCCGTCTGCGCGAGCGCCTGCGTGCGTGCCTCGAGGCGCTGGCGGTCGCGGGCGTGGCGGTCGACGAGGCGCGTCACTTCCTGCTCGACAGCCCCAGGCTGCCGGTGAAGTACCTGCTCAGCGCGGGCAGCCTGTTCAGCAAGGCGCGCTCCGGCGCGGCAGACATCAACAAGTTCTACGGCTACAGCGCGGCGAACTTCCTGCAGGATGCAGCCCCATGTCCCGCCAGCTGACCGCCTGCGTCCTGCTCGGCCACTACCTGTCGGCCTTCACCGCCCTGGGCGCGCCGCTGTTCCTGCCGCGCATCCTCGCCGATCTAGGTAGTGCGGCGCCGACCTGGAGCATCGGCGTGCTCTATATCCTGCCGACCCTGTGCACCGCGCTGGCGGCGCCGCTCTGGGGGCGCCTGGCCGACCGCCACGGCTGCCGGCTGTCGCTGCTGCGCGCTCATGCCGGCCTCGCCGTCGGCTTCCTGCTCGCCGGCTTCAGTCCGAACCTGGGGGTGTTCACCCTAGCACTGATCGTCCAGGGCACCTTCGGCGGCGCCATGGCGGCGTCGAACGCCTACCTGGCGACCCAGCTCGCCGGGGAAGGCCTGACCCGCGCGCTCAACCTGACCCAGTACTCGGCGCGCCTCGCGCTGCTCAGCGGCCCGGTGCTGGTCGGCCTGCTGGCGAGCGCCGGGTTGGGGCTGGAGATGTATCGCTACCTGGCCTGGCTGCCGCTGCTGGCCTTCCTGCTGGTGCTGCCGTTGCCGGCCGATGCGCCGCGCCCGCCGGTCCAGGCCGCAGGCGACAAGCCCGTCGTCGAGGCGCTGCCGCCTGACCTGCTGCGCCTGCTCGCCGTGCAGTTCCTGTTCAGCTTCGCCATGGTGGTGACCTTCCCCTACTTCGTGCCCTACGGCGAGGCCCTCGGGATTGCCAACGACGCGCTGATCGGTCTGCTCTACAGCCTGCCGCACCTGGTCTACCTCCTGGCCCTGCCCTGGGTGCAGCGCAGCAGCGGCCCGTTGCTGCCGGCCGGACTCGCCCTGTTCGCGCTGAGCAACCTGCTGCAGTTCCTGCGCGTGCCGGCCGAGCTGCTGTTCGCACTACGCCTACTCGCCGGGCTGGGCATGCTGCTGTGTTTCGTCGGCCTGCACCGCTACCTCGCCGCCCTCCGCCGCCAGGGCGGCGCCGGCCGCCTGTTCGGCTGGTACGACGCCAGCGGCAAGTGGGCCGGCAGCGCCGCCGGCCTGGTCGCCGGCCTGGCCTGCCAGTACTACGGCGTCGCCATGCCTTTCCTGATCGCCTGCCTGGCCGCGTTGGCCGCGATGGCCGTGGCTCACCCCCTACTCACCCGCTCGCCGGAGACCGCCCCATGACCCTTGTCGCTCGCTCGCCCCACGAACGCACCCTGGACGGAGAGGCCCAGCGCCACGCCATCGATTGCCTGCTCAACTGCTACCTGCGCGAGTACGCCCTGCCGCGCGGTGAGGCGAGTCTCGACTGCCATGCGCCGGACCTGCCCATGGGCCTGCGTCACGCCGAAACCCGCTGCGTCGGCATCCAGCTCGCCAACGGCAGCCGCCTGGCGCTGCTCGCCGACCGCACCAGCGTGCTCGGCCGCTGCCGCTTCGTCAGCCCGCCCTACTTCAAGGGCCACGGCCAGGGCTGGCGGCCGCTGGACGCCGCCGAACTGGCGCGCCTGCTGCTCGCCCCACTGAACGGCCCGGACCGCCACGGCGAGCTGCTCGAGCAGATCGACAACAGCCTGCGCATCACCCGCACCTTTCTCACCCACGCCCGCGCGGCCAACCACGAGCCGGCCGACAGCCATGAGCTAATCGATAGCCTGCTGCGCTCCGAGCAGGGCCAGGTCTGGGGCCATGCCCTGCACCCGACGCCGAAAAGCCGCGATGGCGTTTCCGAGGCCGACCTGCTGGCCTGCTCGCCGGAAGTCGGCGCGCGCTTCCCGCTGCATTGGTTCCGCGTCGACCCCGCGTTGATCCGCCACCAGGGCGACGACCCGCGCGGCCTGCTCGCCGAGGTCGCCGGCGCCGACCACCTCTACCCCTGCCACCCGTGGGAGGTTTCGCGGGTGCTGGCCGATCCGCTGGTCCAGCGGGTGCGCGACCTCGGCCTCCTGGAATACCTCGGCCCGCGGGGCCTGGCGCTCTACCCGACCTCTTCGGTACGTACTCTCTACCATCCCGCGCTGAGCCATTTCCTCAAGTTCTCGATCCACGTGCGGCTGACCAACTGCGTGCGCAAGAACGCCTGGTACGAGCTGGACAGCGCGGTGGCCCTGACCCGCCTGCTTGGCCCGCTGATGGCCGAGCTGGACCACAACCAACCTGGCTTCGCGCTGATGGCCGAGCCGGCCGCCAGCACCCTGGACCTGTCGGCCTATGGCAGCCCGGAGGAAGCCCGTGAGGTTACCGAATGCTTCGGCATCCTCTACCGGCAGAACCTCGACGAAGCCAGCCGCCGGCGTTATCGCCCGCAAGTCGCCATGGCTCTGTTCACCTGGGACCTGGGGGGCATCAGCGCCTGTCAGGTGCTGGTCGCGCACTGTGCGGCGCAGCTCGGCGTGGACCCGGCCGAGGCCGCGCTGCGCTGGCTGCGCGCCTATGCCGGGCTGCTGCTGGGCGGCTCGCTGCACTGCCTGTTCCACCACGGCGTGGTGCTCGAACCGCACCTGCAGAACACCCTTCTCGGCTTCGACGATCAGGGCCTGCCCTGCCGCGTATGGATCCGCGACCTGGAAGGCACCAAGCTGGTCCCCGAGCACTGGCCGGCAGCGCGCCTCGCCCACCTCGACGAGCGCACCCGCGCCTCGCTCCACTACGACGCCGACAAGGCCTGGAAGCGGGTCGCCTACTGCGCCCTGGTCAACAACCTCGGCGAGGCGGTGTTCCACCTGGCCAATGGCGATGCGGCGCTGGAGCGGCGCCTGTGGCGGGAGATCGCCGCCATCCTCGAAGCGCAGCGCGCGCCGCTCGGCGAGCCGCAGGCTTTGCTCGAGCTGTGCGCCGGCGCGCCCCTGCCGAGCAAGGAGAACTTCATGACCCGCCTGCTGATGCGCGCTGACCGCGAAGCCGGCTACACCGCCCTGCCCAATCCGCTGACCGCCGCCCGTGGAGATTGCCGATGAGCCTGCCCGCCCCCGTCCAACACGCCATCGCCGAGCTGCGCCGCCAGCGCGGTGAGCCGCTGTGCGCCTACCTCTACGACCTGGCGGCGCTGGCGCGCCACGCACGTAATTTGCGCGAAGCGCTGCCGGCCAACTGCGAGCTGTTCTACGCCGCCAAGGCCAACCCCGAGGCGCCGATCCTGCGCACCCTGGCGCCCTGGGTCGATGGCTTCGAGGCGGCTTCCGGCGGCGAGCTACGCTGGCTTCATGAGCGCCATCAGGACAAGCCGCTGATCTTCGGCGGCCCAGGCAAGCTGGACAGCGAGCTGGCCGCCGCCATGGACTGCCGGATTTCCGCCTTCCACGTGGAAAGCATCGGCGAGCTGCGCCGCCTGGCGCTCGTCGCCAAGAGCTACGGCCGCCCAGCCCCGGTGCTTTTACGGCTCAACCTCAGGCTCGCCGAGGCGCCGGACAGTCGCCTGGTGATGGGCGGCAAGCCGACGCCCTTCGGCCTCGACGAGCAGGCCCTCGACGAGGCCCTGGCGCTGCTCGCCGGCGAGCCCTGGCTGAAGCTTCAGGGCCTGCACTTCCACCTGCTCTCCCACCAGCTGGACAGCGCCGCCCACCTGCAGCTGATGCGCAGCTACTTCCGCTGCTTCCGCCAGCTGAACGCGCGCCACGGTCTGGAGCTGGAACTGCTCAACGTCGGCGGCGGCATGGGCATCGACTACCAGGACCACGCCCGCTCCTTCGACTGGCCGGGCTTCTGCGCGGGACTTGCGACACTGATCGCCGAGGAAGGCATGGCCGGGACGCGCATCCGCTTCGAGATCGGCCGCTTCCTCAGCGCCGCCTGCGGCTACTACCTGATGGAAGTACTGGACATCAAGCGCAGCCACGGCCAGTACTTCGCCGTGGCCCGCGGCGGCACCCACCATTTTCGCACCCCGGCAGCGCAGGGCCACGACCATCCCTTCGTGGTGTTGCGCGGCAGCCGACCGACCGAGCTGGAGAACCAGCCGGTGACCTTGGTCGGCCAGCTGTGCACGCCCAAGGACGTGCTGGCCCGTCAGCAGCCGGTGGCCGCCTTGGCGGTCGGCGACCTCTTGGTGTTCACCCTGGCCGGCGCCTACGCCTGGAACATCTCGCACCAGCACTTCCTGATGCACGAACCGCCGCAGGTGGTCTTCTTGGAAGCTTGAACCCTTGTACTGAGTAGCCATCGGACTAACCCAACAGGTCTTTACATTCAATTTACATATTAGCTATTATTGATAATAATTCTCGTTAGCAGAAAGATTTAGATTCCCACACTGCCGGTAGTCCAGAAAACGGATAACATCAACAATCAGGAGCTTCGCCTCGTCATGAGACAACCCCCCCACCAGATTGGCCTCTCGATCAGCCTGCTGGCCTTGGCCGTCGCCCAAGCGGCATTCGCAGCTGAAATTACCAGCGATACCATTGAGCCACAGGGCCAGGATCTCACCCTCGCCCCTTTCGTAATCAAGGGTGATGTGCTCGGTCAGGGCAGCGACGAGGAAGTCCGTACCTACGCCGGCAGCCGCAACGTGGTAGAGGCCAAGGATCTGAAGAAGGCCAGCGTGCGAGGCCTGGACGATGCCCTGCAGCGGGTACCCGGGGTGAAGATTTTCGACGAGACCGGTACTGGCGTGCTGCCGCAATTATCGGTGCGCGGCCTGTACGAAAGCCGCAGTGGCCGTGTGCAGGCGCTGGCCGACGGCGTTCCGCTGGCCCTCGGCCCCTACGGCCAGACCAGCCTGTCGCTGTTCCCGCAGACCCTGGCTACCGTCGAGCGCATCGACGTTGCTCGTGGCGGCGCTGCCGTGCAGTACGGCCCGAACAACGTCGGCGGGGTGATCAACTTCATCAGCCCTCCGATCCCCGACGAGTGGGAAACCACCCTGCAGGAGCGGGTCACCTTCGCCCCCGGCGGCCGGCAGCTGTTCGATAGCTACATCGGCACCGGCGGCCGGATCAACGACAGTTTCGCCCTGCAGCTTGACCTCAACACCATCGACGGCGAGTACGGCCGCGAGCATTCCGAGACTGCCGTACAGAACTACCGCCTGCGCGGCCAGTGGGACATTGACGACTCGCGCAGCCTGAGCTTCGGCGTGCAGCGCTACATCGCCGACATGGACCTCGCCGGCGCCCTCAGCGTAGCCGACTACAAGGATGATCCGCGCCAATCGACCCGTGAGCTCGACCGCTTCGAGGGCGACACCGACCGCGTCTGGGCCACCTGGAACCAGTACCTCGGCAGCTTCGGTCCGTTCGACAGCGTCGACTTCAGCTGGACCAACTTCGCCCACCATAGCTACCGCAACTTCATCGTCGGCCTGCCGTTCACCCCCGACGCCACCCCCGCTACCTTGCAGGATGCGCCCCGCGACTTCCGCGTGTGGGGCAGCGAGCCGCGCCTGAGCCTCTCCATCGACGGCGACACGGTCAGCCAGACCTGGGTGCTCGGTGCCCGCCTGGTCAAGGAGGATGTGGACTTCAAGGTCAACCGCGACAACCTGAGCACCGGTGCACATACTGTGTTCCGCGACTGGACCTTCGACGACGAGGGCAAGGCCGCCTATATCAGCAACGCCATCGGCCTGCTCGACGGCCGCCTGACCATCACCCCTGGGGTACGCTACGAGCACGCCACCATGGAGTACGAAGGCAAGGTCAACGGCGTAGCGCAGAAGCCGCAGGAAAAGACCGCCGAGGAATGGCTGCCGGGTCTCAGCGTCGGTTACCAGCTGAACGATGAGTGGTTCCTCTACGCCGACGCCCAGCGCTCGCTGCGCATGCCGCAGATCACCTCGATCGTCTTCGACGGCGACGTGGCCGCCGAGCTGGCCTGGAACTACGAGACCGGTGTGCGCTTCAGCCCGAGCAACAACCTGCGCCTGGAAGCCGGCCTGTATCGCATCGATTTCAAAGATCAGATCGAATACAACTCGAGAACGACCCGCTTCGAGAACCTCGGCAGCACCCGTCACCAAGGCATCGAGACCCAGGTGTTCTGGACGCCCGAAGCCCTGCCGCTGCTCGACCTGCACGCCAGCTATGCCTACCTGGAAGCCGAGCAGCGCTCCGGTCAGTTCGACGGCAACGAAGTGCCCTTCTCCTCCAAGCACCAGCTGGCGGTCGACGGCCGCTACCGCTTCGCCGAACACTGGAGCTACAGCCTCGACGGCCTCTACGTGAGCAGCGCCTTCACCGACGCGGCCAACAGCGAGGACGAGAATGCCAATGCCTCGGTCGGCAAGATCCCCGGCTACTGGCTGTGGAACACCGCCCTAGAGCGCGAGTTCAAGATGCAGGACGGCAGCCAGTTGACCGCCTCGGCCGGCGTCAGCAACCTGTTCGACCGCGAATACTACTTCCGCGGCATCGACACCAGCCCGTGGGGCCGCCAGCCGGCGCCGGGTCGCACCCTGACCCTGGGCGTGAACTATCGCTTCTGAGTGTCTCGGTTGCCTTCAATACCGCTCAGCCAATATGGCTGAGCGGTCGGAACCTCCCCACTTGATCTTGGTTGCATGCTCTACGCGGGGGCAACTAGACTCATGACCATGAAACGCAACCTGCGACTCTGCCTGATTTTCCTGATCGGCCTGACGCTTCCCTTCGTGGGGATGGCGGGCGTGCAGGCACAGGTTGAGCCCTGTCCAATGCAGGTGAGCGACATGGCGACCATGGATATGACGCCCGACTGCTGCGAGGACATGTTTAGTCCCACCGAGCATGGCAAGCTCTGCAAGACGGGACAGGAATGCAAGACCGCCAGCCTACTGCAGGTGACGGCGATCAAGCCTCCCGTTCCCCTGTCCGCCCCTGTGGCGACGCCCGACCACCACGATCTCCTGCCTGAGCGGTCTCCGTCCGGCCCTTGGCGTCCCCCCCGCGCCTGATTCCTGCTTTTCCCTGGATCACTGCCTCGCCCAGCGAGACGGCTGATCTCTGCGCGAAACATTACAGGAATCAAGAGCATGAACATCCAACGTCACTCCCCGGGGTGGCCCAGCGCCGCGGCCCTGGCGGCGGCCGTGCTGGCATTGCCGAGCCAGGCGGCCCCGCTGACACTCGTCGAGGCCTTGCGCCTGGCCGAGTACAACGCCCCTTCGCTGGCCGCCGAGCAGGCCAAACTGCAAGCCGCCAGCAGTGCAGCCATTCCCGCTGGCGAACTGCCCGATCCCCAGCTGCGGCTGGGCATACAAAACTATCCCGTCGGCGGACCCGACCGCTGGAGCATCGACCGCGACTTTATGACCATGCAGATGGTCGGCGTCATGCAGGAGGTGCCCAACCGGGCCAAGCGCCAGGCGCGGGTCGAGGTGGCCGAGGCAGCGGTGGAGCGCGCCGCCGCCGACGGCACTGTCGAACGTCTGAACGTTCGCCTGGCCACCGCGCTGGCGTGGATCGATCGCCTCGCGGTTGAACGCCAGATGGTGCTGTTCGCCGAGTTCATCCGCGAGAATCGCCTGCTGGCCGCCGCCGTGCAGGCACAGATCGCCGGTGGCCGGGGTCAGACCGCCGACGCGGTGAGGCCGAAACAGGAAGCGGCCCGCCTGGCCGAGCAGCAGGACGAGCTGGCCCAGCTGCACGTTCGGGCGCGTGCTGCCCTGCGCCGCTGGATAGGCATGGCCGCCGACCGGCCGCTGGCTGGCGACTGGCCGCAATGGTCTGTCGAGCATACCCGTTACAGCCACCAGTTACCCCGCCACCCGGCGCTGGCCGTCTTCGAGCCGATGACGCGCGAAGCACAAGCCAAGGTGCGGGAGGCGCAGGCGGAGAAGAAGTCCGACTGGAGTTGGGAGCTCGACTACCAGCGCCGCGGCCGCGAGTTCGGCGACATGGTCGGTGTGCAGGTCAGTTTCGACCTGCCGCTGTTCCCCGGCTCCCGGCAGGATCCGAAAATCGCCGCCCGGCATGCCGAACTCAACCAGTTGGAGGCCGAGCGCGAAGCCCTGCTGCGCGAGCATGCCCAGCAACTGGAAGAAGATCTGGCCGACTATCAGCGGCTGAAGCGGGCGCTGCAGCGCAACAGCGACAGCTTCGTGCCGCTGGCCCGGGAGAAGGGGGAGCTCAGTCTGGCCAGCTATCGCGCCGGCAAGGGCGATCTGCTCGGCGTCATCGCCGCCCGTCAGGAGCTGATCGAGGCTCGCCTGCGCCAGGTCGAGCTGGAGGCGCAGCGCGCTCGGACCGGCGCGCGGCTGTATTTTTCCTACGGGGAGGAGCGGCCATGACCACGCGAATCGGGCCGACAATCGCATTGTGCGGCCTGGCACTCGCTTTCGGCGCAGGCGGGGGTTACTGGTTCGCCCAGCAGCGCTCGTACGAGGTGGCCGACAAATCCAAACCTGCTGCCACCGCGCAGGACGAACGTCCGGTGCTGTACTGGTACGACCCGATGTACCCGCAGCAGCGATTCGACAAACCGGGCAAGTCGCCCTTCATGGACATGCAGCTGGTGCCCCGCTATGCCGATGTCGACGCGGACAGCGCCGCCTTCAGCATCGATCCGCGACTGACCCAGAGTCTCGGCCTGCGTCTGGCGACCGTCAGCCGTGGGCCCTTTGCCTCCAGTCTGGAGGTGAGCGGCGTCCTAGCTTTCAACGAACGGGATGTCGCGGTGGTCCAGGCGCGCACCAGCGGCTTCGTCGAGCTGGTCTATTCCCATGCACCGGGCGATGTGCTGGCAGCCGGCGCGCCGCTGGCTGACCTGCTGGTACCGGAATGGGCCGCCGCCCAGGAAGAGTTTCTCGCCCTTGCGCGCAGTGGCGATGCCGAACTGCTGGCGGCAGCCCGCCAGCGCCTGCGCCTGGCCGGGATGCCGGCGACGTTGATCGCCCGGGTGGAGCGCAGCGGCAAGGCCCAGCCAACCCTGACCATCGCCAGCCCCATCAGCGGCGTGTTGCAGGAACTGGCGGTGCGCACGGGCATGAGCGTGGCGGCCGGCGCAACCCTGGCGCGGATCAACGGCCTGGACAGCGTCTGGCTGGAGCTGGCGGTGCCGGAAGCCGAGGCCGGGGTGCTGGCCGCCGGCCAGACGGTCGAGGCGCGCCTGCCGGCCTTCGCCGGCGAGGTGCTGACGGGCCGGGTGGCCGCCATCCTGCCCGAGGCGAACGCCGATAGCCGTACCCTGCGCGTCCGCGTCGAACTGGCCAACCCCGACGGGCGCCTGCGACCGGGGTTGACAGCGCAGGTACGCCTGAATCGGGCGAGCGAACAGGGCGTGTTGTGGGTGCCGAGCGAGGCCGTCATCCGCACCGGCCGGCGGGCGCTGGTCATGCTCGCCGAAGA
>NZ_FOXM01000018.1 GCF_900115715.1 Geopseudomonas sagittaria
TGCGGGTTTTGAGAAAACCCTAAACTTGGCTCAGCAATCGCAAATAAACTCATGAATTCACGAGACTACTTGTGACGCTGATAATCTTGCGACCATCAGTCTTATCTCACAAGCACCCACACGAATTGCTTGATTCAACTTGTTAAAGAGCGTTTCGATCAAGTCTTTCGTCTCAACCGAGGCCGCGAATTCTACAGCAGCCTTGCAACCTGTCAAGCGTTTTTCGAAATTTTCTTTTCTACTCAACCACTTGCGTAACTCTTCCGCTGAGACAACCCGGGGGCCGCTGCAGCGAGGAGGCGAATAATACAGCCTGGAAAAATGCTGTCAACACCTCTTTGCAGCATTTTCCAAGTAGCTTAGCTCTCCCCCTCGAACCACGCCAGCTTCTCGCGGAGCCGCACCACCTCCCCCACGATCACCAACGTCGGCGCATGCACCTCATGTCGCGCCACCAACTGCGGCAGATCGGCCAGGGTGCCAGTAAACACGCGCTGGTGGCGCGTGGTGCCCTGCTGCACCAAGGCAGCGGGAGTCTCTGCGGCGCGACCGTGACTGATCAGTTGCTCGCAGATCAGCGGCAAGCCAACCAGGCCCATGTAGAACACCAGCGTCTGTCCCGGCGCAACCAAGTCACCCCATGGCAGGTCGCAGCTGTGGTCCTTCAGATGCCCGGTGACAAAGCGCACCGACTGCGCGTAATCGCGGTGGGTCAGCGGAATACCCGCATAGGCAGAGCAACCGGATGCGGCCGTAATACCCGGCACTACCTGGAAGGGAATGCCCTCGGCGGCCAACTCCTCGATCTCCTCGCCACCGCGACCGAAGATGAACGGATCGCCCCCCTTCAGGCGCAGCACGCGCTTGCCCTGCCTGGCCAGCGCCACCAACTGGCGATTAATCTGCTCTTGCGGCAGCGCGTGCTCGCTGCGACGCTTGCCAACATAGATGCGCTCTGCATCGCGCCGACACATATCGACGATCGCTGGGGCAACCAGGCGATCATAAAGCACCACATCAGCCTGCTGCATCAGACGCAGGGCACGGAAGGTCAACAGGTCCGGATCACCGGGACCAGCGCCAACCAGATACACCTCGCCCAGCTCGCGTTCGGCGCTGCCGGCCAGCTTGTCAACCAGCAGGCGCTCGGCCTCCGCCTCGCGGCCAGCCAGGACCTGCTCAGCGATCGAGCCCTGGAATACCTCCTCCCAGAACACCCGACGCTGCTGCACATCGATGAAACGCTGCTTCACCACACCGCGAAACTTCTGTGCCAGCCCGGCGAGACGACCGTAGGCGGCCGGGATCAGCGTCTCCAGGCGGGCACGCATCAGCCGGGTGAGTACCGGGGCGTCACCGCCACTGGAAACTGCCACCATGAGCGGCGAGCGATCGACGATGGCCGGGAAGATCACGCTGCACAGCGCCGGCGCATCGACCACGTTGACCGGCAGGCTGCGCGCGCCGGCTTCGCGGGACACCCGGGCATTGAGCGGCTCGTCGTCGGTGGCGGCGATAACCAGCACGCAGCCATCGAGGTCGCGCTCCTGGTAACCACGCTCGCACAGCTCACCAGCACCCTGCTCGACCAAAGCGCGCAGGGCATCCTCGATCAGCGGCGCGACCACTCGCAAGCGGGCTCCGGCCCCAGCCAGCAGACGCGCCTTGCGCAGGGCGATCTCGCCACCACCGACCACCAATACCTGGCGGCCGCGCAGATTGTGAAACAGAGGAAGAAAGTCCATGGACAGCCTCGCGGCAGATGCCGGCCTAATGGAGAAAGCCGGTGACGGGAGTCACCGGCCAGTCTTGCGTCCGCCCTGAATCGCTGCGGACTAATCAGGAGCTTGCGGGAAGCGCCTGAAGGCTTTCAGGAAGTGATCAGCCAATCACCTCAAGACCACCCATATACGGCTTGAGCACTTCCGGTACGCGGACAGAGCCGTCAGCCTGTTGGTAGTTCTCCAGCACGGCGACCAGGGTGCGGCCGACGGCCAGACCGGAACCGTTGAGGGTGTGCACCAACTCGGGCTTGCCGGTTTCCGGATTGCGCCAGCGCGCTTGCATGCGGCGCGCCTGGAAGTCACCACAGTTGGAACAGGAGGAAATTTCCCGGTACTTGCCCTGGCTGGGCACCCAGACCTCAAGGTCATAGGTCTTGGTGGCACCGAACCCCATGTCGCCGGTGCACAGCGCCAGCTTGCGATAGGGCAGCTCCAGCAACTGCAGAACCTTCTCGGCATGGCCGGTCAACGCCTCAAGCGCCTCGAAAGACTTGGCTGGTTCGACTACCTGAACCAACTCGACCTTGTCGAACTGATGCTGGCGGATCATGCCACGGGTGTCACGGCCGGAGGCACCGGCCTCACTGCGAAAGCATGGGGTGTGAGCGACCAACTTCAGCGGCAGCTGCTTGGCGTCGAGGATTTCACCGGAAACGATGTTGGTCAGCGACACCTCGGCGGTTGGGATCAGGTAGAGGTCGGCCTCGCCTTCACGAGTGATTTTGAACAGGTCCTCCTCGAACTTCGGCAGCTGGCCAGTCCCCTGCAGGGCCGGAGCCTGGACAAGGTAGGGAGTGTAGGCCTCTTCGTAGCCGTGCTCGCCGGTGTGCAAGTTGAGCATGAACTGCGCCAGCGCACGGTGCAGCCGCGCAATCGGCCCGCGCATCAGTGCGAAACGCGCGCCGGAGAGCTTGGCTGCGGCCTCGAAGTCGAGCCAGCCATGTTGCTCGCCGAGAGCGACGTGATCCTTGACCTCGAAACCGAACTCGCTCGGGGCACCCCAGCGACTCACCTCGACGTTATCCTCCTCGCTGGCACCGACCGGAACCGACTCGTGCGGCAGGTTGGGGATGGTCAGCAACAGCGCATCCAGCTCGGCCTGAATCGCGTCCAGCTCCTGCTTGGCGGCTGCCAGCTCGCCCCCCATGCGCTCGACGTCGGCCATCAGCGGGACAATGTCCTCGCCGCGTTGCTTGGCCTGGCCGATACCCTTGGAGCGGGCGTTGCGCTCGGCCTGCAGCTGTTCGGTGCGGGTCTGGGTTTCCTTGCGCCGGCTTTCCAGCGCCTCGAGGCGCGCCACATCCAGTTGAAAGCCGCGGGTCGCCAGACGCTGGGCCACTTCCTGCGGTTGGCCACGAACCAGTTTGGAGTCGAGCATGCAGAGTTCTCTTCAGTCGAGACAGTAGAAATAAGGGTTGCCGGACAACAGCCTGCGCCAGCCGCAAGTGCCCGGGGCATCCCGTCGCGCTGCCTGTCGTGACGGGACACACATGATCAGGGGCAAGAGTTTACCCGGAGCCACGTCGAAACGGGCAGTCGCCCGCCGTTTTTGCCGCGCCTGAGTCACACCCGAGCCAGGACTAGCCCCACCCATGTCGCCAGCAGACCAGCGCATACGCTCAGCCCGGCATAGCCCAGCGCCGTAACTGGCTGGCCGCTTTCCAGGAGACGAAGGGTGTCCAGGGAAAAGGACGAGAAGGTCGTCAGCCCACCGAGGAAACCGACGACCAGGCCCGCGCGCAGAGCCAACGACACCTCGGGGCGCAGCAGGAACACCCCATAGAGATAGCCGATCAGCAGGCAGCCGGCGAGATTCACCGCCAAGGTGGCCCAGTAGAAATGCTGCGGCCAGTGAGCACCGACCCAGTTGGCGACGGCAAAGCGCAGCAGGCTACCGGCAGCACCACCGGCAGCCACGGCAAGAATCACGCCGATCACGGTTTTTTCCGTCGCCGCGGACTGTTGCGATCCAGCTCGGCCAGATGCGCCAGCTTCTCGCGGATCTTCAACTCCAGGCCACGCGGCACCGGCTGGTAGTAGGACTGAGGTTGCAGGGACTCCGGGAAGTAATCCTCGCCTGCGGCGTAGGCTTCCGGTTCGTCATGGGCATAGCGGTACTCGTCGCCGTAGCCGAGACTCTTCATCAGCTTGGTCGGCGCGTTGCGAAGGTGCAGCGGCACCTCCAGCGAACCGTAGGCCGCCGCATCACGCATCGCTGCCTTGAAGCCCATATACACCGCATTGCTCTTCGGCGCGCAGGCCAGATAGACGATGGCCTGCGCGATGGCCAGTTCGCCCTCCGGGCTGCCAAGGCGCTCTTGCACCTCCCAGGCGGCCAGACACAGGTTGAGTGCGCGCGGGTCGGCATTGCCGATGTCCTCGCTGGCCATGCGCACCACCCGGCGCGCCAGATACAGTGGATCGCAGCCGCCATCGAGCATGCGCGCAAACCAGTACAGCGCGGCATCCGGATTGGAGCCGCGCACCGATTTGTGCAGCGCGCTGATCTGGTCGTAGAAGGCCTCGCCGCCCTTGTCGAAGCGCCGGCGGCTGTCGCCCAGCAGGTTCTCCAGCAGCTCGGTGCCGATTTCCTCGCCATCCTCGACCAGGTCAGCCGCGTTCTCCAGAAAATTGAGCAGGCGCCGGCCATCGCCATCAGCCGCCGCCAGCAGCAGGCTGGTTGCCTCCTCACTGATGCGCAGCTGCCGCTTGCCCAAGCCACGCTCCTCGCTCAGCGCCCGCGCCAGCAGTTGGCGCAGGGCTGCCTCGTCAAGGCTTTTCAGCACGTAGACCCGCGCCCGCGACAGCAGCGCGTTGTTCAACTCGAAGGAAGGATTCTCGGTGGTAGCCCCGATGAAGATCAGCGTGCCGTCCTCGACATAGGGCAGGAAGGCATCCTGCTGCGCCTTGTTGAAGCGGTGCACCTCATCGACGAACAGGATGGTGCGCCGCCCGTACTGTGCGGCCTGCTGCTTGGCCACCTCGACGGCCTGCCTGATCTCCTTGACCCCCGCCAGCACTGCGGAAATGGTCTCGAAGTGGGCATCGCCAATCTCAGCCAGCAGCCGCGCCAGCGTGGTCTTGCCCACCCCCGGCGGCCCCCAGAAGATCATCGAATGCAGGGCTCCCTGTTCCAGCGCCTCACGTAGGGGCTTGCCGTGTCCGAGCACATGCTCCTGGCCGACATAATCATCCAGCCGGGTCGGTCGCAGGCGTGCGGCCAGCGGCTGAGCAACGGGAGCGCGGTCGAACAGGTCCATGAGCGGGGCTTACTGCTCTTCGATCACGTCGACGCCTGCCGGCGCCTTGAAGGTGAACTGGCTGCTGTCCAGCGGCTGATTCATCTTCACCCCGAGAAACAGGATATTGGTGCGCTGACCGATGCTGTCGATCAGCTGCATGTCATTGATGACGCCATTGCGGAAGGACAGACGCAGGGTGTCGAACAGCGTGTCCTTGGCCTTCGGCTTGAGGATGAAGTCCACCACACTGCCGCCTTCCTTGTGGGTGATGGTGAAGTTCTCGCGAATCTTCGACACGTCACCGGACAGCAGCAGCGCCGGGGTGTGACTCATGCGCTGGTCCAACGCCTGAATGGTCACCTGCTCGAGGTCAGGGTCGTACAGCCAGACCTTCTCGCCATTGGATACCAGCAGTTGCTCCATGGGCGCATCGGTGTGCCAGCGCAGCAGCCCCGGACGCTTGAGCGCCATCTCGCCGCTGGCCTCCTGCAACTGGGTGCCGGAGCCATCCAGGGTCAGCTGCGAGAATCGCCCGCTCAGGGTCTGCGCCTGGCCCAGCAGCTCGGTCAGGCGCTGCACGGACCGCTCATCCCCGGCGGCATGGGCAGTCAGCCCGGTCACGGCCAGAGCAGCCAGCAACAACACACGAATCAGACGCATAGAACCTCGCTCAGTCTCGAACCGGCGTCGGCGCGATCACTTCGCGCGAGCCATTGGTATTCATGGGGGTGACGACGCCAGCCATTTCCATGGCCTCGATCATCCGCGCAGCGCGGTTGTAACCAATCTTCAGCTTGCGCTGCACCGCGGAAATCGATGCCCGGCGGCTTTCGGTGACGAAGCGCACCGCCTCGTCGTACAGCGGATCTTCCTCGCTACCTTCACCACTGTCGCCACCGGTCGAATCATAGGATGCCCCGCCGCCCTCTTCGGCTCCCGCGAGGATGTCCTCGATGTAATCCGGCGCGCCGCGCTGCTTCCAGGCATCCACCGTACGATGCACCTCGTCGTCGGAAACGAAGGCACCGTGCACCCGGATCGGCAGGCCGGTGCCCGGCGGCATGTAGAGCATGTCGCCGTGGCCGAGCAGCTGCTCGGCACCGCCCTGGTCGAGGATGGTCCGCGAGTCGATCTTGCTCGACACCTGGAAAGCGATCCGCGTCGGGATATTCGCCTTGATCAGGCCGGTAATCACATCCACCGACGGGCGCTGGGTGGCGAGAATCAGGTGGATGCCGGCGGCCCGCGCCTTCTGCGCAATCCGCGCGATCAGCTCCTCGACCTTCTTGCCGACGATCATCATCATGTCGGCGAACTCGTCGACCACCACCACGATGGTCGGCAGGCTCTTCAGCAGCGGCACCACGTCGTCCGGGCTCTCGCGGCGGAACAGCGGATCGGTCAGCGGCGTGCCAGCCTCCTCGGCATCCTTGATCTTGCGATTGAAGCCCGCCAGGTTGCGCACCCCCATGGCCGCCATCAGGCGGTAGCGGCGATCCATCTCGGCCACGCTCCAGCGCAGAGCGTTGGCGGCCTCCTTCATGTCGGTGACCACCGGACAGAGCAGGTGCGGAATGCCCTCGTAGATCGACAGCTCGAGCATCTTCGGGTCGATCATGATCAGGCGCACCTGCTCGGGCGTCGACTTGTACAGCAGCGACAGCAGCATGGCGTTGACCCCAACCGACTTGCCCGAGCCGGTGGTGCCAGCCACCAGCAGGTGCGGCATCTTCGCCAGATCGGCGGTCACCGGCCGGCCGCCGATGTCGTGACCGAGGGCGATGGTCACCGGCGACTTCGCCTCCTCGTACTCCGGCGTCGACAGCACCTCGGAGAAACGCACGATCTGCCGATCCTCGTTGGGCACCTCGATGCCCACGGTGGTCTTGCCCGGAATCACTTCGACCACCCGCACGCTGATCACCGCCAGCGAACGCGCCAGATCCTTGGCCAGGTTGGTGATACGACTGACCTTGATGCCGGCCGCCGGCTGGATCTCGAAGCGGGTGATCACCGGACCGGGATGGGCCGCGACCACCTGCACCTCGACCCCGAACTCCTTGAGCTTGATCTCCAGCAGGCGCGACATGGACTCCAGCGACTCTGGCGAGAAGCTGTTGGGCCTCTTCTGCGCCGGATCGAGCAGCGACAGCGGCGGCAGAGTGCCCGCCACCGCATCATCGACATAGTGCACCACCGGCTTCGCTGGCTCGAGCGGACGGCGAACTTCCGCAGGCCGCGACGCGCTGACCTGGACTTCGGCAATCCTCGGCTCGGCCGCCTTCGGCTCTTGAGCATCTCGACCCGCCCGTAGCGCCGCCGCAGCCCCCAGGACGTCGGTCACGGCACTGGCAAGACTCGCCATCACCGGCGTGGCCGGCCGGTCAGCCACGGGCTTGGCTGGCGACTGCAGATCCAGCTCCATGTCGAACTCGTCGTCGACTGCCGTCAAGCCCAGAACAGGCTCGATGCGCTCACCCGGACTCGAACCGGTGACCGCGCGTACCGGCGGCGCTGCCACTACCGGTACGGGCTTGGCGGGAGAGGCAACCGGCGGACTGCTTGCCGGCCGGGCAGGCGGGACTGGCTGCGCGGCGGATTCGCGGTCGCCATCGGCCTCGCGCAACTTCAGCCGCAGCTGACGATCCGCCCGGCGGGCATTCCACCAGCGACTGCCCGCCGTCTGGATCAGCTCGCACAGGTCGAGGGTGATCTTGCCGGTCAGGTCCATGACCCGGAACCACGACAGATCGGTGAACACCGTGAGACCAAAGAGAAACAGCGCGATGAACAGCAACGTGCTGCCCTGAACATTCAGCGCATCCTCGCCCCACTCGCCCAGACTCTTGCCGAAAACCCCACCGGCAGGCTCTCCGGTGCTATCGCCCATGACCCCGAACTGGATTTGCGCCAGCGCTGCCGTTGACACCAGCAACAGGGAAAAGCCGATAAGCCGGGAGGAGAACAGCCAACCATTCCACTGCAGCGGCTGATGACGCGCAAGGAACAGGTCAAGCACCTTGATGGCAGCCAGAACCGGCAGCAGATAGGCGGCATAGCCCAGGCCGAAACGGAAAAAGCTGGCGATCCAGGCGCCCACTCGGCCGGCCGCATTCTGCACCTGCATCGAGCCGGTCGATACATTGACCCCAGGATCCAGGGGGGAATAGGTCAGCAGGGCCATGAAGAAGAAGACGCACAACACAATCAGCCCAATCATTGCCGCCTCTTTCAGGCGATAGTGCAACTGCTGGCGCCACGCACCTGAAGAGGCGTCGCCCCTTGCAGTGCTGGCGCCTCTGGCCCTGACTTTGGTGGTATTTGCGGAACTCTTCAAAACGTGTTTCTTCCTGCACACAGCCAGCGTTCGAAATCGGTAGACAGTCAAGACACTGCCTATTGTAAGACTTTACCTGGAGGATGCCATTCAGGCCGCCCCAACCACACGGGCAAAAGCGCCGCCCGCCGACATCCAGCTGAGACACCCGGATTTTGCCGACCCCACCTGCCCGGTGTAGCATGCTTGGCATCAGTTTCAAGGCGGCTCAATTGGAGCACGCATTATCTTTTGTGACAAAGACTTATGGGGTGTTTTATGAGTGAAGCCAAACATTCGCGCCTGGTCATCCTCGGCTCCGGCCCCGCCGGCTACACGGCCGCCGTGTATGCCGCCCGCGCCAACCTCAAGCCGCTGCTGATCACCGGCCTGCAGGCCGGCGGCCAGCTGACCACCACCACCGAAGTCGACAACTGGCCTGGCGATGTCGAAGGCCTGACCGGTCCGGCCCTGATGGAGCGCATGCAGAAACACGCCGAGCGCTTTGCCACCGAGATCGTCTATGACCACATCCACACCGCCGAGTTGCAGCAGCGCCCGTTCGTCCTCAAGGGCGACAGCGGCACCTATACCTGCGACGCGCTGATCATCGCCACCGGCGCCTCCGCCCAGTACCTCGGCCTGCCTTCCGAGGAAGCCTTCATGGGCAAGGGCGTATCCGCCTGCGCCACTTGCGACGGCTTCTTCTATCGCAACCAGGTGGTCTGCGTGATCGGTGGGGGCAACACCGCCGTCGAAGAGGCACTGTACCTGTCCAACATCGCCAAGGAAGTCCACCTGATCCATCGCCGCGACAAGCTGCGCGCCGAGAAGATCCTCCAGGACAAGCTGCTGGAGAAGGCCGCGAACGGCAACATCCGCCTGCACTGGAACCAGACCCTGGATGAGGTACTGGGCGATGCCAGCGGCGTGACCGGGGTGCGCATCAAGGACATGCACAGCGGCGCCACTGCCGAACTGTCACTGACCGGCGTGTTCATCGCCATCGGCCACAAGCCCAACACCGACCTGTTCGAAGGTCAGCTGGCCATGCGTGACGGCTACCTGCAGGTCAAGGGCGGCAGCGAAGGCAATGCCACTGCCACCAGCATCGACGGCGTGTTCGCCGCCGGTGACGTGGCCGACCACGTCTACCGTCAGGCGATCACCTCGGCCGGGGCGGGCTGCATGGCCGCGCTCGACGCCGAACGCCATCTCGACCAGTAAGGTAACGCGGGCTCTCGGGCCCGCGCCTCTCCATCACCATGGTCGACTGGCTGCCAGCTCACTCACTGGACTTTCCCCCTCTGGCGCGCGCCCTGCGCGAACCGGACGGCCTGCTTGCGGCCGGCGGCGACCTCAGCCCGGAACGACTGGTCAGCGCCTACCGGCACGGTTGCTTCCCCTGGTTCCAGGCCGGACAACCGATCCTGTGGTGGTCACCCGACCCGCGCATGGTGCTCTTCCCGAGCGAGTTGCACGTCTCGCGCAGCCTGCGCAAGGTCATCCGCCAGGGGCGCTTCGAGGTCACTTTCGATCACGACTTTGCCGCCGTGATCCACGCCTGCGCCGAGCCGCGCGCCTACGCCGTCGGCACCTGGATCACCCCGGCGATGCAGGCTTCCTATCTCCAGCTGCATCGCCGCGGCATCGCCCATTCGGTAGAAGTCTGGCTGGACGGCCAACTGGTCGGCGGCCTCTACGGCCTGGCCATCGGCCGCCTGTTCTTCGGCGAGTCGATGTTCAGTCGCGCCACCGATGCCTCGAAGATCGGCTTTGTCACCTTGGTCGAGCACCTGCGCGACTGCGGCTTCGTGCTGATCGACTGCCAGATGCACACCAGCCACCTGGCCAGCTTCGGCGCAAGACCGATCCCCCGCAGCGAGTTCGCCGCCTATCTGGCCCGCCATCTCGACCAGCCAGGCCCGACACCCTGGGCGAAGAACGAGCCGTGACATACACTGGTGGTGAACTTCTCGCACAGCCCGCTTCGGCGAGGATTGCGCCATGACCGAATTTGCCGAACTGAAGTTCTATGCCACCCAGGCACACGACTGCAGCTACCTGCCGACCCGCAAGGCAACCACCCTGTTCCTCGACCCGCAACAGGCGATCGATGCGCAGACCTATGCCGACTTGTCGGAAATGGGCTTTCGCCGCAGCGGCGAGCACCTGTATCGACCGCACTGCCAACACTGCCAGGCCTGCATTCCGGCACGCATCCCGACGGCCCGCTTCCGCGCCAATCGCCAGCAGAAGCGCATCCTCAAGCGCAACCTCGACCTTCGGGTACGCGCCGTACGTCCGGTGGCCAGCGAGGAATACTACGACCTCTACGCGCGCTACATCACGCACCGCCATGCCGATGGCGACATGTATCCGCCCAGCCGCGAGCAGTTCGCCAGCTTCCTGCTGCGTGACCTGCCGTTCTGCGTATTCTTCGAGTTCCGCCTCGGTGAGCGGCTGCTGGCCGTCGCGGTGACCGACGTCCTACCCAACGGTCTGTCGGCGGTCTATACCTTCTTCGATCCGCTCGAGGACAAGCGCAGCCTCGGTCGCCTGGCGATTCTCTGGCAGATAGCGGAAGCGGCGCGACGCGGACTTCCAGCCGTCTACCTTGGCTACTGGATCCGCGACTGCCGCAAGATGCGCTACAAGAGCGAGTACCGCCCCCTGGAGCTCTACGTGAACCAGCACTGGGTGACGCTCGAGTGAGGCCACTTGGCGCCAGAGGGGATTTTCGGGCACAATGCCTGCCGCTTTTGCCCGACCACGTCAACCGGGCCATCCTAAGGTAATTGAGGGTTTTACTGCATGTCGAAAGAAGACAGCTTCGAAATGGAAGGCACTGTCGTCGACACCCTGCCCAACACCATGTTCCGTGTGGAGTTGGAAAACGGGCACGTCGTCACCGCGCACATCTCCGGCAAGATGCGCAAGAACTACATCCGTATCCTGACCGGCGACAAGGTGCGTGTCGAACTGACGCCCTACGACCTGAGCAAGGGTCGCATCACCTACCGCGCCCGTTGATCGGCGCCAGGTCATGAACGAAAACGCCCGGCTTGGCCGGGCGTTTTCGTTTGTGCGCCAGCAACACCTCAGGCCGGCAAGGCCAGCGTTTCGTATTCGAAGACCAGCTCGCCATCGCGCGCATCTATGTGCACGGTGCCGCCATGCTCGGCCAACTCGCCAAACAGGATCTGCTCGGCCAGTGGCCGCTTGACCTTCTCCTGAATCAACCGCGCCATCGGTCGCGCGCCCATCTGCGCATCGTAGCCGCGCTCGGCCAGCCAGCCACGCGCCGCCTCGCTGACATCCAGCAGCACCCGCTTGTCTTCCAGTTGCGCCTGCAGCTCGGTGAGGAACTTGTCGACCACGCTCTTGATGATCGCGTGATCGAGACGGCCGAACTGGATGATGGTGTCCAGGCGGTTGCGGAACTCCGGAGTGAAGCTCTTGCGGATCACTTCCATCGCATCGCTGGAGTGGTCCTGCTGAGTGAAGCCGATCGATGCGCGCGCGGCGGTTTCCGCCCCCGCATTGGTGGTCATGATCACGATCACGTTGCGGAAATCCGCCTTGCGACCGTTGTTGTCGGTCAGGGTGCCGTGATCCATCACCTGCAGCAGCAGGTTGAACACCTCCGGATGCGCCTTCTCGATCTCGTCGAGCAACAGCACGCAATGCGGGGTCTTGGTAATCGCCTCGGTCAGCAAACCACCCTGATCGAAACCGACATAGCCGGGCGGAGCACCGATCAGGCGCGACACGGTGTGCCGCTCCATGTACTCGGACATGTCGAAGCGCACCAACTCCACCCCCATGGCCTTCGCCAACTGGCGTGCCACCTCGGTCTTACCCACCCCGGTTGGACCGGCGAAGAGGAACGAGCCGACCGGCTTGTCCGGCGCCTTGAGACCGGCGCGCGACAGCTTGATGGCGGTCGACAGCGCATCGATCGCGGCGTCCTGACCGAACACCGTCAGCTTCAGGTCCCGCTCGAGGTTGCGCAACAACTCCTTGTCCGAACTGGTGACGTGCTTGGGCGGAATCCGCGCGATCTTCGCCACCACATCCTCGACCTGAGCCACATCGATGCACGACGCACGGCGCTCCTCGGGCAGCAGGCGCTGGTAGGCCCCCGCCTCGTCGATCACGTCGATGGCCTTGTCCGGCATATGCCGGTCGTTAATGTAGCGCGCCGCCAACTCCGCCGCCGCACGTAGCGCCTCGTCGGTGTAGCTGATCTTGTGGTGCTGCTCGAAACGGCTCTTCAGCCCCTTGAGAATACCGATGGTGTCATCCACCGAAGGCTCGAGCACGTCGACCTTCTGGAAGCGCCGCGCCAGCGCACGGTCCTTCTCGAAGATGCCGCGAAACTCCTGGAAGGTGGTCGAGCCGATGCAGCGCATCTCGCCCGAGGACAGCAACGGCTTGAGCAGGTTGGAGGCATCCATCACCCCGCCGGACGCCGCACCGGCACCGATGATGGTGTGTATCTCGTCGATGAACAGGATCGCGTGCGGCCGTCGGCGCAGCTCGTTGAGCAGCGCCTTGAAGCGCTTCTCGAAGTCGCCGCGGTATTTGGTACCCGCCAGCAGGGCACCCAGATCGAGCGAGTAGACCACGCTGTTCGCCAGCAGGTCAGGCACCTGACCATCGACGATGCGCTTGGCCAGACCCTCGGCAATCGCCGTCTTGCCCACCCCGGCCTCACCGACCAGCAGCGGGTTGTTCTTGCGCCGACGGGCAAGAATCTGCGCGACGCGCTCGACCTCATGCTCGCGACCGACCAGCGGATCGATGCGCCCCTGGCGCGCCAGCTCGTTGAGGTTGCTGGCGTAGGCATCCAGCGGATTGCCGGACACCGGGTTCTCGCCGCCTTCCTCGTCCTGGGATTCCTGCTCCTGCTCGTGCGACTCGCTCTCGCCGGGCACCTTGGAGATGCCGTGGGCGATGTAGTTGACCACATCGATGCGCGCGACGCTCTGCTGCTTGAGCAGGAATACCGCCTGGCTTTCCTGCTCGCTGAAGATCGCCACCAGCACGTTGGCGCCGGTCACTTCGCGCTTGCCGGAGCTCTGCACATGAAAGACCGCGCGCTGCAGGACGCGCTGGAAACCGAGGGTCGGCTGGGTTTCGCGCTCTTCCTCATGCACCGGAATCAGCGGCGTGGTCGAGTCGATGAATTCACGCAGATCATGCCGCAGCTTGTCCATGTTGGCCCCGCAGGCACGCAGGACGGTAGCAGCGGCACCGTTGTCCAGAAGGGCCAGCAAGAGGTGCTCGACAGTCATGAATTCATGACGTTTGACCCGAGCATCCTTGAAGGCGAGATTGAGGGTGACTTCAAGTTCGCGGTTCAACATACTTCACCTCACTTCACCTCATGCCCAAGGGCTCACGATCAGTCGTCTTTCTCGATCTCGCAGAGCAGCGGGTGTTGACACTCCCGCGCGTACTGGTTGACCTGCATCGCCTTGGTCTCGGCGATATCGCGGGTAAACACCCCGCATACCGCCTGTCCTTCGGTATGTACCGCCAGCATGACCCTGGTGGCCGTCTCCCGGTCCATACTGAAGAACCCCTCCAGCACCTCCACCACGAAATCCATCGGCGTGTAATCGTCGTTGAGCAGGATCACCTTGTACATCGCCGGCGGCTTGAGTGCCGGCTTGGCCTCCTGGACCGCGACACCCGCATCTTCATCCGCGAACGGATCGGGCGAGTCCTGATTGAATGTTAGTCGAATCTGGCGGCTTGCATGCATGCTGGAATGGACAACACTGGCAGTAGGGATGGGATGGCAAGGTCGAGTTTGAACTGTTCGGCAACCGAATGCCGCCTTGCCTTGACTATCGGAAAAACGATGTTACAAACACAACACCATACCCGCATAAGGTAGATGGGCATCACGGCGCGGATCAGGCTCTGCGCCCCAAGATCTTCAATGGATGATACTCCAGCAATGGAGTCCTTTGCAGAGGGAAGTCAGCATGCTGAGCGGCAAGGTCAAATGGTTCAACAACGCCAAAGGTTACGGCTTCATCGTCGCCGACGACCAGGCTGAAGACCTGTTCGTGCACTACTCGGCCATCCAGGGCGATGGCTACAAGACACTCAAGGCTGGCCAGGCGGTCAACTTCGAAATACTGCAGGGTCCCAAGGGGCTGCATGCCATCAACATCCGGCCGTTCAGCAGTCCGCAGCACCAGCGCATGCCCGACGACTGACGCCGCCACCCGGCAGCGACCACAAACGAAAAGGCCGACCCATGGGGCCGGCCTTTTCTGCATGACGCCCGCGGCTTACATGTGGGAAATCATCGCATCGCCGAACTGCGAGCAGGACAGCAGCTTGGCATCGTCCATCAGCCGCTCGAAGTCATAGGTCACGGTCTTGGCGGCGATCGCACCGTCCATGCCCTTGATGATCAGGTCGGCGGCCTCGCTCCAGCCCATGTGGCGCAGCATCATCTCGGCGGAGAGGATGACCGAGCCCGGATTGACCTTGTCCTGGCCCGCGTACTTCGGCGCGGTGCCGTGGGTCGCCTCGAACATGGCCACGGTATCGGACAGGTTGGCACCCGGCGCGATGCCGATCCCCCCCACTTCGGCCGCCAGGGCGTCGGACAGGTAGTCGCCATTGAGGTTCAGGGTGGCGATCACGTCGTACTCGGCCGGACGCAGCAGGATCTGCTGCAGCATGGCATCGGCGATGGCGTCCTTGACCACGACATTCTTGCCGGTACGCGGGTTCTTGAACTGCATCCACGGCCCGCCGTCGAGCAGCTCGGCGCCGAACTCGTCACGGGCGATCTCGTAGCCCCAGTCCTTGAAGGCACCCTCGGTGAACTTCATGATGTTGCCCTTGTGCACGATGGTCAGCGACTCGCGGTCGTTGTCCACCACGTACTGCAGGGCCTTGCGGACCAGGCGCTGGGTACCCTCCTTGGATACCGGCTTGATGCCGATGCCGCAGTTTTCGGTGAAGCGGATCTTGGTGACGCCCATTTCCTCGGTGAGGAACTTGATGACCTTGTCCGCTTCCGGAGTACCTGCCTTCCACTCGACGCCGGCATAGATGTCCTCCGAGTTCTCACGGAAGATCACCATGTCCACGTCCTGCGGCCGCTTCACCGGGCTCGGCACGCCTTCGAACCAGCGCACCGGGCGCAGGCAGACGTACAGGTCCAGCTGCTGGCGCAGAGCCACGTTCAGCGAGCGGATACCGCCACCGACCGGCGTGGTCAGCGGCCCCTTGATGGACACGACGTAGTCACGCACGGCGTCCAGGGTTTCCTGGGGCAGCCAGGTATCCTGGTCGTACACCTGGGTAGCCTTTTCGCCGGCGTAGACCTCCATCCAGGCGATCTTGCGCTCGCCGCCGTAGGCCTTCCGAACGGCGGCATCGACCACCTTGATCATCACCGGACTGACATCGACACCGATGCCGTCGCCTTCGATGAACGGGATGACCGGGTTGTTCGGCACGTTCAGGGACATGTCGGCATTGACAGTGATCTTGTCACCGCCCGCAGGCACCTGGATCTTCTGATATCCCATGCTGGACTCCGTTGCTTTTGTGGACTGGCATCTTGCTGACACCTGAGCTTAGCCAACGGGCCACGGACTGGAAAGGCGCGGCATTTCTGCCGTCTGCGCGCCCTGAGGGGCCGCCCGAGCCCGTGAAATCAGGGCTCGCGACGACCTCAGCCGCGGCATCACATTCGCGCCACGCCACCAAGGTACAAGGCAGGCGATGCTAAAGAAGGAAGCGGATCATGCTATAGTCCGCCCCCGACAGCGGGGGCATAGCAACTGAGCCAGTCTGCAGTGCGATTCCTGTCCCAATGTACCGCCCCCGCGCAATGGCCACCTACCGGCCAAGCGTCCGATGCGCTCGGAGTCGCCTCAAAAAGCATCCTCTGCGCACATCACGACTTTGTGTAACCACAGCCACACAGAGGGTTAGATTAAAATATGTCCACACGCTCAAAGATCATTTACACCTTCACCGACGAAGCACCTGCGCTGGCAACCTACTCCCTGCTTCCGATCATCAAAGCCTTTACTGCCTCCTCCGGCATCGCTGTGGAAACACGGGACATCTCCCTCGCAGGCCGCATCCTGGCAAGCTTCCCCGAGTACTTGAGCGAGGACCAGAAGATCGGCGACCACCTCGCCGAGCTGGGCAAACTGGCCACCACGCCAGAAGCCAACATCATCAAGCTGCCCAACATCAGCGCCTCGGTTCCGCAGCTCAAGGCCGCGATCAAGGAACTGCAGCAGCAGGGCTACAAGCTGCCGGACTACCCCGAAGCTCCCGCCAGCGACACCGAAAAAGACGTCCGCAGCCGCTACGACAAGATCAAGGGCAGCGCCGTGAACCCGGTCCTGCGTGAAGGCAACTCCGATCGTCGCGCCCCGCTGTCCGTCAAGAACTACGCCCGCAAGCACCCCCACAAGATGGGTGCCTGGAGTGCCGACTCCAAGTCGCACGTTGCCCACATGGACAACGGCGACTTCTACGGCAGCGAAAAAGGTGCCCTGATCAATGCCGCCGGCAGCGTGAAGATCGAGCTGATCGCCGCTGACGGCAGCAGCAAGGTCCTCAAGGAAAAGACCACCGTTCTCGCCGGTGAAATCATCGACGCCTCGGTGATGAGCCAGAAGGCCCTGCGCAGCTTCGTTGCCGCCCAGATCGAGGACGCCAAGCAGCAGGGCGTGCTGCTGTCGGCCCACCTGAAAGCCACCATGATGAAGGTTTCCGACCCGATCATGTTCGGCTACATCGTCGCCGAGTACTACAAGGACGCCCTCGAGAAGCATGCCGACGTCCTCAAGGAAGTCGGCTTCAACCTCAACAACGGCATCGGCGACCTGTACGCGCGCATCAAGTCCCTGCCCGCCGAGAAGCAGGCCGAGATCGAGGCCGACATCCAGGCGGTCTATGCCCAGCGTCCGCCGCTGGCCATGGTGAACTCCGACAAGGGCATCACCAACCTGCACGTGCCGAGCGACGTCATCGTCGACGCCTCCATGCCGGCCATGATCCGCGACTCCGGCAAGATGTGGGGCGCCGACGGCCAGCTGCACGACACCAAGGCGCTGATCCCCGACCGCTGCTACGCCGGCGTCTACCAGGTCGTCATCGACGACTGCAAGAAGCACGGTGCCTTCAACCCGGTGACCATGGGCAGCGTGCCGAACGTCGGCCTGATGGCCCAGCAGGCCGAAGAGTACGGCTCGCACGACAAGACCTTCCAGATCCCGACTGACGGCGTGGTTCGCGTGACTGACGACAAGGGCCAGGTTCTGCTCGAGCATGCCGTCGAAACCGGCGACATCTGGCGCATGTGCCAGGTCAAGGACGCCCCGATCCAGGACTGGGTCAAACTGGCCGTCAACCGTGCCCGCGCCAGCAACACCCCCGCCGTGTTCTGGCTGGACCCGGCGCGCGCCCACGACGCCCTGGTGATCGAAAAGGTCCAGCAGTACCTGCAGGATCATGACACCAGCGGCCTGGACATCCAGATCATGTCGCCGGTCGAAGCCACCCAGTTCTCCATCGACCGCATCCGCGCCGGCCTGGACACCATCTCGGTGACCGGCAACGTGCTGCGCGACTACCTGACCGACCTGTTCCCGATCATGGAGCTGGGCACCAGCGCCAAGATGCTGTCGATCGTCCCGCTGATGAACGGTGGCGGCCTGTTCGAGACCGGCGCCGGCGGTTCGGCTCCCAAGCACGTCCAGCAGTTCCTGGAAGAAGGCCACCTGCGCTGGGACTCGCTCGGCGAGTTCCTCGCCCTGGCTGCCTCCCTCGAGCACCTGGGCAACACCTACGACAACGCCAAGGCGAAGGTGCTGGCCAAGACCCTGGACCAGGCCAACGGCCAGTTCCTCGACAGCAACAAGTCGCCGTCGCGCAAGGTCGGCCAGCTCGACAACCGCGGCAGTCACTTCTACCTGGCGCTGTACTGGGCCCAGGCCCTGGCCGCACAGAGCGAGGACCTGGAGCTGCAGGCCCAGTTCACCAACCTGGCCAAGGTGCTGGCCGACAACGAGGAAAAGATCGTTGCCGAGCTGAACGGCGCCCAGGGCAAGCCGGTGGACATCGGCGGCTACTACCATGCCGATCCGGAGCTGACCAGCCAGGCCATGCGTCCGAGCGCCACGCTCAACGCCGCTCTGGCGGCACTGGCGTAAGCGCCACGACGCCGTGACAGGCGACCCCGTCGCCTTTAGCCTTACAAGAGCCCCGGCCCCGCGCCGGGGTTTTTGTATCCGCAAGACCGAAACCGGAGCCCCTGCATGAAACGCTTCATTCCGCACGTCACCGTGGCCACCGTGGTCGAGGATCAGGGCCGCTTCCTCCTCGTCGAGGAACACGCCGAAGGCCGCGTAGTGCTCAACCAGCCCGCCGGCCACCTGGAAGCCGACGAAAGCCTGCTCCAGGCCGCCCTGCGCGAAACCCTCGAGGAAACCGGCTGGGAGGTCGAACTGACCGGTGTTACCGGCATCTACCTATACACCGCGCCGGCCAACGGCGTGACCTACCAGCGCGTGTGCTTTGCCGCCCGCCCGCTGCGCCACCACCCCGAACTGGCGCTCGACCACGGCATCATCGGCCCGCGCTGGCTGACCCGCGACGAGCTCGAGACCCGTTCGGCCCAGTGGCGCAGCGTGCTGGTGGCCCGCTGCATCGACGACTACCTGGCCGGCCCTCCGTACCCGCTGGAGCTGATCCGCGAACCGACCTGGCTGACCTGAGCACGCCGCGGCAGTTTTCTCAGCGACAGCACAGCCTGATAGAATCTGCCCTTTGCACACCTGCAACGGTTTTCCCGGATGACTATGCGTGACCCAGCCAATACCCGCGTGATCGTCGGCATGTCCGGCGGCGTGGACTCCTCCGTCTCGGCCCTGCTCCTAATGCAGCAGGGCTACCAGGTCGAAGGCCTGTTCATGAAGAACTGGGAGGAGGACGACGGCACCGAGTACTGCACCGCCAGGGAAGACCTGGCCGACGCCCAGGCCGTGTGCGACAAGCTGGGCATCCAGCTGCACACCGCCAACTTCGCCGCCGAGTACTGGGACAACGTGTTCGAGCACTTCCTCGCCGAATACAAGGCCGGGCGCACGCCCAATCCGGACATCCTGTGCAACCGGGAAATCAAGTTCAAGGCGTTCCTCGACTACGCCCTGATGCTCGGCGCCGACCTGATCGCCACCGGTCACTACGTGCGCCGCCGCGACGTCGACGGGCGCAGCGAGCTGCTCAAGGGCCTCGATCCGAACAAGGACCAGAGCTACTTCCTGCACGCCGTCGGCGGCGAGCAGATCGGCAGGACCCTGTTCCCGGTCGGCGAGCTGGAGAAGCCGGCGGTACGCGCCATCGCCGAGCAGTACGGCCTGGCCACCGCGAAGAAGAAGGACTCCACCGGCATCTGCTTCATCGGCGAGCGGCGCTTCAGCGACTTCCTCAAGCAGTACCTGCCGGCCCAGCCGGGTGACATCGAGACCACCGACGGCCAGGTGATCGGCCGCCACCACGGACTGATGTACCACACCATCGGCCAGCGCCAGGGCCTCGGCATCGGCGGCATGAAGGATGCCGGCGACGACGCCTGGTACGTGCTGGCCAAGGACATGGCGCGCAACGTGCTGGTGGTCGGCCAGGGCAACGAGCACCCCTGGCTGTTCTCGCGCAGCCTGGAAGCCTCGCAGATCTTCTGGGTCAATCCTATCGACCTCGACCGGCCGCGCCAGCTCACCGCCAAGGTGCGCTACCGGCAGCAGGACCAGGCCTGCACCCTGGAGCGCACCGCCAGCGGCTACCGCGCGGTCTTCGACCAGCCGCAGCGCGCCGTGACCCCGGGCCAGTCGGTGGTGTTCTACGACGGCGAAATCTGCCTGGGCGGCGGCGTGATCGAGACCGCCACCCCCTGGGATGCGGAGATCCAGCGCCCATGACCCGCGAACAGGAACGCCTGATCGCCCTGGCCGGCGTCTTCGAAGCCGCCGCGCTGGTCGATCGCCTGGCCAAGACCGGCCAGGTCCAGGAGGGCCCGCTCGCCTGCCTGCTCGGCAGCCTGCTGGTGCGCGACCCCAAGGACACCCTCGAGGTCTACGGCGGCGACCACCTCAACCTGCGCGACGGCCTGCGCGCCCTGGCCGGGGCGCTGGAGCGCAACCCGGGCACCCTGCCGCGCGAATCGCTGCGCTACGCCCTGGCCCTGCTCACCCTGCAGCGCCAGCTGGACAAGCGCAGCGACATGCTCCAGGTGATCGGCAACCGCCTGCAACAGATCGACAGCCAGAGCCAGATGTTCGGCGTCACCCACGACAACGTGATCTCCGCCTGCGCCGCGCTGTATCAGGACACCCTCAGCACCTTCCGCCAGCGCATCCAGGTGCACGGCGAGATGCAGCATCTGCAGAACAGCCGCAACGCCGAGAAGATCCGCGCCCTGCTGCTCGCCGGCATCCGCAGCGCCATGCTCTGGCGCCAGCTCGGCGGCCATCGCTGGCAGCTGTTGTTCAGCCGCCGCAAGCTGCTCGACCAGCTGTATCCGCTGCTGCGCGGCTGAGCACACGATGCCCTCTTCACCGGCCCCGTCCCGGCATTCCCTGCCGGGACGGGGCGCCGCGCTGCTGGCGCTGTCGGCGCTGTTCTTCGCCCTGATGGGCGTGTTCATCCGCGAGGCCACCCTCAGCAACGTCAACAACGAGATGGTGGTGTTCTTCCGCAATGCCGTGGGCGTGCTGTTCTTTCTGCCCCTGGCGCTGACCCGCGGTCTGGCGCCGCTGCGCACCGCCCGCCCCTTGGCCCACCTCAAGCGCACCTTGTGCGGCCTGGCGGCGATGTACTGCTACTTCTACGCCCTCGCCCACTTGCCGCTCACCGACGCCATGCTGTTCAGCTACGCCGCGCCGGTGTTCACCCCGCTGATCGCCTGGCGCTGGCTGCAGGAGCCGCTGACCCGGCGCATGCTGCTGGCCACCGCCATCGGCTTTGCCGGCGTGCTGCTGGTCGCCAAGCCCAGCGGCGCCCTGGTTTCCGGCATTTCGCTGGTCGGCATCCTCGCCAGTGTGATGGCCGCCTGCGCCTTCGTGTCGATCCGCGAGATGAGCAACACCGAGCCGGCCTACCGCATCGTCTTCTACTTCGCCCTGTTCAGTGCGCTGATCTCGGCCGTGCCGCTGCTCTGGGCCTGGCAGCCACTGGAGCGCGACCAGCTGCTCTTACTGCTCGCCGCCGGGCTGATGGCCAGCCTCGGCCAGCTGAGCATGTCGCAGGCCTACGCCTGCGCCCCGCCCGGCCTGATCGGCCCGGTCGCCTACCTGGCCATCGTGTTTGGCGGGATCATCGCCTGGCTGCGCTGGGACGAGCTGCCCAGCAGCGCCTCGCTGCTCGGCGCCGGGCTGATCTTCGCCGCCAGCCTGACCCCGCTGCTGCGCCGCTCGCCCTGAGCGCCGACCGAGCGCCTTCTTTCCGTGTATAATTCCGCCCCTTTCCAGTAGCCCGACTGTCCGAGAACGTCCCCATGCAGCTCTCCTCGCTCACTGCGGTATCCCCCGTTGATGGCCGCTACGCCAGCAAAACCAGCGCCCTGCGCCCGATCTTCAGCGAATTCGGCCTGATCCGTTGCCGCGTGCAGGTGGAAGTGCGCTGGCTGCAGCGCCTGGCCGCTCATACCGGCATCCCGGAAGTGGCACCGTTCTCCGCCGAAGCCAACGCCCTGCTCAACGAGCTGGCGGAAAACTTCCAGCTCGAGCACGCCCAGCGCATCAAGGAGATCGAGCGCACCACCAACCACGACGTCAAGGCCGTGGAGTACCTGCTCAAGGAGCAGGCCGCCAAGCTGCCGGAGCTGGCCAAGGTCAGCGAGTTCATCCACTTCGCCTGCACCAGCGAGGACATCAACAACCTGTCCCACGCGCTGATGCTGCGCGAAGGCCGCGACGACGTGCTGCTGCCGCTGATGCGTCAGGTGGCCGAGGCCATCCGCGCGCTGGCCGTGCAGTTCGCTGACGTGCCGATGCTGTCGCGCACCCACGGTCAGCCGGCGTCGCCGACCACCATGGGCAAGGAACTGGCCAACGTGGTCTACCGCCTCGAGCGGCAGATCGCCCAGGTCGCCGCCGTGCCGCTGCTCGGCAAGATCAACGGCGCCGTGGGCAACTACAACGCCCACCTGTCGGCCTACCCGGAGATCGACTGGGAAGCCAACGCCCGCGAATTCATCGAAGGCGACCTCGGCCTGGCGTTCAACCCCTACACCACCCAGATCGAGCCGCACGACTACATCGCCGAGCTGTTCGACGCCATCGCGCGCTTCAACACCATCCTCATCGACTTCGATCGCGACATCTGGGGCTACATCTCCCTCGGCTACTTCAAGCAGAAGACCGTGGCCGGCGAGATCGGCTCCTCGACCATGCCGCACAAGGTCAACCCGATCGACTTCGAGAACTCCGAAGGCAACCTCGGCATCGCCAACGCCCTGCTCCAGCACCTGGCCAGCAAGCTGCCGGTGTCCCGCTGGCAGCGCGACCTGACCGACTCCACCGTGCTGCGCAACCTCGGCGTCGGCCTGGCCCACAGCCTGATCGCCTACGAGGCCAGCCTCAAGGGCATCGGCAAGCTGGAGCTGAACGCCCAGCGCCTGGCCGCCGACCTCGACGCCTGCTGGGAAGTGCTCGCCGAGCCGGTACAGACCGTGATGCGCCGCTACGCCGTGGAGAACGCCTACGAGAAGCTCAAGGAGCTGACCCGCGGCAAGGGCATCAGCGCCGAGGCGCTGCGCGAGTTCATCGACGGCCTGGCGATCCCCGAGCAGGCCAAGGCCGAACTGCGCACCATGACTCCCGCCAGCTACATCGGCAACGCGGTGGCCCAGGCCAAACGCATCTGATCCCAGCCTGAACGGCCCTTCGCCCGACCGTCCAGACTGGCAGCCACCAAGCCGGTCTCGAGGTCGGGCGTTTTCATTGTTGAAGAGTTGGATATGGCACCCGATACCCCGCTGCAACTGCTGGGCGGCCTTACGCCCCGCGAATTTCTCCGCGACTACTGGCAGCAGAAGCCGCTGCTGATCCGTCAGGCCATCCCCGGCTACCAGAGCCCGATCTCCCCGGACGAGCTGGCCGGCCTGTCGCTGGAGGAGGAAGTCGAGTCGCGCATCGTCCTCGAGCACGGCAACAGCCCCTGGGAGCTGCGCCGCGGCCCGTTCGCCGAGGACGCCTACCAGAGCCTGCCGGAGCGCGACTGGACCCTGCTGGTGCAGGCCGTCGACCAGTTCGTCCCGGAAACCCGCGAGCTGATGGAGCAGTTCCTGTTCCTGCCCAGCTGGCGCATCGACGACCTGATGATCAGCTATGCAGCACCGGGCGGCGGCGTCGGCCCGCACTACGACAACTACGACGTGTTCCTGCTGCAGGCCCACGGCCGGCGGCGCTGGAAGCTCGGCCAGCTGTGCGACAGCGACAGCCCGCTGCTCGAGCATCCCGACCTGCGCATCCTCGCCGACTTCGCGCAGACCGACGAGTGGGTACTCGAGCCCGGCGACATGCTCTACCTGCCGCCGCGCCTGGCCCACTACGGCATCGCCGAGGACGAGTGCATGACCTTCTCGGTCGGCTTCCGCGCCCCCAGCGCCAGCGAAGTGCTGACCCACTTCACCGATTTTCTCGGCCAGTTCCTCCCCGACGAGGAGCGCTACAGCGATGCCGGCTGCACGCCGGCCGACGACCCGCACCAGATCCAGCGCGACGCCCTCGAGCGCCTGCGTGGCCTGATCGACCGCCACATGAGCGACGAGAAGCTGCTGCTGACCTGGTTCGGCCAGTTCATGACCGAGCCGCGCTACCCGGAACTGGTGGCCGGCGACGATATCGCCGAGGCCGAGTTCTTCGCCGCCCTCGGCGACGGCGCGCTGCTGGTGCGCAATCCCAGCGCGCGCATGGCCTGGAGCGAAGTCGGCGACTACCTGGTGCTGTTCGCCAGCGGCCACAGCCGGCGCCTCGACGCCTCGCTGCGCGAGCTGCTCAAGCTGGTGTGCAGCGCCGACGCCCTGCACCTGGAAAACCTCGAGCCCTGGCTGGAAAGCGACGAGGCGCTGACCCTGATCCACGAACTTGTGAAGCAGGGCAGCCTGGAGTTTGCCGGCGATGAATAAGATCAGCGTACGAATTGCCGACTGGCACGCCGACAATGCCGACCTGCGCCGCATCCGCGAAGCGGTGTTCATCGTCGAACAGGGTGTACCGCCGGAACTGGAATGGGACGCCGACGACACCGATGCCGTGCACTTCCTCGCCTTCGAAGGCGACTTCGCCGTCGGTGCCAGCCGCCTGCTGCCGGACGGCCAGATCGGCCGGGTCTCGGTGCTCAAGGACTGGCGCGGCCTGCACATCGGTGAACTGCTGATGCAGGCGACCATCGCCGAGGCCGAGCGCCGCGATCTCAAGCAGCAGCGGCTCACCGCCCAGGCCCACGCCATACGCTTCTACGAGCGGCTAGGCTTTCGGGTGGCCAGCGAGGAATTCCTCGAAGCCGGCATCCCCCACGTCGACATGGTGCGCGACAGCGCCTGAGAGGCTTCCCATGAGCAACGCCCCGGAGCATTGCAACGACAACGGCAATGACTTGCCCGCCCTCGACTTCCACTCTCCGGGGCGTTTTGCCATCCACAATCCGCCCACCGAGGGCGGCGAGCCGGCCGTCCGCCCGGAGCCGGCGCCCTTCATCCTCGGCCAGCATGAGCCCATGGAGGCGGCCAGCGCCCCCGAGCTGCTGCGCAGCCATGCCCTCGCCCTGATCGGCCAGGCCCGTCGCAGCCTGTGCCTGTACACCCCGGATCTGGAAGCCTGGCTGTACGACCAGCGCGCCGTCGGCGACGCCTGCAGCCGCTTTCTGCGCGCGCATCCGCGCAACCACCTGCGCATCCTGCTGCGCGACAGCAGCCTGGCGGTACGCAACGGTCACCGCCTGCTCCGCCTGGCCCACCAGCTGCCGAGCAACTGCCAGATCCGCAAACTGCACCCGGACTACCCCGCCGACGACCTCGCCTATCTGCTGGTGGACGACTGCGGCCTGCTGCTGCGCCCGGCACCCCTGCTGCCCGCAGCGCAGATCCACTACCAAAACCGCGCCCGCGTGCGCCAGTTGCAGCGCCAGTTCGACCAGGCCTGGAACACCAGTCTGAGCGATCCCAACCTGCGGAGCTTCCTGCTGTGAACATGCGCCTGTTGCCGGTGATCCTTGGCCTTCTCTGCACTGTTGCCGCCCAGGCTGCGCCGCGTACCGAGGTCCTGCCGCTGCACTACCGCAGCGCCGACGAGCTGCTGCCCCTGGTCCAGACGGCGCTCGGCGCCGAGGGTCGCGTCAGCGCCTACGGCAACCAACTAATCGTCAATGCCGAGCCGGACAAGCTGGCCGAACTGCAGGAACTCCTGCAGCAGCTCGACACCCGCCCGCGCCGCCTGCTGATCAGCGTGGACAGCCAGCAGGAGCACAGCGCCAGCCGCCAGGGCTACCGGGTCGATGGCAGCATCGACGCCGGCAACGTCGAGATCATCGGCGGCCGCGGCGAGCGCCATGGGCGCGACGAGGTACGCATCATCAACCGCAGCAGCCGCGGCACCGACAGCTCGCTGCAGCAGGTCCAGGCCACCGAGGGCTATCCGGCGCAGATCATGGTCGGCCAGAGCGTGCCGCTGACCAGCTACGGCCGCGACGCCTACGGCTACCCACGCGAATACACCGAGTACCGCGACGTCAACCGCGGCTTCGAGGTGGTCGCCAGCGTGCAGGGCGACAGCGTCCAGCTGAGCATCCGCAGCCAGCAGGATCGCCTCGGCAACCACGCCGGGGTGATCGACACGCAGGGCACCGATACCCGCGTCAGTGGTCGCCTCGGCGAATGGATCGACCTCGGCGCGATCCGCGAAAGCGCCAGCGACCGCCGCTCCGCCATCCTCGCCCGGCAAGCCGGCGGGTCCCTGCAAAGCCAGGCGCTGCGGCTCAAAGTCGAGCTTCTCGAGTGATCTAGAACTTTTGTAGTAGCTCTTAAAAAAAACTACAAAACCGATTGACGCCCCGTCTCTCTCCTAGCATGATGGCCTCGCTCCCGCTGACCAGAGGCCCGAAACGGCCCCCGGATCGCAGTCCAGAACACCCCTGGAATCGGTTCGTGTCAGTACCACCCACACGGCGGTGCGACAAGGTTGCGACTGGAACGAAGTTGTCCTGAGGGACGGGGAAGCACTGTTGCAACCGGCACGACAGACACGGCCCACCCAGCTGTTGTAGTCACCCCACCGGTCGTCACTACATCCCCTCCTCCGGCCTCCTGCCGAACCAGTCAGTACCTCGACGCTCTGCGGTGAGCTCTTGCAACAATACCTTCAGCACTCAGGTGTTGAATGGGAATGTCGGCGCTCAACGAACACATACATTGAAGGATTGACCATGTCCGCTTACCAAAACGACATCAAGGCCATTGCCGCCCTGAAAGAACAATTCGGCAGCAGCTGGAGCGCTATCAACCCTGAGTCCGTCGCTCGCATGCGCGCTCAGAACCGCTTCAAGACCGGTCTGGAAATCGCCCAGTACACCGCCGACATCATGCGCAAGGACATGGCCGAGTACGACGCCGACTCGTCCGTCTACACCCAGTCGCTGGGCTGCTGGCACGGCTTCATCGGTCAGCAGAAGCTGATCTCGATCAAGAAGCACCTGAAGACCACCAACAAGAAGTACCTGTACCTGTCCGGCTGGATGGTTGCCGCCCTGCGCTCCGACTTCGGCCCGCTGCCGGACCAGTCGATGCACGAGAAGACCGCAGTCTCCGACCTGATCGAAGAGCTGTACACCTTCCTGCGTCAGGCCGACTCCCGCGAACTGGACCTGCTGTTCACCGCCCTGGACGCCGCCCGCGAAGCTGGCGACACCGCCAAGGCCGCTGACATCCAGAACCAGATCGACAACTACGAAACCCACATCGTACCGATCATCGCCGACATCGACGCTGGCTTCGGTAACCCGGAAGCCACCTACCTGCTGGCCAAGCGCATGATCGAAGCAGGCGCTTGCTGCATCCAGATCGAGAACCAGGTTTCCGACGAGAAGCAGTGCGGTCACCAGGATGGCAAGGTCACCGTTCCGCACGTTGACTTCCTCGCCAAGATCGCTGCCGTTCGCTACGCCTTCCTCGAGCTGGGCATCGACAACGGCGTGATCGTTGCACGTACCGACTCCCTGGGTGCCGGACTGACCAAGCAGATCGCTGTGACCCACCAGCCGGGCGACCTGGGCGACCAGTACAACTCCTTCCTGGATTGCGAAGAAATCTCCGAAGCCGACCTGGGCAACGGCGACGTCGTGATCAAGCGCGAAGGCAAGCTGCTGCGTCCGAAGCGCCTGCCGAGCAACCTGTTCCAGTTCCGCAAGGGCACCGGCGAAGCGCGCTGCGTCCTGGACAGCATCACCTCGCTGCAGAACGGCGCCGACCTGCTGTGGATCGAGACCGAGAAGCCGCACGTTGGCCAGATCGCCGAGATGATGGACGAAGTCCGCAAGGTCATCCCGAACGCCAAGCTGGTGTACAACAACAGCCCGTCGTTCAACTGGACCCTGAACTTCCGTCAGCAGGCCTTCGACGCCATGGTTGCCGAAGGCAAGGACGTCTCCGCCTACGACCGCGCCAAGCTGATGAGCGCCGAGTACGACGAGACCGAACTGGCTCAGGTTGCCGACGAGATGATCCGCACCTTCCAGCGTGACGGCTCCGCCCGCGCCGGCATCTTCCACCACCTGATCACCCTGCCGACCTACCACACCGCCGCGCTGTCCACCGACAACCTGGCCAAGGGCTACTTCGCCGACCAGGGCATGCTGGCCTACGTGAAGGGCGTGCAGCGTCAGGAAATCCGTCAGGGCATCGCCTGCGTCAAGCACCAGAACATGGCTGGCTCCGACATCGGCGACAACCACAAGGAATACTTCGCTGGTGAAGCGGCCCTGAAGGCCGGCGGTAAAGACAACACCATGAACCAGTTCTAAGGAACCGGCTCACTCGACCGGCCCCCAGGCCAGGTCGAGGCAGCAACAAAAAACCCCAGTCGCAAGACTGGGGTTTTTCTATTTGCGTCCCGGCAAGACCCGCGCCGACCTCACCACTGGGCCAGGGCATCCTTCGCCGCCTGATTCTGCGGCTCGGCCAGCAAGCCGGTACTGGTCAGGCGCACCGCGTATTGCGCACCATCGGCCAGCGGCAGGAAGGTCACCCGTGTTCCCCGGGCATCGAACAGGAACAGGTCATGCTGCCCCTCGCGCAACCAGCGCCACAGGTCGATGCCATAGGGACTGCTCGCCAGCACCACGCGACTCGGCTCGGCCCTGGCCTGCTGCTCTGCAGCGAGATAGCGTCCGCTCAACAGCTCCAGGCGATAGCCTGGCTGCAGGCCGATCAGCGTAGCCAGCTGCTGCCAGCCGAACACCCGGGCATCCAGCTGCCACAGGTCGCCATTGAGGATCACATTGCGCTCGCGCGCGCCCTCGCGCAGGGTCACGCGATAACGTTGATCGCCTTCGGCCTTGAAGCTCAGGGTCAGCAACGTTTCGCCCGAGGGCGGCAGTGGCGCATAACTGCGCAGATCGTAGGCCACGACTGCGACCAGCACCGCCAGGGCAAGAATCGCCAGGCCGCCGCTGCCGCGCAGCCAGCCCAGCAACCAGCTGCGATCAAGCAGTATGCGCCCGGCGATCACCAGTACCAGAAGCGCCAGCAAGGCGGCCGCCCAGGCCAGTCCGTTGTATTGCATGGTGGGAATTCCCTGTTGCAGAAAATGCCGGCATTATGCGGACGCTCCTGCTCCAGCGGCCAGCGCGAGCGCCGCACAACCTCTATCAGATCAAGGTTTGCATGCCTTTCGAATTCGCCCTGGACCCTGCCACCCTGCTGATCCTCGCCGGCGTGGCCTTCATCGCCGGCTTCATCGATGCGATTGCCGGCGGCGGCGGCCTGCTGACCATTCCCGCCCTGCTCACCGCCGGCCTGCCGCCCCATCTGGTGCTGGGCACCAACAAGCTGTGTGCCACCTTCGGCTCGGCGACCGCCGCCTGGACCTTCTACCGGCGCCAACTGTTCCACCCCGGACAATGGCGCAGAGCGCTGCTCGCCACCGCCGGCGGCGCCCTGCTCGGCGCCTGGGGCGCGCACCTGCTGCCAGCCAGCTGGCTGAACCAGATGCTGCCGGGCGTGGTATTCGCCTGCGGCCTCTACCTGCTGTTCAACCCGACGCCGGCGGCGAACCGTGCGCCGACACCGCTCGCCCGGCACCGACAGTGGCCGCAAGGCTTCGCGCTGGGCTTCTACGACGGAATTGCCGGACCGGGTACCGGGGCCTTCTGGACGGTCTCCACGCTGCTGCTCTACCCGCTCGACCTGCTGCGCGCCAGCGGCGTGGCGCGCAGCATGAACTTCATCAGCAACGGCATGGCGCTGGCGGTATTCGTGGTTGCGGGCCAGGTCGCCTGGGTACTGGGCATCTGCATGGGCCTGGCCCTGATGCTCGGCGCCTTCTTCGGCGCGCGCACCGCCATCAGCGGCGGCTCGCGCCTGATCCGCCCGGTGTTCATCCTGATGGTGCTGGCGTTGACGGCGCGGTTAGCCTGGCAGCACTGGTTCGGCGGCGCCTGAACGACGCGCCAGATAGAGTTCGATCAGATAACGGGCAATCGAGCCGTGCGCCGGCAGCGGCGGCAGCTGGTCGGGGGTGAACCAGCGCGCATCCTCGATTTCCTCCGGCTGCGGCACGATCTCGCCAGCCAGGTAGTCGGCATGGAAGCCGAGCATCAGCGAATGGGGAAACGGCCAGCTCTGGCTGGCGATGTAGCGCAGATTGCCGACCTCCAGGGCGACCTCTTCGCGCACCTCGCGGCGCACGCACTCCTCGATCGACTCGCCCGGCTCGACGAAGCCGGCCAGGGTGCTGTACACCCCGGCGGCAAAGCGCGGCGAACGCGCCAGCAGCAGCTGGTCGCCACGGCTGATCAGCACGATGATGCTTGGCGACAGGCGCGGGTAGTGGTGGAGTTCGCAGCGCGGGCAGGCCATCGCCCGTTCGCTGGACAGCGCTTGCAGCGGCCCGCCGCAGCTGCCGCAGAAGCGGTGCTGGCGTGCCCAGGTCGCGACCTGGGCGGCGTAGCCGAGCATGCGGAAGGTCGTCAGATCGCCTTCATGCATGAACTGGCGCAAGCCCTTCCAGAAACCACCGGGCAGCAGAGCCTCGGCGTGATCCGCCAGCTCGAGCACGAAGACCGGCTGGCCATTGAAATGGCCGACGCCGTGCTCGGCCAGCACCTGGGGCTGGGGCAGCTGCGCCTTCAGCCAGGCGCGGGGGAAAAGGACACCACGTGCGTCACACAGGAATTGTTGCCGGCAGTGCGCCAGCGCCCAACCCCCGGCCTGGCCGGCGTCGATGACGGCCGGCTGCCAGAGGTTGCTGTCGGCCATCAGGCAGCGACCTGCATACCCAGCGCACGTACGCTGTCGGCGGCGAGATCGAGCACGTCCTGGCGCCCTTCCGGTCGCAGGCTGGCGCCGCCTTCCAGGAAGAACTCAAGGCTGGTCAGCGCATCGGCCAGGGTCTCGAGCATCTGCTCGGAGGGGATCTGGGCATTCTCGATCATGTGCGTCTGGATGTAGGCGGCGCAGGCGCCCACCAGCTCGGCCGCGCGCTCCAGACCGAGGAACCACAGACCGCCACGCACGGCCTGCAGGCTGGTCGGCACATTGGCCAGATTCAGCTTGTCGCCGCTGGATTCGAGATAGGCGGTGATCGCACGCTTGGCCAGGGCCAGACCGGCCTGCGCCTCGTCGATGACCACGATGCGCGCCTCGTCCAGCTGGTGCGTGGCGTAGGACTCGCCCTCGCCCCGCCCGCCCGCCTGGGAACTGGCGGCCCGCTGGCGCGGCTCGCTCTGCTCGAGCGTCGCCACCATGCTTTCCACATACAGCAGGGCATCGGCCAGACGCAGCAGCTCGTCCGCCGGCGGATTGTCGCTGCGCTCGCTCCAGGTGCCGACCATCGCCACCAGGTTCTGCAGGGCGTTGCCGGCCGAGCTCAAGCCGATCATGTCGAGCGTCTTGGCCAGCTTGCCGATCTGGGCATGCAGGGCCTGCTTGCCCTCGACCTGCGCCGTACCCCGCTCGATCAGGTCGAGCATGTCCTTGACGCCGACCAGTTCGTCGCGGATCGCCAGCGACAGCGAGCGCATGACCTCCTGCCCCGGGCCGCCCAGACGTCGCGACTCCTCTTCCAGCAGGTGATCGGTGAACGGCAGCGACGCCAGGCCGAACACCCGGCGCATCTCGCTGGCGCGCTCGCCCTGGGTGCCGGCCAGCGCGACCAGATAGAGCATTTCCTTGAGCAGGCTGCGCGGCGCCTCGAACTGCGGGTTGGCCAGCAGCTGGCGCAGGTCGCGGTCGATGCGCGCCAGCAGCTGCTTGCGGGCCTTGCTCGGGCGCATGCGCGCCTCGGCCATGGCCTCCAGTGCCGCGGCACCGATCCAGCACAGACGCGAACGATCACGACCGCCCAGCAGATCGTCCAGCCGTCCCAGCGCCCGCGACATCAGCTTGAGGGCTGCGCTCTGATTCTGCTCGCGCAGCACGTTCATCAAGCCCAGCTGGTACATCTGCCGCAGACGGGCACCGTCGCGGTTCGCCGCACCGGGCTGGATCTCCACGTTGCGCCGCTGCGGACGCGGCTGATCCAGGCGGACACTGAAGAAGTAGCTTTCCGGCAGGCTCGGCTGGCCCGTGGACTGGCGCAGCTCGTTGATGATCGGCAGCAGCAGCTCGGGAATTTCCTGGCGATGGACGTCGATGCCTTCCAGGTAGCGGCGCAGCACGAACAGCGCCTTGCCCAGCGCGGCCAATTGACCGTCGCGCTCCTGCCCGGCACCGGCCGGGATATCGGTGGCCAGCAGGAGAATCTCCTGGGCCAGCAGTTCGGCACCGGCCAGCTCGATCAGCTTGAGGATGCCGCGGATCTGCTGCAGGTATTCGACCGCCTGCTGCAGCAGACTGACATTGAGTCGATCGGCGATGAACTGTTCAAGGCTCTGCTCGGCCTGTTCGATGGTCGCGAACAGTTCGCTGCGCACCAAACCAAGGGATGTGGCTCCGGTCACCATGCGCTTAGTCCGCCTCCAACGCGGTACGAATCCAGCACCCAGACTACGTCCTGTGGCCTCGCGCTGTACAAGCGGTAATCGTCCTGAATACTGCTGTGAACTCTCGTCTCAAGCCATCGCGACACGGGGGCGCCTCCTGGCTGTTATTCGACTGAGCGCAGCTGACCGCTGCCCTCTTTTGGTCGGGCACTATAGCAAGCCTCAGCGCAAAGGCGTATCCGACCTAAGTGACCCAGGTCACGACACCCCTCACTTCACGGGCAGACGCAATCCACGCGGTAGTGCTGCACGGCAGCGTCGGGGCCATGCTGCAGCCCGTGCACCCCGGACTCGAAGCCGGGAAACGCCTGTTCGAAATGCCGAGTGAACTTCAGGTAGTCGATGATCGGCCGGCTGGCCGCGCTGAAGCGCTCGCCGGGCATGATCAGGGGAATGCCCGGCGGATAGGGCACCAGCATCACCGCCGCGACACGCCCCTCCAGCGCATCCAGCGGCACCGCCTCGACCGCGCCGCGGACCAGCCGATCGTAGGCTTCGGCCGGCTTCAGCGCCAGCTCCGGCAGCTGCCGGTACATCCGGCTCAACGCCCGCGGCACCTGGTTGTCGCGGTAGCAGGCGTGCAACTGTACGCACAGATCGCGCAGGCCCATGCCGGCATAGCGCGCGGCATCGGCCCGCGCCACCGATGGCAACGCCTCGAGCAGCGGCGTATTGGCATCATGCAGGCGCTTGAACTCCAGCAACTCGGTGACCAGCGTGCTCCACTTGCCCTTGGTGATGCTCATCGAGAACAGCACCAGCAGCGAATACAGGCCGGTCTTCTCCACCACCACCCCGCGCTCCCAGAGGAACTTGCCGACCACCGCCGCCGGGATGCCCTGCTCCTCCAGGCTGCCGCCGGCACTCAGGCCGGGCATCACCAGGGTGACCTTGAGCGGGTCGAGCAGCACATAGTCCTCGGCCACCTCACCGAAACCATGCCAGGGCGCCTGCGGTGCCAATAGCCACTCGGCAGTCTGCACCTGCAGCGCCGACTCGACGCCTTCGGGTTGCCAGATCGCGAACCACCAGTCGCCGTCCGGCAGGTGATGGCGCAGGTTGGCCATGGCGCGGCGAAAGGCCAGTGCCTCATCGAAGCTCTCCTGGATCAGCGAGCGCCCGGCGCTACCCTCCATCATCGCCGAGGCCACGTCCAGCGAGGCGAGGATGCCGTACTGGGGCGAGGTCGAGGTGTGCATCATGAAGGCTTCGTTGAAGCGCGCCACGTCCAGCCGCCGCTGGCCGCCATCCTGCACATGGATCATCGAGGCCTGGCTGAAGGCGGCCAGCAGTTTGTGGGTGGAGTGGGTGCTGAACACCAGCGGCCCGCGCCCGCCATCGCCGCGCGAGGTGCCCATGGCGTAGCGCCCGAGATAGAACTCGTGGAAGGCGGCATAGGCATACCAGGCCTCGTCGAAGTGCAGCACCTCGACGCTGTCGCCCAGTGCCCGCTTGATCAGTTCGGCGTTGTAGCACAGGCCGTCGTAGGTCGAGTTGGTCACCACGGCCAGCTTGACCCGCGGCTCACGTCCCTGCGCCAGCGGACAGGCGGCGATCTTCGCGGCGATCGACTCGCGACTGAACTCCTCGAGGGGGATCGGCCCGATGATACCCAGCTCGTTGCGTGCCGGATTGAGGTACAGCGGGATGGCGCCGGTCATGATCAGCGCGTGCACCACCGACTTGTGGCAGTTGCGATCCACCAGCACCAGATCGTCGCGACCGACCATCGCCTGCCAGACGATCTTGTTCGCCGTCGAGGTGCCATTGATCACGAAGAAGGTGTGGTCGGCGCCGAAGTTGCGCGCGGCGCGCTGCTCGGCCTCGGCCAGCGGGCCGGTGTGATCGAGCAGCGAGCCGAGCTCGGGCACCGATACCGACAGATCGGAGCGCAGGGTGTTCTCGCCGAAGAACTGGTGGAACGCCTGCCCCACCGGGCTCTTGCGGTGCGCCACGCCACCGCCGTGCCCCGGGGTATGCCAGGAGTAGTGGGAATCGGCGGTGTGCTGCACCAGCGCCCGGAAGAACGGCGGCAGCAGGGCATCGAGATAGCTGCGCGCCGCCCGCGCCACCTGGCGGGCGAGAAAGGGCACGGTGTCCTCGAACAGGTAGAGGATGCCGCGCAACTGGTTGAGTTCGGCCATCGCCTCGGCGGGCGCGTTCTCGATGGTGACCTGCTCGCCGAGGGCGAAGATCGGCAGCTGCGGGGCGCGCACCCGCGCCGCGCGGATCAGCTCGACCATGTCCTGCAGCAGACGCGGATTCTCGCCGGCGCCTTCGGCGGCGACCAGAATGCAGGCCAGCCCGTGCTGCGAGGAGGCGACGATGCGTCCCTCGCGGGCGCTGGCGGTGACCAGGAGCGGGAAGCCGTCCTGCTCCAGTTCGGCCATGATGCCGCGCACCCGCTCGCCGGCCACGCTGTCGGCCTTGACGTCGCGGTGGACGATGAGTACCGGAAACTTCAGATCCTTGTACATGCTCCAGCCCCCGCAGCAGGCAGGCGCCGCCTGCCGATGCCTTCAGGGTAGTAGCTGCAGCAGGCCGGCGAAACCCGGCGCCAGCGGCACTCAGTGCAGGATCGGCGCCTCGCCTTCGTCGGCCTGCTCGAGTTGCTGCCAGAGCGCCGGCGCGCCGCTGGACTTGGCCACCGCGGCCAGACGTGCCGCGTGCAGCTCCAGCTCGGCCTGGCTGGCGCGGATCACCGGGGTACGCGGACGACTGGCCGGCAGGCGGCGGATCTCCGAGACCTGCGGGCCGTTGCCGCCCTCGCCGTCGCTGTTCTGCCCGGCCAGGGACAGGCTGGTCTGCCCACCGGTCATCGCCAGGTAGACGTCGGCGAGAATCTCGGCATCGAGCAGCGCGCCGTGCAGGTCGCGCCCGGAGTTGTCGACCCCGTAGCGCTTGCACAGGGCGTCGAGGTTGTTGCGCTGGCCCGGATGGCGCTCGCGCGCCATCAGCAGGGTATCCAGCACGCTGCAGTGGTCGAGCACCTCGCCCAGCTGCGGACGGTCCTTCAGGCGGGCGAACTCGTGATTGATGAAGCCGATGTCGAACGCCGCGTTGTGGATGATCAGCTCGGCGCCCTTGATGAACTCGAAGAACTCGTCGACCACCTCGCGAAAGCGCGGCTTGTCGGCGAGGAACTCGTTGCTGATGCCGTGCACCGCCATCGCCCCCTCGTCGACCTCGCGCTCGGGGTTGATGTAGACGTGGAAATGCCGCCCGGTCAGACGCCGGCCGATCAGCTCGACGCAGCCGATCTCGATGATGCGGTGCCCTTCGCGGACCTCAAGGCCGGTAGTCTCGGTGTCGAGGACGACGTATCTCATGGGGAATGACCTGCTTGCCGATGGAGGGTTGAAGAAGGGGCGCGGCCATCACGCGCCCTGGCGGGCGCCGTTGACCTCGAGCACGCCGCGATTGGCCAGCTGGTCAGCCCGCTCGTTGCCCGGGTGGCCGTTATGCCCGCGTACCCAGTGCCAGTGCACCTCGTGGCGGCTGACCTGGTTGTCCAGCTCCTGCCAGAGGTCGGCGTTCTTCACCGGCTGACGGCTGGCGGTCTTCCAGCCACGCTTCTTCCAGTTCGGTAGCCACTCCTTGATGCCCTTCATGACATATTCGGAGTCGGTGGTCAGCTGCACCCGGCAATGCCGGTTGAGGGTTGCCAGGGCGCGGATGGCCGCGGTCAGCTCCATGCGATTGTTGGTGGTCGGCGACTCGCCGCCCCACAGCTCGCGCTCGACGCCCTTGTAGATCAGCAGCGCGCCCCAGCCGCCGGGGCCGGGATTGCCCTTGCAGGCACCATCGGTATAGATCTCGACACTGTCAGTCATGACTCTTTCTTGCCTGGATGACGGCCGACCTTGGCCACGGAAACCGGACGCAGCGGCGCGACTGTGGCACGCCGGGATTGCGGCAGCGGGCGCAGGCCAGCCATCAGCTTGCGGGCGGCCAGCAGGTAGACGCCGCCGCCGGGCAGCTGCAGGCTCTCGGCCCACGACTCGACGCCGCGCAAGCGCGCCTGCCAGCGCGCTGAAGAAAGCGGCGGACAATAGCATCCGAACCGGCGTTTCTCCAGCGCAAAGCCGAGCAGGTGCAGCCAGTCGGCCAGACGGTTCGGCGCAATGCAGCGCGCGCCGGCCAGGGCATCGCCGGGCAGCAACTGGCGCAGCCCCCACAGACTCCACGGGTGGATGCCCACCACCAGCAGATGCCCGCCGGGGCGCACGCAGCGGGCCGCCTCGCGCAGCAGCTGGTGCGGCGAGACGGCGAAGTCCAGGGCATGCTGCAGCACCACCACGTCCGCGGCATGCTCGAGCACCGGCCAGGCGCCCTCCTCGCAGACGATCTCCACGCCCGGCAGCGGCGGACCGAGACGGATGTAGTGGGTGATCTGGCGCTGCGGCGGCAGCTCACCGGCCGAAAAGCCGTAGTGCAGCAGAAAGCTGCCGAAGTGGCTGCCGAGCTGTTGCTCGAGCAGGGACTGCTGGCTGTCCAGCAGCAATCTGCCCAGCGGGCCGGCGAACCATGCCTCGGCCTCTCGCTGCAGGGTCAGCCAGTCGCTGGCGACGGTAGCGCAGGGCGGCTCGTTCATGCTTCCTCCCGTCTGGCGCCAGACCCACCTGGCGACCTAAGATGCCGGATCGACTCAGCATAACGGCTTGCCTGCTCATGATACAGATCACCGCCCTGCCCGCCTTCTCCGACAATTATATCTGGCTGCTGCAGGATGCCACGCATCGACGCTGCGCGGTGGTCGATCCCGGCGACAGCGCTCCGGTACTGGCCTGGCTGGCCGCGCACCCCGACTGGCAGCTCACCGACATCCTGGTCACCCACCACCACAACGACCATACCGGCGGCGTCCTCGCCCTCAAGGCGCACAGCGGCGCGCGGGTGCTCGGCCCGGCGCTGGAGGCGATTGCCGGACGCGATGTCGCCCTCGAGGATGGCCAGCGGGTGCGCATCCTCGACCTCGACTGGCAGGTGCTGCACGTTCCCGGCCACACCGCCGGGCATATCGCCCTGTTCGCCGCCGACGGCGAGCAGCCGCTGCTGTTCTGCGGCGACACCCTGTTCTCCGCCGGCTGCGGCCGCCTGTTCGAGGGCACCGCCGCGCAGCTGCACGCCTCGCTGCAACGGCTGGCCAGCCTGCCCGCAGCGACCCGCGTCTACTGCACCCACGAATATACCCAGAGCAACCTGCGCTTCGCCCTGGCCGTGGAGCCGGACAATCCGGCCCTGCAACGGCGCGCTGTCGAAGTGGCGGCGCTGCGTGAACGGCAGTTGCCGACCCTGCCCTCGACCCTCGCGCTGGAGCTGGCGACCAACCCCTTCCTGCGCGTGACCGAGCCCACAGTCCGGGCAAAAAGTGACGCCCATGCGCAACGCCATCTGGCCTCGCCAAGCGAGGTGTTTGCTGTGCTGCGCGACTGGAAGGACAATTTCCGGTAACAATCGACCACTGGCGAAAACTTGACCACCTCCGGGGCGGTTCCTAGAATCGCCCGACTTTTTATCTGGGAAAGTCCCTCGCCGATGCCACCGCCAACGCTTCCGAGCCACGTTCCAGATGTTCTGACCCGCGCCTTGCGCCTGGTGCTGGTCAGCCTCCTGCTGATCGTGGCCGGCTGCCAGAGCCGGGGCGACAAGGCGCTCGACAGCGACACCGAGCGCGCCGTCAGCGTCGGCAAGCAGATCGAGTGGAGCAAGGATCTGCGCCAGGCCGAGGAAGAGGAGCAGCACGAGGACATCTGGGAGCGCATCCGTGCCGGCTACCAGCTGCAGGACCAGATCGGCACCAACCCGCGCATCGAGCGCCAGCGCTTCGGCTTCGCCAGCCGACCGGCCTCGATCCAGCAGATCGCCGAGCGCAGTGGTCCGTACATCCACTACATCGTCGAGCGCCTCGAAGAAAACAACATGCCCCTGGAGCTGGCCCTGCTGCCGATGATCGAAAGCTCCTACAACCCGCTGGCCTACTCCCACGCCAACGCCGCCGGCCTCTGGCAGTTCATTCCCTCCACCGGCCGCCACTTCAACCTGCGCCAGACCAACTGGTACGACGGTCGCCGCGACATCATGGCTTCGACCGGCGCGGCGATCAGCTACCTCAAGCGCCTGCACGACATGTTCAACGGCGACTGGCTGCTCGCCCTGGCCTCCTACAATGCCGGCGAGGGCACCGTCAGCCGGGCCATCGAACGCAACCAGCGCCAGGGCCTGCCGACCGACTACTGGAACCTGCCGCTGCCCAAGGAAACCCAGGACTACGTGCCCAAGCTGCTGGCCGTGTCGCAGATCATCCTCACCCCCGCCAGCTACGGCGTGAGTCTGGCGCCGATCGCCAACGAGCCCTATTTCGAGAAGGTCGCCATCCGCCACCAGCTCGACCTGGCGCGAGTCGCCGCCCTCAGCGATGTCGACGAGGACGAGCTGTACCAGCTCAACCCGGCCTTCAAGCGCGGCATCACCCTCGATGGCCCGCGCCATCTGCTGGTGCCGGCGGACAAGGCCGAGGGGCTGAGCGCAAGCCTTGCCCGCCTGGCGCCGGACAGCCTGGTGCAATGGCAGCGCTACCAGGTGCGCAGCGGCGACAGCCTGCACGGCATCGCCAACCGCCACCACGTCACGGTCAACACCCTGCGCGACATCAACCGCATGTCCGGCAATCGCGTGCGCGTCGGGCAGACCCTGCTGATCCCGCAGACGCCGGGCGGCGTCACGCCGCCGGGACCGCTGTATGAGCGCAGCCAACCGGTAGTGGCCGCCAAGGCCAGCCCCCCCGCAGCGAAAACGCGCAGCTACCGGGTGCGCAGCGGTGACACCCTGTGGGCGATCGCCAAGCGCCACGACGTCACCCTCGCCGACCTGCAACGCTGGAACGGCCTCAAGGGCAAGTCGCTGCGGGCCGGACAGGTGCTGACCCTGCGCAGCGCCGGCAGCTCCCAGGCCCAGACGAAGGCCGGCCAGCGCTCGTCGGTCACCTACTACAAGGTGCGCCGTGGCGACTCGCTGTCCGCCATTGCCCAGCGCTTTGCGGTGCGCACCCAGCACCTGAAGCAGTGGAACCCTTCCCTTGGCCGCACGCTCAAGACCGGCCAGACGCTGACCCTCTACCTCCCGCGCCGCTGAGGGCTCGCCGGGGCGGCCCGGAGCCACCCTTTTTCCAGCCGATACAAGCTGTTACTGTAGCTTTCTCAACCTACAACACTGCCACGGACCGGACCCTCGCCTGATGAGTCGTCTCCTCGCCCTGCTGCTCGGTCTGGCTGCCTGCCTGCCCGCTGGCGCCGCCATCACGGAACGCCACGGTTACGCCCAGTTCGGTTCGCTCAAGTACCCGGCCAACTTCAGCCATTTCGACTGGGTGAACCCCGACGCGCCCAAGGGCGGCAGTGTCCGGCTGATGGCCTCCGGCACCTTCGACACCCTCAACCCCTATACCCTCAAGGGCACCAGCCCGGCCGGCACCGCCAACTTCCTGCAGTACGGCGTCTCCGAGCTGAATGCCCCGCTGATGGCCGGCACCGGCGCCTACGATCCGTCGGGCGACGAGCCGACCTCCAGCTACGGCCTGATCGCCTCCTCGGTGGAGTACAGCAAGGACCGCAGCTGGGTGGTGTTCAACCTGCGTCCCGAGGCGCGCTTCCACGACGACAAGCCGATCACCGCCTACGACGTGGCGTTCTCCTACCGGCTGCTCAGCCGCAACGGCCATCCGCACTACCGTACCGCCCTGCAGGAAGTGCAGCGAGTCGACATCCTCAACCGCCACCGGGTGCGCTTCGTGTTCAAGCGCAGCGGCAATCCGTTGCTGATCCTGCGCCTCGGCGAGCTGCCGGTGCTGCCGCAGCACTACTGGAGCAAGCGCGACTTCAAGGCCACCAGCTACGAGCCGCCGCTGGGCAGCGGCCCCTACCGCATCACCCAGGTGGTGCCGGGCCGGCGCGTGGTGTTCGAACGGGTGAAGAACTGGTGGGGCAAGGACCTGCCAGTCAACCGCGGCAAGTACAACTTCAACCGTGTCGAAGTGGAGTTCTACCGCGACAACCATGTCGCCTTCGAGGCGTTCAAGGCCGGCGAATTCGACTTCTACATCGAGAACCAGGCGAAGAACTGGGCCAACGGCTACAACATCCCGGCCGTGGAGCGCGGCGACATCGTCAAGGCGGAGATCCCCCATCAGATCCCGACCCAGACCCAGGCGCTGTTCATGAACAGCCGCCGCACCCACTTCGCCGATGCCCGGGTGCGCGAGGCCATGGGCCTGCTGTTCGATTTCGAATGGAGCAACCGCACGCTGTTCAACAATGCCTACAGCCGGGCGACCAGCTACTACCCCAACAGCGAGTTCTCCGCCCGCGGCATCCCGCAGGGCGAGGAGTGGCTGCTGCTCTCGCCCTTCCGCGAGCAGCTGCCGAGCGAACTGTTCAGCCAAGCGCCGCAGATGCCGCAGACCGACGGCAGCGGCCTGCCGCGCGAAACGCTGCGCCGCGCCCTCGACCTGCTGACCCAGGCCGGCTGGAAATCCTCCGGCGCTCGTCTGCTCAACAGCCGCGGCCAGCCGCTGCGCTTCGAGATCCTGCTGGTCAACCCGAGCCTGGAGCGCATCCTCCAGCCCTACCGCGACAACCTCGCGCGCATTGGCGTCGAGGCCAGCCTGCGTACCGTCGATCGCGCCCAGTACAAGCAGCGCATCGACGGCTTCGACTACGACATGGTGCTGATGACCTTGCCGCAGACGCTCAGCCCCGGCCTTGAGCAGTGGCAATACTTCCACTCCAGCCAGGTCCACGTGCGCGGCAGCAAGAACTACGCCGGGATCAACCACCCGGTGGTCGACGCGCTGCTCGACAAGCTACTCGCCGCGCAGACCCGCAACCAGCAGGTGGCCGCCACCCGCGCCCTCGATCGCGTACTGCTGTCGCAGCACTACAGCATCCCCAACTGGTACAGCGACCACCACCGGGTCGCCTGGCGCAACCGTTTCGACCACCTCAGCACGCCGCCCTACACCCTCGGCCTGCGCGCCTGGTGGCTCAAGACCCCGGAGGCATCCCGATGACCGTCTTCCTGCGCCGCACCCGCCTGCTCGCCGGCTGCGCCCTGCTGTTCGGGGTGGCCCTGAATGCCGCCGCAGCCGCCAGACATGCGCTGACCCTGTACGACGAGGCGCCGAAATACCCGGCCAACTTCCAGCACTTCGCCTACGTCAATCCGGATGCCCCCAAGGGCGGCACCCTGCGCCAGGCCGGTTTCGGCGGCTTCGACAGCCTCAATCCGTTCATCAACAAGGGCGTCGCCGCCGACGAGATCGGCCTGATCTACGACACCCTGACCCGACGCAGTCTCGACGAACCGTTCACCGAGTACGGCCTGCTGGCCGAGAAGATCGAGAAGGCCCCGGACAACCGCTGGGTGCGCTTCACCCTGCGCCGCGAAGCACGCTTCCACGACGGCCAGCCGGTCACCGCCGCCGACGTGGTATTCACCTTCGATACCCTGATGAAGGATGGCGCGCCGCAGTACCGCGCCTACTACGCCGACGTCGAGAAGGCGGTGGCCGAAGGCGAACGCCAGGTGCGCTTCGACTTCCGCCAGGCGGGCAACCGCGAGCTGCCGCTGATCGTCGGCCAGCTGCCGGTATTGCCCAGGCACGCCTGGGAGGGCCGCGAGTTCGCCCGCACCAGCCTGGAGCCGCCGCTGGGCAGCGGCCCCTACCGGGTCGCCGAAGTGCAGGCCGGCCGCAGCATCCGCTATGCGCGGGTCGCGGACTGGTGGGGCAAGGACCTGCCGGTCAACCGCGGCCAGTACAACTTCGACAGCCTGGTGATCGACTACTACCGCGACAACACCGTGGCGCTGGAGGCGCTCAAGGCCGGGCAGTTCGACTTCTGGGTGGAAAGCAGCGCGAAGAACTGGGCCACCGCCTACGACTCCCCGGCGGTACACGAGGGGCGTCTGATCAAGGAGGAGATCGCCAACCACAATCCGGCCGGCATGCAGGGCTTCATCTTCAACCTGCGCCGCCCGCAGTTCCAGGATGCCCGGGTGCGCGAGGCGCTGGGCCTGCTGTTCGACTTCGAGTGGACCAACCGCCAGCTGTTCCACGGTGCCTACGTGCGCACCGGCAGCTACTTCGAGAACTCCGAGCTGGCCGCCAGCGGCCTGCCCTCGCCCGCCGAACTGAAACTGCTCGAACCCTGGCGCGCGCAGCTGCCACCACAGGTGTTCAGCGAGCAATACCGGCCGCCACAGAGCGACGGCAGCGGGGTGATCCGCGAGCAGCGTCGGCGTGCCTTCGAGCTGCTGCAGCAGGCTGGCTGGCGCCTGGAGCAGGACCGCATGCTGGATGCCGAAGGCAAGCCGGTGGTGATCGAGTTCCTGCTCGCGCAGATCGAGTTCGAGCGCGTGCTGCTGCCGTTCAAGCGCAACCTGGCCAGTCTCGGCATCGAGCTGCAGATCCGCCGCGCCGACGTCTCGCAGTACATCAACCGCCTGCGCTCGCGCGACTTCGACCTGATCGTCGGCGGCTTCAGCCAGTCCAGCTCGCCCGGCAACGAGCAGCGCGAGTACTGGCACTCCAGCAGCGCCGACAATCCCGGCAGCCGCAACCTGATCGGCCTCAAGGATCCGGTCATCGACGCCCTGGTCGAAGGCCTGATCAAGGCCGACAGCCGGCAGAGCCTGATCGCCCATACCCGCGCGCTGGATCGCGTGCTGCTGTGGGGTCACTACGTGATCCCCAACTGGCACATCAAGACCTGGCGGGTCGCGCGCTGGGACCGCTTCGAGCACCCGCCGGTGGCGCCGCTGTACGACATCGGCCTGTACACCTGGTGGGCCAAGCCGGATGCCGGCGCGCCGGTCAGCGCCGGGGAGTCACGCTGAATGCTGGCCTACATCTTCCGTCGCCTGCTGCTGATCGTGCCGACCCTGTTCGGCATCCTGCTGATCAACTTCATCATCATCCAGGCCGCCCCCGGCGGCCCGGTGGAACAGATGATCGCCAAGCTCGAGGGCTTCGACGCCGCCGCCGGCGGCGCCACCGGGCGCATCGCCGGCGGCGGGGCCGAGGTCGCCGCGGCCGGCAATGCCTATCGCGGCGCCCAGGGTCTGGATCCCGAACTGGTCAAGGAGATCGAGCGCATGTACGGCTTCGACAAGCCGGCCAGCGAGCGCTTCTGGATCATGATCAAGAACTACCTGCACTTCGACTTCGGGCAGAGCTTCTTCCGCGACGCCACGGTCACCGAGCTGATCATCGAGAAGATGCCGGTATCGATCTCGCTGGGGCTGTGGAGCACCCTGATCATGTACCTGGTATCGATCCCGCTGGGCATCGCCAAGGCCATGCGTCACGGCAGCACCTTCGACGTGTGGACTAGCACGGCGATCATCGTCGGCTACGCCATCCCGGCGTTCCTGTTCGCCATCCTGCTGATCGTGCTGTTCGCCGGCGGCAGCTACTTCGACTGGTTCCCGCTGCGCGGCCTGACCTCGAACAACTTCGACGAGCTGAGCCTGTGGGGCAAGATCGCCGACTACTTCTGGCACCTGGCGCTGCCGGTGACCGCCCTGGTGATCGGCAACTTCGCCACCCTGACCCTGCTGACCAAGAACAGCTTCCTCGACGAGATCGGCAAGCAATACGTGGTCACCGCGCGAGCCAAGGGCCTGTCGGAAAACCGCGTGCTCTACGGCCACGTGTTCCGCAACGCCATGCTGATCATCATCGCCGGCTTCCCCTCGGCGTTCATCGGCCTGTTCTTCACCGGCTCCCTGCTGATCGAGGTGATCTTCTCCCTCGACGGCCTCGGCCTGATGAGCTTCGAGTCGGCGATCAACCGCGACTATCCGGTGGTGTTCGGCACCCTGTTCATCTTCACCCTGCTGGGACTGATCGTGAAACTGATCGGCGATCTCACCTACACCCTGGTCGATCCACGCATCGACTTTGAAAGCCGGGAGGGTTGAACATGGCCCTCTCGCCCATCAACCAGCGGCGCTTCGCGCTGTTCAAGGCGCACAAGCGCGGCTGGTACGCGCTGTGGCTGTTTCTCGGCCTGTTCGTGCTCAGCCTCGGCGCCGAGCTGATCGCCAACGACAAGCCGCTGCTGGTCAGTTTCGACGGCCAGTGGTACGTGCCGGTGGTCAAGCGCTATCCGGAAACCGCCTTCGGCGGCGAATTCCCCCTGGAGGCCGACTACAAGAGCCCGTACATGCGCGAGCTGATCGACTCGAAGGGCGGCTGGATGCTCTGGCCGCCGATCCCCTACAGCTACGACAGCATCAACTACGAACTCAAGGTGCCGGCCCCCGCGCCGCCCTCGGCGGACAACTGGCTGGGTACCGACGACCAGGGCCGCGACGTGCTGGCGCGGGTGATCTACGGCTTTCGCATCTCGGTGCTGTTCGCCCTGACCCTGACCCTGCTCAGCTCGATCATCGGCGTCGCCGCCGGCGCCCTGCAGGGCTTCTACGGCGGCTGGGTCGACCTGGTCGGCCAGCGCTTCCTGGAGATCTGGTCGGGTCTACCGGTGCTCTATCTGCTGATCATCCTCGCCAGCTTCGTCGAGCCGAATTTCTGGTGGCTGCTGGGCATCATGCTGCTGTTCTCCTGGATGAGTCTGGTCGACGTGGTGCGTGCCGAATTCCTGCGCGGGCGCAACCTCGAGTACGTGCGCGCCGCCCGCGCCCTGGGCATGGGCAACGGCGCGATCATGTACCGGCACATCCTGCCCAACGCCATGGTCTCGACCATGACCTTCCTGCCCTTCATCCTCACCGGCGCCATCGGCACCCTGACCGCGCTGGACTTCCTCGGCTTCGGCCTGCCGCCCGGCTCGCCGTCGCTGGGCGAACTGGTCGCCCAGGGCAAGTCCAACCTGCAGGCGCCGTGGCTGGGCATCAGCGCCTTCGCCGTGCTGGCGCTGATGCTGACCCTGCTGGTGTTCATCGGCGAGGCCGCGCGCGATGCCTTCGACCCGAGGAAGTGAGGCCATGAGCAAACCCCTGATCGAGATCCGCGACCTGCAGGTAGCCTTCAGCCATGGCGGCGCGCCGCAGACCGTGGTGCATGGTGTCAGCTTCGACATCCATCCGGGCGAAACCCTGGCGCTGGTCGGCGAGAGCGGCTCGGGCAAGTCGGTGACCGCCCACTCCATCCTGCGCCTGCTGCCCTACCCGCAGGCCAGCCACCCGCAGGGCAGCATCCATTACGGCGGCGAGGACCTGCTCAAGCTGCCGGAGCGGCGCCTGCGCGGCATCCGCGGCAACCGCATCGCCATGGTCTTCCAGGAGCCGATGACCTCGCTCAACCCGCTGCATCCGGTGGAGAAGCAGATCGCCGAGGTGCTGGCCCTGCACAAGGGCCTGACCGGCGCCGCGGCGCGGGCCCGGGTGCTGGAGCTGCTCGAGCTGGTCGGCATCCCCGAGCCGGCCAAGCGTCTGAAGGCCTATCCCCACGAGCTGTCCGGCGGCCAGCGCCAGCGGGTGATGATCGCCATGGCCCTGGCCAACGAGCCGGAAATCCTCATCGCCGACGAGCCGACCACCGCACTGGACGTCACCGTGCAGCTGAAGATCCTCGAGCTACTCAAGGAGCTGCAGGCGCGCCTGGGCATGGCCCTGCTGCTGATCACCCACGACCTCAACCTGGTGCGGCGCATCGCCCATCGCGTGTGTGTCATGCAGCGCGGCCGTATCGTCGAACAGGCCGAGTGCGCAAAGCTGTTCGCGGCCCCCCAGCATCCCTATACCCAGGAACTGCTCAGCGCCGACCCCAGCGGCGGTCCGGCGGACAATCCGCCCGGCAAGCCGCTGCTCGAGGTCGACGACCTGCGCGTGTGGTTCCCGATCAAGAAGGGCCTGCTGCGCCGTACCGTCGATCACGTCAAGGCGGTCGACGGGGTCAACTTCCGCCTGGCGCAGGGACAGACCCTGGGCATCGTCGGCGAGAGCGGCTCAGGCAAGTCCACCCTGGGCCTGGCGATCCTGCGTCTGATCGGCAGTCGCGGCGGGATCCGTTTCGACGGCCAGGGCCTCGACGGCCTCGACCAGCAGGCGGTGCGCCCGCTGCGCCGGCAGATGCAGGTGGTATTCCAGGACCCGTTCGGCAGCCTGAGCCCACGCATGTCGGTGAGCCAGATCATCGGCGAGGGCCTGGAAATCCATGCCATCGGTACGCCTGCCGAGCGCGAACGGGCCATTATTGACGTGTTGGGTGAGGTAGGCCTGGATCCAGACACCCGCCACCGCTACCCTCACGAGTTTTCCGGCGGCCAGCGTCAGCGCATCGCCATCGCCCGCGCCCTGGTACTGCGCCCGCAGCTGATCCTGCTCGACGAGCCGACCTCGGCCCTCGACCGCACGGTACAGCGCCAGGTGGTGGAGCTGCTGCGCAGCCTGCAGCACAAGTACAATCTGACCTATCTGTTCATCAGCCATGACCTGGCGGTGGTCCGCGCCCTGAGTCACCAGTTGATGGTGATCAGGCACGGCAAGGTGGTCGAACAGGGTGAGGCTCGCACGGTTTTCCACGCGCCGCAGCACCCCTATACCCAGCAGCTGCTCGAAGCCGCCTTCATGGCTCCGGGCGCTGCCGATTAACCAGAAAGAGGAAGTACACAATGGGTTTTCTCACCGGTAAGCGCGTGCTGATCGTCGGCGTCGCCAGCAAGCTGTCCATCGCCTCCGGCATCGCCGCCGCGATGCACCGCGAGGGTGCGGAACTGGCCTTCACCTACCAGAACGACAAGCTCAAGGGCCGCGTCGAAGAGTTCGCCGCAGGCTGGGGCTCCAGCGCCGACCTGTGCTTCCCCTGCGACGTGGCCAGCGATGACGACATCGCCCGCGTGTTCGAGGAACTGGGCAAGAAGTGGGATGGCCTGGACTGCATCGTCCACTCGGTCGGCTTCGCCCCGGGCGACCAGCTGAACGGCGACTTCACCGAAGTCACCACCCGCGAAGGCTTCAAGATCGCCCACGACATCAGCGCCTACAGCTTCATTGCCCTGGCCAAGGCCGGTCGCGAAATGATGAAGGGCCGCAATGGCAGCCTGCTGACCCTGTCCTACCTGGGTGCCGAGCGCACCATGCCCAACTACAACGTGATGGGCATGGCCAAGGCCAGCCTGGAAGCCGGCGTGCGCTACCTGGCCGGCAGCCTCGGCCCGGAAGGCACCCGCGTCAACTGCATCTCCGCCGGCCCGATCCGCACCCTGGCAGCAAGCGGCATCGCCAGCTTCCGCAAGATGCTGGCAGCCAACGAGCGCCAGACTCCGCTGCGCCGCAACGTGACCATCGACGAAGTCGGCAATGCCGGCGCCTTCCTGTGCTCCGACCTAGCTTCGGGCATCAGTGGTGAAATCATGTACGTCGACGGTGGCTTCAACACCACCGCCATGGGCTCGCTGGAAGACTAAGCGATCCACACCGACCCGCCTGCGTGCGGGTCGGCCTTCTCCCGGCCATCCGGCCACGCCCGCGCTTCACCCCTCCCCCCTCTTCTCTCGCCGTAGCGCACCTGCGCCAACCGCGCCGTAAAGCTACGCGCCGCAAAGCACAACGCCCCCTTGCGGAGGCGTTGGCGGTGTCACTGCGGACCAGGTGCGTGCGGATCAGAACCGCTCGATCTTCGCCTCGGTCTGCAGCTGGCGCTGGAAGGCCAGGAAGTCCTGCTGGCCGCTGCGCGAGGCCAGGAAGCGGCGGTACATCACCAGCTCTTCCGCCGACAACTCGGCCTCGCTGCTGCTCACGCCGTTCAGACGCAGGACCAGGTAGTCGCCATTGCCCAGCGACAGCCCGGCGAAGCCCGGCTTGTCGGCAGCGGCCGGCCGCGGCATGCGGAACAGCGCCTGCAGCACCTGCGGATCGACATTTTCCTGGCTGCGCGAGGCCGCCTCGGTCACCTGCCAGGCTTCACCCGACTCGGCCTGGATCACTGGGGTCTTGCCCGCACGCAGGTCAGCCAGCAGGGCCTCGCCACGCGCCTTCGCCGCCGCGGCGGCCTGCTCCTGGCGGATACGCTCACGCAGGCGATCGCGCAACGACTCCAGCGCCATCTGCTCGGGCTTGCGATGCTCCTTGACGCGCAAGACCACCACGGTATCCGGATCCAGCTCGAGGATGCTGCTGTTGGCACCTTCGGTCAGCACTTCGGGACTGAAGGCGGCCTGCAGCACCTGACGATTGGCGGCGATGCCTTCGCCGCCCTCGCGGCCGAACGGCGCGGCCTGCTTGACCTCGAGACCGAGCTCCTGGGCCGGTTGGGCCAGGTCGGCGGACTCGAAGGCGGCATCCTCAAGCTGCTTGCTCACTTCGACGAAGCGCTGTTCGACCTGCTGGGCCTTGAGGTCGTGCTCGAGCTGCGGCCGCAGGCTCGCCAGCGTCGGCACTTCGGCTGCCTGCACGTCGTCTAGGCGGATCAGGTGCCAGCCGAACTCGCTCTTCACCGGAGCCGACAGCTCGCCGACCTTGAGGGCGAACAGAGCCGCCTCGAACGCCGGGTCGTAGACGCCCGCCGCGGCGAAACCGAGGTCGCCGCCATTTGCGGACGAGCCCAGGTCGCTGGAGAACTCCTTGGCCAGGGCGGCGAAGTCCTCGCCCTGCTCGATGCGCTGGCGCAGCTCTTCGAGCTTGGCCTTCGCCTGCTCGTCGCTTAGCTTGTCGCTGGTTTCCAGGAGGATGTGCGAGGCGCGACGCTGCTCGCCGAGATTGGCAATTTCCTTCTCGTACTCGGCCTGGATCGCCTCGTCGGAGACTTCGACCTGATCGAAGAAGGCCTCCTTCTTCAGCTCGATGTACTCGATCAGCACCTGCTCGGAGGTCATGAACTCGCCGGCATGCTCGTCGTAGTAGGCCTTGACCTGCTGGTCGGAGACCTCGACCTGCTCCGGTCGCGCCTTGATCGCCAGGGTAGCGAAATCGCGGGTCTGCCGTTCGAGGGCGGCAAAGCTGCGGACTTCCTGGTCGGTGACAAAACCGCTGCCTGCCATACCGGCACGTAGCTGGCCGATGAGCATTTCCTGCGCCAGCAGGGTGCGGAACTGCTGGCGGCTGTAACCCATCTGCCGGATCACCTGGTCGAAGCGGTCGGGATCGAACTTGCCATCCATCTGGAATTCGGGGGTGAGCAGGATCAGCTGGTCGAGCGCCTGCTGGGAAAAGCCGAAACCGGCCTCGCCGGCGCTCTGCAGCAGCAGTTTGCGATCGATCAGCGCCTTCAGCGCACTTTCGCGCAGCAGCTTGTCGTCCAGCAGCGACGCATCGAACTGGCTGCCCAGTTGCTGGGCCAGCTGGCGGCGCTGCATGTCCACGGCGCGGCTCAACTCATCCTTGCTGACGCTCTCGCCGTTGACTTCGGCGGCATCCTGGTTGTTGTTCGCGGCGCTCATGATCGCATCGAAGCCGGTCAACGCCATGAGCACGATGATCACGCCAATGATGGTCTTGGCGATCCAGCCCTGCGAGTTGTCCCTGATATTTTGAAGCATGCAGCCCCCAAACGCGGCCGGCACCCTGCCCAGGCAAGCATCCGGCGTGGGTTATGGCAGTGAAGATAAAAGAAAGGCGCATCCGAGGATGCGCCTTCTCGATAACTGGCGGAGCGGACGGGACTCGAACCCGCGACCCCCGGCGTGACAGGCCGGTATTCTAACCGACTGAACTACCGCTCCGCTGCCGGGCTACCCATGGCAGCCCGGGGAAACTTGCCAGAAAGACGCTTAGTTGACGGCATCCTTGAGGGCTTTACCAGCCTTGAAGCCGGGGATCTTGGCCGCTTCGATCTCGATCGGCTTGCCAGTCTGCGGGTTGCGACCGGTACGGGCAGCACGCTCTTTGACGGCGAAGGTGCCAAAACCAACCAGCACGACCGAGTCGCCATCTTTCAGGGCACCGGTGATGGAGTCGATTACAGCATCCAGCGCTCGGCCGGCAACAGCTTTCGGGATATCAGCAGATGCGGCGATGGCATCGATCAGTTCCGACTTGTTCACTCTAAGTCCCCTTTATTCCTGTTGAGTTCGATTTTCGTATCTGGATTTGGTGCAGCAAATATCAGGTCTGCTGTTGGGCTTGCCGACATGCGAGGAGGCGCTTTATATCAAGCGCCCGAAAAGAGTGTCAAGGAAGCCCTCTGGCTAGTGCGTGCTGATTCGCTCGTTGGCTTCGGCATCGCGCTTGTCATCTGCCCCTGCGCGCTCGGGAGCCGCGTCAGGCAAGGGCTCAGGCTTGTATTGCAACGCAATCTGCAGGACCTCGTCAATCCATTTGACCGGTTTGATCTGCAGATCTTGTTTGATGTTCTCCGGAATTTCCTTGAGATCCCGCACATTTTCCTCGGGAATGATCACGGTGGTAATACCGCCGCGGTGAGCCGCCAACAGTTTCTCCTTGAGACCACCGATGGCCAGCACCTGCCCGCGCAGGGTGATTTCCCCGGTCATCGCCACATCGGCCCGCACCGGAATGCCGGTCACTGCGGAAACCAGCGCGGTGCACATGCCGATGCCAGCGCTCGGACCGTCCTTGGGCGTGGCGCCTTCCGGCACGTGGATGTGGATGTCGCGCTTTTCGTGGAAGTCCGGCGCAATTCCCAGACTCTTGGCCCGGCTGCGCACCACGGTCAGCGCCGCAGTGATCGACTCGCCCATCACGTCGCCGAGCGAGCCGGTCTTGATCAGCAGGCCCTTGCCGGGCACCACCGCGGCCTCGATGGTCAGCAGTTCGCCGCCTACCTGGGTCCACGCCAAGCCGGTCACCTGGCCGACCTGATCCTGCTGCTCGGCCTGGCCGTAGCGGAACTTCTTCACGCCCAGGTAATGCTCGAGGCTGTCGCTGGTGACGGTGATCTGGATGCGCTTCGCAGCGGCGCCGTCCTTGACCGCCTTGCGGCAGACCTTGGCGATCTGTCGCTCCAGGTTACGCACCCCGGCCTCGCGGGTGTAGAAACGGATGATGTCGCGCAGGGCCTCTTCCTCGAAGCTCAGCTCGCCCTTCTTCAGGCCGTTCGCCTCGGCCTGCTTGGTCACCAGGTATTTGGTGGCGATGTTGATCTTTTCCGCCTCGGTGTAGCCCGGCAGACGGATGACCTCCATGCGGTCGAGCAGCGGCGCCGGGATGTTCATCGAGTTGGCCGTGCACAGGAACATCACGTTGGACAGATCGTAATCCACTTCCAGATAGTGATCGTTGAAGTTGTGGTTCTGCTCCGGATCGAGCACCTCGAGCAGCGCCGAGGCGGGATCGCCACGCATGTCGCTGCCCAGCTTGTCGATCTCGTCGAGCAGGAACAGCGGGTTGCGCACGCCGACCTTGGTCATCTTCTGGATCAGGCGACCGGGCATGGAGCCGATGTAGGTACGGCGGTGACCGCGAATCTCGGCTTCGTCACGCACACCACCGAGCGCCATGCGCACGTACTTGCGATTGGTCGCACGGGCGATCGACTCGGCCAGCGAGGTCTTGCCCACCCCCGGCGGACCAACCAGGCACAGCACCGGCCCCTTGAGCTTCTTCACGCGCTTCTGCACGGCGAGGAACTCGAGGATCCGCTCCTTGACCTCTTCCAGACCGTAGTGGTCAGCGTCGAGGATCTCTTCGGCACGCTTGAGGTCGAGACGCACCTTGCTCTCGGCCTGCCACGGCACGTTGGTCAGCCACTCGATGTAGGAGCGCACCACGGTGGCCTCGGCCGACATCGGCGACATCTGCTTGAGCTTGTTCAGCTCGGCATTGGCCTTCTGCAGGGCTTCCTTGCTCATGCCGGCGTTGTCGATGCGCTTCTTCAGCTCGTCGACCTCGCTGTGGCCTTCCTCGCCCTCGCCGAGTTCTTTCTGAATGGCCTTCATCTGCTCGTTCAGGTAGTACTCGCGCTGGCTGCGCTCCATCTGCTTCTTGACCCGACCGCGGATGCGCTTCTCGACCTGCAACAGGTCGATCTCGGCATCCAGCAGACCGAGCACATGCTCGATACGGCTGGTCAGGTCGGTAATCTCGAGGATTTCCTGCTTCTGCTCGATACGCAGCGCCATGTGCGCCGCCATGGTATCGACCAGGCGCGCCGGATCGTCGATACCGCTCAGCGAGCTCAGCACCTCGGCGGGCACCTTCTTGCCCAGCTGCACGTACTGCTCGAACTGACTCAGCAGGCTGCGGCAGAAGACCTCCGACTCACGCTCGGCAATCTCGCCTTCCTCGACCAGGCGCACCTCTGCGCGCGCATGGGTGTCGCCATCGACGAAGCGCTCGACCGCACCACGCTGGCCGCCCTCGACCAGCACCTTGACCGTACCATCCGGCAGTTTCAGCAACTGCAGCACGCTGGCCACGGTGCCTACCTGGTACAGCGCTTCCGGGGCTGGGTCATCATCCGCCGGATTCTTCTGGGCCAGCAGCAGAATCTGCTTGTCTGCGCTCATCGCCGCCTCAAGCGCCTCGATGGACTTTTCACGCCCGACGAACAGCGGGATGACCATGTGCGGATAAACCACCACATCACGCAGCGGCAGAAGGGGCAACTCGATGATTGCGTTCATGCTTTCAACTCTTGGTAGGCCCGACAACAGAGACACACGGGCGTTGGACATGGATCCAAGATGGGGGGCTAGTGCGGAAAAAACAAGCTTTTGCACTGCACAGGAACAACAAAGGGGCCCGCAGGCCCCTTTGGATGGTCACGCCTCTGGCGCGGCCTTGGCAGGCTGCTCGCTGCTCTCGTAGATCAGCAGCGGCTTGGAGGTGCCTTCGATCACGCTCTCGTCGATCACCACCTTGCTGACCTCGGTGGCCGAGGGGATCTCGTACATGGTGTCGAGCAGGATCCCTTCGAGGATCGAACGCAGACCACGGGCACCGGTCTTGCGCTCCAGGGCCTTGCGCGCCACGGCATGCAGGGCATCGGTGCGGAACTCCAGCTCGACGCCCTCCATCTCGAACAGGCGCGCGTACTGCTTGGTCAGCGCGTTCTTCGGCTCGGTGAGGATCTCCATCAGGGCCTTTTCGTCCAGCTCCTCGAGCGTGGCGATGACCGGCAGGCGACCGACGAACTCGGGAATCAGGCCGAACTTGACCAGATCATCCGGCTCCACCTCGCGCAGCGCTTCACCGACCTTCTTGCCGGTATCCTTGCTGCGCACCTCGGCGTTGAAACCGATGCCACCCTTGGTCGAACGACTCTGGATGACCTTCTCGAGCCCGGCAAAGGCGCCGCCGCAGATGAACAGGATGTTGCGCGTGTCGACCTGCAGGAACTCCTGCTGGGGATGCTTGCGTCCGCCCTGCGGCGGCACCGAGGCAACGGTGCCCTCGATCAGCTTGAGCAGAGCCTGCTGCACACCCTCACCCGAGACGTCGCGGGTGATCGAGGGGTTGTCCGACTTGCGCGAGATCTTGTCGATCTCGTCGATGTAGACGATACCCATCTGGGCCTTCTCGACATCGTAGTCGCACTTCTGCAGCAGCTTCTGGATGATGTTCTCCACGTCCTCGCCGACATAGCCGGCTTCGGTCAGCGTGGTCGCATCGGCAATGGTAAAGGGCACATTGAGCAGCCGCGCGAGAGTCTCGGCGAGCAGGGTCTTGCCCGAACCGGTCGGCCCGATCAGCAGGATGTTGCTCTTGCCCAGCTCGACATCGTCCTTCTTCTCTTTCTGGCTGAGACGCTTGTAGTGGTTGTACACCGCAACCGCCAGAACCTTCTTCGCACGCTCCTGACCGATCACATACTGATCGAGGATGCTGCTGATTTCCTTGGGCGCAGGCAACTTGTTGGCGCTGCTCTCAGCCTGGGCCTCCTGCACCTCCTCGCGGATGATGTCGTTGCACAGGTCGACGCACTCGTCGCAGATAAAGACCGAGGGACCAGCGATCAGCTTGCGTACTTCGTGCTGGCTCTTGCCGCAGAAGGAACAGTAAAGCAGTTTGCCGGTGTCCTCGCCGTTGCGGGTGTCTGTCATTCGATCAATCCAATCCGGTAGGCATGAACACAAGATGGAGACAATCGCAGGCTTTTTCAAGCCCGCGAAACGGCCGGTAACATCCCGGCCAGGGGCATGCAGAGGTTGTCAGACGGGCAGCTGGCGCTTGTTCAGCACCTGATCGATCAAGCCGTACTTGACCGCCTCTTCGCCACTCATGAAGTTGTCGCGATCGGTATCGCGGGCAATAACGTCCAGCGGCTGACCGGTGTGCGTCGACAGGATGCGATTCAGTCGATCACGAATGGTGAGAATCTCGCGCGCATGGATCTCGATATCCGAGGCCTGGCCCTGGAAACCACCCAGCGGCTGGTGGATCATCACTCGCGAGTGCGGCAGGCAGTAGCGCTTGCCGGCGGCACCCGCCGTCAGCAGCAGGGAGCCCATGCTGCAGGCCTGGCCGACGCAGATGGTCGACACATCGGGCTTGATGAACTGCATGGTGTCGTAGATCGACATGCCCGCAGTCACCGAGCCGCCCGGCGAGTTGATATAGAGGTGGATATCCTTGTCCGGATTCTCTGCCTCGAGGAACAGCAGCTGGGCCACCACCAGGTTGGCCATGTAGTCCTCGACCGGGCCGACCAGAAAGATCACCCGCTCCTTGAGCAGGCGCGAGTAGATGTCGTAGGCACGCTCGCCGCGCGCCGACTGCTCGATCACCATGGGTACCAGGCCGCCGGCGGCCTGCACATCGAACTGCGACTCAAAAGAATTGCGGAACATTCTGGCTCACTCCCTATATCAATCATGTCCTAGAGACGCATAAGCCAGCACTGAGGCTGGCTTATGGAGGACTCTAACAAGTGCCGTGGGCTTTACTCGGCTTTCGGAGCTTCCGCCGGCTTGACCGCATCCTCGTAGGAGACCTGCTTGTCGGTGACATTGGCCTTTTGCAGGACAGTATCCACGACTTGTTCTTCCAGAACAACCGAGCGAACCTCGTCCAGCTGCTGGGCGTTCTTGTAGTACCAGGCGATGACCTGCTCCGGCTCCTGGTAGGCGGAAGCCATTTCCTCGATCAGCTCGCGCACGCGAGCTTCGTCCGGTTTGATCTCGAACTGCTTGACCACTTCGGCGACAATCAGGCCCAGCACCACGCGACGCTTGGCCTGCTCTTCGAACAGCTCGGCCGGCAGTTGCTCGGGGTTGATGTTGCCACCGAACTGCTGGACGGCCTGCACGCGCAGACGGTTGACTTCGTTGCCGATCAGCGCCTTCGGCACCTCGACCGCGTTGGCCGCCAGCAGGCCTTCCATCACCTGGTTCTTGACCTTGGACTTGATGGCCTGGCGCAGCTCGCGCTCCATGTTCTTGCGCACTTCGGCACGGAAGCCGTCGACGCCGCCTTCCTTGACACCGAACTGGGCGAAGAACTCCTCGTTCAGCTCCGGCAGTTTCGGCTCGGCAACCGCATTGACGGTCACGGCGAACTCGGCGGCCTTGCCGGCCAGATCCAGGTTCTGGTAGTCCTCGGGGAAGGTCACGTTCAGCACGCGCTCCTCACCGGCCTTGGCACCGACCAGACCTGCTTCAAAGCCCGGGATCATGCGGCCGGAACCCAGCACCAACAGGGTGCCCTGGGCGCTGCCGCCGGCGAAGGCCTCGCCGTCGATCTTGCCAACGAAGTCGAGGTTCAGCTGATCGCCATCCTGCGCGGCGCGCTCGACAGCCTCGAAACGAGTGTTCTGCTTGCGCAGGATCTCGAGCATGTTGTCGACGTCGGCATCGGTCACGTCAGCCTGCAGACGCTCGACAGCGATGGACTCGAAACCGGCAACCTGGAATTCGGGAAACACCTCGAAGGTGGCGACATACTCGAGCGCCTGACCTTTCTCGAAGGCCTTCGGCTCGACGGACGGCGCACCGGCCGGGTTCAGCTTCTCCTGCACCACGGCTTCATAGAAGGTGGCCTGGATCAGGTCGCCCAGAGCCTCCTGGCGAGCGGAGTCCTCGTAGCGCTGGCGGATGATGCTCATCGGCACCTTGCCGGGACGGAAACCTGCGATCTTGGCACGACGGGCGGTCTGCTGCAGACGCTTGTTGACTTCGGTCTCGATGCGCTCGACGGGCACGCCAACGGTCATGCGACGCTCGAGAGCGGAGGTGGCTTCAACAGAAACTTGCATGGATGATCCTCGTTGCACAGACAAAGCCGGCCCTGCCGGCCCCATAAATAGGGCATGCATTCTAGTAGGTGATTTCGCAGAAGTCACCCGGCGGGCAACAGAAAAGGCACAGGCCAGGGAACGACTGAGAGGCGACATCCCGAGGGCGCTACGCAGGAACCCCGACGATGCTGGCCCAGACACCCGAACACGGATGCAGCGACCGAATGATGGTGCGGACGGAGAGACTCGAACTCTCACACCTTGCGGCACTGGAACCTAAATCCAGCGTGTCTACCAATTCCACCACGTCCGCGCGAGTGAAGCAGAAACGAAAACGCCAGGCTAGGCCTGGCGTTTCGGAATATGGGGTGGACGATGGGAATCGAACCCACGACACCAGGAGCCACAATCCTGTGCTCTACCAACTGAGCTACGCCCACCATATTGCATTGCTTGTGCCAAGCAGCCTCATTGGCGCGCCCGGCAGGACTCGAACCTGCGACCATCCGCTTAGAAGGCGGATGCTCTATCCAGCTGAGCTACGGGCGCGTTTGTGGCTGCAACCCACTAGCCGGATTCAAGGAGCCTTATCTCTCCTCGAGGTGGCTAATCACCGAGCCAGCCTTTGCTTTCGTTTGGGGCTTTGCTCGTCAAGCGGGGCACATGTTATCCATGAGCACTTCCCTCGTCAACGATTTTTTTGAAAATTTTCAAGCACATAGCAAGCACGCAGGTAGAGCCGCCGGATTTGCGCGCGAGCTGCCTTTGCCCCACCGCCGCCCCGTGCGAGAATGCCCTACCTTTTTAACTGACTCTCACGGTTCTCCAAGCGTCATGACCGCACAACTGATCGACGGCAAAGCCATCGCCGCCCGCCTCCGCCAACAGATCGCCCAGCGCGTAGCCGAGCGCCGCCAGCAAGGCCTGCGCACCCCCGGGCTGGCCGTCATTCTGGTCGGCAGCGATCCAGCCTCCCAGGTTTACGTTGCCCACAAGCGCAAGGACTGCGAAGAAGTCGGCTTCATCTCCCAGGCCCACGACCTCGACAGCAACACCTCGCAGGAAGAACTGCTCAGCCTGATCGACCGCCTCAACGCCGACCCGGCCATTGACGGCATCCTGGTGCAACTGCCGCTGCCCGCCCACCTGGACGCCTCGCAACTGCTCGAGCGCATCCAGCCGGACAAGGATGTCGACGGCTTCCACCCGTTCAACATCGGCCGCCTGGCCCAGCGCATGCCGGTACTGCAGCCCTGCACGCCGAAGGGCATCATGACCCTGCTGCACAGCACCGGGGTCGACCTGCACGGCCTGCATGCCGTGGTCGTCGGCGCCTCCAACATCGTCGGCCGCCCGATGGCGCTCGAACTGCTGCTGGCCGGCTGCACCACCACCGTAACCCACCGCTTCACCCGCGATCTGCCCAACCACCTGAGCCAGGCCGACATCGTGGTGGTGGCCGTTGGCAAGCCCGGACTGGTCAAGGGCGAATGGATCAAGGAAGGCGCCATTGTCATTGACGTCGGCATCAACCGCCAGGCCGATGGCCGCCTGGTCGGCGACGTCGAATTTACCCCCGCCGCCGAGCGCGCCAGCTGGATCACCCCGGTACCGGGCGGCGTCGGCCCGATGACCCGCGCCTGCCTGCTGGAAAACACCCTGTACGCCGCAGAGCAGCTGCACGACTGACATCTCTACGCTCGGCCGGCGTCCGCGCAACGGAGCGCCAGCCAGAGCAGAAATAAAAAAACCCGGCCGAAGCCGGGTTTTTTTATTCGAAGCCAATCAAGCCGATTATTGCTGGACCTGAGCTTCCACTTCCGCTTCCACGCGACGGTTCACAGCGCGACCAGCTTCGGTAGCGTTGTCAGCCACCGGACGGGACTCACCGTAACCCACCGAGCTGACACGAGCATCGGCAACACCATACTGGTTGACCAGCACGTCACGCACGGCCGCAGCGCGACGCTCGGACAGCTTCTGGTTGTAGGCATCGGTGCCGACGGAGTCGGTGTGCCCCTCAACAGTGGTGGAGGTCTGCGGGTACTGGTTCATGAAGTCCGCCAGGCTCTGGATGTCGGCGAAGCTTTCCGACTTCACCTGGGCCTTGTCGAAATCAAACTTCACATCCAGCTCGACGCGCACGACTTCCGGTACCGGCTCGGCAACCGGAGCCGGCTCTTCGACCGGAGCAGCAGCGACCACCGGAGCCGGGGCCGGAGCCTGGCCACCGCCGAAGTTCAGACCAACACCCACGCCGGCCATCCACTCGGAATCGCCCTGATCGATGTTGTGCATGCCATCGACACCGGCCTTGGCGAAGACATTCTCGGTGAAGTAGTACTTCACACCAGCGCCAAGGTTGGCGAAGGTGCTGTTGTTGCGACCGCTGCGATCAGGCTGACCGATGCTCTGGTGAGCAGCACCAGCGGAAAGGTAGGGACGCAAGCCCACACCCGGAGTGCCGAAATGATAGACCGCATCGAGGGAGGTCAGGCTGCCCTTGATGTCCTTGTGGCCACCACCAGCAAGCGGATCATCGGAGGTCACGTCGCTGTAGACACCATGCGACAGATTGAGGGAAACGTCATCGGTCAGGAAGTAACCGATACCGGCGCCGTAGAGCTCGCCTTCGTCTTCGAAGCCGCGCTGGCTATCGCTCAGATAGTGCTTGCCGAAAGCCTCCACCTCAACTGCGCCTTGGCCTTGGGCCAACGCACCAATGGAAGAAGCGGCAACCAGAGAGCCAATGACTACACTCAAGGTGTTTTTCAGTTTCATCCGTTAAATCCCCAGCAAGAAAATTTGTTAGCTGCACTGTTATGACACGCAGCTAGGCCATAAGTTTAACACGCACGCGCCAAACCATAGAATTTTCTCCGCGACTCACTCCACACTTGCGTCTGCAAACTTCTCACGCAGCCGATCGAGGGCACGCTTGTAGCGCATCTTGGTGGCGCTCAAACCCATGTGCATGATATCGGCGATCTCCTGGAATTCGAGCTCAGCCACAAAGCGCAACACCAGGATCTCCCGGTCAATCGGATTGACATGCACCAGCCAGCGATCAAGACCGCCGCGCTCCTCCGGCTTCGGCGTCTTCTCTTCCGAGGCTTCCTCCTGGGGATCGAGACTGAGCGCGTCCAGCAGGCGCCGCTTGCGCCGCTCCTTGCGGTACTGGGTGATGCATTCGTTGTAGGTGATGCTGTACAGCCAGGTCTTGAACTTCGACTTGCCCTCAAAGTTCTTCAGCCCATAGAGAACCTTGAGCATGACTTCCTGACACACGTCATCGGCATCCCGGTCATTGCCGAGATAGCGCGCACACACATTGAACAATGTGCGCTGGTAACGGCGCATGAGTTCTTCGTAGGCGCGAGTAACATGAAACAGCTCCACGCGCGCATGCTGCACGAGCTCCTCATCGGTGAGTTCGCGGGCATCGTAGCGCTGATACTGGGAGTGGGGCTTGTTCAAGCGAGGCAGACCGGCTGCGGATCGGATAGGGACAACCTGCGCCTGGCGCAGGTGCCGGGATGACCGCTTAATTTAGCAGAAAAGGATGGCAAAAGCCCCGTTTCAGCGACTGACGACCCGTCGCGCCAGCAGCAGGCGATTGCACAGCGTGACCAGCTCGCCATCGTCGGTCAGCAGGATGGTCTTGACCGTACCGATCTCCTCGATCACCCCCTCGACGTCGCCAACACGGATCTGCTGGCCGACCTCGTACAGTTCGCGCAGGTAGATGCCGGCAATGATCTGCCCGACCACCTCGCGACTGCCCAGCCCCAGCGCCAGAGCCAGCGCCAGGCCGACCGAAGCCAGCACGATGGCGATCACGATATTGAGCAGGTCGGTCTTCACCTCCAGCTGGCCGATGGCGACCGAGATGCTGATGATGATCACCAGCCCCTGGGCGATCCGCCCGAGACTGCTGCCGTACTCCAATCCAACCCCATCCGCCGCGCCGCGCACCAGCCGACCAGCCAGTTGCGCCAACAGCACGCCCGCCAGCAGGACCAGCGCAGCACCGAACACCTTGGGCAGATAGAGCGCAAACAGGTCGAGGGTCGCCGAAACCCGCTGCAAACCGAGCGACTCGGCGGCCGACACCAGAAATACCAGCAGCACGAACCAATAGATGATCTTGCCGACCAGCGTGGACACGGGCGCATGGACCCCTGCACGCTCGAGCAGCTTGGTCAGCCCCGCCCCGGCCATCAGCCGGTCCAGGCCGATCTTGGCCAGCAGCTTGGAAAACAGCGCGTCGAGCAGCTTGGCGACGATGAAGCCGAGCAGCGCCACCACCAGCGCGCCGAGCAGGTTGGGGATGAAACCGGCCAGCTTGCTCCACAGGGTGCTCATGGCGCTCAGCAGGCTTTGCGTCCAGATATCGAATTCCATTCTTCATTCAGCCTTATGCGCGTGCCGCGCAGCGGGATGCAGTCGACGGGTGGCCGGCAGCTTGCGTGCAGTGCCGCTATCAAGGCCGATCATCAGCGCCTCGAACCAGCGCCCCAACAGAGCGAACAGATCGCCGGCGCCGGTCTGGCGATTGGCGGCCTTGAGTACGCGGTCCAGCCGGGCGCTGTCGGCCGACTCGGCCGGGGCACCCCTGAGCAGATCGCGCAGGGATTCTTCGAAGGGATCGTGCATATCCACCTCTGCGGTATGTCAGTTCAAGACGCCACGGCCGCCGGATGGGTCACATCACAGCCAGCGCAGTCGACGGAACAGCCACCACTGGAATACCGCCATACCTGCGATCAGCACACAGATGATCACGAAGCCATGCGGATGTTCGGCACCCGGAATGCCGCCGACATTGATGCCGAGCAAACCGGTCACGAAGCTCATCGGTATGAAGAAGCCGGTGACGATGCCGAGCATGTACATGGTGCGATTCATCCGCTCGGTGACCCGGCGATGCTCGGCCTCCTGCAGCAAACTGACCCGCTCGCGGACCAGATCGAGCTCCTCGAGATGACGGGTCAGCCGATTGTGCAGCTCGTTCCAGTAGTCGGTGTCATCGGCGACGAACCAGGGCAGCGGGGCGCGCACCAGTTGCGCGTAGATCTCCCGCTGCGGGGCCAGGTAGCGGCGCACACTGGCCGCCCGGCGACGCAAGGTCAGCAGCAACTGGCGGTCGGGCATCTTCCTTTCATTCTGCTCGAGCGCATCCTCGAGTTCGTCGAGCTGCTCGGCAACGCCTGAGACCAGCAGATCCACGCCGTCGGTCATGGCCTCGGCGAGAAACAGCATCACTTCCGAGGCGCTCTTCGGCCCTTCGCCACTCTCGAAGGCGTCGCACAAGGCCCCCGCCGCCTTGACCGGACGCATGCGCAGGGAGATCACCTGGCGGGCATCGGCATAGATGCGCAGCGCCACCATGTCTTCCGGGGCAGCCCCGGGATTCAGGTTGACCCCGCGCAGAAACAGCAACAGCGATTCCCGGCCCAGCGGCACGAGTCGCGGCCGGGTCGCTTCTTCCAGCAGCAGATCGCAGGCGAACGCGTGCAAACCGCTGGTTTCGCGCAACCACTGCTGCGCCTGCGGCACGCTGCGATCCCAGTGCAGCCAGAGGCTTTCCTGCGGACGCAGGTCGAGCACCTCCAGCTCGTTGCGCTGAATCCTGCGCGCCCCGCCCTCGCCGTCCAGCACGAAACCGTAGACCAGCCCGCGCTCGTTGCTTCCCTCGTAGGACTGCATGGCCTCTCCAGCCGCAACGGTTTCCTTCGACCCGCGCATTGCAGGCCGAGGAAACAGCACCCGCTTACTCGGGCATCTTCAGCTCTTCGTGGGCCACGATGATGCCGTTGTTGTCGGCGTAGACGTAGTGGCCCGGGGTGAAGGTGACGCCCGCGAAGGTGACTTCCACGTTCAGGTCGCCGATACCGCGCTTCTCGGTCTTCATCGGGTGGGCAGCCAGCGCCTGCACGCCGACATCGGTCTGCGCGAGCACATCCACATCACGGACGCAGCCGTACACCACGATGCCTTCCCAACCGTTCTTGGCCGCCTTCTCGGCCAGCATGTCGCCGAGCAGGGCACGCCGTAGCGAGCCGCCGCCATCGACCACCAGCACCTTGCCACGACCATCCAGCTCGACCTGATCCTTGACCAGCGAGTTGTCCTCGAAGCACTTGATGGTGACGATCTGGCCACCGAAGGAGTCGCGACCGCCGAAGTTGCTGAACATCGGCTCGACAACATCGACATAGGGGTAGGCATCGCACAGATCGGGGGTCACGTATTGCATGTCAGATTCCTTGCGTTAGAGATCGACGCTGCTATTCTCGCCGCCACAGGGCGGCCCAGCCGCAGCAGCGGCGAACAGACAGCATTGATGGCACAACCGCTCACCCGCCCGAAGGCGATGCCGTGACGCGGCGCCCCTAGCGCAAGCGAGCAGACCATCACCCTGTCGATCCTAGCCAGATCTGCGCGGAGTGGAAACTAGGCAAACGTATCGGTTGGCCTGCTCAGCGTCGCTCCGGCAACCGCTGATGGCGCAACCAGTACTCAAGCAGCGGCCATACCTCGCAGCGGGCGTTGCTGCCCAGCAACATGGCGACCTGCCCGTAATCCTCGGCAAAGCCTTCGACGCGCCCCAGACAGAGAGACTCGCGCAGCGGCGAACCGAAGCGCTCGAGCAACTGCCGACATGCCGCAGCCGGCGCGGCGCGATCCCCCGCGCCGGCCAACGCCAGCACGGGCACCGTCACCTCGGCCAGCCCCGCCGCCCAATCCTGACGTCCTTCGCCGAAGCGCCCGAACAGGCCGAACCAACGCAGGCTTTCACGCACCACCCCCGCCGGCTCATCCTCGTAGCCTTCCCCCAGCCCCAGCCAGCCCGCAGCCACCTGCTCGCGCCGACGCAGCAGCAAGCGCGCCACCCAACCCAGCGGTGGCAGCCCGAGCACCCCGTGTCGGCAACTGATCTGGCTGCCGCACAGGGTCAGCGAGGCCAGCTGCGCCGCATCCAGATACCCGCCACCCAGCGTCGCGGCCAGGGCCAGCCCGCCCTGCGCGTGTCCCAGCCAGTGCGCCGGAGCGGCACACTGCTCGCCGACGAAGGCGGCAATCGCCGGCAGGTCGTAACGCGCATAGTCGGCCACGCGGTTGTCGCGGTAGCTCAGGTTGCGCGGCGACAGACCATGACCGCGCATCTCCGCCAGCCAGACGTCGAAGCCGGCGTGCGCCAACCAGGCACCCAGGCCCTGCCCGCCCGTGGTGTACCAGATGCGCCGATTGGCGAAACTGCCATGCAGCAGCACCAGCGGCGCACCGCGCGCACCGTCACGCCCGGCCCGCCCGAGGCGGGTCAGGGCCAGCTCGACCGAGGGGTCGGGGCTGTTGTTGGGCTTGAGGAGATAGACGTCTTCGGTCAGATCGCCGCGCAGTTCGGCGCTGACCAGCGCGACGGGAAAGAGTTTGCTGCTGCTTTGCATGCTGTTCTTTTTTCTATTGCACAAAAAAGGGCGGGATTGCCCCGCCCTCTTGTCACCTGCTCAGAACCGCTGTCAGGCCTGACCTTCCGCCAGGAAGAACCAGGTGTCGAGCACCGAGTCCGGGTTCAGTGACACGCTGTCGATGCCCTGCTCCATCAGCCACTTGGCCAGATCCGGATGGTCGGACGGCCCCTGGCCGCAGATGCCGATGTACTTGTCGGCCTTGCGGCACGCCTGGATGGCGCTGGACAGCAGCTTCTTGACCGCCGGGTTCCGCTCGTCGAACAGGTGGGCGATGATCCCGGAGTCGCGATCCAGGCCCAGGGTCAGCTGGGTCAGGTCGTTGGAGCCGATCGAGAAACCGTCGAAGAACTCGAGGAACTCCTCGGCCAGCAGCGCGTTGGACGGCAGCTCGCACATCATGATCACGCGCAGGCCGTTCTCGCCGCGCTTGAGGCCGTGGCTGGCGAGCAGGTCGATGACCTGCGAGGCCTCGCCGAGGGTGCGCACGAACGGGATCATGATCTCGACGTTGGTCAGACCCATCTCGTTGCGGACCTTCTTCATCGCCCGGCACTCGAGCTCGAAGCAGTCGCGGAACGACTCGCTGATGTAGCGCGAGGCGCCGCGGAAGCCGAGCATCGGGTTCTCTTCTTCCGGCTCGTAGAGCTTGCCGCCGATCAGGTTGGCGTATTCGTTGGACTTGAAGTCCGACATGCGCACGATGACCTTCTTCGGCCAGAAGGCCGCGGCCAGGGTGCTGATGCCTTCGACCAGCTTCTCGACGTAGAAGCCGACCGGATCGTTGTAGCCGGCGATGCGCTTCTCGACGCTGTCCTTGAGCTCCGCCGGCAGGCTGGCGAAGTTGAGCAGCGCCTTGGGATGCACGCCGATCATGCGGTTGATGATGAACTCCAGTCGCGCCAGGCCCACACCCTCGTTGGGCAGCTGGGCGAAGTCGAAGGCACGGTCAGGATTGCCAACGTTCATCATGATCTTGAACGGCAGATCGGGCATGGCGTCCACCGAGTTCTGCCGGATGTCGAAGCCCAGCGCGCCCTCGTAGATCAGACCGGTGTCGCCTTCAGCGCAGGACACGGTGACCTGCTGGCCGTCCTTGAGCACATGGGTGGCGTTGCCGCAGCCAACCACCGCCGGGATGCCCAGCTCGCGGGCGATGATCGCCGCATGGCAGGTACGCCCGCCACGGTTGGTGACGATGGCGCTGGCGCGCTTCATGATCGGTTCCCAGTCCGGGTCGGTCATGTCGGAAACCAGCACGTCGCCCGGCTGCACCTTGTCCATCTCGGCGATGTCGTGGATCACCTTGACCGGGCCGGCGCCGATGCGCTGGCCGATGGCGCGACCTTCCACCAGCACCTTGCCCTTCTCCTTGAGCAGGTAGCGTTCCATGACATTGACGTTGGAGCGGCTCTTCACGGTTTCCGGACGGGCCTGGACCACGTACAGCTGGCCGTCGTCGCCATCCTTCGCCCACTCGATGTCCATCGGACGACCGTAGTGCTTCTCGATGATCAGCGCCTGCTTGGCCAGCTCGGTGACTTCGGCGTCGCTCAGCGAGAAACGGGCGCGATCGGCGCGCTCGACGTCGACCACCTTGACCGACTTGCCGGCCTTGGCCTCGTCGCCGTAGACCATCTTGATCGCCTTGCTGCCCAGGTTGCGGCGCAGGATGGCGGGACGGCCGGCTTCCAGGGTCGGCTTGTGGACATAGAATTCGTCGGGGTTCACCGCGCCCTGCACCACGGTCTCGCCGAGACCGTAGGCACCGGTGATGAACACCACGTCACGGAAGCCGGACTCGGTATCCAGGGTGAACATCACCCCGGCGGTACCGGTTTCCGAACGCACCATGCGCTGCACGCCGGCGGACAGGGCGACCAGCTTGTGGTCGAAGCCCTGGTGCACGCGGTAGGCGATGGCACGGTCGTTGAACAGGGAGGCGAACACTTCCTTGGCCGCGCGGATCACGTTGTCCACGCCGCGGATGTTGAGGAAGGTTTCCTGCTGGCCGGCAAAGGAGGCGTCCGGCAGGTCTTCGGCGGTCGCCGAGGAGCGCACGGCCACCGCCATGTTGTCGTTGCCCTGGGCCATTTCGGCGAAGGCCTTGCGGATTTCGGCATCCAGGCGGGCCGGGAACTCGGCCTCCATCACCCACTGACGGATCTGCGCGCCGGTCTTGGCCAGGGCATTGACGTCGTCCACGTCCAACGCGTCGAGCGCGGCATGGATACGGTCGTTGAGGCCGCTCTGATCGAGGAAGTCACGGTAGGCTTGGGCCGTAGTGGCGAAACCGCCAGGTACGGAGACACCCGCGCCGGCGAGGTTGCTGATCATCTCGCCCAGCGAGGCATTCTTGCCCCCTACGTGCTCGACGTCATGGTTGCCGAGCTTATCGAGGGAAACTACGTACTCTGCCAAGGTGACTTCTCCCCTAAGGTGTGTGCAGAAACCGCTGTTCATTCGAACCCTTGCTTGTGGCCGGGCCCGGGAAAATAAGTAAAAATGCCGTCAAGACGGCGGAGGGCTGAACTCAGCCACTCCATAATTGTCGGGAATGATTCCCATCCTTCAGGCCAGGGCGCACATGAAACGCACCGCTTTCTTCATTTCCGACGGTACCGGCATCACTGCCGAGACGCTTGGCCAGAGTCTGCTGGCACAGTTTGAAAACATCAACTTCCACAAACTGACCCGACCATACATCGATACGGCGGAAAAAGCGCAGGCAATGGTACAACAAATCAATGCAGCTGCCGAGGCAGACGGGGTGCGCCCGATCATCTTCGACACCATCGTCAACCGCGACATCCGCGAGGTGCTGTCGCACTGCAACGGCTTCATGGTCGACATCTTCTCGACCTTCCTCTCGCCGCTGGAGCAGGAACTGGCCTCGCACTCCTCCTACACCGTAGGCAAGTCGCACTCGATCGCCCACAACCCCAACTACATGGAGCGCATCGACTCCGTGCACTTCGCCCTCGACAACGACGACGGCGCGCGCACCCACTACTACGGCAAGGCCGACCTGATCCTGGTCGGCGTGTCGCGCTGCGGCAAGACCCCGACCTGCCTGTACATGGCCCTGCAGTACGGCATCCGCGCCGCCAACTATCCGCTGACCGAAGACGACATGGAGCGCCTGCAGCTGTCTGCCGCCCTCAAGGAACACAAGAACAAGCTGTTCGGCCTGACCATCGACCCCGACCGCCTGGCCGCGATCCGCAACGAGCGCAAACCCAACAGCCGCTACGCCAGCTACGCCCAGTGCGAGTTCGAGGTACGCGAGGTGGAAAACCTGTTCCGCCGCGAGAACATCCCCTTCATCAACTCCACACACTTCTCCGTGGAAGAGATCGCCGCCAAGATCCTGGTGGAAAAGGGCGTCGAGCGGCGCCTCAAGTAACCTCCCCGTTCGCGCCATCCGTCACAAGACCCCGGAAACCCGGGGCTGTCTTTGTCCGGCCAGTTCAGATCACCCACAGATCCATGAAGCGGTTGACCGCAGTGGCCTCGAGGGCAACCTGGTCCTTGCACAGCGCGAAGATCCGCGCACAACGCGGCGCCGGGAAACGGGTCGCCAGGTTGGTCTTGAACTTCTCCTCCAGCAGCGGGATGCCCTCCGCACGGCGGCGGCGGTGGCCGATCGGGTACTCGACCGCCACCTGCTCGGTGCTCGAACCATCCGCGAAGAACACCTGCACGGCGTTGGCGATGGAGCGCTTGTCGGCCTCCAGGTACTCGCGGGTGTAGCGCTCGTGCTCGACGATCACCATCTTGTCGCGCAACTCGTCGATGATCGGATGGGCGACATGGAAGTCATCCTCGTAGTGCTCGGCGACCAGATTGCCGAAGGCCAGCGGCACGGCGGTCATGTACTGGATGCAGTGGTCGCGGTCGGCCGGGTTGGCCAGCTGGCCAACCTTGGAGATGATGCGGATCGCCGACTCGTGGGTGGTGATGACGATCCGGTCGATCTCGTGCAGACGATCCTTGACCTGCGGATGCAACCTGACCGCCGCTTCGCAGGCGGTCTGCGCATGGAACTCGGCCGGGAAGCTGATCTTGAACAGCACGTTCTCCATCACGTAGGTGCCGAAGCCCTGCGGGAAGCTGAACTGGCGCTGGTCCGCCGGCTTGGTCGCCAGGTCCTTGTTGGTGTGACTGAACAGCACGTCGTAGAAGCCCCACTGCGGCGCGCTCAGCACGCCCGGGATGCCCATCTCGCCGCGCATGGCGATGTCGGCCAGGCGTACGCCGCGACTGGAGGCATCGCCGGCAGCCCAGGACTTGCGCGAACCGGCGTTCGGCGCGTGACGGTAGGTGCGCAGCGCCTGACCGTCGACGAAGGCATGCGACAGCGCGGACAGCAGCTGCTCGCGGCTGGCGCCCATCAGCTTGGCGCAGACGGCGGTGGAAGCCACCTTGACCAGCAGCACGTGATCGAGGCCCACGCGGTTGAAGGAGTTCTCCAGGGCGAACACGCCCTGGATCTCGTGGGCCATGATCATCGCTTCCAGCACGGCACGCATGGTCAGCGGGGCATCGCCCTGCGACACGCGCTGCTGCGCGAGATGGTCGGCCACGGCGAGAATGCCACCGAGGTTGTCGGACGGGTGGCCCCACTCGGCGGCCAGCCAGGTGTCGTTGTAGTCCAGCCAGCGCACGCTGGCGCCGATATCCCAGGCCGCCTTGACCGGATCCAGGCGAAAGCTGGTGCCCGGCACGCGCGCGCCGTTCGGTACCACCGTGCCCTCGACGAGCGGGCCGAGGTGCTTGGTGCATTCGGGAAAGCGCAGGGCCAGCAGACCGCAGCCCAAGGTATCCATCAGGCAGTTGCGGGCGGTATCCAGCGCCTCGGCGGAGTCGATCCGGTAGCTCAGAACGTAGTCGGCAATGTCCTGCAGGACCTGGTCGTAGTCGGGGCGGATGTTCAGATCAAAGGTGGCGGACATCGTGGTGCTCCCTCCGGTGGCAAGTAGGAGAAAGCTTAGCCACCAGAACAGAAACGCCCCTACCTGCTCCGCAGAGCAGGTAGGGGCGCTAACGCGCGCTAGAACGTATCGCCGGGTACCCGCACCCAGCCTTCCATCAGCACGCGGGCGCTGCGGCTCATCACCGCCTTGGTGGCGGTCCACTCGCCGTCGACTTCGGCCGCCGATGCGCCGACGCGCAGGGTGCCGGACGGATGACCGAAGGTCACCGCTTCACGCAGGCCACCACCAGCGGCCAGGTTGACCAGGGTGCCCGGCACCGCCGCCGCGGTCGCGATGGCCACCGAGGCGGTGCCCATCATGGCGTGGTGCAGCTTGCCCATCGACAGCGCGCGCACGCAGACGTCGATATCGCCGGCCGCCACGGTCTTGCCACTGGAGGACACGTAGTCGGTAGCCGGGGCGACGAAGGCGATCTTCGGCGTGTGCTGGCGGGCGGCAGCTTCGGCGACGTCCGCGATCAGTCCCATCTTCAGCGCGCCGTAGGCGCGCATGGTCTCGAAACGCGCCAGGGCCTCGGCGTCCGCGTTGATATCCTTCTGCAGCTCGGTACCGGTGTAGCCGATGTCGGCGGCATTGACGAAGATGGTCGGGATGCCGGAGTTGATCATGGTGGCCTTGAAGGTGCCGATGCCCGGCACTTCCAGATCGTCGACCACGTTGCCGGTGGGGAACATCGAGCCTTCGCCGTCGGCCGGATCCATGAACTCGATGACCACCTCGGCGGCCGGGAAGGTCACGCCGTCCAGCTCGAAATCGCCGGTTTCCTGCACTGCGCCGTTGGTGATCGGCACATGGGCGATGATGGTCTTGCCGATGTTCTTCTGCCAGATGCGCACGGTGCAGATGCCGTTGTGCGGAATGCGCGAGGCATCGACCAGACCACCGGCGATGGCGAAGGCACCGACCGCGGCGGTCAGGTTGCCGCAATTGCCGGACCAGTCGACGAACGCCTTGTTGATCGCCACCTGACCGAACAGGTAGTCGACGTCATGCTCCGGCTGCTCGCTCTTGGCGACGATCACGGTCTTGGAGGTACTGGAGGTCGCACCACCCATGCCGTCGATCTGCTGGCCGTACGGATCGGGGCTGCCGATCACGCGCAGCAGCAGCTGGTCACGCGCCGCGCCCGGCACCTGGCAGGCTTGCGGCAGATCCTGCAGACGGAAGAACACACCCTTGCTGGTGCCGCCACGGATATAGGTGGCCGGAACACGGATCTGGGGTACATGAGCCATGGGAATCTTGTCCTCATGAAACTGTGCCGCCGGACGGCAGCACAGGAAGGAAAATGCGCGGGGACCGCCCGCCGCCCTGCACTACAGCACAGAGCGGGGGCAGCCGCGGGATCAGGCCTGGCCGAGGAAGTCCTTGGCGAAGCGCTGCAGCACGCCGCCGGCCTCGTAGACCGACACTTCTTCGGCGGTGTCGAGGCGGCAGGTGACCGGCACTTCGACGCTTTCGCCGTTCTTGCGCTGGATGACCAGGGTCAGGTCGCAGCGCGGCGAGATGTCGCCCTTGACGTCGAAGGTCTCGGTGCCGTCGATGTTCAGGGTCAGGCGGTTGACGCCCGGCTTGAACTCCAGCGGCAGCACGCCCATGCCGACCAGGTTGGTGCGGTGGATGCGCTCGAAGCCTTCGGCGACGATGGCCTCGACGCCAGCCAGACGCACGCCCTTGGCCGCCCAGTCACGCGAGGAGCCCTGACCGTAGTCGGCACCGGCGATGATGATCAGCGGCTGCTTGCGCTCCATGTAGGTTTCGATGGCTTCCCACATGCGCACCACCTGTCCTTCCGGCTCGATGCGCGCCAGCGAACCCTTCTTGACCTTGCCGTCGACCACGGCCATCTCGTTCACCAGCTGCGGGTTGGCGAAGGTGGCGCGCTGGGCGGTCAGGTGGTCGCCACGGTGGGTGGCGTAGGAGTTGAAGTCCTCCTCCGGCAGGCCCATCTTGGCCAGGTACTCGCCAGCGGCGCTGTCGAGCAGGATGGCGTTGGACGGCGACAGGTGGTCGGTGGTGATGTTGTCCGGCAGCACGGCCAGCGGACGCATGCCCTTGAGGCTACGCTCGCCGGCCAGCGCGCCTTCCCAGTACGGCGGACGACGGATGTAGGTGGACATCGGACGCCAGTCGTACAGCGGGCTCTTGGCCTCTTCCACCGCGCCCAGATCGAACATCGGAATGTAGACCTGCTTGAACTGCTCCGGCTTCACCGAGGCGGCGACGATGGCGTCGATTTCCTCGTCGCTCGGCCACAGGTCCTTCAGGGTGATCGGCTTGCCGTTCTGGTCGGTGCCCAGCGCGTCCTTCTCGATGTCGAAGCGCACGGTACCGGCGATGGCGTAGGCGACCACCAGCGGCGGCGAGGCGAGGAAGGCCTGCTTGGCGTACGGGTGGATGCGGCCGTCGAAGTTGCGGTTGCCGGACAGCACGGCGGTGGCGTACAGGTCGCGGTCGATGATTTCCTGCTGGATCTGCGGATCCAAGGCGCCGGACATGCCGTTGCAGGTGGTGCAGGCGTAGCCGACGATGCCGAAGCCGAGCTTTTCCAGTTCCGGCAGCAGGCCGGCGTCTTCCAGGTACAGCTTGGCGACCTTGGAGCCCGGAGCGAAGGAGGTCTTCACCCACGGCTTGCGCAGCAGGCCCAGTTCGTTGGCCTTCTTGGCCAGCAGACCGGCGGCGACCACGTTGCGCGGGTTGGAGGTGTTGGTGCAGCTGGTGATGGCGGCGATGATCACCGCGCCGTCCGGCAGCAGGCCTTCGGCTTCTTCGGCGCGGGCGGCAGCCAGCTTGGCTTCGTCGGCGATGCCGCGCTCGTGCAGGGCCGAGGTCGGCAGGCGCTTGTGCGGGTTGGACGGGCCGGCCATGTTGCGCACGACGGTGGACAGGTCGAATTCGAGCACGCGCTCGTAGTCGGCATCCACCAGGGCATCGGCCCACAGGCCGGTGGTCTTGGCGTAGTTCTCGACCAGCGCCACCTGCTCCGGCTCGCGACCGGTCAGCTTGAGGTAGTCGATGGTCTGCTGGTCGATGTAGAACATCGCCGCCGTGGCGCCGTATTCCGGGCACATGTTGGAGATGGTCGCGCGGTCGCCGATCGACAGGCTGGCCGCACCTTCACCGAAGAACTCGACGTAGGCACCGACCACGCGCTCCTTGCGCAGGAATTCGGTCAGCGCCAGCACGATGTCGGTGCAGGTGATGCCGGGCTGATGCTTGCCGGTCAGCTTGACGCCGACGATGTCGGGCAGGCGCATCATCGAGGCGCGGCCGAGCATCACGGTTTCGGCTTCCAGGCCGCCGACGCCGATGGCGATCACGCCGAGGGCATCGACGTGCGGGGTGTGGCTGTCGGTACCGACGCAGGTATCCGGGAAGGCGACGCCTTCGCGGGCCTGGATCACCGGCGACATCTTCTCCAGGTTGATCTGGTGCATGATGCCGTTGCCGGCCGGGATCACGTCGACGTTCTTGAACGCGGTCTTGGTCCACTCGATGAAGTGGAAGCGGTCCTCGTTGCGACGGTCTTCGATGGCGCGGTTCTTCTCGAACGCCTCCGGGTCGAAGCCCGGAGCTTCCACGGCCAGCGAATGGTCGACGATCAGCTGGGTCGGCACCACCGGGTTGACCTTGGCCGGGTCGCCGCCCTGTTCGGCAATCGCATCGCGCAGGCCGGCCAGGTCGACCAGCGCGGTCTGACCGAGGATGTCGTGGCAGACCACGCGGGCCGGGTACCAGGGGAAGTCCAGGTCGCGCTTGCGCTCGATCAGCTGCTTCAGCGAGTCGGTCAGCATGGCCGGATCGCAGCGGCGCACCAGCTGCTCGGCCAGCACGCGGGAGGTGTACGGCAGCTTGTCGTAGGCACCGGGCTGGATGGCTTCGACCGCCGCACGGGTGTCGAAATAGTCCAGCTGGGTACCGGCCAGGGCTTTGCGATATTCAGTATTCATAGGGGCGGAGACTCACGCGGATAACGATCGTTGAAGGAACCGGCAGGAGAGCCCCTTGTAGGGGCCCTCCCGTTCCCGATCAGCGCTGCGCCAGCGACGGCACGGCGCGCGGCTCGACGCCGATGTACTCGGCGCTCGGGCGGATGATGCGGTTGTTGGCACGCTGCTCGAACACGTGGGCGGCCCAGCCGGTGACCCGCGAGCAGACGAAGATCGGGGTGAACAGCTTGGTCGGGATGCCCATGAAGCGGTAGGCCGAGGCGTGGTAGAAGTCGGCGTTGGGGAACAGCTTCTTCTGCTCCCACATGACCTGGTCGATGGCCTCGGACACCGGGAAGATCACGGTATCGCCCACTTCATCGGCGAGCTGCTTCGACCAGACCTTGATCACCTCGTTGCGCGGATCGGACACGCTGTAGATCGCGTGGCCGAAGCCCATGATCTTGTCCTTGCGGGCGAGCATGGCCAGGGTGCCGGCAGTGGCCTCTTCCGGCGAGGCGAACTTCTCGATCATCTCCATGGCCGCCTCGTTGGCACCGCCGTGCAGCGGGCCGCGCAGCGAGCCGATGGCGCCGGTGACGCAGGAGTACAGGTCGGACAGGGTCGAGGCACACACGCGGCCGGTGAAGGTCGAGGCGTTGAACTCGTGCTCGGCGTAGAGGATCAGCGACACGTTCATCACCTTGCGGTGCAGCTCGCTGGGCTTCTTGTCGTGCAGCAGGGCCAGGAAGTGGCCGCCGAGGTCGGCTTCGCCGGTGACGCAGTCGATGCGCACGCCCTGGTGGCTGAAGCGGTACCAGTAGCACATGATCGCCGGGAAGGCGGCCAGCAGACGGTCGGCGATGTCGCGCTGCTCGTCGAAGCTGTGCTCCGGCTCCAGGGTGCCGAGCATCGAGCAGCCGGTGCGCATCACGTCCATCGGATGGGCGTCGGCCGGGATGCGCTCGAGCACTTCCTTGAGCGCCTGGGGCAGATCGCGCAGGCCCTGCAGGCGCTGCAGGTAGGCATCCAGCTGGGCAGCCGTCGGCAGTTCGCCGTAGAGCAGCAGGTAGGCGACCTCCTCGAACAGACAGTCCTTGGCGAGCTCGCGGACATCGTAGCCGCGATAGGTCAGACCGGCGCCTTCCTTGCCTACGGTGGACAGGGCAGTCTGTCCGGCAATCTGGCCACGCAGGCCGGCACCACTCAGAACTTTTGCTTCAGCCATTGCTTTGTTCCTCTATTGAATTTCTTGTTGGATACAGCAGCTTCAAACGCGAGCCTCACCCTTGAGGCTCAATTTCCCGACGCTCTCAGCAGTCGCGCTTCGGGCCCAGCTTGCCCTGGCCCTTCTGGGCGAACAGCTGGTCGAGCTTCTGCTCGTAGTCGTGGTAGCCGAGGAAGTCGTACAGCTCGGCACGGGTCTGCATGATCGGCACCACGTTCTTCTGGGTGCCCTGCTCGCGGATGGCCTGATAGACCTTGAGCGCGGCGGCGTTCATCGCCCGGTAGGCGCCGCAGCAGTACAGGATCATGTCCACGTCCACCGAGGCCAGCTCGTCGCGGGTGAACAGCGGGGTGTGGCCGAATTCGGTGATGTTGGCGAGGATCGGCACGCCGACGGCCTTGCGGAACTCCTTGTACATCGACAGCTCGGTCATCGCCTCGGGGAAGATCATGTCGGCACCTGCCTCGACGTAGGCGCAGGCGCGGTCGATGGCCGCCTGCAGGCCCTCGCCAGCCAGGGCGTCGGTACGCGCCATGATCACGAAGCTGTCGTCGCGACGGGCATCGACGGCGGCCTTGATGCGGTCGACCATCTCCTCGGTGCTGACCACTTCCTTGCCCGGACGATGACCACAGCGCTTGGTGCCGACCTGGTCCTCGATGTGCACGGCAGCGACGCCGGCCTTCTCGAACGAGCGGATGGTACGGGCGATGTTGAAGGCGCCGCCCCAGCCGGTGTCGATGTCGACCAGCAGCGGCAGGGTGGTGGCGTCGGTGATGCGGCGGGCATCGATCAGCACGTCTTCCATGGTGCTGATGCCCAGATCCGGGATGCCCAGCGAGTTGGCCGCCACGCCGCCGCCGGAGATGTACAGCGCCTTGAAGCCGGTGGCTTCGGCCATGCGCGCAGCATAGGCGGTGATGGCACCCGCGATCTGCAGCGGAGACTCGCTGGCGACGGCTTCACGGAATTTCTGGCCGGGGGTCTTGTGGCTCATGACTTACCTCGTTGCGTGGTGTTCTTGTGGGCGGCGTCCTGGAAGTGACGCGCGACGTTGCGCTTGGAGGCCGCGATATGGCGGCGCATCAGCAGCTCGGCCAGTTCGCCGTCACGGTCGGCGATGGCATCGAGAATGCGGTGGTGCTCGACGAAGGCCTGGCGCGGCCGGTTCGGGGTGGTCGAGAACTGGATGCGGTACATGCGCACCAGTTGATACAGCTCGTTGCACAGCAGGTTGCTGAGCGTCTGGTTGCCGCTGCCCTGGATGATCCGATAGTGGAAGTCGAAGTCGCCTTCCTGCTGGTAGTAGCCAATGCCGGCGCGGAACGCCTCGTCGCGCTGGTGGGTCTCCAACACCTGGCGCAGCTCGTTGATCTCCTCCAAGGACATGCGTTCGGCGGCCAGCCGACAGGCCATGCCTTCCAGCGACTCGCGAATCTCGTACAGCTCGATCAGTTCGGCCTCGCTGAGGGACACCACGCGCGCGCCGGCATGCGGCACCCTGACCAGCAGACGCTGCCCTTCCAGACGGCGAATCGCCTCGCGCAGCGGGCCGCGACTGATGCCGTAGGCACGCGCCAGCTCGGGTTCGGAGATCTTGCTGCCCGGGGCGATGTCGCCGCGCACGATGGCCGACTGGATGCGCCGGAACACATGATCCGAAAGGGTTCCGGCTTCGTCGTCCACAATGGGGGCTTCTGCTAGCGCGTCCATCATATTGTCGACACATCTCTGAGGCTGATGGACAAAAGCTAGGGCAACACCCGATTAATGTCAAACATCCTTAGACGATTGTCGACAATCGACCTGACAAGCGTCTTTCGGGCACCGTTCTTGCCACGCCCCGCCGCGCACCCCCAGCATCCCGCTCCACGCTCCCGCTGCGACTGTCGCCGGGCTATCCGCTGCATGCTAGAATGGCCGCCGTTTGCGCGGCAGCCAACCCCCTGCCCTCACCTTCCCGGCCCCCTCACGCTTCATCACTCAGGACCTATGAGACTCAAGCCCCTTGTCTTGCTACTCAGCCTGCTGATGCCCTGCGGCCTTAGCCTTGCTGCCGAAAAAACCGTTTACGGTCTCAACGAATATGTCGGCCTTCAGGAACTCGACAGCGTTCTGGCTGCCAAACTCGACACCGGCGCCAAGACCGCCTCGCTCGGCGCGCGCAACATCAAGCGCTTCAAGCGCAATGGTGAAGCCTGGGTGCGCTTCGAGATCGGCAGCGACGAAGACGCGACGACGATCGAGAAACCGCTGGCCCGCATCAGCAAGATCAAGCGGCGCGCCGGTGACTTCGACCCCGACGAAGGGAAAACCTATACTGCCAGGCCGGTGATCGAGCTCGATGTCTGCATGGGCGACACGCTGCGCACCATCGAAGTGAACCTGACCGACCGCAGTGCGTTCCAATACCCGCTGCTGATCGGCGCCGAGGCTCTCAAACGCTTCGGCGCCCTGGTAGACCCCAGTCTCAAATACGCCGCCGGCAAACCCGGCTGCTCCAACGTTGCACTCTCGGACGAGTAACCTCGATGCGCTCCCTCACTTTGCACCTGAAAGTCCTCATCGCCATATTGGTGAGCCTGGGCGTGGCGATCACCGCCTACCAGATTTTCGTCCTCGGCATCCCGGTCACCGAGGCGGAAACGGATAACGTCTGGAACATCGACGCCAAGGTCGAGTTCCAGGCCAACCCGCGCGACCCGGTCAAGGTGCAGATGTTCGTGCCGCCGCTGGTCCAGGACTTCGTCAGTCTCAACGAGAGCTTCATCTCCAACAACTACGGCGTCAGTGTCAACAATGTCGACGGCAACCGCCGGGTGACCTGGTCCGCCCGCCGCGCCAACGGTCCGCAGACCCTCTACTACCGCATGGTCCTGACCCAGCGCTTCGCCACGGAAAAGCCTGCGGAAAAAGGGCCGATCTATCGTGAGAGCCTGCCGATCGCCGGCCCCGAGCAGATCGCCGCCGAGGCCCTGCTGGCGCCCATCCGCCAGCATTCGGCCGACGTCGAGACCTTCATCAGCGAGACCATCAAGCGCGTCAACAACCTCAATGACGACAACGTCAAGCTGCTGCTCGCCGGCGACACCTCGGTCAACAATCGCGCGCGGGTCATCGACCTGCTGCTGTCCATCGCCCATGTGCCGCTGGAACGGGTCAACACCATCCGCCTGATCGAAAACCAGGTGCAGACCCCCGAGCTGTGGCTGCGCAGCTTCAACGGCCAGAACTGGCTGTACTTCAACCCCGAGAATGGCCAGCAGGGCCTGCCGCGCGACCGCCTGATCTGGTGGCTGGGTGACGGCGAACTGGTCAAGGTCGATGGCGGCAAGCAGCCGCAGGTCAGCTTCACCCTCAACACCAGCGAGCTGAACGCCATCCGCCTGGCCAAGCAGTCCGACGCCTCGGCCGATTCGGGCTTCCTCGAGTACTCGCTGTACGGCCTGCCGCTGCAGACCCAGCAGACCTACCAGATCATGATCATGATCCCGATCGGCGTGCTGGTGATCCTGATCCTGCGCAACCTCGGCGGCCTGCAGACCCTCGGCACCTTCACCCCGGTACTGATCGCCCTGGCCTTCCGCGAGACCCAGCTGGGCTTCGGCATCATGCTGTTCACCATCATCACCGCGCTGGGCCTGTCGCTGCGCTCCTACCTCGAGCACCTCAAGCTGCAGATGCTGCCACGCCTGTCGGTGGTGCTGACCTTCGTGGTGGTGCTGATCGCGGTGATCAGCCTGTTCAGCCACAAGCTCGGCCTCGAGCGCGGCCTGTCGGTGGCGCTGTTCCCGATGGTGATCCTGACCATGACCATCGAACGCCTGTCGATCACCTGGGAAGAACGTGGCGGCAGCCATGCCTTCAAGGTCGCCGTCGGCACCCTGATCGCCGCCACCCTGGCGCACCTGCTGATGAGCATTCCGGAGCTGACCTACTTCATCTTCACCTTCCCGGCCGTGCTGCTGATTCTGGTGGGCTTCATGCTGGCGATGGGTCGCTACCGCGGCTACCGCCTGACCGAGCTGTTCCGCTTCAAAGCCTTCCTCAAGGACTGATGCCATGTTCGGTCTGATCAAAACCTGGAAGGCCCTGCATGCCAAGGGCATCATGGGCATCAACCGGCGCAACGCGGACTACGTGCTGAAGTACAACAAGCGCAGTCTGTATCCGGTGGTGGACGACAAGATCCTCACCAAGGAGCGCGCCATCACCGCTGGCATCCACGTGCCGGAGATGTACGGCATCATCTCCACCGAGAAGGAAATCGAGAAGTTCGACGAGATCATCGCCGGACACAACGATTTCGTGATCAAGCCGGCGCAGGGCGCCGGCGGCGATGGCATCCTGGTGATCGCCGACCGCTTCGAGGGCCGCTTCAAGACCGTCTCCGGCAAGATCGTCAGCCGCGACGAGATCGAGCAGCAGCTCTCCAGCATCCTCTCCGGCCTGTATTCGCTGGGTGGCGGTCGCGACCGCGCGCTGATCGAATACCGGGTCACCCCGGATCCGATCTTCAAGAGCATCAGCTACGAGGGGGTGCCGGACATCCGCATCATCGTGCTGATGGGCTACCCGGTGATGGCCATGCTGCGCCTGCCGACCCGCCAGTCCAACGGCAAGGCCAACCTGCACCAGGGCGCCATCGGCGTCGGTGTCGACCTGGCCACCGGCATCACCCTGCGCGGCACCTGGCTGAACAACAAGATCACCAAGCACCCGGACACCACCAACGCGGTGGATGGCGTGCAGCTGCCCAATTGGGACGGCTTCATGAAGCTGGCCGCGGGTTGCTACGAGCTGTGCGGCCTGGGCTACATCGGCGTCGACATGGTGCTCGACCAGGAGAAGGGACCGCTGATCCTGGAGCTCAACGCCCGTCCGGGCCTGAACATCCAGATCGCCAACGACTGTGGCCTGACCCATCGCGCCCACGCCGTGGAGGAACGCCTGGCCGAACTGAAGGCCAAGGGCATCGAGGAAACCCCGGAGCAGCGCGTGCGCTTCTCCCAGGAGCTGTTCGGCCACATCAAGCCGGTCGAGCTCTAAACCAGTCGAGCTCTGGCCCTCTGCGGGCGCCTGCCAGCCAGGCGCCCGCTTCTCCCCACAACCCCACCCATCCTGCCGCGCCCCTGCGTTAGAATTCCGGCTTGCGATCGTTCGAGCCTAGCCATGCCCACCTGCTGCGTTCACCCCCTGCCCTACCACGCCGATCCCCGCGAGCGTTTCGCCCTCGTGCGCGCCGCTCCCGGCGCCTGCCTGCTGGACGGCGGCCGGCCGGGTGCCGATCGCGGCCGCTTCGATCTGTTCAGCGCCTGGCCCGAGCAGCGCCTCTCGCCCGAATCCGGCGAGGACGGCCGCGCCTTCCTCGCCCGTTGCCGGGCCGCCCTCGCCAGCCTGGGCCGCGCCGAAGCGCCGGATGGCTGCGAGCTGCCGTTCACCGGCGGCCTGCTCGGCTACCTCGGCTACGACTTCGGCCGCCGCCTGGAGCGCCTGCCCGCGCAGGCCGCCGACGACCTGCAACTGCCCGACGCGGCCTTCGGCCTGCATGCCTGGGCGCTGGTCAGCGACCACCAGCGGCAGACCTCGCAGCTGGTGTTCCACCCGAGCCTGGCCGCCCAGCGCCGTGATGCGCTGATCGCCCTGTTCGAGGCGCCCGCCACGCCCGCCCCACCCGGCGAGTTCCGCCTGCTCGCGCCGTTTGCCGCCGACATCGACGCCGGCCAGTACCAGGCCGCCATCGAGCGAATCCAGGCCTATATCCGCGCCGGCGACTGCTATCAGGTCAACTTCGCCCAGCGCTTCCAGGCCCCCTGGCAGGGCGACCCCTGGGCGGCCTACGGCGCGCTGCGCGACGCCTGTCCGACGCCCTTCGCCGGCTACCTCGCGCTGGACGACGGCGCGATCCTCAGCCTGTCGCCGGAGCGTTTCCTCAGTGTGCGCCAGGGCCAGGTCGAGACCCGGCCGATCAAGGGCACCCGCCCGCGCGGCCGCGATGCCGGCGAAGACCGTGCCCTGGCCGCCGAGCTGCTGGCCAGCCGCAAGGATCGCGCCGAGAACCTGATGATCGTCGACCTGCTGCGCAACGACCTCGGCCGCAGCTGCCGTACCGGTTCGGTGCGCGTGCCGGAACTGTTCGCCCTGGAAAGCTATCCCAACGTGCACCACCTGGTCAGCTCGGTGACCGGCGAGCTGGCCGCGGGCCTGGACGCCTTCGACCTGCTGGCCGGCAGCTTCCCCGGCGGCTCGATCACCGGCGCGCCGAAGATCCGCGCCATGCAGATCATCGACGAACTGGAGCCGAGCCGCCGCTCGATCTACTGCGGCTCGCTGCTGTTCATCGACAGCCGCGGCGAGATGGACAGCTCGATCTGCATCCGCACCGTCCTCCTGCAGGCCGGCCAGGCCAGTTGCTGGGGCGGCGGCGGCATCGTCATGGACTCCGAGTGGCAGTCCGAGTACGAGGAGTCGAAGACCAAGGTGCGCGTGCTGCTGCAGACCCTGGAAGCCACCCTCGACTGATATTTACCCGCGACCGGAAAGGCGACCGGGGCGACACTTCCGCGCGCGCCGCCTGTCTACACTGCGCCCCGGCCCGCTTCGTTGCACAGAAAGGATCCCCATGCCCAGTCTGAACCGTATCATCCTGATCAACACCCACCTGCAGGGCGTGGTGGAGCTGGTCGTCGATGACCACACCAACATCTGCGGCACCAACGCCTCCGGCAAGACCACCCTGCAGCGCTTGGTGCCGGTGTTCTACGGCGAATACCCCAGCCGCGTGGTGCCGGCCACCCGCGACAGCTTCGAGCGCTGGTACCTGCCCACCGAGCAGAGCTTCATCATCTACGAATACCGGCGCATGGATGACCAGCTGTGCCAGGTCGTCCTGGCCGCCGCCAGCGGCGGCAAGGGCGTGGCCTACCGCCTGGTGCACAAGGGCTTCGAGCTGGACGACTACGTGAAGAGTCGCCAGGGCGACGCCATCACCTGCCTGAGCATGGAAGAGCTCGGCCGGCGCCTCAAGCAGGCCGGCGTATTCACCACCCGCCTGCTCAATACCCGCCAGTTCCGCGCCATCATCCAGAACGACCGCAGTCTACTCGCCGGCGACAGCGACCGGGTCGAACTGCGCAGCTGGGCGCGGCAGTTCTCGCTGTGCGAGCCCGAGCACTCGCTGCGCCATATCGAGAAGCTGGCCCGCGCCGTGCACTCGCGCGAAGGCAAGATGGAGACCGTCAAGTCGATGGTCGCCGCGATCCTCGAGGAGGACGGCGTCAGCCCGCCGGCCACCCACCTCAACCTGCAGCGCGTCGAGGACTGGATCCGCGACAGCCGGCTGATCCAGGGCTTCAACGCGATCCGCCCGGAGTTCGACAAGCTGGAGCGCGAATACCAGGAGCTGCTGGCCAACGAGTCGCGCCTGGGCGGCCTGCTGCTCGGCTACAAGGCCGACGAGCCGCGCCTGTACCAGCGCCAGGAGGAGACCGCCGCGCTGATCGAGCAGAGCGGCTTCCAGCTCAAGCAACTGGAGGAGCGCTGGAAGGAGCAGCGCGACAGCCTCAACCAGGACCTGTCGGCCGCCCGCGGCGATATCAGCCGCGCCGAGGACGAGCTGAACCAGATCGAAAGCCAGTACCAGGCCTTCCTCGACGCCGACATCGACCAGGCCAGGGCCGACCTCGAGCAGGTCGGCGCCTGGCGCGACGAGCTGGGCAACCTGGAAGCCCGCCACCGCCTGCTCACCGAACAGCACCAGGACGTCGAGCGCGCCTACCTGGAGCGCCAGCAGGCGATCAAGGACCAGCTCGGCACGGCACTCGAGCAACTGCACGAGCAGCAGGAAGCGCTGCGCGAGGAGCGCGACACCCAGAAGGCCCAGCAGGACGAAGCGCTGAACGCACTGGAAAAGCACTTCGCCGCCCGCCGCCAGCAGGGCCTGGAGGACTTCACCCAGCGCGAATACGCGCTGAAGCTGGAGCGCGGCCGCCTCGAGCAGCAGATCGCCAGCGTCGGCTACAGCGAAGAGGAAAACCTCGCCCTGGCGATCCTCGACCGCCGCCTCGAGGAGACCGACGAAAAGGTCGACGCCAGCGAAACCAGGGTTCGCCAGCTGGAGGGCCAGGAGCGCCAGCTGCGCAGCCGCCGCGACGAGGCCAACAGCGCGCTGGGCCTGTGCGCCCGCCGGGCGGTCGAGCGCCAGGAGCAGCTCGACGATCTCGAGCGCATGCTCTACCCCGGCCAGCACACCCTGCTGGAGTTCCTGCGCCGCGAGCAGCCCGGCTGGGAGGCGCACCTCGGCAAGGTGATCCATCCGGCGCTGCTGCAGCGTGCCGACCTCAAGCCGGCGCTGGTCGACGGCGCGGCGGACAGCCTGTTCGGCCTGCAGCTGGACCTCACCGCCCTCGACACCCCCGAGTACGCCGCCAGCGAACAGGAACTGCGCCAGCGCCTGCAGCTCGCCAAGGACGCCCTGCAGGACGCGCAGAACCAGCAGCAGGACGCGGAGGCGCGCCTGGTCGAGGCCAGCGCCGCCCTCGACGAACTGCAGCGCCAGCTGATCGTCGCGCGTAGCGAGGCGCAGGGCCGCCGCGACGACCGCCAGCGCCTCAAGGAGGAGCGCCGCAGCCAGAAGGACAAGCTGGACGCCGCCGTGCAGGAGCGTCGCTCCCAGGCCCGCAAGCAGCAGGTCGAGCACGACGCCGCCCTCAAGGTGCTGACCGCCGAGCGTGACGGCTGGCTGAGCGAGCTGAAGGCCCAGCACAGCGAGGAGCGCCTGGAAGCCTCCGCCCACTGGCAGCAGGTGCTCGGCAGCCTCGACGGCCAGATCCGCCAGCTCAAGGCCGGCGCCGACGAGCGCCGCGCCAAGGCGAAGAGCGAACTGGCCGAGTGCGAACGCTGGTACCAGGCCGAGCTGAGGTCGCGCGGCGTCGACGAAAGCGTGATCGTCGGCCTCAAGCGGCAGATCAAGACCCTCGCCGAACGTATCCAGCACACCGAGCAGCGGCGTCCCGAGGTGCTGCGCTATGACGACTGGTACCGGCACACCTGGCTGCAGCGCAAGCCGAAGCTGCAGGGCGAGCTGGGCGAAAGCCGCAGCCGCGCCAGCAGCCTGGACCAGCAGCTGAAGAGCGCCACGGCCGACTACAAGAGCGAACGCAGCACCCTGGAGGAGCGCCGCGTGCAGGCCCTGCAGGACAAGGGCCGCCTCGACGACGCCCTGAGTCGCCTGAAGACGCTGCTGCGCCGCCTCGGCGAGCTGAAGCTGCCCCGCGACGGCGAGATCGCCGCCGGCGAACTGGACGAGCGCCTGCGCCTGGGCGAGGAGCTGCTGCACGGCCGCGAGCAGATGCTCGCCGCCATCAAGACCCACGTCGAGCGCTTCGACAGCCTGATCGTCAGCCAGTCCGGCTCCAGCCTGGCGGAAACCTGGGAGCGCAGCCGCGAGGAGTGCACCCTGGTCAACGAGCGCGGCATTCCCGGCCTCGACTACCGCAAGCTGGTGCCGCACCTGGCGCAACTGCTCAACGTGATGGTCCCGCAGAGCCTCACCGCCCTGCGCGAACAGGGCAAGATCTTCGGCATCGACCTGCACGGCTACTACGAGGTGCTCGCCGACATCGACCGGCGCATCGCCACGCAGAGCGCCCGGATCACCCGCGAGGTCAGCGAGGAGCTGTTCCTCGACGGCGTATCGGAGTCGGCGGTACGCATCCGCTCGCGGATCAGCGAGCTGGAATTCTGGCCGGAGCTCAAGGCCTTCATCCAGGCGTTCCGCGAGTGGCGCGAGAGCGGCTTCAGCGAGCTGCCCGGCGAGGACTACACCAGCAGCATGCGCCGCGCGCTGGACATCATCGGCCGCTCGGCGCTGGGCGGTGGCATCGCTGCCCTGCTGGAGATCGAACTGCGCCTGCGCGAGGGCAACAGCGACCTGGTGATCCGCACCGACCGCCAGCTCAACGAGTCGTCCAGCCACGGCATGGCCTACCTGATCCTCTGCAAGTTCCTGCTCGCCTTCACCCGCCTGCTGCGCGGCAACGCGCCGGCCACCATCCACTGGCCGATCGACGAGCTGGGCACCCTGCACCACAACAACGTGAAGAAGATCTTCGACGCCTGCTCGAGCAACAACATCCGCATCCTCGGCGCCTTCCCCAACCCGGACTCCGAGGTGCTGGCACTGTTCGCCAACCGCTACATCGTCAACAAGCAGACCCGCCAGCTGCAGGTGGTCAAGCCGCAGCTGGATGTCATCGCCGAACGCCTGAAGGGCCGGAAAACCGGGGAGGTTGCCTGAATGCTCTCGACCAAGGGACAAGTGATCGAGCGCCTACTCAAGGGCGACTTCATCTGCCGCACCAGCGACGAGGACGGCTGGCGCTTCCTGAAGACGCCGGCCAACCGCGAGCAGGTGGACGACTACCTGGCCACCCTCAACCGCGCGGTGGCCACCGTCGGCGGTAGCAGCGAGGGCGAGGTGTTCTTCTGTGCCTACCGCCAGCTCGGCGATGACCAGCGCCGGGTGATCGGCCAGCAGTTCCGCGATGTCTGCAACGCCCTGACGCCGCTGGTGGAATGGCTGGTGCTGGTGCAGGAAGCCGGCGCCCAGGACGCGCCGCTCAGCGAAGGCAGCGCCCTGCGCCTCAACGAGCTGCAGAGCGTCGTCGAGGACACCCCGGCGTTCCGTGAACAGCTGGCGCGCATCAGCCACTACCGGCTGTTCGGCTCCACCAGCAGCAACGTCGACGGCCAGATCAAGCAGGTGTTCAAGCGCCTGTGCGAACTGGGCTACCTGCTGCGCCCCAACCCCGAGAAGCAGATCTACCTCGGCACCGGCAAGCTGGAGTACCTGTACGAGGTGATCCGTTTCATCGACGAGACCGAGGGCCTGACGCTGGAAGAGCGCGCCGAAAGCGCCAGCCAGGGCAGCCTGCTATGAGCGGCAACCTGCATCAGGCCGGGGTGCGCTTCCTGCGCCAGCTGGGCCGGCATGCCGAACCGATCATGGACGCCTACCTGGCCGGCTCCCTGCCCGACCAGGCGCTGGAGCCGGCGGTGCAGGAACGGCTGGTCAAGGACGGCATCCTCTACCGCCCCGAACCCGGCGCCGACCTGCACCTGCGCCGGGTGGTGCGCGCCCTGCTCGAGGAAGCCCTGCGCGACGACCGCAACCGGCAGATCGACGCCAATACTGGCAGTGCGCTGGCCACCTTCAAGACCCTCGCCGCGCACTACCGGGAAGCCCGCCACCAGGGCGACTACGCCGCGGCCGACGCCTACCTGGCGGACCTCAAGGAGCGCGTCTACGCCTTCGGCGAAACCCTCAGCCACGGTATCCGCGTGCTGTGGAGCCGGATCAACAACGAGTTCGGCTACGTCGGCACCCTCAACGCCAAGATCCGCGAGAACGAACTGGCCCAGGCGCAGGTCAGCGAGCTGCTCGCCGGCCTGGAGATGATCAGCTTCGAGGAGTTGGCCGACAGCGCCGGCGACCTGCGCGAACTGCGCCGCCTGCTGGTCGCCAGCCTGCAGCGCACGGTCAGCGCCTGCACCCAGGAGCTGAGCATCGTCCAGGGTCGCCTGCTCGAGCTGCTCGGCCGCTTCCGGCAGATCCGCGGGCGCACCCGCCTGCTCAAGGGCTGGCTGCTGCACCTGGAGCAGCAGCCGGACTACCAGGTGGGCAACCATGCCGCCCACCAGACGGTGCCGCAGCTGTTCAACCAGGCGCCCGCCATCCTCGCTCCGGCCGCCGTGGACATCCACAACCCGCTGCATGAGGACGAACTGCTCGGCCTGGTGGCGCAGATCCGCGCCCTGCAACCCCAGGACCGCTTCGCCCCCGCGCCGGCCGAGGCCGGCGAGTTCGTGCTCGGCGAGGTGGAAGCCTTCGAGATCGCCCACAACCCGATCCGCGAGGCGGTGTCGGCCTACTTCTGCCAGGTGATCGACAGCGGCCAGCCGGTGTCGGCACTGGAGTGGCGAGCGCAGCAGGAGCTGCCCTGGGATGCCGAAAGCTGGCTGTACCAGGTGATCGGCGGCTACGAGGGCCTGCCGGAGGAGCAGAAGCGCCACTTCGAGCTGGACCCCATCGGCGCGGCGCATCCGCTGTACAGCGGCAACTTCATCGTGCGCGACGTGCGGCTGTGGCTGGCCTGAGCGCGCGACTGCGGATGGTGCCGCGCCAGCCCCGGTGATTTCCCACCGCCCATAAACACCGAGGCCCGCACAGTGGCGGGCCTCGGTCTTGCTACGGCAGCGCTACCCTTACAGGCTGAGCTCGCGCACCGAAGCCTTGAGGAACTCCTGCTTGAGGTCCTCGTAGGTGTGCACCGCCGGGAACTGCGGGAACTCGCGGATCACGTTGTCCGGCGCATGGAACAGGATGCCGGAGTGAGCTTCGCTGAGCATGGTGGTGTCGTTGTACGAGTCGCCGGCGGCGATCACCCGGTAGTACAGGCTCTTCAGGGCGATGACCGACTGACGCTTGGGATCCTTCTGGCGCAGCTGGTAGTCCACCACGCGATCGGTCTCGTCGGTGATCAGCTTGTGGCACAGCAGGGTCGGGAAGCCGAGCTGGCGCATCAGCGGCTGGGAGAACTCGTAGAAGGTGTCGGAGAGGATCACCACCTGGAAGCGCTCGCGCAGCCAGTCGACGAACTCCACCGCGCCTTCCAGCGGCTGCAGGGTGGCAATCACTTCCTGGATGTCGCGCAGCTTCAGGCCGTGCTCGTCGAGAATGCGCAGACGCTGCTTCATCAGCACGTCGTAGTCGGGAATGTCGCGGGTAGTCGCCTTGAGCGCGTCGATTCCGGTTTTTTCGGCGAAGGCGATCCAGATTTCCGGGACCAGTACACCCTCGAGATCAAGGCAGGCGATTTCCACAGGGCATTCCTCATTTATCAGCCAGTGACGGAGGCGGCACTCTAGCGACTTGCCTGCCGGGGTGCAACGCAGCGCGCGCCGGCGCGCCGAAAAAGCCGGGCACCAGCGACGAGCCGCGCCGACTACATATTCCTTATGGTTAGTAGTGCAGCATTATTTGGTTATTTCAAAGCATAAACGCCTTGCTGTTACCATCGCGGCTACGCATTAGCCACGAATCAACCGGACACCCCGATGAGCCAGACCTTCGATGTTGCCGCCCTGGCGGCTGCCTACGCCGACAAATCCCCGCAGGAGGTGCTCAAGCTTGCCTTCGAGCATTTCGGCGACGAGCTGTGGATCTCCTTCAGCGGCGCCGAGGACGTGGTGCTGGTGGACATGGCCTGGAAGCTGAACAAGAACGTCAAGGTGTTCAGCCTGGACACCGGCCGCCTGCACGCGCAGACCTACCGCTTCATCGAGCAGGTGCGCGAGCACTACGGCATCCAGATCGAGGTGCTCTCCCCGGATCCGCGCCTGCTCGAGCCGCTGGTGCGCGAAAAGGGCCTGTTCAGCTTCTACAAGGACGGCCACGGCGAATGCTGCGGCATCCGCAAGATCGAGCCGCTCAAGCGCAAGCTGGCCAGCGTCAAGGCCTGGGCCACCGGCCAGCGCCGCGACCAGAGCCCCGGCACCCGCAGCCAGGTGGCGGTGCTCGAAGTGGACGGCGCCTTCTCCACGCCTGAGCAGCCGCTGTACAAGTTCAACCCGCTGGCCAACATGAGCAGCGAGGAAGTCTGGGGCTACATCCGCATGCTGGAGATCCCCTACAACCCGCTGCACGAGCAGGGCTTCATCAGCATCGGCTGCGAGCCCTGCACCCGCCCGGTGCTGCCCAACCAGCACGAGCGCGAAGGCCGCTGGTGGTGGGAAGAGGCCACCCACAAGGAGTGCGGCCTGCACGCCGGCAACCTGATCGCCAAGAACTAGTTGCCGCCAGGCTCCAGGCGCAGGGTCTGACGGGATCCTGCGTCAAGACGCCACAGGCGGGCTGTCATCCGGACTTCATCTGGCGGAACTAGACTGCCCCTCATCGGCAGAATAAGGAGAGACCGCCATGCACCGCGAACAGCAACAGCCCAGTCGCCAGCACACCGTGCGCCAGCTTCGCCACCAGCAGCTGGGCGCGATCATCGATGCCCAGGGCCGGGAAATTCCGATCACCGAGCGGATGATCCTGCAGGCCTGCCGCCAGCTGGAACAGGACGCCAAGTCGTTCCGCCGCCGGCTGCGCTGATCAGCCCAGCCGGACCCCCAGCGCCGCCAACTGGCGGCGCAGTTGTTGCGCCTCCCCCAGCACCCGCACCGTCAGTTCCGGCAGCTCGCGACGCATCGGATAGTGCTTGCGCAGCGCATCGAAGCCGGCGCGGCGCGCCTCGGCGTCGCCGACCAGGCTGCGCCGGAAGGCGGCATCGTCCAGGCGCGGGTCGTACACCGCCCGGCAGACCGTGGCCAGCGCCCAGCTCGGCTCGGCCTGCTCGTGCAGCACCAGCTCGCTGAGCCAGGCCGGCGGCAGCAACTGCTGCAGGCCGACCGGCGCCGCCTCGCCGCGCCAGCTACAGAACGCCTGATAGATCTGCTCGGTGCCGCGCAGCTTGCCGTCCAGGCTGTAGCCGGCGATATGCGGGGTGGCCAGGCGGCACAGCGCGGCCAGCTCGGCATCCACCTGCGGCTCGCCCTCCCAGACATCCAGCACCGCCTCGAGATCGGCGCCGCCCTGCAGGTGCGCCTTGAGCGCCGCATTGTCGACCACCGCGCCGCGGCTGGCGTTGATCAGCCAGCTGCCGGGCTTGAGCTGCGCCAGCCGCCCGGCGTCCAGCAGGTGCCAGGTGGCGTCGCCGCCGTCGCGGGTCAGCGGCGTGTGCAGGCTGATCACGTCGCAGCGCCGCACGATCTCCTCGAGAGTGACGAAGTCGCCCCCTTCGCGCGCCTGGCGCGGCGGATCGCAGACCAGCACGCTCCAGCCCAGAGCGCGCAACACCTCGACCAGGCGACCACCGACCTGACCGGCGCCGACCACCCCGTAGGTGCGCGTGGCCAGCTCGACACCGTGGCGCTCGGCCAGGGCCAGCAGCGCACCGAGCACGTACTCGACCACGCCGCGGGCGTTGCAGCCCGGCGCGCTGGACCAGGCGATGCCGGCCTCGGCGAAGTACGCCAGATCCAGGTGGTCGGTGCCGATGGTGCAGGTACCGACGAACTTCACCGCACTGCCTTCCAGCAACGCCCGGTCGACGCGGGTCACCGAGCGCACCAGCAGCACGTCGGCGTCGGCCACGGCGGCGCGGTCGATGGCCCGACCGGGCATGCGGCGGATCTCGCCGAAGGAGGCGAAGAAGGGATCGAGCAGCGGGATGTTTTCGTCGGCCAGCAGGCGCATGGGCGGTATCCGTCGGAAAGTCGGGAGTTGCCGCCACTTTACCTGATCGGCCGATCAGGCGCGGCACTGCGCTGGCTCCATTCTGGTGCGCGGCGTAGACTTACCGGCTGTTTTTCGAGGCCCGCCATGTCCCCCCTGCCCCCGTCATCCGCCGTCTCCCGCGCCCGCCGCAGCCTTAACGAAGTCCAAGCCCTGCTCGCCCTCGCCGGTCCGATCATCGTCGCCCAGCTGGCCAACACCGCCATGGGCTTCGTCGATACCGTGATGGCCGGCCGGGTCGGCGCGCGCGACCTGGCCGCCGTGGCGCTGGGCAACTCGATCTGGGTACCGCTGCTGCTGCTGATGGGCGGCATCCTGCTGGCCACCACCGCCAAGGTGTCGCGCAAGGTCGGCGCCGGCAGCTACGCGCTGATCGGCCCGCTGGTGCGCCAGGCGCTGTGGCTGGCACTGGCCATCGGTCTGAGCGCCGCCCTGCTGCTGTTCTCGGCGCGCCCGCTGCTGCTGCTCATGCAGGTCGAGGCGGCGCTGGCCGATACCGCCATGGGCTACCTGCAGGCCGTGGCGCTCGGCTTCCCGGCCCTCGCGCTGTTCCAGGTGCTGCGCGGCTTCAGCGACGGTCTGGGCAGCACCCGACCGACCATGGTGATCGGCCTGCTGGGTCTGCTACTGAACATCCCGCTCAACTACATCTTCATCTACGGCAAGCTCGGCCTGCCGGCCATGGGCGGCGTCGGCTGCGGCTGGGCCACCGCGCTGGTGCTGTGGTTCATGCTCGGTGCCATGCTGTGGTGGGTGCACTGGGCGCCGCTGTACAAGTCGAGCCGGCTGTTCGAGCACCTGGAAGGGCCGCAGTGGCCGGCGATCCGCGCGCTGCTGAGCCTCGGCCTGCCGATCGGCATCGCCATCTTCGCCGAGGCCAGCATCTTCTCGGTGATCGCCCTGCTGATCGGCAGCCTGGGCGCCAGCGTGGTCGCCGGGCATCAGGTGGCGCTGAATTTTTCCTCGATGGTGTTCATGATCCCCTACTCGCTGGCCATGGCCACCACGGTACGGGTCGGCCAGGCACTGGGCCGCGGGGCGCCGCGTGATGCGCGCTTTTCCGCCGGGGTCGCGATGGCTACCGCGCTGGTCTACGCCTGTTGCTCGGCCAGTCTGATGCTGTGGCTGCGCGGCGACATCGCCCGCCTCTACACGCCGAATGCCGAGGTACTCGCCGTGGCCGGCGCGCTGCTGATGTACTCGGCGCTGTTCCAGTTCTCCGACGCCATCCAGGTCACCGCCGCCGGCGCCCTGCGAGGCTACCACGACACCCGTGCGACCATGCTGATCACCTTGCTGGCCTACTGGGGCATCGGCCTGCCGATCGGCTACAGCCTGGGCCTCAGCGAGCTGCTCGGCCCGCCCAGCGGCCCGGCGGGGCTGTGGCAGGGCCTGGTGATCGGCCTGACCTGCGCCGCCGTGCTGCTCGGCGTGCGTCTGCAGCGCATCGCGCGGCGCCAGATCCGCGCTCCCGCGTAGGCTGGGAAACCGCCGCAGGCATTGCCCAGCAAAGCAGCACTGGGTGGAAAACGCTGCGCGGTTCTCCACCCTGCCGCAGGCCACGCTCAGTCGAGCTTCTTGCGGATCCAGTACAGGTAGGTGCCCGCCTCTTCTTGCTGCTCGAGCAGTTCGTGGCCGAGGAACAGGCAGAACTTGGGAATGTCGCGGCGGGTCGACGGGTCGGTGGCGATCACCTTGAGCAGGCCGCCAGCCGGCAGGTCGCGCACCTTGTTGTGCAGCATCATCACCGGCTCGGGGCAGTTGAGGCCGGTGGCATCGAGAATGGCGTCGGGTTGCTGGGACATGGGGGAACTCCGCGTGACAGGCCGGCATTGTCGCGCAAAGCGCTGGCGCGGCCAACCGCGCGGCAGCCGGCCACAGGACGGACTAGGCTTGAGAATCAGCCCCGCGCCGTCCGCCGCGCATCCCGACTGGAGGACACCGCCATGTCCCACCCGGACAGCTTCAACTGCCGCCGCAGCCTCGAGGTCGACGGCCGCACCTACCAGTACTTCAGCCTGCCCGACGCCGCACGCAGCCTCGGCGACATCAAGCAACTGCCCGTCTCGCTCAAGCTGCTGCTGGAGAACCTGCTGCGCTGCGAGGACGGCCGCAGCGTGACCGCCGCCGACTGCCGGGCGGTGGTGGCGTGGCTGCACAAGCGCAGCTCGGAGCAGGAAATCCAGTTCCGCCCGGCACGGGTGCTGATGCAGGACTTCACCGGCGTGCCCGGGGTGGTCGATCTGGCCGCCATGCGCGATGCCATGGCCCGCGCCGGCGGCGATCCGCAAAGGATCAACCCGCTGTCGCCGGTGGACCTGGTGATCGACCACTCGGTGATGGTCGACCGCTTCGCCGACCCCAGCGCCTTCGCCGACAACGTGGCCATCGAGATGCAGCGCAACCACGAGCGCTACGCCTTCCTGCGCTGGGGCCAGCAGGCCTTCGCCAACTTCCGCGTGGTGCCGCCGGGCACCGGCATCTGCCACCAGGTCAATCTGGAGTACCTGGGCCAGGTGGTGTGGAGCCGCGACGACGACGGCGCCACCCTCGCCTACCCGGACACCCTGGTCGGTACCGACTCGCACACCACCATGATCAACGGCCTGGGCGTGCTCGGCTGGGGCGTGGGCGGCATCGAGGCCGAGGCGGTGATGCTCGGCCAACCGCTGTCGATGCTGATTCCCGAGGTGGTCGGCGTGCGCCTGGCCGGCAAGCTGCGCGAAGGGGTGACCGCCACCGACCTGGTGCTGACCGTCACCGAGCTGCTGCGCAAGCGCGGGGTGGTGGGCAAGTTCGTCGAATTCTTCGGTCCCGGCCTCGATCACCTGCCGCTGGCCGATCGCGCCACCATCGCCAACATGGCCCCGGAATACGGCGCCACCTGCGGCTTCTTCCCGGTCGACGCGATCACCCTCGACTACCTGCGCCTGTCCGGCCGCGATCCGGCGCGCATCGCCCTGGTCGAGGCCTACTGCAAGGCCCAGGGTCTGTGGCGCGCGGCGGGCGACGAGCCGACCTTCAGCGACAGCCTGACCCTGGACCTGACCAGCGTGCAGCCCTCCCTGGCCGGCCCGAAACGCCCGCAGGACCGCGTCGCCCTGGAGGACATCCGCGCCCAGTTCGACCTGCTGCTGGAGCTGTCCGGACGCAAGGCCGAGCTGGATACCGACTTTCTGGTCGCCGGCGCCCACTACGGCCTGCACCATGGCGACGTGGTGATCGCCGCCATCACCTCCTGCACCAACACCTCCAACCCCAGCGTGCTGATGGCCGCCGGCCTGCTGGCCAGGAAGGCCGTGGAGCGCGGCCTGAGCCGCAAGCCCTGGGTCAAGTCGTCGCTGGCGCCCGGCTCCAAGGTGGTCACCGACTACCTGGCCAAGGCCGGCCTCACCCCGTTCCTGGACCAGCTCGGCTTCAATCTGGTCGGCTACGGCTGCACCACCTGCATCGGCAACTCCGGGCCGCTGCCGCCGCCGATCGCGGAGTGCGTCAACGCCAACGACCTGATCGTCAGCTCGGTGCTGTCCGGCAACCGCAACTTCGAGGGTCGCGTGCATCCGCAGGTCAAGGCCAACTGGCTGGCCTCGCCGCCGCTGGTGGTGGCCTTCGCCCTGGCCGGCACCACGCGCATCGACCTGACCCGCGAGCCGCTGGGCACCGGCAGCGACGGCCAGCCGGTGTATCTCAAGGACATCTGGCCAAGCGACGCCGAGGTGGCCGCGGCGGTCGGCGCGGTGGAAGAGGACATGTTCCGCCACCATTATGCCGACGTGTTCAGCGGCGATGCCGCCTGGCGGGCGATCGCCGTCAGTCCCGGCGCCACCTACCCATGGGATCCACGCTCCACCTACATCAAGCACCCGCCGTTCTTCCAGCACATCGACCAGCCAGCGGCCGCGCTGGCCGATGTCGAGGGGGCGCGCATCCTTGCCCTGTTCGGCGACTCGATCACCACCGACCACATCTCCCCGGCCGGCAGCATCAAGCCCAGCTCCCCGGCCGGCCTGTACCTGCAGGGCCTCGGCGTGGCGCCGGAGGACTTCAACTCCTACGGGGCGCGGCGCGGCAACCATGAGGTGATGATGCGCGGCACCTTCGCCAACATCCGCATCAAGAACGAGATGCTCGGCGGCGAGGAGGGCGGCAACACCCTGCACCAGCCCTCCGGTGACAAGCTGTCGATCTACGACGCCGCCATGCGCTATCAGGCCGAGGGCGTGCCGCTGCTGGTGATCGCCGGCAAGGAGTACGGCACCGGCTCATCGCGCGACTGGGCCGCCAAGGGCACCAACCTGCTCGGGGTCAAGGCGGTGATCGCCGAGAGTTTCGAGCGCATCCACCGCTCCAACCTGGTCGGCATGGGTGTGCTGCCCCTGCAGTTCGTCGCCGGGCAGAACCGCCAGAGCCTGGCGCTCAACGGCAGCGAACGGCTGAGCATCCACGGCCTGGCCGCCGGACTCCAGCCACGGCAGAAGCTGATCGTCGAGCTGCAGCGCGCCGACGGCACCGAAGAGCGCTTCGAGGTGCTGTGCCGCATCGATACGGCCATCGAACTCGACTATTTCAAGGCCGGCGGCATCCTCCACCATGTGCTGCGCCAGCTGCTGGCCGGCTGAGCGCGCGCAACGCGGGGTGGGAAAACTCGCCCAGCGAGTTCCACTCCACCCTGCGCATCACTGAATAGTGGAAAAGGCCTGCGTCCGGTTTCCTACAAGGGCCAGGAGGCGGACCCGCCGAGAAAACCGGCGATCGCCTCGGCCGTGCGCTGCAGATGTTGGGCATGGCTGAAGCCGGAAACCTTGAGCGGCTTGAGATCGTGGTCGGCCGCCTCCAGCCACAGCAGGCGGATCGCCGGCGACAGGCTATAACCCGCCACCCGTTCGCGGTTGCCCAGCGCGTCGCGCTCGCCCTGCACGATCAGGGTCGGCGTGCGCAAGGCAGCCAGATGCTCGACCCGCGGCTTCTCCGGCTTGCCGGCGGCATGGAACGGATAGCCGAGGCAGACCAGTGCCGCCGGCTGCAGCTCGTCGGCCAGCAGGCTGGCCATCCGCCCGCCCATCGACTTGCCACCAATGGCCCAGGCGCCCGGCTCGCGGGCATTCACCTCGCGCCAGACCTCGCGCCAGCACTCGAGCAGGCGAGCCTGTGGATTGGGCGGCCGCTTGCCGCCATTCCGGCGCCGCTCGGCCATGTAGGGGAACTCGAAACGCACCACGCGCACGCCACACTCGCCCAGGCGCTCGGCCATTGCGCTCATGAACGGACTGTCCATCGGCGCGCCGGCGCCGTGGGCCAGAATCAGCCGGCCGCGCACCTCACCGACCGGACCGGACCATAAAAGTTCGGGAAAACTCACGCAAAAAACCTCACACGCCATAGGGCCTTGATTTGTATCAACATCTGACAGGAGCGGTTTATCCATGCTCACGCTGATCTTTTTCCGATCCAAGCCCATTAGTCGTGGAACCTCGAAAATGAGCACAGAAAACCTAGGGACTGCTTATAACTACAAGGTGGTCCGCCAGTTCGCCGTCATGACGGTGATCTGGGGGATCGTTGGTATGGGAATCGGCGTGCTGATCGCCGCCCAACTGGTCTGGCCGAACTTGAACTTCGACCTGCCATGGACCAGCTTCGGTCGCTTGCGACCGCTGCACACCAACGCGGTAATCTTCGCCTTCGGCGGCTGCGCCCTGTTCGCCACCTCCTTCTACTCGGTGCAGCGCACCTGCCAGACCCGCCTGTTCGGCGGTCCGCTGGCCAGCTTCGTGTTCTGGGGCTGGCAGTTGGTGATCCTGCTCGCGGCCATCACCCTGCCGCTCGGCTTCACCTCCTCCAAGGAGTACGCCGAGCTGGAGTGGCCGATCGACATCCTGATCACCGTCGTCTGGGTCGCCTACGCGGTGGTGTTCTTCGGCACCGTGATGAAGCGCCAGACCAAGCATATCTACGTCGGCAACTGGTTCTTCGGTGCCTTCATCCTGGTCACGGCGATGCTGCACATCGTCAACAACCTGGAAATCCCGGTCACCCTCCTCAAGTCCTACTCGATCTACTCCGGTGCCACCGACGCCATGGTGCAGTGGTGGTACGGCCACAACGCCGTGGGCTTCTTCCTGACCACCGGCTTCCTCGGCATGATGTACTACTTCGTGCCCAAGCAGGCCGAGCGCCCGGTGTACTCCTACCGCCTGTCCATCGTCCACTTCTGGGCGCTGATCACCCTGTACATCTGGGCCGGCCCGCACCACCTGCACTACACCGCCCTGCCGGACTGGGCTCAGTCCCTC
>NZ_FOXM01000019.1:0-63589 GCF_900115715.1 Geopseudomonas sagittaria
GCTGGACGATGAACAGGTTCATCCCCAGCGGCGGGGTGATCAGGCCGATCTCCACCACCATCAGCGCCAGGATGCCGAACCAGATCGACTTCGAGGACTCGTCCAGGCCGAAGAAGTCCAGGCCCATGATCATCGGGTAGAAGATCGGGATGGTCAGCAGGATCATCGCCAGCGAGTCCATCACGCAGCCGAGGATCAGGTAGGTGACGAGGATGGCGAGCAGCACCAGCATCGGCGCCATGCCGCTGTTCTTCACCCATTCGGCCAGCTCGGTGGGCATCTGGGTCAGCGCCAGGCCGGAGTTGAGCAGATCGGCGCCGAGCAGCACGAGGAAGATCATCGCGGTGGTTTCCGCGGTGCCGAGCAGGCTGGTGCGGATGCCTTCCCAGCGCATGCCGCCCTGGACCACCGCGAGGATGCCGCAGGCCGCGGCGCCGATCGAGGCCGCCTCGGTGGGGTTGGACCAGCCGCCGTAGATGCCGACGATCACCACCACAAACACGCCGATCACCGGCAGCACGTTGACGAAGGCCTTGAGGCGTTCGGCGCTGCCGGCCTTGGCCTGCTCGTGGTCGTGACCGCCCTCGCGGGCGACCATGATGCGCAGCACGACCATGTAGCCGATGGCGGCGAGGATGCCGGGGATCACTGCGGCGACGAACAGCTTGGCGATCGACTCCTGGGTCAGCACGGCGTAGATGATCAGCGGCACCGACGGCGGAATCAGGATGCCCAGGGTGCCGCCGGCCGCCACCGTGGCGGTGGCCAGACGGCCGGAGTAGTTGTGCCGGCGCAGCTCGGGCAGCGCCACGTGGCTCATGGTCGCCGCGGTGGCCAGCGAGGAGCCGCAGATCGCGCCGAAGCCGGCGCAGGCGCCGATCGCCGACATGCCGATGCCGCCCTTCCAGTGGCCGATGAAGGCCGCCGCGCAGCGGAAGATCGCCCGCGACAGGCCGCCGTGGGTGGCGAACTGGCCCATCAGCACGAACAGCGGAATCACCGCCAGGTCGTAGTTGGACAGCCGCGAGTAGGCGAGGTTGTTGAGGGTAAACAGCAGCGACGACAGGTCGCCGTCGTTGACCGCCCAGAAGCAGGCCGCGCCGCCGATCAGCATGGTGATGCCGATATGCACGCGCAGCGCCAGCAGGGTGAGGGTGATCGCCAGGGCAATCAGGCCGAGACTCAGACCGCTCATGCGCGACCTCCCGGAGCAACACAGATGAAGATCCGGTAGGCGCTGGCCAGCGCCAGCAGGATCAGGCTGGGGACGATCAGCAGCAGCGGAATCCACAGCGGAATCGACAGCAGGGTGGAGACGTCGCCGTACTCCAGGTTGTCGAACAGCTGCAGGCCGGTGCGCCAGGCGAGGATCAGCGCGGCGAGCAGGCACAGCAGATGGCCACAGGCATCCAGGCTGCGCTGCACGCCGGCGGACATCTTCATGGTGAAGGCGTCGACCTTGATGTGGGTGCCGCGCAGTTCGCACAGCGGCAGGAAGGTGGCGATCGCCACCGCCGCGCCCATCTCCATCAGCTCAATGTCACCGCGGATCGGGGTGGCGAACAGCTTGCGGCCGATGATCGAGATCAGCGACATGTTGATCAGCGCCAGCAGCACCAGGCCACCGGCGAGGGCAAAGCCTTGGCAGGCCAGAAAAAGAACGCGGCCCAGTGGGCCGCGTTGCAGTTCCAGGCCGCCTTCGAAGGAAAGCGACTCGGCCATGATGGATTACCGGACCTGGGCCTGAGCCTGCTTCTGGGCTGCGGCAATCTCGCGCACTCCCTGCAGCAGGGCCGCGCCGTCGACGCCCTTGGCGGCGACTTCCTTGACCCAGTTCTGCGCCACCGGCTCGGCGGCCTTCTGCATGGCGGCGTAGTTTTCCGCGCTGATGTTGACGATCTGCTCGGCCGGGGTGGCCTTGATCGCGCCTTCCATGTGCTGGTCCCAGACGTTGCTGATCATGTTGTTGAGCGCCGGGCCGCTGTTGCGCTCGATGATCTCCTGCAGGTCCTTGGGCAGGCTGGCGAACTTCTTCTCGTTCATCAGCATGGTCAGCACGGTGCTGGTCAATGCCGGGGAGCCGGCCGGCGGCTCGCTGTGGAAGCTGGTCACTTCGTCGACCTTGACGTCGCGGATGGTGCTCCAGGTGAACAGCACGCCGTCGATCACGCCCTTGGACAGCGACTCGGTCATCTGCGGCGGCGGCATGCTCACCGGCGCGGCGCCGAGGGCCTCGACCAGCAGCGCCGAGGCGCGGTGCGAAGCGCGCAGCTTCATGCCGGTGAGGTCGTCGAGGCTGTCGATCGCCTTGCTGCGGGTATGGAAGCCCATGCCGCCGTCGCCGTGCATGGCCAGCACCTTGTAGCCCTTGAAGTCGTCCTGGGCGTACTGCTGGTAGAAGTTCCAGATGATCGGGTCGCCGTTGCGCGCACCGTAGGGAATCAGGAACGGCTGCTCGACCGCCTCGATGCGCGGGAACTTGCCCGGCGAGTAGGACGGTGCGGTCCAGACGATGTCGGCGACGCCGTTGCGCACCATGTCGGCCAGCTTGGCCGGGGTGCCGCCGAGCTGCATGGACGGATAGATCTGGCACTGCAGACGGCCGGCGGACTCGTCCTTCAGCTTGGCGCACCAGGGCTCGAACATCTCGCGCTGCTGATAGGAGGTGGACGGCAGGAAGTGACCGAACTTGAGGGTATAGGTCTCGGCGGCCTGGGCGGAGGCGGCGCAAGCAACGGCGGTGACCAGGGCGGCCAGCTTGAGGCGGATCATGGGGTGCTCCCGAATTATTCTTGTATCGGCTTGTTGGGCTTTGGGGGCTCTGGCTGCATGCGCTGCTGCCACAGGCAGTCAGGCAAAGCCGCACGTTCGGAGCATACCCAAAAAGAGATACAGATCAACAGGAAAAAAGTCTATTTAGGTATCCCTTACACCAAAACCCGTGAGCACCGGACAACCGGCCAGGCGCCAGCCGATCGAGCAAAAGCCGTCAAACCCTTGTTTTAGAGCACTTATCAAGCAAGCAGAGACCCGGCACGCCGTTCTGCAAGCGATACAAAAAACATAACCGAAGGCTTTCTATCGAATAAACATTCTTGACCCGCGGCCGCCGCCGACCGCGTGCGCGGGCCTACTGCAGCCCGCCGAAGCGCCGCTGGAAGCTCTCGCCGGCCTCCGGCAGCGGGCCCTCGGCGGTTTCCAGCACCTGGTTCAGCCACTGTTCGGCCGGCGCGCAGATCAGCCGGTAGATGTTGCGGCACAGCTGGCGCGCGGCGCGGCCTTCCCAGTCGCCGGGGAGCAGCTCGTCGGGCAGCTGCGGGTCGCGCAGCAGCAGCTTGCGGTATTCGTGGATCAGCAGGGTGCGGGCCAGGAAGCAGTCCTGCGGATCGAGCTGCGCCTGCTCGCGCAGCGCCTGCCACAGCGGGCGGAACAGCTGGATGAACTCGCTGTAGTGGGAGCCGAGCACGTCGATCTTCCAGCTCTCCTTGACCTGCAGGCGCAGCGCCCGGGAGGCCAGCACCTCCTGGGTGGTGGTCTCGAACAGGATGGTGTCGTCCAGCGCCTCCAGCTCCTGCAGGGTCGCCGCCACGTCGGCGCGGTCGCAGCGCGGGCTGGCCAGCACGGTCGGCGCCAGCGCGCCGAAGCCCTGCCACTCCAGCTCCTCGCGCACCTGCTTGCGCTTGTTGGGCTCCAGCTGCGACAGCACCGCCAGGCACCAGGTGCCGTCCCAGGCCGGCACGTTGCTGCTGTAGATGCGCTTGAAGGCCTTCTCGAAGCGCCGCCGGCCGGCGCCGGTCAGGCTGTAGTAGCTGCGCCGACCGACCTTGTCGGCCTTCAGCCAGCCGTCCTTGGTCAGGCGGAACACCGAGGTGCGGATCAGCCGCTGGTTGATGCCCATCGGCTCGAGCAGCTGGATCAGGCTGCCCAGCCACACCGCGCCGCCATGGGGTTCGATGGCATCGCCATACACGGTGACGATCAGCGAGCTGGCACGGATGGGCGTCTGCTGCTGGAAGCGCTGGATCAGATTGGCCAGAGGGGCGAGGGAAGTCATGGGAGCAGGGAATGGCCGAAAAAACGCGACTATACCTAGGGGATCGGGGCGAATGCTACAACCCGACCGCACCACTCGGACATTCCGCCAGCGCGCTGCACGACCGGGCGCATGGCACAGGCAGACAAGCATTTGGCAGACACAGCAATGCAGCGCCGCCCGCCTGCCGGCAGACTCGAAGTGGCCAATCCACCGCGTCAAGAGCGCGGTCCAACAACTAGAACAGGGAGCCATCCCATGCGAATAAGCCCCATCCTTGCCCGCACCGCGCTGGCGCTCGGCATCGTGCTGGCCGGCGCCGCCCACGCCGAGCTGCCGGTGGAGAAGGAAGGCCAGGTCACCCTGCCCTTCCCGCCGGAGCCGCACCGCGCCTACATCGTCGACGTCGAGTTCGAGAACATGATCGCCACCCGCGTGGTGGTGGTCGATCCGGACAACAAGCGCATGCTCGGCATGCTCAGCACCGGCGGCATGGCGCCGATGGTGCCCTCACGCGACCAGAAGCTGCTCTACACCGCCGACACCTACTGGTCGCGCTACGTGCGCGGCACCCGCACCGACATGCTGACCGCCTGGGACAGCTCGACCCTGTCGCCGCTCTGGGAGGTGGAGATTCCGCCCAAGCGCGCCAACAGCATCACCGAGCGCTACGCGCTGACCACCAGCAGCGACGACCGCTTCGTCTACGTCTACAACTTCACCCCGTCCACCTCGGTGACCGTGGTCGACATCCAGGCGCGCAAGGTGGCCAGCGAGGTCGCCATCGGCGGCTGCATCCTCAACTACCCGGTGGGCGCGCGGCGCTTCGCCTCGCTGTGCGGCGATGGCAGCCTGCAGGTGGTGACCCTCAACGACCAGGGCCAGGAGGTCTCCCGCCACCAGACGCCGATGTTCGACCCCAACCAGGTCAAGATGGTCGAGCGCGCGGTGGCCAAGGGCGACACCTACTACTTCACCACCACCGAGGGGGTGATCCACCCGGTCGACCTGTCCGGCGACAAGCCGAAGTTCCTGCCGACCTGGTCTCTCGTCAGCGACGAGGAGAAGAAGGCCGGCTGGGCACCCGGCGGCTGGCAGACCATGGCGCTGGCGCCCAAGCTCGATCGCCTCTACGTGCTGATGCACCCCGACCACAAGCCGCTGAACTGGGAAGACCCGAGCACCATCGTCTGGGCCTTCGATCTGAAGAGCGGCAAGAAGATCGCCACCCTCGAGGCGCCCGGCCTGATGTGGAGCCTGCACGCCACCAGCGACGACGCCCCGCTGCTGCTCGCCAGCACCGTCACCGGCGGTCTGGAGATCTTCGACCTGAACAGCGGCAAGCACACCGGCAGCATGGAGAAGGTCGCCAAGACCCCGACACTGGTGCAGAGCCACTGAGGAGCTTGCCATGCCACTCGATCCGATCCTGATCTACGCCTGCGCCCTGGCGCTGGCCGCGATCCTCGCCACGGCGGCGACCCACAAGCTGCGCGCGCCACGCTGGTTCGCCGCGCAGCTGGAAGCCTACGCCCTGCTGCCGGCGGCGCTGGTCAGGCCGGCGGCACGCGCCCTGCCGCTGCTCGAGGGCGCCGTCGCCCTCGGCCTGCTGCTGCCGGTCAGCCGCGGCCTGGCGGCGCTGGCGGCGGCGGCGCTGATGCTGGCCTACGCCGGCGCCATCGCCGTCAACCTGTGGCGCGGGCGCCGCGACATCGATTGCGGCTGCGCCGGTCCCGGCGAAAGCCAGCCGCTGCGGCCGATCCTGCTGCTGCGCAATGCCGTGCTGCTCGGCTTCGCCCTGCTCGCCGCGTTGCCCGCGCTGGCCCGCGACCTCGGCGCCTTCGACGGCTTCGTCGCCCTCGCCGCCGCTGCGGTGGTCCTGCTGCTCTACGCGGCGGCCGACGGTCTGCTGACCAACGCCCCGCGCCTGCTCAAACTGACTGGAAGGTAAAAATATGGAAGGCCTGATCATTTCCAACATCCTGCTCTGGGTCCTGCTGATCGTCCTCGCCTTCGTGGTCATGGGCCTGGTGCGCCAGATCGGCGTGCTGCACGCGCGCATCGCCCCGGCCGGCGCGCTGATGATCGACAAGGGCGTGGCGGTCAACGAACCGGCGCCGCAGGTCACCGCCGCCGACCGCCAGGGTCGCCCGGTGAACTTCGGCTACCCCGGCGACCAGGGCCAGCTGCTGTTCTTCCTGTCGCCGACCTGCCCGATCTGCAAGTCGCTGCTGCCGGCGATCAAGGCGGTCGGCAAGGCGCGCCCGGATCTGCAGGTGGTCTACGTCAGCGACGGCGACATGGACGCCCAGGCCGCGCTGATCCGCGAGTTCAAGCTGGACGACGCGCCCTACGTGGTCGGCCCGGAAGTCGGCATGACCTACCAGATCGGCAAGCTGCCCTACGCGGTGCTGATCGACAAGGCCGGCACCCTGCGCGCCAAGGGCCTGGTCAACTCGCGCGAGCATCTGGACAGCCTGTTCGAGGCCGAACAGATGGGCATCGCCTCGCTGCAGGACTACCTGCACGGCCATGACCACGCTCACGTCCATAACCACGACCATGCCGTGAAGACCCACCCCTAACCCGGCCCGAGGAGACACCCCATGAAACTGCTGGATCTGTTGTTCGAGCGCTCCGCGCGCCGGGTCGCCGACGTGACCTCGCGCCGCCAGGCGCTGTCGCGTCTCGGCTCCTGGCTGGTGGCCGGCGCCGCCCTGCCGCTGCTGCTGCCCATCGACCGCGCCGCCAAGGCGCATGCCGGCGAAACCGGCATCCCCGGCGACCCGGGCGATCCGAACAGCTGCGACTACTGGCGCTACTGCTCGGTGGACGGCTTCCTGTGCAACTGCTGCGGCGGCACCGCCACCAGCTGCCCGCCCGGCACCGAAGTGTCGCAGGTGACCTGGGTCGGCACCTGCCGCAACCCGGCGGACGGCAAGGACTACATCATTTCCTACAACGACTGCTGCGGTAAGCACGCCTGCGGCCAGTGCGCCTGCACCCGCAACGACAGCGAGGAGCCGATGTACCGGCCGTTCAACAACAACGACGTCAACTGGTGCCTGGGCGCCAAGTCCAACAGCGTCTACCACTGCACCATCTCGGTGATCCGCGGCGTCGCGACGTGAGGGAGGGAGCCGCCATGCGCCTGCTGATCCTCGCCGGGCTAGCCGCCGCACTGGCGGCTCCCCCGGCACTGGCCCGCGCCTTCCCCGACCCGCAGCAGAAGCCGGCACCGGGCAACGAGGCGCCGCAGACGCCGATCGCCCAGGCCGGCTACAGCGCGGCGACCAACTACCAGCTGCAGTGCCGTGGCTGCCACCTGGGCAGCGGCGAAGGCGCGCCGCGCAACGACACGCCGAAGATGGCCGGTTTCGTCGGCAATTTCCTGCGCGTCGCGGGCGGCCGCGAGTTCCTCGTCCGCGTCCCCGGCGTGGCCCAGGCCGCGCTGAGCGACGCGCAGATCGCCGAGCTGCTCAACTGGATCCTCGAGCCCGGCGGCATGGCCGGCGCCAGCACCCCGGCGAACTTCCAGCCGTACAGCGCCGAGGAAGTGGGCAAGGTGCGCCACAACGCCCTGCTCAACCTGCCCGGCACCCGTGCCGGACTGATCGCACGGATGCGAGAGCAGGGCCTGGCCATCGAGGACGGCATGGGCACGCCGTAGTCTTTGCCGCAGCGGCTGCAACAACGCTCGGGCCGGCTTATGCCGGCCCGAGTCGTTTGTGGCCCTGTTGCGCCCCAGTCGCAGCGCCGCAAACAAAAACGGGCGAGGCATCGCTGCCCCGCCCGTCTTCACGGCCCGCTCGTTCAATCAGTGCGCGATGCACACCGACTTGATCTCGGTGTAGGCCTCGATCACCGCGCGGCCGAACTCGCGGCCGACGCCGGACTGCTTGACGCCGCCGAACGGCATGTTGGGGTCGAGCAGCACGTGGGCGTTGACCCACACGGTGCCGGCCTCGATGCGCGGCACCAGGTTCATCGCCTTGGTCAGGTCGTTGGTCCACAGGCTGGCGGCCAGGCCGTAGGGGCTGTCGTTGGCCAGGGCGATGGCCTCGTCCTCGCTGTCGAAGGCCAGCACCGAGAGCACCGGGCCGAACACCTCGTCGCGGGCGATGCTCATCTCCTGGCGCACGTCGGCCAGCACGGTGGGCTGCACGTAGAAGCCCGCTCCGGCCACCTCGCCGCCGCCGGCCACCACGCGGGCGCCCTCGCGGCGGGCCATCTCGACGTGCGCCAGCACGCTCTGCTGCTGCTTGCGCGACACCAGCGGGTTGATCGCCGCGCTGGCGTCCATGCCCGGGCCGATCTTCATCCCGCTCACCGCCGCGCCGAGGGCCGCGACGAATTCCTGATAGCGCGAGCGCTGCACGTAGAAGCGCGAGGCGGCGGCGCACACCTGGCCCTGGTTGAGCAGGCCGCCGAGCAGCGCGCCCTGCACGGCCTTGTCGAGGTCGGCGTCGGCCAGCACGATCATCGGGTTCTTGCCGCCCAGCTCGAGGGCGAAGCGGGTCATGTTCTGCATGGCGGCGATGCCGACGCCGCGGCCGACCTCAGTGGAGCCGGTGAACGACACCTTGCTGACCAGCGGGTGGCCGGCCAGGGCGTTGCCGATGCGGCTGCCGCGCCCGGTGACCAGGTTGAAGGCGCCGGCCGGCACCCCGGCCTCATGGGCCAGCTCGACCAGGCGCAGGGCCGACAGCGGCGTCTCGCTGGCCGGCTTGATCACCACGCTGCAGCCGCAGGCCAGCGCCGGCATGGCCTTCCACAGGGTGATCATCAGCGGGAAGTTCCACGGGATGATCCCGGCCACCACGCCGACCGGCTCGCGGCGGGCGAAGGCGGTGAAGCGCGCGCCCTGCGGGATAGGGATCGACACGTCGAGGCTCTGGCCCTCGATCTTGGTCGCCCAGCCGGCCATGTAGCGCATGAACTCGACGCTGGCGCCGACGTCGAGCATGCGCGAGACGTTGATCGACTTGCCCTGGTTGAGGGTCTCCAGCTGCGCCAGCTCCTCGCCGTGCTCCTCGACCAGCGCGGCGAAGCGCAACAGGATGCGCTCGCGGTCGGCCGGACGCAGGCCGGCCCATACGCCGCCCTTGAACGCGGCATGCGCCGACTGCACGGCGCGGTCGAGCAGCGCCTCGTCGGCCTCGGCCACCTCGGCGATGCGCTCGCCGCTGGCCGGGTTGACCACCGGGCTGCGCGGGCTGTCGTCGACCAGCCACTGGCCGTCGATGAAGCAGCCGTGGCGGCGCTGGAGAAAGGCCGCAACCTGCGGCAGGACACTGACGACACTCATCTTCACACCTCGTATCCGCTCTGGCGCGGGCGACGCTGGCTGCGCCGCCGCGGGACGCCGGACGGAGGCAAACAGCAACGCCCGGCATGGGCAGGCCATTGTGCGCAGGCGGATGGCGGGGTTCTTGTGGATGCATGCCAGGCGCATTGCTCAGGCTGCCAGCCTGCGCCATGCGCCGGGGATGCGCGCGGGCTCAGCCGTCGGGGCGGTGGCGCTTGCGGTACTCGCCGGGCGACACGCCGAAGCGCGCCTTGAAGGCGGTGGAGAAGTAGCTGGAATCGGAGAACCCCCAGGCATAGCCGAGCGCCGACAGCTTGAGGTCGCTGCCGGCGTGGCGCAGCGCCTCGGCGCACAGGTCCAGGCGGCGGTTGCGGATGTACTGCGCCACCACCAGCTCCTTGCGCGCGAACATGCGGTACAGGCCGCGCAGCGACACGCCGATCTCGCGGGCGAGCAGCTCCGGGCACAGTTCCGGCTCGCAGATGTGCCGCTCGATGAACGCCAGCGCACGGCGGAACAGCCGCTCGTGCAGGTCGTCGACATTCTCGCTGGCGCTGATCGCCGGACGCAGCAGGCTGACCAGCGCATCCAGGGTCGCCTCGCTTTCCAGCAGGCTGAGCCCCTCCTGGCGCGCCGACTCGTGCACCAGGCTGTTGGCCAGCACCGCCACCGGCGTGTGCGCCGCGATCACCTCGCAACTGCGCACCGCGGCGAAGCGCAGGCTGCGCTCGACCACCTCGCGCGGCAGGATCAGGCTGAGCTGGCGCGCCCCGGCGCCATAGCTGAAGTCGCTGGGCCGCGCGGCGTCGATCAGAGTGATGTCGCCCGGCTCGAGCACGATGCGCTGCGCGTCCTGCGCCATGCAGGCGCTGCCGGCGAGCTGGAACACCGCGTAGTAGCCCTTGCCGTCATTCGCCGCCACCTCCTGCGGGGTGCGGTAGAGACGGGCATGGGCGATGTCGACGAAGGACATCTGCAGCGCGCCGCCGCGGTACTGCTCGATGGCGCCGGCGAACTCGGGGCCGAGCGCCTTGGCGCAGAAGCGCCCGCACAGCGCGTTGACCCGCTGCAGCCAGCCGTCGAGCGCCTCGTCCACCGTGGTCTGCCTACTGTTCATCGCTGCTCACCTCGCGCTCGGCGCTGCTCGGCATGCCGGGCAGCGCCCGCTGACGGATCAGGAGGCGTCCTTGGGCTTCACCTCGGAAGCCGGCAGGCTCGGCCGCTCGGCCTCCAGCTCGGTCAGCGGCGCGCACTCCTCCATGGCCTCGCGGCAGCGCTGGGCGAGCACCTGGTACTCGCGGGTGCCGGCCTGCTTCCAGCGCACTTCCTTGTCGGTGAGCTGGCGGCTGACCCGCGCCGGCGCGCCCATCACCAGCGACTGCTCCTCGCAGCTAAAGCCGGCCTTGACGAAGGCGCAGGCGGCGACGATCGAGCGCGGCGCGATCTGCGCGTCGTCCATCACCACGGCGTTCATGCCGACCATCGCGTCCTCGCCGATCTGACAGCCGTGCAGCACCGCGCCGTGGCCGATGTGACCGTTGCGGGCGATACGGGTGACGCTCGCCGGGAAGCCGTGGATCACGCAGGTGTCCTGCAGGTTGGCGCCCTCCTCGAGGACGATGCGTCCGAAGTCGCCGCGCAGGCTGGCCAGCGGACCGACGTAGCAGCCGGCGCCGACGATCACGTCGCCGATCAGCACCGCGGTGGGATGCACGTAGGCGTCGGGGTGGACCACCGGGGTGACGCCGGCGTAACGGTAGCAGGGCATGGGGATTCCTCGTTTCTTGTTGTTGGTCTTTGCGGGTCTCCCCTCTCCCCTTGGGAGAGGGGCCGGGGGTGAGGGTACGCTGCCGGCCACCCTCACCCCAACCCTCTCCCGCCAGCGGGAGAGGGAGCCAAAATCAGGCGTGACGCCGACTCTGCACCACCACGAAGCGCCGCGCCACGAAGGCCGCGTCGGTCAGCGCGGCGTTGGCCGCCGGGTTGCCGCCGGTGCCGTGGAAGTCGCTGAACGCCGCCGACTGGTTGACGAACAGGCCGTTGTCCAGGTTGATCGACAGCGCCACGGCGACATCCTGCGCCAGTTCCTCGGCCTGCTCCAGCACCGCCTCGTCGGTGGAATACACCGCCAGGGTCAGCGCGCCCTTCTCGCCGAGGGTCTCGCGCACCAGCTGCAGGCTGTGCGCGGTGTCGTCGGTGGCGATGACGAAGCTGATCGGCCCGAAGCGCTCTTCCGCATACGCATCGCGCTCACTGGCGTCGACCTTGAGCAGCAGCGGGGTGCGCACGCGCGCCGCGGGGTACTCGGGATGCACGCGCGCCTCGCTGTCCAGGAGCACCTCGCCCAGTGCGCGGCAGGCGTCGATGCGCGCCAGGGTGGCCTCGGACTGGATGCAGCCGAGCACGCTGCAGGCGCGCTCGTTGTCGGCGAGGAACTTGCTCACCGCCGTGGCCAGCGCCTGCGCCACCTCGTCGAAGCCCAGCACGCCCTCCGGGGTGCGGATGCCCCCGCGCGGCACGTAGATGGCCTGCGGGGTGGTGCACATCTGCCCGGAGTACAGGCTGAGGCTGAACGCCAGGTTGCGCGCCACCGCCTTGAGGTCGGTCACGCTGTCGATCACCACGCTGTTGAGGCCGGACTTCTCGGTGAACACCTGAGCCTGGCGGGCGTTGTCCTCCAGCCAGTTGCCGAAGGCACTGGAGCCGGTGAAGTCGATCACCTTGACCCGCGGATCGAGGGCCAGCTGCTTGGCCACCGGCGCATCGAGGGTGTCCGGCACCAGGCTGACCAGCGCCGGGTCGAAGCCGGCCTCGGCGAGCACCTGCTGGGCGACGCGCACGGTCATCGCCACCGGCAGGATGGCGCCGGGGTGCGCCTTGACCAGCACCGGGTTGCCGGTGGCCAGGCTGGCGAACAGCCCCGGGTAGGTGTTCCAGGTCGGGAAGGTCGAGCAGGCGATCACCAGGGCGATGCCGCGCGGCACGATGTGGAAGCGCTTGTCGACCACCAGCGGGTCGAGCTTGCCCTGCGGCTTGGTCCAGCGCGCCGCTTCCGGCACCTCGCGCAGCAGCTTCCAGGCCTGCGCCACCGCCTCCAGGCCGCGGTCCTGGGAATGCGGGCCGGCGGCCTGGAAAGCCATCGGCAGGCCCTGGCCGGTGGTGTGCACGGCGGCGTGGGCGATGTCGAAGCTCTGCGCGTTGAGGCGCTGGAGGATCTCCAGGCACACGCCGATCCACGCCTGCGGGCCGGCGGCGCGCCAGGCCGGCAGCTGCGCCTGCAGGTGAGTCAGCAGGGCGTCGAGGTCCGGCTGATCGTAGGTGATGCCGAGATCGAAGCCGTAGGGCGAGCGCTCACCGCCGACGCGGCCCTTGACCGCCGGGCAGGCCAGCTCGAAGTGGCGGCCTTGCAGCGCCGCGAAGTTGGCCGGGCCGGCGGCCAGCGCCTCCTCGCCATAGGGCCGCTGGCTTTCCGGATAGGGCGTCCAGTGGTCGCGACTGGCGATGGCCTCGATGGCGCGCTCGAGCAGCGGCTGGTGGCGGGCGAACAGGTCGAGTGCGGAGACGGATGCAGGCACGGCGGGGTCCTCGTAAGTGACGGGGCTGACCGACAAACAAGACATTTGTCTAATGCCAGACCACTTTCTTGTATCACATCACGATAACCGCGCCCGACGGAGAAATCCATACACGGGGCAAAGCCCTTGAAAATCAAGGGAATGGCAGGAAAACAGCGCTTCTCAGCGGGATTTTCCGGGCATTCAGGCGCCCCGCCCGGCCTCGCCACCGTCCGTCGGCACTGACACGGATAGCGATAAAACAGACACGGAAAATGACTTTGAATTTATTGATCCGTATCACTTTATGGGTATACTCGACTGAAACGGCTGCTCCGCAAACAGCCTCACAGGCCCCATCCAGAGAGCCTGCTGGCGGACGCAACAACAATTCCAAGAAACGAGCCCGGCCCCGGCCGGCGTGCACCGCGAGGATGTTTCTCCATGCCTCAGACCCTGAGCGTCCTGCCTCCCGAACAGGGCGTGCGCCTGATCACCCTGCAGCGCCCCGAGGCGCTCAACGCCCTCAACACCCAGCTGCTCGGCGAACTCGCCGCCGAACTGGATGCCGCCGAAGCCTGCGCCGACACCCGCGCCGTGGTCATCACCGGCAGCCGCCGCGCCTTCGCCGCCGGCGCCGACATCAAGGAAATGGCCGAGCGCGACCTGGTCGGCATCCTCGAAGATCCGCGCCTGGCCCACTGGCAGCGCATCACCCGCTTCTCCAAGCCGCTGATCGCCGCGGTCAACGGCTTCGCCCTCGGCGGCGGCTGCGAGCTGGCCATGCACGCCGACATCCTCATCGCCGGCGAGGACGCCCAGTTCGGCCAGCCGGAAATCAACCTGGCGATCATGCCCGGCGCCGGCGGCACCCAGCGCCTGCTGCGCGCGGTCGGCAAGTCGCTAGCCATGCAGATGGTCCTCACCGGCGAGCCGATCGGCGCCCGCCGCGCCCTCGAGGCCGGCCTGGTCAGCGAGATCACCCAGCCGGAACTGACCGTCGAGCGCGCCGTGGCCATCGCCCGCAAGATCGCCGAGAAGGCGCCGCTGGCCGTGCGCCTGGCCAAGGAAGCCCTGCTCAAGGCCGAGGACACCGACCTGGCCAGCGGCCTGCGCTTCGAGCGCCACGCCTTCACCCTGCTGGCCGGCACCGAGGATCGCAACGAGGGCATCCGTGCCTTCCAGGAAAAGCGTCGGCCGATCTACAAGGGCCGCTGAGCGCGCCTGTCGCCCGCGAGCATTCCGGGGTCGCCCCGCGCCCCTCTACTAATAAGAGAACGCCTTTCATGAGCTTCGAACACATCCTCTTCACCATCGAGCAGGGCGTCGCCAGCCTGACCCTGAACCGCCCGGACCAGCTCAACAGCTTCAACGCGCAGATGCACAAGGAAGTCCGCGAGGCCCTCAAGCAGGTGCGCCAGAACGCCGAGGTGCGCTGCCTGCTGATCACCGGCGCCGGCCGCGGCTTCTGCGCAGGGCAAGATCTGGGCGACCGCAACGTGGCCCCGGGCACTGCCGCCCCGGACCTGGGCGAGTCGATCGAGAAGAACTACAACCCGCTGATCCGCGCCCTGCGCGACCTGCCGATGCCGGTGATCTGTGCGGTCAACGGCGTGGCTGCCGGCGCCGGCGCCAACATCGCCCTGGCCTGCGACATCACCCTGGCCGCGAAGTCGGCCAGCTTCATCCAGGCGTTCTGCAAGATCGGCCTGGTGCCGGATTCCGGCGGCACCTGGACCCTGCCGCGCGCGGTCGGCATGGCCCGCGCCAAGGCCCTCGCCCTGCTGGGTGACCGCCTCTCCGCCGAGCAGGCCGAGCAGTGGGGGATGATCTGGCGCTGCGTCGACGACGCCGCCCTGCAGGACGAGGCCCTCAAGCTGGCCCGCCAGCTGGCCACCCAGCCGACCTACGGCCTGGCGCTGATCAAGCGCGCGCTGAACGCCAGCGCCAGCAACAGCTTCGACGAGCAGCTCGACCTGGAGCGCGACCTGCAGCGCCTGGCCGGGCGCAGCGAAGACTACCGTGAAGGCGTCAGCGCCTTCATGGCCAAGCGCACTCCTGAATTCAAGGGCCGTTGAGATGAGCGCACTGCATAAAGACGCCGCCATCGCGGTGATCGGCGCCGGCGCCATGGGTGCCGGCATCGCCCAGGTCGCCGCCCAGGCCGGCCATCCGGTCGCCCTGTACGACACCCGCGAAGGCGCCGCCGCCCAGGCCATCGCCGGCATCGCCAAGCAGCTCGGCAAGCGCGTCGACGCCGGCAAGCTGGACGCCGCCGAGCGCGACGCCGTGGTTGCCCGTCTGACCCCGGCCGCCCGCCTCGAGGACCTCGCCGGCAGCGCCCTGGTGGTCGAGGCCATCGTCGAGAACCTCGAGGTCAAGCGCGGCCTGTTCGCCCAGCTGGAAGCGATCTGCGGCGACGACTGCATCCTCGCCAGCAACACCTCCTCGCTGTCGATCACCTCGCTGGCTGCCACCCTCAAGCGCCCCGAGCGCGTCGCCGGCCTGCACTTCTTCAACCCGGCGCCGGTGATGGCCCTGGTCGAGATCGTCGCCGGCCTGGCCAGCGACAAGGCGATCACCGACTGCCTGTACGCCACCGCCAAGGCGTGGGGCAAGAAGCCGGTGCACACCAAGTCCACCCCGGGCTTCATCGTCAACCGCGTCGCCCGGCCGTTCTACGCCGAGAGCCTGCGCCTGCTGCAGGAAGGCGCCAGCGACTGCGCCAGCCTCGACGCCCTGCTGCGCGACGCCGGCGGCTTCCGCATGGGCGCCTTCGAGCTGACCGACCTGATCGGCCACGACGTCAACTACGCGGTGACCTGCTCGGTGTTCAACGCCTACTACGGCGACTTCCGCTTCCAGCCGTCCTTGATCCAGAAGGAGCTGGTCGACGCCGGCCGCTTCGGCCGCAAGAGCGGCCGCGGCTTCTACGACTACGCCGAAGGCGCCGAGCGCCCCGCCGCGCAGAGCCTGCCGACCGCCGCCAAGCCCGCCTGCGTGGTGGTGGAAGGCGACCTCGGCCCGGCCGCCGCGCTGGTCGAGCGCCTGCAGGCTGCCGGCATCGAAATCATCCGCCGCGACGGCGCCGGCCTGCTGCGCGTCGGCGAAGTGGTGCTGGCGTTGAGCGACGGCCGCATGGCCGCCGAGCGCGCCCGCGATGAAGGTCTGCGCAACCTGGCGCTGTTCGACCTGGCGCTGGATTACGCGAAAGCGACCCGCCTGGCCGTGGCCTTCGCCGCCGGCAGCGACGAAGCCGCGCGCGAAGCGGTCGCCGGCCTGCTGCAGGCCGCCGGCATCGCCGTCACCGAGGTGACCGACAGCCCGGCGCTGGTGGTGCTGCGCACCGTCGCCATGCTCGCCAACGAGGCCGCCGATGCCGTACTGCAGGGCGTAGGCTCTGCCGCCGACATCGACCTGGCGATGTGCGCCGGGGTGAACTATCCCAAGGGCCCGCTGGCCTGGGCCGATGCCATCGGCGTCGGCACCGTGCTGGGCGCGCTCGACCACCTGCAGCGCAGCTACGGCGAGGACCGCTATCGCCCATCCCTGCTGCTGCGCCGTCTGCACTGCGCCGGAGAGCGTTTCCATGGCTGAGCATCATCACAATAACGACGACAACCAGCTGCCGCCCCAGGAACTGGCCGAGGCCTGCGCCGAAGCCATGTACGAGCGCGACCTGGCGGTGCGCCACCTCGGCATCAAGGTGCTGCGCATGGCGCCGGGCGAGGCCGACCTGCAGATGACCATCAGCGAGATCATGATCCAGGGTCACAACAGCTGCCACGGCGGCTACCTGTTCACCCTCGCCGACTCGGCGTTCGCCTACGCTTGCAACAGCTACGACGACGCCACCGTGGCGCTCGGCGCCAGCATCGACTTCATCGCCCCCGGCCGCCTCGGCGACGTGCTCACCGCACGCGCCAGCCAGGTCAGCCGCAGCGGCCGCACCGGCAACTACGACGTGCGCATCGAGAACCAGCACGGCCAACTGATCGCCGTGTTCCACGGCAAGTCCTACAAGATCCGCGGCACCGTCCGCCAGCAGGAGAACCAGGCATGAGCGAAGCCCTGATCATCGACGCCATCCGCACCCCAATCGGCCGCTACGCCGGCGCGCTGTCCGCCGTGCGCACCGACGACCTCGGCGCCGTGCCGCTGCGCGCGCTGATGGCGCGCAACCCGCAGGTCGACTGGAGCGCGGTCGACGACGTCATCTTCGGCTGCGCCAACCAGGCCGGCGAGGACAACCGCAACGTCGCGCGTATGTCCTCCCTGCTCGCCGGCCTGCCGCAGAATGTGCCGGGCACCACCGTCAACCGCCTGTGCGGCTCGGGCATGGACGCCATCGGCCTGGCCGCGCGCACCCTGCGCTGCGGCGAGGCCGAGCTGATGATCGCCGGCGGCGTGGAGTCCATGTCGCGCGCGCCCTTCGTGATGGGCAAGGCCGAGAGCGCCTTCTCGCGCTCGGCGGAGATGTACGACACCACCATCGGCTGGCGCTTCGTCAACGCCATCATGAAGAAGGAATTCGGCATCGACTCGATGCCGGAGACCGCCGAGAACGTCGCCGCGCAGTTCAACGTGTCGCGCGCCGACCAGGACGCCTTCGCCCTGCGCAGCCAGCAGAAGACCGGCGCCGCCATGGCGCGCGGGCGCTTCGCCCGCGAGATCGTCCCGGTCGAGATCGCCCAGCGCAAGGGTCCGGCCAAGGTGGTCGCCGAGGACGAGCACCCGCGTCCGGACACCACCCTCGAGCAGCTGGCCAAGCTCGGCACGCCGTTCCGCGACGGCGGCAGCGTCACCGCCGGCAACGCCTCGGGCGTCAACGACGGCGCCTGCGCGCTGCTGCTGGCCAGCCCGGCTGCCGCCGCCCGCTACGGCCTCAAGGCCCGCGGCCGGGTGCTGGCCATGGCCAGCGCCGGCGTCGAGCCGCGCATCATGGGCATCGGCCCGGTGCCGGCGACCCGCAAGGTGCTGGAACTGGCCAACCTCAGCCTGGCCGACATGGACGTGATCGAGCTCAACGAGGCGTTCGCCGCCCAGGGCCTGGCCGTGCTGCGCGAGCTGGGCATCGCCGACGACGACGCCCGGGTCAACCCCAACGGCGGCGCCATCGCCCTCGGCCACCCGCTGGGCATGAGCGGCGCGCGCCTGGTCACCACCGCGCTCAACGAGCTGGAAGAGCGCCAGGGCCGCTACGCGCTGTGCACCATGTGCATCGGCGTCGGCCAGGGCATCGCCATGGTCATCGAACGCCTGTAATACCGGGCGTAGCGCGGTTCGCCCCGTAATCGCGCTACGCCAGCGACACAACACACAACAACAAGAACGGGCGGCCTCGCCAGTCGCCCGTGGCTCCACACAAGAACAACGAGAGATGCCATGAACGCCATGAACAATGCCTCTGCGAACAGCGCCCTGCTCGACCCGATGGAAACCGCCAGCCTCGACCATCTGCGCCACCACCAGCTCGAGCGCCTGCGCTGGACCCTGCTGCACGCCTACGACAACGTGCCGGTGTACCGCCAGAAGTTCGACGCCCTCGGCGTGCACCCCAGCGATCTGAACTCGCTGGAAGACCTGGCCAAGTTCCCCTTCACCGGCAAGTCCGACCTGCGCAACAACTATCCGTTCGGCATGTTCGCCGTGCCGATGGAGCAGGTCTCGCGCATCCACGCCTCCAGCGGCACCACCGGCCAGCCCACCGTGGTCGGCTACACCGCCAACGACATCGACACCTGGGCCAACCTGGTGGCGCGCTCGATCCGCGCCGCCGGCGGCCGTCCGGGTGACCGTATCCACGTCGCCTACGGCTACGGCCTGTTCACCGGCGGCCTGGGTGCCCACTACGGCGCCGAGCGCCTGGGCTGCACGGTGATCCCGATGTCCGGCGGCCAGACCGAGAAGCAGGTCCAGCTGATCAAGGACTTCCAGCCCGACATCATCATGGTCACCCCCTCGTACATGCTCAACATCGCCGACGAGATGGAGCGCCAGGGCATCGACCCGCACAAGCTGGCGCTGCGCCTGGGCATCTTCGGCGCCGAGCCGTGGACCGGCCAACTGCGCGGCGAGCTGGAAAGCCGCCTGGGCATCCAGGCCATGGACATCTATGGCCTCTCCGAGATCATGGGTCCGGGCGTGGCCATGGAATGCGCCGACAGCAAGGACGGCCCGACCATCTGGGAAGACCACTTCTACCCGGAGATCATTGACCCGGTGACCGGCGAGGTGCTGCCGGACGGCCAGATGGGCGAGCTGGTGTTCACCTCGCTGAGCAAGGAAGCGCTGCCGATGATCCGCTACCGCACCCGCGACCTGACCCGCCTGCTGCCGGGCACCGCGCGTGCCATGCGCCGCATCGACAAGATCACCGGGCGCAGCGACGACATGCTGATCATCCGCGGCGTCAACGTGTTCCCGACGCAGATCGAAGAGCAGGTACTGAAAGTCAAACAACTTTCCGCCCAGTACGAACTGCATGTGTATCGCAATGGCAACCTCGACGGCATGGACGTGCTGGTCGAGCTCAAGCCGGAGTTCGAGCACCTCAGCGACGCCGAGCGCAGCGCGGTGAGCCGCGAACTGTCCCACCACATCAAGAGCAACGTCGGCATCAGCACGCGCATCAACATCTGCCCGTGCTTCAGCCTCAAGCGCTCGGAAGGCAAGGCCGCCCACGTGATCGACAAGCGCAAGAGCGCCTGATCCCGGCAGCCCGCAAGCCCCGCTCCGGCGGGGCTTTTTTATGCCTGCAAAGCGCCCGCACGGACTCCGCCCCGATCGTGCCCACGCTCCGCGTGGGCATGCCGCCACGGGCGCTCCTGCGCCCAGGGAGGCGGAGCGTCCCGGGCCGGGCTCCCACGCCGGAGCGTGGGAGCCATCAGGCTCAGAGGCTCTGAAAACCCTCCCGCTCATCGCTAAAAAGCACAAAGCGACACTAAAAACATTTGTTTGCTTTTGCTTTGTGTATCATATAAAAATACAGAACGCCCGGGCGCTGCCCTGCCTGCAACCATGGCTGGAGAAAACAAGAAAATGTACGCACAACTCGTCGAAACCGGAGTCAAGCGCGTCAAGGACCTCGAGGAGATGACTCCCGAGGAACGCGCCTTCCAGGAACGCATCGATGCCGAGATCAAGATCGAGCCGAAGAACTGGATGCCGGACGCCTACCGTCAGACCCTGATCCGCCAGATCTCCCAGCACGCCCACTCGGAAATCGTCGGCATGCTGCCGGAAGGCAACTGGGTCACCCGCGCGCCGACCCTCAAGCGCAAGCTGCAGCTGATGGCCAAGATCCAGGACGAGGCCGGCCACGGCATGTACCTGTACAGCGCCATGGAAACCCTCGGCGCCGACCGCGACGCGGAGATCGACAAGCTGCACAGCGGCAAGGCCAAGTACTCGAGCATCTTCAACTACCCGACGCTGAACTGGGCCGACATGGGCGCGGTGGGCTGGCTGGTCGATGGCGCCGCCATCGTCAACCAGGTGGTGCTGCAGCGCACCTCCTACGGCCCCTACTCGCGCGCGATGATCCGCATCTGCAAGGAAGAGAGCTTCCACCAGCGCCAGGGCTACGAAATCCTCCTGACCATGATGCGCCACGGCAACCAGGCGCAGAAGGACATGGTCCAGGACGCCATCAACCGCCTGTGGTGGCCGGCGCTGATGATGTTCGGCCCGAGCGACGCCGACTCGCCGAACAGCGCCCAGTCGATGGCCTGGAAGATCAAGCGCATGAGCAACGACGACCTGCGCCAGCGCTTCATCGACCAGACCGTGCCGCAACTCGAATTCCTCGGCTGCACCGCGCCGGACCCGGACCTCAAGTGGAACGAGGAACGCGGTCACTATGACTTCGGCCAGATCCAGTGGCAGGAGTTCTACGACGTGCTCAAGGGCAATGGCCCGTGCAACCGCGAACGCGTTTCCACCCGCCGCAAGGCGCTCGAAGATGGTCAGTGGGTACGCGAAGCCGCCGTCGCCCATGCCGCCAAACGCCAACAAAAACAAAACGCCGCCTGATCGGCGCCTGACTCGGAGAACCCCGCCATGTCCGAATGGATCCTTTTCGAAGTGTTTGTCCGCAGCAAGCACGGTCTGAACCACAAGCACGTCGGCAGCGTGCATGCCGCCGATGCCAACATGGCCCTGGAAAGCGCCCGCGACCTGTACACCCGCCGCAACGAAGGCGTGAGCATCTGGGTCGTGCCGTCCGCGCAGATCACCGCCACCGCCGGTGACGAGAAAGAACCCTTCTTCGACCCGTCCCAGGACAAGGTCTATCGTCACGCCAGCTTCTACGAGCTGCCGGACGAAGTCGGCCACATGTGAGGAAAGGGTCATGCCTGATAACAAGAACGACCTGATCGAATACCTGCTGCGCCTCGGCGACAACGCCCTGATCAACGGCCAGCGCCTGTGCGAATGGTGCGGCCGCGCGCCGGCGCTGGAAGAGGAAATGGCGCTGATGAACGTCGGCCTCGACCTCGTCGGCCAGGCGCGCAACTGGTACGAGTACGCCGCCGAGCTGCTGGCCGACGGCCGCGACGCCGATCAGCTGGCCTTCCGCCGCGACGAGCGTGCCTTCCGCAACACCCTGCTGGTCGAGCAGCCCAACGGCGACTACGCGGTGACCACCGCCAAGCTGTTCCTGTTCGACGCCTGGCACCTGCACACCCTGCAGGCGCTGACCGCCTCCAGCGACGCGCGCATCGCCGGCATCGCCGCCAAGGGCCTCAAGGAAGTCACCTACCACCTGCGCCGCTCCGGCGAGTGGGTCGAGCGTCTGGGCGACGGCACCGAGCAGAGCCGCCAGCGCATGCTCGCCGGCATCGACGAGGTGTGGCGCTTCACCAACGACCTGCTGAGCAGCGACGAGATCCAGCAGCGCCTGGCCGCCGCCGGCATCGCCGCCGACGCCACTGCCGTGGCCGCCGCCTGGCAGGCCAGCGTCGAGCAGGTGTTCGAGCGCGCCAGCCTGCCGGTGCCGCCGCCGGCCAGCTACTTCTACCTGGACGGCAAGCGCGGCCTGCACACCGAGCACCTCGGCATCCTGCTGGCCGAAATGCAGTTCCTGCAGCGGGCCTACCCCGATGCGACCTGGTAAGACGCCGAGTGGAGGCAACATGGTCAACCGATCCGAGATCGATGCCCTGTTCGGCGGCAGTCCCGTCGCCGGTCTGGGCGGCGAAGCGCAGCCCGGCCTGATCGCCTCCGACGGTGGCGCACGGGAGGCGGACGAGTCCGACCTGCCGCGCGCCTGGCAGGTGCTGGAACAGGTGATGGACCCAGAAGTGCCGGCGGTCAGCGTGGTCGACCTCGGCATCATCCGCGAGGTTTCCTGGATCGACGGCCACCTGATGGTGGCCGTCACTCCGACCTACTCCGGCTGCCCGGCCACCGAATTGATCGAAAGCGAGATCGCCAAGGCGCTGGAACAGGCCGGCTTCCGCGCCCCGCGCCTGGAGCGCCGCCTGTCCCCGGCGTGGACCACCGACTGGATCAGCGAGCAGGGCCGCGAGCGCCTGCGCGTCTACGGCATCGCCCCGCCGTCGGGCAGCAGCAGCAAGCGCAGCCTGCTCGGCGAGAAGGACGAGGTCTGCTGCCCGCAGTGCGGCAGCCACGACACCGAAGTGGTCAGCCAGTTCGGCTCCACCGCCTGCAAGGCCCTGTACCGTTGCCGCTCCTGCCTGGAGCCCTTCGACTATTTCAAGTGCATCTGAACGGCTCGCCCCACCGTGCTGGCCCCGCTCGGAACACAAGAGCCTGGAGAACAATAAGATGAGCAAGTTCCATACGCTGACCATTCGCGAAGTGCGTCCGGAAACCCGCGACACCGTGTCGGTGGCCTTCGCGGTGCCGGCCGAACTGCAGGACAGCTTCCGCTACACCCAGGGCCAGCACCTGGTCATGCGCACCCAGATCAATGGCGAGGAAGTGCGCCGCTCCTACTCGATCTGCAGCGCGGTCAGCGACAACGACCTGCGCGTGGCGATCAAGCGCGTCGACGGCGGCCTGTTCTCCAACTTCGCCAACGACCAGCTCAAGGCCGGGCAGACCCTGGAAGTGATGCCGCCGGCCGGCCACTTCTCGATCGCCCTCGACCCGGCGCGCGCCGGCGAGTACCTGGCGGTGGCCGCCGGCAGCGGCATCACGCCGATCCTGTCGATCGTCAAGACCACCCTGGAAACCGAGCCGCACAGCCGCTTCACGCTGATCTACGGCAACCGCTCCAGCGGCAGCACCATCTTCCGCGAGCAGCTCGAGGACCTGAAGAACCAGTACCTCGACCGTCTCAACCTGATCTTCGTGTTCAGCCGCGAGCAGCAGGACATCGACCTGTACAACGGCCGCATCGACGCCACCAAGTGCGACGCGCTGTTCTCCCGCTGGCTGGACGTGCCGAACCTGACCGCCGCCTTCATCTGCGGCCCGCAGGAAATGACCGAGTGCGTGCGCGACAGCCTGCGCAACCACGACCTGCAGCCCGAGCGCATCCACTTCGAGCTGTTCACCGCCTGCACCCCCGGCGCGGTTCAGGAGAAGCGTGCCGCCCGCGAGGCCGCCGCCAAGACCGCCGGCGCGGTCAGCCACGTCACCGTGGTCAGCGACGGCCGCACCCTGAGCTTCGACCTGCCGCGCAACACCCAGAGCGTGCTGGACGCCGGCAACGCCCAGGGCATGGACCTGCCCTACTCGTGCAAGGCCGGCGTGTGCTCGACCTGCAAGTGCAAGGTGGTCAAGGGCGAGGTGGAGATGGACGCCAACTTCGCCCTCGAGGACTACGAGGTGGCCGCCGGCTACGTGCTGTCCTGCCAGGCCTTCCCGGTCAGCGACGAGGTGGTGCTGGACTTCGACCAGCTGTAAGCCCCCGTCCCGATCGTCCCAACCCGCGGTGCGCCCTGCGCACCGCGGGTGAAAACAATTGCGGCCGGCCATGCCCCGACCGCCACCTGCCTTGCTCAGGAGATTCCCTGATGACTACCCTGCAAAGTTTCATCGGCGGCCGCTGGATCGGCGCCGACGCCGGCCAGGCGCTGAAGAGCGCCATCGACGGCCACATCGTCACCCACACCCACGCCGACCAGCTGGACTTCGCCGAAGCGGTGAGCTACGCCCGCCAGAGCGGCGTGCCGGCGCTGATGGCGATGGACTTCCAGACGCGCGCGCAGTGCCTCAAGGCGCTGGCCAAGTATCTGATGGAGCGCAAGGAGCAGCTCTACGCGATCTCCCACCACAGCGGCGCGACCCGCGTGGACAGCTGGATCGACATCGAGGGCGGCGCCGGCACCCTGTTCGCCTACGCCAGCCTCGGCAGCCGCGAGCTGCCCTCCGGCAACCTGGTCCATGAAGGCCCGGCCATCCCGCTGAGCAAGAAGGGCGGCTTCGCCGGCACCCACATCCTGGTGCCGCGCAGTGGCCTGGCCGTGCACATCAACGCCTTCAACTTCCCGATCTGGGGCATGCTGGAGAAGTTCGCGCCGACCTTCCTCGCCGGCATGCCGTGCATCATCAAGCCGGCCACCGCCACCAGCTACGTCACCGAAGCCGCCGTGCGCATCCTCCACGAGTCTGGCCTGCTGCCGGCGGGCAGCCTGCAGCTGATCATCGGCAGCACCGGCGACCTGCTCGACCGCCTGGACGGCCAGGACGTGGTGACCTTCACCGGCTCGGCCGACACCGCCGCCAAGCTGCGCGTGACCCCCAACCTGATCCGCAACTCGGTGCCGTTCACCGCCGAGGCCGACTCGCTGAACTGCGCGATCCTCGCTCCCGACGTCACCCCGGACGACGAGGAGTTCGACCTGTTCGTCAAGGAAATCGCCCGCGAGATGACGGTCAAGGCCGGCCAGAAGTGCACCGCCATCCGCCGCATCATCGTGCCGCAGAACCGCCTCGACGCCGTCGCCGAGCGCCTGTCCGCGCGCCTGGCCAAGGTGGTGGTCGGCGACCCGAGCAAGGAAGGCGTGAAGATGGGCGCGCTGGCCTCGCACGCCCAGTTCGAGGACGTCGCCTCCCGCGTCGACGCCCTGCTGCAGAGCAGCGAGCTGCTGTTCCGTGGCGAGGCGCAGTTCGTCGGTGACCAGGTCGCCGAGGGCGCGTTCTTCGCCCCGACCCTGCTGCAGAGCCGCGACCCGCATGCCGAGGGCGGCGCCCACGACATCGAGGCCTTCGGCCCGGTCAGCACCCTGATGGGCTACGCCGACATCGACGAGGCCGTCGCCCTGGCCGCCCGCGGCAAGGGCAGCCTGGTGTCCACCCTGGTCACCAAGGACCCGCTGGTCGCCGCCAAGGTGGTGCCGGCCGCCGCCGCGTGGCACGGCCGCGTGCACGTGCTGGACCGCGAGGCCGCGGTGGAGTCCACCGGCCACGGCTCGCCGCTGCCGCAGCTCAAGCACGGCGGCCCCGGCCGCGCCGGCGGTGGCGAGGAACTGGGCGGCCTGCGCGCGGTCAAGCACTACCTGCAGCGCACCGCGGTGCAGGGCTCGCCGAGCATGCTCAGCGCCATCACCGGCGAGTACGTGCGCGGCGCCAAGGTCATCGAGACCGAGGTGCACCCGTTCCGCCGCCACTTCGAGGAGCTGCAGATCGGCGAGTCGCTGCTGACCCACCGGCGCACCGTCACCGAGGCCGACCTGGTCAACTTCGGCTGCCTGTCGGGCGACCACTTCTACATGCACTTCGACGAGATCGCCGCCAAGGAATCGCAGTTCGGCAAGCGCATCGCCCACGGCTACTTCGTGCTGGCCGCCGCCGCCGGCCTGTTCGTCTCCCCCGGCGTCGGCCCGGTGCTGGCCAACTATGGCCTCGACACCCTGCGCTTCGTCAGCCCGGTGGGCATCGGCGACACCATCCGCGCGCGCCTGACCTGCAAGCGCAAGATCGACCAGGGCAAACAGTCCAGCCTCGGCACCCCGCAGGGCGTGGTGGCCTGGGACGTGGAAGTCACCAACCAGAACGACGAGCTGGTCGCCAGCTACGACATCCTGACCCTGGTGGCCAAGCGCGGCTGAGCCCTCTCCTAGAATTTCACCGCGATCGAGCGTCGCGGCGTCACTCCAGGCCGGTTTGCGGCGCGGCCCAAGCCCGTGGTTCCGTCACAAGCGGACAGCGGGTTTCGGCCCGCCCCAAGCCCCTGCTGCTGCCGATGGGGCAGCTCATCAGTAGGACTCCTGATCCGATTGCGCCGGCCATGAGCCGGCGTCTTTTTGTCCGCGCTTCAGCCTCCCAGCCAATCCAGCACGAAGGCCACGCCCACCACCACGGCGATACCGCTGGCCACCAGCGCCGCGCCGGCGGCGATGTCCTTGGCCGCGCCGATCTCCGGATGGCGCTCGGGATGCAGGTGGTCGATCAGCGCCTCCAGCGCGCTGTTGACCAACTCGGCCACCAGCACCAGGCCCACCGCCAGCGCCAGCAGCGCCCACCACAGCGCCGCCGGCCGCGTCGCCAGCAGCACCAGCAGCACCGCCGCCGCGGCCAGCAGGTGGGTGCGCAAGCTGCCCTCGCGCCGCACCGCCAGGCGCAGGCCGTGCAGGGCAAAGCCCATGCGCTTGATGAACGGCTGTCCCTTCATGCCCTGCCCCCTCGGTGCAACACCCTTGTCATGCAAGGGTAGCCAACCCAACCCGCATCCCCATGGCCAGCCGCGAACTTTTGCGCCGGGCCTGAAGCGCCGGCCTCGCTGCCCGCCGGGACGTGCTGGAGCCGTGCCGCACGGTCTGCGTGATCCTCGCGCCGGCCGATGGCCGAGCGGCCTGCAGCATTGGTCACCCCCGGCCGCGGCAGCGAACCTGACTCCCGCGACATTGCCGCCTACGCTTGCCTTGCAAGCGTCACCTTCGGTTGCTCCCGCGGCCGCCGATTTCCGGCCGCCGGCAAAGGACTCCAGCATGGGCAAAGCGCCTCGCCGCAACTCCTCCCGCTGGCTGCCACGCCTGGCACCCGGCCTCGCCGCGCTGCTCGCCTACCGGCGCGGCGATCTGCCGGGCGATCTGGTGGCCGGCGTGTCGGTGGCCGCGGTCGCCCTGCCGGTCGGGATCGCCTACGCCCAGCTCGCCGGCTTCAGCCCGGTGGTCGGCCTGTACGCCAGCATCCTGCCGCTGCTGGTCTATGCCCTGTTCGGCACCTCGCGCCAGCTGATCGTCGGCCCGGACGCCGCGACCTGCGCGCTGATCGCCTCGGCGCTGGTGCCGCTGGCGGGCGGCGATTCCGAACGCTACCTGTCGCTGTCGGTGGCCCTCGCCGGGCTGACCGGGGTGTTCTGCATCCTGGCCAGTTTCATCCGCCTCGGCGCGCTGGCCGACTTCCTCTCCAAGCCCATCCTGGTCGGCTTCCTCAACGGGATTTCCCTGCACATCCTCGCCGGGCAGCTGGGCAAGCTGGCCGCGGTGCCCGTCACTGCGCCCGGCGTGGTGCCGGCCACCCTGCAACTGCTCGAGCAGTACGCCGACTACCACTGGCCGACCCTGCTGGTCGGGCTGACCGCCTTTGCCGTGCTGTTGCTGTCGCCGCGCCTACTGCCGCGCCTGCCGGCGGCCCTGCTGGCGCTGGTGGTCGCCGCCGCGCTGGTCGCCGTCTTCGGTCTCGACCAGCGCGGCGTGGCGGTCATCGGCGCGGTGCCCGCCGGGCTGCCGGAGCTGAAGCTGCCGGACGTGCCCTGGCACCAGGTCGACGAACTGGTGGCGGCGGCGCTGGGTCTGGCACTGGTCAGCTTCTCCAGCATGATGCTGACGGCGCGCAGCTTCGCCGCCAAGAACCACTACGAAATCGACGCCGACCGCGAATTCGCCGCCCTCGGTGCCGCCAACCTCGCGGCAGCGCTGACCCAGAGCTTCGCCATCAGCGGCGCCGACTCGCGCACGGCGATGAGCGATGCCGCCGGCGGCCGCACCCAGCTGGCCGGCGTCATCGCCGCGCTGTCGATTGCCGCGGTGCTGCTGTTTCTCAGCGAACCCCTGCGCTTCGTGCCGATCGCCGCACTGGCCGCGGTGCTGATCATTGCCTCGCTATCGCTGCTGGATGTGCGCAGCCTGGTCCTGCTGCTGCGCTTCAGCCGGATCGAATTCGCCTTCGCGATGCTGGCCACCCTCGGCGTGGTCTGGGTCGGCGCGATCAAGGCGATCCTGGTGGTGCTGATCCTCTCGCTGATCCGCTTCGTCATGCTCTCCTCGCGGCCGCGGGTGGATGTACTCGGCAAGGTCGCGGGCATCTCCGGCTTCCATCATCTGGCCAACCACCCGGAGGCGACCACCTGGCCCGGCCTGCTGCTGTTGCGCTTCAATGCGCCGCTGGTGTTCTTCAACGCCAACTACTTCAAGCAGCAGGTGGAGCGTGCCGTCGAGCGCGCCGGCGACGGCCTGCACTGGCTGGTCCTCGACGCCATGCCGATCACCCAGATGGATGTGACCGGCTACTTCGCGGTCGAGGAACTGAGGGCGACCCTGCGCCGGAAGGGCATCCAGCTGGCCGTCGCCGGGCGTTACCAGGAGATCATGGCGTGGCGCAAGGCGCATGCGCTCGACAATGATGACACCCTGTACTTCCCGACCATGCGCAAGGCGGTGAAGGCGTTCCTGGAGCGGCAGGCTGGGGGTGAGGCAGGCCAGGGGTGAGCGCTGCGCGGGGCCGCTGCCGGCAGCGGCCGTCCTGCCCGCTCGGGCCATCGCGGTCATGCCCCCGTCAGGCGCGCATGCTACCCTCCAGCGGGTATCCATTTTTCATGCCTATTGCATGCACTCCCCATGAACTTCAGCCAAAGCCTGCTTCTCCTCGCGCTGCTCATCCTGGTCAGCGCGTTCTTCTCCCTCGCCGAAATCGCCCTGGCCGCCTCGCGCCCGGTGCGACTGCGGCAGATGGCCGATGAAGGCAGCATCAATGCCCTGCGGGTCATCCAGGTCCAGGAAAAACCCGGCCACTACTTCACCGTGGTGCAGATCGGCATGAACGCGCTGGCCATCCTCGGCGGCATCGTCGGCGAGGGCATGTTCAGCCCGCTGTTCACCGAACTGTTCGCCCTGCGCCTGGACGCGCAGCAGGCGGCCACCCTCGGCTTCGTGGTGTCCTTCATCCTCACCACCTCGCTGTTCATCGTCATCACCGACCTGATTCCCAAGCAGGTCGCCATGGCGGTTCCCGAACAGCTCGCCATCCGCGTCATCGGTCCGATGCGCATCCTCTCCACACTGCTCAAGCCGCTGGTGCTGGTCTACTCCTGGCTGGTCAGCAGCCTGATCAACCTGCTCAAGCTGCCCAAGCAGCGCGACGACAGCGTCACCCCCGAGGACATCATGGCCATGACCCAGGCCGGCGCCCAGTCCGGCACCCTGGCGGCCAGCGAGCAGCAGGTCATCGAGAACATCTTCGAGCTGGAAACCCGCACCCTGCCCAGCGCCATGACCCACCGCGAAGGCATCGTCTTCTTCCTGCGCGACGACCCCGATGCGCTAATCCGCTCGCGGATCGCCGACGAGCCCTACTCGGCGTACCCGGTGTGCGACGGCGACATCGACCACATCGTCGGCTACGTCACCATCAAGGACCTGTTCCAGCGGGTGCTGCACGACCAGCCGATCTCCCTCGAAGACCCCGCGCTGATCCGCAAGCCGCTGGTGGTGCCGGACCGCCTGACCCTGGCCGAAGTGCTCAAGCAGTTCCGCCAGGCCGGCGAAACCTTCGCCCTGATCGTCAACGAATACAGCCTGGTGGTCGGCCTGATCAGCCTCAACGACGTGATGAGCATCGTCATGGGCGACATGGTCTCGCCCTGGTACGAGGAGCAGATCGTCCGCCGCGACGAGAACTCCTGGCTGATCGACGGCGTCACCCCGATCCAGGACGTGCGCCGCGCGCTGGACATCGACAGCGTGCCCCACGAGGACGAGTACGAGACCCTCGCCGGCTTCCTGATGACCATGCTGCGCCGCGTGCCCAAGCGCACCGACAGCGTGACCTGGGGCGGCTACACCTTCGAGGTGATGGACGTCGACAGCTACCGGATTGACCAGGTGATGGTCACCCGCACCGTGCCGCAGGTTGGCGCGGAGGGTGCCGTCCCGGCCAAGGGCTGAGCGCGCCACGCCTCGGCCGGCCACTGCCCGCCGAAAACCAGCCCGACCCGCAGCGCGCCAGACAGCGCCACTCAGTGGAAGATGTCGTGCAGCACGTCGTTGATCACCCGGGTCGACACCGAGATCAGCACCAGGTCGTTGCCGACCCGCACCCACTCGTGACCGTAGTAGCGCGGCAGCTGGCGCTCCAGACGGCCGTCCAGCCAGTGCCTGTCGATCCCCGGCGGCAGCGGCTTGCCGCGCTGCAGGTTCTTGCGGATCCCCGGCGGCAGCGCCGGCCCCGGCCGCCAGTAGTCGCGATGCCCGCCGATCACCACGCGCACCCGGTCATGGTCGACGCGGAAGCGCCCCGAGCGGCTTTCCTCGCGGCGGTCATCCAGCCAGCGCGGCTCGCGGTCGTGGTCTCGATCGCGGGATTCGTAGCGGTCGCGCTGCTCGTGGCGCTCGCGCTGTTCGTAACGATCCTGGCGCTCCTGACGCTGTGGCGTCACCTGTCGCCCGGCGCCGGACTTGCCCTCGGACTGCCCGCGCATCGGCGCCTGCCCATGCCCACCGCGGCCCTGGTCCGGCTGGGCGAGCAGCGCCGCAGAGCCGGCGGCCAGGACCAGGCCGGTGAACAGCACGATGGCGGAACGTGACTTGAACATGAGTAAGGCTCTCCATGACGGGAAGGGTCCCTGGCGGATTCGACCGCAGCGATGGGCCGGGTTCCGCGAGCGGGGACACAGGCTGCAACAGGACTCAGCATAGCCGGCCAACGCCGGCAGGCTGGGGGCGGCCAACCGGTTACAGACTGTCACCGGTTGAAATGACCACCAGCCGGTGGGGCTGCGCCTGATGTGGCGCTGCTGGTGAGCGGGCCGCATGGGGAAGATGTATCTCCCGTTGCGCGCCAAAGCAAAAAGCACGCTGAACAGCACCCTTCAGAGCACCTATAATGGCTCTCCAGTGATTATCAAAGCAGGAGCAAACCGATGACTCACCTGGTGCTGTCCGACGTCGCCGCCAGCATTTCCGAGCTGAAGCGCAATCCCATGGGCACGGTCGCGGCCGGCGAAGGCGGCGCGGTGGCCATCCTCAACCGCAACGAACCGGCGTTCTACTGCGTGCCGGCCCAGGCCTACGAGGCCCTGCTGGCGCGCCTGGAAGACCTCGAACTCAACGCCCTGGCCGACAGCCGCCAGGACTCGCCGGAAGTCGAGGTGTCGCTGGATGACCTATAAGCTGGTCTTCAAGGAAGAAGCCCTCAAGGAATGGCGCCGCCTCGGCGATACCGTCCGCGAGCAGTTCAAGAAGAAACTGGCCGAGCGCCTGGAAAACCCGCTGGTCCCGGGCGACCGCCTCAGCGGCAGCCACAACCGCTACAAGATCAAGCTGCGCTCGGCCGGCTACCGGCTGGTCTACGAAGTCCGCGAGCAGGAGATCGCAGTGGTGGTGATCGCCGTGGGCAAGCGGGAGCGCAGCGAGGTTTATCGGGAGGCGGGGAAGCGTTGAGGGCATCCCCGGCCAAGGCGGATTCGATCACGAGGATTACACCATGCCCTGGCAAACCTTCCCCCACGAAGCCGACATCGGCGTGCGCGGTACCGGCGCCACGCTGGACGAGGCGTTCGCCGGCGCGGCGCTGGCGTTGACCGCCGCGATCTGCGACCCGGCCACGGTGCTGCCGCGCGAGGCGCTGCAAATCGACTGCGAAGCCCCGGACCTGGAGCTGCTGCTGGTCGACTGGCTCAACGCGCTGATCTACCGCATGGCCACCCGTCGTCTGCTGTTCGCGCGCTTCGAGGTACAGATCGACGGCACCCGCCTGCACGCCAGCGCCTGGGGCGAGGCGGTGGATGTGGCGCGGCACCAGCCGGCGGCGGAGGCCAAGGGGGTGTCGTTCTGCGAGCTGAAAGTCGTGCAACAGGAAGACGGTCAGTGGCTGGCCCAGGCGGTGGTCGACGTCTGAGTCGTGGTGCGCATGGCGCTCCCTACCCGGAAGGTGTGTAGCCGCAGGGTGCGCCACGCATACCGCAAGTCAGTCTGTGTCAGGGAGGCCTAGTGCTCTTTACGTGGGATCAGCACCTGGTCGACAAACTTGCGGGTGGCTGCATCAGTACCTACTGCATGATCAGGACATCGATGTGCGGTGAGCCAAGGAGAAGGGTTAGCCGAGTTGGCCGGTGTGCTCCAGGCGTAACGCAGCATCTCACCGAGCACTTCGCCGGTTTCGAGATCAATGACCCTGACCGTGCTGCTGGCCACCCCCAGAGCGCGCTCCTCGGGAATCACATGGTCTTCGAAAGTCACGCCATAGCGCGGGGCAGGATCGGGGGCGGGAATCCTGTCGAGAGTCCAGCTATAGATATTCAGGTCGTAGTTCGGGTCACGCGCCAAGGCCATCTGCACCCCCTTAGCCGTAGTGTCTTTGCGGCCTACGACTTTTACAGACCCGCTGTATCGATAGTGCTGGCCATCCTGAGCATCGATCACATCGACATAGCGGTAGCCAGGATACTTTTTGGGGCCGAGCTTGTCAGAGGTATTGATAGAACCACGATACTCCTTGGTAATGGGACGCGGCACACCGCCAAAGGCGAAGGCCGCTTCGTAACCGAGGAAGGTCTTGATGTATCCATCTCCCATGTTTTCCCTGGCAAACGCCGCCCCCGGCCAATTCGGGTCGGCCCATTCACGTGAGCTGGCTTGCGGACGCAGCTTGAGCAACACCACACCCTCCACATCCGGCACGACCTTGTAGATTTTCTCGCCCACCACGGTCCGGCACTTCTCCTCCCACAGCGCCTGACCGGCCTTGGCTCGCGCGAGAGCCTGCTCCGCCTTGGTCGGAGGAACCTGTCCGGTCGAGCGCAACCAGGTTGTCCAGCCCCACTGGAGCGTGCCCCCCCCCCCCCGGCCAGGGTCAGCAAAACAGCAGTCCAGATGATCGTCCCTTTCTTCATGCGGCAAGCCTCCTGCTCACACCCGCCTATCCGTGGAAGTGACTACCCTAGTCGGCTCGGTCTCGAAGAGCCATCAGAGAATATTTTTCTGCCGACTGGCTTCTGAAAAAGTCGAAGCGCAGCGCCTTTCACGGAATAGTGCATTGCACAGTTCGACAACTTTCCCCCAACGGCCTGGGTGTTGTGCCAGGTATTTGGCAGTCGACCCGCGAAAGTTCGGCCTGCCACCCGACAGGGCGATGACCGCTCACCCAGCGGTCCGGCGAACTCCCCCTCCCCTCGCTACGCTGAAAGGACTCCGGCGGCGAGCCGATACCCGCCGCCGCTCCATGACGAGGGAGGCGCCCCGATGCCCCACACCAAGCTGCTGTTTCGCAACGCCGCGCGCGAGAAGGTGCTGCGCGGCGCCACCCAGCTGGCCGACGCGATCCGCGTGACCCTCGGCCCCAAGTCCAAGTCGGTGCTGATCCAGAAGAAGTGGGGCACGCCGACGGTGTGCAACGACGGGGTGACCATCGCCAAGCTGGTCGAGCTGGAAGATCCCGAGGAGAACCTCGGCGCGCAGATGCTGCGCCAGGCCGCCGAGCGCACCGGCGAGGCGGTCGGCGACGGCACCAGCACCTCCACGGTGCTGGCCCACGCCATTCTCGCCGACGGCGTGCGCAACGTGGTCGCCGGCGCCAGCGCCATCGACCTCAAGCGCGGCCTCGACCGCGGCCTGCAGGCGGCGGTCGACTCGCTCAAGGCGCAGTCGCGCACGGTGCAGACGCGCAAGGAGAAGGCCCAGGTGGCGGCCATCTCGGCGCACAACGACGATCCCATCGGCGAGCTGGTCGCCGACGCGCTGGAGAAGGTCGGCGGCGAGGGGGTGATCACCGTCGAGGAGTCGCGCACCACCGAGACGGTGGTCGACGTGGTCGAGGGCATGCGCTTCGACCGCGGCTACATCTCGCCCTACTTCATCACCGACGCCGAGAAGATGCAGGCGGTGCTGGAGGACCCCTTCCTGCTGCTCTGCGACCACAAGATCGGCCTGCTCAAGGAGCTGGTGCCGCTGCTCGAGCAGATCGCCAAGAGCGGCCGGCCGCTACTGTTCATCGCCGAGGACATCGACGGCGAGGCGCTGGCCACCCTGGTGGTCAACCAGATCCGCGGCGTGCTGCGCGCGGTGGCGGTGAAGGCGCCGGGCTTCGGCGACCGGCGCAAGGAGATGCTCCAGGACATCGCCGTGCTGACCGCCGGCCAGGTGATCTCCAGCGAGCTGGGCCTGCGCCTGGAGCAGGTCGAGCTGCGCCAGCTCGGCCGCGCCAAGCGCGTGGTGGTCGACAAGGAGAGCACCACGCTGATCGGCGGCGGCGGGCGCAAGGAGGCCATCGAGGCGCGCATCGCGCAGATCCGCAAGCAGATCGAGACGGCGAGCAGCGACTACGACCGCGAGAAGCTGCAGGAGCGCCTGGCCCGGCTGGCCGGCGGCGTCGGGGTGATCCGCGTCGGCGCGCCCACCGAGGCGGAGATGAAGACCCGCAAGGACGCCCTCGACGACGCCATCTCGGCGACCCGCGCGGCCATCGAGGAAGGCATCGTACCCGGCGGCGGCATGGCCCTGCTGCGCGCGGTGCCGGCGCTGGCAGCGCTGGAGGAGCAGTGCGTCGGCGACGAGCGGACCGGCGTGCAGATCCTCCGCCGCGCCCTGGAGGCGCCGACCCGCAGCATCGCCGAGAACTCGGCGGTGGACGCCGGCGTGGTGGTGGCGCGCATCCTCGGCGAGACCGGCCCGGTGGGCTTCGATGCGGCAACCAACCAGTACGTGGACATGTACCAGGCCGGGATCATCGACCCGACCAAGGTGGTGCGCATCGCCCTGGAGAACGCGGTGTCGGTGGCCAGCGTGCTGCTGCTCACCGAGGCGACCCTGACCGAGGTACCCGGCAAGGACGAGCACGAACACGAGCCGTCCATGCCGGGCATGGAGTGAGGTTTTTCCCTCTCCCCCAGCCCCTCTCCCGCGAGCGGGCGAGGGGCGCCAAGTGCACAGGAGCCTGCCGATGCGCCCGAAGCTGATCGACAAGACGCCCGCCGAACTGCGGGTGGAGCCCAACTGGCCGGCCACCGCCGCGGCGCGCGCCGCCTTCTCCTGGGCGGAAGAGGCCAAGGGGCTGAGCGGCCTGCCCGGCGGCGGGCTGAACCTCGCCTACGAGGCAGTCGACCGCCATGCCGCCGGACCGCTGCGCGAACACTGCGCCCTGCGCCTGCTGTTCCGCGACGGCTGCCGCCGCGAGGTCAGCTACGGCGAGCTGGCGCGACAGACCAGCCGCTTCGCCAATGTCCTCGGCGGCCTCGGCGTACCGCCCGGCGCGCGGCTGTTCGTGCTGTGCAACCGCGGCCTGGAGCTGTATCTCGGCGTGCTCGGCGGCCTCAAGGCCGGCTGCGTGGTGTCGCCGCTGTTCTCCGCCTTCGGCCCCGAGCCGCTGCAGACCCGCCTGCGCCTCGGCGAGGGCAGCGTGCTGCTGACCAGCGAATCTCTGTACCGGCGCAAGGTAGCGCCGATCCGCGACCAGTTGCCCCTGCTGAAACACGTGCTGCTGTTCGACGACAACGGCGGCACGGTGCAGATCGCCGCCACCCACGACCTGCGCCAGCTGATGGATCGGGCAGCGGACGACTTCACCGTGGCGCCGACCAGCGCTGACAGCCCCTCCTTGCTGCACTTCACCAGCGGCACCACCGGCACCCCGAAGGGCGCGCTGCACGTGCACGGCGCGGCGCTGACCCACCTGGTCACCGGCAAGTACGCCCTCGACCTGCACCCGGACGACGTGTTCTGGTGCACCGCCGATCCCGGCTGGGTCACCGGCACTTCCTACGGCATCCTCGCCCCGCTGCTGCTCGGCGTGACCAGCGTGGTCGACTGCGCCGACTTCGACGCGGTGCGCTGGTACGGCATCCTCAGGAGCGAGAAGGTCAGCGTCTGGTACACCGCGCCCACCGCCATCCGCCTGCTGATGAAGGCCGGCGACGAGCTGGCCCGCGCGCACAAGTATCCCGACCTGCGCTTCGTCGCCAGCGTCGGCGAGCCGCTCAACCCGGAGGCGGTGTGGTGGGGCCAGGAGGAGCGCTACCGGCGCTGCTTCGCCGGCGACTGGTACCTGAGCGGCGACCTGGCCCGCCGCGACGCCGACGGCTACTACTGGTTCGTCGGCCGCAGCGACGACGTGATCAAGTCCGCCGGCCACCTGATCGGCCCGTTCGAGGTGGAGAGCGCGCTGCTCGAACACCCGGCGGTGGCCGAAGCGGCGGTGATCGGCAAGCCCGACGAGATCCTCGGCGAGACGGTGAAGGCCTTCGTCTCGCTGAAGGGCGACTTCACCGCCAGCGCTGAACTGCACGACGGCCTGCTCGCCCACGCCCGCCGGCGCCTCGGCGCGGCGGTGGCGCCCAAGGAGCTGGAGATCCTCGACAGCCTGCCACGCACGCGCAGTGGCAAGCTGATGCGCCGCCTGCTCAAGGCCCGCGAGCTGGGCTTGCCCGAGGGCGACACCTCGACCCTGGAGAATCCGTGATGAGCGCGGCGCCCTACCCGGCCGAGTTCGCCATCGCGCTGCTGCGCGACATGCTGCGCATCCGCCGCCTGGAGGAGCGCGCCGCCGAGCTGTACGGCGAGGGCAGGATCCGCGGCTTCCTGCACCTGTACATCGGCGAGGAGGCGGTGGCCACCGGCGCGTTGCACGCCCTGGAGGCCGAGGACGCGGTGGTCGCCACCTACCGCGAACACGGCCATGCGCTGCTCTGGGGCGTGCCGATGGACGCGATCATGGCCGAGATGTTCGGCAAGCAGGAGGGCTGCTGCCACGGCCGCGGCGGCTCCATGCACCTGTTCGACGCCGCCACGCGCCTGTTCGGCGGCAACGCCATCGTCGCCGGCGGCCTGCCCCTGGCGGTGGGCCTGGCGCTGGCCGAGCGCCTGCAGGGCGGCTCGCGGATCACCGCCTGTTTCTTCGGCGACGGCGCCATGGCCGAAGGCGCCGCCGCCGAGTCGCTGAACCTGGCCGCGCTGTGGCAGCTGCCGGTGCTGTTCTGCTGCGAGAACAACTACTACGCCATGGGCACCGCGCTGGCCCGCGCCCAGGCGCAGACCGACCTGGCCGCCAAGGCCGCTGCGTTCGGCGTGCCGGCCCGGGCGGTGGACGGCATGGACGTGGTCGCCGTACACCAGGCCACCCGCCTGGCCGCCAAGCAGGTGCGCGCCGGCCACGGCCCGGTGTTCCTCGAGTACCAGACCTACCGCTTCCGCGCCCACTCGATGTTCGACCCCGAGCTGTACCGCGACAAGGCCGAGGTGGAGGCGTGGAAGCAGCGCGATCCGATCCAGGGCTACGGCGCGCGGCTGATTGCCGACGGCCTGCTGGATGCCGCTGGCGTGCAGGCGCTGGAGAGCGAGGCAGCCGCCGAGGTGGAAGCCGCGGTGGCCTGCGCCGAGGCCGGCAGCCTGGAGCCGGTCGAGTCGCTGCTGGACGACGTGTACACCCCGGAGGGCAAAGCATGAGCCGCATCAGCTACCGCGAGGCGCTGCGCCAGGGCCTGCGCGAGGCGCTGGCGCGCGATCCGCGGGTTTTCCTGATGGGCGAGGACGTCGGCCGCTACGGCGGCACCTTCGCGGTGAGCAAGGGCCTGCTCGACGAGTTCGGCGAGGAGCGGGTGCGCGACACGCCGCTGTCCGAGCTGTCCTTCGTCGGCGCCGGCATCGGCGCGGCGCTGGGCGGCGTGCGGCCCATCGTCGAGGTGATGACGGTGAACTTCTGCCTGCTCGCCCTCGACCAGTTGATGAACACCGCCGCCACCCTGCGCCACATGTCCGGCGGGCAGTTCTCGGTGCCGCTGGTGGTGCGCATGACCACCGGCGCCGGGCGCCAGCTGGCGGCGCAGCACTCGCACAGCCTGGAGGGCTGGCTGGCGCACATCCCCGGCCTGAAGATCCTCGCCCCGGCCACCCTGGAGGACGCCCGCGGCATGCTCTGGCCGGCCCTCGAGGATCCCGACCCGGTGCTGCTGTTCGAGCAGGGCGCGCTGTACAACGTCGAGGGCGAGCTGGACGAAAGCGAGGTGGTCGACATCCGTTCGGCGCGGGTGCGTCGCGCCGGCACGGACCTGACCCTCATCGCCTACGGCGGCACCCTGGCCAAGGCGCTGACCGCCGCCGAACAGCTGGCCGGCGAGGGGATTTCCGCCGAGGTGATCGACCTGCGCGTGCTGCGCCCGCTGGACGACGCCACCGTGATGGCATCGGTGCGCAGGAGCCGCCGCGCCCTGGTGGTCGACGAGGGCTGGCGCAGTGGCAGCCTGGCCGCCGAGATCATCGCGCGCATCGTCGAGCAGGCGTTCTACGATCTGGACGCCCCGCCGGCGCGGGTGTGCAGCGCCGAGGTGCCGACGCCCTACGCCAAGCACCTGGAGGACGCGTCGTTGCCGCAGGTGCCGGCGATAGTCGCGGCGGCCAGGGAGCTGCTCGGCCGGTAGGAGCGAGCTTGCTCGCGATCCGGGAACACGACAAAAGCATCGCCAGCAAGCTGGCTCCTACCGAGCCGCAGCACACGGAGGACCGATGATCGAATTCCGCATGCCCGCCCTCGGCGCCGACATGGACGAGGGCACGCTGGTCGAGTGGCAGGTCGCCCCGGGCGATGCGGTCAAGCGTGGCCAGGTGGTCGCCGTGGTCGACACCGCCAAGGCGGCGGTGGAGATCGAGTGCTGGCAAGCAGGCACCGTGTTCGAGCTGCTGATCCAGCCCGGCGACAAGGTGCCGGTGGGCACGCCCATCGCCACCCTGCTGGAGGCCGGCGAGTCGCCGGAAACCGCGCCACGCCGCCCGGTCAAGACCGCCGCGAAACAACCGGCCAAGTCGCAGGCAGCAGCCCCCGCGCCAGCCGCTGCTCCGACCACGGCAGGCCCGACCAGCCGCCCGCGCATCTCCCCGGCCGCGCGCCAGCGCGCCGCCGAGCTGGGCATCGACGCCGCCGCGCTGACCGGCACGGGCGCACAGGGCTCGGTGACCCTGGCCGACGTCGAAGCAGCCGCGACCGCAAAGCCCACCGCGCAACCGGCCACAGCGCAGCAACGCCACGCCGCCATGCGCCAGGCCATCGCCGCAGCGATGAGCCGTTCCAAGCGCGAGATTCCCCACTACTACCTGAACGAGACGGTGCCGCTGGGCGCCGCGCTGGCCTGGCTCAGCGCGCACAACGCCGAGCTGCCGCCCGAGCGGCGCCTGCTGCCCGGCGTGCTGGTGCTCAAGGCGGTGGCCCTGGCGCTGCGCGACTATCCGCAGCTCAACGGCTACTGGCAGGACGGCGCCTTCCAGCCGGGCCCCGGCATCCACCTCGGCGTGGCGGTGGCACTGCGCCAGGGCGGGCTGATCGCCCCGGCGCTGCACGACGTCGCCGACAAGCCGCTCGACCAGCTGATGGCCGAGCTTGGCGATCTGGTACAGCGCGCGCGCAGCTACTCGCTGCGCAGCTCGGAGCTGGGCGACGCCACCCTCACCGTCACCCAGCTCGGCGACCAGGGCGTGGATGGCGTGTTCGGGGTGATCTACCCGCCGCAGGTGGCGCTGGTCGGCGTCGGCCGCATCGCCGAGCGGCCGTGGGTGGACGAGGGAAAGCTGTGCGTGATGGCCAGCGCCCAGTTCAGCCTGGCCGCCGACCACCGCGCCAGCGACGGCCACTACGGCGCGCGCTTTCTCGCCGAGATCCGCCGCCTGCTGCAGACCCCGGACCGTCTCTGAAGAGGGAAAAACCGATGGATGACGCCCAGCTGCGCCAGCACGTGTTCACCGCCCTGCAGGGCATCGCCCCGGAAGTCGAGCCGGAGACCCTGCGCGGCGACCGCCCGCTGCGCGACGAGGTCGACCTCGACTCGATGGACTGGCTGCGCTTCCTCGCCGTCCTGCACCAGCGCCTCGGGGTGAACATCCCCGAGGCCGACTACCAGCAGCTCACCACCCTGGACGTGCTGCTGGCCTATCTGCAGCGGCGCCTGGCGGAATGAATCAGCCCTGCGCGGGCAGCGCCCGGGTCCACACCAGTCGCGCGGTACGTGCCTCGCTGGTGCCTTCCTCTAGGCGGGCCGACAGCGACAGCACCCCGCCTTCCAGCTCGGCGACGCGCTTCTGCGAGCCGCCTTCCCAGTTGGGGAACAGGCTGTGGCGGACGTGGTGCTGGACGACGTTGCCGTCGACCTCGTAGGGTCCGGCGTAGGTCAGGTAGCTGCCGTAGGCGGCGGCCTTCTCCGCATCGCTGGCCGACCACTGGCCGCCACTGGTGAAGGGCTCGCGGTCCTTGCGGGCGATCACGCAGAACATCCCGTAGGGGCCGTACTCGATGAAGCCCTCCAGCTCCTTGCCCATCGGCAGGACGACGCGGCCGTCGTCGTACAGTTGCTCCCAGGACAGGATGTTCCAGCGTCCGCGAATGGTTTCCTTGTTCATGCCTTGTTCTCCTCGCGCGCCGCGCACAGGAAGTCGATGAGTAGTCGGGTGAAGTCGGTGGCCTTCTCGATCTGCACCCAGTGGCCGCACTCGCCGAACACGTGCAGCTGGGCGTGGGGGATCAGGCGGATCAGCCGCTCGGAAGCCTCCAGCGGGATCACCTGGTCGTCGCGGCCGTGGATGATCAGGGTCGGCTGCGGCAACTGGCGCAGCGCCTTCTCGTCCACCGCGAGCAGCTCGATGCCCTGCTGGCGCGGCGCCGGGAACAGCTGGGCGAAACGGCTCTGCACGTCGTCGCGGATGCTCGCCTCATAGCGCATGCGCACCAGGTCGTCGGTGATGATGCCGTGGTCCCAGGCGAACACCTGCATCAGCTCGCGCATCGCCGCCAGCGAGGGCTGGTAGCCCCACACCTTGTCGAGACCCTCGGTGAGCGGGAACGACAGGCCGGCGGAGCCCATCAGCACCAGCCGGCTGACCCGCTCGGGATGGCGCAGGGCGAAGGCCAGGGCGATGGCGCCGCCGAACGAGTTGCCGACCACCGCGACCCTGGGGATGTCCAGGGCGTCGAGCAGGCCGACCAGCTGCGCCACCCAGGCCGCCGGATCGAGCGGACGATCCATCGGGCAACGGGTGTAGCCGAAGCCGAGCATGTCGGGGGCGATCACCCGCGCCCGTTCGGCGAGCGCCGGGATCACTCCGCGCCAGTTGGCCCAGGCGGTGACGCCGGGCCCCGAGCCGTGGATCAGCAGGATGGCGTCACCCTCGCCGCGGTCGTGGTAGTTGATCGTGCAGTCGCCGACCTGGAGGCTGTTGGCCACCTCCGGGGAGGCGGCGGGGATAAGGGTCGTCATTGGCTCACCTTGGCGGTTTGGCTGGTGGTTACTACGGGGGCGCGCAGTCCGCGTTTGGACAGGTCCTTGAGAATCTGCCGGGCGTGCTCGCGCTTGTCGGCCGGCAGCCAGGTGCGGTCGTGGCCCCACAGGCTCATGCCCGAGAGTTCCTCGACCTGCCAGTCGGGGCCGATGGTGCGCGCCGCCCAGCCCAGCTCGAGCATCCAGCCGTCGGGGTTCTTCAGGTAGAACGAGGTCACGTGGTCGTTGATGTGGCGGCCGAGGGTGACGCCGATCGACTCGGGATTTTCCAGCGCCAGGTCGTGGGCGCGGCCGAGGTCGTCGAAGTCGTTGTACTCGAGCATCAGGTGGTACAGCGTGCGCGGCCCGCCGGTGTAGGCGATGCCCAGGGTGTGGTGGCGCGGGTTGACGTGGAGGAACTCGACGCGGAAAGGCACGCTGGTGTAGTCACTGACCTTGAACTGCAGCACCTCCTTGTAGAGGTGACACATCGCCTCGAAGTGGGGGGTGATGAAGGCGACGTGGCCGAGGCCCATGTCGCCGGTACGGAAACCGCCCAGCGGGCGGCCGGGCACGAAGGGCGTGGCGGCGTCCTGCAGGCCGAGGGCGACCTCGACGCGGCAGCCGTCCGGATCGGCGAAATGGAACAGGTCGGCGACCCCGCGCAGGGCGATTTCCTCGCCGCTGCCCGGACGGGTCTCGTAGCCAGCCCCCTGCAATGCCTCGCGCGCCTGCGCGAAGGCGGCCGCATCGCTGGCCTCCAGGCCCATGACCATCGAGGACTCGCCGTCAACGGCCTGCAGCACGAAGCGCTGCACCTTCTCGTCCACGCGCAGCCGCGCACACTCGCCCGGCTGCACGATCTCGACCTGCATGCCGATGTGCTCGCCGGCCATCTTCAGCCACTCCGCCAGGTGCGGGGTGTGCACCACCACGTAGCTCAATGCCTTGATCATCTTGTCGTTCTCCTCTGCAGGGCCGCCGCGCGCCGGGCGCGCGGCGGCCGGCGACTATTCGGCGGACATGCCGCCATCCACCGAGATGCTGGTGCCGGTGACGTAGGAGGACTGCTCCGAGAGCAGCCACAGCACCGCTGCGCTGACCTCCCCGGGGCGGCCGATGCGCCGCATCGGTACGCCGTCGTCGTACAGGTGCTCGTCGCCGCCGGTGACACGGTCGAAGCTCGGCGTCTTGATCGGCCCCGGGCACACCGCGTTGATGCGGATGCCGCGGGTCGCGTAGTCCAGCGCGGCGGCGCGGGTGGCGCCGACGATGCCGTGCTTGGCCGCCACGTAGTAGGCGGTGTGCGGCATGGCCTTGAGGCCGAAGATCGAGGCGTTGTTGACGATGGCGCCGCCGCCGCTGTGCAACATGGCGGCGATCTCGTACTTCATCATGTACAGGACGCCCTTGAGGTTGATGTCGATGACCTCGGAGAAGTCCTCCACCGGCGTCTCGTGCACGTCGTTGAACGCGCGCTGCAGGCCGGCGTTGTTGAAGGCGCCGTCGACGCGGCCGAAGGCGTGCATGGCCAGCGCCACCAGCGCCTCACAGTCGGCCGGGTTGGCCACGTCGGTGGCGCGGAACGCCGCCTGGCCGCCGGCCGCGACTATCTCCTCGACCACCGCCAGGCCGGCCTCGGCGTTGCGGTTGCCGATCACCACGCGGGCGCCGGCCCGCGCCAGCGCCAGGCTGGCGTCGCGGCCCATGCCGCTGCCGCCGCCGGTGACGATGACCACCCGGCCATCCAGCTGATAATCCAGATTCATGCAGTAGTCCTCTCAGGCTCGGGGGATACGACCGAGCACCGCCTCCAAGGCGATGCCGATGGCCAGCAGGCGGCGGTCGCTGCCGGCCGGGCCGTCCAGCTCCAGGCCGACCGGCAGGCCGCTGGCGGCGCCGAGACCGGCGGGCAGCTGGATGCCCGGCAGGCCGGCGCTGGCCGACGGTTCGGTGTTGCGGATCAGCCGCTCGAAGCAGGCCGGCTCGTTGACCTCGGGGCCGGCCGTCGGCGCCACCAGCGGGATGGTCGGGAAGATGAAGGCGTCCAGCGCATGGCGCGCGAACAGCTCGGCGTAGTGGGCCTGCAGCACCGGCCGCCCATCGGCCATGGCCGCCGCGTACAGCGGCGCGGAGTCGACCAGCCCATCGGCGCCCGGCACCTGCTGCGGCAGCACCAGCTGCTGGTAGATCGCCTGCACGTCCGGGCTGGCGATGCCGCGCGCCAGCTCGTCGATGTCGATGCCCGGTCCCTGCTCGCGCAGCCAGGTCTGCATCGCCGGGCGAGCCTCGTGGATCACCACCAGCGTGCCGATCGGCTGGGTGAGCGCCTGCAGGCGTTCCTCGGCGACTTCCACCAGGGTCACCCCAGCCGCGCGCAGCTTGTCCAGCGCCGCCTCGGCGACCGCGCGGGTGTCGGCGTCGAGATCGCGCCAGAAGCCCGGTGCGATGCCCAGGCGCAGGCCAGCCAGGGTTACCGGCGGCAGCGCGCTTTCGCCGCTGATCAGGCCGTCGAGCAGGGCGACGTCGGCCATGCACAGCGCCATCGGCCCCACGGTGTCGCGACTCGGCGCGATGGGGATCACCCCGCGTCCGGAGTAGCGGCCGTGGCTGGGGCGCAGCGAGGCGCAGCCGTTCAGCGCGCAGGGGATGCGCATCGAGCCGCCGGTGTCGGTGCCCAGCGCGGCCAGGGCCATGCGCGCGCCGAGGGCCGCCGCGCTGCCGGAGGACGAGCCGCCGGCGATGCGGGTGAAGTCGTAGGGGTTGCGCACCCCGGTCAGCTCGCCGGTGTTGAACGCCGGGTTGTAGCCGGTGGCGCCGAAGGCCAGCTCGTGCATGTTGGTCTTGCCCAGCACGATGGCGCCGGCCTCGCGCAGCGGACGCAGGCTCGGCGCATCCTCGCCGGGGACGAAGTCGGCCAGCGCCGGGGTGCCGGCGGTGGCCGGCAGGCCGGCGGCGTGGATGTTGTCCTTGACCACGATGGGGATGCCGGCCAGCGGCTTGAGCGGCAGGCCGGCGCGGCGCGCCGCATCGGCGGCATCAGCCGCGGCCAGCGCGCCGGCGGCGTCGAGGGTGACGAACACGTTCAGCTCGCGGCCGGCTTCGGCGCGTGCGAGGCAGGCCTCGACCAACTGGCGGCTGCTCAGGCGGCCCGTGCGGAAGGCGTCGACCGCCTCGGCGATGGTCAGGTCGGTGGCGCAGGCGGCTTGCGCGAACACGGGCAATTTCATGGGCGGCTCCCAGCTGCGGAGAAGGAATCGAAGGCGGCGTCCTTGAACGCCTCGGGACTCGGATAGGCGACCTTGCTGTGCGCCAGACCGAGGTCGAGGAACAGCTCGCAGAGCTTGTAGGCGACCTGCCCGGGGTTGAGCACCGGCACCGGCAGGTGCTTGGCCAGATAGGCGTGCGACTGGTGCATGGTGGTCGAGCCGAGCACGATCACGTCGGCGCCGTCCTCGGCGATGGCCCGCTGCGCTTCCTCGAGCAGGCGGCCGAACACCACTTCCTCCTTGCCCTGCAGCAGCGCCTCGGTGTCCGGGCGCACGTCGATGGCGCGGATCGACGCCAGCCGCGACTCCAGGCCGTACTCCTTGAGGGTCTTGCGGTACAACGGGAACCAGCGCGGCCACATGGTCAGGATGCTGAACCTGTGGCCGAGCATGCTGGCCAGGTGGAAGGCACCCTGCCCCGGCGCCAGCACCGGGATGCTCAGCCGCGAACGCAGCGCGGCGAGGCCGGAATCGCTGACGGTGTTGATGCACACCGCGTCGAAGCCCTCCGCCTCGGCCTGGATGCCGGCGGCGATCACCGCCTGCTCCATGATCGCCATGTCGTAGTAGCTGTCGGCCAGGGTCAGCACCTGGCCGGCGCCGACGAAGCTGACCTCGATGTCCGGGCGGATCAGCTCCGGCGGCAGCTGCGACTCCACCAGCGGGCGGGTCGCCTCGCTCATCGGCACCGGGAAGATCATCTTGATGCGCTTGCTCATCGTGTCGGTGCTCCTCACAGGCCCAGCTCGTGGCGCGGGCGGGTCAGGGTGTCGATCAGCGCGTACATGATCTTCTTCGCGCAGGGGATCAGGTCGGGGACGTAGGTTGCGCCCATGCCGCCGAGGCCCTCGGCCACCGGCAGCGGCGCGCCCTGCGCCGGCCACGGCCAGCCGATGCGCGCGGTGGGGATGCCGAGGCGACGCAGCGCGGCGCCGTCGGTCTGCCCGCCGAGCAGGTCGGCCTGGCCGTGCGGGCGGTGCTCGATGTGCTCCCAGCCGCGCTGGCACGACTGGATGATCCAGTTCTGCGGATCGGTGCTGCCACCGGCCACCGAGCCGTACATTTCCCAGTCCAGGTCCAGTTCGGGACGCTGCGCCTGCAGCTCGCGGACGAAGGCGGCGAACTGCGCCTTGACGTCGGCCGGGCTGGTGCGCGGGTTGACCCGCACGTCGAAGAAGATTTCGGTGACCGCCGAGGGGAAGGCCGGGCGCTGCGGATCGCCGCCGCGCACCCCGGCGATCCAGCCGTGCGGCTTGATCTGCCCGGAGGTGTTGCGCTCGGCGTAGTCGATGATCCAGCGCTCCAGTTCCTGGATCACCGTCGCCGCCGGCACCACCGAGCTGCGGAAGCCCGGGATGTCGCGCGGTACGCCGGCATAGCCGAGGGTGCCGTGCACCCGCAGCTTGAACCAGGCCATGCCCGGCTCCTCGTGGTAGACCCAGTTCCACGGCTTCATGATCACCGCGAAGTCCGGCGAGCCGCCACGGTTGAGCAGATGGAACACGCCATTGGACATGCCGGCGTGGTCGCGCCCGGCGATGTCCACCGGCATGCCGCCATCGGCCATGCCGACCAGCAGATCGCCGACCAGCGGCACCTCGGCCTCGATCAGCGCGGTGGCCACCTCGGTGAGGGTGGCGACCATGCCCTTGGGATTGGAGGCGCCGAGGCCGAACACCCAGTCGTCGATCATCCGCGCCGAGGGCTGCATGTCGGCCTCGGGCGCCTTGCCAGTGAGGATCTCCTGGGTCTCGTCGCCCTCCAGGTGGGTATCGATGGGCGCATACAGCAGCACGCTGGCGCCGCCGCCGCTGCCGCGGCGCTCGGCGAGCACGTTGCCGCTGATCGGGCTCATCGGCTGGTAGCGCGCCGACAGGCCGACCGACTCCAGGTGGCGGGCCATGAACTGGCTGGCCGCGCCGGCCGCGCCGGTCGGGCTGTGGATGTTGGTCAGCTCGAACAGCAGGTTCTGCAGGCGCTTGGGGTCGATACGCGCGCAGGCCTGCTCGTACCACATCATCTGCTCGGCCGAGAGCGGCACGGAAACGGTCGGTTGCATGGGGAAGCTCCTCAGTGGCTGGCCACAAACTGTTCGCTGAAGATGTTTCCCGGCGCGACGCCCAGCTCGATCAGCCGCGCGGTGGCGGCATTGATCATCGGCTGCGGGCCGCACAGGTAGGCCACGGTGTCCGGGCTGACCACGTCGCCTTCGCGCAGGGCGCTGACCGGGCTGCCGTGGTGCAGGCCCTCGGTCGGCTCGCGGTCGACGCAGATGCGCGCCTCGAGGCTCGGCAGCCACTGCTGGCGCAGCTCGATGTCGTCGAGACCGAACAGCACCTCCGGGGTGGCGCAGCCGAAGCTGAGCAGCATCGGCGGCTTCTTGCCGCCGTTCTGGCGCAGGGTGTCGATCATCGACAGGATCGGCGCCAGGCCGGTGCCGCCGGCGACGAAGATGTGCGGCGCGCGCTTGTGCTCCTCGCGCAGGAAGAACGCCCCGTACGGGCCGCGCAGGGTCAGCACGTCCTCGATCTGGGCCTGCTCTTCCAGGTAGCCGGACATCGCGCCGCCCGGCAGCAGGCGCACCAGCAGCTGCAGCCTGGGCAGGTCGGCCAGCGTGCTGGACGGCGAGTAGCTGCGCACCACGCCGAAGCCGGGCACCTCGATCTGCACGAACTGGCCGGGGCGGAACTCCAGCCAGTCGCCGTCGGCCAGCTCCAGGGTCAGGCGCACCACGTTGACGGCGATGCGCTCGATGGAGTCGATGAAGGCATGCACTTCCTTCGCCACGCTGGAGCCGACCTCGCTGCCGTAGGGCACCTCGAAGGTGCAGTCCGACTGCGCCTGGCACAGGCACAGCAGGCGCTGGCCGGCGGCGTACTCGCTGGCCAGCAGCGACGAGCTGGCGCCGGCCCGGGTGCGCGCGTCGCCTTCGGCGAGCTGGGCGACGCAGCTGGAGCAACCGCCCGAGCGGCACTGGTAGAGCAGCGGGATCTCCGCCTCGATGGCGGCATCGAGGATGCTCGCCTCGGCGGGTACGGCGAAGCTGCGGCTGACGCCGTCGGCAAAATTCACGGTGACCTGGTGGGTTGCGTCTTTCATGATCGGGTGCCTCCGTCTTACAGGCATCGGCGACCAGCAGCGATGGCGTGCTGGGCACCAGGATTGGAGGGCGGCTGAACGGCCCGCCCGGTTACTGCTGACTTGCCCCGATCATAGGAAGCGCCTCCCGGGCGGGCGCTCCCGCGAGTTACCGGGTTATCCCGCCAGTGCAAATTCCTGCTGCCGCAGTCGGATATCGTGACGGCCAGCAACCAGGGGGCACGGGGGGACGAATCGCGGACAAAAAAAAGCCCGTACCGCCGCGGTACGGGCCTTAAAGGGCAGTCCTGTCAGAAACTGCCGGGACGAATCTTGTGCCAGTCGCTGACCTTCTGCAGCGCCATGCCGGCGCGGCACAGCACGCCCTCCCCGCCCTTGCCGGCGATGAACTGGCCGCCGATGGGCAGGCCGGCCGCGGTGAAGCCGATCGGCAGGCTCAGGCACGGGTGCCCAGTGACGTTGAACGGCGCGGTGAACTGGATCAGCCGGCGGTTGGCCTCCGGGTCCTGGGCCAGCGCGCCGAGCTGTGCGTGGGTCGGCGCGGCATACGGCTGCACCGGAGCGAGCAGCAGGTCGACCTCGCCCAGCACGCACTCCAGTTCGCCATGGAAGCGCTGCGCGTCGAGCAGCACGCGCTGGTAGTCCATGCCGGACAGCGCGCGGCCGCCGTCGATCAGCCGGCTCAGCGCCGGGCCGTATTCGCCGGCGCGGCTCGGGTAGGTGGCGGCGTGCGCCACGGCGGTCTGCACGCCGCAGTGTTGCTCCCAGTTGGCGCTCACCGCGCGGGTATCCGGCATGCGCACGCGCAGCAGGCTGCCGCCGCCGTCGCGGATCATCGCCAGCACCTCTTCGAGGGCCTCGATGATCTCCTCGTCGACGCCGTCGCTCAGCCAGGCCTCGTCGATGCCGATGCGCAGGCCGCGGAACGACTCCTCGACGCTGGGGATCTCCAGGCACACGCTGGGCAGCGAGGTGGGGTCCAGCGGGTCGTGGCCGGCGATGGTCGACAGCAGGAACAGCGCGTCGCGCGCGCTGCGGGTGAGCGGCCCGACGTGGTCGAGGCTGGCGGCCAGCTCGAAGGTGCCGTGGCGACTGACCCGGCCCCAGGTCGGCTTGAGGCCGGTCAGGCCGTTGGCTGCGCAGGGAAAGCGGATCGAGCCGCCGCTGTCGGTGCCCAGCGCGGCGTAACACAGCCCGGCGGCGGTGGCCACGCCGCAGCCGCTGGACGAGGCGCCGGCCCAGTGGTCGGCGCCCCAGGGATTGACCGGCGCGGTGAACGCCGGGTGGTGGGTGGCGAAGGCGCCCTCGGTCATCTGCAGCTTGCCGAGCAGCACGCTGCCCGCCTCGCGCAGGCGCGTCACCACGGTGGCATCCTGCTGCGGAACGAAATTGCGGTGGATCGCCATGCCCGCCGCGGTGGGGATGCCGGCGGTATGGAACAGGTCCTTCACCGCCAGCGGGATGCCGTGCAGCGGACTGCGGCACTGGCCGCGCGCCAGTTCCTCCTCGGCCTGGCGCGCCTGCGCCAGGGCCAGCTCCGGTGTGACGTAGGCGTAGCTGTGCAGCCCGCCGTCCAGCCGGTCGATGCGCGCCAGCTGGGCCTCGGTGACCTCGACCGGCGACAGCTTGCGCGTACGGATCAGCAGGGACAGCTCGTGCATCTCCAGGTAGTGCAGATCGCTGGGAGTGTTCATGCGTAGCCTCCGATGAAGGCCGTCGCCACGGCGTTGAATTCGTCCGGGCACTCGCTCTGCAGGTGGTGGGCGGCGTTGCCCATCACGTGCAGGCGCGCGTCGGCGAAGCGGTTGAGCATCAGCATCGGCACGTCGATGCCGCCGAACCAGTCGTGCAGACCCCAGAAGATCAGCGTCGGCGCCTGCACCTGGGCGAACACCGCGGTGAGATCCTCCCACTCGCCGAAGGCGCCGGGGGTGTCGAGCAGCTCGAGCAACGCCGGGTTGGCGCTGGCCTCGTAGCGCAGGCGCAGGGTCTCCTCGTCGAGCTTGGTGTCGTCGTGCAGCTCGTAGCGGCAGATCAGCTCGCGCATCTTCGCCAGACTCGGCCCGCCGCCGGCCAGGTAGTAGTCGCTCATCAGGGTCGCGGCGTGCTTGCTGAACAGCGGCAGCGGCTGCAGCACGCCATGCGCCAGCGGCTGCGAGGCGATCAGCGCCAGGCGGCCGACCCGCTCGGGATGGTCGGCGGCGAAGCGGATCGCCACGCAGCCGCCGAGCGACTGGTTGACCAGATGGGCGCGCGGGATGCCCAGCGCATCCAGAAAGCCCAGCAGCTTGCGCGCATGCCAGCCGAGCGCCGGCCCCTCGATCGGCACCATGTCGGAGCCGCCGAACTGGGCGAAGTCGAGGAAGTAGCAGGTGTGGCGGGCGGCGAAGGCTTGCGCGCTGAGGCGGAAGTTGCTCCACGCGCTGCTGCCGGGACCGCCGCCGTGGGTGAAGATCACCGGCAGGCTGTCGGCGGGACCGTCGACCACACGGTAGTGCAGGCGCACGCCATCCACGGTGACGAAATGGCTGCGAGAAAAGACGTCGTTATGCATGCGACAGGCTCCCGGTTGCCCGCTGCCCGGCGCGCGCCGGGCAGCGGAGCGCTCTTACTCTTCGATCTTCTTGACCTTGTAGCCGGGACGGTGGCCGTCGGCGGTCTGCTTGAAGATCAGGCTGAGGTCCTTGACCGAGCCCTGCACGCCGCGGCCGGGCTTGGCAATGCCACGGTTCCAGCGCGAGGACAGCTTGCGCCAGGTGATCGGCGAGATGTCGGTGGCCACCAGCTGCTCGTCGTCCCAGCCGGTGCCGTCGGCGTAGAAGTTCTGCATGGCCTCGCGGGCGTACAGGTCGCAGTCGTTGAAGCCGTGCAGGCACAGCGGCTCGTACACCGTCTTGTAGCGGTACTCGTGCTTGGCGCGCTCCTCGGGGGTGTTGCACACGCGAACGAGGATTTCCCAGTACTCGTGGGTATCGTCGGTGATCGGCACGTACCACTCGTACTGCACCACATGATCCTGCGGCCAGTTCTCCACCATCAGCACGCCCGGCAACACCACCGAGGTGCGGTAGTAGCGGCCGTTGACGCCGTCGACCTTGAGACCGAGCTCCTCGTTCTCCAGCACCGGCTGCCAGCTCTCGGTGAACATCATCTGCATCATGCCCTTCGGGCCGTTGTCGTCCTCGACCAGCTGGATGGCGTCGTCGCCGACCGGCAGCAGGCCGAGCGGCAGCACCCAGTTGTTGACGTGGACGATGCTGTTGTCCTTGTGGACGAAGATGTGCGCGTTGTCGAAGCCGTTCTCGCAGGCGATCCGCCAGTTGCCGAAGCCGGTGCGGTGCATGCCGAGCACCACCGCGTTGTCGTCGAGCACGCTCGGCGAGGCCGGCCACAGCGGGTGCGGGAAGCGGTCGCTGTTCTCCGGGAAACGGAACGGCAGGTCGGAGGACAGCGGCGGCACCTCCTCGTCGGGGAAGTCGTCCTCGCGGACGAACACGAAGATCATGCCGTTGACTTCGTGCACCGGGTAGGTGGTGATGCCGGTGGTGCCGACCAGCTTGTCGTCCGGGTTGGCGACGATGGTCGCCAGCTTGCCGCTTTCCAGGTCGAAGGTGAAACCGTGGTACCAGCAGGAGATGGTGCTCTTGTTGAAGCACATCGGCTTCTCGGACAGGCGCACGCCGCGGTGCAGGCACTGGTCCTTGAGGGCGAACACCTTGCCGTCGACGCGACGCAGGACGATCGGGATGCCGCAGATCTGGATGCCCTCGACCTGATCCTCGCCCAGCTCGTGAGTGAACAGCGCCGGGTACCAGTGGTTGATGAAGCCCCAGGCGGCGTCCTTGTACGGCTGGTACTGGCTCTGGGTCTTGGCGTTGTTGGCGCGGGCATCGCTGATGCCGGTCTTGACTTGGCGACGGCGGATGATGGGCTGCTCGGACATTGGAAACCCCCGGAAGGCTGACTTGGAGTGGATACCGCCCTGTGCGGCACCCTTGAGAGTCATCCTAAGAAGCGGGGAGCGGGCTGACGCTCCAATGACCGAGGGGGTTATCCCGGCAGTGCAGAAAAGAAGGAGGAAGGGGCGGACGTCCCTGTCCGGGCGCTCAGCGCGCGAGGGTTTCCGAGGGGCTTTCGCCGAAGCGGCGCTTGTAGTCGGTGGTGAAATGACCGAGGTGGCTGAAGCCCCAGCGGAAGGCCACCGCCGTCACCGTGGTGCTGCCGGCGCTGCTCTGCTGCAGCTCCTCGTGCACGCGGCGCAAGCGTACCTCCTTCAGGTACAGCATCGGCGAGGTGTTGCGGAAGCGCCGGAAGCCGGCGAACAGCGAACGGCTGCTGACCCCCACATGCTCGGCCATCTCGACGATGGAGATCGGCTCGTGGGCATGCTCCTCGATGTAGCGCTCGACCCGCTTGACGAACGACGGGGCGATCGACTGCGCCTCGTCGGCACACAGCTCGCCACTGTAGTTGTTGGGCTGGCAGGTCAGCAGCGCGGTGACCATCGCCTGCTCGAACTGCGCGGCGAGCAGCGGCGGCAGGCTGCCCTCGTCGTGGGACAGGTTGTCGTAGATCCAGCCGACCATGCGCATCCAGCGCTGCCCCTGCGCGGTATCCAGCGGCATGTCCGGCTTGAACTCGACCGGCTTGCTCAGGGTACGCCCGAGGTGCTGCTGGCAGATGCGCTCGAGCAGGCTGCGGTCGACGCGCATGATCAGCTTTTCGGTGTCCTTGCGATGGTGGATGCGGCACGGCAGGTGGGCGTTGAGCACCGATGCCTGGCTGGGTGTCGAGCAAATCTGCCGGCTGCCGAACTCGATCACCTCCTGGCCGCGGATCGGCATCATGACCAGAGAAAAGGTGTCGAGCACGCCGGGGTCGATGGTGATGTCGCTGCCGTAGCTCATGCGCCCCACGCTGATGCCGCCGAGGCGCCGGTAGTAGATGCGCGTATCGACTGGAGCCTGGCGGTCCTGGTTGCGCAGGCGGTTCTCGCAGAAGATGCGCTCGCCCCAACGGCGGGCTTCTTCGAGATCCTGGGTGTGGCATACCTCGAACTTGGCCAGCACGGCATCCGGGGGAGTCGCGGTGGAAAAAGCCAGACTTTGCATGTTTCGTTCAGCCTCTATTTTATTGTTATAAGGCGCATGGTCGTTGTTCATCACTGGCATCCCCTCTCCGCTCGCTGAACTTGCACGCACGCGGTTCAGGGGTGACTCATGTCGGTGCGAACACTCGCCATCGTCAGTCGTCCCATCATGCGCGGGGTACCGAAATTGCTGGACTGGACTCGTAACACATCCGCAAAATTCGACCACCTACGCATTTACAGCAAGAAGAATGCCATCCGACTAGCATTTCTTGATTCAGATCAATTTCTTGTTGGGGAGTATCTAGTACGCAGCTGCCAGCCGGAAGCTGGCTCTTTGGAGGGTGGGCTACGCAACAGCCTGCCCGCGCGGCGCGCCTACCATCACGAACAATAGACGCGCCGGCGTGTTACCGGTGTTACTCCAGGCATGCCGGGTTCCCATCTGCACGATCACATCCCCCTGGCGCAGCAGCCGGCGACCGCCATCATCCAGTTCGAGGGTGATCTCGCCTTCCAGCACCACGCCGTAGTCGATGGTGTCGGAGCGATGGAAGCCGGGGGCGTCGGCCTCGAACAGCTCGCCCAGCCCGGGCAGCCGTTCGCACAGCTCGCGGGCGGCCGCTTGGGGATCGAAGTCCGCCGGCATTGCCGAGGCTTCGGGCGGAAAGGTGACGCGCATCGCGCAACTGCCGCCAGGCGCCGGCAGTACCGAAGGTGGCGGGCTGGTCGGGTCGACGGGATGTGCGGGAATGGGCCCCGGGGCGGTCTGCCAGATCAGTTCGACGGCAAAGCCGGGGAACTGGCGGAACTCGCCGACGCTGGGCAGCGGGCCGCTGCTGGCGATGATCGAGCGGCCGGCCTGATCGTGGCCGGTGATGATGCGCTGGGATGTCATGGCAACGATGCTCCGTGGTAGCGCAGACGCGGTCCGCTCGCTGACGCCGACGGCCCGCGTCGCCGCATGGGCTGAAGGTCAGCCGTGGACGATGTGGAAGTTGGTGAAACCGTTGGCCTGGCTCTGGATGTCCTCGAGCGCCTGGTTGAGCTGCGCCAGCGGATAGGCGCGCTCCTCGAGCAGCGCCAGGTCGAGGATGCCCGATTCGACCATGCGGGCCATCTCGTCGCCCTCGGCGGTGGTGAACCACAGCGAGCCGATGTACTGCAGCTGCTGGCACATGAACGGATGCGGGTCGATGGGGATCGGCCCGGCGACCCCGCCGATCTGCACGATGCGCCCGCCGCGGCCGACCGCGCCCATGGCATCCACCGACAGCGCGGCCGGCGCCTTGGCACCCAGGGTGTCGAGCATCACGTCGACGCCATCGGGAACAATCTCCAGCACCTGCTCGCGGATCGGCCGCGCGCCGATCGGCACGATCTCGACGCGCCGCGGGTCCAGCTCCTTGAGGCGCTCCAGCGCCATGCGGTCGCGGGCGGCGACCACCACCTTGGCGGCACCGAAGGCCAGCGCCAGCAGGGTAGCGCCGACGCCGAGGGTGCCGCTGGCGCCGAGGATCAGGATGCTCTGCGCCGGGCGCAGGGCGGCCTTGCGGATCGCCGAGTAGGCGGTGCCGAGGTAGCCGAAGCGGGTGGCCCGGGCGCTCGACAGGTTGTCCGGCAGGCGCACCAGGTTGGTGGCCGGCGCGGTCAGGTACTCGCCGTAGCCGGCGTAGGGGTACTTCGCGAAGATCGCCTGCGAGCCGGGGCCGAAGCCGAAGTAGCCGAGGAAGGTGTAGGCCGTGCAGCGCGGCGTTTCGCCCTGCTTGCAGTGGCGGCACTCGCCGCAGCCGATGCCGGGATTGACGTAGACGCGGTCGCCCGGCTTGAAGGAGGTGACCGCCGAACCGACCGCGACCACGGTGCCGGCCGAGTCGAGGCCGAAGATCGCCGGCAGCGCCGGCAGTGGCAGGAACGGATACCACTCGGGGAAATGGGTGGTGACGTTCTTCAGGTTGGGGATCACCGTGCTGGCTTCGATCTTGACCAGCACGTCGTGGGCGCCGGGCTCGGGGCGCGGTACTTCGTCGAGAACGAATTGCGCACCGATTTCGTGCAGGCGCGCGGCTTTCATGGTCGGCATCTTGCTGTTCTCCGCTGGCTGGACAGCCCGCCAGGGCCGCCGGACCGGCTTTGTCTGGAAGGGGGGCAGCGGGACCGGCGCTAACCGGCCCCGCCAGTGGTGGCGCCAATCAGCGGCCGGCCCGCTGCAGGGTCTGCAGGGAGAAGTCGCTGGACTTAGCGTCGAAGTTGGTCTTCCACGACTTGGTGTCGATCATCGACAGGGTGGCGTGGTTGCGCTGGAAGTCGATGACCGCGCCGGCGGTGGTGCGGATGTCGCCGTCGGCGGTGTTGGAGTAGGAGTGGAACTCCATGAACTTCCAGAATTCGCCCTTGCGGTCGTAGGCTTCGGCGTAGTGGAAGCGTGGGTACTTCACGTCCATGTACAGCACCTTCTTGCTATACGGGTGCGCCGACGGGGTGATCGCCTCGACCACATAGACCTCGCGCGGCTCGAAGCTGTTGTTGTTCATGTTCCAGTAGGGGGCGGCGTCCTCCAGCACCGGGTACTTCTCGGCGAAGCTCTTGCCCTGCGGATTCCACAGACCGGTCTTGCTGTTGGTCACCGCGAGCACCCAGCGCTTGCCGACCAGCTTGTACTCGGGGTACCAGCACGGCCTGGCGTTGAAGATATCCAGGTCGTCCTGCAGCTGGTCGGAGGAGCCGATCGGGTCCATCCAGGCGCCACCGGAGAGCTGGCGCACCCGGCGCACGGCGGGGATGTAGGCCCACACGCTGTTGACCTTGTCCGAGTCGTACATCACGGTGTAGGTGCCGAGACCTTTCATGTCAGAGGGCGATTTGAAATACAGCAACTGGCGGCCACGCTCACTGCCGTCACCCTCCACCGCCTGCTCGCTGGTCAGGCGGCCTTTCATGGAGTAGCGGCTGAACTCGGCAACCGGCTCAGCGTGCAAGCCCTTCTTGCCGTCAATCAGTAGCTGGGTGTACTGCGGCACCTGGGACACATCACCCACGAGCTGGCCAAGATGCCAGTTCCAGACCAGCTTTTCCGCAGCCTGCGGGTCCTTCATGTCGATATTCGGGAAAGGCGCGCCAGCGCCCCAGTTGTCCACCCGGCAGGCTTCCTTGTTGAGGACGGCCTTGCCCTCGTTGGCCTGCGAGGCCTTGACCCAGCGCGGATCAAGCGGCACCTCCTTGGAGGCAGCCAGCGGCAGCTTCCAGCCGTTGTTGCGGATGCGCCACTCCATCTTCTCGGTGAGCAGGCTGGCGATGCTGTGGCCTTCGAAGGTGTCGTTCTTGATCTGGTCGATGTTGGCGGCGGAAATCACCGTGCCCGCCGGCAGTTCGGCAGCGGCGGCGAGGCCGGACAGGCTGCCGGCCGCGGCGAGGAGACTGACCGTCAGGGTATGGCGCAGGGAGAAACGGAATGCGTTCATGGGTAGCTCTCCGATGGGGGATCAGAACAGGTAGGTCAGGCTGGTGTAGAGCTGATCGCGGTTGTTGAAGTAGTCGAACAGGGTGGCGTTGTCGCAGGAGGCCGCATTCGGGAAACCGCACTTGTCGCCATCGCGCGCATCGCTGCCCCAGAAGGCGTCGTACTCGACCTTCCAGCGCAGCTTGCTGTTCAGTTCGAAGGTGACCGAGGGAATGACGAAGCCGCCGCCGTTGCTGAGGTCGGTGCCGACCACCAGGTTCGGGCGGATGCGTCCGCTGTTGTAGCTGAGGTCGAAGATCGCGGTGGCGAGCACCGAGTGCTCCTTGACCTCGCCGCCCCAGCCGACGCTGTACAGCAGCGCGTCGTCCTCGTCGTAGTTCTGCACCCACTTGTCGAACAGCTGCACCGAGAAGAACATCGGCTTCTCGGTACCCAGCCAGTCCTGGCTGGCAGCGATGTTCTTGTCCATGCGCAGCATCAGCGCGACCACGTCCTTGGTGGCGTAGCCGTCGAAGCCGGGAGCCACCGCCTGGCTGATCAGGGTCGGCGGCGACTGCAGGATCTGGTAAGGCGCGTCCTTGATGTAGGCCATCTCGGTGCTGAACACCGCGTCCGCCCACTCGGCGTAGCGGCTGGCGGTGAAACCGAAGATGTCGACCATCGGGTAGATGATCTCGCCGGCCGGACCGCGGGTCTGCGTGGTGCCCTTGGTCTCCGCCCCGGACGGCACGCCCGGCAGACCGAACAGGGCGAGGTTGTTGGAGGCGTTGAGGATCGGCGACGGGTAGAAGGTCTTCAGGTAGGACAGCGAGTAGTTGGTGTCGCCATACAGCCCGTTCCAGCGGATGCCACCGGTCACGTCGCGGTAGTCACCCTCGTCGTTCTCGAAGTTGTACGGATCGATGTTGCGGAAATCGACGCCGGCGTACGGCTGGCTCGACCAGCGCCCACCGTAGATGTCCAGCTCGGTGCCGATGTCCTCCTTGCGGTCCCAGCCGGGGCGCACGAACACTTCCAGGCCGCCGTCCAGCTCCGGCACGTCGATGTTCATCTTGGCGATGATGTTGGCCTTGCGCAGTTCCTCGTTGGCCGGCTCGAGGAAGCTGCGCCAGGTGTAGTCGAAGCCGTGCACCAGGTCGTTGGCGGCGAAGAAGTCGGTCTCGCCCCAGGCGATCTGCTGCTTGCCGAGGCGGAACTGCAGGCGCTCGCCGACCGGGAAATCGACGTACAGCTCGCGGATCTCCTCGTCGTTGTAGAGATCCATGATGTCGCCCTGGCCGTCGGCCTCGCGGTAGTTGTTGGCGCCCATCTCCTCAAGGTGCTCGAGGAAGTTGGTCTTCACCTCGCGGGAAGCGCGCAGCTTGGCCACCACCGCCACGTCATCGGTGGCCTTCCACTCCAGGTTGAGGCGCGCGGTGCTGCGCGCCATCGACAGCTTGCCCTTGTCGTCGTAGCCGGGGGTGTCCTCCCAGTTCTTCATGTTCCAGGACATTTCCTGGCGCAGGTAGCCGTCGACCTTGAGGCGGTCTTCGGCAAGGGCGGTCGAAGCGACCGTTGCCAGTGCAATCGCCAGCGCGAGCTTGTCCAGAGGGGTGCGCTGGAGCGCACCCACGATGCCGTGCTTGTTCATGTGTTATCCCCAGAGTGGTTGGCAGCGAGGAACCGATGGTTTCTTGTTGTTGTTATCCCGTCTCAGGCCGGCTGGAACGGGGCGGGTTGGGCACTGGCCGCCGGCTCCGGCGCGCGCTCGCCGAAGATGAAGCGCGGGCGGCTGACGTAGATCAGCGCGGGCATGACAAACAGCGCGGAGAACGCCGACACGCTCAACCAGATGGCCATCAGCAGGCCCATCTCGGCCTGGAAGCGCAGCGAGGAGACCCACCACAGCAAGGTGGCGAGGATCAGTACGCTGGCGGTGACGATGACCCCCATGCCCGAGGAGTGCAGGGCCTGGCGGATGGCATGTTCGGGGCTGCTGCCGATGGCGATCTCTTCCTTGATCCGGTCGGCGATGTAGAAGGCGTAGTCCACCCCCAGGCCGATACCGAGTGCCGCCACCGGCACGGTGTTGATGTTCATGCCGATACCCTTCCAGGTCATGAAGGCGAAGGTCAGCATGTTGGAGATGATCACCGGGACCATGAACAGCATGCCGGCGACGCTGGAGCGGTAGACCAGGGTGCACAGCACGGCGAGCACCAGCAGGGCCAGGGCGATGGCCTCGATCTGGCTGGACAGGATGATCTCGTTGACCGCGGCCATCACGCCGATCAGGCCGCCGGCCAGTTGCCACTCGCCTTCGCTCAGCGGATGAGTGGCGGTGAACTCCTTGATGCGTGCCACCGCAGTGCGGATGGTCTCGCCCTGGCGGTCACGGAACATCAGGGTGACCGAGCCGTTGGCGTAGTGCTCGTCGGCGAAGCGCGAGATGTCGCCTGGCTCGGAGACCGAATCGAGCATGGCCATCAGGCTGCCGTTGAGGTTGCCGCTGTCGCCCAGCTCGAGATAGCGCGGGTTGCCCTCGCGCAGGCTGGCGTTGACCTGCGGCAGCACGTCGGCGATGGACACCGAGCCGCCGACCTCGGGCTGCGCCTCGATGAAGCGCTGGAAGCTGTTCATCGCCTGCAGGGCTTCGTTGCCCTTGATCAGGTCGGGACGGCTGTCGTCGCCGAGCACCACGAACAGGCGGTCAACACCCTCGAAACGCGCGTTGATCGCCGCCGAATCCTGGTTGTACTGCGCCTCGGGCCAGAGGATCGGCGAACCGGGATTGGCGTCGCCGATCTTCAGGTTCAGCGAGTACAGGCCGGCGCTGACCACCACCAGCAGGCTGGCGCCGAGTACCACATAGCGGGCCCGCGACAGGCTGACCAGCACGGCCAGGTCGAGCACCTTGCGCAGCACCGGCAGGCAGTTGATCGGGTGCGCCGTGCCATGCGGCTTGCGGATGAAGGACAGCAGAACCGGGGTGAGGATCACCGCGCTGACGGTCAGGGTCGACACCCAGACCACCGACAGCACGGTGAGCTTCTGCAGCATCGGGATCGGGCTCAACGCCACCACCGCCATGCACGCGGCGTCGGCGATCACCCCCAGCATACCCGGACGGAACAGGTCGGCCAGGGCGATTCGCGCGGCGATCCGCGAGGTGTCAGCACCCGGCGGCAGCAGCTCGATCTCGTCGTCGAAGCGGTTGACGATCTGCACCGAGTGCGACACCGCCCGCGAGGTGATCAGCATGGCCACCACAATGACCAGCGGCTCGAAGTGGATGCCCAGCAGGCGGCAGATGCCCAGCGCCCAGACCGCACTGACCACACCGGCCAGCAGCGGCAGGAACAGCCCGCGCCAGGTGCGCAGCAGGACGAACAGCATGGCCAGGGTCACCATGAGGGCGGCCAGCACCAGCTGGAGGGTCTCCGGCAGGTAGTGGTTGACCCAGCCGTAGAGGATCGGGTCGCCGACCACGCGGATCTTCACGCTGCCGTCGTCGACCTTGGCGATCAGCGCGCGGACCTCGTGGAACACCTTGCTGTAGTCGACCTGCTGGTCGATGAAGTCGACGGTGATCAGGGTGGCCTGCAGGTCCTTGGACACGTAGGGACCGTAGACCATCGGGTTGCGCAGCACCGCCTGCTTCAGCTCGGCCATCGCTGCGGCGTCCACCGGCAGGTCGGGCCACATCAGCGGGCGGCTCTCGATGCCTGCGGTGGAGGCACGTACCTCCTTGAGCTTCTTCGAGGCCAGCGAGGTGATCTGGTACTGGTTGACCGCCGAAACCTCGCGCAGTCCGAGGGTGACGCTGCGCACCTTGTCGAGTACGGCGGTCTGGAAGATGTCGCCCTCCTCCACCTCGAACATGATGGTGACCATGTTCGAGCCGCCGAAGGTGTCCTTGAACTTCTCGTGGGTCTGCACGTACTCGTGGCGCGAGGGCAGCATGTCCTCGAACACGGTGCGCACCTCGATGTGCAGGGCGAACCAGCTGAGGATCAGGGTCAGGGTGAGCAGCACGCCGGTCACCCAGGCGCGCCGACGGATGCAGAATTCGGCTATGCGTTCGATCATGGTCGTATCTCGCAGAAGTAGGGGCCAGGGGCGATTCAGGGATTCACGGGCGACCACTGGCGGCCGTCCCAGCGGCCGACGTCGGCGCCGGCCAGCCAGATGCTCGAGCCGACCAGCAGCGCGCGGGTGTGCCAGGCCAGGTTGCGCTCGTCGAGGGCGCCGCTCTGCCAGTCGCCATCGGCGCTGCCGCTCACCCAGCGGCCCATGGCACCGCTGGCGAACCAGCGGCCGTTGCCGGCGTCCCAGAGCACGTCGAACAGGTGGTCCTTGATGCCCAGCTCGACGCTGTCCCACTGCCGGCCGCCGTCGCGGGTGACCAGCAGGGCGCCTTCCAGGCCGACCGCCACGCCGTTGAGCGCATCGCGGAACTGCACCGACATCAGCGAGGCGGGTACCGGGCTGGCGATCTCCTCCCAGTTCTGCCCCTGCTCGTCGCTGAGCAGGATGCGGCCGAACTCGCCGACCACCAGCAGGCGGCCGCCGTCGAGGATGGCCACGTCGTTCCAGGCCACGTCCTCCTCTTCGCGCAGGCGCTGCCAGCGCTGCCCGTGGTCGCGGCTGATCAGCAGCGCGCCCATTTCGCCGGTGGCGATGGCCAGGCCGCCCGGCGCGACGCGCACCCGGTTGAGCTTGTTGGCGACTTCCGAGCGCGGCACATCCTGCGCCGCCTGCCAGCTCTGGCCGGCATCGGCGCTGTGCAGGATCACCCCGTCGTTGCCGACCGCCACCGCATGCTGGGCATCCCACACGGCGATGTCCTGCAGGGTGCTCTGGGTCGGGGTGGCCAGGCGGCTGATCTTGCCGTCGGCGCCGATCGACAGAATCTTGCCGCTGGAGCCGCTGACCCAGACATCGCCGGCCGGCGACAGGGCCAGGCCGTAGAAGTGGTCGCGGCGCTCGAGCAGCGGCGGCGTCACGGTGGCGCCCACCGGCTGCGGCTTGATGAACAGGCCGGCCCACAGCAGGCCACCGATGATTGCCCATGGCAGCACCGCCATGAGCAGCTTGACGCCCCGCTGGGCGACTCCCGGACGGGGCACCGCCTGGGATGAGGCTTGATCGATATTGATGAGTGTTGACATGGGTCAAGTCCGCTAGATTGACGTCGACCCCACTCTATGTCCGCCCCAGTACCCCAACTATCCAGCCACCGCGCGGCTTGTCCCTTGGGCGCACATTAATGTGCATTCGTGCACTGCCCGGATAACCGGGTGCGCAGACAAAAAAAGGCCGAAGCCCCGCTGCGGGACTTCGGCCCAAATCTCCCCCCATGGCGCCGGGAGCACCTGCCTGCCTCAGTAATACGATTTGATCAGCGCAATCCCCTTGCCCAGCACCTCGCGCCAGGCGAGCAGCTCATCGGCGCCAGCCTCCCGATCATGCTCGGCGACCGTCTGCAACAGCGCCTCCAGCCACAAGTCGTAGAGCTCCGGGCGGATGTCGAAGCCTTCTCGCGAGTGGCTATGCCCCAGCGCGCGCAGCTTGGAGTCGGACATCCCCCGCGCATGGAGCACCAGGTTGAGGATGCCCGCACGCAGCAGATGCTTCTGCGCCACCATGTCGGTAGCGGTGAACTTGTCGCGAATGATCGGCGAGCTGGCGAGAAAGCGCTGGTAGAACGAGTCGAAGAAGCCCGGACTGGCGCAGCAGCGCCCGTAGCTTTGCATCACTCTATTGGCCGGCATCACGACTCTTCCTCATGTTCGGCGGGCCGTCGATCGAGGCCCGCCATGGCGCAACCAGTGGGGCTCAGCGCATCCCCTTGCCGACGGCCAGCAGATCCAGCGCCACGTCGACGATCATGTCTTCCTGGCCGCCGACCATGCGGCGCTTGCCCAGTTCGACGAGGATATCCAGGGTCTTCAGGCCGTACTTCGCGGCGGCCACTTCGGCGTGACGCAGGAAGCTCGAGTAGACGCCGGCGTAGCCGAGGCCGAGGGTCTCGCGGTCGACGCGCACCGGGCGGTCCTGCAGCGGACGCACCAGGTCGTCGGCGGCGTCCATCAGGCGGTACAGGTCGGTGCCGTGGTTCCAGCCCATGCGCTCGGCGGCGGCGATGAACACCTCCAGCGGCGCGTTGCCGGCACCGGCACCCATGCCGGCCAGGGAGGCGTCGATGCGATCACAGCCCTCTTCCACCGCGGTGATCGAGTTGGCCACGCCGAGGCTGAGGTTGTGGTGGGCGTGCATGCCAGTCTGGGTCGCCGGATCCAGCACTGCCTTGAAGGCGCGCATGCGGTCACGGATGTCCTGCATGTTCATCGCACCGCCGGAGTCGGCCATGTAGATGCACTGGGCGCCGTAGCTTTCCATCAGCTTGCCCTGCGCCGCCAACTGCTCGGCCGGGATCATGTGGCTCATCATCAGGAAGCCGACGGTGTCCATGCCCAGCGAACGGGCGTACTCGATGTGCTGCTTGGAGACGTCCGCCTCGGTGCAGTGGGTGGCGATGCGCACCGAGCGGGCGCCGGCGTCGTAGGCGGCCTTGAGATCGTGGACCGTGCCGATGCCGGGCAGCAGCAGCACGGTGATCCTGGCGTGCTGGATCACGTCGGCGGCGGCCTCGATCCACTCGAGGTCGGTGTGGGCGCCGAAGCCGTAGTTGAAGCTGGAGCCCTGCAGGCCGTCACCGTGGGTGACTTCGATGGCATCCACCTTGGCCTCGTCCAGGGCGCGGGCGATGTCCTGCACGTTCTGCAGCGAGTACTGGTGGCGCACGGCGTGGCTGCCGTCGCGCAGGGTCACGTCGGAGATGTACAGTTTCTTGCTCGGATCGAAGGTCATGGCGCTTCTCCTCAGGCGTTGATCATGGAAAGCGCCATGCGCTCGGCGGTGGCCAGCGCGGCGGAGGTCATGATGTCGAGGTTGCCGGCGTAGGCCGGCAGGTAGTGGGCGGCGCCCTCCACCTCGAGGAACACCGAGGTCTTCAGACCGGAGAAGGTGCCGTGGCCCGGGATGGTCAGCGGCTTGTCTGCGGGGATGACGTCGAACTGCACCTTCTGCTTGAGGCGGTAGCCCGGCACGTAGGCCTGCACGGCCTGGGCCATTTCCTCGACCGAGGCCTCGACCTTGGCCTGGTCGACCGCTTCGGACAGCACGAACACGGTGTCGCGCATGATCAGCGGCGGCTCGGCCGGGTTCATGACGATGATCGCCTTGCCCTTGGCGGCGCCGCCGATCACCTCGATGGCCTGGGTGGTGGTCTCGGTGAACTCGTCGATGTTGGCGCGGGTGCCCGAGCCGGCGGACTTGCTGGCGATCGAGGCGACGATCTCGGCGTAGTGCACCTTGGCCACGCGCGACACCGCGGCGACCATCGGGATGGTGGCCTGGCCGCCGCAGGTGACCA
>NZ_FOXM01000019.1:63599-93684 GCF_900115715.1 Geopseudomonas sagittaria
GGCGATCGAGGCGACGATCTCGGCGTAGTGCACCTTGGCCACGCGCGACACCGCGGCGACCATCGGGATGGTGGCCTGGCCGCCGCAGGTGACCATGTTGACGTTCAGCGCAGCCAGGTGCTCTTCCAGATTCACCACCGGCACGCAGTACGGGCCGATGGCCGCCGGGGTCAGGTCGATCAGGCGGATGCCCGGCTTCAACCAGCGCAGGAAGGCGTCGTTCTTGACGTGGGCGCCGGCCCAGGTGGCGTCGAACACGAAGTCGATGTCCTGAAACACCGCCATGCGGGTCAGGCCTTCGACGCCCTCGTGGGTGGTGGCCACGCCCATGCGCGCGGCGCGCGCCAGGCCGTCGGAGGCCGGGTCGATGCCGACCATGGCGCCCATCTCCAGATGCTTGCCGTTGCGCAGGATCTTGATCATCAGGTCGGTGCCGATGTTGCCGGAGCCGATGATGGCGACTTTGAGTTTTTTCATGTTGGGTCTCACTGCTGCCCGCGGATGGGGCGAGGAAATCACTCGGCGCTGAAGCTGACGCCGACCTGGCCGATGCCGTCGATCTCGGCCTCGAAGCGGTCGCCCGCCGCCACGCCCACCATCGGCCCGAGGGCACCGGTGAGGATGACGTCGCCGGCCTTGAGCGACTCGCCCAGGCGGGCCATGGTGCGCGCCAGCCACACCGCGGCATTCAGCGGATGGCCGAGGCATTCGGCGCCGCTGCCGCTGGACACTTCCTCGCCGTTGCGGGTCATGCGCATGGCGGCCTGGCGCAGGTCGACGTCGGCGATGCGCCGCGCCGGACCACCGAGGACAAAGCAGCCGCTGGAGGCGTTGTCGGCCACGGTGTCGACGAAGCGGATGTTCCACGCCTGCACGCGCGAACCGACGATCTCCAGCGCCGGCAGCACCCAGCCGGTGGCTTCGACCAGTTCGGCGAAGGTGGTGTCGGCGCGCGGCAGGTCCTTTTCCAGGATCAGGGCGATCTCGGCTTCGATCTTCGGCTGCAGCACGCGGCCGAACGGCACCACCTCGTTGTCGCCGTAGCCCATGTCGGCGAACAGGGTGCCGAAGTCCGGCTGGTCGACGCCGAGCTGGGCCTGCACCTTGGGGTTGGTCAGGCCGATCTTGCGGCCGACCACGCGGCGGCCGTTGGCCACGCCGTGGGCGATGTTGAGGCGCTGGATGGCGTAGGCCGCCGCACCGTTGTCCACGCCGATCAGATCGCGCAGCGGCTCGACGGCCCCCCCGCTCGCCTCGGCCTCGCGCAGGGCGCTGGCCAGTTGTTCCAGGGTCTGTTGGGTCACGCTCATGAGTTGCCTCGAATAGTGACGAAGGAAGGAAAAGCGCGGCAGCCGGCTCAGTGGCCGAGGAAGTCCAGCACCAGGCGGTTGAACTTGTCGGCGTGCTCCCACTGCGCCCAATGGCCGCAGCGGTTGAACACGTGCAGCTGCGCGTCGGGGATGCCGGCGAGCAGGCGCAGGCCGCTGTCCAGCGGCACGAAGCGGTCGTTGCTGCCCCAGACGATCAGCGTCTGCGCGGTGATCTCGGCCAGACGCGGGCCGAAGTCGGGGAACTGTTTCGGGTTGGCCGCCAGGCTGCTGACGAAGTTCTCCAGGTGGTCGCGGCGCGCCAGCATGTTGTCCAGGCGCGCCTGGAACAGTTCCTCGGTGAGGTCGCTGCTGTCGTAGACGAAGACGGCCATCATCTTCTTCAGGTTGTCGATGCTCGGCTCGCGGTACAGGCCCTGCAGCAGCTTGATGCCTTCGGTGGGCATCGGCACGAACGGGCTGGCGCCGCCGCTGCCGCCGCCCATCAGCACCAGCCTGCCGACCCGCGCGGGGTTGGCCAGGGCGAAGGCGACGGCGCTGTGGCCACCCATCGAGTTGCCGATCAGGTGCGCGCGGTCGAGGTCGAGGGCGTCGAGCAGGCCCCTGAGCACGCGGGCGTTGAGGTCGGAGCGCGAGCCGGTGCAGACGATCGAGTCGCTCTTGCTCCAGCCCGGACAGTCCATGAGGATCACCCGGTAGCCGGCGGCCACCAGCGGCTCGATGTTGCGGCTGAAGTTGGCCCAGCCGCTGGCGCCGGGACCGGAGCCATGCAGCATCACCACAGTCTCGCTACCGGCGCCGCAGTCGTTGTAGTGGATGTTGAGGTCGAGTTCGCCGTCCTGGATGCGCACGAAGCGGCTGCTGGCCGCTTCGCTCGGGGTCTTGGGCGTGGTCGTCATGGGCTGTTTTCCTTGCTCGGGTGGGGTCAGGCGTCGGCCTGGCCGACCGGCCGGGCGCTGAGCGCGCCGAAGCCGGCGATCCATTCGGGAATCGGCCGGTAGTAGCGCGCCTCGGCCCGGTAGGGGCCGCAGGCCGACAGGGCCGCAAAGGCGGCGACCCAGGTCTTCACCTCGTGGGTGGAGCGCCCGGCCAGGCGCGACAGGTCGGCGTTGCTCAGGCGATCCAGTTCGGCGACACGGCCGCCGACCAGCAGGTCGAGGAACGCCTGGTCCCACTCGGGGTTGAGCGGGTGCAGCGAGTGCGGGTCCTCGACAAACGCACGCGCCGCATCGATCACCCGCTGCTGACGGGCGGCGCGCTCGTCAGCCGGCAGGTTGCGCCCGCCGCCCAGCAGGCGCTCGGCCATGCGCGCATCCACCTTGGCCAGCTCGGGTACCGGCGGCTGGTGCGAGAGGCCGCCGGAGGCCAGCAGCAGCACGCGCCGGTCCAAGCCGCGGGTGAAGCGGCCGATGGCCTCGCCGAGCAGGCGGGCGCGCTGGAAACTGGGCAACGGGGCGGCGACCGCGTTGACGAACACCGGGATCACCGGGCAGCACTCCAGGCCGCCGAGCAGCAGCTCGAGCGGCTGGGCGAAGCCGTGGTCGACCTGCATGCGGTAGGACACCGCGACATCCACCCCGGCCTCCAGCACCGCGGCCGCGCACGCCTCGGCCAGCTCGCGCGGCACGTCGAGCGGGCCGGCGGCAGTGCCATAGTCGCCGATGGCGTGGGCGGCCATGCCGATGCAGAACGACGGCATCAGGTCGTAGAAAAAGCCGTTGTAGTGATCCGGCGAAAACAGGATGACCAGCTCCGGAGCGAAGCGCGCGATGCGCTGGCGGGCCTCTCTCACCACGGCGTCCACCTCGGCCAGCACCTCCGGCGCCGGATCGACATGGCCGACCAGCGGCGTGTGCGACAGACACTGCAGATAGACGCTCATCTCAGTGCCTCCCGCATGACGGCCGCGACACGGCGGGACAGGGCACAGTGCGCGGGGACATAGCATGATTCATGGGCCGGTGACTCCGTGGCGGTTCAAGCAGCGACTCCCGCGCGACTGCCCGCACAGGCGGACGCCAGAGGCGTTGCGGCTGCAATGCCCCGATTATGCGAAGCGCCCCGATGCGCGGCGCTCCGCCGAGTCACGGCGTTATCCCGGCAGTGCAGGATTGTGCGGGCGAGCCGCTGCCGGATGACCGGCCCGCCGGCGTGCTGGGCGCAGGCCTATAGTGACTCGACGACATCCACGCCAGCGCCGGCGGCCTGCGCGGCCGGCAGGAGGCCCCATGAACCTCGCCCAATTCCGCCAACGCGGCCCCTTCGAATGGGAAATGCCCCGACACGGCGCCATGCGCGTGCCGGGGGTGATCTTCGCCTCGCGCGAGCTGCTCGAGGCGATGGACGCCAAGGTCGGCGAGCAGCTGGCCAACGTCGCCGCCCTGCCGGGCATCGTCGACGCCGCCTACGCCATGCCCGACGCCCACTGGGGCTACGGCTTCCCGATCGGCGGGGTGGCGGCCTTCGATGCCGACGCGGGCGGCGTGGTGTCCGCCGGTGGGGTCGGCTTCGACATCTCTTGCGGGGTGCGCAGCCTGCACACCGGCTTGAAGGAGGCCGACATCCAGCGCGTGCAGGAGCGCCTGGCCGACGTGCTGTTCCGGCGCATCCCCGCCGGCCTCGGCAGCACCGGCGCGCTGCGCCTGACCGGCAAGGAGATGGGCGCCATGCTGCGCGGCGGCGCCAGGTGGGCGGTCGAGCAGGGCTTCGGCAGCCCGGAGGATCTGGCCCGCATCGAGGAAGGCGGCTGCATGGCCGGCGCTGTGCCGGCCGAGGTGTCCGCCGAGGCCAAGCATCGCCAGCGCGACGAGATGGGCACCCTCGGCTCGGGCAACCACTACCTGGAGGTGCAGGTGGTCGACGAACTGTTCGACCTCAAGGCGGCGCAGGCCTACGGACTGGCGGTCGGCGACGTGCTGGCCACCATCCACTGCGGCTCGCGCGGCATGGGCCACCAGATCGGCACCGATTTTTTGCGCGAGATGGTGATCGCCGCGCCGCGCGCCGGCATCGCCCTCGCCGACCGCGAGCTGGCCTGCGCGCCACTGAACTCCGAGCTGGGACAGAGCTACCTGGGCGCCATGCGCGCGGCGATCAACTGCGCGCTGGCCAACCGGCAGATCCTCACCCACCTGGCGCGCGAGGCGTTCGCCACGCTGTTCCCCGGCATCCAGATGCCGCTGCTCTACGACGTGTCGCACAACACCTGCAAGGAGGAGAGCCACATCGTCAACGGCGAGCGCCGCCGCCTGTTCGTCCACCGCAAGGGCGCCACCCGCGCCTTCGGCCCTGGCCACCACGAGCTGCCCCCGGAATACCGCGCGGTCGGCCAGCCGGTGCTGATCGGCGGCAGCATGGGCACCGCGTCCTGGGTGCTCGCCGGCGGCGGCAGCCAGACCCACGCCTTCGCCTCGGCCTGCCACGGCGCCGGCCGGGCGATGAGCCGCCACGAGGCATTGCGCCGCTGGCAGGGGCGCAGCGTGGTCGACGAGCTGGCCCGACGCGGCATCCTGATCCGCAGCCCGAGCCTGCGCGGCGTCGCCGAGGAGGCGCCGCTGGCCTACAAGGATGTCAGCGCGGTGGTCGAGGCCGCCGAGCAGGCCGGCCTGGCGCGGCGGGTGGCGCGGCTGCGCCCGCTGGTGTGCGTGAAGGGCTGAACGACCAGTGGGGCCACCCGGCGCGCTGCCCCATTGGTCCAATGCCGAATTGAGGGCTGGCAATCGGTACAGTAGCGTGATAGGGTCCTTGGCGTTAGTACCAAGCTGAATGTCAATTCGGCAACTTGTCGCAGCAGCTGGCAAGTGTCGAATCGTTGGTTATCAGACCGGGCCAGGCACCCAAAGTCGCCCCCGCGCTGACGGACCATACCGCATTGACCAGGCCACTCGGGCCCGAACCTTTCCCGGTGAGCACCTGTCATCCTAAGTACATACCTGCCAGCTTAAACTTCGCCACAGTGCGTTGTTTCAACTAGCTGTCCCTGCTCCGACCAGGTTCATTCGGACCACCCAGGTGGGTGGCGATTTCGGAGTCTTTATCGAGCGGTCCTTTTGCCGCCACCCGTAGGAAACACACAACAATGTCGATTCAATTCCAAGCCCAGGCCGCCATGAGCGCCCTCGCCAACGCCTTCGCTCCCCATCAGTGCCAGTTTCTGGCCGCCACGCGCAAGGGCAACTTCAGCTTCACCGTGATCAACGACAACGGCGTGGCCCGCCACAGCGAACGCCTCTACCCGGACCAGTATCTGGGTTCCGGTCGCCTCGAGAAGGTGATCGAGCGCGCCAAGAAGTCGCTGACCGCCTGATCCGCCGCCAGCCCAACGAAGCCCCGCCCCGTGCGGGGCTTCGTGCATTCAGGGGCGCAGAAATGCCGCGCTCAGGAGAAGCGCTCGTTGAGCAGCGCGAACAGGCGCTGGCGCTGCGCCTCGTCCTCGTTGACCAGGTGATGGCGCGCGCCGCGCAGGATCAGCTGTTCGGGGGTGTGGAACTTGCTGCCCAGCACCTCGAGGTTGTGCTGCCAGTCCACCGTCATGTCGGCGTCGCCCTGGATGATCAGCGGGCTGTGCGTCGAGGCCGGCGCATTCTCGATGCGCGGGATCCAGCGCGCCAGCGCGCCGACCCAGGCGGTGGGCAGCACCTGCGCCTGCAGGGGATCGCGGCGCACGAAGTCGAGGAAGGCGCTGTCGCTGGAGTTGTCGGTGAAGCGCCGGGCGATCTGGCTGACGAACGGGTTGAGCAGGTGGTAGCTGAGCTTCGAGCGCAACCAGGCGCGCGGCCGGATCAGCGGCGACAGCAGCACGGTCTGGCCGAGGTCCGGACGCGGCGCGCCGGTCAGCAGGTAGTCGAGAAGGATGGCGCCGCCGGTGCTCTGCCCGAACAGGTGCCAGGGCTGCGGCAGGTTGAGCATCTCGGCAGCCTCGAACAGCGCGGCGAGCGCGGCCTGGTATTCGGCGAAGTCGTCAATGCTCGCCGGTTCGCCCTCGGACAGGCCATGACCGGGCAGATCGCAGGACAGCACGGCGAAGTTCATCGCCAGCGCCCAGTCGAACACGTGCCGGTACAGGCCCATGTGGTCGTAGTAGCCGTGCAGCAGCAGCACAGTGGCGCGCGCGCTGTCGCGCCACCAGCCCTGCACGGCCAGCCGACGCCCACTCGCCTCGACCCAGCCGAGGCGGCTGTGGATGTCGGGACGGTGCTGCAGGCCGTAGTACTGCCGGTAGGCCTGCACCTGCGGGCCGCTCTCGGCGGCGGCCGCGGACAGCGGCGGCAGTTGCCGGCGCAGGCGTTGGGGATCGAAGATTTCGTTCATAGGGATTAGGCCGTGTTCCTTTCGACGGAGTGCGCTGATCGGCCACTACCGATGATCTTCAGACCGGACGCACAACATGGCAAGCTTGGCCGACATTTTCTGCCGGCCCGCCCGCCATGCCCCTGCCACGCCGCAAGACCCTCCTCCTCAGCCTGCTCGCCCTCGCCGCCGGCGTGGCGCTGTGGAGCCTCAACCAGTGGTACCAGGACCGCTACATCCGTCCGTTCAGCGAGACCACCGTGCTGTTCGACGCCGGCACCCTGCGCCTGCCCGCCGAGCTGGCCGGGGCCGGCACGATCCGCGTGGTGCACCTGTGGGACCCGCCGTGCCCGTGCAACGTCGGCAACCAGCAGCACCTGGCCGAACTGCTCGAACGCTTCGCCGGCCAGCCGGTGAGCTTCCACGTCTGGCAGAAACCCGGCAGCCGCGGCCAGCTGCCGGACACCCTCAAGGCCCTGCAGCCACTCGCCGAGCTGCCCGGCGCCGGACAGCTGCCGGCCAGCCCGGCGGTGGCGATCTGGGACCAGAGCGGCAAACTGGCCTACGTCGGCCCCTACAGCGAAGGCGCGGTGTGCACCTCAAGCAACAGCTTCATCGAACCGGTGATCGAGGCGCTGCTCGCCGGACGGGCGGTAACCAGCACCGGCAGCCTGGCGGTGGGCTGCTATTGTGCGTGGAACGACGACTAGAAGGATCGCCCATGGCTCTGCTGTTCCCGCCACCGCTGGTGGTCGTGCTGTTCGCCGGCCTGATGTGGCAGCTTGCCAGGCACCTGCCGTTCGGCGACTTCGCCTTCGCCCTGCAGCGGCCGCTGGCCGCGCTGGTGGCGTTGGCCGTCCTCGGCCTGATGGCGGCGGCGGCCTGGACCCTGCTGCGTGCGCGCACCACGGTCAATCCGCTCAGGCCCGAACGCACCACGCGGCTGGTGACCCACGGCGTGTTCGCCCGCACGCGCAACCCGATCTATCTGGGCGATGCGCTGCTCCTGTTCGCCCTGGCGCTGGGTCTGGGCAACTGGCTCAACTTCCTCCTGCTGCCACTGTTCGTCGCCTTCATCGCCCGCTTCCAGATCGCCCCCGAGGAACGCGCGCTCGAGCGGCGCTTCGGCGCCGAGTTCCGCGCCTACTGCACGCGGGTGCGGCGCTGGGTGTAGGGGGATTAGGCCGCAGGCCGTAACCGGCCGCCAGATCGGCAACGGGGGATGCCTGGCGGCATCCTTGGCGGGTTACGCCGCTGCGCGACTAACCCACCCTACCCATCCCGCGCCTCACAGCTTTTCCAGACAGCCCGCCAGCCCGTCGCCCAGCTTCTCCAGCAGCCGCTCGTAGCCGCCGGCCTCGGCCTGCAGCGCGAAGCCCAGCGCGTCCAGCTCGGCCAGGCGCACCGGCAGGCCGGCGCTGAGGGTCTGCGCCAGGCGCGGGCGCAGCGGCGGTTCGCTGAACACGCAGCTCGGCCCAGCGGCCTGCAACTGCTCGCGCATGGCGGCGACGTGGCGGGCGCCCGGCTGCACCTCGGCGCTCACCGCGAACACCCCGGCGTGCTGCAGGCCGTAGGCCTCCTCGAAGTAGTCGAAGGCCTCGTGGAAGACGAAGAACGGCTTGTCCTTGAGCGGCGCCAGGCGCGCCCTGAGCCGGTCGTCGAGCGCGGCGAGGCGCTGCTCGAAGGCGGCCAGGTTGGCCTGGTAGCGCGCGGCGTTGGCCGGATCGGCCTTGGCCAGGTCGGCGGCCATGCGCGCGGCGATCACCCGGGCGTTGGCCGGCAGCAGCCAGAGGTGGGCGTCCAGGCTGCCGGGGCGGTGGGCGGCGTCGTGCTCTTCGACCGCATCGGCGTCGGCATGGTCGTCATGCCCGTGGCCCGCGTGCTCTTCAGCCGCGTGCTCTTCGTGAGCGTGCTCGTCATGCTCCTCGGCGTGCTGCTCGTCGGCATGGCGGTGCGCCTCGCCGAAGTGGCGCAGGTGCAGGCCGGGGATGCCCTGCACGGCCAGGCTGGGTTGCTCGCGGCCTTCCAGCACGCGCGGCAGGAACACCTCCAGGTCCGGGCCGATCCAGTAGAGCAGATCGGCCTCGCGCACCCGGCGGATGTCGGAGGGGCGCAGCGCGTAGTGGTGCGGCGAAGCGCCCGGCGGCAGCAACACCTCGGGCGTGCCGGCGCCGTCCTGCACCGCGGCGGCGATCAGTTGCAGCGGCTTGATGCTGGTCAGCACACGGACCTCGGCCAGCGCCGGGGTGGCCAGCAGCCAGGACAGGGCGGCGGCTAGTGCGGCGGCGGGCAGCAGAGAAGACAGACGGGGCACGATGGCATCACTCATGGCAGGGGAACGGTTATATAATAACGTCCCTTTGCTCGGGAGTGTCTGCCATGACATCCACCCCGCTCGCCTGTCACCCCCACGATCACAGCCACTGCGTGACCGAGGCGCTGGCCGCCGCCGACGCCGTGTGCGCGCGCAGCGGCGCACGCCTGACCGCCCTGCGTCGCCGCGTGCTGGAGCTGGTGTGGGCCAGCCACCGCCCGCTCGGTGCCTACGACATCCTCGGCGTGCTGAGCGCTGAGGACGGCCGCCGCGCTGCGCCGCCGACCGTGTATCGGGCGCTGGACTTCCTCCTCGAACACGGCCTGATCCACCGCCTGGCCTCGCTGAACGCCTTCATCGGCTGCAACCACCCCGGCCAGGTGCACCAGGGCCACTTCCTGATCTGCCGCCAGTGCGGCACCGCCATCGAGGTCGAGCAGCCGGCCATCGGCGCCGCGATCGTCGCCGCCGCCAGCGCGGTGGGCTTCGTCGTCGAGGGCCAGATGGTCGAGGTGGTCGGCCTGTGCGCGCAGTGTCGGGAGGCCGCATGAGCGACGCGCTGATCCGCCTCGATGGCGTCGGCGTCAGCTTCGCCGGCAATCCGGTGCTGCAGGACGTGCAGCTGGCGCTCAAGCCCGGCGAGATCGTCACCCTGATCGGCCCCAACGGCGCCGGCAAGACCACCCTGGTGCGCGTGGTGCTCGGCCTGCTCGCGCCGCACCGCGGCGAGGTATGGCGGCGCGACAAGCTGCGCATCGGCTACATGCCGCAGAAGCTGCACGTCGAGCCGACCCTGCCGCTGTCGGTGCTGCGCTTCCTGCGCCTGGTCCCCGGCGTCGACCGTGCCCGCGCCCTGGCGGCGCTCGGCGAAGTCGGCGCCGCCCAGGTGATCGACAGTCCGCTGCAGCGCATCTCCGGCGGCGAGCTGCAGCGCGTGCTGCTGGCCCGCGCCCTGCTGCGCCAGCCGGAACTGCTGGTGCTCGACGAGCCGGTGCAGGGCGTCGACGTCACCGGCCAGGCCGACCTGTACCGGCTGATCGGCCGCCTGCGCAAGCGCTACGGCTGCGGCGTGCTGATGGTCTCCCACGACCTGCACTTGGTGATGAGCGCCACCGACCGGGTGATCTGCCTCAACCGCCACGTGTGCTGCTCCGGCCACCCGGACCAGGTCAGCAGCGACCCGGCCTTCCGCGAGCTGTTCGGCAACGACGCGCGCGCCCTGGCGATCTACCACCACCAGCACGACCACAGCCACGACCTGCACGGCAGCGTGGTCGCGCCCAAGCAACCGCACATCCACGGCCCCCACTGCAAACACTGACCATGCCCGACTTTCTCCTCAACGCCCTGCTCGCCGGCCTCGCCCTGGCCCTGGTCGCCGGCCCGCTCGGCTCCTTCGTGGTCTGGCGGCGCATGGCCTACTTCGGCGACACCCTCGCCCACGCCGCCCTGCTCGGCGTGGCGCTGGGCTTTCTGCTCGACGTCAGCCCGACCCTGGCGGTGACCGTCGGCTGCGTGCTGCTCGCCGTGCTGCTGGTGACCCTGCAGCAGCGTCAGCCGCTGGCCTCCGACACCCTGCTCGGCATCCTCGCCCACAGCACCCTGTCGCTCGGCCTGGTGACCATCAGCCTGCTCGACGAGGTGCGCGTCGACCTGATGGCCTACCTGTTCGGCGACCTGCTGGCGGTCAGCCACGCCGACCTGCTGTGGATCATCGGGGGCAGCGCCCTGGTGCTCGCGGTGCTGGCCTGGCTGTGGCGCGCGCTGCTGGCGATCACCGTGCACGAGGAACTGGCGCGGGTCGAAGGCCTGCCGGTGGCCGCCATCCGCCTGGCGCTGATGCTGCTGATCGCCGTGGTGATCGCCGTGGCGATGAAGATCGTCGGCGTGCTGCTGATCACCTCGCTGCTGATCATCCCCGCCGCCGCCGCCCAGCGCCACGCGCGCACCCCCGAGCAGATGGCCGCCGGCGCCAGCCTGATCGGCCTGGTCGCGGTGTGCGCCGGCCTCGCCCTGTCCTGGTACCAGGACACCCCGGCCGGGCCGTCCATCGTGGTCAGCGCCGCCGGCGTGTTCCTGCTGAGCTTCCTGCTGCCGCGTCGCGCGGTGTAGAATTTGGCTACTTTGTGAACACCCCGAGGCTTGAGCCATGACCCGTGCCCTTCGCTGCCTGCCCCTGCTGGCCCTGCTGCTGCTCGGCGCCTGCCAGAGTCCGTCGCAGCGCGACGCCGGCAGCCCCGCGCCGCAGGCACAGGTGCCGGCGGTCCCGGCAGCAGTTGTCGTGGCGGACGGCCTGCGCCAGCAGTTCGAGACACAGCTGGCGAGCGGCCAGCTGGCGGCGGCCGGCGCCACCCTCGAGCGTCTGCGCCAGCAGGAAAGCGGCGCGCCGGCCCTCGACGGCTATCAGCGCCTGCTCGCCGACGCCTGGCTGCAGCGCAGCCAGCAGGCCCTGGAGAAGGGCGACCTCAACGCCGCCACCACCGCGCTGACCAAGGCCCGTTCGCTGATGCCCAAGGCGCCGGCGCTGACCGGCGGCGCCCTGCAGCCCAAGGCGCCGGCCGCCGTCGACAGCGACATCAACAACAGCGTGATCCCTGAGTAAGCGCTTCCCAGCATTCAGCTATATCAATAGTCACCCAAAGCATTTTCCGCACTAAAGACGGGTCGCTAGACTGAGCACCCTCGGCACGGCACGTCCCGCCCCCTACCCACAAGGTTTTCCCGTGATCCAATTCGACAACGTCCACAAGGCGTACCGGGTCAATGGCCGCGATATCCCCGCCCTGCAGGCCACCTCCCTGCAGATCGGCGCCGGCGAGATCTTCGGCCTGATCGGCCACTCCGGCGCCGGCAAGAGCACCCTGCTGCGCCTGATCAACCGTCTCGAGGAGCCCTCCGGCGGACGCATCCTGATCGACGGCGCGGACGCCACCGCCCTCGACGCCGACGGTCTGCGCGGTCTGCGCCGGCGCATCGGCATGATCTTCCAGCACTTCAATCTGCTGGCCTCGAAGACCGTGGCCGACAACGTCGCCCTGCCGCTGCGCCTGGCCGGTGAGCTGCCCGCCGCGGCGATCGACGCCCGCGTCGCCCAGCTGCTGGCCCGCGTCGGCCTCGGCGAGCACGCGCACAAGTACCCGGCGCAGCTGTCCGGCGGCCAGAAGCAGCGCGTCGGCATCGCCCGCGCGCTGGCCACCGAGCCGAAGATCCTGCTCTGCGACGAGGCGACCAGCGCCCTCGACCCGCAGACCACCGCCCAGGTGCTGCAGCTGCTCGCCGAGATCAACCGCGAACTGCAGCTGACCATCGTGCTGATCACCCACGAGATGGACGTGATCCGCCGGGTCTGCGACCGCGTGGCGGTGATGGACGGCGGGGCGATCGTCGAGCAGGGCGCGGTGGCCGACGTGTTCCTGCATCCGCAGCACCCGACCACCCGCCGCTTCGTGCTGGAGGCCGAGCATGTCGACGAGGGCGAGCAGCGTGACGACTTCGCCCATGTACCGGGACGCATCCTGCGCCTGACCTTCCGCGGCGAGGCCACCTACGCGCCGCTGCTCGGCCAGGTGGCGCGCGACACCGGGGTCGACTACAGCATCCTCGCCGGACGCATCGACCGCATCCGCGACACTCCCTACGGCCAGCTGACCCTGGCCCTCACCGGCGGCGACCTCGACGCCGCCCTGGCGCGCCTCGAGGCCGCCGACGTGCATGTCGAGGTACTGCGCTGATGCTGGAAAAACTGCTGCCCAACGTGTTCTGGCCGGAAATCTGGCAGGCCAGCCTGGATACCCTGGCGATGCTCGGCGGCTCGCTGCTGTTCACCGTGCTGCTCGGCCTGCCGCTCGGCGTGCTGCTGTTCCTCACCGGCCCGCGCCAGCTGTTCGCCAACACGCCGCTGTATCGCCTGCTCTCCCTGGTGGTCAACGTGCTGCGCTCGGTGCCCTTCGTCATCCTGTTGATCCTGATGATCCCGCTCACCGAGCTGATCGTCGGCACCTCGCTGGGCGCCATCGGCGCCATCCCGCCGCTGGTGGTCGGCGCCACGCCGCTGTTCGCCCGCCTGGCGGAGACCGCGCTGCGCGAGGTCGACCGCGGCATCATCGAGGCGACCCAGGCGATGGGCGCGACCACCCGGCAGATCGTCCTCAACGCCCTGCTGCCGGAGGCGCGCCCCGGCCTGCTCGCCGCGCTGACCGTCACCGCCATCACCCTGGTGTCCTACACCGCCATGTCTGGCCTGATCGGCGGCGGCGGTCTCGGCGATCTCGCCGTGCGCTATGGTTACCAGCGCTACCAGCCGGACGTGATGGCGGTCACCGTGGTCCTCCTGCTGGTGCTGGTGCAGGTGCTGCAGAGCGTCGGCGACCGCCTGGTGATCCGTTTCTCGCGCAAGTAAACCGCTTTGCTCCCCTCTCCCGGTTCCGGGAGAGGGGCCGGGGGAGAGGGCTGTGGTTGCACGATCCATCCACCCTCACCCCAACCCTCTCCCGCCAGCGGGAGAGGGGGCAGTCTCCGCTCACACCCTACCTGCGGCGACGGCCCCACCACCTCATCCCACAAGGAGTGCAACAATGAAAAGACTGCTGGCTGCCGCGACCCTGTTCGCCGCCTTCTCCGCTCCCGCCCTGGCCGCGGACACCCTCAACGTCGCCGCCACGCCGGTGCCGCATGCCGAGCTGCTCGAGTTCGTCAAGCCGATGCTGGCCAAGCAAGGGGTGGAGCTGAAGGTGCGCGTGTTCACCGACTACGTGCAGCCCAACCTGCAGGTGCAGCAGAAGAACCTCGACGCCAACTTCTTCCAGCACCAGCCCTACCTCGACGAGTTCAACGCCAGCCGCAAGACCACGCTGGTCAGCGTGACCGGCGTGCACATCGAGCCGTTCGGCGCCTACTCCAGCAAGATCAAGAAGCTCGACGAGCTGCCCGAGGGCGCCAGCGTGGCCATCCCCAACGACGCCACCAACGGCGGCCGCGCCCTGCTGCTGCTGGCCAAGGCCGGGGTGATCACCCTCAAGGAAGGCACCGGCATCACCGCCACGCCGAAGGACATCGTCGGCAATCCCAAGCACATCCAGGTGCGCGAGCTGGAAGCGGCGACCCTGGCGCGCGTGCTCAAGCAGGTCGACCTGGCGCTGATCAACACCAACTACGCCCTGGAAGCCGGCCTGACCCCGACCGCGGACGCCCTGGTGATCGAGGGCAACGACTCGCCCTACGTCAACATCCTGGTCGCCCGTGCCGACAACAAGGACAGCGAGGCCATGCAGAAGCTGGCCAAGGCCCTGCACAGCCCCGAGGTGAAGGCGTTCATCGCCGACAAGTACAAGGGCGCGGTGGTGCCGGCGTTCTGAGCGTCGCCTGAGCCTGCCCCTTGAACGACGAAGCCCCCGCACTGCGGGGGCTTCGTGTTTGTGGGCCGCAGCCAAAGCAGCAGACCACAGGATGGGTGGAGCGCAGCGATAGCCATCACGGCAGCCCGCCTCACCCGAAGAACCAGTAGCACACGCCGATCGACGCCAGCACCCCGGCCAGGTCGGCGAGCAGCGCGCAGCCCACCGCGTGGCGGGCGCGCTGGATGCCGACCGCGCCGAAGTACACGGCGAGCACGTAGAAGGTGGTCTCGGTGCTGCCCTGCATGGTCGCGGCGACCAGCGCCGGGAAGCTGTCGACGCCGTGGCTCTGCATGGTCTCGATCAGCATGGCGCGCGCCGCGCTGCCGGAGAACGGCTTGACCAGCGCGGTGGGCAGGGCGTCGACGAAGCGGGTGTCCCAGCCGAGCGCCTCGATCAGCCAGCGGATGCCGTCGAGGCCGAACTCCAGCGCCCCGGAGGCGCGCAGCACGCCCACCGCGCAGAGCATGGCGACCAGGTAGGGCAGCAGGCTCTTGGCCACCTCGAAGCCTTCCTTGGCGCCCTCGACGAACGCCTCGTAGACCGGCACCCGCTTGAACGCGCCGCACAGCAGGAAGGCGAGGATCAGGCCGAACAAAGTCAGGTTGCCGAGCAGCGAGGACAGCGCCGCCAGCGCGGTGGCCGACAGCCCGGCGAGGAAGGCCATGAAGCCGCCCAGCAGCAGTGCCGTGCAGCCGAGCCAGGCCAGCACCACCGGGTCGTGCAGGCGCAGGCGCTGCATGAAGGCCACCGACAGCAGGCCGACCAGGCTCGAGGCGCTGGTAGCCAGCAGGATCGGCAGGAACACCAGGGTCGGGTCCGGCGCGCCCTGCTGCACCCGGTACATGAAGATCGACACCGGCAGCAGGGTCAGCGACGAGGCGTTGAGCACCAGGAAGAGGATCTGCGCGTTGCTCGCCGTGGTCTGGCTGGGATTGAGTTCCTGCAGCGCGCGCATCGCCTTGAGGCCGATCGGCGTCGCCGCGTTGTCCAGGCCGAGGCCGTTGGCGGTGAAGTTGAGGGTGATCAGGCCCAGCGCCGGATGCCCGCTCGGCACCTCGGGCATCAGCCGGCGGAACAGCGGCGCCAGCAGCACCGCCAGGCGCTCGACCAGCCCGGCGCGCTCGGCGATGCGCAGGAAACCCAGCCACAGGGTCAGGGTGCCGAACAGCACCACCATCACCTCGACCGACAGCCTGGCCATGGCGAACAGGCTCTCTACCATGGCGGCGAACACCCCGGCATCGTCGCCGATCAGCCAGCGACTGCAGGCGGCGATGGCCGCGACGACGAAAAACCCCAGCCACAGGCCGTTGAGCATGTTGAATCTCCCCCGGATCAGGCGACGGATGATAGCGGTCCGCAGCGGCCAGGGTCACCCACCCGCGGCGGCGGCGATCCCGGGGCGAGCACGCGGCCAGGCTGGCGGTGCCCCCGCGGTAGCCGCGAGCGTAAAAACCTTGCGTTCCGTGCGTGGTCGGCCCCACGGCGCTGTGGCACCATCGCCCGAAAGAAGAAGGGGACTCCCGATGGTCAAGCTGTCGCGCACGCCGTTCATTCATCTGGTGACGCTGACCTATTGCCTGCTCGCGCTCGGCTGGATCTTCCTCTCCGACAACCTGCTGGCCCTGTTCGCCGACAAGGACGCCATCCTGCGCGCCTCGAGCTGGAAGGGCGGCCTGTTCGTGCTGGCCACCAGCGTGCTGCTGTACCTCGCCCTGCGCGCGGTGCCGCCCCCCTCCGCCGATGGCGTCGCCACGCAGCTCGGCCGCCTGACCATGGGCACGACAGCGGGGCGCCGGCGGGGCTGCGTCGCCTGCCTGTTCGCCCTAGCCATCACCCTGGCCACGCTGGGCCTGCGGCAGAGCCTCGATGGCCTGCTCGACGGCCGCCCGCTGCTGATCCTGTTCATCCTGCCGGTGGCCCTCAGCGCCCTGCTCGGCGGCCTGTGGCCCGGCCTGCTGGCCACCCTGGTTGCCACCCTCGGCGTTGCCCTGCTGTTCCTCGCCCCCTCTGGCGCGCTGGCCGTCGACTCGCAGGCCGAGCGCCTGCAGCTGTTCTTCTTCGTGCTGACCTGCGCCGCCCTCAGCATCATCATCGAGCTGCTCAGGCGCACCCGCGAGGGCCTGGAGTTCAACCGCCGTCTGCTCGACGGCATCGTCGCGGGCAGCGAGGACGCCATCTTCGTCAAGGACCGCGCCGGCCGCTACCTGCTGGCCAACAAGGCCGCGGCCGCCTTCGTCGGCCGCCCGCTCGACGAGCTGATCGGCAAGCGCGATGCCGAGCTGTTCTCGCCAGCCAGCGCCGAACTGATCGCCCGGCACGACGCCGAGGTGGTCGCCAGCCGCAAGGTGCGCACCTGCGACGAGGCGCTGGAAAGCGACCAGGGCCGCAACCTGGTGTTCTCGATCAGCCGCGGGCCGCTGCTCGACGAATCCGGGGCCGTCTCCGGCCTGTTCGGCATTGCCCGCGACATCAGCGAGCGCCGGCGCATCGAGCTGGCGCAGCGCGAGGCGGCGGCGGTATTCGACTCCAGCTACGAGGGCATCATGGTGCTCGACGGCGCGCGACAGATCGTCCGCGTCAACCCGGCCTTCACGCGGATCACCGGCTACAGCCCGGCCGAGGCCCTCGGCCAGCAGCCGGCGTGGCTGGCCGCCGACACCACCAGCAGCGACGACACCCCGTGGCGCAGCCTGCAGGCGCAGGGCTTCTGGAGCGGCGAGGTGTGCAGCCGGCGCAAGAACGGCGAGCGCTACGCGCAGCTGCTGTCGCTGTCGCAGGTGCGCAACCAGGACGGCAGCGTGCAGCACTACGTCGGGCTGTTCTCCGACATCAGCCAGCTGAAGAACCACCAGGCCGAACTGGATCGCGCGGCGCACTACGACCCGCTGACCGGCCTGCCCAACCGCCGCCTACTCGGCGACCGCCTGGAGCAGGCCATCGCCCGCGCGGCGCGCTCCGGCAAGTCGCTGGCAGTGTGCCAGTTCGACCTCGACGATTTCCGCCAGGTCAACGAGCGCCATGGCCACGCCGCCGGGGATGAGCTGCTGCGGCGCATGGCCGGCAACCTGCGCGCGGTGCTGCGCAGCGACGACACCCTGGCCCACCTGGGCGGTGACGGCTTCGCCCTGCTGCTCGGCGACCTCGACTCCGCGCAGGATTGCGCGGCGACCCTCACCGCCCTGCAGGCGGCCATCGCCGCGCCAGTGACCATTGCCGACAGCCGCCTGCACACCACGGCGAGCATCGGCGTGACCCTCTACCCGCAGGACACCGACGACGGCGACACCCTGCTGCGCCACGCCGACCAGGCGATGTTCCTCGCCAAGGAGGCCGGCAAGAACTGCTACCACCTGTTCGACCCGGAGAGCGACCGCAAGGCCCAGGGCCACCGCCAGCAGCTGGAGCGCCTGCGCCTCGCCCTGCAGCGTGGCGAGTTCGTGCTGCACTACCAGCCCAAGGTCGACCTCGGCGACGGCCGGCTGTTCGGCGTCGAGGCGCTGATCCGCTGGCAGGACCCGCAGCGCGGACTGATCGCGCCGGGCGAGTTCCTCCCCTACATCGGGAGCGTCGGCAGCCTGGAGCGGGCGCTGGGCGAATGGGTGCTGGACACGGCGCTGGCCCAGCTCGAGCAGTGGCTGAACAGCGGGCTGCAGATCGACATGAGCGTCAACATCAGCGCCCACCAGCTGATGCACGACGACTTCGCCGACAGCCTGGATCGCCTGCTGTGCCGCTACCCGGCGATTCCCCGCGCCCGGCTGGAACTGGAGATCCTCGAAACCGCGGCGATCGCCGACATGCCGCGCGCCATCGTGGTCATGCAGCGCTGCGCCAGGCTCGGCGTGCGCTTCGCCCTCGACGACTTCGGCACCGGCTACTCCTCGCTCACCTACCTGCGCAAGCTGCCCGTGGACACCCTGAAGATCGACCAGAGCTTCGTGCGCGACATGCTGGTTGACCCCGACGACCGCGCCATCGTCGACGGCGTGATTCGCCTGGCCGCCGCCTTCAACCGCCACGTGATCGCCGAGGGCGTGGAAACCCTCGAGCACGGCCAGGCCCTGCAGCGCCTCGGCTGCCGCCTCGCCCAGGGCTACGGCATCGGCCGGCCGATGCCGGCGGAGCAGTTGCCCGCCTGGCTGCACGACTGGCAGCAACGGGCGGCCTGGCAGCGCCTGGCGGTCAGCTAGGCCGGCTTGGCGCGGCCGGCGTCAGACGCCGGCCTGCTTCACCGCCGCCAGCCAGGCCGGATCCAGGCGCGGCTGGTCGGTGTCCAGGCCCAGCGCCTCCATGCGCGCCCGATGTTCGTCGATCTCGCGCACCATCTGGCTGAGGGCGCTGGAGTTGCCGTCCAGCTGGTGCATCTGGGTCAGCCCCAGGTGATAGAAGCGCAGCAGCTTCATCGCCAGCGGATCGCCGGCCGCCACCCCGGCTTTGACGTGATGCATGACGTTGGTGACGCTCATCAGGCTGCGCTTGAGCTGCCAGCCGTAGACCGCCGCGGCCATCCACGGCTGCGACCAGAACAGCCGGCGCACCAGCAGCACGGTCAGCAGCACGCCGGCAAGCACCCCGCCCAGATTCCAGCGGAAATTGTCGCCGCCGGGCTCGCCGAACAGCAGCACGGCGAGGCCGGCCAGCAGCATGGCCAGCGGCGCGAAGATCAGCAGCACGATCAGCGTGCTGCGCCGCGTCTGCCGCCGGTAGGCTTGCGGATTGAACTCTTGGATCTCGAACATCACTGGCGCGGACTCCGTCATTGAGCGGCTATCGATCGGCGCATTATCACCCGGAAGCCTGCGCCGCGACGGGTTGCCCGCTGCTGAAAGGGTGATGGCCATGATTGGCGGGGCAACGCTGGCGCAGCGGAGCGGTGGCGGCATGCGCCGGTGATTGGAGGGTGGCGCCATTGCCTCTATGATGCTCGACGCTGCCTGCGAGCTGCCCGGAAGGCATGGCCGCAGCGGCGCGGAATGAACGCCTGCAGGGAAGCTGGCCGGTTTGGCGGGGGATCGCCCAGACCGACGGCAGGCCGGATTGCCAGCCCTCAGGGACTTGATGCGCGACAGGGGATATGCCCCCAGGGAGAAGTGTCGATGACGGATGCAGTGTATGCGGTGGTGTTCAGGGGCGAGGTGCTCGAGGGCTTCAGCAGGGAGCAGGTGCAGGCGAGCTTCGCCCGGCTGCTCGGGCTGGACGCGGAGCGGCTGGAACAGCTGTTCTGCCAGCCGCGCACGGTGCTGAAGAAGGGGCTTGGCCACGATGCGGCCGTGCGTTATCGCGATGCCCTGCAGCGCCTCGGTGCCGCCGTCAGCGTGGAGGCCGCGGCCATCACCCAGCCCGCTGCGGCGCCGGCCGAGCCAGCGCAGATTCCGCGCCAGCCGGCGACGGCCGCGCAGGACGGGTCGCCGGCAGCGCCCACCGGCCGCGCGGCCACCCGGGCCGCTGGTGCACCGCCGGCTGCGGCGGGCAGCCGTGGCCAGGCAACGGCCAGTGCCGCGCCACGCCAGCTGGCCTTCACGTTTCACGGTGAAGGCTTCGAGTTCTTCCGCATCTGGATCGTCAACATCCTGCTGTCCATCGTCACCCTCGGCATCTATTCGGCCTGGGCCAAGGTGAGGACGCAGCGCTACTTCTACGGCAACACCCAGCTCGACGGCAGCAGCTTCGACTACCTCGCCGATCCGCTGAAGATCCTCAAGGGGCGGGTGATCGCCTTCGCCTGCCTGGTGGTCTATTCGGTGGCCGGCGAGCTCTCGATGGCGCTCGGCGCGGTGATGGGCCTGCTGCTGCTCGTCGCGCTGCCGTGGATCATCGTGCGCGGGCTGAGCTTTCGCAACAGCAACAGCGCCTGGCGCGGCGTGCGCTTCGGCTTCGACGGCAGCTATGGCGGCGCGGCGATGGCCTTCCTGGTCTGGCCGCTGCTGGGCGCGCTGACGCTGGGCATCCTGATGCCGCTGGCGATGCACAAGCAGCAGCGTTTCATTGCCGGCAACAGCCGCTACGGCACCTCGCGCTTCGCGTTCGACGTCGGCGCCCGCCCGTTCTACCTGATCTTCCTGGCGATGCTGGGCATCGGCGTCGCTGCCGGCGTGCTGGTGAGCGTGCTGAGCGGCCTGAGTCCGGCCCTGGCGTCGGCGGTCGGCGCGCTGGCCTATCTGCTGCTGTTCGCCTTCTTCAACGTCAGGTTCACCAACCTGGTCTACGGCAACCTGGTGCTGGGCGACAACCACCTGGTCGCGCAGTACCAACTGGGCAGCTACGCCGTGCTGATGCTGGTGAACATGCTCGGCATGGCGCTGACCCTCGGCCTGTTCTATCCGTGGGCCAAGGTGCGCAACGCACGCTATGCCGCCGAGCACATGGCGCTGGTGGCCGGCGACGATCTCGACGGCTTCATCGCCGCCCGGCGCCAGGAGGTTTCCTCCCTCGGCGGCGAGTTCGCCGACATGTTCGACGTGGGACTGGCCCTGTGAGCGCAGCGGCTGTGCACGAGCTGGCCGGCACCTGGTTCGGTGGCGCCTCGTCACGGCCGGTCGCCGCCACCCTGCTCGTCGCCGACGGCTGCCTGCGGGTGATCGCCGGCGACGCCCTGCTGGCCGGGCCGCTGCCGCTCGCTGAGGTGGTCGTCAGTTCGCGCCTCGGCAACACGCCGCGCATGCTGCGCCTGGCCGACGGCGCCAGCTTCGAGACCGCCGACAACGCTGGCGTCGACCGCCTGCTGGGCGACCGGGGCAGGCGCCACGGCCTGGTCCACCGCCTGGAGTCCAGCCTGCGCTATGTGCTGCTCGGTCTGCTGGTGACCATCGCCTTCGTCTGGGGCGGCGTGCGCTACGGCATTCCGGCGCTGGCCGAGGTCAGCGCCTTCGCCCTGCCGGAGGCGGCCAGCCGGCAGATCGGCGAGGGCGTCCTCGAGCTGCTCGACGACGAGCTGCTGTTTGCCTCCGAACTGGACGCCGCGGAGCAGGCGCGCCTGCGCAGCCGTTTCGCGCCGCTGATGGCGAGCAGCGGCCTGGCGATCCGGCTCGAGTTCCGCAAGGCGGCGCAGCAACTGGGCGCCAACGCCTTTGCGCTGCCCTCGGGCACGGTGATCTTCACCGACCAGCTGGTGCAGCTGGCCGAGCGCGACGAGGAGCTGCTGGGGGTGCTGGCCCACGAGATCGGCCACATCGAGCGGCGCCACGGCCTGCGCCAGGTCCTGCAGGGCTCGGCGCTCGGTCTGCTGGCGATGACGGTGACCGGCGACGTGTCCTCGGTGTCGTCGCTGATCGCGACCATTCCGGTGATCCTGACCCAGCTCGGCTATTCGCGCGACTTCGAGCACGAGGCCGACCGCTTTGCCGCCGACCTGCTGGCCAGCCACGGCATCGACGCCGCCCACCTGGGCACGATGCTGCTGCGCCTGGAGACGGCCATGCGGAAATGCCCCGCGGCGGAGCGCTGTGCGGACCCGGACAGCGGCTGGAGCAGCTACCTGTCCACCCACCCGCCCACCGCCGAGCGCCTGCCCCGGCTCAACGGCCGCTGAGCCTGGCGCGCTTCCGGGGCTTCGGCCCCGGAGCGGCAACGCCAGGCCGTCCCCCGCTCCGTCAACGCGGCCCCGTCAGCCGCAACCACGCCAATCCGGTCACGACGGCTCCCGCCCGCAGCCTTACGGCCGCAGCCACAGCACCCCGCTCGCCTCGGCGTCGATGGCAGCGGCGTCCAGGTGCAGCGGCCGGTAGTCGCCGCGCAGGTAGGCTTCGCTCTGGTCGGCGTAGTGCGGGTCGAAGGGCACGCCGCTCTGTCCCAGCGGGCTGCTGCCCAGCGCCTGCTGCGGGGCGGCGAAGTCGACCAGCCGACGGATCGACGGGCCGTAGCTCACCGGCCAGGGCGCCGGGCCGAACTTCTGCGCCAGGTTGTTCGGCGTCTCGTGGCTGCCCGGCGCGGCGAAGGCGCCGACGTTGAGCAGGCGGTCCAGCGGCGCGACGCGGCCCAGCGGATGCTCGAAGGTCAGGGTGTGCGCGCGGCCCCACTGCCAGCCGGCCGGATCGGCGCCCAGCACGCTCTGCAGATGGGCGAGGCTGGCCTGCCAGGCGCGCGCGACGATCGCCGCGCGCGCCTCTCGCTCGGGCGTGGCGCGGTCGTCCCACCAGGGCGCGGCGGCATCGGCGGCCAGCACCGGCAGCGCATGGTTGATCGCCCGGGTGGCCAGCAGCGCGGCGAAGAACTCCTCGCCCAGCTCGTCGGCCAGCGCCTCGCGGGCCAGCTGGTAGAGCAGCTGGTTGAACAGCACCGCGGCGCGCGAGTCGAGGCGGTGCTCGCCGTCCCAGGCGGCCAGCTCCTCGAGCAGGGCGCGCTGCTGCGCCGGCACCGCCGCGCGCAGCTCGGCCAGCAGCGGCGTGAGGATGCGCCGCGGCAGGTCGCTGCCGCCCTCCAGCTGCAGGGCCTGGCTGTTCTCCACGTCCCAGCGCATATCGGTGTGGTCTAGGCGTTCGCGCAGGCGCTGGTAGCGCTCCGCCGGGTTGTAGTAGCCGGGCACGGCGAAGCCGTCCGGCGCCTGGTTGGCCGACAGCACGTAGCCGCGCGGCGGGTTTTCCTCGCGCGGGTTGGCGCTGAACGGCAGCGGCCGGGGCGGCGCCGCCGCGGCGCTGGCGCCGTCGATGACGAAGGCCGGATGGGCACCGGCCGGGCGTTCGAGCAGGCGTCCCGCCGCCCACCAGGCGATGTCGCCGCTCGCCGCGGCCCAGACGATGTTCAGCCCCGGCGCCTCGATGCCGGCCGCCGCGTTGCGCGCCTTGGCCAGAGTGTCGGCGCGGTTGAGCTGGTGGAAGGCGCCAAGGATCGGGTTGGCCGCCTCGAGGAACACCCAGCGCAGCGCCAGCGGGGTCGGCCCGGCCAGCGCGCCGAGGGCGTCGTTGACCAGCGGGCCGTGCGGCGAGCGGCGCAGGGTCAGCGCCACCGGCGCGGCGTCCTTCACGGCGATCTGCTCGCGGCGGCTCTCCAGGGTCACCCACTGCCCTTCGTGCCAGACCTGCTCGGGATCGGCCGGGTTGACCCGCTCGGCGATCAGGTCGAGGTCGTCGTTCTGGAACATGGTCAGGCTCCAGCCGAAGTCGCGGTTGTGGCCGAGCAGGGCGAAGGGGATCAGCGCGTGGTGCTGGCCGTACAGCTCGAAGCCGGGCGCCGACAGGTGGGCGCTGTACCACACCTGCGGCACGCTGAAGCGGATGTGCGGGTCGCCGGCCAGCAGCGGCTTGCCGCTGGCGGTGCGGCTGCCGCCGAGCGCCCAGGCGTTGCTGCCCTCGAACTGGCTGAGGCCGCCGCGCCCCGGTGCCGCGCCGGCCAGCTGGGCCAGGGCGTGCAGGCCGCGCCAGTCGGCGGCGGCCAGCGCCGGGCTGGCGCCCTGCTCCGCGGCGGCGGCGAGGCCGAAGATGGCCAGGTAGTCGGCGCCCAGCCGGTCGCGGATATGGGTCAGCACCGGCTCGGTGCGCAAGGCGGCGGCGAAGCTGTAGGCCATGTAGCCGATCACGCTGAAGGTGTCCTCGGCGCTGAACGGCCGTGGCCGGATGCCGAGGAGGTCGAACTCCAGCGGCAGCGGGCGGCTGGCCTGGTAGTGGTTGATGCCGTCGAGGTAGGCCTGCAGGCCCTGCCAGGCCGCACTGCGCTGGTCCTCGCGGGCCACCGCGGCGGCGGCCTGCTCGCGGATGCGCAGGCTGCGGAACAGGCGGTCGGTGTCGACCAGCTGGGCGCCCAGCACCTCGGCCAGCTCGCCGCGCGCCAGGCGGCGCAGCAGCTCCATCTGGAACAGGCGGTCCTGGGCATGCAGGTAGCCCAGCGCGCGGTACAGGTCGGTCTCGCTGTCGGCGCGGATATGCGGCACGCCTTGGGCGTCGAAGCGCACCGCCACCGGCGCGGCGAGGCCGGGCAGGCGCAGCTCGCCGGCGCGCTGCGCCTGCTGGTCGTTGAGATAGAAGGTGCCGCCGGTCGCGCCGAGCACCAGCACCCCGGCCAGGGCGGCCAGCCAGCGGCGCAGCCGCCGCGGACGGCGAACGGCGGACGGGGAGGAACTGGGCAGGGACACGGCAACGCTCCGGCAGGCACAACGGGGCGCGTATGTTACTGCCTCGCCCGCCTGCGCGGCTGCCCGCCGGGCCGATCCGCGCGGCACGCCGGCCCTCACAAGCGCTTCCCGCACTTTGTGTGCGCCTACCGCACACAAGCCGCCGCAGCGGATTGTTCCCGCCCTGCCCGCCCACCAGCATAGGCTGCGGCCCGCGACGGGCCGCACTCGCACCCTCGACCCAACAAGAAAAAGGACAGTCACGGTGAAACTTCTGCGTACCACTCTCGCGGCGCTGTGCATGAGCAGCAGCCTGGCGGCCACTGCCGCCACCCCACAGCCGGCGGTCGTCACCCTCAAGGTGCACCACTTCATGCCCAACGACTCGGTCACCCAGCGCGAATTCCTGCAGCCCTGGGCCGACAGGATCAGCCGCGAGTCGGGCGGGCGCATCCGCTTCCACTTCTTCCCGGCGATGCAGCTCGGCGGCAAGCCCTCGCAGCTGGTCGACCAGGTGCGCGACGGCACCGCGGACATCGTCTGGACCCTGCCCGGCTACACCAGCGGCAACTTCCCGCTGACCGGGGCGTTCGAGCTGCCGTTCATGAACCGCACCGCCGAGGCCAGCAGCCAGGCCATGTGGGACTTCCTGCAGGCTCACGGCCAGCAGGAGTACCGGGGCATGCAGCTGCTCGCCACCCACCTCACCGACAGCGTGGTACTGCACAGCCGCAAGCAGCCGATCCGCAGCATGGCCGACTTCGCCGGTCTCAAGCTGCGCACCGCCAACCCGGTGCAGAGCCGGCTGATCAGCCTGTTCGGCGGCCAGCCCCAGGCCATGCCGATCAATCCGGTGCCGGCCGCGCTGGCCCGCGGCCTGCTCGACGGCGCCGCGGTGCCGTGGGACGTGGTCACCTCGGTCAAGCTGCAGGAACGGGTCAAGCATCACACCGAAATGGCCGAGGGCATGCCCAAGCTGATGCACGCGGCGCTGGTGCTGGCGATGAACAAGGCGCGCTACGACGGCCTGCCTGACGACCTCAAGCAGATCATCGACGCCAACAGCGGTCGCGCCCTGTCGGCGCGCGCCGGGCGCCTGTGGGACACCGGCGTGGTGGAAACCGGCCGCCAGAGGGCCCGCGAGCGCAACAACGAGATCCACTTCCTCGCCGCCGACGAGCAGCAGCGCTGGATGGACGCCGCGCGCAGCCTGGACGGCGACTGGGTGACGGAGGTGGAGAGCAAGGGCTATCGGGATGGTGCCGGCCTGCTCAGGGAGGCGCGCCAGCTGGTGACCAAGTACAGCGGCCAGGCGGCGCGCTGAGGCGGGCATGGCGGCTGCGTAGCGGCCGCCATTGGTTACCGGTGTTGCGGGGCGCAGGCGCGCAGCGCAACACCGGCGCTGAAACCGATCTGCGGGACTGACTTGTGGAGCTTACTTGCGGATCTTGCTGGCCGGTTCGCCGGCGATGCCCCAGTGGCTCTTGGGCACCTCGGTGATCAGCACGCGCACGCGGTCGAGCGGCGAGTCGAGGGTGCGCGCCAGCGCCTCGCTGACCTCGCGGATCATCGCTTCCTTCTGCTCGTCGCTGCGGCCTTCCATGATGTGCACATGGGCTATCGGCATTGCCGGTTTCCTCCGAAAAAGACCCCGGCCAGCGGCCGGGGCAAAAGGGGTGACTCAGACGAAGCGGGCCGATACCGAGCCCAGGCCCTGATAGCGCACGGTGACGTTGTCGCCCGGCTCCACCGACACCGCGGCGGTGATGCCGCCGGTCATGATGAAGGTGCCGGCCGGGATGTGCTCGCCGCGCTCGGCCAGCAGGTTGGCCAGCATGGCCACGCTGGACAGCGGATGACCGAGCACCGCGGCGCCGGCGCCGACTTCCACCACTTCGCCGTTCTTCTCCATCACCACGCCGAGGGTGCGCAGGTCGACGTCCTCGAGGTTGGCCATCTGGCCACCGGTGATGTAGCGGGTCGACGAGGCGTTGTCGGCCACCACGCTGATCAGGTCGAACTTGAAGTTCTCGTAGCGCGAGTCGATCACCTCGACGGTCGGGATCACGTAGTCGACCGCCGCGATCACGTCGCCGATGTGGCAGCCCGGACCGCGCAGCGGCGCCTTGGTGACCACGGAGATTTCCGCCTCGATCTTCGGGTGGATCAGCTTGGAGCAGTCGACCACGCCGCCGTCCGGCACGCTGAAGTAGTCGGAGAGGAAGCCGTAGATCGGCGTTTCCACGCCCATCTGCGCCATCTTCGCCCAGGAGGTCAGGCCCATCTTCAGGCCGACGGTCTTGTTGCCGCGCGCTTCCTTGCGGCGACGGATTTCCCACTGGATGTCGTAGGCGTCGGCGAAGGTCATCTGCGGGAAGTCGTTGGTCACCTTGCTGATGTCGTGGACATTCAGCTCGGCGCCTTCGACGTGCTCGGCCAGGGCCAGCACCTGCTCGCGGGTCAGGGTACGGTTCATCAGTTGTGCTCCTTACGGGCGGCCAGCAGGTCCAGCGCCACATCAACGATCATGTCTTCCTGGCCGCCGACCATGCGCCGGCGGCCCAGTTCGACGAGGATATCCAGGGTCTTCAGGCCATACTTCGCGGCGGCCACTTCGGCGTGGCGCAGGAAGCTCGAGTAGACGCCGGCGTAGCCGAGGCCGAGGGTCTCGCGGTCGACGCGCACCGGACGGTCCTGCAGCGGACGCACCAGGTCGTCGGCGGCGTCCATCAGGCGATAGAGGTCGGTACCGTGGTTCCAGCCCATGCGCTCGGCGGCGGCGATGAACACCTCCAGCGGCGCGTTGCCGGCACCGGCACCCATGCCGGCCAGGCTGGCATCGATGCGGTCGCAGCCCTCTTCCACCGCGGTGATCGAGTTGGCCACGCCGAGGCTGAGGTTGTGGTGGGCGTGCATGCCGGTCTGGGTCGCGGGATCGAGTACGGCCTTGAAGGCGCGCATGCGGTCACGGATGTCCTGCATGTTCATGGCGCCACCGGAGTCGGCCATGTAGATGCACTGCGCGCCGTAGCTTTCCATCAGCTTGCCCTGGGCGGCCAGCTGCTCGGCCGGGATCATGTGGCTCATCATCAGGAAGCCGACGGTGTCCATGCCCAGGCTGCGCGCGTACTCGATGTGCTGCTTGGAGACGTCCGCTTCGGTGCAGTGGGTGGCGATGCGCACCGAGCGGGCGCCGGCGTCGTAGGCGGCCTTGAGGTCGTGCACGGTGCCGATGCCGGGCAGCAGCAGCACGGTGATCCTGGCGTGCTGGATGACGTCGGCGGCGGCCTCGATCCACTCCAGGTCGGTGTGCGCGCCGAAGCCGTAGTTGAAGCTGGAGCCCTGCAGGCCGTCACCGTGGGTGACTTCGATGGAATCCACCTTGGCCTCGTCCAGGGCGCGGGCGATGTCCTGCACGTTCTGCAGCGAGTACTGGTGGCGCACGGCGTGGCTGCCGTCACGCAGGGTGACGTCGGAGATGTACAGCTTCTTGCTCGGATCGAAGGTCATGGCAGTGCTCCTCAGCCGTTGATCATGGAAAGAGCCATGCGCTCGGCGGTGGCCAGCGCGGCGGAGGTCATGATGTCGAGGTTGCCGGCGTAGGCCGGCAGGTAGTGGGCGGCACCTTCGACTTCGAGGAACACCGAGGTCTTCAGCCCGGAGAACAGGCCGTGGCCGGGGATGAGCAGCGGCTTGTCTTGCGGAATCACGTCGAACTGCACCTTCTGCTTCAGGCGGTAGCCCGGCACGTAGGCCTGCACGGCCTGGGCCATTTCCTCGACCGAGGCTTCCACTTTCGCTTGGTCGACCAGCTCGGAAAGCACGAACACGGTGTCGCGCATCATCAGCGGCGGCTCGGCCGGGTTCATGACGATGATCGCCTTGCCCTTGGCGGCGCCGCCGATCACTTCGATGGCCTTGGAGGTGGTCTCGGTGAACTCGTCGATGTTGGCGCGGGTGCCCGGGCCGGCGGATTTCGAGGCGATCGAGGCGACGATCTCGGCGTAGTGCACCTTGGCCACGCGCGACACCGCGGCGACCATCGGGATGGTGGCCTGGCCGCCGCAGGTGACCATGTTGACGTTGAGCGCATCCAGGTGCTCTTCCAGATTGACCACCGGCACGCAGTACGGGCCGATGGCCGCCGGGGTCAGGTCGATCAGGCGGATGCCGGGCTTGAGGCTGCGCAGGAAGGCGTCGTTCTTGACGTGGGCGCCGGCCGAGGTGGCGTCGAACACGAAGTCGATGTCCTGAAACACCGCCATGCGGGTCAGGCCTTCGACGCCCTCGTGGGTGGTGGCCACGCCCATGCGCGCGGCGCGCGCCAGGCCGTCGGAGGCCGGGTCGATGCCGACCATCGCGCCCATCTCCAGATGCTTGCCGTTGCGCAGGATCTTGATCATCAGGTCGGTGCCGATGTTGCCGGAGCCGATGATGGCGACTTTGAGTTTCTTGCTCATGTTCAGGCTCCCGGTCAGACGAAGCGCACGCTGGCGCTGCCGATGCCACCGATGTCGACGCGCATGCAGTCGCCGGCCTTGACCGGCTCCAGCGGTACCAGCGAGCCGGAGAGGATCACTTCGCCGGCCTTCAGGCCGATGCCGAAGTGGCCGAGGGTGTTGGCCAGCCAGGCCACGCAGTTGACCGGCGAGCCCAGCGCGGCGGCACCGGCGCCGGTGCTGATCTGCTGGCCGTTCTTCTCCACCACCATGCCGCAGGTGACCAGGTCGACCTGGCGCGGGGAGACGGCCTGGTCGCCGAGGATGAACAGGCCGCAGGAGGCGTTGTCGGCTACGGTGTCCTGGATCTTGATCTTCCAGTCCTGGATGCGCGAGTCGACCACCTCGAAGCAGGGGATCACGCACTCGGTGGCGGCCAGCACGTCGGCGTTGGTCACGCCGGGGCCCATCAGGTCCTTCTTGAGGATGAAGGCGATCTCGCCCTCGGCCTTGGGCTGGATCAGGCGCTCGCTGATCGGCATCACCGCGCCGCTGCTGAACACCATGGCATCGGTCAGGTAGCCGAAGTCCGGCTGGTTGACGCCGAGCATGGTCTGAACGGCCTTGCTGGTCAGGCCGATCTTCTTGCCGATGATGCGCTCGCCGGCGGCCAGGCGGCGCTCGAGCATGCGCAGGGAGATCTGGTAGGCGTCGTCGATCGACAGGTCGTAGCGGCTGGTCAGCGGTGCCACGGTCTCGCGGCTCAGCATGGCCTGGTAGAGCTCGTCGCCGAGCTGGTTGATCAGTTCGATATTCATGCGCAGTGTTCCTGATGGATGGCGGGGTCCGCTGGCGACATACCTGCAGCGGGCTGCAGGCAGGCCAGCGGGCCGGGGCCGGCGAGGCCGGGCGCAGTCGCCCGCGCCTCGCCGCCGTGGTTCATGGCTGGCTTACAGCTTCACGCAGATGTTCTTCAGTTCGGTGTAGAACTCCAGCGAGTGCACCCCGCCTTCGCGACCGATGCCCGACTGCTTGGCGCCGCCGAAGGCGGTGCGCAGGTCGCGCAGGAACCAGCTGTTGACCCAGACGATGCCGGCCTCGATCTGCCCGGCGACGCGGTGGGCGCGCGAGCTGTTCTCGGTCCAGATCGCCGAGGCCAGGCCGTAGGGCAGGCTGTTGGCCAGCTCGATGGCTTCTTCCTCCGTGTCGAACGGACGGATGTGGCAGCACGGGCCGAAGATTTCCTCGGTGACCACCGCCGAGTCGTCCGGCAG
>NZ_FOXM01000020.1 GCF_900115715.1 Geopseudomonas sagittaria
TGGCCCGCATCGCCGCGAGGGCGCGCCTCCTACGGGAGCGCGGTGTGGTCTGGTTTTGTGGCGGGCCCGAGCTTGGCGAAGGGGTTGGTTTGTTTGGCGAGCCGTTGGCCCCATCGCCGCGAGGGCGCGGCTCCTACAGGGCGTAGTGTTGTTCCGGTCAGGCGAAGTGGCTTTGGGCGATTTGCCAGGGCGTGTCCTTGACCAGGCGTTCAGCCTGGCTATCTCCGACGATGCGGGCGGCGTGTTCCATGCCTTCGGTCAGGCGGGGCGGGCGGTGTTGCGCGTTGTGGGCGTCGCTGGCGAGGATGGTGACCAGGCCCTGTTCGAGCAGGCTGTGGGCGAGGTCCTGGGCGGTCTCGCCGAAGTGGCCGGCGACGGAGCCGGCGGTGACTTGCAGCAGGCAACCCTGTTCGATGAAGGGCTTGAGCTTGTTCGGCGTGCGCATGATGCCCTTGTTGCGTTCGGGGTGGGCGATCATCGGGATGATGTTGCGCGCTAGCAGCCAGCCGGTAAGGCGTTCGGCGCCGAAGGGGATCTCGCTGTGGGGGAACTCGAGCAGCAAGACCTTCTTGTCCTGCCAGCGGCCGAGGAAGGGCAGGTTGCCTTCGGCCTGGCTGACCATCAGTTCCATGCCGAAGCGCACTTCGGCGGCCCAGCTGACCCGCAGTTGGATGCCGGCCTGGTCGAGGCCGCGGACGAACTGCTGGTGGGCGGTGTGGATGCTGGTGCGGTCGTTGTCGTAGCGGCCGGGGTGGATGTGCGGGGTGCAGACCAGGTGGGTGATGCCGTCCTGCACGGCGATGCGGGCCAGGTGCAGGGCGGTTTCCAGGTCGGGTGCGCCGTCGTCGATGCCGGGGAGCAGGTGGTTGTGCAGGTCGATCATTGGGTGGTGTGGTTCTGATTCTGTATTTTGTGGGAGGCCCGACCTCGGGGCGATTCGTTTGGGCTTTGGGCGGGCCTTTGGCCCGCATCGCCGCGAGGTCGCGCCTCCTACAGGGCGCGGTGGGGCGCCCATAAGTGTGAGGGCGCCTCCTGCAAGGGCGGTCAGGCTTTCTGGGCGTCGCTGCTGTAGCCGTAGTAGTCGTAGTAGCCGCCGTAGCTGTAGCCCTGTTTCTGGGCCTTCTTGATGTCGACCTGGTTGAGCACGATGCCGGTGACCGGGGCGTTGTTCTGCAGCAGTTGGCCGATGCCTTTCTGCACCAGCGGGATCGGCGTGGCTTCGGACTTGACCACGTAGATCAGCGCATTGGCCAGGGTGCCGAGGACCAGGGCGTCGCTGACTGCCTGGGTCGGCGGCGAGTCGATGACGATGCGGTCGTACTTGCTGCGCAGGAACTCGACGACCTTCTCGAAGCGCGCCGAGGACAGCAGTTCCAGCGGGTTCGGCGGTACGGCGCCGGCGCTGAGCATGTCGATGCCTTCGATGTGCTTGACGCACTCTTCGAGCTTGGCGGTGCCGGCGATCAGGTTGGCCAGGCCGGGGGTGCCGACCGCGAAGCCGAAGTTCTTGGCCATGGTCGGGCGGCGCATGTCGGCGTCGATCAGCAGGACCTTTTCCATCTGGCCGAGGGCGCAGGCGAGGTTGGCCGCCACGGTGCTCTTGCCTTCGCCGGGGATGGAAGAGGTGACCACCAGGATCTTGTGCGGATCGTCCATGCCCGACAGCACCACGCCGGTGCGGATGGTGCGGATCGACTCGCTGAAGCTGCGGTCCTCGTTGCTGGTGAACAGGTGGGCGACCTGCTCGCGCTGCTTGTTCTTGATCAGCGGCAGGATGCCGAGCACCGGCAGGTTGAGCTTGTTCTCGATCTCTTCGGTGCCCTTGAAGGTGTTGTTGAGCATCTCCAGCAGCAGGGTGATGCCGACGCCGGCCATCAGGGCGAGAATGCCGGCCAGGGCGATGATCAGGCTCTTCTTCGGCTTGATCGGCGCAGTGGGCAGCACGGCCTGGTCGACCACGCGGGCGTTGGCGCTTTCCAGGTCGGAGGTGGCGGCGGTTTCCTTCAGGCGGGTCATGAAGGTGTCGTACAGGGCGCGGTTGCCGTCCACTTCGCGCTGCAGTTCACGCAGCTTGAACTCCTTGCGCGAGATGTCCTGGATCTGCGACTTGTTGGCGTTGAACGAGGCCTGCAGGGAGTTCTCGTTGGCGACGGCCAGCTGGTAGTTGCGCTCGATGCCGGCGACGATCTGTTCGACCTGGCCGCGCAGACTGCCGGAGGCGGCGCTGAGGTCGGAGCGGGCGGCTTCCATGGCCGGGTGGCGGGCGCCGTAGCGCTTGGACAGTTCGTCGACCTTGGCGCGGGCCTTGGCTTCGTCGGCCTTGAACTGCTGAATCAGCGGGTGGCCGAGCACGGCCGGGATGGTGGCGAGCTTTTCCCAGCCGCCGCCGCGCATGGACTGTACCTGCTGGTACTGGCTTTGGGCTTCGGCGCGCTGGCGGCGGGCGTCGATCATGCGGTCGCCGGTCAGCGACAGTTCGGCGGCGCTGATGGTGGCGACACCGTCGACGTCGACCAGGTTTTCCTTCTCGCGGAACGCCTGCAGGCGGTCTTCGGCGTCCTTGAGCTTGGTGCGCAGTTCGCCGAGGCGGCTGTTCATCCAGTTGGTGGCGGTCATGGACATTTCCATGGTCGCTTCCAGCTGGGCTTCGATGAAGCCGTTGGCCATGGCGTTGGCGGCCTTGGTGGCCATGCGCGGGTCGGCCATGTCGACCTGGACCTTGACCAGCTGGCTCTTGCCCAGCGGCGCGATGCTGACGCGCTCCATGAAGGCTTTGGTGACTTCATCGAAGATCTTCGCTTCGGTCGGGTCGACGTCTTCTTCGAGGTCGTCCGGCAGGATGGCCGGGATGGCCTTGGTGATGTTGAAGCTGGCCAGCAGGCCGCCGATGTCGATCAGCGGCTCGGGCTGTTGGCGCGGGTCGAATTCGGGGTGGGTGGTCAGGTTCAGCTGACGTACCACACGCTCGGCGAGGGCGCGGGACTTGAGCAGTTCGAACTGGGTCTGCAGGTATTCGTTGCCGGTGCCCTCCAGACCGTAGACCTGCTCGATGGAGACGACGTTGGCCTTCTTCTGCTCGATCAGCAGGGTCGCGCCGGCGCGGTAGATCGGCGTGAGGCTGAAGGCGGCGAGGGCAGCCACCATCATGACGACCAGCATCAGACTGAGGATGCTCCATTTGCGCCGCCAGATGGTCTGCCACATCTGCAGCAGGTCGGGGCCGTCGCTTTCCAGACGCTGGGCGATCCAGCTGCGTTCGGTGGTCTGGGCGTTACTGTCCATGCTTGGGGAAACTCTGGGAAATGGTGGCTGGGTAGGCGGCAAAGCGTTCGCTTGTCACATGCGGGACAGTACCTGGGGGACTGCCGGGATGTTTACCTGCTGTTCTCGGCGGCACGGCTACGCGAATCAGAAGAAACCCTGATCGATGGTGATGGTGTCGCCGGGCATCACGACGGTGTCGAGGGTGGCTTGTTCGGGAGTGCGGTTCGGATCCTGGTCGCGGATGATGGTGATGCGACCGGTGGAGGCGCGCTCGGTAAGGCCGCCGGCCAGGGCCACGGCGCGGCGCAGGGTCAGGCCGGGCTGGAAGGCGTAGCCGCCGGGCTCTTTCACTTCGCCGCTGATGAAGAATTCGCGGTAGGTGAGCACGCTGACCGAGACGCGCGGGTCGACCAGGTAGTCGCCCTTCAGGCTTTCGGTGAGGATCTGCTCGATTTCGGCGGCAGTCTTGCCCTTGGCGCGGACGTCGCCGATGAAGGGGTAGGAGAAGATGCCGGCATCGTTGAGGCGGATTTCCTCGATGCTGAGGTCCTTTTCACCGAAGACGTTGATGCGGATGACGTCGCCGGAGGCCAGTTTGTAGGTGGAATTGCTTTCAGCCAGCGCAGCGCTGCTGTTGAGCAGGAGCAGGCCCAGGATCAGGCGGAAGAAGTAACGGATGACCATGTGGCTTGGTTTCTCTTGTGAAGTCGGCTACAGAAGCGGGGGGCGCCACCCCCCCAAAGTCTGTGTTGCGCGGGTTACAGGCTGGCGGTGAAGCTGAGGGCGTAGATGTTGCGCTCGTAGCTCTCGTTGGCGGCGTCGGAATCGTTCTCGGAGTACTTGTAGCCGAGGCCGACGTCCAGCCAGCGCCGCATTTCGTAGGTCAGGCCGATGCCGAAGGTGTCGATCTGGTCTTCGCGATTGGTGTCCTGGTATTCCTGGTCCATGCGGGTGTAGCTGACGTTGGAGCTCAGGCGCTCGGCCCAGTCATGGTTCCAGCTCAGGGTGGTGCTCTGGGTCTTGATGGTCGAGGCGCCGCTGTCGCCCTCGTCGAAGCCGCGACGGGTGTTCAGGCTGAAGCGCGAGTAGGTGCGCGGTTCCCAGGTGGCGCCGACTTCCCACATGCCAGTGGATTTTTCACTGATGCTGGAGTCGTCGAAGTCCTTCTTCTCGCGACCGAACTTGGCGGTGCCGGTGGTCTTGGCGGTCGCTTCCCAGGTCACACCGGTGAGCAGGCCGATGTTGGTGCTGTTCAGGCGATCGTTGCTGACGTAGTCGTAGTCGGTGTGGCGACCTTCCAGCAGGACCTTGGTCTTCGGCGCGACACGGTAGTAGAAGGTGCTCTTCAGCGCGGTGGTGTCGCGCTCCTTGTCGGCGTTGAGGCGGCCGGTGTTGGTGTAGCGCAGCTCCTCGTAGTTGGCGCCGAGGTCGATCTGCGCGCGGGCGCTCTGGGCGCCGAAGGTGTACACGCCACCGACGTTCTTGGTGTTGAACATGTCGTTCTCGACTTTCTGGTCGAGACCGGCAGTCTCTTCCACGTCGTGATAGCCGGCGTTCAGCTTCAGACGGTTGCGGTCGTTGAATTCCATGCCGGCATCAGCGGTGAGGTGATGGTCGGTGTTGTTGTCTTTCTGGCTCGAGTGGAAGGTGTCGCTGACTGCGCTGTAGCTCAGCTTGTAGGCGCTCTTGCGGCCCTCGGCGCCGAGGGTGAAGGTCGGCGCGATGGTGGTGATCCACGACGACTCTTCGTTGTTTTCCACTTCGCGGAAGTTGTCGTCGTAGCTCTCGCTGACCTTCAGGGTCGGGGTGAACTCGAGGCCGTCGGCCAGTTTGACGCTCGCGGCCTCCACGGCCAGTGCGCTGCTGCTGGCGGCGGTGATGGCAATCGCCAGCAGGCTGATGTGCAGTTTCTTGCTCATTGAAAACGTTTCCTTTCCTGCCTCGGGCAGGGAGTGGTTACCAGGATGGCGGCCACGCTGGGCCGCCATCGGTGTCCTTTGATCTGCGCAGTGGATCAGCTGCCGCTGGCAGTGCCGCCGCCACCGCCGGAGCCGCCCGGGGTGCTGGCGTTGTTGGTGGTGGTGGTACCGCCGGCGCCGCCGCCGTCAGCACTGCCGGTCGACGCGGTGGAAGCGGCTGCAGCAGCGGCGGCGTTGATGGCGGCGGCCTGGGCCGGAGCAGCGGCAACGGCGGCGCTGGTGATGGCGGCAGCTTGTGCCGGGGCAGCGGCAACGGCGGCGCTGGTGATGGCGGCAGCTTGTGCCGGGGCAGCGGCAACGGCGGCGCCGGTGATGGCGGCAGCTTGTGCCGGGTTGGCTTGCACGGCGGCGGCGACGATGGCAGCGGCCTGCTCCGGATTGGCGGCTACCACGGCGGCGATGGCCGCTACCAGGGCTTCGCCCTCAGCGGTGGCCAGAGCCTGGGTCTGTGCCGGGGTCAGGGCGATGCCGGCGGAGCGCAGTGCGCCGACGGTGTTCTGGTCGGCCATGACCTGGCCGGAAGCCAGCGCCAGGGCGATGGAAAGTGCAGTAAGGGTTTTGCGCATGTTTAACGTCCTCGTTATTTGCAGCAATTGACCTTGCCGGGAATCTGGCAAGGGAGTGGTGTTGAGCATTGCCCGGCGCGGCTGATTGGATGGCAGCCAACATGAGCGAGGCGGGGCTTTCTGGTGAGTATCGGCTGCACCGCGTTTTTCTACAGGCCGGTATGGACCGACAGGCTCCGCTCATGCTGGCGGTAGCGCTCATGCAAGGCACGAGCCAGTTGCGCCTTGGCTCCGTCCTCGCCATGCACCAAGCGAATTTCGCTGGGCCAGTGGCGCATGCGGGTCACGAAGTTGACCAGGCCGCGCTGGTCGGCGTGTGCCGAATAGCCGCCAAGGGTCTCGATACCGGCGCGCATGTCGATACGCTCGCCATCCAGGTCGACGTAGCCGCCGCGGGGGCCGTATTGCTGGATGATCTGGCCGGGCGTGCCCTTGGCCTGGTAGCCGACAAACAGCACGTTGTGCCGCGGGTCGCCGAGCATCGCCTTGAGGTAGTCGACGATGCGCCCACCGCTGCACATGCCGCTGGCGGCGATGACGATGGCCGGGCGGGCGCTCTGGGCCAGATGGCGAACCGTGCTCAGGTGATCGCTGTGGCTGTCGACGGTGATCAGATTGGTGAATTTGAGCGGGTTGCGCCCCTGGCCGACGCGCTTGAGCGCTTCCTTGTCCCAGAAGGGTTGCAGCTGCTGATAGACCTCGGTGAAGCGGCTGGCCAGCGGTGAGTCGAGGATGATCGGCAGGGTGGGCCAGGGGGCGGCACTGGTCGCAGATGTGTCTGCTCCTGCAGGTGCGCTGTCGGCCTTGAACTTCATCCTGTGGGTGATGTCTTCCAGTTCGTACAGCAGCTCCTGGGTGCGGCCGATGCTGAACGCCGGGATCAACACGGTGCCGTTATCGGCCAGGGCTTTTTCGAGCACGCCCTGCAAACGCTTGCGGCGGGTGGCGCGAGACTCGTGGGTGCGGTCGCCGTAGGTGCTTTCCAGAATCAGGGTGTCGGCCTGCCAGGGCGATTTGGGGGCCGGCAGTAGCGGAGTATGGGGCGATCCCAGATCGCCGGAGAAGACGATGCGTTTTTTCTCACCGCTCTGACGATAGTGCAGATCGCATTCGACGTAGGCCGAGCCGAGGATGTGCCCGGCGCGCTGCAGGCGGATGCGCGCGTGCAGCTGCGGATTGTCGACGATCCTGAACCAGGTCTTGTAGGGCAGGGCGATGGTGCGAGTTTCGATGAGCTTGAGGTAGCGCTCGAGCAGTTTGGCGTCGCGACTGATACCGAGGCGGAAGGCGTCTTCCAGTACCAGCGGGAGCAGCTTGGCCGAGGGTTCGCTGCACAGGATCGGGCCTTTGAAGCCGGCAGCCAGCAGCTGCGGCAGACGGCCGATGTGGTCGACGTGCACGTGGGTGGCAATCAGCGCTCTGATATTGCTGGTATCGAAGTCGACCTGTAGCTGGTTGGCATTGCTGAGGCCGTCGGGCGAGGTTTCCGCGCCCTGGAACAATCCACAGTCGATCAGCAGGCTATGCTGTTTATCCATCAACAACTGGTGGCAGGAGCCGGTAACGCCGTGGGCGGCGCCGTGATGCAGGATTTGCGGGTAGGCCATGGTGTCAATCCGTTAACAGTGTCCAGTGGTGCCGCAGGTTTTCAGGCACGCTACCGCCCCAGGATTTTCCGTCGGATCCTGAGAACGTGTATTTCGCGTACAGCGCCCAGCCCTATGCGCGCCGGGCGGGCACAGGGCTGAGGGCAGATTTGTAAGGTGGGGTTTGCTGGTGCGCCCGGTCCTTGGGTCTATATTCGAAAACTCTATTATTGTGCCGGCTGTCACAACCTTTTGTCTGTAAGCATTTTTCCCTTTATTCCGCCTTCTGAATGCTTGACAGCGGCACACGGACTTTCTGTTCGCGGTGCAGGATGTTCATCAGCAATACCACCCGCTCGTTACCATCCATCGACAGGAATATGGCCTCCAGTTCGGCGAAGGGGCCGTTGTTGAGGCGTACCTTGTCGCCAGACTCGAGCAGTGGGCTGGGGGCGGGAGCGCTGCAGCGTTGCTGCAGGCATTCGATCAGCTCCGGGCTGACGGCCAGCGGCTGGTTGCCGAAGCCGACTACCCGGCTGACGCCACGGGTGGAGCGCAGCGGGGCCCAGTTGTCCTGCTGGCTGAGCTGGATGAACAGGTAACCGGGGAACAGGGACTCCTCGACCAGCTGCTTTTGCCCGCGCAGCAGGCGTTCGCGGCTGTGCCGCGGGCGGTAGCAGGTGTAGCCCTGGCGGAGCAGGTTTTCCTCGGCACGCTCGTCTTGGCGCGGTTTGCACTGGACCAGATACCAGGCATGCGGTTGTCGATGCTGGGGCTGTTCCGGCGTGAGTCTGCTGCTCATGCGATCTTTCGTCCTTGCCTTTGCCTTTCGGGGGATAGCTGCGCTCTGACAGGCGCGGCTTGGCTCAATCTGCATGATTTTCAGGGATTGCGCCACTTGATGCATGCATTGGCAGTATTTTGACGAATCTGATTCTCTATCGATCTGGACTTTTCTGGAATGGCGGCAAAATGACTCATCGTGGGCTACCGTTCCCTTGGAGGCTTCTCCTCGGAATGGGTAAAGGTGGTTTTCATGAGCGGGAATCGGAGTTCGCTACGTCAGCGTCTGTTGACGCTATCCCCTGCCAGGAAGCGCTTGTTGCAAGTTGCGGCGGATGTGCCGCTGATATGGCTGGCGTTGTGGCTGGCCTTCTATGTGCGCCTCGATGACGCGAACCTGATTCAACCGTTCACCAGCCATGCCTGGTTGTTCCTGGCCGCGCCGGCGGTGGCTTTGCCATTGCTCATTCGCCTGGGGATGTACCGTGCGGTGATGCGTCGCCTCGGCAACGCTGCGCTGTTGACGATCGCCAAGGCGGTGACCTTTTCCGCGTTGCTGCTGGGCTTGCTGGTCTTCCTGCGTGGCGACACGGTCAGGGTGATTCCGCCCGCGGTCATCTTCAATTACTGGTTGCTGAGTCTGCTGCTGATCGGTGGCTTGCGCATCGCCATGCGCCAGTACTTCACGGGGGACTGGTACAACCTGCGCGATCAGGCGTACCGGCGCCAAGCCGGTTTGCCGAAGGTGGCGATCTATGGGGCGGGTCTGGCCGGCAATCAGTTGGCCCATGCGTTGAGCATGGGCCGTAGCCGCCGCCCGGTGGCCTTCATCGATGATGATCCGCAGCTGGCCCATCGGGTGATCGCCGGCCTGCCGGTGTATCCGCCGAGCCTGATCGAACGCATCCAGAAGGAAACCGGGATCGAGGAGGTGCTCCTGGCCATTCCTTCGGTCTCCCGTGCGCGTCGCCGCGAGATTCTGAACATGCTCCAGTCTTATCCCCTGGCGGTGCGCTCGATGCCGGATATCGCCGATCTGGCCAGCGGCCGGGTCAAGGTCGAGGATCTGAAGGACGTCGACATCGCCGATCTGCTCGGCCGCGATCCGGTGGCGCCCAAGCCCGAGCTGCTGGCGCGCTGTATCCGTGCTCAGGTGGTGATGGTGACCGGCGCTGGCGGTTCGATCGGTGCCGAGCTGTGCCGACAGATCCTTGATGGCGAACCCTCGGTGCTGATCCTCTTCGATCATTCGGAGTTCAACCTGTACAGCATCCAGCTCGAGCTGGAGCAGCGCATCCGTCAGGCGAACCTGCCGGTGCAGCTGGTGGCGACCCTCGGTTCGGTGCGCTATCCGGTGCGCATGCTCGAGGTGATGCAAAGCTGGAAGGTGGACACCGTCTACCATGCGGCGGCCTACAAGCATGTGCCGATGGTCGAGCACAATGTGGCCGAGGGCGTGCTCAACAACACTCTGGGGACGCTGTATGCCGCCCAGTCGGCCCTGCGTGCCGGGGTGCGCAACTTCGTGCTGATTTCCACCGACAAGGCGGTGCGTCCGACCAATGTGATGGGCAGCACCAAGCGCATGGCCGAGCTGGTGCTGCAGGGCTTGGCCCACGAAACGTCGGTGACGTTGTACGGCGAGCCGGACCTGCCGGCGCAGCCCAATCACACCCGGTTCATCATGGTGCGCTTCGGCAACGTGCTGGGCTCGTCCGGCTCGGTGATTCCACTGTTTCGCGAGCAGATCAAGCGCGGCGGGCCGATCACCGTGACGCACCCGGAAATGACCCGCTACTTCATGACCATTCCAGAAGCTGCGCAGCTGGTGATCCAGGCGGGCTCCATGGGCGAAAGCGGCGATGTGTTCGTGCTGGATATGGGCGAGCCGGTGAAGATTGCTCAGTTGGCGGAGAAGATGGTGCATCTCTCCGGTTTGACGGTGCGCTCGGCGGCGAACCCGGATGGCGACATCGACATCGAGTTCACCGGCCTGCGCCCGGGGGAGAAGTTGTACGAGGAGTTGCTGATCGGTGACAACGTGTTGCCGACCGAACACACGATGATCATGCGCGCCAACGAGGCCTGCATGCCGTGGGAGGAACTCAAGGCGCTGATGGTCGAGATGGTCCAGGCGATCCGCGTGGATGATTACCCGCATGTGCGCCAGTTGCTGTGCCGGATCGTCAGTGGCTATACGCCGGATGCCAACGTCGACTGGCTGCACTGCCAGGTGGATGTTGCCGAGTCCGCAGCGCAAGCTGTGCGCAATGATGAGGTGATGGTCTCGGGAGGCAGAGGTGCGTAGTGGCGCGCGGGGCTGACGCCGATGCGGCCCGTGTACGGGCCGCATCGGCGTTCAATCGTTGAAGTGCCTGAGGAACAGGACGGTCCTGAGCAGCCTCGAAGGAGTCCTGGTGACGCAAGAATAGGGCTGTTGTATTGCTCCGAATGCCCGGAAGAAATGCTCTACCGGTTCCAGCATCGAGCCTTCGAAGTCGAAACGCCGGGTGACGGTTGTAGAGAAGCGTATGGCTTCCCACATGCACAGGCTGGTGGCGCCGCTGTTGCGCAGTTCTGGGTCACCGCCTCCCATCAGGTAGTAGGCACTGTTTTCATCCCATATCAGATAGACACCCGCATGACGGCGGCCCAAGTCGTCTTCGGCAATGAATATCTTGCGAGCGTTGCGTGCCCGACACGCGCTGTCGAGTCGTTCTACAAGGGGGTCGGAGTTGGGCGCAGACATGCCCTGGCGGGCAAAGGTGAGACGGCTGAGGGCAAGGAACTCGCTGACGCCGAGATCGTCGCGGATGCGGACCTTGAAGCGATTGCTGGCCTTGCGTATCTCGCGCCTGATGTTCTCCTGCAGATCGCTCCACAGTGCCTGTGGGTCGCTCAGCTCGGGAAGGATGTAGGTGTAGCGGGTGGTTTGCCTGAAGCCCTGCCAGTACAGGGGCAGACAGATGCTCTGGCTGTAGTGCCAGTTCTGTGCGTAGTGATGGAAACGTGGCAGGCGCTCGACCAGGGTCTGCATCAGGTCCTGCTGTTGGGAAACCTCCCTGGCATCGTCGGGCCGCAGCCAAGGGCCCAGCGTCTGGGTGAGAGCGGGTTGGGTGAGCAGGATCAGGCCCAGGCGCCTCTCGGTGTAGTAGGGCAGGGTCGCCATGATCCTGCCGTTTTTTGCCACGGTGATCACGTCCCAGTGCTGCTCGCCGGCGGTAGCGTCAAGCCACCATGGTTGGCTGAAAATCGGGATGGATTTTTCGCTTTCGCATAGGCGGCGATAGGCATCTTTGTTGTTCACGACTCAGTCCCAAAGACCCTGCGAGGGGCTTGAAAGGATCGGAGGTATCCCTGCCCTCGAGCGTGCGGCGCGCGTTGACTGCCCACGCGTCGCTCGGGGGCGGTTTCGTGAATCCTTTCAGTTTCTGCTCTGGGTTGGCCGTCGGGGGACGATCAGGGTGGGTGGGAAGATGTCGGGGGATGTCCTTGCCAGCTTCTCGTGCAGTTCGTTGGTGAGGGAAAGCACATAGAGCACGTTCAGGTGCTCGGCGTCCCTGTACATCAGGTGGTCGTTGGTGACGGTCATGCAGGTCCTCTGCGTGCAGAAGAACTCCGACATGTCGATGAGGTTCAGGTTGCTGAGCGTGCGCAAGTGGGCAATGGAGGGGTCGATGCTCGACAGCGACTGCTCGCGCGGCTTGGCGCAGGCCAGCGCATCCTCCGGATGTCGGGCTACGCAGGTGGCGGCATCGAAGTCGAACGCGGGGTTGTCGCGGATGGCGATCACCTTGATGCCCAGGCTTTCCAGCTTTTTCCACTGTTGCACGTATGACGGGGGGACATGCTCCGGCGATTCGGCCAGGGTCGCCCTCGTCGAGTTGGTGATCACGGCCAGTGGCTTGAGCAGGCTCAACTCTTCGACCAACTGTCTGTTCCACTCCATGCACGAGGGATCCGAGTCGGGCAGGGCGCCGAGCGGGCAGGAGCTTTTGGTGATGTTGAGGATCTTCAGCCGACCTTGCTTGCCGATGGTGTCCAGCGCGGGTAGCCACTGCGCCGCGTGCGAGCCGCCGACCAGGGCGACCGAGGCTTGGGAGTGCCGGTCGCCATAGGTGCAGATCCTCACCTCCGGCGAGGTGATGTCCTGGTGGCAGCCATCGGTGTAGGCATCGGGCAGCAGCTCCTTCACGGTGACCAGCTCGTCATGCGGGATATGGCTGGCATCCTGCCGTTCGTCGGGGCGGCTGACGTCGTTGATTATCGCCTGCTGCAGGTTGTAGTGGCTTTGGCTGGCGATGGTGCTCTGGATGTAATAGCTCCAGGTGGCCGCAGTGGCGAGCACGGGAGTCAGGAAGGCACCGCCGATCAGGTAGGGAGCCCATGCCTTGCCGGCTTGGTACTTCTTTTTGCGGATCGGCTCCTCGATGTAGCGGTTCGTCGCCATGGCCAGCACGACGGCAAGCAGGATGATTGCCAAACCCAGCGGCAGGCTCAGGTGGCTGTTGCCGGTGTATTCGATGGTGAACGCCAGCAGCGGCCAGTGCCAGAGGTAGATACCAAAGGAAACTTTGCCTAGGGCTTTCAGCCAGGGGTGGGACAGCAGCCGCTTGGCTGGCGTCTGCGAGCTTCCCGCGCCGGAGATGATCAGCAGGACAGCGGCGGTTACCGGGATGATGGCGATGTATCCCGGGAACTTCATGGACTCGCTCACCAGAATGCCGCACAGCAGCAGGGCGGATATTCCGATCAGGCCCAGGGCGTTGCGCAGGGCGGCGTTGAGCTGCAGGTACGGGAGCAGAAAGGCCAGAAGTACTCCGGCAAAGAACTCCCATGCCCGTGCGCCGGGGTTGAAATAGGCGCTCACCGGGTTGCTGGTGGTTTCCACCACCGAGTACAGGAAGGATGCCGCGATGACCACGGCGATGGCCGTGATGAAGGGGAGAGTCGAGTTGGGCCTTTTCGACAGGCCGAGGACCAGGGCCAGGATCAGCGGCAGGAAGACGTAGAACTGCACCTGGATGGACAGGGCCCAGAACTGCTGCACGGGGCTGGGGGGCAGCTCCCGCGCCAGGTAGTCCACCGAGTTGCGCATCAGGCCGATGTTTTCGATCTGCAGGGCGCTGAAGGTGACCTCCTTGATGAACTGGCTCCACAGTGGTTCCGGTACGAAGAAGTAGCCTAGGAACAGGGTGGCGAGCAATACGGTGCAGGCCGAGGGGGCGATCCGTTTCACCAGGTTGCCCCAGAACACGAACGGTTGAATCCTGTTCGTGCTTTCGAGCTGGCGGATCAGTACGCCCGTCATCAGGAAGCCCGACATGACGAAGAACACGTCCACGCCCCCAGATACCTTGTGGATCCAGATGTGATACAGGGCGATCAGGATTGCGCCGATGGCGCGAACACCCTGTATGTCATCTCTATAGGTATCTTGTGGGTTTATCCAAGGTGCTGAGACCATTTTGATGCCTATATGCGGGGGTGACGAAAAACACTGGTGATCAGAGCAAGCGGCGCGGGGTCAGGATTGCCAGGTGAATCCGCCGCCGCCATTTTGGCGTTCTCATCGGTAGATCTCGCGAAACAGAACGAAATAGCGGCCGCCGATAAATGCGGCGGTGATGGCCAGGAAAAGCAGCCAGGCGGGATGCCCGGGGAACATGGCCATTGCGATCAGCAGCGGCAAGATGCAGGCCACGGCCCACAGCAGGGCATGGCCGGTAGGGCGGAGCAGGCTGCCCAAGCTGTTGCCGGCGGAGTGGTTGATCCACAGCAGCGGCCAGATCCAGCACAGTGCACTGCCGAGCGAGAACAGCGCGATGGTCATTTCCAGGCTATCCAGCATGGCCCCGATGATGATGGTGGCGGTGCGGGTGGCCAGCAGCACGGCCTGGAACAGCAGCTCCAGTTTCTGCCTTTCCATGACATCGAACAGAGAACTCAGTGGCGAGGCCACGAAGGTCATGTACAGCCAGGGCACCATCCACTGGGCGAAATAGCCCGCATCGTGCCACTGCTCGCCGAACACCAGGGTAAACAGCTCAGGGGCGATCAGCAGCAGGACCAGCGCGGGCGGCATGGCGATGTGCGCCAGGCGTTCGTGGACCTTCGCCACCAGCGGGGCCAGGCGCTGTTTCCTGTGCGCCTCGGCCGCATTGGCGAGAAACACGCCGCCGATGGCGGTGCCGATGACCGCCATGGGAATGCCCAGCACCCGTTGCGCCAGGGTATAGAGACCTGCGGCGGCCGGGCTGAACAGGGCGGCGAGCATCAGCGGCGGCAGCTGGGTGCCGGCGGTATTGAACAGCCCCGCCCAGGTCGAGAACAGCGGAAAGCGCCGATAGCGGCGGGCGGCAGCGAGGATGCCGGCAGCGGATACCCGCTTGAGGCTCGGGCTTCTCACCAGGTGCCGGCCCAGGGCGAGGCAGCCCATGCCATGCCCGCTGGCGTGACCGAGCAGCAGGGCGACGGGACCCAGTTTGTAGCCCAGCAGCTGGAGTGTCAGCGTGGTGAAGACCTGCTTGATACGCGTGCCGGCGATGTCCCGGAAATTCTTGTGGCGCACAGCCCAGTAATGGAGTGCCAGATAGATGCCGCCGAAGAAAACGCCCGCCGGCAAGAGCCAGAGATAGGCGGAAAGCAGCGGCACACCGAGCAGATGCGCGATGGCATCGCCGGCGAAATACACCAGTATGGCGCTGAACAGGCTGGTGCCGGTTACGACCAGCAGACATAAGACCGTGACGTTCGCCGCTACCTGCTCATCCTCCGGCAGCGGGATGGCGATCTCGTAGCGCAGGCCGGCCACCACGAGAAACAGGGCCAGCAGACCGCCATACACCGCCAGCAGGCCGAAGTCTTCCGGAGTGAACAACCGGGTCAGCAGGGGGGCGGCCAGCACCATCATCATCTGCGCGCCCGCGGTCCCGCCGACCAGCACGCTGACACCGCGGGCGAAGGGCGCCTTGGGCAGCAGCCTGCCGGCGGTTGCACTCAGTTGCCGGATCAAGCGCATGTGCTCCGCAACACCTTGGCGATGGCCTGCAGGTCATCCTCGCGCAGATAGGGATGCATCGGCAGACTCAGCACCTGCTCCGCCACGGCATCACCTACCGGCAGAATAGCGCCAGGATCAGCCACGGCCGGTTGCTTGTTCAGCGGCAGCGGATAGTGCACGGCGGTGGGGATTCCCGCTGCCTCGAGTTGTGCCTGGACGGCTGCGCGGTCGGCCACGCGCAGGGTGTACTGGGCGTAGACGCTGGTGTTGTACGGCTGGATCCAGGGAGTGGCCAGGACACCTGGCAGAGCGCTCTCGGCGTAGTCGCCCGCCTCGCCTGCGCTGCTGAGCAGCTGCTTGTAGCTGGCGGCGACCTGCTGGCGCAGCTGGATCTCCTCGTCGAGAATTTCCAGCTTGGGCAAGAGGATGGCGGCCTGCAGGGTATCCAGGCGGCTGTTCACCCCGACGCGGATGTGATGGTAGCGGCGATCCTGGCCGTGCCGGGCGATCTGGCGCATGACGGTGGCCAGTTCGTCGTCGTTGGTGAAGATCGCCCCGCCGTCGCCATAGCAGCCCAGCGGTTTGCTGGGGAAGAAGCTGGTGCAGGCGATGGTGGTCAGGTTGCAGGAACGCCGGCCCTTGTAGGTGGCGCCGAAGCTCTGCGCCGCATCTTCGATCACCGGGATGCCGTGGCGCTTGGCAATCGCGTTGATGGTGTCGAAGTCGGCGCACTGACCGTACAGCGATACCGGGATGATCGCCCGGGTGCGTGGGGTGATCGCCGCTTCCAGCACGCGCGGGTTGAGGGTGTAGGTGTGCGGCTCGATATCCACGTACACCGGCCGGGCGCCGAGCTGGGCGACGGTTTCGGCGGTGGCGATGTAGGTGAAGCCGGGGCTGATCACCTCGTCGCCGGGGCCGATGCCCAGGGCCATCTGCGCGATCTGCAGGGCGTCGGTACCGTTGGCGCAGGTGATGCAGTAGCGCGCGCCGACGAAGGCGGCGAGTCTCTCTTCCAGTTCGGCCACCTCCGGGCCGAGGATGTACTGACCGTGCTCGAGGACACGTCGAATGCCGGCTTCGATACTGTCCCTGATCCGGGCTTGCTGGGCTTGCAGGTCGATGAATTCGATCATTTCTCGGGCGTCCACGAGGCATGGTGGCAAAGTCTATTTATTGGCAGTTGGCCCTGTATCTGGGAAAGAATTTCGTGTCGGCAGATACCTCTCGAGAGAGACTTTCATATTCATCCGGATTGATGATTATCTTGAGCGTTCTGAATTCCTTGATGTATTTGGAGAACCCTGCCTTGAACATGAACAGGGAGTCTTCATTGCAGCCCAGACCCCCGCCCAGACAGAAGTACTTGTAGCCCAGACGGGAGGCGTCCTTTCTGACGGTATCGAACATCAGCTTGGTCGGGGCCAGGCTGCCGAAGCCGGGGGCCGTGCCGCCGAGATGGTACTGAACGAATTCGCCACAGAAGACGAAGATGCCGCTGCAGATGACGGAGCCGTCCAGCGTGCAGGAGTAGATGCGGGCGTCGAAGGACTTTGCGTCCAGCAGGCGCCGATAGTAGTTTTCCGAGAAGAAGTAGTAGGGCGCGGCATCCAGCGATTTCATGGTGGCCTCGTAGTTTTCCACGAAGTCGGCAAGATCTTTTGCTGAATTGCTCTGTTGGCAGCTGACGCCAATTCTTTCGAGTTTCCTGATATCCCTTTTGTGGTTGGTGCGGTATTCGCTGACCTGCTCCTCTTCGGTTCGGTCGAGGCGAATGATGACGACCCGGCCAGACCGCTGGAAAAGGTCCTCGCCAAGGATTTCTGGGGTGACGAGCGGGTGACAGCGGGAAAACAGGCTGACATATCCCTGCTGGTAAAGATATGAAGTGAAATAGTCCCAGAAGCGGGGGATTTCTGTCCGGCCTATCTCCCCGTAGATCAGCGGCGATGGGTAGCCATAGACGGAGGTCAAATCCTTCAAGGGAGAGTCTTTGATGCTGCGCGCGAGCAGGGGAAAGAGTACTCCGCCATGCTCGAGCCGGATGTCGAACAGCACTGGATCGCCCTCGCCATTCAGACTGGAGAGCTGGTGGAAATCCATGGTGTGGTAAAAATCATGGCGAGGGGCTTTTGACAGGGATTTTTCCCAGTCGGCCTTGCCAGAGATCTCGATGATATCCATGACGTTGCGGCCCGTTGAGCAAACTTTGCGGTTTTCAATGCAGGGGGGGCGGCTATTTGGAGCCGGTGAACTTTGGCATCGTCGCTTCGCCCGCGGCGCTGATGCCTTCGCGCACCATGACCTTGGCGAGCGTCAGGCAGATGATCTTCAGGTCCAGCCAGAAGGACTGGTGGTCCACGTACCAGATATCCAGGCGGAACTTGTCTTCCCAGCTCAGAGCATTGCGGCCGTTGACCTGGGCCCAGCCGGTGACGCCGGGGCGCACCGCATGACGGCGAAATTGCTCGGGGCTGTACAGCGGCAGGTACTCCATCAGCAGCGGGCGCGGGCCGACCAGGCTCATGTCGCCCTTGAGCACGTTCCACAGCTCCGGCAGTTCGTCCAGGCTGCTGGCACGCAGGAAGCTGCCGAACGGCGTCATGCGCTCGCCATCCGGCAGCGGGTCGCCGTGGGCATCCACGGCGTCGCGCATGCTGCGGAACTTGATGATTTCGAACGGCTTGCCGTCGCGGCCGGGGCGCAGCTGTCGAAACAGCACCGGGGAACCGAGCTTGCGACGGATCTGCCAGGCGACGATGGCGATGACCGGGGCGAGCAGCAACAGGCCGCAGGCGGCCGCGACGATATCGAACAGACGCTTGAGCATCAGATTCCCATCTCCTGCAGCATCACCGTATTGACCCGGTGCACGTCGTATTTCTCTTCGGCAATCTGCCGCGCCCGTGCTCCCATGCGGGCGGCCAGCTCGGGCTCTTCGATGAAGCGCTGCATGGCGCCCACCAGCTCGTCCACCGCCTTGACCGGCACCAGAAAGCCGTTGTCGCCATCGACCACCGTCTCGCGGCAACCGGGGGCGTCGGTGGTGATGATGGCGCGGCCCATGGCCATGGCCTCCAGCACCGTGCGCGGTGTGCCTTCGTGATAGGAGGGCAGGACATAGACCGTGCAGGCGGCAATCGCGGGACGCACGTCGCTCAGGCGACCGAGATAGTTGCAGGTGCCATCCGCCACCCAGGCATCCAGCTCCTGCTGGGCGATGGCATCGGGATTCTCGTCGATCCAGCCGACCAGGCTGAATACGGCGTCCGGATAGCGGGCGCGAATGCGCCGGGCCGCTGCGGCGTACTCGCGCACGCCCTTGTCGCGGAGCAGGCGGGCGATCAGCAGAAAGTGTGGCGCCTTGGGTAGCGGCGCGACCTCGTATTCGGCCACGTCGACGCCGGAACCGTTGACTACCACCGAGGGCGTCGCCGGCGGGAGAATCCCCAGGGAGCGGAACAGCGCCTGATCGTCGGGGTTCTGCAGGAACACCTTGTGGGTGCAGCGCAGCGCCAGGGCGTACAGCGGTTGCACCAGCGAGCGTAGCCGGCTGCGGCTATCGCCTTCGTCGACCTCGCTCTGGAACAGGTAGCCGAGCCCGGTCACCAGGGCAAAGCGCTGCGGAACCTGGGCCAGCAGGGCGGCCAGCGAACCGTAGATCACCGGCTTGATGGTGTAGCCCAGCACGAATTGCGGATGGATGCGCCGCATCAGCTGCCACAGGTGCAGCAGGGTGGTTGCGTCGGCCAGGGGGTTGGTGCCGGTGCGGCGCAGGGGGATGTCATGCACCTGGATGCCCCGGGCTTCCAGGCGCTGGCGCATGAGGCTGTCTGCCGGCAGATCCGGTGCGGCGACATGCACGCTGAGGCCGCGGGCGAGCAGGGCATCCAGCAGCGGGCCGCGGAAGCTGAGGATCGAGTCGGCGAAACTAGCGATGAGCAGAAAGGTCATGGTGCTGGTTCTCCGCGAGCCAGGCCTGGAACATCAGCACATCCCACAGGTGATGCTGCCAGTTGCGCCGCCCGCTCAGGTGTTCGGTCCACATTTGGCGGATCGGTGCGGGGTGGAAGTAGCCTTCCTGGCGCAGGCGTCCCTCATTGAGCAGATGTTCCGCCCAGTCGCGCAGCGGGCCGCGCAGCCAGCTGTCCAGCGGAATGCTGAAGCCCTGCTTGGGGCGCTCGATCAGCTGCTGCGGAATATGGCGGTACAGCACCTGGCGCAGCAGCCATTTGCCCTGCCCCTGGCGGATCTTCAGATCCAGCGGCATGCGCCAGGCCAGCTCGACCACGCGGTGGTCGAGCATCGGCACGCGGGTTTCCAGGCTAGTGGCCATGGCCGCGCGATCGACTTTGACCAGGATGTCGTCGGTCATGTAGGTCTGCGTATCCATGGCCATCATCCAGTGCTCGAAGCTGTCGCTGTGCGGCCAGGCCGCCGGCGTGGTCAGCTGGGTCTGCGGCTCGCGGGCACCGATGACGATGCTGGCGGGGTCCTTCCAGTGGCTGGTGAGCTGGTGAAAGAAGGCTTGCTCGTCGGACAGGGCCAGTACGTCGGCCAGTTTCTGCGCCTTGTCGCCGGGGATGGCGAGATGCAGGCGTTTGGGCAGCAGTGGTTTGGCCAGGGCGAACAGGCGGTCCCAGGTGGCGGGCGGCAGGGCGCGCAGCATGCCGGCCGCGGCATGCCGGGCGAAGAGCGGCAGGCGCTGCATCCGGCTCCACACCTTGCGCGCACTGAGATAGCGGTTGTAGCCGCCGAACAGTTCGTCGCCACCGTCGCCACTCAAGGCCACCGTCACGTGCTGGCGCGCCATCTGGCTGACCAGGAAGGTGGGGATCTGCGAACTGTCGCTGAACGGCTCGCAATACATCGTCGGCAGGCGCGGGATCACCGCCAGCGCGTCCTTGGGGTGGACATACAGTTCGGTATGCTCGGTGCCCAGATGGCGGGCGACGGCCTTGGCGTGCGCCGCCTCGTCATAGCCGCCCTCGTCGAAGCCGATGGTGAAGGTGCGGATCGGTTGATGGCTCTGTGCCTGCATCAGCGCGGCGATGGTGCTGCTGTCCGTGCCGCCACTGAGGAAGGCGCCGAGGGGGACATCGGCCAGCATCTGCTCGCCGATGCTGGCCGAGAGGCGGCTGTGCAGCAGATCGACGGCCTCGTCCGGGCTGCCGCTGAAGGGATCGGCCAGCCCCCGCTGCACCGCATCGTTCAGGCGCCAGTAGGCCTGCGGCTGCGCGGCGCGGGCAGAGGAGCTGCCGTGCAGCGGAATGTTGATGAAGTGACCGGGCAGCAGCTTGGCGATGCCTTGATAGATGCTGTACGGGGCGGGAATGCAGTTGTGCCGCAGCAGCAGGGTCAGTGCATTGCGGTCGACAGCGCCACGAAACGCCGGGTGGGCCTTGAGTGCCTTGAGTTCGGAGCCGAACAGCAGCGTATCGCCCTGCCAGCCGTAGTACAGCGGCTTTTCGCCCATGCGATCGCGTGCCAGGGTGAGCCGCCTGTCCCGGCGATCCCACAGGGCGATGGCGAACATGCCCACGCAGGCTTGCAGGGTCTTCTCGATGCCCCAGGCGGCAAAGCAGGCCAGCAGGGTTTCGGTATCGGCATGTCCGCACCAGGGAGGATCCTTGCCCTCGTCGGTCAGTTGGCTGCGCAGGTCACGGTGGTTGTAGATCTCGCCGTTGAAGGCGATGACATAACGCTCGCAGGCCGAATGCATCGGCTGGTGGCCGGCCGGGGAGAGGTCAAGGATCGACAGGCGGCGATGGCCGAGGGCCAGGTTGTGCGCGTGGTCCAGCCATACGCCGCCATCATCCGGTCCACGGTTGCGCAGGGTATCGGCCATGCGCCAGGCGATGCCGGCCGAGGCGCTGGTATCGGCAGTTTCAGCTGACCAGAAACCGGTTATGCCACACATGATCTGGCAATCCCTTGTTGATCTTTGATGTACTGAAAGAGGAAGAAGAGCGTGACCCAGAAGATCGGGTGGCGGGCCACGAAGTGGAAGAGGGTGAAGCCGATCAGGCCAACGGTGCAGGCGAAGACCAGCTTCTGGTCGAGCCGGTAGACATCGATGGCCCACTTGACCGGAAAGAAGTAGATCGCGACAAATCCGAGCAGCCCGCCGACCGACAGTATGTCGATCGGGGTGCTATGGGCCTCCGAGCCTTGGAAGGGGGCGTAGATCCCCGAGAAATTGCCCGCCCCATTGCCCAGCATGAAGCTCAACGGGGTGTCGAGCCATGCCCTGATGCCGTTGAGGTAGAGGGTGATCCGCGAACCCCCTTCGTCGGCGACCGACCACTGCTTGCCGAGCATGTTCGCGATGTCCTCGAGGAACCAGACACCGAGGATGACCGCGAGAATCATGGCCAAGGGCGCCGCCAGCATGAAGAAGCGGCTGGGAATGATGAGGGTAAGCAGCAGAATGCCCAGGGTTATGCCCGCATAGGCCAAATAGGCATCGGAGAGGCTGGCGATGCCGAAGAAAACCAGGATGCCGATGCAGGCGGACTTCAGCAGTGGGTGGGTGATGTGGATGGCGGCAATCAGGGTCAGGCAGACGACGTACAAGGCCAACTGGTTCGGGTTTTTTGCGCCACCGGTAAAGCGGATTTGCGAGTACCAAGCGCTGTTGTCGCCAAACAGATACTGCAGTGAAACCAGGGCGATGGTGATGCCGATGGTCAGAATCGCGATTTCTCGGGTTTTCGACGCTTGCGTGGCAAGTGCAAAGGTTGTGAACGCGCACAGCAGATAGGCAAATAGATCCCTGAATTCCGCGCCATGGGTGCCGTAGTAGGTGTTGAGGGCTGTCACCGGGAGCAGAACCGTCAGGAGGTAGATCAGTGCCAGCAGCGGCAGCGGATGATCACTGAGTGCTGGCGTTCTGGCCGGTGTGGCAAAGCAGCTGGCTATCGAGAAAATGATGAACAGCGCCAGGCCTATTTCGCCCACGCCAATTCCGTCCGACAGTCTGTAGTTGGTCTGCAGAACCAGGGAGATTGCCGTGGCGATCAGGAAGCTGGGAATTATGGTTTTCATCGTGGCCGAGACTCGGTTCGGTGAGTATGGGGCAGCCGCGTTTGGTGGTTTTCAGTGCAGGCAATGTGGGGTTGCCAAGGGAAGGTTGTTGCCGGTTTTCTAATTAGATGGTCTGGCAGCAGTCGGATGCACCTTTGGCTGGTGCAGTCAGTGCCTTTATTGAAGCGAGCAGTTGGTTTTTCGATATTTCCGAGTAATCGACGGCCTGTTGCAGAGGTAGTGCCTGCTTGCCGGTGATGATCTGCTCGAACTCCTCGAGCGTGAGCAGGCGGTTGTGTTTTTTCAGGATTCTGTATATTTCCGAGTGCTCGTCGGGGCCGATCAGGAGGATCGGCTTGGTGGTGGCGAGATACTCGAAGATTTTTCCGGTCAATACCCCACGGGCTTCCGGTGCGGGTGATTCGAGCAGCACGAGGATGTCGGATTGCAGTTGCAGGTCGATGGATGCCTGCCTTGAGAGCGCACCCTTGAAATCGACAAATTCGCTGGCGTCGAGGTGGCGGGCTATTTCAAGGAGATTCCCCGGGTTTTTCGAGGCCACGCAAAATTTCACTGCACTTGTTTCGATCCTGTTGGCGCGCTGGAGTGTGGTCAGCAGTTGCAGCAGCGGGGCGGGATCCCGCCAGCCATTGTTGATGGTGCCCGTGTAGCACAGGGTGAGCGGGGCCGCGGAATTGCCGGGGGTGGGCGCCGCTGTTTTATCCAGCCTGGCCGGGCAGTTGTATATCAGCTGGGTCTTTGCCTGGCCGAGGGTCTTGTCCAGTTCTTCCTGCAGGCCCTGGCTGACAGTCGAGACGACCTCTGCTCGGTTCAGGGCTCTTTTTTCCAGGTATCTCTCCAGTTTCGAGAGCAGCGGCAAGCCTGTCGAAATGTGGTTGCCGACCCACAGGTCACGAAAGTCGACCCAGAGTTTTGTCCTGGGGTTGTTCAGGCAATAGAGAAGCGCAATGACGATGCTGATGTAGGGGCTGTGGGTCGCGATGACCAGGTCGGGGCGGATCCTTTTCAGTTCGCCATAGGCCGATGGCAGCCAGAAATCGAACAGACAGGGCATCCGGTAAACAAGGGCTCCGGAGGAGGTTTTCTTGTCGTTGCCCTGGGGCTTGGCGAGCCTGGGGTTTTGCGCCTTGTCGGACCGGGCTTTTTTCCGGTAGGCATTGAGCGCCTCGATGATCCTGATGGGCAACGACCGGGTGCGCGAGATCCGATAGCTGCAGTCGCCGCTATCATCCGGCGCGTTGGCGGCACGGGTGACGACATGGACTTCGTGCTCCTGGGCGAGCCAGGTCGCCCAGTTTTCCGGCCGGATCGATCCGACCGCCTCGTCTGGTCGGAAGTGGAAGGCGAGTAGGGCGATTCTCATCGGATGCTCCGGGCAATCAGGGGGGCACTCTCGCCGTTGCCGTACAGGCCATCGATGCCGGCGGGGAACTGACAGGACTTGATGTGGGCCATGATGGCCTCGGGGCTATGCCCGGCGATCAGGTTGCAGCCGTGGCTGACCAGTTCGACCCACTCGGTCTCGCCGCGCAGGGTGACGCAGGGCTTGCGGTGGAAGTAGGCCTCTTTCTGCACTCCACCCGAGTCGGTGGCAATCAGTTTGCAGTGGGCCTCGAGCCAGGCCATTTCCAGATAGCCGACAGGGTCGACTGCCCGGATGTTGGCCGGCAGCCGGAGCGCCATGCTCTCGAGTTTGCCGCGCGTCCTGGGGTGCAGGGGGAGGATCACCGGCAGCTCGCTGCCTTCCAGGCCCGCGAGGATTCCACGCAGGCAGATGGGGTCGTCGGTGTTTTCCGCACGATGGATGGTGCAGAGCACGAAGGCGTCGATCGGGATGTCGAGCGCGTCGAACCAAGCCGGCTTGCGCGCGCGCGCCTGGTAGTAGAGGGCGGCGTCGTACATGACATCACCGACCACCCGGATGCTGTCCGGCTCGACACCTTCGCGGAGCAGGTTGGCACGGGCAATGTCGGTGGGGGCGAACAGCAGGCTGGCAAGGTGGTCGGTCAGCACGCGATTGATTTCTTCCGGCATGCGCCGGTTGAACGAGCGCAGGCCCGCTTCGATATGGGCGACCGGGACATGCTGCTTCGCGGCGGCCAGCGCGCCGGCCAGGGTGCTGTCGGTATCGCCGTAGACCAGCGTCCAGTCGGGCTTTTCGCTCAGCAGCAGCTCCTCGATCTTTTCGAGCATGCGCCCGGTGTTTTGGCCGTGCGTGCCGCCGCCGATACCGAGGTTGTAATCCGGCCGCGGAATGTGCAGTTCCTCGAAGAAGACCTCCGACATGTTGGTGTCGTAGTGCTGGCCGGTGTGCACGAGGATTTCGCGAACATCCGGCCGGTGTTCGGACAAGGCCCGGGACACCACGGCGGCCTTGATGAACTGGGGGCGAGCGCCGATGACGGTCAGTATTTTCATGGATCATGCCCTGGGATACTGGATTCGAGTGGTTGTCGATCGGGGCAGTCAGCCCATTTGCTGCGGCACTGGCGGGGCGCGGCTCAAGCAGGTGATGAACGGTGGCGGCTGATGGCGCGGGCCTGGGCAGGCATCACTGCAGGAGTTGCCGATACAGCTCGCGCTCGGCCTGGGTATCGAACAACGAGTTGTGCCAGAGCAGGGTGAAGCACCCCTTGACGGCCTTGCAGCGATCTTTCAGTTCGTTGAACTTGTTGAGTGCGGCCTCGCCGCTACCCAGCCCCATGTAGGTTGGTTCCATGACCGTACCCTCCATGGCGATCAGCGGGCGGATGCGCAGCTTCAGTGCCTGGCCCTTCACGGGGTCGAAGGCCGGGTATTCGAAACAGGTGCCGCAGCGAAAGCCTGGGCGATCGGCATAGCTGAGGGTGCTGTCATAGGCCATGCCCGCCTGTTCCCAGGCGCGCGGGGTGGTCGGGTTTTCCCAGCGCAGGTAGTGCATGCGTCCGCCCCATGCGGCCTGTTCGATACCCTCTTCCGCGCATATACGGCGCAGCCGCTGGGCCTCGGCGACAATGGCCGCCGGCTTCTGATAGGTGTCGAAGCTCGGGTGTAGGCCAATTTCATGGCCGCGGGCATGGATGCGCCGCATCAATTCGCGGATCGCCGGGTGTTCGGGTTCGTAGTCGGCATCGCGCTGCGGGTCGGTGCGGCCACAGATGAAATAGAAGGCACTGCTCAGCCCGTGCTGCTCGGAGAGATCCATCAGCCAGTCGAAGGTGTTGTCGGGATCTGCGGGATGCAGCGTGTCCCGACTGCCGAGACGTACCCAGGGCGCCAGCCATGCGTTCTTGAAGTACCGGCGCTTGAGTACATCGCCCGCCATGAAGCGGATGATTCGGGCTGCGGAGCAGAATCCGTAGCGACTTGGCCGGTCGACATCGTGGGACACCTTCATGCTGAAGTGGTGCTGGCGGATCGGCAGCGCTGGCCACAGTTGCTGGATGACCTGGCCGAGTACCTGCAGCCATTCGTCGATGACCGGGCGTTCCAGATAGTCATGCCTGAAGGCATGGGACGAGGTGGCCGGAAAGCGCTGGTGATGGTCCAGGTCCTGGCGGCCAACCTCCTCCTGGCGCGCGAGCATCCAGTAGGTCAGACCGAGGATGTCGTAGTGCATGCGAAAGCCCGTGGCCGTTGGCTCGATCAGCGGCGAAGGCAGTCTGGCCGCTCCGGGGGCGGGCAGCGGTTTGCCCAGGGCCGATTGCCAGCCTTCGCGGCTGGCTTCCCAGGACGTGCAGGGCAGACTCGAGTCGCTGCGGGTGAAGAGCTCGGGTGCCGAGGCGATTTCGATTGCCTGCGAACTGTCGGCCATGCCCAGGCGAACAAAGCCGTTGCCGGCAACCTGCAGGGTAAAGGCATGGCCGAAGCGCTCGGCCAGGATCTGTTCCAGCCAGGCGGTGATAGCGGGAGTTGGCCATGCGTCGCGGGTGTTCATGCCTAGCTCGATTTCAGGTCCTTGAGGAACAGATAGGTCTTGAGCAGCCGGGAGGGCGTTTTGGATACAGCGAAATAAGGGATCTGCACGGCTCCATACTGGCGAAACGAGCGCTCAATCGGTTCGCTCATCGAGCCTTCGAAATCGAACTTGCAGGTCTTGTCGGCTACGAAGTCGATGATGGCCATGTTGAGCAGTGAGGCTGCTCCGTGGGTTCGGTAGTCCGGGTCAATGGTGCAGATCAGGCCATAGGCACTCATGGCGTCCCAGACAACAAAGAGTGCGGCGTGCAGGTTGCCGCTCTTGTCGTAGGCGCCGACAGTACGTGCCGAGTTGTTGGCGTAGCCGGCATCGTGAATTCGTTTGAACAGGTCTCGGGAGTAGGAGATCGTCGCCCCGCGCTTGGCGAGGGTCATCCGATGGTTTTCATAGAGTTCGTCGGCTGGGATATCGAAAACGACATCCACCAGCTTTTGGCTCTTCTTGATGTTGGCCCGCTTCGAGTTCTCGAACTCCGCATAGACCTTGCTCAGGTCGCTCAGGTCGTTCAGGACATAGGTATAGCGGGTGGTTTGCTTGAAGCCGTGCCAGTAGAAGGGCAGCCAGTTGGTCTGGCTGTAGTGCCAGTTCTGCGCGTAGTGGTCGAAGTGGGGAAGCTGGGCGATGAGGGCTTCCATCAAGTCTTTTTGCTGGCCGAGCTTCTTCGGCGGCCTGGCGTTGCTTTCGCGTATCCAGGGGCCGAGCGACTGGGTGAGCGGAGGCTGGGTCAGCATGCTGAAACCCATGCGTTTCTGGAGGACATAGGGCAGGGAGGCGATGATCTTTCCATTGCTTTCGACCAAGGCGACATCCCAGTTGTCCGCGCCGGCACTGGCATCTAGCCACCAGCCGCGACTGAATACCGGAATGGTTTTTTCCGTGGCCGAAAAATCCCTGTACAGCGCTTTCTTCGTGGTCGCTTTATCTGTCCCCGCCGGATCATCCCGATGCAGGCGCCAATTCTGTTCTTGAGAGGGGAGGTCCGGGACCTGATAGTTGAGTGGCTCAAGCATCTATCGCGCTTCCATCTTGGTGAGGATGTGGCCGTTCAGCACGTAACGTGCGCCGGTATGTGGGCACAAAACCTCGCCCTGGCCCTCGAGCGGCAGGTCGAGCTGCTCGCCGAACTCGCTCATCCAGCCGATCTGCCTGGCCGGCAGGCCCACCACCAGGGCGTAGGCCGGCACGTCCTTGTTGACCAGGGCGCCGGCGCCGACGAAGGCGTATTCGCCGATGGTCACCCCGCAGATGATGGTGCAGTTGGCGCCGAGGCTGGCGCCGCGCTTGACCAGGGTGTCGCGGTACTGGTCCTTGCGTTCGATCAGCGAGCGCGGGTTGTAGACGTTGGTGAAGACCATGCTCGGGCCGCAGAACACGCCCTCCTCGAGGGTGACGTTGTCGTACACCGAGACGTTGTTCTGCACCTTGCAGTGATCGCCGATCAGCACCCGGTTGCCGACGAAGACGTTCTGACCGAGGGATACGCCCTTGCCGATGCGGGCGCCGCCGCAGACATGCACGAAATGCCAGACGCGCGACCCTTCGCCGATCTGCGCGCCGTCGTCGACGATGGCGCTGGGGTGTTGGTAATGGTTCATGGGCAGACCCTCAAGTGGTTATTGAGCATCGGGTGGTAGTCGCCCTGTGGCCCCAGGGGCTTGGCGTTGCGGATGGCGGCCACGGTGGTGATGGCGGTGCGGTTGGCCTCGAGGCCGAAACCGCGCCCGGCGAGGATTTCCTCGTAGCTGCGCACGTGCAGATCGGTGAAGCCGCCGGAGAACTCGATTTCCTCGCCATCCACGGTGATGGAGCGGTAGGTGCGCTGACCGGCATCCAGCTGCGAGCGCGGGACGTCCTCCACGTCGACCGAGAGGAACCAGCGGACCCGGGCGTGCTCGTATTCGAGATAGCCGGCGGCCTTGGTGTTGGAGCAGAGGTGAACGCGGCTTTCCTGCAGTTCGCCGAAGATGAAGTGCAGCATGTCGAAGAAGTGCACGCCGATGTTGGTGGCGATGCCGCCGGACTTCTTGGTGTCGCCCTTCCACGAACGCAGGTACCAGTGGCCGCGTGCGGTGATGTAGCTCAGGTCGACCTCGTGCTTGGTCGTGCACTGCTTCTGCTGCATCTGCTCACGCAGGGCGATGATCGCCGGGTGCACGCGCAACTGCAGGATGGTGTTGACCTGGTGGCCGGTGTCCTTCTCGATCTCCTGCAGCGCGTCGATGTTCCACGGATTGAGCACCAGGGGTTTTTCGCAGATGGCATCGGCCCCGCTGCGCAGGGCAAAGCGCATGTGCGAGTCGTGCAGGTAGTTGGGCGAGCAGATGGAGACGTAGTCCACCTGGTTGCTGTGGTTGCAGCGGCGCAGCTTGTCGATGTGACGATCGAAGCGTTCGAATTCGGTGAAGAAGTCGGCTTCCGGGAAGTAGCTGTCGATGATGCCCACCGAGTCCTTGGGATCCAGCGCGGCAACCAGATTGTTGCCAGTGGCCTTGATGGCCTGCATGTGGCGGGGGGCGATGAAACCGGCGGCACCGATGAGCGCGAAGTTTTTCATGGGCGGGCTCTTCTGGTTGATTGTGATGGCTGGCTAGTGGCTGGCCATGCCCGGCGTGGGGGCATGGCGGGCAGGCTCGGTGGTGGTGTGGCGGGTCAGGCGTGACTGATGTACCAGGGCATGGCAGCAGCGATGCCGGCGTTGATGTCGTACTGCGGCGCATAGCCGAGCAGGCGCCGGGCTTTGCCGATGTCAGCCTGGGAATGGCGTACGTCGCCGACCCGGAAGTCTCGGTAGACCGGCTCCAGCGCGTAGTCCACACCGTGGCTGGCCAGGCTCTTGCGCAGCGCCGCGAACAGTTGGTTGAGGTCGGTGCGGCCGCTGACCGCGACGTTGTAGATCTGGTTGCGCGCGGCGGCGTCGCTGGTCGTGGCGGCGAGCAGATTGGCCTGCACGACATTCTCGACAAAGCAGAAGTCGCGGCTGGTTTCGCCGTCGCCGTTGATCGACACCCGCTCGCCCTTGATCATTGCCGCGGTCCATTTCGGGATCACTGCGGCGTAGGCGCCCTCCGGATCCTGGCGTTTGCCGAATACGTTGAAGTAGCGCAGACCGATGGTGGTGAAGCCGTAGTTACGGGCGAACACGTCGGCATACAGCTCGTTGACGTACTTGGTCACCGCGTAGGGAGAGAGCGGCTTGCCGATCAGGTCCTCGACCTTGGGCAGACCGGGATGGTCGCCGTAGGTGGAGCTGCTGGCGGCGTAGGTGAAGCTTTTCACCCGGGCATCGCGAGCGGCGACCAGCATGTTGAGAAAGCCGTCGATGTTGGCGCTGTTGGTGGTGATCGGGTCGTCGATCGAGCGTGGCACGGAGCCGAGGGCGGCCTGGTGGAGGACGTAATCCACGCCTTCGCAGGCTTGCCGACAGACGTCCAGAGCGCGGATGTCGCCCTGGATGAACTGGAAGCGTGCCCACTGCTCCGGGCTGACCAGGCTCTGCACCTCGTCGAGGTTGCGCCGGTGCCCGGTGGCGAAGTTGTCGAGGCCAACCACCTGCTGCCCGAGCTTGAGCAGGGTTTCCAGCAGGTTGGAACCGATGAAGCCGGCGACCCCGGTGACCAGCCAGGTTTTGGGGGACCGGGCGAGTTCGTGCTGCAGGGATGGGTAGCGAGTCATGGCGTTCGATTCTGCTCGTGCGGGAGCGGGTCGGTGGCGCTCGGCGATGGTGGTGGGGCCGACCTCGGCGCGCCGCCGCCGCTCGGGCTTACAGGCGAAGGTCGGATTCATCGGCGTTCAGCAGGTATTTGAGGTCGTAAAGCACATGCTCGGCCTTGCCGTACTTGCGGATGTTGGCGGCGCCCAGGCTGCGGAATTCGCCGTGGGCGACAGCAAGGATGATGCCGTCATAGGCCTCGATGGCCGGCTCGGCGATCGGCGTGATGCCATATTCGTGTCGGGCCTCCTCGATGCTCACCCAGGGGTCGTAGACGTCGGCGCTGATGTGGTATTCGCCCAGTTCGCGAATGATGTCGACCACTTTGGTGTTGCGCAGGTCCGGGCAGTTTTCCTTGAAGGCGAGACCGAGGACCAGCACGCGGGCGCCCTCGACGCAGATGCGTCGGGTGAGCATGGCCTTGATCAACTGCGACACCACATAGGCACCCATGCCGTCGTTGAGGCGGCGACCGGCGAGGATGATCTCGGGGTGGTAGCCGATGCTCTGCGCCTTGTGGGTCAGGTAGTAGGGGTCGACGCCGATGCAGTGGCCACCGACCAGGCCGGGGCGGAAGGGCAGGAAGTTCCACTTGGTGCCGGCGGCCTTGAGCACCTCTTCGGTGTCGATGCCCATCTTGTTGAAGATGATCGCCAGCTCGTTGATCAGGGCGATGTTGAGGTCGCGCTGGGTGTTCTCGATGACCTTGGCGGCCTCGGCGACCTTGATGCTGCTGGCCTTGTGGGTACCGGCGGTGATGACCTGGCCGTACAGGGCATCGACCAGTTCGGCGGCTTCCGGGGTGGAGCCGGAGGTGACCTTCTTGATGGTGGTGACGCGGTGTTCCTTGTCGCCGGGGTTGATCCGCTCGGGACTGTAGCCGGCGAAGAAGTCGACGTTGAAGCGCAGGCCGGATACCTGCTCGAGTACCGGCACGCAGACTTCCTCGGTGGCCCCCGGGTAGACGGTGGACTCGTAGATGACGACGTCGCCGTGCTTGAGCACCTTGCCGATGGTCTGCGAGGCCTTGATCAGCGGGGTGAGGTCGGGCTGCTTGTGCTCGTTGATCGGCGTCGGCACGGTGACGATGAACGTGTTGCAGGCGGCCAGGTCGTCGAGGCTGGCGCTGTAGGCCAGGCGGGTGGCTGCCCTCAGTTCGTCATTGCTGACTTCCAGGGTGGCGTCATGACCAGCCCGGAGCGCATCGATGCGCTCCGGGCTGATGTCGAAGCCCGTCACCGGGCGATGCTTGCTGAATTCGACGGCGAGCGGCAAACCGACGTAGCCGAGGCCGATGATGGCGAGTTTGATGTCGTCCGGCGTATGCATGGTGGTCGTCCAGATTGGGGCCTGTGGTGGGTCTGGGGCCATCCATGGTTCGCGTGTCTTGGTCGGGCGCCGTCCGTGCGCTCGGGGTATTCGGGTGGACAGTCGCGTGTGTGCGCTTCAGGAGAAATGCTCGCGGGCGATCTTCCAGGGGTTATCGATCACCAGGCGTTCGGCCTCGATATCGCCGACGATGCGTGCGGCGTGCTCCATGCCTTCGGCCAGCGCGGGCGGTCGATGCTGGACGTTGTGGGCATCGCTGGCGAGGATGGTCACCAGCCCGTACTCGAGCAGGGCATGGGCGATGAGCCGCGCCGGCTCGCCGAAGTGGCCGGCGACCGCGCCGGCGGTCACCTGCAGCAGGCAGCCCTGTTCGAGGAACGGCTTGAGCTTGCGCGGGCAGCGCATGACGCCCTTGTTGCGCTCGGGGTGGGCGATCATCGGCATCACATCATGCTGCAGCAGCCATTCGGTCAGGCGCTCGGCGCCGAAGGGCACCTCGCCGTGCGGCAATTCGAGCAGCAGCACCCGCTTGCCGTGCCATGTGCCCAGGAAAGGCAGGGTTTCCTGCTCGATACCGAGCATCAGCTCGCTGCCGTAGCGCACTTCGGCGGCTGCGGCGATCTGCAGTGGGATGCCCGTCTCCAGCAGGCCTGCCACCAGCTTTTCCCGGGCGGCCGCGATGCTGGCGATGGTGTTGTCGTAGCGGCCGGGATGGATGTGCGGGGTGCAGACCAGGTGGGTGATGCCTTGCTCGACGGCCATGCGCGCCAGTTGCAAGGCCGTGTCGAGGTCGGGTGCCCCGTCGTCGATGCCGGGCAGCAGGTGGTTGTGCAGGTCGATCATGGGCGGATCCTGACTCTTCAGGGCCCGGGTACCGGGCTAGGCTTGTGATCCTTGGGCAGCCTGTGGTTCCGCTTTCTGCGGTTTGGTGTAACCGTAGTAGTCGTAGTAGCCGCCGTAGTGGTAGCCGTGTTTCTGCGCTTTCTTGACGTCCACCTGGTTGAGCACCACGCCGGTGACCGGGGAGTTGGTCTGCAGCAGCTGGCCGACGCCCTTCTGGGCCAGGGGAATGGGCGTGGCCTCTGACTTGATCACGTAGATCTGCGCGTCGGCATGGGTGGCCAGGATGGTGGCATCGCTGACCGCCTGGATCGGCGGCGAGTCGATGATCACCCGGTCATAGCGGCTCTTGAGATGGTCGATGAGCTTGGCGAAGCGCTCGGAGGACAGCAGTTCCAGCGGGTTCGGTGGCACGGCGCCGGCGCATATCATGTCGATGCCCTCGATGCTCTTGATGCAGTCGTCGGTCTTCGCGGTGCCGGCGATGAGGTTGGCCAGGCCGGGAGTGCCCACCGGGAACTTGAAGTTCTTCGCCAGGGTTGGCCGCCGCAGGTCGGCGTCGATCAGCAGCACCCGCTCCATCTGACCGAAGGCATAGGCCAGGTTGGCGGCCACCGTGCTCTTGCCTTCACCGGGCAGAGAGGAGGTGACCACCAGGATGCGGTGCGGCCCGTTCATGCCGGACAGCACCAGGGCTGTGCGGATGGTGCGGATCGACTCGCTGAAGCTCTTGTCCTCGTCACTGGTAAACAGGTGGGCGATCTGGCTGCGCTGGCGGTTCTTGATCAGCGGCAGGATACCCAGCACCGGCAGGTTGAGCTTGTTCTCGACGTCCTGGGTGCTCTTGAAGGTGTTGTTGAGGATTTGCAGCAGCAGAGTGATGCCAACGCTGGACACCAAGGCGAGGATGCCGGACAGGCCGACGATCAGGCCTTTCATCGGCCGGATCGGTGCGCTGGGCAGCACCGCCGGATCGACCACGCGGGCGTTGGCGGATTCCAGATCGGCGGTGGCGGTGGTTTCCTTCAGGCGGGTCACGAAGGTTTCGTAGAGGATGCGGTTGGCTTCCACTTCACGCATCAGCTCGCGGACCTCGAACTCCTTGCGCGAGATCTTTTGAATCTGCGCCTTGTTGGACTCCACCGAGGCGCGCAGCGAGTTTTCGTTGGCCACGGCCAGTTGGTAGTTGCGCTCGATACCGGCGACGATCTGTTCGACCTGACCGCGCAGGCTGGCGGAGGCGGCACTGAGATCGGAGCGGGCAGCTTCCAGGGCGGGGTGGCGGGCACCATAGCGCTTGGACAGCTCGTCGACCTTGGCGCGAGCCCTGGCTTCGTCGGCCTTGAACTGCTGGATCAGCGGGTGACCGAGAACGGCCGGAATGGTGGCGAGCTTTTGCCAGCCGCCGCTGCGCATGGATTGCACCTGGCGGTACTGGCTCTGCGCTTCGGCGCGCTGGCGGCGGGCGTCGATCATGCGGTCGCTGGTGGCCGACAGTTCGGCGGCGCTGACGCTGGCCACGCCGCCGATATCCACCAGGTTTTCCTTCTCGCGAAAGGCCTGCAGGCGGTCCTCGGCCTCCTTCAGCTTGGTGCGCAGCTCGCCCATGCGGCTGTTCATCCAGGTCGTGGCCAGGATGGACATGTTCATGGAGGCTTCCAGCTGGGCTTCGATGAAGCCATTGGCCAGGGCATTGGCAGCCCGGGTCGCCAGTTCCGCGTCGGCCATGTCGACCTGAACCTTGACCAGCTGGCTCTTGCCCACGGGCTCGATGCTGATGCGCCCCATGAAGTCCAGGGTGACTGCGTCGAAAATCTGCGTTTCGCTCGGACCGGCGGCTGCCCCCTCAAGGTCTTCCGGCTGGGGGGCGGGGACGGCCTGGGCACTATTGAGGCTGCTCAGCAGGCCGCCGATGCCGATCAGCGACTCCTCTTGCTGGCGCGGGTCGAACTCGGGGTGGTTGGTCAGGTCCAGCGTGCGTACCACCCTTTCGGCCAGGGCACGGGACTTGAGCAGGGCGAACTGGGTTTCCAGATATTCGTTGCCGGTACCCTCGGCGCCATAGACCTGCTCGATGGAGACGACATTGGCCGTCTTCTTCTCGATCAACAGCGTGGTCGAGGCACGGTAGGTTGGGGTGATGGCGTAGGTGGCGAGGGCTGTCGCCAGCATGATGATCAGCATCAGCGTGAGGATGCTCCACTTTCGCCGCCAGATGGTCTGCCACATCTGCAGCATGTCTGGAGCGTCGCTCACAAGCCGCTGGGCTATCCAGGTACGATCTCTGGGCTGGGCGGGTTTGTCCATTTCGGGAAGCTCCCTGGTGAATGGATTAGAAGAATCCCTGGTCGATGGTGATGGTGTCGCCGGGCATCACGATGGTGTCGAGAGTTGCCGGCTCGGGAGTGCGCCCTGGGCTCTGGTCGCGGATGATGGTGATGCGCTTCTCCGAGGCGCGCTCGGTCAGGCCGCCGGCCAGGGCCACGGCGCGGCGCAGGGTCAGACCGGGTTGGAAGGGATAGCCGCCGGGTGTTTTCACTTCGCCACTGATGAAAAACTCGCGGTATTTCAGAATGCTGACCGAGACGCGCGGGTCGACCAGGTAGTCGCCCTTGAGACGTTCGGTGAGTATCTGTTCTATCTCGGCGGCGGTCCTCCCCTTGGCCCGCACGTCGCCGATGAAGGGATAGGAGAAGATCCCCGCATCGTTGAGGCGGACTTCTCCGAAGCTGAGGTCCGGCTCGCCGAATACGTTGATGTTTATGACATCGCCTGAGGCCAGCTTGTAGGTGGAGTTGTTCTCGGCCAGCACGCTGCCGCTGTTGGACAGGAGGATGGCCATGCTCAGGGCCAGAGGGATCAAGTAACGGGAGATCATGGCTCGGTCTCTCTTGGATGAGGTTGAGGCTTGAATCGGAGCGCTTCCTGCTCCTGAACTCTTGCCGCAACTGCTGGAGTTACAGGCCGGCACTGCTGGAGGTCTCGAGGCGGTGTGGCATGACGTAGCTGCAACCAACCTTGTCGAGACCGTCATCGCCGTTGCATTCGTCGCGGGGAGCGGGCGGCCAGCTTCACTGCCCGCCCTTCGTACTCATCAACGCTACGGTTGACCGGGTTAGCTTCGGCTGGCCTTGGGCGTGGCCGGGGTCGCCGGAGTTGCTGGGGTTGCCGGGGTGGCGGGAGTGCCTGGGGTGCCCGGGACAGCCGGAGTAGCCGGGGTTGCCGGCGTTGCCGGCGTGCCTTGTTTCGATTTGGTGGATTCCTTCTCGCTCTTGTCGTTGGCTGCGAGGAGGATGCTGCCTGCGGTCGTCAGGTCGCTCGGTGCGGCGCTGGCCGCAAGCGCCTGGGGAGCGATCAGCGCCAGTGCCAGGGATAGAGTGGTCAGGGTCTTGCGCATGTTGAACGTCCTCGCGTGCAAACCAGACAGTCTTCTGAAGGCTAGATCATCAATTCTCATGCGCCGCTGACGTGCTCGGTAACACGCGACAAGCGGTATCGGCAGGTATGCGGTTGTCAGTCCTGGGGGATGGCGGTAACGGTAGAGACCATCCTTCGGATAGGGGCGCTATGCCTTGTGCATCTGGTCGACTGCTAGTGTTTGTTGTTTGACAGAGTCATTCAGGCACGCTACCGCCCCAAGATTTTTCGTTGTTTCTTGAATACGAGAGTTCTTGAGAGTTAACGGCTTTCCCATCGGAAGTGGCGGATGGTGTGCCTATGGTCGAGAGTGTAGTGCGGCTTTCGGAGTCGTAAAGTCGACGATCCAGTGTTTTCATCTGACGCAGGTGTCTTTGTAGGGTCTGCTTTTTGACGCGCGGTGAGCTATTCTGCTTGGGAGGCATGGATATGTGAGGGGGAAGGGGATGAGGGCATCACTCGAGGGGCAATGAAGTCTGTCAGGACTTCCGGTCAGGCATGAGGGATGTGCTTTGAACGGGCGGGATAGTTGCGCCTGGTTGGCGGTTTTTTGTATTGAAAACCGGAACTTGGCTGATTTCGCGCGGGGATGGCTTGCGGCTCGATGCACGTGGATTCTGTGCTGAGTGGCTATTGCCAAGTTGTTGTGGAGTTTTTTGTCCGGCTGATGTTTGGTTTTGCGGTTTGTTGTTCAAGTTTGGTGTGATGGTTTTCTTGTCATACTTTTGGTTTGGTTTTTTCCATTATCGGTTTTAGGGCGGGATTTGTCGATCTCGGCGATTTGTTGTGGGTGAGTGTAATTTTTTTGTTGTTCGGTTTTTGTTTTTAAATGGTGGAATTTGTTTTTGAGTCGGCAGCTTTTGGTGGTGGAGGGAGAGTTTGTGAGTGTCAGTTCAACCTGTTGATTAGCTTGGGAAAAGCAGGCGCGCAGTGCGTGTCATGAATATATACAGCTTCTGTGTGGTGGTGTCGCGCAGGTCACCATGTACTCGCCAAGCTTCCAAAATGGAATGCTATATGCCTTGGCATATAGCATTCGTTCATTCGCCTGGGATTGATGCCGCCTCGGAGTTTGCGAGGATAAACCGCTACTGGATGGGTGAGGGGGTGTAGCGCGGAGTGCCGATCCGCATCACCGCCTCCCGCAGGAGTTGGATCTTCAGTGGTTTGGTCAGGTAGCAGGCGACATTGAGGTCGCTGACCATGGCCAGGTCTTCCGGTAGCGCCCCGGCGCTGATGACGATTACCGGCAGGTCGCTGGTGCGGGCGTGCTTGCGCAGGCTACGCAGCAGGCTGTCGCCTTGCAGGTCGGGCAGGTCGATGTCGAGCAGCAGCAGTTCCGGCGGGTTCTCGGTGAGCCAGTGCAGGGCCTCGAGGCCGTTGTCCATCACGTCGACATCGCCAATGTCCTCCAGGGCCTTTTGCACCAGGACCTGGCTGGCATGGTCGTCCTCCACATAGAGGATGCGCAGCGGCGGGGCACCATGGTTTTTTACCGGGGCGCCGGGGGGGACTTCCCGTTGCAGGGTCGGACTGAACGGCAGTTCGATCCAGAAGGTGCTGCCGATGCCCGGCTCGCTGCTGAAGCCGAGCTTGCCGTTCATCAGTTCGGCCAGCTCGCGGCTGAGTACCAGGCCGATGCCGGTGCCCTTGATCGTGCTGTTTTCGTGGCCAAGGCGCTGGAAGGGCTTGAACAGCAGGGCCTGTTTGTCTGCGCTGATACCGAAACCGGTGTCCTCGACGATCAGGCGCAGGCTGGTCGGGGTGGTCTTGTAGCTGAGCGAGATGTGGCCGTGCGGGCGGTTGTATTTCACTGCATTGCTCAGCAGGTTGAGCAGCGTCTGACGCAGCCGGCGCGGCTCGGCACGCACCAGCAGGCTGCCCTCGGGGAGATGAGCTTCCAGCTGCAGGTGCTGCTCCCGGGCCTGCGTGCGGATCAGTTCGAGGCACTCGCTCATGATCTGCCGGGCGTCCACGGTTTCCATGCTCACGCTGGTCTTCTGCGCTTCGATGTGGGCCAGGTCGAGGATGTCGTCGACCAGCATGCACAGGTGGTTGCTGGCGCCGAGGATTTCGCCGGCGTACTGGCCGAGGCTGGTCTCTTCCGGGCGGTCGAGCAGCTCCAGCTGGATCATCTGGGCAAAGCCCTGCACGGCATTGAGCGGGGTGCGCAGCTCGTGGCTCATGCTCGACAGGAAACGGGTCTTGGCGACGTTGGCGGCCTGGGCCTGCTGGCTGGCCTGGCGGAGGGCTTCCTGGGTGGCCTTGAGGGCGTCGATGTCGACGTGGGTGCCTGCCAGGCGCTGGATATGGCCGTCGGCATCGGCGGTGACCACCCGGCCTCGACTGAGCAACCAGTGGTAGATGCCGCGGTTGTCGCTGAAGCGGTATTCGATGGTGTAGTCGTCGCTTGGGCGCTGCTCGGGGTGTTCGTGGCAGATGACGACGTCTTCCAGGTCGTCGGGGTGGACCAGGGCGTAGAAGCCGTCCAGCGGCAGGTCCGGCCCGCTCAGGCCGAAACGCTCGATGAAGCGGCCTTCGATATGCACGCTGCGCTGGACGAGGTCGATTTCCCAGAGGCTTTCGGTGGTGGAGTCGAGCACCAGTTCCAGCTGGTTCTGCGCCTGCTGGCGAGTGGTTTCGCTGTGGGCCAGTTGCTTGCCCATGGTGGCGGCGGCGGTCGCCATCTGGTCGAGTTCGGCGATGTCCGATTGCGCACGGGTGGGATTCCAGTGGCCCTGGCCGATCTGCGCCATCATGCCGGTGACGCCGTCCATCGGCTGCTGCAGCTGGTGGCTGAGCTGGCGCGAGCGCAGCCACATGGCGGCGAAGAACAGCAGGTAGAACAGGACCATGCCGGCGATCAGCAGGTAGCCGATCTGCTGGTAGCGGGCGGCGAGGGCGTTGGTCTTGCTGAAGATTTCCGCCTCGTCGACCACGGTGATGAGTTTCCAGCCGGTTTCCGGGATGGTCGCCCAGGCGGCCAGTTTCGGTTTGCCGTCGAGGTTGAGGGCCTCGATGCCGGTCTGGCTGCGACTGATGGCCTGGGCCAGGCGGGAGCTGTCCTGGCGCTTGGCCAGGTTGAAGTCGGCGGGCTTGAAGATTTCCTGACGGATGGCTTCGTCGTAGGAATGCTCGGTCAGCTCGGCGAGGGCGAAATCCTGCTCGCCCTGCGGCGGCAGGGCCATGATGTTCAGCTCGCCGCTGACCAGCATGGCGTAGCCGTTCCAGCTCACCTGCAGTGCGGCGATTTCCTTGAGAATGGAGTCGACGGTGATGTCGAGGCCGGCGACGCCTTCGAGGAAGTCGCCACGGTAGACCGGTGCCAGCGCGGACATCATCCAGCCGTGGCCGGCCGGGTCGACGTAGATGTCGGTCCAGACCACCTTGCGTTGCGGATTGTGGCGGGCGTCGGCCAAGTAGTAGAAGTTGTAGTCGGGGATGACCATGTCGTGCGGGTACTGGTCCGGGGTGAAGAACCACGGATAGATCCGGTTGTAGCTGTCCCAGGTGTTGAAGTAGAGCGAGGCGATCAGCTTGTTGGAGGCCTGCAGGCTTTTCATCAGCGGATCGAGCTGGGCCAGGCGCAGGACGCGATCGAGGTCCTGCTGCTCCGTCGGGGTGCTGTTGGCGTAGAAGGAAGCGGCGCGGCCATCGTCCGTCTTGGTGTAGAGCACGCCATCCGGGGTGCGGGTGTGGCGCTGGCGCTCTAGCTCGTCGACCAAATAATCCTTGCGCAGCAGGACGCTGCCGACCTGCTCGCGGTAGAGATCGGTGAGCTTGCCGATGGTGGCCAGGCGCTCGCTGACCAGCTGGGCTTCCTGCTGGGCGGCGGTTTGCAGATCGCTGAGGGCGGTTTCGCGCAGGTGATCGATCTGCGCTTCGCGGATCGAGCTGTTGGTCAGCAGGTAGGCGGCGATCAGCACGGTCTCGACCAGCACCAGCGGGATCAGCGCGCTTTGTACGAATGCGCGCCACATCCAGCCGCGGAGGGAGGTTTTCGGGTGTTCCTGCATACCTTGGGGTCTCGAGCGCTCTAGGATGGGGGCTGCGCAGGCAAGAAAAGCGGTTTTTCTATTGGTGGCATACCACCTTATGAGGCGCGGCGGCTGCCTTTGTGCGCTGATGATAATTCAAAGTTCCGGTTTTGTGACGCAATTTGCATAACGTGCTGCCATCATATTGCTTCTGGTGAGGTCTTTCTGTTGGCCATGGATGGGGTTGCTGGGCCTGATGCGCTGTTTTTCGCTTGCCGGGTTGTAACTTGGGCGCGAGTCGCTACAATGGCCCCGCTCGCTGCAAGGCGGGTACGTTATGGTGGCCCTGTCGGTCCCTCCGCAACGATTAGCCGTTAACCTGGTCAGGCCCGGAAGGGAGCAGCCACAGCGGTGACATCGTGTGCCGGAGTGTGGCTGGCGGGGCCATCTCCATTTCTGCCCCGGGAAAACTCGCCCGGGGTGGCCCGCCCCAGCGCGGCAGCCCGCAGCAAGCCTCCAAGTGGCGTGTCTGCGTGCAAGATGCAGGTCGCAGGTTCGCCAGTGATCCAGGTCCCTCGCCCCGAGGCCGGGTGCAATTTATCCCGCGCTTCGCTAGCATGACGCCCCACGCTTAACAGTCGCAGCGAACAGATTCGATGAGTTATCAGGTTCTTGCCCGCAAGTGGCGTCCGCGCTCGTTCCGTGAAATGGTCGGCCAGACCCATGTGCTCAAGGCCCTGATCAACGCGCTCGACAACCAGCGCCTGCACCACGCCTACCTGTTCACCGGCACCCGCGGGGTGGGCAAGACCACCATTGCGCGGATCCTGGCCAAGTGCCTGAACTGCGAACAGGGGGTCAGCTCGACGCCCTGTGGGCAGTGCTCGGTGTGCCGGGAGATCGACGAGGGGCGCTTCGTCGATCTGATCGAGGTGGACGCGGCGAGCCGCACCAAGGTCGAGGACACCCGCGAACTGCTCGACAACGTGCAGTACGCACCGAGCCGCGGGCGCTACAAGGTCTACCTGATCGACGAAGTGCACATGCTCTCCACGCACTCGTTCAACGCCCTGCTGAAGACCCTCGAAGAGCCGCCGCCGCACGTCAAGTTCCTGCTTGCCACCACCGACCCGCAGAAGCTGCCGGTCACCATCCTTTCGCGCTGCCTGCAGTTCTCCCTGAAGAACATGCCGCCGGAGCGGGTGGTCGAGCACCTGACCCATGTACTGACCGTCGAACAGATCCCCTTCGAGGTGGATGCGCTGTGGCTGCTGGGGCGCGCCGCCGACGGCTCGATGCGCGATGCGATGAGTCTGACCGATCAGGCGATTGCCTTCGGCGAGGGCAAGGTGCTGGCCGCCGATGTGCGCTCGATGCTCGGTACTCTCGACCATGGCCAGGTCTACGGCGTGCTGCAGGCGTTGCTGGAGGGCGACGCGCGCGCGCTGCTCGAGGCCGTGCGACATCTGGCCGAGCAGGGGCCGGACTGGGCCGGGGTGCTGGCCGAAATACTCAATGTGCTGCACCGGGTGGCGATCGCCCAGGTGCTGCCGGATGCGGTGGACAACGGCCAGGGCGATCGCGATCGGGTGCTGGCGCTGGCCGCCGCCCTGCCGGGCGAAGACGTGCAGTTCTATTACCAGATGGGCCTGATTGGCCGGCGCGACCTGCCGCTGGCGCCGGATCCGCGTAGCGGCTTCGAGATGGTGCTGCTGCGCATGCTGGCCTTCCGCCCGGCGGATGCCGCCAGGGCGCCGGATACGCCGCTAAAGACCACGGGGATCAGTCAGGCCACGACTGACTCCCCGGCGGCGCCGGTGGCCGGGCCTGCGCTCGAAAGGACCGTGGCGCCTGCTGCCAGCGAGCCTCCTGCCCCGGTTGCGCGACCTGTCGAGCCGCCCGCGCGCGCGGCTGCGCCGGTCGCTCCGCTCGAGCCGGTGGATGTGCCCTGGGATACCGCTGCGCCAGCGCCGAGTCCGGCGCCCGGCGAGGAAGTGGCTCGTGCCCGAGCTGCCGAACCCGCAGCGCAGACGGTGGCCGCCGAGCGTGCAGCGGTCGTCAGCGCTAGCGCCCCGCGCCCCTCGCCAGCGGCGGCCGAAGCTGCGGATGACGCGGTCGATGACGGCGACGACTACGACGCGATCGACGTGGATGCCTATGCCTATCTGGAAAGCATGCAGCCCGTCGACGAAGACGAGTACGCCGCATCGGCCGCCGCGCCTGTCGAGGTGCCGCAGCCTGCCGCCACGCCGGCCACGGGCCTGGCCGCCGAATGGCTGGAACTGTTTCCCAAGCTCGGCCTGGCCGGCATGACCGCCAGCATCGCGGCCAACTGCACGCTGGTGGCAGTGGACGGCGACCGCTGGCATCTGCACCTGGACCCCGGGCAGAGTGCGCTGTTCAACGCCAGTCAGCAGCGCCGCCTGAGCGATGCGCTGAGCAGCTATCATGGACGTTCATTGACCCTGCAGATCGATATCGTCCGGCCCGAGCAGGAAACCCCGGCCCAGGCCGCTGCCCGCCAGCGCGCCGAGCGGCAGCGCCAGGCCGAGGCATCGATTCATGCCGATCCGCTGGTTCGGCAGATGATGGACCAATTCGCCGCGGTGATCCGCGACGGCACTATCGTACCCCTGGAAAATTGAGGTGATCCCATGATGAAAGGTGGCATGGCCGGGCTGATGAAGCAGGCCCAGCAGATGCAGGAAAAAATGCAGAAGATGCAGGAAGAGCTGGCCAACGCCGAGGTGACCGGTCAGTCCGGTGCCGGCCTGGTGAGCGTGGTGATGACCGGTCGCCATGACGTCAAGCGCGTCTCCCTGGATGACAGCCTGATGCAGGAAGACAAGGAGATCCTCGAGGATCTGATCGCCGCGGCGGTGAACGACGCCGTGCGCAAGATCGAGCAGAACAATCAGGACAAGATGGCCGGCATGACCGCCGGCATGCAGCTGCCCCCGGGCTTCAAGATGCCGTTCTGATTGGGCTCTTGATCTCTGGCGCACCAGCGCCTGCATTCGCTCCAAGGTCGCGTTTCCTGCAGGTGTGCAGTCGCTCTTGTAGGAGGCCCGACCCGGGGCGAAGCTCTTGGGCGTCTCGGGTTTTTCTCGATGCGTCGCATATCCTCCGTTTCGATGTCTGTAGTTGGTCATTCCCCATGAGCTTCAGTCCCCTGATTCGCCAGTTGATCGACGCCCTGCGCATTCTGCCCGGAGTGGGGCAGAAGACCGCCCAGCGCATGGCACTGCAGTTGCTCGAGCGCGACCGCAGTGGTGGCCTGCGCCTGGCGCAGGCGCTGACCCGGGCCATGGAGGGGGTCGGTTACTGCCGGCAGTGCCGTACCTTGAGTGAAGACGGGCTGTGCCCGCAGTGCAGCGATCCGCGTCGCGACGATGCGCTGCTGTGCGTGGTCGAGGGGCCGATGGATGTGTTTGCCGTCGAGCAGACCGGTTATCGCGGCCGCTATTTCGTGCTCAAGGGACATCTGTCGCCGCTGGATGGCCTGGGGCCGGAGGCCATCGGCATTCCGGAGCTGGAGGAGCGCATCGCGCGGGGTACGTTCGCGGAAGTGATCCTGGCCACCAATCCGACGGTGGAGGGCGAGGCGACCGCCCATTACATCGCCCAGATGCTGGCGCCGCGCGGTCTCACCGTGTCGCGCATCGCCCATGGCGTGCCGCTGGGCGGCGAGTTGGAGATGGTGGACGGCGGCACCCTGGCCCATGCGATGGCCGGGCGCCGGCCGATCGGGCTCTGAGGGGCGCGCCCCGACGGAGTTCTGCGGTTGCCGATGGCAGAAGCAAAAACGCCCGCGTCAGCATGCTGACGCGGGCGTTCTGTTTTGGAGCGGGGGAGGTCAGCCTTCCAGGCGGCCACCAGCCAGGCTGCACAGCTCGACGGAGTCGAGAATCTGCACTTCCTTGCCTTCGGCCTGCAGCAGACCGTTCTGCTGGAAGCGGGTGAACACCCGTGACACGGTTTCCACCGCGAGCCCCAGGTAGTTGCCGATCTCGCTGCGCGACATGGCCAGGCGGAACTGGTTGGCCGAGTAGCCGCGGGCGCGGAAGCGGGCGGAAAGGTTGACCAGGAAGGTGGCGATGCGTTCGTCGGCGGTCTTCTTGGAGAGCAGGAGCATCATCTGCTGATCGTCGCGGATCTCGCGGCTCATCATGCGCATCAGCTGGCGACGCAGTTGCGGCAGCTGAACCGACAGCTCGTCGAGCTTCTCGAAGGGGATCTCGCACAGCGAGGTGGTTTCCAGCGCCTGGGCGGAAACCGGATAGGCCTCGGCGTCCATGCCGGACATGCCGACCAGTTCGCTGGGCAGGTGGAAGCCGGTGATCTGCTCTTCGCCGCCATCGGTGACGCTGAAGGTCTTCAGCGCGCCGGTGCGCACGGCGAACAGCGAGGTGAAGCCATCACCCTGGCGGAACAGGAACTCACCCTTCTTCAGCGGCCGGCCACGCTTGACGATATTGTCCAGCGCATCCATGTCCTCCAGGTTCAGGGACAGCGGCAGGCACAGGGGGGCGAGGCTGCATTCCTTGCAGTGTGCTTGCGGCAGGTTGCGCGCCTTGATGGTGTCTTGGCCGGCAGTCATGGTGGGATCCTTACCTACACAACGGAATTGTGCGCAAGGGTACCCCAGCCCGCCGGGCGCTGCCAGTGCGTGACCGCGACCATTTGGCTCAGATGACCCGCGAGAAGCGCTGGGTGCTCTGCATCGGCAGGTAGCTGTCGAACAGCATGCACACCGAACGTACCAGCAGGCGACCGGCGGCCGTGATGTCTATGCTCTGGGCGTCGAGGCGGATCAGGCCATCGCTGGCGGCGCTCTCCAGGGTGGGCCAGATGTCGTTGAAGTAACCGCGGAAATCGATGTTGAACTGCTGCTCGATGGCGGTGAAGTCGAGCTTGAAATGGCAGATCAGCTGCTGGATCACCGCCCGGCGGATGCGGTCGTCGTTGTTGCAGTGCAGGCCGCGGCGGGTGGCGAGCTGGCCGTTGTCCAGGGTGCTCTGGTAGTCGTTGATGTCGCTGCTGTTCTGGCAGTACAGGTCGCCGACCTGGCTGATCGAGGAGACGCCCAGGCCAATCAGGTCGCAGTGGCCGTGGGTGGTGTAGCCTTGGAAGTTGCGCTGCAGGCTGCCTTCCTCCTGGGCGATGGCCAGTTCGTCGTCGGGCAGGGCGAAGTGGTCCATGCCGATGTAGCGGTAGCCGGCGCGGGTCAGCTGCTCGATGGTGCGCTGGAGCATTTCCAGCTTGGCGCCGGGGCTGGGCAGGTCCTCGGCGTTGATCCGCCGCTGCGGCGGGAAGCGCTCGGGCAGGTGGGCGTAGTTGAACACCGAAAGGCGGTCGGGCTGCAGGGCGATCACTTCGGCGACGGTTTTCGCGAAGGACTCCGGGGTCTGCAGCGGCAGGCCATAGATCAGGTCGATGTTGACCGAGCGGAACTGCAGGGTGCGCGCGGCCTCGAGGATGGCGCGGGTTTCCTCGAGAGTCTGCAGGCGGTTGACCGCCCGCTGCACGGCCGGGTCGAAGTCCTGCACGCCGAGGCTGACGCGGTTGAAGCCTATGTCGCGCAGCAGGCCCATGGTGGCCCAGTCGGCCTCGCGCGGGTCGATCTCGATGCTGTAGTCGCCGCTGTCGTCGTCGAGCAGGTTGAAGTGCTGGCGCAGGCCGGCCATCAGCTGGCGCAGCTCGTCGTGGCTGAGGAAGGTCGGCGTGCCGCCGCCGAAGTGCAGCTGCTCGACCACCTGCTCGGGATCGAGATGGCGGCCGACCAGTTCCATCTCGCGGAGCAGGCGCTGCAGGTAGGGCGCGCTGCGTCCGCGGTCCTTGGTGATGACCTTGTTGCAGGCGCAGTAGTAGCAGATGTGCGCGCAGAACGGCAGGTGCACGTACAGCGACAGGGCGCGCTTGGCCTGGGCGCTGGCGCGCAAGGCGTGCAGCAGGTCGAAGGAGCCGATGCCGTCGTGGAATTGCACGGCGGTGGGATAGGAGGTGTAGCGTGGCCCGGCCAGATCGTAGCGGCGGATCAGGTCGGTATCCCAGCGGATGGCGTCGAGCATGCGGTTGTCCCGGATTATCAGACTTGCGTTGCAGTCTAGAGTCCGGGCGCCGGAGGGGTGTTGATTTGCATCAACCGCTTCAGTGTGCGGGTTGTGCGCTGGCGTGACCGCCGTGGCCCATCAGCCAGGCCTGGTGGGGGCCGGGCAGGGTCCACAGGCCGAACAGGATGACCAGCAGGCCGCCGGCGATGCGCACGCCACGCTGGCGCAGCAGGGCTGTCAGGCGCTCGGCGGCCAGGCCGGTGGCGAGCAGCACCGGTAGGGTGCCGAGGCCGAAGGCCAGCATCAGCAGCGCGCTGTCCACGGCATCGCCCTGGCTGGCCGCCCACAGCAGGGTGCTGTAGACCAGGCCGCAGGGCAGCCAGCCCCACAGGGCGCCGAGCAGCAGGGCGCGCCGGGGATTGCGCACCGGCAGCAGGCCGCGGGCCAGCGGCTCGATGCGTCGCCAGAGCACCCGGCCGAGGCCTTCGATGCGGGTCAGGCCGCTCCACCAGCCGGCCAGGTACAGGCCCATGGCGACCAGCAGCAGGCCGGCGATGACCCGCAGCACGGTGGCCGCCGGGCCGCTGGCCACGGCCCAGCCTGCGGCGCCGACCAGCAGGCCGGCGCAGGTGTAGGAGGCGATGCGGCCGAGGTTGTAGGCCAGCAGCAGCTGCAGGCGACGCTGGCGCTGCTCGGCGGGAATCGCCAGGGTCAGCGCGCCCATCAGGCCGCCGCACATGCCTATGCAGTGGCCGCCGCCGAGCAGGCCGAGAATCAGTGCCGAGGCCAGCAGGGGCAGCAGGTCAGCCACGCGGCGGTTCCCGGTCGGTGGGTGCGGCGCTGTCGCCGGCCGGTTTGCCGGCGCTGGCCTCGTCGATGCCGGCCTGGTGCTTGGGGTCCTCGTCGTCGAACAGGATGCTGTGGGCCGGGCCGTCGAGGTCGTCATACTGGCCGCTGTCCACGGCCCAGAAGAACACCCAGATGGCCAGGCCGACCAGCACCACGGCAACCGGGATCAGCAGGTAGAGGGCGGACATCGCAAGGCTCCGGGTCAGGTGCGGCTGGGAAGGGCGGGCGGCAGCTCGGGCGCGTGCCCGGCAGCGCTCGCGGGACTGCTGTCGGTCACGCTGCTGAGGCGCAGGGCGTTGACCACCACCACCAGCGAGCTGAGCGACATGCCGATGGCTGCCCAGCCGGGGGTGATCCAGCCGATGGCGGCGAACGGCAGCACCAGGCCATTGTACAGGCCGGCCCAGGTCAGGTTTTCGACGATGATGCGGCGGGTGCGTTTGGCCACGTCGAGCGCCTGCACCAGGCTGTCGAGGCGGTTGGACAACAGCACCGCGTCGGCGCTGGTCTTGGCCAGGTCGGTGGCGCTGCCCATGGCCACGCTGATGTCGGCGCCGGCGAGCACCGGGACGTCGTTGACGCCGTCGCCGAGCATCAGCACGCGCCGCCCCTGTTCATGCAGCTGGTGCAGCACGGCCAGCTTGGCGTCCGGGGTCAGGCCGCCGCGGGCGTCGGCGATGCCCAGTTCGGCGGCCACGCTGGCCACCATCGGCGAGCTGTCGCCGGACAGCAGCAGTACCTGCCAGCCGCGCTGGTGGGCGGCGTCGACCAGTCGCCGGGCGTCGCTGCGCAGACGGTCATCGAGGCGGAACCAGGCCAGCGGCCCATGCTCGTCGCCGAGCAGCAGCCACTGGCCGGGCTCCTGGGGCATGCTCGGTGCCGGCTGGCCACCGAGCTGGCTGACGAAGGCGGGCTCGCCGATGCGCAGGCGGCGTCCGCCGACTTCACCCTGCAGCCCTTTGCCGGGCTCGCTGTGGACGGCTGCGGCGGCCTGCGGGGCGCGGCCGAAGGCGCGGGCGATCGGGTGTTCCGAACGGCTTTCCAGGGCGGCGGCCAGGCTCAGGCAGGCCTGGCTATCCAGGGCGCCGAGCACGCGCACCTCGCGCAGGGTCAGGCGTCCTTCGGTGAGGGTGCCGGTCTTGTCGACGATCAGGGTGTCGATCTGGGTGAGGCTTTCCAGCACATGGCCGCGGGTGACCAACAGGCCGAGCTTGTGCAGGCTGCCGGTGGCGGTGGTCAGTGCTGTGGGGGTGGCCAGCGACAGGGCGCAGGGGCAGGTGGCGACCAGCAGGGCGAGGACGATCCAGAACGCCCGCTCGCTGTCGAGCTGCCACCAGACCAGGCCGATCACCGCCGCGGTGAGCAGCACGACCACCAGGAACCACTGCGCCACGCGGTCGGCCAGCTGGGCCAGGCGCGGCTTGTCGGCCTGGGCGCGCTCGAGCAGGCGGACGATGGCGGACAGGCGGGTATCGTCGCCGAGCGCCTCGACCTGCACGGTCAGCGGGCCTTCGATGTTCAGGGTGCCGGCGGTGACGTGCTGGCCGGCACTGCGCGGCTGCGGCATGTATTCGCCGGTGAGCAGCGATTCGTCGATGCTCGACTGGCCGGCGAGGATCTGGGCGTCGGCGGGCACCACCGCGCCGGGCGGCACCAGTACCTGGTCGCCGAGCTGCAGCTCGTTGAGCAGGATGCGCTCGCTATGGCCTTGGGCATCCAGGCGCAGGCAGGAGGCCGGCAGCAGGTTGACCAGCTGCGCGGTGACCTGGGCGGTGCGTTCGCGGGCGCGGCGCTCCAGGTAGCGGCCAGCGAGCAGGAACAGGGCGAACATGCCCACGGCGTCGAAATACAGCTCGCCCTGGCCGGTGACGGTCGACCACAGGCCGGCGGCATAGGCACCGCCGATGGCCAGCGACACCGAGACGTCCATGGTCAGGTGACGGGTGCGCAGGTCGCGCAGGGCGCCGCGGAAGAACTGGCCGCAGCAGTAGAAGACGATGGGGGTGGTGAGGAACAGGCTGGTCCAGCGCAGGATGGCATCGAAGCTGGCGCTGAGGTCGAGGTTGAATTCCGGCCAGGTGGCCATGGTCGCCATCATCACCTGCATCCACAGCAGGCCGGCCACGCCGAGCTGGCGCATGGCCAGGCGGTTTTCCCGGTGCATCTGCTCGGCGGCGGCATCGGCCTGGTAGGGGTGGGCGGCATAGCCGATCCGGCGCAGCTCGGCGAGCAGCTGGCTGAGCGGCAGGCGGCTGTCGTCCCAGCTGATCTGCAGACGATGGTTGGACAGGTTGAGGCTGGCCTCGCTGACGCCGGGAAGCTTCTTCAGGTGGTGCTCGATCAGCCAGCCGCAGGCGGCGCAGCTGATGCCCTCGATCAGCAGGCAGGTTTGCGCCTGCTCGCCGGCATGGCTGACCAGCCCCTGCTGCACGTCCTCGCGGTCGTACAGCGCCAGCTCGTCGCTCAGGGCCTTGGGCAGGGCTTCGGGGTTGGCGGCGGTTTCGCTGCGGTGCCGATAGTAGCCTTCCAGGCCGCCGGCGACGATGGCCTCGGCCACCGCCTGGCAGCCGGGGCAGCACATGGCGCGGGCTTCGCCGAGCACTTGGGCGTGATACGGGCTGCCGTCGGGAACCGGCAGCCCGCAGTGGTAGCAGGGCAGGGGCGTGGCCATGACGCAGGTCAGGGCAGCAGCTGCACGGGGCGGCGGTCTTCGAGAGTGATCTCGTGGTACAGACGCCAGTCCTCGCCGCCTTCCTGGCCGAGCAGTTCGACGAAGCGACGCCCGCTGACCGCATCTTGCATCTGACCGTGGTACAGCCCGGCTTCGCCGGCGACCGGCTGGAGCACGACGCGGCGGTCACGCTCCGGCTGGGTCGGCGAGATCAGGTTGAGCACCAGCTGCGCCGGCTGGCTGATGCCGGCCAGGCGCAGTTCGGCGAGGCCGGTGTGCTCGTCGAGGGTGAGGGTGGCCTGCATGCCCAGACGCTCGGCCAGCTCTTCACGCTTGAGCGAGGTGTTGATGCCCTTGCCGACGTCGTAGTAGTTGTCGGCGACCAGAGTGTCGGCGGTCTTGATCGACACCACCAGCAGCGTGGTCCCGAGGACCACGCTGAAGGCCAGGATGCCGATGACGAACCAGGCCCAGAACTGCTTGTACCAGCGGGTGGTGATCTCGGGCTGTTGCATGCGCACTCTCTGTCAGCGGACGCTCGGGCCGATGAAGCGGCTTTCGGCGTCGAAGGTTTTGCCGGGAATGTCGGCGGCCTGAATTGTAAAGAGAATCTCGTTGGTACTGGAAGGCAGTTTGTCAGGGTCGATGGACAGTTCTACCGGTACCGCGAGGATTTCGCCGGCCACGGCCTTGACCTCGCGCCGCCCTTCGAAGACCAGACCGTCGAGGCCGGAAACGGCGATGGTGTAGACGTGGTCGCGCTGATCCTTGTTCATGATCTTCAGCGTGTAGACGTTCTCGATGCGACCTTCCTCGTTCTCGCGGTAGAGCACGCGGTCCTTGATCACGTCGAGCTCGGCCAGCGGGCGCAGGTACAGCGCGGTGGCGAAGGCGCCCATCATGACCAGCAGGGCGATGGCGTAGCCGATCAGGCGCGGACGCAGCAGGTGGGTCTTCTGGCCGCTGAGGTTGTGCTCGGTGGTATAGCTGATCAGCCCCTTGGGATAGTTCATCTTCTCCATGATGCTGTCGCAGGCGTCGACGCAGGCCGCGCAGCCGATGCAGGCGATCTGCAGGCCGTTACGGATGTCGATGCCGGTGGGGCAGACATGCACGCACATCTTGCAGTCGATGCAGTCGCCGAGGCCCAGGGCCTTGTAGTCGGCATCCTTCTTGCGCGGGCCGCGCCGCTCGCCGCGGTTCGGGTCGTAGGAGACGATCAGGGTGTCCTTGTCGAACATCACGCTCTGGAAGCGGGCGTAGGGGCACATGTGGATGCACACCTGCTCGCGCAGCCAGCCGGCGTTGCCGTAGGTGGCGAGGGTGAGGAAACCAACCCAGAACAGGGCCCAGCCCTCGATGTTGAGGGTGACCAGATCGACCGTCAGCTGGCGAATCGGCGTGAAGTAGCCGACGAAGGTCAGGGCGGTGAACAGGGCGACGCCCAGCCAGATGGCGTGCTTGGCGGTCTTGCGCAGGAACTTCTCGGCGCTCATCGGCAGCTTGTCGAGCTTCATGCGCTGGTTGCGGTCACCCTCGGTGACCTTCTCCGCCCACATGTACACCCAGGTCCACACGCTCTGTGGGCAGGTGTAGCCGCACCAGACGCGGCCGGCGAACACGGTGATGAAGAACAGGCCGAAGGCGCAGATGATCAGCAGCCAGGACAACAGCATGAAGTCCTGGGGCCAGAAAGTGGCACCGAAGATGTAGAACTTGCGCTCCGGCAGGTTCCACCAGACCGCCTGACGGTCGCCCCAGTTGAGCCACGCGGTGCCGAAGAACATCAGGAACAGGAAGGCGCCGCTGATCATGCGGACGTTGCGGAACAGTCCGGTGAAGGCCTTGGTGTAGATCTGCTCGCGCTTGGCGTAGAGATCGACGCTTTCGCCTTTCTTGACAGGGGAGGGAGGGGTTACATCCTGAACGGGAATCTTGTCGCTCATCGGTCTCTACCATGGCTGGAGGAGGTGCCCCGGCCGGTACATCGCCGACCGGGATCAATTCACCTTTTCCGCAATGCTACGCCTAATGGCGGACTGCTGCATGCGACGGGTGGTCGCGCAATACCACGTGGAGTATCTGGCCGGCACCGGTTTGGTCGTTGCATGTGCGGCACAAATGAAAACGCCGCTTTCCGGTGACCGGAAAGCGGCGTTTCTGTCCGCAGGGTGACTTACTGCTGCGGAGCCTTCTGCGACAGGCTGTACACGTAGGCCGCCAGCAGGTGGACCTTGTCGTTGCCGAGCAGGTCCTTCTGCGCCGGCATCACGCCGTTACGGCCGTGACGCAGGGTCTGCTGGACCTGGGCGAAGCTCGAGCCGTACAGCCAGATGCGGTCGGTCAGATTCGGTGCGCCCATGGCCTGCACGCCCTTGCCTTCCGGACCGTGGCAGACGGCGCAGTTGGTGGCGAAGGTCTTCTGGCCGGCAGCGAGATCGATGCCTTCCGGGTTCTTCAGGCCCGACAGGCTGCGCACGTAGCCGGCGACGTCCTTGATGCCTTCCTCGCCGAGAATGTCCTTCCAGGCCGGCATGGCGGCCTGACGGCCATTCATGATGGTGGTCTTGATGGTGTCGGCTTCGCCACCATACAGCCAGTCATGGTCGGTCAGGTTCGGGAAGCCGTAGGCACCCTTGGCGTCGGAACCGTGGCAGACGGAGCAGTTGGAGGCGAACAGGCGCGCCCCCATTTTCAGGGCCTGCTCGTCCTTGGCCACTTCGGCCACCGGCATGGCGGCGAACTTGGCGTACAGCGGGCCGTACTGCTCGTCCGCGCGGGCCATTTCCTTCTTCCACTGGTTGACGCCGGTCCAGCCATCCTCGTAACCCGGCAGGACGCCTTTCCAGTTGCCCAGGCCCGGGTAGAGCACCAGGTAGCCGAGGGCGAAGATCACGGTGCCGACGAACAGCATGAACCACCACTTGGGCAGCGGGTTGTCATACTCCTGAATGCCGTCGAAGGTGTGTCCCATCGTCTGGTCGGTGGTGTCCGGACGCTGGCCCTTGCGGGTCGCGAACAGCAGCCAGGTCAGCGCCACTATGGTGCCGAGGCTGAGTACGGTGACGTACCAATTCCAAAAACTGGTCATTCGTGCTTACTCCTGGAAGCTTCTTCTTCACGCTTTTCGGACTTGGGCTCATCGGCGAAGGGCAGGTTGGCCGCTTCGTCAAAGCTCTTCTTGGACCGACCGAATACCCAGATCAGCAGGACCACGAAGGCGATGAATATGATGGCTGTACCCAGTCCACGCAGAGTCCCGATATCCATGGCGCGTTACCGTGTGTTCTTGATGCTGGTGCCGAGGACCTGCAGGTACGCGACCAGCGCGTCCATTTCGGTCTTGCCCTTGACCGCGTCGCGGGCGCCGGCAATGTCTTCCTCGGTGTAGGGAACGCCCAGAGTACGCAGCGCGCTCATCTTGTTGGCGGTGTCCTTGCCGTCCAGCTTGTGCTCCACCAGCCAGGGGTAGGAGGGCATCTTCGACTCGGGCACCACGTTGCGCGGGTTGTACAGGTGGGCGCGGTGCCAGTCGTCGGAGTAGCGGCCGCCAACGCGGGCCAGGTCCGGACCGGTACGCTTGGAGCCCCACAGGAACGG